>JBNKSC010000013.1:0-200999 GCA_050297075.1 Terasakiella sp.
TTGCATACCGACAAGATGAACGGTCATAATCAGGGCGAGTGGTTGCTGTCCAAGCCATTATTATTCTCCATCAGTTGTAGCAAACCGATAGAATCATAAGTAACTGTAATCACTCAACTACTTTTGGGTCAGGCTCTGAGCTGTTTTTCGTAGAGATTTTGGAAATATGGGCAAACAAAAGCTCTGAAATAAGAAGAAAGCAGCAAATATTTACAATATTGCAATAAATATCATCTATTTACTTGTAATTTGGTGAATATTTCCTAGCCTCTAAAGAGCGGGTTAAAATTCTCGCAAAATTATCACGCCTCACAAGAATGGGTGAACAGGGATGAATAAAATGCTTTCCAAATCCGAACAACAAAAAGCTGACCTGATTGAGCGGGTGGCAAAACTTATTGATGAACGTCTGCAAAAAAAAGATAGCGCAGATGCGGGTAAATTCATGCGGCAGTTTTTTGCCAAAGTGCCTCCGCAAGATTTGATCAGCAGGCCGGAAGAGGAAATATACGGCTCTGGTCTGGCCTTTTGGCGCTATGTTTCCAAACGTCCCGAAAACAAAACATTGGTTCGCGTTTATAATCCCAATCTGGAAGAACATGGTTGGCAAAGTGATCATACGGTTGTGGAAATATGTACACCGGACCGTCCTTTCCTTGTGGATTCAATCACGTCAGCTTTGTCAGAACAGGATATGACGATCTTTTTGACCATCCATCCGGTGCTGGAATTGTGCCGCGACGAAAAAGGTCATCTGGTCGGCACGTTGGCGGAAGGTGAAAAAGCGCCCAAATCCTGGCCAACGGCATGTACCCGTGAATCCTACATGTTGTTTTTTGTGAACCGCCAATCCAGCGGTGAACAGTTGACGTTCATCACCGACTATTTGCGCACCTGTATGGAACAGGGGGATGCAGCGGTGCGTGACTGGATGGATATGAGCAAACTTGCACAGGCTAGCGTTGATGAGCTCAAGGCAACTTTGCCGGAACCCAAATCTCAAAGCGGGATGGAAACCTGCGCCTTCCTGCAATGGATGCATGATGACCATTTCACCTTTTTGGGTGTGTGTGATTGTGAAATCAAAGGCAGGAAGTTTTTGCCAATCAAGGATACGGCTTTCGGTATTCTGGCGACACCTCATTCGGACATTCTGGGGGAAATCAGTTCTTTGGCAACCGGTCAGGGTACTGAAAAATCAAGTTTTAATGACCCTGACGTGCCGTTAATGATTATCAAATCATCCCATAAATCCGTGGTCCATCGCCCTGTTTATATGGATGTGATTTGCGTAAAGCGTTATGACGATAAGGGCAAGCTTACCGGGCAGCGGATTTTTGTCGGGTTGTTTACATCTGCTGTCTACAGCCGGGCACCTGCCGATATTCCGGTCATTCGGCAGAAAACAGCCTATGTAATGGAAAAGGCGGGGTTTGCACCGGGGAGCCATAACCGCAAGGCCTATGCCCATATTATTGATATATTCCCGCGCGATGAACTGTTTCAGATTTCACAGCAGGACCTTTTTGAAACAAGTATTGGCATTCTGAACTTGCAGGAACGTCAGCGTGTGGCGCTTTTTGTACGTCAGGATGATTTTCACCGTTATGTTTCCTGCCTGATCTATATTCCCCGCGATAGCATGACCACAGAATTGCGTCAGGTGATGCAGGCCATTCTTGAGCGTGCTTTTGATGGCGAAATGATGGCCTTTTATACACAGATTGGCGATGAACCGCTTGCGCGTTTACATGTGATTGTTTCAACACCGACCAAACGTAAAAAGGCGGTGGATATTTTTGAAGTTGAAACCCAGTTGGTTGAGGCAGCGCGTAACTGGTCTGATCATCTGCGGGAACAACTCGTGCTGTCCAACGGGGAGGAAATGGGGCTAACCCGTTACCGGCGTTATCGTCACGCTTTTCCAGCGGGGTATATTGAACGCCATAATGCGGCGGTGGCCGTTGCCGATATTGCGAAACTGGATGAAGTGATTGAAACGGGCAAGTTGCAGCTGAGCCTTTATCGTCCGATTGAGGCCGATGACAATGTGGTCCGTTTCAAGCTGTATCACCCGCACGAAGCTGTTCCCTTGTCCCATGTTTTGCCGATGCTGGAAAACATGGGATTGCGTGTTCTGGATGAACAGCCTTTTCCTATCCATCCGGAAAATGCGACCTGCGATCTCATTATGATACATGATTTTGGTTTGGTGACGGCAAACGGGGCGGATATTGACCTGTCGGCCATTCGTGAAAGTTTTCAGGAGGTCTTTCGTCATGTCTGGACACGAACGGTCGAAAATGACGGCTTTAACCGTTTGGTTATTCAGGCAGGCATCAAGCCCTGGCCGGTGATGTTGTTGCGGGCCTTGTGCAAATATCTGCGCCAGGCCAATATCCCGTTTTCACAAAGCTACATGCAGCGGGCGTTGGCTTCCAACCCGGCCATCACCCGGTTACTGGTTGATCTGTTTTATGAAAAGTTTGACCCCGAAGGTAAAAATGATGCGGGTCGGATTGAAAAAATCAGAAGTGAAATTCTTGATATTCTCGATGGGGTGCAAAACGCTGATGAAGACAGGATTTTGCGCCGTTTTCTCAATCTGGTCGATTGTACGTTACGGACCAACTATTTCCAGAAAAATGCGGAAGGGCTGGATAAGCCTTATGTGTCTTTCAAATTCAATTCCAAAGAAATTGAAGACCTGCCTTTGCCGCGTCCATGGCGTGAAATTTTTGTCTATAGCCCGCGGGTTGAAGGGGTGCATTTGCGTGGGGGGCCTGTGGCACGTGGCGGCTTGCGCTGGTCGGACCGCCGGGAAGATTTCCGCACCGAAATTCTGGGTCTTGTCAAAGCCCAGCAAGTGAAAAACGCGGTGATTGTGCCGGTTGGTTCCAAAGGGGGATTTGTACTCAAGCAAGCCCCTAAAACAGGTGGCCGCGAAGCCTTTATGGCAGAAGGGATTGAATGCTATAAAACCTTCATTCGCGGTTTGCTGGACCTGACGGACAATTATATTGATGGGGTGGTTGTACCGCCCAAAGAAGTCGTGCGCCATGATGATGATGATCCTTATCTGGTGGTTGCCGCCGATAAGGGAACCGCAACTTTCTCCGATATTGCCAATGGTGTTTCCGAAGAATACGGTCATTGGCTGGGTGATGCTTTTGCTTCGGGTGGTTCTGTTGGTTATGACCATAAGAAAATGGGCATTACGGCCAAAGGCGCGTGGGAATCTGTCAAACGCCATTTCCGTGAAATGGATAAAGATATCCAGAATGAGGAATTTAGCTGTGTCGGCGTTGGCGATATGGGCGGGGATGTGTTTGGCAATGGCATGTTGCTTTCACAAAAGACACGCCTTGTGGCGGCGTTCAACCATTTGCATATTTTCCTTGATCCCGAACCGGATGCACAAAAAACATGGAAAGAGCGCAAACGCCTGTTTGACGAGGTAAAGGGATGGGATCATTATGATAAGTCCCTCATCTCCAAAGGCGGTGGAATTTTTGAGCGCAGTGCCAAGAAAATTGAGATGACGCCGGAGATCTGCAAACTGTTGGGCTTGTCGGGAACGACCAAATCCTTGTCACCCAATGAGTTGATCCGCGCGATCTTGAAGGCAGAAGTGGAATTGCTATGGTTCGGCGGAATTGGCACTTATGTTAAAGCCAGTTTTGAAACCGATGCTGATACCGGGGACCGGGGCAATGATGCGGTGCGCGTCAACGGCATTGAACTGAAATGTCAGGTCATCGGCGAAGGGGCCAATCTGGGCTGCACGCAACGCGGAAGGATTGAGTATGCCCTGCATCAGGGCCGCAATAATACGGATGCCATTGATAATTCCGCCGGTGTGGATTGTTCCGACCATGAGGTCAATATCAAGATTTTGCTCAACCAGATTGTTGCAAACGGTGATATGACCATGAAGCAACGCAACAGCCTGCTGGAAGAAATGACCGATGAAGTTGCCGAACTGGTATTGCGTGATAATTATCTCCAGTCACAGGCAATTTCCTTGGTTGATGACCGTGCCCTTGATTTGTTGGACCAGCAGGCCCGTTTGATGAAATATCTCGAACGTCAGGGGCGGCTGGACCGCGATGTGGAAATGCTGCCGAATGAAGAAGTTCTGGCAGAACGCCTTGCCATGCAAAGAGGTTTGACCCGACCGGAAATTTCCGTGCTGATGCCATATGCCAAAATCTGGCTATACGACAAACTGCTGGAATCCAACCTGCCGGATGATCCCCGTCTGGAAAGCGATCTGGTGCGTTATTTCCCAACGGCCTTGCAGGAAAAGTTTCTGGATCAGATCAACCAGCACATGTTGCGCCGTGAAATCATTGCGACAGGCATCACCAATTCCATGATCAACCGGGTGGGGGGAAGTTTCATCATGCAGGTGATGGAAAATACCAATGCCCAGCCGGATGATATTGCACGCGCTTATCTGATCACGCGCGATGCCTTTGATTTGCGCGATACCTGGCAGGATATCGAAAGTCTGGACAACAAGGTCCCGGCTTCCGAACAAATTCGTATGCTGGAACAGGTTAACCGTTTGATTGACCGGGGAACAAAATGGTTCCTGCGTAATCTCGACAGACCGCTGGATATTGGCAAATCGGTTGAATCCTTTGCCGAGGGCCTGCGCAAACTGGGTGAACGTCTGGAAGAAGTTTTGCCTGCCAATGTTTTGCAGGGGCATTTGACGCAGGCACAAGGCTATATCGAGCGTGGCGTGCCGGAAAAACTGGCAAAAAGTGTGGCTGGCAAAGTGGTGCTGGTATCCGGCTGTGATATTGTCGGCATTGCCCATAAACGCAAGATGGATGTGGTTGATGTTTCCAAAATCTATTTTGAGGTCGGCGCACGGTTCGATCTGGGCTGGATGCGGGCAACAGGCGAACAGCTGGGCTTGAAAAACCACTGGCAGAAACTGGCGGTCAGTGCGTTGATCGAAGATCTTTACAGTTATCAATCCACCCTGACCCACGCCGCCATTGATTGCATGGATAACGGTGACCCGCTGGCCGGTCTTGCCAAATGGATCGAAGGCCACAAGGCAACGGTTGAGCAAACAGATCAGATGATTGCCGAAATGAAATCTACCCCGGGTGTTGATTTTGCCATTCTGACAGTAATGGCAAAGCAATTGCGCGATATGATTGTGTAAAAAAGAAGGATTCTGATTTTCAAAAACAAAGGCCCGGATAAAACATCCGGGCCTTTGTTTCGTCTGCTGACAAAATGAAAATTATGTTTTCTGATCCAGTTTGGCACCGGATTCGGCACCGGCGGCTTCATATGCATCGGTGGCGGCGGTTTCTTCGCCTGTGCTTTTTTCATTCTCAGCCGGAGCTTCGTATTTCGGGCCCCCTTTGGTGACGCCGACCATGGCCGGGCGCAGCAGGCGGTCATGGATAACGTAGCCGTCCTGCATGACTTGCGCGACCAGACCGGCCGGTTGGGACGGGTCTTCGATTTCAAACATGGCCTGATGCAGGTTGTGATCAAAAGGTTTACCCAAGGCTTCCACACATTTGATACCGGCCTTGCTGAAGGCGCTTTGCAACTCGCGTTCCGTCATCTCAACGCCTTTCATCAGGTCGCTGTCCTTGAGGTCATCGGTGACGCTGTCAAGGGCACGGCGCAGGTTGTCGGCAACGGAAACCATTTCACGGGCAAAGTTGGTGACACCGTATTTCAGGGCATCCTGCTTTTCACGCTCACTACGGCGGCGCACGTTTTGTTCTTCTGCAACTGCACGTAGCCATTTGCTTTTGGTTTCTTCCAGTTCGGCTTCAAGCTTTGCCATTTTATCGGCAGAATTGTCCGTTTCGGCAAAACCCTGCACGTCAGCTTCCAGCGTTGAATCGGAAAGAGATGCGTCTTCGATGACGACCTCTTCAACGTTTTCTGTGGTTTCTTCAGGGGCTGTTTGTGTATTTTCGCCTGACATTTCTATCTACTCTTAAGTTTGTTTAACCAATAAGACGACCGATTACTTTCGAGGTGTAATCGACCATCGGAATAATGCGCGCATAGTTGATCCGGGTAGGCCCGATCACCCCTATGGCACCGACAATTTTCTGGTGGCCGTCATGAAACGGGGCGACCACCATGGAACATCCGGACACGCTGAACAGCGGATTGTCCGAACCAATAAAGATTTGGACGCCATCTGCACTGTCCGCAAGGGTGAGAAGCTTTAACAGGGTTTCTTTCGTTTCCAAAGCCTCAAATAACGAACGGATGCGTTCCAGGTCTGCAACGGCGGAAATATCATTCAGCAGATGGGCCTGACCGCGCACAATCAGAGAACCGGAATCACTGCTGCCACCGGCCCATTCGGCCAGCCCGGTTTGTACAACATGGGTGGTCAGTTCATCAAGCTGGGTGCGGTGATTTTCCAGTTCCTGTGCAATATCTTCCAGTCCGCCGCCGACCGTCTGGCCGACCAGTTTGGCACTGAGATAATTGCTGGCCTGTACCAGTGCGCTAGGTGGAATATCATGCGGGGTCTGGATAATGCGGTTTTCAACCAGACCATTTTCCATCACCATAATGACCAGACTGCGCCCCGGTGATAAATTGACAAATTCGATATGTTTGAGTGGCGAATCGGCCTTTGGGGCAAAGACCAGACTGGCACATCCCGACAGACCGGAGATCATGCCGGATGCCTCGTTCATCAGATCGTCGAATTTACGGCCCTGCTCTTCGCATTTGTTATCAATAACCTTACGTTCTTCTGCGGGGAGGTCGCCTATTTCCATCACCCCGTCAATGAACAGGCGCAAACCGGCTTCGGTTGGCATGCGCCCGGCCGATGTGTGTGGGGAATGCAGCAGGCCCATGTCTTCCAGATCGGCCATCACATTACGAATGGAAGCCGGGGAAAGGGAGTTTTCCAGCAATTTGGAAACGGTGCGCGAGCCCACAGGTTCGCCTGTCTGCATATAGGCATCCACAATGCGCCGGAAGATATCGCGCGATCTATCGTTCAAATTGCTTAACATGAGGGAAATTTAGTGTGATGTGGGCGTTGCGTCAATGTAAGAGGCTATGTTACACCCATGCTCAAGACACTTGGCCTATTCGGGGATTTGAAAAAATGATTACGATGGAAGAAATTCAGAAAGTTACCGCCCACTTGCGTAAGACATTCGGCAACGATAAAATTCGCATTCAACCGCCGAAAAAGGCGGATCACCCGATTGAGGTTTACATCCTTGATGAATTTATCGGCGTGCTGCACCGCGATGAAGACGAGGGCGAAGTTTCCTATGACCTCAATATTTCCATTATTGAAGAAGATTTGATCGACTGATGACACGTCCGTCCGGCCGCGCCGCCGACCAACTGCGCAACGTGAGTTTCGAGCTTGGCTTTTCCAAATATGCCGAAGGCTCCTGTCTGGTGAAATTCGGCGATACGCATGTTTTGTGTACGGCCACTGTGGAAGAAAAAGTACCGGGCTGGATGCGTGGCACCGGCGAAGGCTGGGTGACGGCGGAATATGGCATGTTGCCGCGCTCCACCCATGATCGTATGCGCCGTGAAGCATCCAACGGCAAACAGTCCGGTCGCACACAGGAAATTCAACGCCTCATCGGGCGGTCCTTGCGCGCGGTCAGTGACCTGAAAGCCATGGGCGAAATGCAGGTACGTGTGGATTGTGACGTCCTTCAGGCAGATGGCGGTACACGCACGGCGTCCATCACCGGGGCCTATGTGGCCATGTATGCCGCTTTTCAAAAAATGGTTGCAGAAGGCAAGCTGGAAACTATTCCGCTGAGTGACGAAGTCGCTGCTGTTTCCTGCGGAATTTACGAAGGCAAGGTTGTGCTTGATCTGGATTATGATGAAGACAGTTCTTGTCAGGCCGATACCAACTTTGTGCTGACCGGTAAAGGCGGCATTGTGGAAATTCAGGGCACCGCAGAAGAAGACCCGTTCAGCCGTGAACAATTCATCGGCTTGCTGGATTTGGCGCAAAAAGGCATTTCGGAACTGGTTGCCCTGCAACGCAAGACTCTGGGACTGGAGCAAGGCTAAGATGACCCGCAAACTGGAAGCCGGAAAACTCGTCATTGCCAGCCATAACGCGGGCAAGGTGCGTGAAATTCAGCAATTGCTGGCCCCGTTTGGTATGGACGTGATTTCCGCAGGCGATTTAAACCTGCCCGAGCCGGTGGAAGATGGCGAAACCTTTATCGCCAATTCCCTGATCAAGTCCTTGGCGGCTGCCAAGGCTTCCGGTTTGCCTGCATTGGCCGATGATTCCGGTTTGTCCGTGAATGTTCTGGGGGGTGCACCGGGTATTTATTCGGCACGCTGGGCTGGCCCGCGTAAGGATTTTTCCCGTGCCATGAAAAAGGTGCAGGACGCCATTTGCGAATATGACACCATCGAGGCCAAGGCTGAGCGAAGTGCGGCCTTTATTTGCGCCCTTTCCATTGCCTGGCCTGATGGTCATACAGAAGTGTTTGAAGGCCGTGTGGAAGGCCAAATGGTCTGGCCTGCGCGTGGAGAAAAAGGCTTCGGCTATGACCCGGCGTTCCAGCCAGACGGCTATGACATCACGTTTGGTGAAATGGACCCGGCAGGCAAACATGAAATCAGCCACCGCGCCGATGCCTTCCGCCAAATGGTTGCGGCCTGTTTTTAATCTTCATTACAAGATTTGTTTTTTAGCGTATGATACCCCCTGATTTGAGCAGGAGGTCATCATGGCTAAATTCTTTGTCGCATTTTCTCTTTTTTGTGCCGCCGTTCTGGTTCTGAGCGCAGCGCCTGTGCTGCCTGATTTTTCATTCAAGCCAGCATACGCTGACAGTCATAAAGGCGATAAGGAGACGAAAGAGAAAAGGGAAAAGAAAGAAAAGAAATCCAAAGAGTGCAGTCGTGAGGATCAGGATTGCAATGACCAAAATGCCAATCGTAAAAGTGAGGAAAAGTCTCACAAAGGCGGAAAATCTGATGAGATGAAGGCGAAAGGCAAAAAGAAATAATGCATCAGGACGTAAAACGTTTGCTGGCATTCTGGTTTGGCAGTGCTGAACCAGAACAAATGGCAACCAGCCGTTCTGAGTGGTGGAAGAAGGATGAAACCTTTGACAGGTTGATCCAACAGGAATTTTCTTCTCTTTATAACAGGGCTGTAAGCGGTGAACTGGAAGACTGGAAAGAAAGCCCGCTTGGCTGTGTGGCACTGGTGATTTTGTTGGACCAATTTCCGCGCAATATGTTTCGTGGTTCTGCGCGTTCCTTTGAAAGTGATGAAGCAGCGCGAAACGTAACGCGCCATGTGCTGGATCAGGAATGGGATGAAGACCTGCCGTTTGCCGCGCGCCTTTTTCTCTATCTTCCTTTGGAACATAGCGAAAATATAGATCATCAAAATGCCGCCGTTGCCTTGATCAGTCAGCTTGGTGATGAAAATTATACCGACTATGCGGAAAAACATCGCGTCATCATCAAACGCTTTGGGCGTTTTCCGCATAGAAATGAAATCCTCGGACGGGAAAGTACGCAAGAGGAAATCACCTTTTTACAGGAACCGGGATCGCGTTTTTAGGAATTTGCTTTTTTATAAGCTGCAAACAGGTCTGTCACCAGAATACCGTCGATTCTCATCCCCCTCATATCGGCATCGTTTATTTCTGCATCGGCTAATGTGACATTACTGATTTTAACCTTGGTCAGATTTGCATCCGTAATGTTCGTTCCGGACATATTCACGTTATTGAAGCGTGCCCCTGTAAGATTTACATCTTCAAAATCAGTTTCGCTCAGATTGGCATCAACGAATTTTGCTTTGTTCAAGACAGCATGAAAGCGGGCATTTGACAAGTTCACCCCATCGAAATGGGCACCACTCATATCAGCGCGCTGATAGTGAATGTCCTGCATTTGAGGACCGTCAAAAGGGGGATTTTTCTGCTGATTATCCATCATAAGCTCCTATCAATGAAATGTTTGAGAACGGCGCTGCAAACCCGTTTCATCATCGTGAGGCTGTTTTTTGATTGCAGCAGGTTTCTTACAAACCAACATCCTTAAAAGTCAGAGGATTGTATCCTTAAATGGAATCATTGTCAGCAGTTTGGAAGATATGCCCAAAGAAAGGCGGGGGCGCATTTTTCACTTCCCCGCCTTTGCACCTTTGTGGGACCTTTTCTTAGAAGGCCGCTTTGATATCCTTGATGGTGTTTTGCGTATTATCGACATCATTCGCAATCATGCGGAAATTGGTTGTCGCAGCTTTGTAACCGTCAAGACCGGGCAATTGAGCGGCCGCAGTGGCATCGCTGACAACCTTGACCTCGAAACCCTGTTCCATCAGTTCGCGCATGTGGGATTCGGTGCACAGGTTTGCAGACATCCCGGCAAGAATAACTTTGCTGATTCCGGCTTTGCGCAGTTGTAAAACCAGATCGTTTGTTTCCGGGCCGTAAACCTTGTGCGGGTTGGTGACGACGGTTTTTCCATCTTTAATGTAGGGTTTATATTGTTCCAGCCAGTCGGCACCGGAACCTTCAAAACCTTCAACATCAAGCGGGTCTTTACGGTCAAACATGCCGATTTTATGCATCAATGTTTCAAGGGCACCTTCCATTTTCCATTTATGGTCATGCGGATAATAGTAGTGCGGGGAAATAAACAACGGCATACCGACAGCTTTGGCTGTTTTCATCAAATCATCAATATGTTGCACCGTATTGTTGGCTTCCACGCTTTTGCCAACCACACCCCAGGTGACGCCAGTGGGGCTGAGAAAGTCATTTTGCGGATCGGTGATGACAAGTGCTGTTTGACCTTTGACAATGTTCATGCCCGGGTCGGGCAGACCGTCTGCTTGTGCAGAAAGGGGCATCAAGGCACTTAAGGCTAATGAACAGCCGACAAGGCCTGCTGCCAGCTTCTTGTGAAGGGAAATCATATTTTACTCCATCTCTCTATCGAATGTGATAACCCGAAAGTAGCGGGTAAAAACTGGATGATCTATTGCAATTAATCTATAATAATGTATTGATCGTCTAATTATTGAGGGGGAGACATGCCAGTTCTGAGCGAGCTTTTGCAAAATTGTGAAGTCAAAGGAAGTGTCTATTTCTGCGATTACCTGACTTCCCCTTGGACGATGAATTTTTACAAGCGCGGCTTTCATTATTTAAGCGAAGGCCATTGCGAGCTGATTGATCATGATGGACAGGTTCATTCAGTCCATGGCGGTGATGTGATTGTTGTTCTGAGGGAAGGTGATCACATTGTGCATAACCCGCATCCAAGAGCTGAAAAAAACCTTCTCATTTGCGGGTATTTTTCTTTTCGCAACGATGTCAGCCAGCTTTTGTTCAAGAACTTTCCGTCTCTCTTTGTGTTGCGGGCTGAAGAAGTGAATAACGATTTGTGGCTTAAGGCCTCGTTTGATTTTTTATTATCAGAAGCGCGCAATTCTTCCCCCGGTGGGGAATTGATTGTTAATAAACTGACGGAAGTTCTGCTGGTTCAGGTGATCCGCCAGTATGCCCATACGCATTTACCGGATCATTCCTTTGCACGTGCCCTTTATGATCGCCATATCGGCAAGGCACTGGAGCTGATGCATGGCCATCCTGAACAGGATTGGACGCTTGAAAAACTGGCAAAGGAAGTTGGCGTGTCTCGTGCTTCTTTTGCCAAGCGGTTCAAGGATCTGGTCGGGGTGGGGATGTTTGCCTATTTAACCGATATCCGCATCACGCGGGCAAAGCATTTGCTGGAAAAAACGGACCTGCCGATTTATAGCATTGCAGAAAGTGTCGGCTATGCCTCCGATGTCGCTTTTAGCCGGGCCTTTAAAAAAGCAACAGGACTTTCCATCCCGCAATATCGAAAAAACGCCGGTTGAAGATGAACATATGTTTATCAAAGATGTGACAAAACCTTTATCTGCTTTAAGGCTTGGATAAGGAAATAATTTGGTAAGTGTTTTTTTGAACTCTGATGTACAGGATGGAAAATGAATAGGCTCATCATCTTTACAGGTGGACCAGGGGCAGGCAAGACCTCGGTCATACGTCATCTGAAAAAGCTGGGGTATACATGTGCCCCGGAAGCCGGTCGCAAAGTCATTCAAGATCAAGTGGCGACAAAAGGTCGTGCCTT
Source organism: Terasakiella sp. (assembly GCA_050297075.1). GTDB lineage: Bacteria > Pseudomonadota > Alphaproteobacteria > Rhodospirillales > Terasakiellaceae > Terasakiella. The sequence goes on from JBNKSC010000013.1 coordinate 12,166, forward strand.
GCCTTGGGAAGATAAACTGGCGTTTCGTGATGCAATGGTGCAAGAAGAATTTGTGAATTACGAAAATTTTAAAGTGAGAAATGAACAGGTTTTCTTTGATAGAAGTATCATTGATTCATATGGCTATAGTGTCCTTGAACAATTGCCGGTTTCCCAACGCCTGTTAAGAGGCTGTAAAGAACTTGAATATTGTAAGAAGGTATTCATTTTCCCACCCTGGAAATCCATATTTGTCAATGATCTGGAACGTAAACAGGATTTCAAAGAGGCTGTCGCAACTTATGAACGGATGGTGCAAGCCTATCAAAAATTTGGTTATGAGTTGATTGCCGTTCCTCATAAATCAGTCGAAGAACGAACAGACTTTATTCTAAGGAAAGTGAAACACTTTTCATAAATGCGTTAACTGTACGTGTGGATGTTTACTTACAGATTTTGCGCATTTCACCATACGCCGCAGAAATACCTTTCAGGGAATAGGTGTCCGTTGTTTCAGTGCCGCGGGTGGAAATGCCGATGGTTTGCATGGTGGAACCGGCGCGCATGGCTTTCACCAGTTTGACATCATCTTTGGACTCATAGGTCCAGGCGGTTTGGCCGGAAGGGAACAGTTTGAAGCTGTTGCCACCGATGCTGACCTGAACGTCCTTGCCCTCTTTCAAGGGATAGCCCTGATGAAAACTGACCACATCCTTGAAGCCTTCGGATTTGCGCAACGTCACCAGTACGTAGATATCACCGCGCTTGTCGCTATGGCTGGCTTCGCTGGGAACAGAGGCAATGTAGCAAACGGTGGCATTTGTTTTGTTGTTGACGAAAACTTCCCAGTCTCCTTGTCGTCCGAGAAACTCAAAATCGGTGGCCATTGCCCATGAAGGCAGGGCAAAAATGGCCAGAAAAGTCAGGAAATATGTCATGCGTCTCATCATGTTTTAAGTCTGACACAAGAGCCTTAACAAAATGCAAAGATTTACCCGCTACGGCCGAAAAGCCGTTCGATATCTTTGAGTTTGAGCTCCACATAGGTGGGGCGGCCGTGTTTGCATTGGCCGGAATGGGGGGTGGCTTCCATTTCGCGTAACAAGGCGTTCATTTCATCGAGCGTTAAACGGCGCCCGGCACGGATGGAACCATGACACGCCATGGAGCCGCAGACGTCCATGAGCTTGTCTTTTAAGGCCATGGCTTCGTCAACCTCGGCAATGCTGTCGGCCACATCTTTAACAAGGCCCTGAACATCCAGTTTGGCCCCCAGCATGGCGGGCACTTCGCGCACGACAACGGTACCGTCGCCAAAGTTTTCCAGCACAAGGCCGAGTTCTTCCAGCTCAGCCGCGCGGGAAACCAGCCGGTCGGCATCACTGCTGTCGAGTTCGACGACTTCAGGCACCAGCAGGCCTTGGCGCTTGACCCCGGTTTTTTCCATATCTGCCTTGATGCGTTCATAAACAAGGCGTTCATGGGCGGCATGTTGGTCCACCATAATGATGGCATCGCCGCTTTGGGCAATGATGTAGGTTTCATGCAATTGGGCGCGTGCCACGCCCAAGGGGTATTGTTCGGGCGGGGCGGTCATTTCCGTATCGGACGATTCGCGCAGATTGGCCTGTGGCGGGGCATCCAGACCGCTTAACGGGGCCTGAAACGCCTGTGTACTTTCGCGCAATCCCGCACTGGGATAAGACGAAGCCGGGTTATAATGAGCGATGGAACCACCTTGAGTGCGCGAGGTGATAGCACGCGCCATTTCCCGGGTTGCAGGGTCAATGGGATTGAACTGAGGGGTTTGCATGGCGGCCAATGTTTCTTCGCCCACCGTGCTGGAGGCCAGATGCCCGGCAGTATTAAGTGCTTGTTTCAGCGCACTGACGATCAGGCCACGCACCCCTTGCGGGTCACGAAAGCGCACTTCGGTCTTGGCCGGGTGTACGTTGACGTCCACCGCGCGTGGCGGCAGGTCAATGAACAGGGCTAAAAGCGGATGGCGGTCATGGGCGAGGAAATCACGGTAAGCGCCACGTATGGCGCCGAACAACTGCTTGTCTTTCACCGGACGGCCATTGACGAAGAAAAATTGCAAGGCATTGTTGCCCCGGTTCAGGGTCGGCAGGCTGATATGGCCGGTGAGGCGCACATTGTCGCGTTCAGCCTCAATCGGCATAGCATTTTCGGCAAAGTCACGCCCCATAATGCCGCGCAGGCGTTCCAGTGTGGCCTCGAACAAATCGCCATGGGCAGCAGGCAGTTTGAGCAAGGTTCGCACCCCGTCACTTAAGGAAAAACCGATTTCGGGGTGGCACATGGCAAGGCGTTTGATCACATCAAGGCCGTGGTTCAATTCTGTGCGCGGGGCTTTGAGGAATTTGAGTCTTGCTGGCGTTGCAAAAAACAGGTCGCGCACTTCCACCCTTGTGCCTTTGGGGTGGGCAGCGGGTTCAGGGGCGGTGGTTTCCCCGCCTTCGACCCGGATCATCCAGGCATTTTCACTATTTTGCGTGCGTGAGGTAATGGACATGCGTGCAACAGAGCCGATGGAAGGCAGGGCTTCCCCACGAAAGCCCAAGGTGGCGATATTGAACAGGTCTTCATCAGGGATTTTGGAGGTGGCATGGCGCTGTACAGCCAGTTCCAGTTCATCGGCTTCCATGCCTTTGCCATTATCTGTGACGGAAAGCAGCACGCGCCCGCCTTCTTTCATCACCACGTCAATGTGTGAGGCCCCGGCATCAATGGCGTTTTCCACCAGTTCTTTCATGGCTGAAGCCGGGCGTTCCACCACTTCACCGGCGGCGATCTGGTTAATGAGGGTCTGGGGGAGAAGACGGATCGGCATTAGATAAATTCTTTTTTCAGGCGTTTGACGTAGCGCAGCAAACCTTCGGTGGAACAGTCATGGCCCATGATGGGGGCTTCCCCGGTGATTTGCGGGACAAGGTCTTGTGCAAGTTTTTTGCCCAGTTCCACACCCCATTGGTCAAAGGAATTGATGTTCCAGATAATGCCCTGAACAAAGACTTTATGTTCATAAAGCGCAATCAACTGGCCGATGGTAAAAGGTGTCACCAGTGGCAAGACCAGTGAATTGGTCGGTTTGTTGCCGGGGAAGGTGCGGTGCGGGGCAAGCAGGTCAATCTGGGCGGCATCCATGCCTTTTTCGCACATTTCAAAGCGCACCTCCTCTTCGGTCTTGCCGCGCATGAGGGCTTGCGTCTGGGCGAGGAAGTTGGACAGCAAAATGGTCTGATGTTCGCGCAAAGGGTGGTGGTTGTTCGCCACCCCGATAAAATCCATGGAGACATTCCATCTGCCCTGATGGAGCAACTGGAAGAAGGTATGTTGTGCATTTGTACCGGCATGACCGAAAATCACCGGGCCGGTGGTGTAATCAACCGGGCGACCTTCCAGATCAACACGCTTGCCGTTGCTTTCCATATCCATCTGTTGCAGGAACGGTGGAAAACGGGTGAGGTACTGGTCATAGGGCAAAACCGCATGGGTGGACCAGCCGAAGAAATTGGCATACCACACCCCGATCATCGCCATGATAACCGGGATGTTATGTTCCAGCGGCGCGGTGCGGAAATGTTCATCCATGGCATGACCGCCTTCAAGCATTTCCTCAAATTTATCCATGCCGATGACGAGCGCAATCGCCAGTCCGATGGCGGACCAGGTGGAATAACGCCCGCCGACCCAGTCCCAGAATGGAAACATATAATCAGTACTGATGCCGAAATCGCGCACTTTTTCTTCGTTGGTGGAAACCGCAACGAAATGGTTTTTCACCGCATCTGCGCCGAGTTTTTGAATCAGCCATGTACGTGCCGAGGTGGCATTCAACATGGTTTCCTGTGTGGTGAAGGTTTTGGACGCGACAATAAACAGCGTGGTTTCGGCATCAAGGTTGCGCAGGGTTTCCACAAGGTGGGAACTGTCCACGTTTGAAATGAAGCGCGGGGAAAGGTCGTCACGCTGATAGCTTCTAAGTGCCTGCAAGGCCATGATGACGCCAAGGTCGGACCCGCCGATGCCGATATTGACCACCGTTTCAATGGGTTTGCCGCTAGACCCTCGCCAATGGCCTTTGCGCACGTCTTCGCAGAAATGGCGCATCTTTTCCAGCACGGCGTTGACATCGGGCATGACATCCTTGCCATCAACCTTCATGGGGCGTTCAGAACGGTTGCGCAGGGCGACATGGAACACGGCGCGGTCTTCGGTTTTATTGATATGGTCGCCTGCAAACATGCGATCGCGCGCTTGTTCCACACCGCAACTGCGTGACAGATCAAACAGCAGTTCCATGGTTTTTTCGGTGATGCGGTTTTTGGAATAATCCAGCAGCATGCCGCTGGAGCGTGCAGAGAATTTTTCAAACCGTTCCGGGTCCTGATCAAACAGGTCGCGCATATGCACGGGCTTGATTTCTTGATGATGTTCAAGCAGGGCTTTCCAGGCGGGACTTTCGGTCAGGGCGCTCATAGGATTGTCTTCGAAGTCAGATGCAAAGAAGACAGCCTAGACGTTTTTTTTCAAAAAAGGAATCCCTCTTCTCAAACCTTTTAGGTCTTCCAGCATAGCCAGCAGGGCAGGCACCACAATCAGGACCAGCAAGGTTGCCACCAGCAGGCCGAAAACGATGGTGATGGCCATGGGAATGAGGAATTGGGCTTGCAGGCTGGTTTCAAACATCAAGGGCGTGAGCCCGCCGATGGTGGTGGCCGATGTCAGGATGACGGCGCGCAGGCGTTCACGTGTGCCGCGCGCAATGGCGGTACGGGCATCTTCCCCCATATCCAGATGTTCCTTGACGGTGGAAACCAGAATGATGGAATCATTGACTACAATACCGCTTAAACCCACCAGTGAAACCAGTGACATGATGGTCATGTCATAGCCCATGATGAAATGCCCAAAGGCCGCGCCGACAAACCCGAAGGGAATAACCGACATCACCACAACGGGTTTTGAATAGCTGGAAAAGACCCAGGCAAGAATGATATAGATGGCGCTGAAACCGATGATCACACCGCGAATCATATCGCCAAAGGTGCGTTGCTGTTCCTCGGCTTTTCCGGCAAAGGTAATTGTTACTTTATGGCGCGCCGCAATATCATTAATGCCATCGCGCTTAAGGGCGTTGATCACCCGGTCTGTACTGGTAATGGCCTTGTCGATTTCCCCGGTGATGGAGACTTGGCGGCTGCCGTCTTCACGTTTGACCGTGGCAAAGCCTGTTTCATTTTTGAAGGCCACCACCTGACTGAGGGGGACTTCGCTTCCGGCAGGGCTGCGCAAATACAGACGATCAAGCTGGGTTTGGGAGATATGGTTGCGGTCAAACTGAACACGGATCAGGACTTCCTCATCCCCGCGCGGGAAACGTTTGGCAATGGCCCCGTCAAAACTGTCACGAATCTGGCGTGAAACATCCTGTGTGGTAAAGCCAAGGGCCTGACCGTGTGGCGTGAGGCTAAGAATGGCTTCTTCTTTTCCGTAAGGCAGGTCATCTTCAATGGCGCTGATCCCGCTATAGCGTTTGAGCAGGGTAATGACATCATTGGCAGCGGCTTTCAGGTCATCAAGCTGGTGCCCGTTGATGCGAATGTCAACATCGCGCCCCGGGGGACCGGCCTGTGCGGCCACAATGGTCAATTTCTGCAAACCGGCTACGGGTTTCAGGTTTTCACGCCAGCGATCCGTGAATGTTTCGGTACGTACATCGCGTTCATCGGAAGCCACAAGTTCCACATAAATACCGCCGAGATGATCACTGCCCCCACTGCCCCCGGATGAGCTGTGCCCCCCTGCTGATGAGGTTTTTGTGCCCACCTTGGCAACATGGGTGACAATTAGGTGGCCACCCAGTTTTTCATTGGTTTGCAGCAGGGCACGTTCCAGTTCATCAACCATTGTTTGGGTTTGGCTGCGTGCTGTTCCGGCCACCATTTCCACATTGGCGAAAATGCGTTCGGCTTCCGGGGCCTTGAAGAACTGGAAGTTCAAGCGTCCCCCGGCAATCAGGCCAACGCTGATGATCAACAGGCCAACGGTCATGGCAAGGGTGACATAGCGGTATTCCAGAACCCAGTCGATGGCCCGGCCAAACTGGTGGTCCCGGAAATGATTGAATTTATTGTTGAAGGCTTGGCGAAAGGGACCGGCTTCTTCAGGCTTGCCTTTCAGGGCATGGCGCATATGGCCGGGCAGCACAAGGAAGCATTCCACCAGTGAGGCCACGATCACGGCAATGGCGACAAAGGGAATGGCCGCAATGATCTGGCCCATGACATCGGAAATGGATAAAAGCGGCATGAAGGCGGCAATGGTGGTGAGGCTGGAAGCAAAGACGGGCGTAAGCATGCGCAAGGCTCCCCCTTCGGCTGCTTCAACAGGGGATAGGCCGCGCCTGCGCAGGGTTTCGCTATGTTCGCCTACCACAATGGCGTCATCCACCACAATCCCGATAGCCATAATCAGGCCGAACAGGCTGACCATATTGACGGTCTGACCGGACAGGTCCATGACAAAGATGGTGGCGAGCAGGGAAACCGGAATGCCCGCAGCCACCCAGAAGGCCACGCGGGTATTCAAAAACAGAAAAAGAATGCCCAGCACCAGAACAAGACCGCTAATGCCGTTGTTGATCAACAGATCGATGCGATCGCGTATCAGGTTTGCCTGTATTTCATATTGATCCAGCCGCAAATTGGCAGGCAGGGTAGGGCGCACGTCATTAAGGTATTGGGTGACGATGGCATCCACATCCAGCGCATCAGCAGTGATGGCGCGGCGCACCTGCAATTCAATGGCGCGGTCTTTCTGGTAACGCACATCCACGCCATCTGCATCAAATTGCTCACTGACCTTGGCAATATCGGCCAGTGTCAGTTTTTCCCCGCTTTTGCGTGCCAGGATTTCAATATCGGCTACGCCATCTGCGGTTTTGACTTCACCTAGTCCGCGAATTTGTTTGGCCTGAACGCCCCCGGTTTCCCCGGCCGGGATATCTTGCGAAATTTGTTTGATACGGTTGGCAATGTCATCAATGGTCATGTCCAGTCGGCGCAGGGTTTCAGGCAGGACTTCGACCCAAATCTCTTCATCGCGTGCGCCGATCAGGTCCACCTTGTCCACACCGCGCACCAGCAACTCGTCACGAATGGATTTTGCCATGGCCTTAAGCGCACTTTCCGGGTAAGGCCCGCTGATCAAGAGCCGGGTGATGGGTTCGTAACGCACCACCCGGTTGATGATCGGTTTTTCACTGTCTTCCGGTAAAGTCGTGACCCCGCCAACGGCGGTTTCCACATTGGACAAAGCCGTTTGCATTTCTGTGCCGGCTTCAAATTCAACGGAAATGGAGGCCAGCCCTTCATCAGAGGAGGATTTGACATGTTTGACACTATCAAGAAAGCGCAGTTCCGGTTCCAGCGCCTGTATGATATTGGCATCCACATCTTCCGCCCCGGCGCCGGACCATTTCACCGAAACCGTGACCACATCAATACCGAAATTGGGGAAAAACTGTACGTTGATGCGCCAAAGGGAAAGCACCCCCAGCAACAGCATGAGAAACATTAACAGGTTTGGTGCCGTGCGATGACGGGTGAACAGGCTCACCAGATTGAACCGGCTTTCGTTATGACCCATTGTCATGACGGGTCAACCACTTGCACTTTAATGCCGGGTCCCATTTCGGCAAAGCGGGTCAGGCAAACTTGTTCACCCGGGGCGAGGCCTTGTGCAATCAGCACCTGTTCACCATCAAAGGCGGCCAGTGAAACATCGCGTTTTTGCAGGCGGTCTTTTTGCACCACATACACATAGCTGTTGTCATGCAAGGCTTGAACGGGCAGGACGATGACATTTGGGTAAAGATCATCAGGGATGGTGACTTCGCTAAAAAGGCCGGGGCGCAGGTCTGTATCCAGCGTTAAGTCGGACAGACCTGCAAACAGGCGGCGCCCCCCGGTTGCAGCATCTACGCGGGCATCGACACGGATGACATGACCGTCATAATGATCATTCTTCATGCCACGCCGCAAAGTGATCTGAACGGAACGTCCGATCAGCGAAGAGGTGCGTGTCAGGCGGGCATAGTCGGCTTCGGAAAGGTGAAAGGCAACTTCAAGGCGTTGCAGGGAAATCAGGCGACCCAACCTGTCAGAGGTGGAGACCTGTTTGCCATTTGTGACATCCATATCGCTTAAGAAGCCGTCAAAGGGGGCGCTCAGGCGGGTATCTTCCACATCGCGCTGTGCTTTTTCAAAGGAGGATTCAGCCTGTACAATCTGGCTTTTGATGCGTGAAATGGTTTGTTCGCGCACCAAAACACTTTGCTGGCGATCATTGAGGCTGCTTAAGGCATCGTCATAAGCTTTTTTGCTGACGGCAGAACGTTTGAGCAATTGGGTCTGGCGGTCCAGTTCGCGCTGGGCAAGGGCAACCTGTTTTTTATCACCGGGCAGAAGTTTTTCTTCCCCGGCCAGAACAGCTTGCAGTTCTTCCAGTTTGGCCTGTGTTTCACGCATGGTGGCGCGATAGTTGAAATCATCAATGCGCACCAGAACGTCTCCGGCATGGACGGATTGCCCATCACCAAGTTCGGGGTGAACGTAGACAACCGTGCCGGAAACCTGTGCGCGTAATTCGGCTTCCTGTCCGGCATAAATTTCACCGTAGCTACTGACTTCGGGGCGGATGTCTTGCGTTTTGACAGCGGTAATGGTAACCGGCCAGCTGCGTTCCACAACCGTCTGAACGGGAGGCTGCGGTTTGGTTGCTTTCAGGATTGCAAAAATAACAAAACTGATCGCAAGGATGATGATGGCGATGAGTGGCTTTTTAAACTTCTGCCAGAGCTGCATGTCCTCTGAACCCTAAAAAATAATCAATATAGTACTGTATATAAATGAATATTATAAAACAGTGAAGTAAGTAACAATACCGAACAGACCTTAGGCATCCGGCTGTGGTCGCCGTGCAACAAGGGGAGGGACGTGGCGTAAGCTGCGTTTTGATGTCGTTTGTTTGTTGACTTTGGGCAGGCTTTTTTTGGGTTCAAGCAATTCCTTACCGTTGAACGCGCGATTTTGCGGGTTTTCCCGGCGGTATTCAATGGCTTTAAGGGTGCGTTGAACCAGTGAATCGCGTTCAGGAGAATGGGCACAGGCACGCAGGTGGACGCGGGCGATGACGTCCATGCGTTTATGCAGTGTACGGTAACGCCGATGAGCTTCCAGCCAGAGCATGTAGGCAGACAGAGTCCAGGGATGCGCAGGAAAGGCTTTCAGCCCCCGCTGTCCACACCAGTCTTTAAACTCCTGCCACTCTTTGCGGCGGTGAGGCGCATTCATCTCTACTCATCCTGATAATGTGCATGTTCCGTTCTCGGGGACTTCACGCTTCTCATGGCGTTTCAATGCAAGGCCCAAAAGCGTGCCAAAAAACCCCATCAGAGTCATCAGTAAAAATGAATAAGCTGCAATGGCCTCATAAAGAAAGCCGACAAAAAGAAGGGTGGTGCCTGTACCTATGCCAAAGGCGGCAGCTCCGTAAAGCGATTGTGCGGTGGCGGAAAGGTCCAGTGAAACTGCGCGACTCATATAAAGCATGGCGCCAAGATGCATGGCCCCGAATGTAAAGGCGTGGAGCAGTTGAGTGAGCATCAAAAGGTTTTGTGTCGGGTCAAATGCAAGTATGAACCAGCGCAAAACACAGGCCGCAGCACTTAAAACAAGAAGGAAAGCCGGAGAGAATCGGTTACCGATTCGGCCACCGTAGATAAAAAAGACAACTTCGGCCGCGACCGCTTCGGCCCAGAGAAAACCGATGAAACCGTCACTATAGCCCAGACTGCGCCAATGCAATGTGGCAAAGGCATAATAAACGGCATGGCTGCCGTGAATCATGGCAACACAGCCCATAAACAGTTTGAAAGAGCGATTTTTTAACAGGGTGCGCACCGGGCGGCTGCTTTTGCCCAGAGGGGGAATGCGTACATCGGGCAGCCCGGTTGTAGCCAGCAGGGTCAGCAGGGTTGCCCCTATGATGGTCCAGTAAATCAGCTCTGTCCCACGGTTTTCCAGCACATAGCCGAAACTGAACGACATGAAAATAAAACTTAAGGACCCCCACAGGCGCAGGCGGCCATACTGGATGTCCTTGTCGCGGGTGGAGAGCATGGTGATATTGTCCCCAAAGGACATCACCGGTGCCCAACAGATGCCATAAAGCAGAGAGACCAGCAAAAGAGCGAAAAAGCTATTGGCTGCATAAAAAAGGGAAAAACAGATCAGGGCCGCAGCGACAAAGCCCATCAACAGGCGTTTACGTTCACCGTGTTTATCCCCAAGGCTGGCAAACAGGGGGGAAAAGATCAGTTTTGTCAGGATGGGCAGGGCTGTGAGAATGCCGATTTCCGTGCTGCCCATGCCGCGCGATTGCAGCCAGACGGGCCAGAACGGCATCATGCATCCGATGACGAAAAAAATAGTGACGTAAAAGAAGGACAAACGAAGGGGCAGGAAGGCCATTAATTTTTGTCATTCTGGCGTAGGCCAGAATCCAGAGTGACGGAAATGTGGAAGTTCATATCACACCCCTTGCCAGCGTTCGAACAGGTTATGTTCGATATCAAACTGGTCCAGTGCCTTGCCGATGCTTTGATGGATGATGTCCAGCACCGTTTGCGGTTTGTGATAAAAGGCCGGAACCGGGGGCAAAATGGTGGCACCGAGGTCTGCACAACGTGCCATCAGTTCCAGATGGCCTTTATGCAGGGGGGTTTCGCGCACCATCATCACCAGACGGCGGCGTTCTTTCAAACAGACATCACCTGCACGGATCAGCAGATTGGAATTGTCCGATGTGGCGATGCCGGACAGGGTTTTGATGGCACAAGGCGCAATAATCATGCCCTTGGTCTTGAAAGACCCGCTGGAAATGGAGGCGCCCATGTTTTTGCTGTCATGGACCACATCGGCCAGGGCCTTGACTTCATCCAAAGAAATATCGGTTTCCAGTTCCAGATTAATGCGTGCACTGTCACTGATGACAAGATGGGTTGGATGGCCGATGGCCTTGAGCGCGCGCAACAGTTCCACACCATATATGACACCGGAAGCGCCTGAAATGCCGATAATCAGAGGGAGGGTCATAAACAGTTTCCTTTAGGTCGCAGCGATTTTCATAGAAGTATAAAAATATCCGAGCTCTGTCATGTGTTATTCTTGACAAAACAGGTAAAATCCCCAATAATGCGGAACATAACGGGAAAGTTGCCCATTTAGGGGACTTAATTCCGCAGATCTTGCGCTTATTTTGAGCGGAGATCACAAAAAATTGAACAGAAATCGTATTGCTTGAATAAGGATATGACCATGACTGTGACCTACTTCACTCTCTCTTACCGTACGACGCGATAGTGTCTATGTGCATGTAAGGCGTGCACAGGAAAACCCGAGCCGTATTTTTTTGAACACGTGCATTGTTTTTAGCGTGTTTGGTGTCCTTCAGGTTTATTTTTCGACCGCATAGAGGACGCCGTGCTGACAAGAGTAATAGGGAGTTCACTATGTCCGTTAATGTTGCAAAATTGCCTGCTCTTCCGAGCGATTCCGGCGATAGCCTCAACCGTTACCTTTCGGAAGCCTGGAAGTTTCCGATCCTGAGTGCGGATGAGGAATATATGCTTGCCAAACGTTTTCACGATAGTGGAGATGTGGATGCCGCCCATAAGCTGGTGACCAGCCACTTGCGTCTGGTTGCAAAAATTGCCATGGGTTACAAAGGCTATGGCCTGCCGGTTGCCGACCTGATTTCCGAAGGTAATGTCGGTTTGATGAAGGCGGTCAAGAAGTTTGAGCCCGATAAGGGGTTTCGCCTGTCCACCTATGCCATGTGGTGGATCCGTGCGTCCGTTACAGAATATATTCTGCAAAGCTGGTCCATGGTGCGTCTTGGCACAATGGCTGCTCAGAAAAAACTGTTTTTCTCTCTGCGGCGCACCAAGAACAAGCTTGAAATCATGGATAATGGTGAACTGAGCGAAGATCAGGCGCAAGCCATTGCCAATGAAACCAATGCAACAACAGACGAGGTGCATCACCTTAACCGCCGTCTGGCCTCTCGTGATATGTCTTTGAATGCGCCCTTGTCCATTGACGAAGGCGGTGAACATCAGGACTTGCTGGAAGATGAGCGTCCCAACCCGGAACGGGCGGCTTCTGATAGTCAACTCAGTACGCTTCGCAGTGAAGTGGTGGGCGAAGCGCTTGAAAACCTCAATGAGCGTGACCGCGATATTTTCCAACGCCGCCACCTTTCCGAAGAGCCGCCGACCCTGGAAGAACTGGGTGAGGAATATGGCATTTCACGCGAACGTGTGCGCCAGCTGGAAGCGCGTGCGTTTAGCAAGGTGAAGGAATTTATCCTTGGCCATGGTATGGCGGCACAACTGACGTAAGGTACTGCCTTATATAAAAGAACTCTCTGCCCCGGTTTTCAGGCCGGGGCACCTCCTGCCTTTGTTGGCTGCCTAAAAATGAAACACTTCTGCCTGCGTGTAATTTGTTCTACACTCACCTGAAAAAATCACAGGTCGGGATATGACACTTCAAATCAGGCAACGGCTTTTTTTCAATCAGACACGCAATGCGCTTCTGGTTGCTTTGGTCCTGGGGGTTCTGATTTCCTTTGGACAAATCATTTATGATTTCAATTCCGAGCAGAAACGTATTGATGCAACTGTTGTACAGGTTCTCAATACAGCAAAGGAATCTGCTTCGCAGGCAGCCTACAGTCTGAATAACGAGCTGGCCGGACGTGTTGTTAAAGGGTTGTTTGAATACCAACCAATCTATTTTGCACAGATTGTGGATGATTTCGGGCGCCAATTGGCGTTTTTGGAACGTGCGCCCATACATCATCGTATGCCGTGGCTGGCGGGATGGATCTACAGTGATCAGGACAGTTATTCCGTTCCTTTGTGGGTGACACCGGAGGACCCGGTTGGTGAAATGCGTATCCGTGTGGATCGTATTCTGGTGGCGCAGAACTTTTTGGAACGTTCCGGTCTGGTGATTCTAACCGGTATTTTGCGCAATTTCATTTTAGCTATTTTCTTCGGTTTTCTGTTTTATTTCACCTTGGGGCGGCCTGTTTCCCAGACGATTGCGGGCTTGTCCGGTGTGGACCCGGATCAACCGGGAAAAACGCATTTGTCGGTACCAAAAGGGCATGAAAAGGATGAATTGGGGCTTTTGGTCAATAAACTGAACCAGATTTTGATGGAATTTGATGAAACTCTGCAAAAACGTGATCGCGCCGAAGAACAACTGAAACAGAAACAACGCACCATCTTTCAATTGAACCAGCAACTCGAAGAACGGGTGCGCCAGCGAACCAGCGAGCTGGAAGGGGCAAATCAGGAGATGGAAGCCTTTACCTATTCCGTTTCTCATGATTTGCGCGCGCCATTGCGTACGATCAGCGGGTTCAGTGATATTTTGCTGGATGAATATGGCGAGCAACTTGATGAACAGGCCCATCATTATCTGGAACGGGTTCGTCAGGGAACGCAGAAGATGGAGCGCTTGATCAATGATTTGCTGAAACTGGCACGTGTCACCCGAGGCGACCTTCACCATAGTGATGTGGATTTGTCGGCAATGGCCAATGAAATTCTTGTAGAAATGGGCCATGGTGATCCTGCACGAGAGGTGAAAGTGAATTTACCGGATCGTCTGTGTGTGCATGCAGATAAAAGATTCATTCGTGTGGTTCTTGAGAATCTTCTTTCAAATGCCTGGAAATACACAGAAAAAGAGGATCAGCCGGAAATTTCAATGGGCTGTGAGAAAAAGGGTGAGCAAACGGTCTATTTTATCAAAGACAATGGGGCTGGTTTTGATATGAAATATGCTCACAAGCTCTTTACCCCTTTTCAGCGCCTGCATTCGAGCCAACAATTTGATGGAACGGGGGTCGGGTTGGCAACGGTTCATCGGGTCATTCATCGCCATGGCGGGGAAGTTTGGGCTCAGGGTGAAGTGGGCAAGGGCGCGATCTTTTATTTCACATTGCCCCGAGCGCCAGCACCCACGGGCATTGAATTTGTTTGAATCTTGTGTTTGAGCAGGTGGCTTTTATGTATCACAAAAATTTAACCCATATGAGTGACGTAATTTTATCGGTGTTGGAGTAATCTAAGGAAGTTAAAGGTTTGTAAATTCTTGTTGTGGGTGTGTGATGGTAACGATTTTGATCGCCGATGACGACCCGGACGTACTGGATAGCATGAGAATGTGCCTTGAAAGTAAAGGATATGAAACCGTTTGCGCATTGGATGGAAAAGATGCCATGCGTAAATCCGATGAGAAAATGGTCGATCTTGCCCTGATTGATATCTATATGCCTCATTGTGGCGGGCTGGAAACCATTATGAAAATAAGCGGAGAAATGCCGGTTATTGCCATGAGCGGCGTGACATCGCCACGCTTTGAACCGCTGGAATTTGCAGAAAGCCTTGGGGCCAGTGCCAGTCTTGAAAAACCGTTCAAGGCGCAGGAGCTTCTGGATGCTGTGGATTTGGTGCTGAAGGAAAAGCGCTCTTAAAACGAAATTTATCTGATTGTTCGTGTCTTTATGCATACAAGCTGTACCTTTGTATGAAAGGGGTACATTTCGTGCGTATTTCGAACGTGTGAAGCTTTGGTGGTTGTGATAAAGGAATTTATGAACAAACGCGCCTAAGCGTTTGCATTTTAGGAATTTTTTATGCAAAGTAGAAAAAATCTTCCGCTCGGATATATTCTATGTTGATACGCGCACGCACAAACAAACCTGCTCTTGTCGCTTTGGCAATGGTGCCTGTTTGTTTGGTGGTTTTTCTGACGTATTGGGGCTGGGGGAAGGAACCGGGCCTTTCTGCATGGTATAGCTGGCGCACTTTTTCACCGGAACATTCTTTGGCCTATCCTGTTTTTTTATGGATAAGTGATCTGCTCAGCCCATCGCACAACTATGTGGTTTTCAGCCAGATCTGGCTTTATGCGATCGGCGTTTTTTATCTTTGTATTGGAATATACCGGGTCAGTGCCAATCATTTACTGGCCTTCCTCTGTGCATTTGTTCTTTGCCTGAACCCTTTTGCCTTGGCGGATTTAAAGAATCTTTCTGGAGATGCTTTCAGTCTGATTGTCAGTATCTGGATGTTGGGTTTTATTTTGTCTGGTGTGCGCTGTGCCGGGTTTTTAAACCTGTTCGGTTTTGGCCTGTGCCTTGGGGTTGTGCTGTGCACAGAACCCTATAACCTGATTTATCTGCCTTTGCTGTTAATCTGTGCGCCTCTGTTTGTGCGCAGGAACCATTGTTCTTTCCTGAAGGCCTTCTTGTTACCCGGGATTGTTTGTGCCGCCTTGTTGAGTCTGGAAGCTTCTACATACGCAAGCTTGAATCCTGAGCGGGAATATCGCCCGGCAACCCCGTCTATCTTTGCCCGCGCTGTTTTGATGGAAACCGAACAGCCTTCGCCTTATGCACCGAAAGATCCGCGCACCCGGATCTGGAAAACAATTGAACAGGACCTGAAGCTTCTACGTAACGGAATTTGGCGCGCAGATTTTGCCCAGCGTATGGACAGTCTGAAAGGGGCGGAAGAAGCGATTGCCGCTGATTTTGAGCTTGATGCCATGGCACAGGCCGGGCTGTTGTTAAATAAGACAGCAGACCAGATCCGTATGGATATTACTTCGTCACGGATTATTCAGGACCCGCTGGCTTATGCAAAGATCAGCTGGTCGCATTATCGCGACTTCTGGACCCGGACCAGTCTGATAGCACCTGTGTTGGGCGTCATCAGTCTGCTGACCTGTCTGGTGGGGTTGTGGTACTGGTTTGCCCGCACCATCTTTAACGGCCCCTTTACACTGGCGTTGGTGGTGGCTTTTATGCTTCAGGGCCAAAGCCTTGTTTTTGCCTGCACCGGGGTGGGGCCTGCCATGGCACTGGTGGTCAATAGTCCGCTCTTTGCCTTGCTTATTGTCAGCTTATTGGCCGGTTTTTATAGTGCTTTTATCAGCCCGCCGCGCACAGACGGCTGAGGCATTTTGCAGCTTCTTCTGGCGTTGCTACAAGGGCTGTAGCCCCGCAGGCCATCATGAGATTATCCACTAAGTCAAAATCTTCTACAACCATCGCGTTTGGGTCATAAACCGGGTCGTTTCCTGTTATGCGTGAACCGTAATATTGTCGGGTCCTTGCCAGATAGGTATCTGTCAAACCATAGCCGACAATGGGCAGGTTTCGGGCCTTGGCATATCCCATTTCAAAAGCTGTGCCGCCATCCATGCCGGGGCCGCGAAAAGCTTGCATGTCGGCCATAACGCCCTGACAGCTGTTAATCATTTCGATATTGGCATCGTAAATCGCTTGGGCGGCTTGATGTTTGCTGAGGCCTGAAAGGTCCAGTGCGCAATCCATGGGAAAGACACCCTGTAACCCTGAACATTGGCAGATTCGTTTCAATTCTCGGGCGTGGGTGTGCGGGTCGGGATAGAAAACGCCGGGTCCGGCCAAATAGATACGCGGGGTCATGGGGTTTGATTTTCAATGGTTGAAGATGAAGAAGCCCAATTAAGCCGAAGTATCGAATAAATGTCACTTGAAAACTTTAATATTTTGATTATTGTCGAAATATGGAAATTACTAATGCAACAGAAATGATGGCGGCGCTTGCACATGAGGCGCGGCTGAGAATTTTTCGCTATCTGGTTCGGGTGGGGCCGAAAGGGGCGGCAGCGGGTGAAATTGCAAGTGCGTGCGATATTACAGCCTCGACCTTGTCCCATCACCTTAATCAGATGCGGTATGCGGGCCTGATCAATCGCAAACGTCAATCACGTTCGTTGATCTATATGGCCGATTTTAAAAAAATCAATGCCCTGATCAATTTTCTGTCGGCAGAATGTTGTGACGGACAGCCGGAACTTTGCCGATAGGGAAGCAAAAAATGAAATTGAAAGTTGCCATCAATGGTTTTGGCCGTATGGGCCGTCTGGTTTTACGCGCCGGTTGGGAACATCCCGATCTGGAATTCGTTCATATTAATGAACCGAAAGGCGGGGTGGAGTGCGCAGCCCATTTGCTGGAGTTCGATACGGTGCATGGTCGATGGGACCATCCGGTAAAAACCAGTGGTCAGAGCCTGAGCATTGATGGAAAAAACATCAGTTTTAGTGAAGAAACGGCCCCTGATGCGGTGGACTGGGCCGCCATGGGCGTTGACCTGTTACTGGAATGTTCCGGCAAATATCGCACAGATGAAACAATTCAGCCCTTCTTTGATGCCGGGATTAAAAAGGTTCTGGTGGCTTGTCCTGTCAAAACCGAGGGGGCATTGAATATCGTCTATGGGGTGAATGATCATCTTTATCAGCCTGAAAAGCATCATCTGTTAACAGCGGCGTCCTGCACCACGAACTGTATTGCCCCGGCTATCAAGGTCATTCACGAAAGAATCGGTATTGAGCGCGGTTCCATCACGACAATTCATGATGTCACCAACACACAATTGATGGTGGATGGACCGCATAAAGACCTGCGCCGGGCACGTTCGGGCCTGAATTCTCTGATTCCGACCACCACCGGGTCGGCCACGGCGATTACGGTGATTTATCCGGAACTCAAAGGCAAGCTGAACGGTCATGCGGTGCGTGTGCCTTTGCTCAATGCCTCTCTGACCGATTGTGTTTTTGAGCTGAAGCGTCCGGTTACGGTTGAAGAGGTCAACGACCTGTTTAAAGAGGCTGAGGCCGGTGAACTTGCCGGGGTGCTGGGGTTTGAAGAACGCCCGCTCGTTTCAAGCGACTTCACCAATGATGCACGTTCCACCATTGTTGACGGGCCCAGTACCATGGTGGTCGATGGTACGCACCTGAAAATTTATCTCTGGTACGATAACGAATGGGGCTATGTTTGCCGTATGGTGGATATTGCCGAAATGATTGCGCAAAGATCATGACGGCTGACCTGAAAAACTATGTCTATGTAACAGCCAGCTACTGGGGTTTTACCCTGTCGGATGGGGCGTTGCGTATGCTGGTGCTGTTGCATTTTCATCATCTTGGCTATACCCCGCTTGATCTGGCTTTTCTGTTTTTGCTTTATGAGGCCATGGGCATTGTCACCAACTTTATCGGCGGTTGGGTTGGTGCGCGTTTCGGCTTGCGCCTGACCCTTTTTGTCGGCCTGTCCATTCAGGTTGTAGCGTTGGTGATGTTGTCTCTGTTACAGGCTGACTGGGCGCTTTCTCTTTCTGTGGCCTATGTGATGGCAGCACAGGCCTTAAGCGGGGTGGCCAAGGATTTGACCAAAATGTCCTCCAAAAGCGCGGTCAAGCTTGTGGTATCCGATGAAGGTATGCTGTTTAAATGGGTGTCCCTGTTGACCGGGTCAAAAAATGCCCTGAAAGGCATTGGTTTTTTTCTGGGCGGGCTCTTGCTGGAAACATTGGGGTTTCAGATTGCCTTATGGTCCATGGCCGCTGTTTTGGCCGTGATCCTGTTTCTGGCCGTTTTGTCGGTGCAAGGCGAACTGGGCAAGGCAAAATCCAAAATCACCGGTAAAGACCTGTTTTCAAAATCACGCGAAATTAACATTCTGTCTTTTGCACGGATTTTCCTGTTTGCCTCACGCGATGTCTGGTTTGTGGTGGGGGTGCCGGTTTTTTTTGCCGAAACGTTGGGCTGGAACTTTGACGAGATCGGCCTGTTTATGGCGGCCTGGATTGTCGGTTACGGCATCATTCAGGCTTTTGTGCCGCGTTTGACACGCAAAACAAATACCCCTGAAAGCGGGGCACAGGCGGCTATGGTTTGGGGATTTCTCTTACTGATTCTCCCGACAGCGATGGCATTGGGGTGTTATTATATTCCTGAACAGGCGCGCTGGATTTTGGTTTGCGGCCTGCTGGTTTTTGCCCTCGTTTTTGCCGTTAATTCGTCGGTACATTCCTACTTGATTGTGGCTTATAGCGATGCTGATAAAGTATCCCTGAGTGTCGGGTTTTACTATATGGCCAATGCCATTGGACGGTTGATGGGCACGTTACTTTCCGGGCTGGTCTATCAAATGGCCGGGCTGGAGGCCTGTTTGGGTGTTTCTGCTATCATGGTGTTGATTGCGGCTGTCAGTGTTGCTTTTTTAAGGCATCCCGGCAGTGCTCAACGCGCCGGGACATAACCGAGTTTGCGCATGCAATCTGCCACCAGTTTGTCACGCTTTTTTCCCGCGTCATAAAGGCGCATCTGGGCTTCATAATCACTGAGGCCTTGGTCGGCAAAATAGCGTGGGGTGCGTTCCAGATATTTGTCCGCGGCGCGTTTACATCGGCGATGATCATCCCCCCATTGTTCAGGGGCGATGGATTTATGTTGCCAGTATTTGGGCGGTGCAGAAAAGCAACCGCTGAGGAGTACAAGGCTGCAAAGAACAAGAACGTTACGCATCATCATACCAGCGTCACCGTGAAATCGGGCAGGCCGTCGATTTTGCAGGTCATGACATCGCCCGTTTTGACAGCACCAACACCAGCTGGTGTGCCGGTAAAGATGATGTCACCGGGCAGGAGGGGGTCATATCCATTCAGGTGATCCATGATTTCCTGGACATCGTAGATCATTTGCGCAAGGTCACCTTGCTGGTGGATTTCTCCGTTTACAGCCAGTGATATGGCGCCTTTGGTGATTTCACCACATTGGCTGATGGGCGTGATTTGTGAAATCGCTGCTGCGCCGGAAAAGTTCTTGGCTGTATCCCAAGGCATGCCGCTTTCTTTGGCAACCGCCTGAAGGTCACGCTTGGTGAAATCAATCCCGATGCCATAGCCAAAGATTTTTGCATCTTCACCCAATGCGACCACCAGTTCGACCTCATAATGCAGGTCCTGTGTTGCAGGTGGGTAAGGGATGCTGACTTCAGAAACGCCGGCTGTGACCGCATGGGCGGATTTGGAAAAGAATTTCGGTTTGATACGTTGGGGGTCACCACCCATTTCCCGGATATGGTCTGAATAGTTTTTCGCCACACAATGCACACGGCGGATGGGAAATTCTTGATCTGTGCCGTGAATAGATAGGGCAGGTTGAGGCCAGAGGGGAAGAATGAAAGTCATGGGATTGCTCCAACGCTGGACAGATGGGTGAACGGGCGATATGTTTGTCTACATAACATTTTTATAAGAACAGTCCGAGAGGTTTTCGGTGTCTGAACTGTCTGCAAAAAAGCAAAAAACAAATATTGGTCCGCTGAATGACTTGATGACATATCATTTGCGCCGTGCGCAAGTCATGTCGTTCAATAATTTTGCCGAAGAGATGGAAGTCATTCAGATCACGCCCGGTCAGTTTGGTGTCTTGACCCTGATTGCCAGTAACGAAGGCTTGTCGCAATCTGCTGTTGCCCGCTCTTTAGGGGTGGAACGTTCCACCATGGTGGCTGTGATTGACGGGTTGGAAAAGCGTGGTCTGGTATTGCGCAAACCTTCCCCGACAGACAGGCGTTCAAACGCGCTGGAATTAAGCGCAGAAGGGCATACGCTTTACAAGCGTTCCCTGAGCCTTGCCCTGCAAGGGGATGCCAAAACCACGCAAGCCTTAAGTGAAGCGGAAACGGTGCAGCTGATTACCTTGTTGCGCAAACTTAACAGTGTTTTATGAATCGGTGCCCTGAACTTTGGGCCTTTTGACCATATTATTTAATTCATTGACCAGACCGTAGGCATAAAGACTGGCCGGGACGGATTGAATACGCACATGGCGATGATAGGCCGTGCGCACCTGATTATGGGTTAACAACAAGGTGTCTTCTTCCCCGGTGCAATTAAGCCGGACAAATTCGGTTAGCGTTTGCGGGCCTTCGCCGAATTCTGCAAGCTTTTGCTTCCAGTCCATTTCAATGACCAGATTGGGTTCCGGGGCACGTTGTTTTTGCTCATTCAGGTTTTGATAGCCAACCAGATCCACTTTGCCGCCGCGCCAGCTGGCGTAAGATAGTGCACAAAGGCGGTGGGGTACGCCCAGCCATTGGGTGTAAACCGCTGTTTCTACCAGCCGTTCATAGACATCGTCACCTGCGTGAACAGGGCCGAACAGGGCAGTATACCAGCTGGGCGAAGTGATGAAGACCTTGAACGCCACGGCGCGCTGGAACCTTTTGGCATTTTTATCGACGCGGTGCAGGCGGCGGATGAGAAGGGCCGATTCCAGATAATCAAGATATTTACGCAAGGTGTTTTTGGCGATTTTGGTTTCACGCGCCAGCTCTTCAATGCTGACTTCCAAAGCGGTATTGAAAGCCAGTAAGGAGAACAGGTGGGCAAGGCCTTTCAGGTCATGGATACCGAAAAAGGAGGCCATATCCTTATGCAACAATCGTTCGATCAATCCGTCACGCACAAACAGGGGAGAAGGTGCCCCTTGCGTTTTACCCAAGATGCTTTCCGGAAAACCGCCATAGTTGATGTAATAATTGAATTCCCTGTTCAGGACCGGCAGATTGGATTGATTGAAAGCCAGCTTGTGCTGGGCCGGGTCGCCACCGAACAGTTCCTGTTCACGACCGCGAAAACGCAAGAACTCCGCAAAGGTGACGGGCGGTAGCATGGTCATGTCATAGCCCGGATCTTTTTCTTCCATATCATCCAGGGAAGGTAGCCCGGCAGAAATAATGCCGATCAATCTGACATTGGGAAAAGCCTTGGCAACATCGCTAAGTTCTTTTTCCCAATCGGCTATATATTGCAGGTCATCGAGAAAGGCATAAAGTGGTTGGTCCGTTTGCCCGTGTTCGCCATTGCGTTCAACAAAAAGTTCGATGACTTTGTGCAGGCCGATGTCCCAATAGGTTGGTGTGCCCAGGCTCGCCAGTAAAACCTGACGGGGCAGGGCACCGTTTTCAATCAGGCGGGCGACCATCTGGCGCACCATAACGGTTTTGCCTGTGCGGCGCGGCCCGGCCAATACGCTGGCCCGGCCGACCTCCCCGGTTTCGATCATATGAGCGAAGGCATTGAAAAACAGGCGTTTGGGGGGCAGTTTGAATTTTTGTGGTGTTTGTTCATCCAATGCCCACCAGGGGTTGTCAAATAAAAGGCGGTTTTTGACCGCTTCGACCCCATAAGTTTCCATTTTCGACTGCCCCAATGTACGAAAAAAATTATTATTATGTTATGGAGAATACGCAAGCTTTTGGCTAAGGGCAAGGTATTGATCTTAAAAAATCATGAAACTTTACGGTTATATTTTTTTAAGAAATCTTCCTGTTCTGTGCGGTACTTACGATATTTGATCAAATTAAAAACCGCAGGTAGAAACATTAACAGGCAAAAGAAAGCCAACAAGAGTGCAATCTCCTGAAGGACAAGAAACAGAACAGTGAGCGATGTAAACAGCACTTGCAGCAGGGGCACTGTCATTACATAGAAAAAACACCCGGCCAGTAGAAAAAGACAAAGGCGAATGGTCTTTTTGTGAGAGGCAATTTGTTCGCAGATATAAGTTTTTTCCTCACGGGCCAGCAGCAGGCGCAAATTTTCATCATGTATTCGGTCTTGCATGTGAGATCATCCTTTTCTTGCCATCTGGCTATGGTATGAATGGATGTGAGATTTTTTTTAATAAGGAACGGCCTGTGCGACCATACCGTTTAACTCTGGGAATGAAAATCGGTTTCCTGCTGGGATGGGGCTTTTTTGCACTGGCTTTTTTACTGGCTGCTGCGGAAGCCACGGTGGGGCGGGGTAGTTTTATTACCTCAACAAATGATCTGCTGGTGGCCTTGATTCCGGGGAAATGGATTGCCTTCAAGCTGCGTTATGATTCTGCGGTGATGCATTTTCTGGTGCAAACCGTGTTGCAGTTGCCGGGATGGTTGCTGGCCAGTCTTCCTGCCGGTTTTTTATTATGGTCCTGTCGCCCCCACCGTGAAGAAGTCGACCCGGAATTATATGATTCACTGCTGACCTTTGACCGTTTGGCGGAAATGGCCGAGGAAGAGCAAGCTCAGGATGATGACCCTACTTTTACGGAATTTCATCCCGAAGATTATAATGATGCGGAAAATCCGTCCGAATTGAAATCAGCCAAAGAATATATGGCAGAATGGCATCCTGAAAGCGCTGAGGACGAAGAACCAGAACAACGTGCCTTGGGGCCGGATGAGCGCATGCAGGAAGCGCGCGATCATCTGTCCATTCCGTTTGACAAGTTATCTTAAAGATTGATTGCGGTTTATCAAAACCCTCGTTACGGTGTAAGCGCCTGAAATGTCTTACAATGGGGTTGATATGACAGCCGTCTTGCTGGTTGAAGACGCCAAATTTTATCGTTCTGTAATCAAAAGCCAACTGGAAAATCAGCTTGGTTTTGAAGTCGTCTGCGCGGTGACGTTTGCCGAGGCAGATCAAATCTTAAAAGAAGATGCCAGCCGTTTCTTTCTTGCCTTGCTGGACGTCAATTTGCCCGATGCCCCGAATGGGGAAATTGTGGACCATGTGGTGAATCTGGGCATTCCTTCCATTGTTTTTTCCGGACATTTTAACGAAGGCATTCGTGATGAACTGATGGAAAAGAACATCATTGACTATGTACTCAAGGACAGCCCGGCCAGTATTGAATATGTGATTTCCACGGTCAGGCGTCTGCACTTAAACCAGTTTATTCAGGTGCTGGTGGTCGATGATTCCAAATCGGCGCGCTATCAGATGTGCAGTCTTCTCAAACGATACAAGTTTCAGGTTCTAGAGGCTGCTGATGGTCTGGATGCGTTAAAAGTTCTGGATGAAAACCCGGAGATCAAGCTGATTATTACGGATTATAATATGCCGAATCTGGACGGGTTTGAGCTGACCAAGAAAATCCGCACTCATTCATCCAAGCGTGAATTGTCCATTATTGGGGTATCGACCTATGGCAACCATGCGCTGTCTGCCAAGTTTATCAAGGTCGGTGCCAATGATTTTCTGACCAAGCCGTTTCTTAATGAAGAATTTTTCTGCCGGATTTCCCAGAATGTAGACATGATTGAATATATCGCAGCTCTTAAAGATGCGGTGGTTAGTGATGCATTAACCGGTTTAAACAATCGTCGTTACCTTTTCCAGCGTGGGGAGGAAATGATGAAGGAAATGCAGGCGGGGACAGGATATCTCAGCTGTGCGATGCTGGACATTGACCATTTCCGCATCATTAATGATACGCACGGCCATGAACTTGGTGATAACGTGCTAAAATCCGTTGGGGCAAAGATCGGCTATTATTTCAAAAACCGGGGCGTGGTGTGCCGTTATGGCGGTGAAGAGTTTTGTGTTCTGCTTTATCAGGACGCCACAGAAGAAATTGCCGAACTGTTTGAAACCATCCGGCAGGATTTTGAGAAACAGACCTTTGATTACAAGGGCACGCAAGTTGCCGTCACACTCAGCATCGGGGTGACATGGCAGCGTTGCGATACGCTGGATGAACTGGTTAATCTGAGCGAAATGCTGATGTATGAAGCCAAAAGTACCGGGCGCAACCGGGTTGTGCTGCGTTAAAGGATACCTAAAGGAAAAGGCCCGCATTACACGGGCCTTTTAACATGTCATTTCCAATCAAAAGATCAGGAATGGATCGCGCGTTTATCAACGGCCAGAGCAGCTTCCTTAACGGCTTCGGGCAGGCCCGGGTGACCGTGGCAGGTGCGTGCAATATCTTCGGCTGAACCGCCGAATTCCATAGCCTGTACAACTTCCTGAATCAAATCACCGCCGCTCGGACCGATGATATGGCAGCCCAGAACGCGATCGGTTGTTTTGTCAGACAGGATTTTGACAAAACCTTCGCTATCGCCATTGGCCAAGGCACGACCATTGGCAGTGAAGGGGAATTTCCCTTTTTTATAGGCGATGCCTGCTTCTTTGAGCTGTTCTTCGGTTTTTCCGACACTGGCAATTTCCGGGTGGGTGTAAACGATACCGGGGATGACGTCATAATTGACGTGACCGGATTGACCGGCCAGCATTTCGGCAACGGCCACACCTTCTTCTTCGGCCTTGTGGGCCAGCATGAGACCGCCGACCACGTCCCCAACGGCGAAAATACCGGCAACATTGGTTTGCAGGTCGTGGTCAACCTTGACAAAACCGCGTTCATCCATGGCGACACCAACTTCGGCCAGACCGAGGTTATCGGTATAGGGGCGACGACCGATGGAAACCAGACAGGCATCTGCCTTGAGTTCTTCAGCATCTCCACCGGCAGCCGGTTCCATGGTCAGGGTGACGGAGGTTTTGGTTTTCTTGGCAGCTGTGACCTTGGTGGCGAGCTTGAAATTCAGGCCCTGTTTTTCCAGCATACGCTTGGCAGTTTTGCGCACTTCACCGTCCATACCCGGCAGGATGCCATCAAGGAATTCAATGACCGTTACGTCAGCACCGAGGCGGCTCCAGACTGAACCTAATTCCAGACCGATGACGCCGCCGCCGATAACGGCCAGTTTTTTCGGGACTTTCGGCAGTTCCATCGCGCCTGTGGAAGAGAGCATGACCTTTTCGTCAATTTCCAGAAACGGCAGGCTTGCCACATCGGAACCGGTGGCAATGACGATGTTTTCTGCCTTGAGAATTTCTTCACCACCCTCATTCAGTTTGACAGTTACTTCGTCTGTTTTGGTGATTTTACCTTCACCGACCAGATATTTAACCTTGTTCTTTTTCATCAGCATCTGGACGCCGCCAGTCAGTTGTTTGACAACTGCGTCTTTACGTTCCAGCATTTTGGGCAGGTCGAGTTTCGGGGTGACGTTAATGCCGTGCTCCGCCATTTCATGGGCGGCCATTTCATAAAGATGTGTGGATTGTAGCAGAGCCTTGGCCGGAATACAGCCAACGTTCAGGCAAGTTCCGCCCAATGTGCCACGTTTTTCAACAACGGCAGTTTTCAGGCCTAATTGGGCTGCACGGATGGCGCAGACATAACCGCCGGGCCCACCACCGATGACGACAACGTCAAATTGATCACTCATATCTCTCTCACATTCTTTTAAATTGTCTGTTCAGTCAAAAACGGGAGCCGCTATAAGGCGACCCCCGCTTGAAGTTTTACTGTCCTTAGGCGTCCAGCAGGATGCGTTGCGGATCTTCCAGGCACTCTTTCACACGAACCAGGAAGCTGACCGCTTCACGACCATCAATGATGCGGTGGTCATAAGACAGCGCCAGATACATCATCGGGCGGGCCTGAATGGAACCATCGGGCATGACCATCGGGCGCATTTGTGTTTTATGCATGCCAAGGATCGCAGATTGCGGACGGTTCAGGATGGGGGCTGACAGAAGGGACCCAAACACACCACCGTTGGAGATGGTGAAGGTGCCGCCCATCATTTCATCCATTGTCAAGCTGCCTTCGCGGGCACGCTTGCCGTAGTCCAGAATATCGCCTTCAATCTGGGCCAGTGATTTTTCGTCACAGTCACGAACCACCGGTACAACCAGACCGGTCGGTGAACCAACCGCAATGCCTACGTCATAGTGGTTTTTGTAAACGATTTCGTCACCATCGATTTCTGCGTTGACAGCTGGCCACTCACGCAGGGCGGTGACGCAGGCTTTGGTGAAGATCCCCATAAAGCCCAGTTTCACACCATGTTTTTTCTCAAAGCCGTCTTTGTACTGTTTGCGCATTTCCAGAACGCCGCTCATGTCCACCTCGTTCCAGGTGGTCAGGATGGCAGCCGTGTTTTGCGCTTCTTTCAGGCGCGATGCGATGACCTTGCGCAGACGGGTCATTTTGACGCGTTCTTCACGCGGGCCTTGCGGGCGCGGCGGGATCATGGCGCCGTTCGGTGTGCTTGAGGCGGGAGCCGCAGCAGGTGCAGCCGCCGGGGCCGCAGCTTTAGCCGGGGCAGGTGCCGCCGCAGGCGCGGGAGCCGGTGCCGCTTTGTCTTTTGCAGCCTGACCACTTTCAATGTAGGCCAGAACATCACCTTTTACGAGACGGCCATCTTTACCGGTTGCCGGGATTTTGGCAGCATCAAGGCCGTTTTCTTCAACCAGCTTGCGAACCGCAGGAGAAAGCGGATGTGCTGTATTGGCCGCAGTTGTTGCAGCGGCAGCAGGGGCCGCTGTTGCAGGTGCGCTTGGCGCCGGGGCCACAGCACCAGCGGTTGCACCGACTGCGATGCGACCGACAACGGTACCGACTTCAACATCGGTTTCTTCACCGGCAATGATTTCTACCAAAACACCGGCTGCCGGTGAGGGAAGTTCAGCGGTGACTTTGTCTGTTTCGACTTCGCACAGGGCTTCGTCGACAGCAACTTCGTCACCGACCTTTTTCAGCCAGCTGGCAATGGTCCCTTCGGTGACGGATTCACCCATAGCCGGGATCACGATATCCACGGTTTCACCTGTGCCTGTACTTGCAGCAGGTGCGCTTGGTGCTGCGGGAGCCGGTGCGTTTGCTGCGGGGGCAATTGTTGCAACACTTTCACCCGCTTCGCCAACCATACACAGGACAGCGCCAACTTCAACATCGCTGTCTTCACCGGCAACGATTTCAACCAGAGTGCCTGCAACCGGAGACGGTACTTCGACAGTTACTTTGTCTGTTTCCAGTTCTACAAGCGGTTCGTCTACGGCGATTGTATCGCCAACATTTTTGAGCCACTTTGAGACCGTACCTTCCGATACGGACTCACCCAAAGCAGGAACAGTAATTTCTGTGGCCATTTGTTTCCTCACAAATTCTTACAGTTTAGATGCAGCCATTTTGGTCTCACGGGCGAACGGCATGGGCAGGTTTTCCAGCTTACCGTTCAGGGCCTCTTCGACCAGGAACTGTTGTTCAGCAACGTGGATCTTGTTCAGACCTGTTGCCGGCGATGCAGAAGCGCGGCGACCGGAGAAGCCCGGGAAGCCACCCTTGATGCCCAACTCTTGGCAGATGTAGAGCAGACGCGGGAAAACAAAGGACCAATAGCCCATGTTTGCCGGTTCTTCCTGACACCAGACCAAGTCTGCATTGGGATATTTGGCAAAGATTTCCTTGATGGATTCCTTCGGCCACGGGTAGAGCTGTTCCACACGGACGATGGCAACATCTTCGATGCCTTTGTCACGGCGTGTTTGCAGCAGGTCGTAATAGACCTTACCTGTACAGAGAACCACACGTTTGACATTCTTGTTGTCAACCAACTGGTCTGTTTCGCCGATCACACGCTGGAATGCGGAACCGGTCATGAACTCTGACAGCTTGCTTTGGCACAGTTTGTGACGCAACAGGGACTTCGGTGTAAAGATCACCAAAGGCTTGCGGAAGTTACGGCACATTTGGCGTCGCAGGGCGTGGAAATAGTTTGCCGGTGTGGTCAGGTTACAGACTTGCCAGTTGTCTTCCGCACAAAGCTGAAGATAACGTTCCGGGCGTGCTGATGAGTGTTCCGGGCCTTGGCCTTCATAGCCATGAGGCAGAAGCATGGTCAGGCCGCTTAGGCGCAACCATTTGGATTCACCGGAAGAGATGAACTGGTCAATCATCATCTGGGCACCGTTGGCGAAATCACCAAACTGGGCTTCCCACATCACCAGTGCATTCGGTTCTGCCAATGAATAGCCATATTCAAAACCGAGGACGGACAGTTCGATCAACGGGCTGTCGATCACTTCATAATCACCCTGTTCTTCACGGATGTTGTTAAGTGGACGATAGCGTTCCTCGTTTTCCTGATCCACGATCACAGAGTGACGTTGGGAGAATGTCCCACGGCCACAATCCTGGCCGGACAGGCGAACCTTGCGCCCGTCAACCAGAAGGGAACCGAAGGCCAGCGCTTCACCGGTTGCCCAATCGATCCCTTCACCGGTTTCGATCATTTTGGACTTGGCTTTGAGTTGGCGCAGAACCTTTTTGTTCACGCTGAAGTTTTCAGGCGCAGTTGAAATGGCCTTGCCGACTTCATTGAGGATCTCTTCGCTAACGGAGGTATCTTCGTTGCGGAATTCCTCTTCACCCTTGGCATTTGCCATGCCTTCCCATTTGCCTTCAAACCAGTCGGCTTTGTTGGGCTTATAGGCATTGCCTGCTTCGAATTCTTCTTCCATGCGGCCTTTGAAATCATCGTACATATCCTGAACCTGTTGTTCAGTGACGATTTTTTCAGCAACCAGACGTTCGGCATAAAGGTCACGCGTGGTGCGCTGGTCTTTGATGACCTTGTACATGTGCGGGTTGGTGAACATCGGTTCGTCAGATTCGTTATGGCCGTGACGGCGATAACAGAACATGTCAATCACAACGTCCTTGCCGAACTCCTGACGGTATTCGGTGGCAATGCGCGCGACATGAACCACAGCTTCCGGGTCATCCCCGTTGACGTGGAAGATCGGGGCCTGAACCATTTTCGCCACATCGGACGGATACTGGCTGGAGCGCGAATAATGCGGCGCTGTGGTAAAGCCGATCTGGTTGTTCACGATGATATGGATGGTCCCGCCAACGCGGTAGCCGCGCAGATTGGACATGGCATGGCCTTCCGGCACAATGCCCTGACCGGAATAGGCCGCATCCCCGTGTAACAGGATCGGCATGACCTGACGGCGGTCCGTATCACCCAGCTGTTCCTGTTTGGCACGGACCTTCCCGTGGACAACCGGGTTGACCAGTTCAAGGTGGGACGGGTTGGCTGTCAGGGACAGGTGAACCACATTGCCGTCAAATTCACGATCGGCAGATGTGCCAAGGTGATATTTCACATCACCGGAACCTTCAACATCATCCGGGTTGGAGGAATTGCCCTGAAATTCAGAGAACAGAGCGCGGAAAGGTTTGTGCATGACATTGGTCAGCACGCTCAGGCGGCCACGGTGCGGCATGCCCAGAACAACCTCTTTCAGGCCCAGTTGTGCACCACGTTTAAGGATTTGTTCCATGGCGGGAATGAGGGATTCACCACCTTCCAGACCAAAACGTTTGGTGCCAGTATATTTTTTGTCGAGGAACTGTTCAAACCCTTCTGCCTCTGTCAGGCGTTGCAGGATGGCAGCTTTGCCTCGTACGGTAAATTCGGACTGGTTTTCCGTCGATTCAATGCGGCGCTGAATCCAGGCTTTTTCTTCAGGTTCCTGAATATGCATGAATTCCACACCGATGTGACGGCAGTATGTGGACTGGATCTTGTCAACGATTTCGCGCAAGGTCGCTGTTTCCAGCCCGAGCACGAAGTCAATGAAGATCGGACGGTCCATATCGGCTTCGGTAAAGCCGTAGGATTTGGGGTCGAGTTCCGGGTGGTAGTCGTTCCCCTCAATGCCCAGCGGGTCAAAGCGTGCAATCAGGTGACCGCGAACCCGGTAAGATCGGATCAGCATCAGGGCACGGATTGAATCCAGTGTCGCTGCACGGATGGCTTCATCATCAGCCGCTGCATAAACCGCACCTGCCTGAGGCTGGGGTGTGGCTGTTGGTGCTGTGACGGAACTTGCACCCGTATTGACAACGCCATGGCTCGGCTTGTTCCAACTCGGACCGCTGAGGTCTTTTAATGCTTCAAGACCTTCTTCGCGCAATCCGGAAAAGAAGGAAACCCAACTCGGATCTACGCTGGCAGGGTCCTTCATGTAACGGGCGTAGAGTTCTGCCAGATAGACAGTGTTTTGACCGTTGAGGATTGTATCGGGGGTATCGACCATATTTACTTTTTTCCCTAGAGGAGTGCGGTTTGATTCTTTAATCGCCAAACCGCACTCTTTCTCCCAAAACTAGGATTTGGACGGGTAATCCGTCCAAAAAACGGTTATCAGCCTTTCAGCAGTTTAACCATTGTGCTTCCGATAGAAGCCGGAGAGTCGGCAACGGCAACACCGGCAGACTTCATGGCTTCCATTTTAGCATCGGCTGTACCTTGACCACCGGAAATGATGGCACCGGCATGGCCCATGCGTTTGCCCGGAGGGGCGGTAACACCGGCAATAAAGCCGACAACCGGTTTTTTGATTTTGGACTGTTTGAGGAATTCGCAAGCTTCTTCCTCGGCAGTTCCACCGATTTCACCGATCATGACGATGGATTCGGTTTCATCATCGCCCAGGAACATTTCCAGACAGTCGATGAAGTTGGTGCCGTTGACCGGGTCACCACCGATCCCGATACAGGTGCTTTGGCCCATACCGGCTGCTGTTGTCTGTGCAACAGCTTCGTACGTCAGTGTGCCGGAACGTGAAACGATACCAACAGAACCACGTTTGTGAATGTGGCCCGGCATGATGCCGATTTTACATTCGTCCGGTGTGATCACACCCGGGCAGTTCGGGCCGACAAGGCGTGTTTTGGAGTTTGCCAAAGCGCGTTTCACTTTAACCATATCGGTCACAGGAATACCTTCGGTGATACAAACAGCCAGTTCGATTTCTGCATCAATGGCTTCCAGAATGGCGTCTGCTGCGAACGGCGGCGGAACGTAGATGACGGAAGCATTGGCCCCGGTTTTTTCACGGGCATCAGCAACTGTGTCGAAAACCGGCAGGTCAAGGTGGGTTGTGCCGCCTTTACCCGGTGTTACACCACCAACCATCTTGGTGCCGTAAGCAATGGCTTGTTCGGAGTGGAAAGTCCCTTGTGCGCCAGTGAACCCCTGACAGATGACTTTGGTGTCTTTGTTAATCAGAACGGCCATGTTATGCAGCCTCCTTCACGGCTTTCACGACTTTTTCAGCCGCGTCAGCAAGGTTATCAGCAGTGATGATAGGTAAACCGGATTCAGAAAGAATCTTCTTACCTTGGTCAACGTTGGTTCCTTCCAGACGTACAACCAGCGGCACGTTCAGGGAAACTTCGCGCGCAGCAGCAACAACGCCGTCAGCAATGACATCGCAGCGCATGATACCGCCGAAGATGTTAACCAGAATGCCTTCAACGTTCGGGTCGGACAGGATCAGCTTAAACGCTTCTGTCACACGCTCTTTGGTCGCGCCGCCGCCAACGTCAAGGAAGTTGGCCGGTTCGCCGCCGTAGAGTTTGATGATGTCCATGGTGCCCATGGCCAAACCGGCGCCGTTCACCATACAACCGATGGTGCCGTCCAGTTTGATGTAGTTGAGGTCATGCTTGGAAGCTTCCAGTTCCATGGCATCTTCTTCGTCTTCGTCGCGCATATCGGCAACTTCTTTTTGACGATAAAGTGCGTTGGAATCGAAGTTCATTTTCGCATCCAGAGCTACCAGATCATCGTCGGCAGTCACAACCAGCGGGTTGATTTCAACCATGGATGCATCCAGCTCCATGAAGGCTTTGTACATGCCGGCCAGGAACTTGGCGCAGGATTTTACCTGTGCACCGGACAGGCCGAGACCAAAGGCAACCTGACGGGTGTGGAACGGCATGATGCCGGTTGCCGGATCGATGGCAACAGTGAGGATTTTTTCCGGTGTGGAAGCTGCAACTTCTTCAATGTCCATGCCGCCTTCGGTAGACGCCATGATGGTCACACAGGATGTCGCGCGGTCAATCAGGAAGGCAAGGTAAAGTTCGCGGGCGATGTTACAGCCGTCTTCGATATAGACGCGTTTGACTTCTTTACCTTCAGCACCGGACTGGTGTGTGACCAGTGTGTTGCCGAGCATTTGTTTTGCGTTGGCTTCAACTTCGTCAACGGATTTGACAACGCGAACGCCACCGGCTTCGCCAGCTTCGGCTTCCTTGAATTTACCCTTACCACGGCCACCGGCGTGAATTTGGGATTTGACCACAAAAACCGGGCCGCCAAGCTTTTCAGCTTCTGCGCGGGCTTCGGCCGGAGTGTAAGCAACGCCGCCGTTCAGTACAGTAACACCGTACTTTTTCAGCAGTTGCTTGGCCTGATACTCATGAATGTTCATCTTTGCTTTGCCTCAAGTTTGAGAAAACTGTCTTAATGATGAGGAAATCCCTAGACATTTCCCTACAAAGGTATGGGGCGCCCGGGAAGGCCGCCCCATCTTTGATGCTGAATTAACCAGCTTTTGCCATTTGTTCTTTGGTTGCTTCGATCAGGCCTTTTACAGCATTGATTGAATTGTCGAACATGGCTTGTTCTTCTTCGTTCAGGTTGATTTCCACAACTTCTTCGATGCCGTTTGCACCGATGATGGTCGGAACACCAACGTAGATACCGTCCTGACCGTATTTGCCGTCAACCCACGCTGCACAAGGCAACAGGCGACGCTGGTCTTTCAAGTAGGCTTCTGCCATCTGGATGGCGGAAGCAGCCGGTGCGTAGAAAGCAGAACCGGTTTTCAGCAGGCCGACGATTTCGGCACCGCCATCGCGGGTGCGCTGAACGATTTCGTCCATTTTCTCGCGTGTGGTCCAACCCATTTCGATCAAATCCGGAACCGGAATACCGGCAACAGCAGAATAACGTTCCAGCGGAACCATGGTATCGCCGTGGCCACCCAGAACGAATGCGGTCACATCTTCAACAGAAACGTTGAATTCTTCCGCCAGGAAGTAGCGGAAACGTGCAGAGTCCAGAACGCCAGCCATACCGACAACCTTGTTGTGCGGCAAACCGGAAACTTCGCGCAGTGCCCAAACCATCGCGTCCAGCGGGTTTGTGATACAGATAACGAAGGCGTTCGGTGCGTATTGTTTGATGCCTTCACCAACGGACTTCATGACTGAAGCGTTGATGCCGATCAGGTCGTCGCGGCTCATGCCGGGTTTGCGCGGTACACCCGCAGTAACGATAACGACATCGGCACCTTCGATGTCTTTGTAGTCGGTTGTGCCAGAGAATGCTGCGTTAAAGCCGTCTACTGGCGATGATTCAGCGATGTCCAGAGCTTTACCCTGAGGTGTGCCGTCTGCAATGTCAAAAAGGACGACATCGCCCAATTCCTTGAGACCTGCCAGGTGAGCCAGTGTGCCGCCGATTTGGCCAGCGCCGATTAACGCAATCTTGTTCCGTGCCATGGAGAATCTTCCCTCGATCCGGTTAAGTAAATAAAGCTGAACCCGGTCATGGGGGAACCCCAGACCAAAGTCCAAAAACCCGTCCGAGGTTACTACCGCTTTTCTGGCTTCAGAGCAAGGATTGATTCCCAAAAAAGGCAGACTTAACCCCGCAGAAACGCTGGGCTTTATGGGTAAGTGGTCTTACCAAGATGGGCTTGTGCTGTTGTGATTAACCCTGAAATTTTCGCAAAGCCAGAGAACCCTTGGGGTTTAAGAATATTTCACTAAAAAATGCTGTGCTGCAACATAAGGCGGAGCTGGTGCTACCATGCATCAGACGCATGCACTGACCCATATTTGTGCATGCGCGAATCTATTGTATCAGGAGGGGCAAGCGCAAATGGAGTCGGTCCGGGCAATGAAATTTTGATATTTCGGTAAGGTGCACCTTGTTCAGGTCAGGTGCGCTGCATCCAGATAATCTTCGGATTGCATTTCCATCAGGCGCGAAACGGTACGCTGGAATTCGAACG
This sequence comes from Terasakiella sp., assembly GCA_050297075.1. Taxonomy (GTDB): domain Bacteria; phylum Pseudomonadota; class Alphaproteobacteria; order Rhodospirillales; family Terasakiellaceae; genus Terasakiella. The sequence goes on from JBNKSC010000013.1 coordinate 46,670, forward strand.
CCCCATCGCCTTCTGGATAAAGCTTTTCAGGCAAGGCGGCGGCGGAACAGATCAATTTCACTTTATGTTCGTAAAGCGCATCAATGAGATGGACAAAACGTTCGGCTTCATTGCGGTTTTTCGGCGACAGCTGGGGAACAGCTTCGATAAAAATAACATCAAACAGGGTGGCCAGTTCCAGATAGACGTTGGCCCCGTAAGGTTTGACGCAGAGGTCGGCAAAGGAAAAATAGGCAATGCGTTCATAAACCTTGGGGATGTCGATGCGCCGGGATTTGACGATGACGTAATCGGTTTTTGATTGTCCTTGCGTCATTTTTTCAAACTGGTCGTGCAGCTGGTCGCGTGCTTCGATATCCAGCGGGTAGAAATAGGTTTGTTCCCCGCTTTCGCGCCCCAGCCGGTAATCGGTCGGGCTGGCCAGTTCCATGACATCCAGTTTCTGTTTGATCATGTCGATGAAAGGGAGGAAGCGATCACGCTGCAAACCGTTTTTGTAGAGGTCATCCGGGACACGGTTGGAGGTGGCGACCACCACAACACCCCGGTTGAACAGATGGTCGAAGAGACGGCCCAAAATCATGGCATCGGCAATATTGGTGACCTGAAATTCATCAAAACACAACAGCCAGGCTTCATGGGTTAGCTGGTCGGCCAATACAATGATGGCGTCTTCTTTCCTGTCCAGTTTGGCATCGCGGATCTGTTTGAGGCGGTCATGGACTTCGCGCATAAATTCATGAAAATGCACGCGACGTTTGGAACTTACGGGGGCGGTTGAGAAAAAGAGATCGGTCAGCATGGATTTGCCGCGTCCGACTTCTCCATATATATAAAGGCCTTGTGGCGGGGTCGGGCTTTCTTTGCGTTTGCCCAGCCCGAAACGGGCACGCCAGCCTTTTTCACCGCTGCTCGGCTCATAGGATTTCAGAGCATGATGGAGCAGTTGCAGTTTCTCGACTGCCAGCTCCTGTGCATTGTCTGGTTTGATTTCCCCATCGCGCAACAGTTCACGATAAGCCGTAATTGGCCCGTCAGGCATGTGAAATATTCCTGTTTATCAATCCGTCAGTGTGCCATTCATATCTATTGCATGGCACACTGACAAATGAAAAATGGGAACAGTGTCAGACTTTATAGCCTGAACGCAGACCGCCCCAGTGGCGTCCCTTGACGAAGATGGGGGCAGAAACATCTTTCATCATCACGAAAGTTCCTCCTCCCATGTCGCGCCTGTAGGCCTGAACCAGAAACGGTTTTTCATTCTGCCCGGCTGAGAGCCCGACACGGTCATTAAAGATCATGCGGTTGCGGCAATTGGCTGTGTTCCATTCAATCTCGCCGGGGCGTTGAGGTTGCGAAAACGTTTTAATGTGAACCGGTAAATACCCGTTGGTGTCTACACAGGCTGCAAAAACGATTTTTTCATGGGAGGCGCAGATAGGTTCCTGAATATCCGGCAGGTGTTTTTCCAGAAAGGAAAGCGACCTGACCGTATATTGGGTCGGGTTGGACCCATCGACCTGAATGTAATTCTGATCGAACAGGTCCTCCAGCGTGATTTCTGCGCGATCAATTGCAGACTCAAGCAGTTCGGAAACGGCTTTTGCACCTGTGACAACCTGATTGATAAAGAAACTGTCGATGGTATCTACATCCAGTTGGTTGGTCAGTTGAATCAGGTCTGCCCCGAAGTCGCGCAGTTTGCCAACGCGTTCATTGCACAGGCCGAGGTCTGTGCGGTTTTCTTCAGCACGTTGTGACATTTGTTCCAGTTGGGTGACCACACCGTCCACATGCCCATCGATCGCATGCGTGGCCTGATTGATATTGACCAGTTCCCCGTCAACCTTGGCAATGGCATCGCCGACCAGATTGATGGCATCGCCGATGTCTTTGGTTCCGGTTTGGGCATCGGCTGCATTTTGTACACCCCGCGCACTTTCCATCATTAAAAGTTCAACCTGTGTGCCGAGGTCTTCCATTGTCTGGTCGATCTGCTCGGTTGCCTTGGCGGTTTGCCCGGCAAGGTTTTTGACTTCCCCGGCGACAACGGCAAAGCCTTTGCCGGCATCGCCTGCGCGCGCAGCCTCAATGGTGGCATTCAAGGCCAGAAGGTTGGTTTGTGAGGCAATTTTCTGAATAACGCCGGAAACCCCGCGCACTTCTTCAAGGGCTGCGTTCAGGCCGGTCAGGCGTTCTTCAATATTGCGCACAAAATCCACCAGCGTCTGGATGTTGGCCAGTGAGGATTCGACCTGTTCTCGCGATTGGCTGACATCTGAATTGGCTTTTTCCGCCACGCTGAGTGAGGTTTGAGCAGCAGAAGCAATTTCATCCTTGGAGCAGGCCATGGCGGCTGCCGCATCGCGCACCATATTGAAATTGTCTGTTTGTTGGTTGATTCGCGCGGTCACATCTTCGATATTACCGGCAACATCGGCAATCTCGATAACGATATCGCCTGCATCGACAGCGATTTTCTGAATAACATCGGCAACTTGATCTTCACGATTTTTAAGTTCGGATGTGTCCACTCGTGTCTGGTTATTGTTTTCGTCCTTCACGATTTTATTCTCCCTAGATTGACGGGACCTTTCTGGTCTTCTTCGTCACCCGGTTTAATCCGGATTTTAGTTACATATCAGCTCCTTATGGAGCGTATTAATATTATTATTGTGTAGTTGTTTTTGTAACTTTATGAGCTGTTATAGCTTATTTTCATAAAGATTGTGTAAAAAAAGTGTCTCTCAAAAGCAGATTGGTTCGGAGGCTGTTTTGATTTAGTTGCGCAGCCGCTCACAAACGCTTATAGAGTGCGATGGTTTCCATCCTTTTTAGTGACGCATGTTATGACCGACTTGTCCCATATTCGAAATTTTTCCATCATTGCCCATATTGATCATGGCAAATCCACACTTGCTGATCGTTTGATCCACCTTTGCGGCGGTTTGAGCGAACGCGAAATGCAGGAGCAGGTTCTGGATAATATGGATATTGAACGTGAACGGGGAATTACCATTAAGTCGCAGACGGTGCGTCTTGATTATACCGCTAAAAATGGCGAAACTTATCAGTTAAACCTGATGGATACGCCCGGCCATGTGGATTTCGCTTATGAAGTGTCGCGTTCTCTGGCAGCTTGCGAAGGGTCCCTGCTGGTGGTTGATTCCACGCAAGGGGTGGAAGCGCAGACATTGGCGAACGTTTATCAGGCCATTGAGAACGACCATGAAATTATCCCGGTTCTCAACAAGGCAGACTTGCCTGCATCCGAGCCGGAACGTATTCAGCAACAGATCGAAGATGTCATCGGTATTGATGCCTCCGGCGCGGTTCTGGTGTCTGCGAAAACCGGTTTAAATTGTGATGAGGTACTGGAATCCATCGTCACCACTTTGCCGGCCCCAAGCGGGGATCGTGATGCGCCGCTCAAAGCATTGATCGTGGACAGCTGGTATGACCCGTATCTGGGGGTGATGATTTTGGTGCGCATTGTGGATGGGACACTCAAACGCGGCATGAAGGTGACCTTCATGAACACCGAAACCGAACATCAGATTGATCAGGTTGGCTGTTTTCGCCCGAAAATGGAAAAACTGGCGGAACTTGGCCCGGGCGAAGTGGGGTATTTTACCGCCGCCATCAAGTCTGTCGCGGACGCGGCAGTGGGCGATACGGTAACCGAAACCAAAAAACCGGCCGATGCACCACTGGAAGGGTTCAAGCCTTCCACGCCTGTGGTCTGGTGTGGCCTTTTCCCGGTTGATGCGGCAGATTTTGAAGATTTGCGCGATGCGCTGGGCAAGTTGCATCTTAATGATGCCTCTTTCCATTTTGAACCGGAAAGTTCCGCAGCTCTTGGCTTCGGTTTCCGTTGTGGCTTCCTTGGTCTGTTGCATCTGGAAATCATTCAGGAACGCCTGGAACGCGAATATAATCTGGACCTGATCACCACCTCGCCGTCTGTTGTGTACAAGCTACATATGAATGATGGTGAATTGCAGCAATTGCATAATCCGGCCGATATGCCGGATGTGACCAAGATTGATTTTATTGAAGAACCGTGGATTAAAGCCACAATTATGGTACCGGATGAATATCTCGGCCCTGTGTTGCAGCTTTGTACCGAACGCCGTGGGGAACAGATCGAGCTAACCTATGTGGGCTCGCGTGCCATGGCGGTTTATCGTTTGCCACTCAACGAAATTGTGTTTGATTTCTATGACCGTTTGAAATCCTGTTCGCGCGGTTACGCAAGCTTTGATTATGAAGTGGATGAATACCGCGAAAGTGATCTGGTCAAGGTTGCCATTCTGGTCAATGCGGAACCGGTGGATGCGCTGGCCTTTATTGCACACCGTGGTCAGTCCGAATCACGCGCACGTCAGGTCTGTTCCCGCCTGAAAGACCTGATCCCGCGTCAATTGTTCAAAATTCCGATTCAAGGCGCAATTGGCGGCAAGGTCATTGCGCGTGAAACCATTTCTGCCATGCGCAAAGACGTGACCGCCAAATGTTATGGCGGGGATATTACCCGTAAGAAAAAGCTTCTGGAAAAACAGAAGGCAGGCAAGAAGAAAATGCGCCAGTTCGGGAAAGTGGAAATTCCGCAAAGTGCCTTTATTGCCGCCCTCAAGATGGGCGACGACTAGGCGGCCTTCTTCTTGGCGGCAAGGCGGCACAGGGGTGAAGACCCTGACGGTCGTTTTCCGCCAGTTCATCCAGAATTTGAACAACGTTGTCCCAGAAGGCATCGTCTGTTACTTCTTGCGAATGAAGGCGTTGGGCTGATATTTGTGCCAAAGCATGTTCGTAGCCGAATTGTGCGAAAAGATGTGCGCCGATCACACGTGCAGAGCGTGCTGTTTCTGTCATTTGCTGGGCCTCCCTGATGGAGCAAGGAACGGATTATTCCTGATACATTATGAGCAGCTACTATAACGTGTTTTACTGTCTTTGCGATGCCATTTTTTCCGGGGTGCAGTGCACATAATCTAAGGCAGGAAAATATATAATGTTTTTCTTTTTTTTAAAATAATGTTGCGCTGCAATAAGTTGTGAGGCGGGCTGATTGTAAAGTAGAGAATCCGTTTGCAGGCTTATTCCTGCCATGCCTGTACTGGCTGGCATGACAGGATATAGAATGTAAAAAACGTCAACTCGGGATAAGAAAACATGATAAATCAACCATGTTAGATAATGCTTATCCCGAATGCGCGTTAAAAAGGTGTTTTCAGGCTTTGTCGGCTTCGTGATGATAGTGCACGATCCGCTCAACCTCTTTTTTGGAACCGAGGATCACGGGCACGCGCTGGTGCAGTTGTTCAGGCTGAACTTCCATGATGCGCTGGCGCCCGGTGGAAGACATGCCGCCAGCCTGTTCAATAATAAAGGACATAGGGTTGGCTTCATACATCAGGCGCAGTTTGCCGCCTTTGTCGCGGATGCGTTCGTCAATCGGGTACATGAACACACCGCCACGGCTGATGATGCGGTGAACGTCCGCCACCATGGAAGCCACCCAGCGCATGTTGAAGTCACGTTCGCGCGGGCCGGTGGAACCAGCCAGACATTCGTCAATATAGCGTTTCACCGGGGCTTCCCAGTGGCGCATATTGGACATGTTAATGGCAAATTCCTTGGTTTCTTCCGGAATGGTCAGGTTGGGGTGGGTCAGGAAAAATTCGCCCACATTGCGGTCCATGGTGAAACCGTTGACGCCGCTGCCGGTGGTGAGCACCAGCATGGTGGAAGGGCCGTAGACGGTGTAACCGGCGCAGACCTGTTCGGTACCGGGTTGCAGGAAATCTTGCGCACAGGGTTGTTCGATGCCGTCCGGGCAGCGCAGGATGGAAAAAATGGAACCAACGGAAACATTGACATCAATGTTGGAAGATCCGTCCAGCGGATCAAACAGTAACAAATAGCGCCCGCGATATTCTGCCGGTACGGTGACAATGTCGTCTTCTTCTTCCGATGCCATCCCGGCGAGATGTCCGCCAATGGTGTTGCAGGATTTGAACAGTTCGTTGGACAGAACATCCAGCTTTTTCTGCACTTCGCCCTGTACGTTTTCTGTACCGTGGGTCCCCAGGGCCCCGGCGAGTTCCCCATGGTCGACCATGTCGGAGATGGTTTTGCAGGCAGTCATGACATCGGCCAGCAGCAGGGTCAGAACCCCTTCACCCTGACGGCGGCGTTGTTCTTCAATCAGAAAATGCGTCAGCGTTGTGCGAAAGCCCGACATCAGTTTCTCCTAAAATATAATCCCGATGACAGGTCTATACCCAATCGGTCATTTTTTCGCAACAAATAGTGTGTTTCTTGTGTTGGCTGGGGGAGAAATGATTTCGTAAGTTTTTCTAAAGAGGGGTTATTATTTTGAAATAGTTTGCTCGCCCTTTTTTCGACATGCTCCGGCAATGGATGTCTTTGAACAGGCTTCAAGACATTTTTTTTTAAAGAGTAATGAGAGGTGATTTTGATGGAAAAAGGGCGCGCGATACTGTTGACTGGAATAGGGGGAAGTAAGATGTTCTTCCCCTTCATGTTTGTCATGTTATACGGCACAGGGTTTGTTGGGGCAAAATACGGTTTACCCTATGCAGAACCCGCGACATTTCTGAGTTATCGGTTTTGCCTTTCGGCACTGGTTGTGGCATTGGCCAGTTTGTTTTTGAAAGCCAACTGGCCTAAAAAAGTGACTGAGTTTTTACATATTGCCATTGCCGGATTGATGACGGTCGGCACATTTTCCATTGGGGCTTTTGTTGCTATTGATCAGGGACTTTCGCCTGCACTGACAGCTTTAATCATTGCTCTTCAGCCGATTATCGTTGCCGTTGTTGCGCGTCGCCTTTTGGGGGAGAACCTTAGTCTGTCCCAATGGGGGGGGCTTGGGCTGGGGTTGCTCGGAGTTGTTTTGGTCGTGGGGCAGAAGCTGTCCTTTACGCAGGAACATATGTTTGGTCTGGCAATGGCGGTTGTTGGCTTGCTGGGCTTAAGTTTCGGTAATCTCTATCAGAAACGTTTTTGTGCAAATATGGATGTTGTTTCCGGTGGCATTATTCAATCCTTTTCTTCCTGCCTGTTATGCCTTCCCTTTGCTTTCTTTCTGGAAAGAGAGCAAACCCAATGGACATGGGAATTTGCCGGGGCTTTGGGCTATATGTCCATCGGGGTATCCATCGGGGCATTAAGTCTGCTCTATTTGATGATCCGCCGTGCTGAAATCAGTCAGGTGGCAAGCGTCTTTTATTTTGTACCGGTTTCAGCAGCAATCGTTTCTGCCGTTTTATTTGACAGTCAAATAGACCTGTTTGTTTTTACAGGCATTGCGATCACCGCGCTTGGGGTCTTTTTTGTCAACCGCAAGGTCGGATACAATTAGGGATGTGAGGGGAACATTTTCTTTTGTTGCGGCTGTGCCAGCCATTCCTGCGCGGTGTTTTTGATCCAGTCACGAAAGAGTTTCACCTGTGGGCGCATGGGGCGTAATTTGGATGATACAAGGAAATAAGCCGCTTTGTCTGGGACCCATTGGTTTATTGGTGCAATCAGCTCACCTTGTTCCAGCCAGTCTGAAACAAGGCTGGCACGTCCCATAAGCAGCCCCTTGCGCTGACGGGCAGCTTCACAGGCGATGTGACTGTCGGAAAAACGCAGCGGTTCATTGAGGTGTACCTGCTGCATGCCTTGAAATTCAAACCAGTCTTTAAGCGTTAATTTATCTCCTTTGAGGCTGCTTTCATCGTTAATGGCGGGCAGCTTGACCAGATCTTCTACAGACAGGGTGTCTGATGCTTTTTTTAGAAGAGTATTGATCAAATCGGGATGGCACACCGGTGCAACGGCTTCATGAAGAAAGGGCTGGACATCAAGACCCGGATAGTTTCCGTTTCCAAAGCGAATAGCCAGATCAACATCATCGACATGAAAGGAGCTCAGTGAGGTTGAGGAAATAAAATCAATTTCTATATGGGGAAAGCGTGATGTGAAATCATCCAGTCTGGGTAAAAGCCAACGCAGCAGAAAAGAAGGTAAAATGGAAAGACGAATGAGGCTTTTTACAGTGTCATCACCGACAATCTGCCCTGTGGCAGAGGCGATGATATTTAAAGCATGGGCAATTTCGTCAAAATACTGCTGGCCACGGTCAGTTAAGATTAAATCCCGGCCCTTGCGTTCAAACAAGGCAATGCCCAGCCAGTTTTCCAGATTGCGAATTTGTTGGCTGATGGCTGAACTGGAGACACCTGTTTCACGCGAAGCAGAAGAAATCTTTCCCGCTTGAACAACAGCTGCAAATGTGCGCAAAGCATTTAAGGGAGGGGTCTTTTTCATGGTGTTCATGTAATATGTTACGGAACTAAACACTCTAACGATTCAGGATGGCTTTGGAAGCGGAAAAATTATATGTCCTTTAGCTCCTAAGGAAATTTGACAGCCATCATAAAAGGGCAGATAAAGTAGGCTGCTCTCTCTTAAAGGGATTTTTGTCATGTCACTTGATATTGTCTTGCTCTATACGGCGGTTGCGTTTTTTTACGTCATTAGCCCCGGCCCGGCTGTTTTTCTGGCCATCTCAAACGGTATGACGATTCATATGAAGGCGGTTTCTTTTTCTTCGCTGGGTAATATTGTCGGTTTGTTTATTCTGTCTTCCGTCTCCATGATGGGGCTGGGGGCTCTTGTTATGGCATCGGCAACCCTGTTTATGATTGTGAAGGTTATTGGGGCCGGGTATTTGCTTTTTCTGGGGGTGAAGCAAATCAAAAACAGTAAACGGGCGCTCTCCTATACTGACGCTGAGGGTGCGAAAAAGAGAGATCGCAAAATGTTCTCGGTCTTTAATGAAGCCTTTTTTCTGGCTGTGACCAACCCCAAGCCGATCCTGTTTTTTACCGCCCTGTTTCCGCAATTTCTTAATCTTCAGTCGGCATTGCTACCGCAGTTTTTTGTGCTGACGGGCATTTTTATGACCATCTCATTTTTCTCGCTTTTGGCTTATGGCTTTATGTCCAAGGTTGCCAAAGGCTTTTTGATGAACGCAAAACGTATGCAATGGTTTCACCGGATTACCGGCGGCATTTTCATTACCATGGGGCTGGGCCTGTTGCAGTTGAAACGGGCCTCTGCGAATTAGCATATAGCATATATATAGCATATAATCGGTGACAGCTACCGATTGAAACATCGTAAAACCAGCACCTGTCACCGACCCTAGACCACTTTGGCCTCAAGTTGAGGCTAAAGTGGTCTAGAAGCAGGGTTAGGCCCGAATATTCAGGAGACTTCCAATATAGGGGTTTGAGCCACTGCTCAGCACCGTTTGAGACGCGTTGACACCGCCATCGTCGGCGTCATGGTCGTTTTCCGGTCCTGTTTCCTGACTTTCGGCGGTCTGACCTTGCGGCTGTTCCACCTTTGGCAGGCTCCAAGTTGAACTTGGGGTAGTGATTGCTCCGATATTCATTATCGTTATCCTTCCGTTCTGGAGAAAGCAACGAAACCAGCTTAAAGGATGAAACTGACAACAGTCTGAACGGTTGGGAGAGAGTTGCGAAAGACACGCATAGTGTGAGCATAACAAACCTTGTTCAAATTAACTGAATTGATTAAAATGATTAAATTGATTAATTCAAGGTTCGCGTACCATGCACTCCATTAGTTCAACAGAAGCAAAGACCCATTTTGGCGATGTCCTTTTAAAATCACAGAAAGAACCTGTTAGCGTCACACGTAATGGCAAGCCTGTTGCCGTTGTGATTTCCGAAGATGAATATCGGGAATTGAAACTCCAAGCTTTGCGTGTCGCTGCCTTGGAAGGGGAACAAAGCGGTGATGCAGGCCCACTTGATATGAATGCGATCAAGGCGCGAGCCAAGCAGGAACATAACTCCAAAACCTGACATGGCTTACATCCATTTACAACAAAAAGCCCAACGTGATTTAATCGGTATTTGGCAATATTCCTGCGATAATTGGGGTGAAGAGGTGCTGGCTGCTTCAATGGACTATGAAGCCCATTTACAGAAATAATGTGATACCCAAACTTTCACCATTCGACCGCTTTCAAGGATTTTTATGACGCTGGCTGCTGTCCTTTTGTACTGGTTCGAGTTCCGGGTTCAGCTATGAAATTAAATGATGTGGTTGATACGAAGGGCACTGATACGGGGTTAAATTCTGTATTACGCGCCTTGTCTTCATCGTTTCCCCTCAAAAAAACGTGTCAAAATCTCGGCACATTCACGCTCCATCATGCCGCCATAGACTTCCGGTTTGTGGTGACAGGTTGCTTGATCATAAAAGCATGCCCCGTGGTCCACGCCACCGCCTTTGGGGTCGTAGGCACCAAAATAGAGGCGGCGGATGCGGGCAAAGGAAAGGGCTGTGGCGCACATGGTGCAGGGTTCCAGCGTGACATAGAGATCGCATTCGGGCAGGCGCGGGCTTTTCCGTTTTGCACAGGCTTCCCGAATGGCAAGGATTTCGGCATGGGCACTGGGGTCGTGGGTTTCTTCGGTGCGGTTGCCCGCCCGTGCGATCACATTGCCCGTTTGGCTGTCCACAATCACCGCGCCGATGGGCACTTCGCCGCGTTGTTGCGCTTTTAGGGCTTCTTTAAGGGCTAATTCCATATAGTTCATGGACAGGACTATAATATGAAGTTAAGACAGGTGCTATGAAAACTCCCCTGATTGGCATTACCATGGACAGTGAAGCAGGTGGCGAAGGCGCCTATTCCAAGTTCGACTGGTATGCCCTGCGTGAAAATTATGCGGGCGCAGTGGTCAAATCCGGCGGCCTGCCCCTGCCTTTGCCCCATGAACCGACACTGGCCGAACAGTATCTGGACCTGATTGACGGGCTTTTGATCACCGGAGGTGCGTTTGATGTCGACCCATCCATGTATGGCGAAGCCGAAGTGCATGACACGGTGGTGACAAAAGATAAACGCACGACATTCGAATGGGCGATGACGCAAGGGGCCCTGGCCCGTAATATGCCGATTTTGGGCATTTGCGGCGGGCAACAATTATTGCATGTGGTGCTGGGCGGCAAACTCGTGCAGCATATCCCGGAAAGTTATCCGGACTGTCTGGCCCATGAACAACCCAACCCACGCAATGAGCCGGGCCATAAAGTGCGTATCAAGGCAGGCACCCAGTTGCATGATATTGTCGGGGTGGATGAAATGTTCGTCAACAGCGCGCACCATCAGGCGGTGGCGGATAAACCCGAAGGGGTGATGATCAATGCACTGGCGCCCGATACGGTTTTGGAAGGCATAGAAGTTCCCACCCAAAGTTTCTGTATTGGTGTACAATGGCATCCCGAGTTTCATATCGATGCCGGGGATAAAAAGATTTTTGATGCGTTTATAGAGGCTGCGCGCAAATGAGTGATGATAAATTGACCCTGAAAGGTGAACGTATCGCGAAAGTGATTGCGCGCGCCGGTGTTTGTTCACGCCGCGAAGCCGAACGCAAGATCGAGGCCGGGACTGTTAGTGTGGACGGCAAGGTGATTGACAGCCCGGCGCTGAACGTCACGCCCAACCAAATTATTGTGGTGGATGGCAAGGCACTGCCGGATAAACAGCCGCCGCGCCTGTGGAAGTTCCATAAACCGAAGGGGGTGATTACATCTCATAATGACCCGGAAGGCCGCCCGACTGTTTTTGACCATCTGCCCAAAGGCACGCCGCGGGTGATTTCTGTCGGAAGACTGGATTTCAATACCGAAGGGCTGTTGCTGCTGACCAATGATGGTGAACTGGCGCGCTATCTGGAAAAACCCGATACCGGTTTCATCCGGCGTTATCGCGTACGTGTGCATGGTCGTGTCGATGAAGATGAACTGATGGCTCTAAGTGAAGGCCCGGTGATTGACGGGGTGCAATATGGCCCGGTTGAAGCGGTGCTGGATGTGCAAAAAGGCGCCAATGCCTGGATCAACATCGCCATTCGGGAAGGCAAGAACCGGGAAGTACGCCGTGTGATGGAATCTTTGGGGCTGGAAGTGTCGCGTTTGATCCGTACCGATTACGGGCCGGTCCAACTGGGCAAATTGCCGCGCAGTGAAATGGAAGAAGTGCCGCGCAAAGCGTTGGCGGAATGGTTTGGCGGGAAAGTACCGGGCATTTCGGCCACCCGCTCCGGCAGCAAGGAAGGCTTTGCCCAGGCCAAGGAAAAACCGCGCGCTAAAGGCGGTGCGCGCAAACCGTCTCCTCGCACTAAAGAGGGTGACAAGAACAAATCAAAAGGCAGGAAGCCCCATGCGGATCGTCGGCGGTAAATTTAAAGGGCGCAAGCTGGAGGTTCCACCCGGGCGAGATACCCGCCCGACATCGGACCGGGCGCGCGAATCCATATTCAACATTCTGGAACACCAGAGCTGGGGGCGCAAGGCGCTTCGTGGGGGGCGGGTACTGGATGTTTTTGCCGGAACGGGGGCCTTGGGGCTGGAAGCCTTTTCACGCGGCGCAGTTGCTGTGACCTTTATGGATAACAGCGAAGAAGCCATGAAAGTGATGCGTCAAAATGCCAAGGGGATGGGCAGTGCTGTTGAACTTCAACTGATGCGGGCAGATGCTACCCAGCCGGGCAGGGCAGTTGAGCCGGTTGATCTGGTGATGATGGATGCACCCTATCAGGCAGGCTTGACGCACCCGGCCTTGCAGGCATTGGTGCAAGCCGGGTGGTTGAAAGAGGGCACCCTTTGCGTGGTTGAAACCTCCAAAAAGCAAAGCTGGGAGGTTCCACACGGCTTTGAACAGCTTGACCAACGCAAATATGGTATCGCGCTGGTGACGTTCCTGCATTATATCGGGTGAATGAATTTTAGTGTGTCATACTGGGCTTGATCCAGTATCCATGTGAAGGCGGTAAGTGCCTGTATTATGCCAGCTGTTATGGATTCTGACCTTCGTCAGAATGACGATTTTATCGGCTTAAAGATTGAAGCCAACTGAGCAAATCAGCCGTTTGGTGATGGACATAATCGGCATCGCCACCGTCACGTCCGAAGTGGGTATCGGTTTGCACCCACACACACTGCATGCCCAGTGCTGCCGCCGGGCCGAGGTTGCGCGCGATATCTTCCACCATGACGGACCGGGTGGGGTCTATGCGGAATTTTTCCACAAACAGATCGTAAATACCGGGGTCCGGTTTGGGCATATAATTGGCATCGACAATATCGAAAATACCGTCAAAGCAGGCACTGACGCCAAGGCGGTCCATAATGCGTTCGGCATGGTGGCGTGAGGCATTGGTGAAAATGTATTTCTTGCCCGGTAGATTGTCGAGTGCCACGCTCAGTTCAGGGGCAGGAGCGACCCCGGATATGTCAATGTCATGGACGTAGGCGAGATAGGGGGCCGGGTCCATATCATGATGGGTCATCAGGCCGCGCAGACTGGTGCCGCATTCATGGAAATACTGTTTCTGCACCTTGTAGGCGGCATCGTGATCCAGTTGGAGGTATCTGGCGATAAAGTCACGCATACGGACATCGACCTGTGCAAACAGGTTGGTGGAGGCGGGATAAAGCGTGTTGTCGAGGTCAAAGACCCAGCTTTTGATTTCTTCGGGATGCAACATCATGAAATAATTTGTAGCTTACTTTTATTCGGGCAAATGTGATAAGTTCCTTTAACATAGCCTAAAAGATATATTAAGCAACGAATGGATAATCTTCTTATGGTTCAAGAAAGTGATTTAAAGGGCGAACGTGACAGATTTGTCGCGTTTACTTTTTGCTGGAGCGATATCATTCTCGAACTGGATGTGGATTATAATATCGTATTTGCAGGAGGCGCCATTTCAGCTGTGACCGGGAAAAGTGAAATGGACTTGGTCGGGACACCGGTTACAGAAGTGATTGCCCCTGCTGATCATGCTCTTTTTCTTCAAATCGCTTCTTCAACAGATGAACAGGACCGTATCGAAGCTGTCTCCATGCGGCTTATGGGCCGCAACAAGCCGACACCCCCTGTGGAAATGATGGGCTATCGGGTGAAGGATTTGCATAACCATCTTTTCATCGGTTTTCGTCTGGGCGATAAATTTGGCCGTTCCAGCAATTTGGTAAAAGACCAGACCAGTGGTCTTTATGATGAAAAATCCTTTCTGGAAGCCGCACAGGCGACCATTGCGAAAAATAAGCTCAAAGGCGGTGAAGAACTTGAACTGACCATGCTTGACATGGATGAATTGCAACAGCTGGCAAATAGTCTGGGCAATGAAGATGCCGGGCATTTGATGAGCTCTGTCGGCAACTATTTGCGTTCAAGTTCCGTTGGCGGGGATTCAGCCGGGCGGATTAGCGAAAACAAGTTCGGTCTTGTCCATAAGAAGGACCTCAAGGTCGATGATTTGCAGGACAAGCTTTCTGAAATGGCCTCAACGGCCAGTGGCGGGGATGTTACGCTGGATATCAAGTCCGCCACCATGGATGTGGATGCAGACAATATTTCGGAAGAAGATCTGGCAAACGGTCTAGCTTATACCATCAACCAGTTTAAAAATGCACGCGGCAAGGATTTTTCCATGGATAGCCTGACGCGCAACATGAGTGATCTGGTCAGTGAGGCCCATCATAAAATTGCGACCTTTAAACAGGTGGTTTCAGAGCATGAATTTTTCATTGCTTTCCAGCCGATTATCAGTGTGCGCGATGGTAAAATTCATCATTATGAATGTCTGGCGCGTTTTCGCGGGGAACAGGCCGGAAAATCACCCTACGAATATATTGTTTTTGCCGAAGAAACCGGTTTGATTCCGGAATTCGACTATGCCATGGCCAAAGCGGCGTTGCAGTGGCTGGGCCAACAACCCAAAGGCAAACAATATTGTCTGGCGGTGAATGTATCGGGCTATTCCGTGGGGGACCGTACCTATATCAAAAAGCTGATGACTTTGTTGAAAAACAATGCCTGGGCAAAAGGGGCATTGATGTTTGAAATTACCGAAAGTGCACGTCTGGACAGTTTGCAGGAGGCCAACCTGTTTATCCAGAATTTGCGCAAGATGGGCTATAAGGTCTGTCTGGATGATTTCGGCGCCGGGGCGGCAAGCTTCCAGTATCTTTCTACGCTGGATGTGGATATCGTCAAACTGGATGGTTCTGCCATTCGCAATGCGCGCAAGGCACCGAAAGGGCGTTCCTTCCTTGTTGCCTTGGGGAATTTGTGCCGTGATCTGAAAGTCGAAACCATTGCGGAAATGATTGATGACCGGGAAGGGCTCACCTTTGTGCGCGAGTGTGGTATTCAGAACGTGCAGGGCTATCTGTTTGGCAAACCTTCCCCCAATATCAGAGACTTCGACCCACTGCCCCATGTAGAACTGTTTTCAAAGAAAGCCCTGTCGCAAAATGCAGCAACGGTGCAAATGATGGCGCGGATATAGTTTGCTCACAAACGGCCAATAGAAAAGCCCGCTTTCATGCGGGCTTTTTGTGTCTTCTTCTTCAAACCTTAATTTTGTCACACTGGCGAAGGCCAGTGTCCATAAATCGCAGTTGTAAAACCTATGGATGCTGGCCTATGCCAGCATGACGATATTTTTCCGTATCCGAATTGGCGTTATTCAGCCTGACGGACTTCAAGAACTTCCGGGATATAATAGCGCAGCATATTTTCAATGCCGTGTTTGAGGGTCGCCCCGCTACTTGGGCAGCCGGAACAGGCACCCATCATGGTCAGATAGACGATACCTTCTTCGAATTTATGGAAAATGATGTCGCCGCCGTCCTGCGCCACAGCCGGGCGAACGCGGGTTTCAATCAGTTCCTTGATTTGTTTGACGATATCTGAATCTTCACCGCCCTCATCACTTGCCGCTTCGCCTTCCTTAATCACGGCTTCACCTGAATTGAAGTGGTTCATCAAGGCTTCCAGAACCATAGGCTTGAGAACCTGCCAGTCTTTTTCATCATCTTTGGTGACGGTGATGAAATCGGAGCCGAGGAAAATGCTGTCCACCCCGTCCACCCCGAACAGGCGTGTTGCCAGCGGGGAACGGCTTGCCGCCTGTTTGTCATTAAAGTTAGCTGTGCCCTGCGCCATGATGGTCTGTTCGGGAATGAACTTAAGCGTGGAAGGGTTGGGTGTGGCTTCGGTTTGAATGAACATATCTGAATTCACCTTATTCGCGTCATTAATCGTAATTGACTCTGTAAATGGTCGGTTTTTGACAAAAGGTCAAGCCTAAAACCAAGTAAAATTGTCGGATATTGGGCGGGCTATGTAATCCGGTCGATGTCTTCTTCACTGAGTGTTCCAGGAACCACGGTGATGGGGACAGGCAGGCCCCCAACCATATCTCCGGTCAGCGAAGTGACAAGTGGCCCCGGGCCTTCCGTTGAATCGGCAGCAGCCAGTACCAGCAGGGAAATGCCGGGTTCTTCGGTCAGAAGTTTCATGAGCTGTTCCTGACGGTTGCCTTCGCGGATATAAACAATGGGCATATGCCCGGTTTCTTCCTGCACCTGTTTGGAAAATTTGCCAATGGCATTTTCTGCTTCTTCGCGGGCTTCTTCCGCCATCAGGGTGCCGACAAACATCCAGTGCTGGAATTCGGCCGGTTCAATGACATAAAGCAGGGCAACACGACCACCGGAATGACAGGCGCGTTTGGCTGCGAAACGCAAGGCAACATGAACCTCTTCGCTGTTATCGACAACAACGAGAAAGACCCGTTCGCGTATTTCTCTACTTTCTACCATGAAGACAGATTGCCCTGCTTTTTGCCTTACTTCAACAAGATATTGGCAACTTCCTTCAATTGGGTGCGCGCGCGCAGAAGATAAAAACCCTGTGCTGTCAGGTGGCTGGGGCGCCATAAACTGTCCGGGTCGCCATTAATGACGATCAAGGGCTGGGCGGTGGCAGCGGTATAGAGGGAATCAAGCATCTGGTCCCAGGCCTTGGTCACATCCTTGTCCATGACCACATTGGCAAAGTCCGCTTTCAGGGCTTTTAAAATCATGTAATAGGCATAAAGGCGGCCTTTGTTGCGATAATAAATATCATCGGCATGGAAATCGATGAAGGCCCCGGCATTGTCATGAATATAGGTATCAATCACAGCCGAAGCAGAGCCGAGGTCGGCAGCAATACGTTCCAGTGTGGTTTCCAGATTATCTGCCCGGGCATCAAAAACGGCGTCTCCGCGTGCAAGGCGTTCATTATAGGAAAGCAGGCTTTTGCGCGCAGCGCGGTACTGGGATTCAGACGGGGCAGTGGGGGCAAGGGAAACACTGAGGTCAAAGACCCATACATCCCCGGCATATTTTAACAGACCGGCCGCTTTATCCAGATCCTTATCAACCTGACTTGAGCCACGTGTGCGCCCGATCTGGTCACTCATTTCAATGGCAAAACGTGATAGCGCATAAATGATGCCCTGTTGGTAATTGGGCATATTGTCCAGCGCTGCGCCGGGCAGGAACCAGGGGTCGTTGGCAACCCATGGGTTGATGTCTGTTTCGCGTTCAATCAGTTTGGCGGCAACGGCCACGCTTTGACTTTGGCCTTTCGGGGCATCAATCACCAGTGCGGTATCATCATCTATGGAATGGGTCAAAGCCATGCCGACAGGATAATAAAGTAAAGCCAGCACGACTACCCCTGCGGCAATCCGCCCGATAAAGCGAAAGGAACGCGGGCGCGAAGAGGCCGTTGGGTCCGTAGTGAGAAAGGACAGACGGCCACGAAGCCAGAGAGGGAGACGCTCAAACATGTAATTTCCGTTTTCTATGATCTTTGAATATAAATAGGTCGAACGGATAGGGATGTGCAAGGGCAGAAAAAATTTGTATGATTGATAGAACGATGGAGCTTTTCCAAAGCTCAAGGCAACAATCAAGACCTAAAGCGCACAATAAAGCGTGAGAGAAAATATGTCGTTTGGTATTCGAGGCAAACTTATTGCCATTTTTCTGGTCATTAAAGTGATCCCTCTGGTGTTGTTATGTGGTGTTGCCTGGGAGGCCCTTAAGGCCTTTGGCGATTTGGCCATTGAACAGTCACAGCAGTTGAGCAAGGACATGCGCAAAACGGTAAACGATGCCGGTGAACTGGCTGTTGCCGATAGTGTGCAGGCACTGGATGAAAAAGCGCGCGAAGCCATTGAACGGCTCAGCACGGATACCGCGCGCAATGTGGCACAATTTCTGTATGCACGTGATAATGAAATCCGCTTTGCTGCAAATTTGCAGGCGGATAAAAAACTCTATGAAAAATTTCTAGAATCACATGAACGACGTCTGAGCGGTCATGTCCCTTGGGTGATGAATGAGGCCGGTGATAACTGGGTACCGGCACAGCGCTCCAGAGCCGATAGAAGACTTCGTCTGGCTCAGGTTGAGGCAAACAAGGAAGGTTTCCATTACAGACCCGTTGATATGAATGTCATGACGCAGATGCGACCGCTTTACGTTGAAATGACGTTTGTGGATCTGCACGGTCAGGAAAAGCTCAAGGTCACCACAGATGAGATGATGGTGCAGACTTTGAAAGACATTTCGAAAAAGGAAAACACCTTTCTGAAGGCTGAAACCTATTTTGAGGATTTACAAAAACTGCAAGCCGGGGAAATCTATGTTTCCCATGTGATCGGGGCATATGTACGTACAGCTTTGCCCGGCCCTTATACCAAAGTGCGCGCCAAGGAAGCCGGAATTGAGTTTGCCCCGCAAGACTCTGCTTATGCCGGTAAGGAAAATCCGGTAGGCAAACGTTTCAGGGGCATTATCCGATGGGCGACACCGGTTGTGCGGGACGGAAAAAAAGTCGGCTATGTTACATTGGCGCTGGACCATCGCCATTTGATGGAATTTAGCGACCATATTACACCGACTGAAGAACGCTACAGCGCCATTTCGGATGCATCCAGCGGGAATTATGCCTTTATGTGGGATAATGAGGGGCGCAATATTTCCCATCCGCGTGATTATTTTATTGTCGGTTATGACCCTGAGACAGGGAACCCGGATGTGCCCTGGTTGACCCAGTCGATGTATGAAGACTGGCAGGCGAGTGGCAAGACGTTTGCAGAGTTTGCAAAAACGGCTCCCTATTTCCATAACCCCGGTCAAAACAGAGCTTCGCAGATTATGAGCAAGCAAGGACATCTGGCTCTGGATTGTCGTTTTCTCAATTTTGCCCCGCAATGTGCGGGCTGGTGGAACCTGACAGCCGATGGCGGGTCCGGTTCCTTCAAGATTTTTTGGAGCGGCCTGTGGAAACTGACAACGGCAGCAACCATTCCCTATTACACCGGACAATATGGTCATAATCTGCGCGGTTTTGGTTTTGTGACCATCGGGGCCAATGTGGATGAATTCCACCGTGCTGCCACGCAAACAAGGGTGGAACTGGACAAGCTGATTGAGGAGCAGGAAACAAAGGCTAAAATTCAGGAAGCTTCCTTGCTGGATACTTTGTCGCGTTCAATCCGTATTTCATTATCTGAACTGAGCCTCTACACTTTCATAATGATCATAATCGTGATTTTTGTGGCGATCTGGATGGCGAATATCTTAAGCGGGCGGATTACACATTTGATTGCGACATTGCGTAAAATCCAGCAAGGGGATTTGAGCGAACGGGCAAATGTGGGCAGCAAGGACGAAATGGGTGAACTGGAGGCATCGGTCAATATGATGACACAAAGCCTTGAAAACCTGATTGAGGAAAATAAAAAAGCTGTAGAAAAAGCAGAAAAATACAATCAGGCCAAGACGGACTTTCTTGCCAGTATGAGCCATGAACTGCGCACGCCCCTGAATGCCGTAATCGGTTTTTCAGATGCCATACGCCATGAAATTTTTGGGCCGATTACCCCACATAATTACAGGGAATATATTGAAGATATCCATCATTCAGGCCAGCATCTTTTAACCCTGATTAATGATGTGCTGGATGTCACACGCATCGGTTCGGGAGAGATGGCCCTGTGCGAAGACGTTTTTGATGTCCGTGAAGCCATTGAAGAATGTATCCGTATGGTCCATCCCATTGTAACGGAAAAACAACTGGATGTGAAAAGTGATCTGGATGTTGGGGGGGCTTTAAAAGCAGACCAGATACGTTTTAAACAAATCGTTCTCAATATTTTAAGCAATGCCGTGAAATTCACCCCGCGTACGGGGCATATTGAGGTCAGGGCCTGCCAAACACAAACTGATGGTTTGCTGATTTCTATTCAGGATAGTGGCATCGGGATGAGTGCAGATGAAATGGAACTGGCTCTTATTCCTTTTGCTCAGGTGCAATCGTCCTTGTCACGTGAATATGAAGGAACCGGCCTTGGTTTACCTCTTTCACGAACATTGATCGAGCTGCATGGCGGCCATCTGGAACTGGAAAGCACATCGGGTAAGGGAACAAAGGTCAGTTTGTATTTCCCCGTAGAAAGACTTGTGGAAGAAGCTGCTGAAGGTTGATTAACGCCACCTCGGGATAAGGAAATATTTTAAATCAGCATGTTAGAGAATGCTTATCCCGAATTCACGTTGATTAAGGCTCGCGGCTCAGCCCGGCGGCTTCCAGATTGGTGAGGTAGTCATTCCAGATATCGTTCATGTTCTCACCCATCCAGTAAAGATAATTCCAGGTGAAAATGCCGCTGTCGTGCAGATCGTCAAACACCAGCTTGACAGCGTAGTTGCCAACTGGTTCTGCCCCGATAATCCCGACATGGCGACGCCCGGCGATGATTTTCTTTTCACTCGGGCTGTGACCCTGAACCTCGGCAGACGGGCTTTCCACACGCAGGAGTTCGGCAGGCAGCGTGAAGCTTGCGCCATCGTCAAAGCTGACAATCAGTTGTTTTTCAGCCTTTTTAATGCGCAGTTCGTTGACTGTGCGTTTGATTTCGTCTGACATGGCGTGCTCAGTCTTCCTCATCAAGTTGGCGGGCTTCTTCAACCAGCATAACCGGAATACCCTCGCGGATCGGGAAGGCAAGATGGGCCTGTGAGCTGATCAGTTCCTGAGCTTCTGCATCATAGCGCAAGGGGCCTTTGGTGAGCGGGCAGACCAGAATTTCCAACAATTGGGGATCAACAGCAGGGGTGTTCATGTCAAAATACCTTTGTTTCTTATTGTCTAGGCATGGCCGGAAGAGCCGTCTTCATGGCTTAAAGCGACCATGGACATCATTGTAATGAGGGTTTCTGCGCGTTCCGTCAAGCTTACAGCTTCCAGCAAGGCCTGTTTTTCACGGGCTTCAAAGGGGCCGAGCATACATAAGGCATTGACCAGGTCTTCATCGGGCGCCTGTTCCAGAGCATCCCAGTTCAAATCCAGCAGGTCACGATGACCAACGCCGTTGAGATTGAGGAAATGGCGCAATCCGCCTAAAAGGCTTTCGCGGTCGACCGTTTCGCGGTTTTCATTGAGGTCGATTTTGAAGGGCTGAAAATCGACATGGGCCTGACGATAACCGCGCTCACTGGCCAGTTCCTCAACAAGGCGGAAACGGCTGATCCCGGCCAGTGAAATCATGAAACGGCTATCTTCAAGTTCCCTGAATTCCACAATTCGCCCCATGCATCCAACCGTGTAAAGCTGGGTTGCATCGGGAATCGGGTCGGGGACATCATGGCAAGGCTGAATGATGCCGATGACACGGCCCTTTCCCAAAGCATCCTCGATCATGGTGAGGTAGCGCGGCTCAAAAATATTGAGCGGCAGATGCCCGCGCGGCAGCAACAAGGCACCGCTTAAGGGGAAAAGGGGTAAAGTTTCTGGTAAATAAGGCCCCATCAGAACAACACAGTGGTCAGTTTTTTACGTATTTTGATCACGATCGGGTCATTCAACCCGATGGCTTCAAAAATTTTCAGCATTTGTTGACGCGCAGCATCTTCATTCCATGTACGTTCGCGTTTGACAATGTCAAGAAGCTGCATCAGGGCTTCTTCATTTTGTCCGCCACTGTAAAGGGCCATGGCAAGGTCAAAGCGGGCTTGATGGTCATTGGGGTCAGCGGCCAGCTTGGTTTCCATTTCAGTTGTGTCCACATCTCCCAGACCAGCCAGTTCAATGGCAGCGATGGCCGAAGCGACATGTTCATTCTTTTTCATATCTTCGGGCAGATTATCGGCAATTTCCTGTGCGGCTTCAATATTGCCCTGAATCACATGGCAGCGGATAACCCCAGCATAAGCTTCCGGGTGGGATTGGTCATGCTGGAGAATCTGCATGTAAAGCTGCATGGCATTTTGGTCATCACCGTTATCAAGCAGTTCCCTGGCTTGAGCCAAAGCCTGTTGAATCGGGGAGCCTTCACCGCCAATTTGTTTTTCAATGAATTTGCGCAAATCACTTTCCGGCAGGGCCCCCTGAAAGGCGTCAACCGGACGGCCATCTTTAAAACAGAAGACGGTTGGCACGGACTGAACGCGCAATTGCATGGCGATGTCCTGACATTCCTGCGCGTTAACCTTGACCAGTTTGATCGCTCCGCCCATGCCAAGCACCAGCTTTTCCAGAAGCGGTTTCAGGCGTTCACAGGGTTGACAGCCCGGCCCCCAGAAATCAACCAGAACCGGCACTTCCATTGAGGCTTCGACCACATCCTGCATGAAAGTTTCCTGGCTGACGTCTTTAATCAAATCGCTGGCCCCTTGGGGGCTGTTGGCATCAAGAATCATAATCTGTTCATACTTTCATTAAAAAGTTTGTTCTTGCCCATGGTTGTACCCTTATTACGGGCTTCAAGTCAAAGATCGACTTCATGAAAATCATGGCCGCAATCAGCAATAAAACGGCGTAGATCATCGGGGGTGATGGCCGTAGTCATTTCATTGTTTAAGGGGTGATAATTGACCAGTTCCCCAGCCATCATCATTTTATCCAGAATCACTGTAACACGCTGTTGGGCATCATTTATCAAGGCAAAAGGGGTGACGGAGCCGGGAATGACGCCCAGAATTTCCATCAAAAGGTCCGGTTTGCCAAAGGAAAGATGGGCGGAACCGATTTTATTTTTCAGCTCTTTCAGGTTGATTTCTGCGTCATGGCGCGCGACCACCAGCCAGAGTTTTTGTTTCTTGTCTTTGAGAAACAGGTTTTTGCAATGAACGCCGGGTAGGTCATCATGCACCTGTTTACTGTCTTCCACGGTAAAAAGCGGTGGATGCTCATAGGTTTGATAAGGGATGTTGAGCATTTCAAGGTGGGTATGCAGCTCGCAAGAAGTGGCAGGCATGATGGTTGATCCTTTTATTTTCGCTCCGGTGATCAAGGAATTGACAGATATATAGTCAGATTTGTTAACCTGCCAAAAGGGGAAGCGTGAATTTATTTCACTTTCTTGAATTTTTTCACTTGCAATGTCTCAGACTTTTAATATTATGCGCCCCGCTTCCACCGGACGCACCCACGTCATCATCGGTTGGTTGCCTTTTGAAGAAGGTAAGCGGGCGTAGCTCAGGGGTAGAGCGAAACCTTGCCAAGGTTTAGGTCGAGAGTTCGAATCTCTTCGCCCGCTCCATCTAAAGGTCTTTAAAAGAAGCTGCCGTTGGGCGGCTTTTTTTATGCCCGGTTTTTCTCAATCAGATGATAGGCGACAAGCCCGACAACCAATCCCCAGAAGGGGGAGCCAACGCTGAGAAACTGTGCGCCGGACGCGGTGATGGTAAAACACAGAATGGCCGATTCCCGGGTGCTGCTTTCTGCAAGGGCTGTTGACAGACTGTTGGCAATGGTGCCCAAAAGGGCGAGCCCGGCGATGGTGGCAATCATGGCGTCCGGGAAGGCTGCAAAAAAGGCCGCGACCGTTGCTCCGAAAATACCGGCAAGAATATAGAAAACTCCGGCCCAGATCGCAGCGAGGTAGCGCCGTTCGGCTTTTTCATCCACATCCGGCCCCATACAGAGGGCGGCGGTGATGGCGGCTAGGTTGAAGGCATATCCGCCAAAGGGGGCAAGCAATAGGCCAAGCGCACCACTCCAGCCGATGAGGGGAGAAGCGGGTACATGATAGTTATGGGCGCGCAGAACTGCCAAACCCGGCAGGTTTTGCGAGGCCATGGTGACAATGAACAGGGGCAGGCCGATTCCGATCAGCGCGGAAAGATTGAAGCCGGGCAAGGTCAACACGGGAACGGTCCATTGCAGGTCCAGACTTTCCATTTTTAACTGCCCCTGTAACAGGGAAACAAGAACGCCAACACCGAAGGTCAGCGGTATGGTGTATCGACTGGTACGCCATTTTCCCAACAGGTAGGTGGTGAGCATCGCCCCGACCAGAAGGGGAGAAAGCGCAAAGGCAGGGAAAACTTTTATGGCAAAACGTAATAAAACGCCGCCTAGCATGGCGGTGGCAAGGCTGGCCGGGATCAATTTCATGATTTTATCGACCCAGCCTGTCAGCCCGCAAAGGGTGATGAGAAGCGAAGAAAATAAAAAGGCACCAACGGCATCACCACTGTCAACGCCGGGCAAACTGGTAATCAAAAGGGCCGCCCCCGGTGTTGACCAGGCAATCAGAATCGGGGTTTTGTAATAAACAGACAGGGCAATGCCGCTGAGCCCCATGCCGATGCCAAGGGCCCACATCCATGAACTGGTTTGGGCCACGTCTGCACCACCAGCCTGGGCTGCTTGAAAAACAATGGCGGCCGCACTGGTATAGCCGATCAAAACGGCTACGAAACCAGCTGAGATATGGGATAACGAAATATACTGGCGCATGAGGGCGATCCGTTCTACAAAGATGACTGTGCGTTATAACATCCAAACGCACCCTATCATTTGTGCGTTAAAGCGCACAAGAAAATTTTATCGTCATCGGGTAAGGTGAAATGTTCGATCCTAAAGACTATCTGGCACAAACGCTTAAATCGGTCCGAAAGGAAAAAGGATTGAGTCTGGATAAAACGGCGCAAATGACCGGTGTCAGCAAGGCGATGCTGGGCCAGATAGAGCGTGGAGAATCCAGCCCGACGTTAGCAATCCTGTGGAAAATCGCTACGGGGCTGGAAGTGCCCATGTCGGTTTTTATTGAACCGGTGCCCAAATCCGGCCCTCATACGCTGATTCGTGATGCAAATGTCATACGACAGAAACGTGGGGATGAAGGCGTGAAAGTTTCGACTCTTTTTCCTTTTGAGGAACGTTTCGGGTTTGAATATTCCGAAGTGACCTATAGCCCCGGTTATGAACGTCTTGCGGAACCTCATGAAAAAGGGGTGGTGGAACATATCAGTGTCATAGAGGGGGAGGTTGAAATTTTTAGCGAGGGAAGCTGGCATCCCTTGCACAAAGGTCAGTCCATCCGGTTTTCGGGAGATCGCTCCCACGGCTATCGTAACCGCGGTTTAAAAGATGCCGTGGTGATCATCCTCATTCATTACCCCTATCGTTCGATTGGTGCGGGGCAGACAAAATAAATTGTACATTAGAATTATTTGATTGAAATCAGGCTAAAGTTGCTTACTTTCAATGGATAAAATTTATTCAGGGAGTAGATGATGAATAAAAAAATAGCCGCTTTTTGTCTGGCTTTGGCATGCTTGATGGGATTGACCTCTCAGATAGAGGCTGCGGGCAAAACCCATTATCTGGCTATTCATGTTGATGACAGTGATCCTAAACGCCAGAATATCGCATTGAATAATGCCAACAATATCAAGAAACATTACGAATCAATTGGTGATACGGTCAAAGTGGAAATCGTGGCCTATGGGCCGGGGTTGCATATGTTGCGTTCCGATACCTCCAAGGTCAAAGACCGTATTGAAGCAATGGCGATGGATGAAAATATTTCATTTTCCGCCTGTAACAATACGCTGCAAGGAATGACCAAAAAAGAAGGTCATGAGATTGCCTTGCTTTCAGAGGCAAAAGTCGTTCCTTCCGGGGTGGTTCGTTTGATTGAGCTTCAGGAAGGTGGATATAAATACCTGCGCCCCTAAAGGGGACTTTTGACCGGATTCAGTTGAAAGGCACGTTTTCTTGGCAGAAAGGGTCTTTTTTCTCCCTCTAAAACTTGACAGGCGCGCTCAATTTTTTCATTGTCTCGCCACGTTTATCTCATATTTAAGACAAGGCTCATAAACTGATGGTTAAAGCTCAATTGGAAGCAACGATCGAATCCGCATTTGATAACCGCGATAACGTCAATTACGACACCAAGGGTGAAGTGCGTGACGCTGTTGAAACGGCGCTGAACATGATGGACAGCGGCGAACTGCGTGTCGCGGAAAAGAAAGACGGTGACTGGGTCGTCAACCAGTGGGCTAAAAAGGCTGTTTTGCTGTCTTTCCGTCTCAACGATATGGAAACCATTGCCGGGGCTCCGGGTGTGAATGCCAACTGGTGGGACAAAGTGCCAAGCAAGTTTGAAGGCTGGGGCGAAGAAGATTTTCGCAAAGCCGGTTTTCGTGCTGTACCCGGCTGTGTGGTGCGTCGCTCTGCCTATGTGGCCCCCAATGCGGTCTTGATGCCGTCCTTCCTCAACCTCGGTGCCTATGTGGATGAAGGCGCGATGATTGACACATGGGCAACTGTGGGCTCTTGCGCACAAATCGGTAAAAACGTTCACATCTCCGGCGGTGCCGGGATCGGCGGTGTGCTGGAGCCGTTGCAGGCCGGCCCGGTTATCATTGAAGACAACTGCTTTATTGGCGCACGTTCCGAAGTGGCCGAAGGTGTGGTTGTGGAAGAAGGTTCCGTAATCTCCATGGGTGTTTTCCTTGGTCAATCCACCAAGATTGTGGACCGTGAAACGGGTGAAGTTTCCTATGGTCGCGTTCCGGCTTATTCTGTTGTTGTGCCGGGGACTTTGCCGGGCAAAGCGCTGCCTAATGGGGAGCCGGGCCCTAATCTCGCCTGTGCGGTGATTGTGAAGCGTGTGGATGAAAAAACCCGTTCCAAAACTTCTGTGAACGAACTGCTGCGCGACTAAGACCAACGCATATGTGATTTCCTGTTTTGCAGGGATTATCATTCTATATGGCCTCCAGCTTGTCAGAAGCTTGAGGCCATTATACTTTATATAGATATTTATAAATTTTGAGCTTCCACCATGATTGATACTGTTAGTTTCACCCAAGATTTGATCCGTTGCCCCAGCGTGACCCCGAAGGATGAAGGTGTTTTTGACCTTTTACAGGGCGCATTGGAAAAGATAGGCTTTACCTGCCATCGCCTGCCCTTTCAGGAAGAAGGTACAGAACGGGTGGAAAATCTTTATGCCCGCTTTGGAACACAAGGGCCGAACTTCTGTTTTGCCGGTCACCTTGATGTGGTGCCGGTAGGTGATGAAACAGGCTGGACCTATGATCCCTTTGGCGGGGAAATTCATGATGGAAAATTGTTTGGGCGCGGTGCTGCCGACATGAAAGGGGCTGTCGCAGCATTTACCGAAGCAGTGCAAAATTTCCTGAAAGAACAAGGAGATAACTTTAAAGGATCATTATCATTGCTGATTACTGGAGATGAAGAAGGTCCCGCGATTAACGGCACGAAAAAGGTACTTGAATGGATGGAGGAACAGGGTGAGGTCATGGACCATTGCCTTGTCGGAGAACCCACCAACCCGCAGTGCATGGGGGAAATGATGAAGGTGGGGCGCCGGGGGTCCATCAATTCTGTTTTGACGGTGCATGGCACGCAGGGCCATGTGGCTTACCCCCACCGCGCAGATAACCCGTTGCCGCGTCTGGTTAAAATGCTGGATGCGCTGATTTCTGAGGAACTGGATCAGGGTAATGAGTTTTTCGACCCTTCCAGCCTGTCGATTACGACGATCGATTGCGGCAACGAAGTTGAAAATGTCATCCCCGGTGAAGCTACAGCCAAATTCAACATTCGCTATAACAACATCCATAGCGGGGCCTCACTGGAAGAATGGATTCGCAAAACGCTGGATACAGTGGATACCAACTATACGCTGAAAACCCGCATTTCGGGTGAAAGCTTTATGAGCCCGCAGGACATTCTGACGGACCTGATTGCACAGGCGACCGAAAAGGTTACCGGTGTGGCCCCTGAACGTTCCACCTCGGGTGGAACGAGTGATGCACGTTTTATCACCCATTCCTGTACGGTGGCGGAATTTGGTCTGGTCGGCCAGACCATGCATAAGGTGGATGAACATGTGCTGGTGGAAGACCTGCAAAACCTGACCAAAATTTACCAAAGCATTCTCACCGATTATTTTAAAGAGGCGTCATGATCGATTTACGCGCGCCCTTTTTTGGTTTGGCTGGTGCCGGGCGTCTGGTCCGGCTGGACATCAGTGGCGCGCAGATGATGATGGGCGGGGTGCAAGGTTTCTGGGCCTCGCTTTACTGGTCGGCAGGGCTGGTTTTGCCTTTTTACCTGTTGCTGATCCTGTTGCGCTTTGATCCATCCCAAACGGAGGGCTGGCGCTATCTGATCGCCAATGGGGAAACTTACGTGCTGGCCTGGCTGACCTTTCCGATTGTGATGGAACGTATCAGCTTTTTTATCAATCGACGCGAACGCTACCTTGATTTTATCATTGGGTATAACTGGCTCGGCTGTCTCTATAATCTGATGTATCTGCTGGTTGGTCTGGCACAGGCCAGTAAAATGATCGGCTGGGAAGGGGCCTCGGCCATTTCCATCGGCTTGATGGTGGCAGGGCTTGTCTGGACCGGCCATCTGGCAAAAAAGACGCTGGATATTCCTTATAGCGCTGCTGTTGGTATTGTTGTGCTGGATCTATTCATCAGCCTGCTGATGAGCCTGTTCAACGCCGGACTTCTGACCAGATAGCAGTGGATGCTGGCGCAGGCCAGCATCCAGAATGGGGGTTAGCTATCCACCCGGCGGATCATGGTACCGGCGCCGTGTTCGGTGAAGATTTCCAGAAGAACGGCATGGGGGACACGGCCATCCATAATGACGGCGGCATTTACACCCGGTGTTTCTTCATCCCCTTCAACCGCTTGCAGGCAGGTTTCGATTTTGGGAATCATCCCGCCAGAAATGGTGCCGTCTTCAATCATGGTACGTGCTTCGGTGGCATTCATTTCCTGAATGAGGTTTTTGTCCTTATCCAGCACACCGGCGATATCGGTCAGCATCAACAGGCGTTTGGCATCAATGGCTGAGGCAATGGCCCCGGCAGCGGTATCGGCATTGATATTATAGGTTTCCCCGTTGGGGCCGCAGCCGATGGGCGCAATAACCGGGATAATGTCGGATTCCAGAAAGCTATCAAGAATATGCGGCGTAATGGTTGCCGGTTCACCGACAAAGCCGAGATCAAGAACTCTTTCAATGTTGGATTCGGGGTCTTTCTTGGTGCGATGGAGCTTTTGCGCCTGAATGAGATGCCCGTCTTTACCGGACAAGCCAACGGCAAAACCACCGGCAGCGTTGATATTGGCAACAATTTCCTTGTTGATGGAACCGGACAGGACCATTTCCACAATATCAACTGTGGCCTGATCTGTGACGCGCAGGCCATCAATAAATTCGCTTTCCACAGCCAGACGTTCCAGCATACGCCCGATTTGCGGGCCGCCGCCATGGACAACCACCGGGTTCACCCCGACCTGTTTGAGTAACACGATGTCACGGGCAAACAGTTTGGCCAGTTCCGGGTCTCCCATGGCATGGCCACCATATTTGATGACAACCGTTTCACCGGCGTAGCGCTGCATATAGGGTAGAGCCTCAGACAGGGTAACGGCCTGTGAGAAATAGTCTTTTTCAGTTAACTTGGTGGTGTCTACGGTGCTCATGAGCGTGAAAACCCTACTGTTCGAATTCTGTAACCAGACGACCGATGGTGGCACGTACCTCTGCGATGCCGGTGCCTTTTTCGGAACTGGTGACCAGAATATCAGGATGTGCTGCCGGGTGAAGCGCTAATTCCTTGTGAATGGCTTCAAGGTGCTTGTTGAGTTCTGTTTTTTTGGTTTTATCGGCCTTGGTCACGATGATCTGGTAGGACATGGCGGCTTTGTCCATCATCTCCATAATCGGTCGATCCGTGTTCTTGATGCCGTGGCGGCCATCAATCAGCACAAAGGCGCGGCGCAATTGTGGACGCCCGCGCAGATAGGAAAAGATAACAT
Organism: Terasakiella sp.; assembly: GCA_050297075.1. Classification (GTDB taxonomy): domain Bacteria; phylum Pseudomonadota; class Alphaproteobacteria; order Rhodospirillales; family Terasakiellaceae; genus Terasakiella. Next base: position 76,754 of record JBNKSC010000013.1, read on the forward strand.
CCTGCCATTTTTTGACCTGATCCAGCGGGGCTTTGGCATAGCCGTAGCCGGGCTGGTCACAAAAGACCAGACGGTCGCGGATATTGAAGAAGTTCAGCTGTTGCGTGCGCCCCGGTGTGTTGGAGGTGCGTGCCAGATCCTTGCGGCCACACAGCGCGTTGATCAGGCTGGACTTGCCAACGTTGGAGCGTCCGGCAAAGCAGATTTCGCAAGCGCTGGTATCGGGCAGTTGTTTCAGGTTGGCAACGCCGAGCATGAAATCGGTTTGCTGGGTGAAAAGCCAGCGGCCGAATTCGATCTCTTCTTCGTTGAATTGTGTTTCGTCTGTCATGAAAGATATTTACCACAAAAGAGAGCCCCTGCGAAGGCAGGGGCCTTGTTTTCATTCTTGATAAAAGAAGGACGGCTTTAAAAAAGCCGCCCTGTCCTTTTATTTGGTTTTTTCCATCCGTTTCATGATGACCCATTGTTGGGTGATGGAAAGGATGTTGTTCCACACCCAGTAGATCACCAGACCGGCCGGGAAACGCGCCAGCATGAAGGTGAAGATCACCGGCAGGAACATCATCATCTTGGCCTGTACCGGGTCAGCCGGTTGCGGGTTGAGGCGCTGTTGCAGGAACATGGAGATCCCCATCAACAGCGGCCACAGGCCGATCATCAACATTTGCGGCGGGTCCCATGGGATCAGACCAAAAAGGTTGAAAATGGTGGTCGGGTCCGGCGCAGACAGGTCATGAATCCAGCCGTAGAAGGGGGCATGGCGCATTTCGATGGAAACGAACAAGACCTTGTAAAGTGAGAAGAAAACCGGAATCTGGATTATGATCGGCAGGCAACCGGAAGCCGGGTTGGCTTTTTCGCGTTTGTAGAGCGCCATCATTTCCTGATTGAGGCGCTGTTTGTCATCGCCAAACTGCTTTTGCATGGCTTTGATTTTCGGCGCCAGTGTCTTCATTTTGGCCATGGAACGATAGGACGTATTGGCCAGCGGGAAGAACAGGGCCTTCACACAAATGGTCAGGGCCAGAATGGCCAGACCGAAGTTGCCGAGGTATCCATAGAGCCAGGAAATGGCAATGAAGAACGGCTTGGTGATGAAGAAGAACCAGCCAAAATCAATGGCAAGGTCGAATTCCTCAACGCCAATTTTGTCCTGATAAGCGCTCAGCAGGTTCAGTTCCTTGGCACCGGCAAACAGGGTGCTTTTGAAGGTAATGGTCTGGCCTGCATCAGCCTGCATTTTGGGGCCGAGATAGTCGGTCTGATACTTGTCCAGGTCATCATTGCGGTAATGGCTGAAGCGGTGGTTCATGGTGGCGCTTTGATCCGGGATCAGAGCCGTCAGCCAGTATTTATCGGTAAAGCCGATCCAGCCCCCTTTAACCGGGTCAACTTTCTGGCTGCCGCTTTCCTGAAGGTCCTTATAGTCGACTTCTTCCAGAACCTTGTCGAAGACACCGAGAAGACCTTCATGCAGAATGTAGAAACCGCTGGTTTTCGGTGTGCCGGAACGAGAAATCAGGCCGTAAGGGTAAAGCGCAACACTGGCGCTGGCGGTGTTGGTAACGGAATCTTCAATGCTGAAAGCGTAATTCTCATCCAACGAGATTTTGCGTTTGAACAGCAGGCCTTCACCATTGTCCCAACTCAGGTTGACAGAGCCACCGGCTTTCAGGGTCTGGCTGTCTGTCGCCCAGACGGTATCGCTTGTGGGAACCTTGACGTTGGGGGCTGACCAGCCGAATTCGGCATAATAAGCGGATTTCAGGCCTTTGGGGTTCAGCAGCGTGATTTCCGGGCTGCTTTTGTCCAGTTCTTCATGATAATCACGCAAGGTCAGGTCATCAATGCGACCACCTTGAACGGACAGGGAACCATGAAGGCGCGGAGAATCGATTTTGATACGGGCCGTGGCATCCAGCTTCTGGCTACGGTCCTCAATGGTTTTTTGGGCTTGTTCAACGGCACCGCCGGGAATTTGCGGGACGAAACTGTCCTGCCCGCTTTTGGGGGCCGGAGCCTCAGGGGCTGCTTCTTGCTGTATTTGCGCCTGTTCAGCCGGTTGTTCGGCTGGCGGGAACAGCATTTGGAAGCCAAATAGAATTACGATTGAGAGAACAATCGCAAGGATCATATTTTTCTGGTCGTTCATTGCAGCCAATCTTTCGCCAAGTGAGCCCTGTCTGGATAAAATCGCCTTTTTTGTACAAAAAATTTGTTACGCAAAAAAGTCGAATTTTTCCTTTATCGATGTTTTGAAGCGCAATCGCAGGAATGCGACCCGTCTTCATCGGGAACGGGGTCGTAACCCGACCCGCCCCAAGGGTGGCAGCGAAAAATACGTTTAACCCCCAGCCAAAGCCCCTTTAAGGCACCATGGCGGTTGATGGCTTCAATGGCATAGGCCGAACAGGTCGGCTGGTAGCGACACGTGCCGGGCAGTATCGGTGAAATGCCGTACTGATAAATCCGGATCAGTGCCTTTGCCAGAGTCGCCCAAAAGGTCATTTACGTCCCTTTCGCCTTTGCTTTGGGGGCCGGGGCATCAATATGCACACCGGTTCGCCAAAGCGCAGTCTTGAGATCTTTTTCCAGATCGCTGAAAGAACGCGTTAGCGTTTCCTTGCGACCGATCAGGACCAGATCGAAACCGGAACGGGCCTTTTTAAACAAGACAAGGTCAGCAACAGCCCGCAAACGCCGTCTTGCGCGATTGCGCTCAGGGGCGTTTCCGACCTTTTTGCTGACCGTAAAACCGATCCGGATGTCCGGCTGCCCTTCCGGTAAGATGATCCCGCGCGGCCTCTTGTACAAGGAACGAAGAGGTTGTGCGCGTTTGCGGATTTGCAGGATTAGGCCGGGTGTTACCCATTTCTGCCGCGTGTTTGCGACAGAAAGAAATTCACGTCGTTTTTTGAGACGTGGAATCTGGGTCATCCCCAACCAACCTTGCTTATGGGCAGAATCTGCTTGAATTAAGCAGACAGGCGCTTACGGCCTTTGGCGCGGCGAGCAGCCAGAATGCGGCGGCCAGCGACAGTAGCCATACGGCTACGGAAACCATGGCGGCGTTTGCGAACGAGCTTGCTGGGCTGATACGTGCGTTTCACGGTTCAACTCCGAAAATATAGTGAAAACTAAGAAAACGAGCCCGCTGTATAAGGCCTTCATCTGCATTAGTCAACGGACTCCTTGCAAGAAGATGCAATAAAAACGTCATTTCTTTCAAAAGACAGCTATGCGTGGCGGTGTGACAATGCAATGTCATTAAAATTTAGTGGATTTATTTCAGGATTCCGTGCTATTGTGCAATGCACAAAATGCTTGTGCAACGCACATTACGCAGTACTGCGTATGAATATACCGCGCATGGTTGCGTATGCAACCATAAAGCTGATTCTTTGGTATTAATTGTGCGTAAGTGGGTTGACGATTGAAATATTTTAATCCTATGTTCATTGAAAGACATAGTTTTATGACTTTTTTTTGAAAGAGTTTATAGTTCGGGCCGCATAATAAGCCCATATATTTAAGGGAAATGAAGTCGAATGCTGTATCAGTTCTATGAATTTCAACATTCTGTCTGGTCGCCGTTGCGCCATGCGGCGGAGAAAATGGAGGAAGTTTTCCGTTCTCCCTATATGCCGGTCTCCTATACGCCGGTTGGCCGGGCAATTGCGGCAAGTTGCCATATGTTTGAGCGTGTGACACGGCGATATATCAAGCCTGAATTCGGATTACATTATACCGAGATCGACGGCAAGGAAGTCTCGGTCGATGAAGAAGTGGTTTTGCATAAACCATTCTGTGAGCTGTTACATTTCAAGCGTGATACCAAGAACAACGACCCGCGTGTTCTGGTTGTTGCGCCTATGTCCGGACATTATGCAACTTTGCTGCGCGGTACGGTTGAGGCCCTTTTGCCGGATCATGACGTCTATATCACAGACTGGATCAATGCACGCGATGTCTGTACCAGCCACGGTAACTTTAATCTGGATGATTACATCGAATATATTATGTATTTCCTGCATCATCTGGGGCCGAATACCCATGTTCTGGCCGTCTGTCAGCCCTCTGTTCCGGTCTTGGCAGCTGTCTCCCTGATGGCTGAAGATGATGACTATTGCGTGCCGCCGTCCATGACCTTGATGGGCGGGCCGATTGATACCCGCGTCAGCCCCACGGAAGTGAATGAACTGGCGGAGAAAAAAGATATTGAATGGTTTGAACAAAGTGTCATCCATCAGGTGCCGGTGAATTATCCGGGTTTTATGCGCAAGGTCTATCCGGGTTTTATGCAACTGACGGGCTTTATGTCCATGAACCTGGACCGCCATGTGGGGGCTCACCTCGACCTTTATAATCACCTGATTGAAGGCGATGGGGATTCAGCCGAACAGCACCATACTTTCTATGACGAATATTTGTCAGTGATGGACCTGCCGGCAGATTTTTATCTGCAAACGCTTGAAGTTGTCTTCATGCATCATGCCCTGCCGCGTGACGAGATGGTCTGGCGTGATCGCAAGGTGCATCCGTCTGCAATCACCAAAACAGCGCTTTTCACCATTGAAGGTGAAAAAGACGATATCACCGGCCATGGTCAGACCGAAGCAGCCCATTCCATTTGCTATAACATTCCCAAGGACATGCAAAAGCATACCCTGCATCCCAATGTCGGGCATTACGGGATTTTCAATGGGCGGCGCTGGCGTACCGAGATCAAACCGCAGGTGGCGGAATTCATTCGCAAGTATGACAAAGAATTGAATTCCTGATTTGCCATAACTTATGATAAAGAGGGGCAGGATGATGTTTGTTCATCCTGCCCCTCTTTTTTTGAATTTTTGACAGGCTGCAAGTGAAATGACCGAACCGTTCTGGAAGACCAAAAAACTGGATGAAATGTCTCTGGATGAATGGGAATCGCTTTGTGATGGCTGTGGCAAATGCTGCTTGCATAAACTGGAAGACGAAGATAGCGGCGAGGTTTGTTACACCAATGTGGCCTGTCGATTGATGGATATAAACACCTGCCGCTGTACCCAGTATCAGATGCGAACGTTTCTGGTGCCGGATTGTGTGGAACTGTTGCCTCGCAATCTGGATAACCTGCACTGGCTACCGTCTACCTGTGCCTATCGCCTGCTGCGTGATGGCAAAGACTTGCCCGACTGGCACCCTCTGGTAACCGGAGAGCCGCAAAGCGCGGTCAAGGCTGGAAAGTCTGTGGTCGGACGTTTCGTTTCCGAAGATGAAGTAGACGGCGATCTGGAAGACTACATCGTCCACTGGCCTTCTTAAACGATACCTTTTACAGGGCTTTGGTGGCTTCGGCCAACCAATTGACATCTTCCCCATCTAACAATGGTGTGAGTTCTTCGCGCACACGGGCATGATAGGCGTTGAGCCAGTCAATTTCCTGTTGAGACATCAAGGAAAGGTCCAGCCCGTTTACATCCAGTGGGCACAAGGTGAGGTCATGGAAGGCGAGCATGGGGCGTTCCCCACTTTTTGATGCGACAACCGTAATGAGGTTTTCCAGACGGATGCCATATTCACCAGCCTTGTAATAGCCGGGCTCGTTAGAGATCACCATGCCGATATCCAGTGCTGTTTGGGTCGGCATTTTGGAAATGCGCTGCGGGCCTTCATGGACGTTAAGAAAGCTACCCACCCCGTGCCCGGTGCCATGGTCGTAATCCAATCCGGCCTGCCAAAGGGCATGACGGGCCAGAACATCCAGTTGTGAACCGGTGGTTCCTTTGGGAAAACGGGTGGTGGACAGGGCAATATGGCCTTTGAGCACGCGGGTAAAACGGTCTTTCATTTCTGCTGTTGGGGTACCGCGCACAATGGTGCGGGTGATGTCCGTGGTGCCATCATGATATTGCGCACCGCTATCAACCAGATACAGGCCGTTTTTGGGCAAGGGGATGGAGCTGTCTTCACTGACGCGGTAATGGCAAATGGCCCCGTTCTCACTGGCCCCGGAAATGGTCGGGAAACTGTAATCGACAAAAAGGTCATTTTCAGCCCGCAGGGAATCCAGCTTTTGGGCCACGCTGATTTCTGTCAGCCCGGCACTGGCCGGTTGTTGAGACAGCCAGTTGAGGAAACGCACCATCGCGGCACCATCGCGGCGATGCGCGTTCTGCATTCCGGTAATCTCAATCTTGTTTTTGCAGGCTTTGGGCAAGGAGGTTAGGTCTGTGCCAAGTGCAACGGTGGCACCGGCCTTTTTAAGGCGTTGGTGAATCCATTGCGGGGCACTGGCACCATCCAGACGAACGGTTTTTGGGGCAAGCTGGTCCAGTTCGGTGGCCAGTTCATTGGGGGCGTGCAGGGAAACACTCTTTCCCAGATGGGCTTTGATATGATCATCAATTTTGTGCGGGTCAAAAAACAGTTTGGCCGTTGCATCAGCCATGATGAGGGCAAAACCAAGGGCAACGGGGGTGCAGGGAATGTCCGAGCCGCGAATATTGAAGGTCCAGGCAATGGAATCGGGCAGGCTGAGTACTATGGCATCCTGCTTTTCATCACGCAGTTGTTGTGCAATTTGGGCAAGCTTTTCCGTATGGCTTTGTCCTGCATAGGCAAGATCATGAACAAATACAGGATCAAGCGGTGGCTCGGGTCTGTCTGACCAGATGGCATCAATAAAATTATGTGGGGCAGCAACCAGTTCTGCGCCGATCTTTTCACAGGCCTGTTTAAGGCGTAAAAGGCCCGGCCCGGTATGGAGCCACGGATCATAGGACAATTTCATGGCGGGTTTCAGGTGGTCTTCCAGCCAGTCTTCTGCCGGGCTTTCTGTGACATGGCGGTGTTCAAACAAACCTTCCTCAACTTCCTGCGCCACCTGAATGGTATAGCGCCCGTCTACAAAAATGGCGGCTTTCTTCTTCAGGACGATGGCAAAACCGGCTGAGCCGGTAAACCCGCTGATCCAGTTCAGCCGTTCCGAACAGGGGGCTACATATTCACCCTGATGTTCGTCTGCACGCGGAATGACGAAACCATCCATTTCGAAAATTTCCATTTCACGGCGAAGAGCGCTCAGGCGGGCGGCGCGATCAGTCATTGAGGTTTGTCCTTTAGTGATTTTAGAATCGGTCCAGAAGACGTTCAATATATTGCAATTCCTGCTCGGGGCGACTCTTTTGTCCGGCCCGGCGATATAATTCCTGTAAAATTTCATGGGAACGCTCGATTTCACGTTCTGTAGGAACCACTTCACCGCTTTCATTCTGATAGGCTCTGCCGCGCCCGCGACCCAGCGGGTCAAAACCGGGCAGACTTTGGGGCAGGGCTTGCATGCCTATTTTCTGAGCCAGCGACTGGGCACTGTTTTTCAAGCCTTCTTCAAGGTGGCGTAAGGCTTGGGTCTGGGATTGCACGGCATTTTCATCCAGTCCGGATTCCAGTGAACGGATGGCCTGTTTCATATTTTGCTCGGCAGCTCTCAGGTCACGTGACGGTTTTATTTGCATGTCTTTTAGGCGTTGGAGCTGTTGATGTAACAGTTCGCGCAGTTTCTTTTGTTCTTCGGCTTCTGCAATGGCATTGCGGGTGGCATTGAGGCTAGGGCGGTCCTGATTGCGGGTACGTTGAAAGGTTCTGTCCAGCAGGGTTTGTTGATCATTGCGAATTTGGCGTAGACTGGTGAGAATTTCGCGCGCCTTGGCAGCTTGGACAGGGTCCGGTTTGGGTTGTGTGGCCAGACGTTGCAGGATGGACTGAAATTGTTCCATAATCTTCTGCGCAGCTTCGCTATTGCCCTGTCTCATCAGTTCGCGTGCTTTGTTCAGCATATCAATGAGCTGTTCATGACTGAGCATATTGACCTGAGGATTGTCTATCAGTTCTTCAAAGCCCTGCAAGGCATCTGTGTTTTGTGCCATTTGATGCATGAATTTACTTAGGCTTTGGTGCATTTGCTCAAAAAGGGCTTCCATGGCGGCTTTGTCTTCGGCTTTTTGCAGTAATGCATTCATCTGACGTGACATATATTCCAGTTGATTGCGTGCGGTTCCCGATGGCCCTTCATCCAGATGCACAGCCGTTTCCCACAAAATAGCCTGAATACTGGCCAATTCAAAAGCGGTGACCTCACCGCGCAAGCGATCAGCCCCAACCTTGAGGGCAAGGTAGACATTGAGGTCGTGGTTAAAATCAGCAGGGCGAAGTAACTGGTTATAGAGCCATTGGCTAACATGGCGATGAATTTCGATGCTGTCTTCAAACAGGCTTCGGCGTAATTCAACCAGTTCACGAGCCAGTGGGTGATTGAAATAGCGTTCCGGAAGATTGAATTCAAGCGAAGGAGCCACGGATGTCTGGTCGAAATTATCAATGGCGATGGGGGTGGCGATGACTTTTTGTCCGGCCCAGGGGTGGGCTGCAAGATCTCCATTGAAATGACTTTTGAGTTTTTTACCTTCGACGTCATGTGTGATCAGAATTTCCTCAGCCGATTGTTCTGTGTTTTCTACGCGGCGAAGGGAAAGGCGAACCTCTTTCAGGCCATAATCATCGGTTGCTTCAAAGGGAAGGTGTAACTGCCCGCGAAAACTGCGTGTCGGGGGGCCTTTGACATGGATTTCAGGTGGTATATCTGCATTTAAGGCGATGGGCCATTGAAAGAGGATGTGTTTACCTTGTTTGATTCGCAAAACATCCCCCTGATCCACCTCTGTTTCAAGGCTATAGGCACCTTTGCCCAAATTTTCCATCGGGTCTTCAAACGGACCGATGGAAAAGAGTACTTTGTCACCACCGCTTTGGCCTTCAAGGCGCACTTGCAAGCGGCTATGCTGGGGGAAAATCAAAGGATGCTGTTCATGGGTTCCATTGTTCTTCTGGTCAATATATTGAGTTGTCAGCTGGGTATGCGCTGGGGGCGTGATCCAAATCTGTGCCCGCCACCCCGTTGAAATGGTTTCATTCTGGACGGAAGGTTGAAAGGCGTTTAGGAACCTGTCTTTAAAATCATGGCGTGATTCGATAGAGCCAAGGACAAGCAGTAAAATAAGGACGGCCCGAAGGCTGTACGGGTCTTTGCGGTAAATGGTTGAGCGCGGCCATGGCCGTTTGGTTTGTGCCAATACCTTGGCCATGCGGTCTTGATGAAGTAACCAGACAGCCTCACTGAAATGGTTGGTGTTACTTTTGACGGGTTCGTCTCGCAGAGCTTGCAAAGGTTGGTGCGACAGCTTGTTTTCACGTTCAAGACGGATCAGCGCATGTTGTTCGCTTGGCCATTCCAATTCATGAAAGGCTTTGACCAGAAAGCCGGTTGTTCCGATCAGCGTACATCCCAGCAGCAACAGGTGTAAGGAAGCAGGTAGCGCAGGCAGAATATTGAACTGGATGGCTATGATGAAAAGCGAAAGCAAAATCATCAGGGGCCAAAGCCGGGGCCAGAGCCGTTCCCAGTAGACAACGGCCTTGGTCCAGCCAATCAGCCGGACAAGGTGGCGTTGCTGGGCAGAATCGAAAACCGATTGTGTATTTTGCTCTGGGGACATGCTTTATCCATCACAGTTTTATCCTATAAAGGTAAACTGTGATGGACAGATAGGCTATACAAGTCTTGAAAAGATTTTTGAATTATTTTTGCCAATCGGCAATTGTTTCCAGACCCATTTGTTCTTCAATATCCATGCGTCGGCGGATTATGGCGTATTTGTCGCCATTGACCAGAACTTCAGGCACCAAGGCACGTGAATTATAGGTGTTGGACATGGTTGCGCCATAAGCCCCCGAGGTGCGAAATGCAATCAGGTCCCCCGGGTTCAGGGGAGGCAAAACGCGGTCCTTGGCAAAGGTGTCCCCGGTTTCGCAAATCGGACCAACCACATCATAAGGTGATTTTTCCACCTCTGCTTCGGCTTCCACGACTGGAACGATGGCATGATAGGCATCGTAAAGAGAAGGGCGCATCAGGTCGTTCATAGCAGAATCGATAATGGCAAAGGTCTTGTTCGGCCCTTTTTTGATGTACAGAACTTCACTAACCAGCAGACCTGCGTTTCCGGCAATCATACGGCCTGGTTCGAATTCAAACTCGACATTCAGGTCGCCAAGCTCTTCCACCACCAGACGGCCATATTCAACAGGCAGGGGGGTGTCACCTTCATCGTAAGGAATACCAAGCCCGCCGCCCAAATCAACACGGCTGACATCCAGCCCGAGGCCACGCAATTCACCAACCATTTCCTTCATGCGGCGAAAGGCTGTGCGAAACGGTTCCAGATCGGTCAGTTGTGAACCGATATGACACGCCAGCCCTTTGGGGCTGACACCGGCCATATTGCTGGCACGCTGGTAAACTTCAACGGCACGTTTCCAGTCGATGCCGAATTTGTTGTCGCTTTTACCCGTGGAGATTTTGGCATGGGTTTTCGCATCCACATCCGGGTTGACGCGCAAAACGATAGGCATACGCGCGCCCATTTCCTGTGCGACTTCATTGAGGACGATCAGTTCCTCTTCGGATTCCACGTTGATCTGGCGGATACCGGTTTGAACGGCAAAAGCCAGATCGCTACGGCTTTTACCGACACCGGAAAAGACAATGCGTTCAGCCGGGACACCTGCTTTCAAGGCGCGTTTCAGTTCGCCTACGGAAACAACATCGGCCCCGGCACCCAGATCTGCCAGAATCTTGATCACGGAAATGTTGGAATTGGCTTTGACGGCAAAACAGATGGTGGCATCAATGTCTTTGACGGCTTCTGCAAATACCTTGAAATGACGTTCCAGCGTGGCTTGCGAATAAACATAAAACGGTGTGCCGACCTCTTGAGCGATGTGCGCTAAAGAGACGTTTTCGGCGTGCAGTTCACCGTTTTGATACTGAAAATGGTCCATGGTTTTGTCTTTTTTGTTAAGAGGAAGAGCCGGGAACCGGTGTTGGTGCCGGATAGGTCCGGGGGTATTTCGGGTCAGCACCATCCGGGGCGAGCGGTCTGTTTTTACGCCCACAGGCCGAAACGGTGCCGCATAATGCAATGAGAAGGGCCAGAATGATAAGTTTACGCATCATGGTCGCAAATCCTTTGTAAAAAGGGCTTATAGGAAGCGTTTTTTGGCTTCGACAATCTGGGTACGGACATTGTCAGGGGCCGTACCGCCATAAGAGGTGCGTGAACCAACAGAGGCTTCCAGCGTCAGGACATCATAGACCGCATCAGTGATATTGCCATCCACTGTTTGCATTTCTGCCAAAGATAGGTCTGCAAGGTCGCAGCCCTTGTCTTCGGCCAGTTTGACGATGGCCCCGGTTACATGGTGGGCATTTCGAAACGGCATGCCCAGTTCGCGCACCAGCCAGTCTGCAAGGTCTGTTGCTGTGGTAAAGCCCCATCCGGCGCTTTCACGCATGCGTTCCTTGTTGACCTTCATTTCCGCAATCATGCCGGTCATGACGGCAACGCTTAGTTCAATGGTATCGGCGGCATCGAAGACCGGTTCCTTGTCTTCCTGCATGTCTTTTGAATAGGCCAGAGGCAAGCCTTTCATGGAAACCATCAGGCTGTTGAGGTCGCCCAGCACCCGCCCGATTTTGGAACGGATCAGTTCGGCCGCATCGGGGTTTTTCTTCTGCGGCATGATGGAGGAACCGGTGGAAAAACTGTCAGACATGCGCACAAAACCGAACTGGGCAGACGACCAGATGACCAATTCTTCAGCCAGACGCGACAGATGCACAGCACAGATAGAGGCCGTTGAAAGATATTCAAGGGCGAAATCGCGGTCTGAAACGCCATCCAGCGAGTTGCGCATGGGGCCATCGAACCCGAGCAGTTCAGCCGTATGGTGACGGTCAATTGGATAAGGTGTACCGGCCAGTGCCGCAGAACCAAGCGGGGATTCATTTAAGCGTTTGCGTGCATCCTGAACCCGTGAACGGTCCCGGGCGAACATTTCCACATAGGCCAGCAGATGATGGCCCAGTGAGACAGGCTGGGCGGCTTGTAAATGAGTGAAACCGGGCAGGATGGTGTCAACCTGTTCTTCGGCGCGCTGGATCAGGGCCGTTTGCAGAATTTGCAAGCTTTCATCCAGCCGGTCTGCGGCATCACGCACCCAGAGGCGAAAATCCGTTGCGACCTGATCGTTGCGCGAACGCGCGGTATGCAGGCGTCCGGCGGCATCGCCGATTAACTCGCGCAGGCGGTTTTCCACATTCATATGGATGTCTTCAAGAGCTGCGGAAAAGGTAAATTCCCCGTTTTCGATTTCAGTCTTGATTTGATCCAGCCCTTCGGTGATGGCTTTCCCATCTTCTTTACTCAGGATGCCTTGTTTCACCAGCATGGCGCAATGGGCTTTGGAGCCTGCAATATCCTGTGCATAAAAGCGTTTGTCAAAATCGATGGATGCATTGATTTTTTCCATGATGGCGCTGGGGCCACCGGAAAAACGTCCCCCCCACATGGTATTGGTATCGGAAGTCTTGCTTGTGTCTGTCATCGAAGAACCATTGAAGTAAAAGATAGGGAATGCCGTGCGGCTCTCATTCTCTTGTGTTTGCCCCATTCTGTCTTGCGCGTCAATCGGCCAGACAGCAAAAAACCACGAAAAAGACGGGTTTTTCGTGGTTCTTGTGAAATTTGAAAAAGAAATTAATCGAACAGGGCGTCGATATCTGCCTGAGAAATGCCGCCGCCGTGTTCGGCCGGGCCGTGCATTTCTTCGCCTTCCGGTCCTTTTTGTGCGTGGGCAGCCATGACTTCTTCCGGATGATCAACGCTATGGAAGCTTTCTTCACCCCAGATTTCCATCATGCTTTCAACGCGTTCTTCAATGAATTTCAGTGTATTGACCACTTTGGTGGTGCGCTGGCCACATAAATCCTGAAAGTTACAGGCTTCAAACATGCTGATTGTGTTTTCCAGAATTTCATCAGAAAGCTGGGTGACGAACTGGTCCGGGGAATGCTGGCGCAATTGCTGGGCCAAATCGTCGATTTTCTCTGCGGCATTCAAAATGCTTTCTGTTGCGCGTTCCGTGGCAGCAACAATTTGGTCCAGCTCATTGGTGACGATGGAAAATTTGTCTTCCTCATTCATCCCCAAAGCTTTGATTTCACGTTTGGTGTCGTGAATGCTGCGTGACAGGGCACGTACTTCCGTGCGCAGCATGTGGACTTCATCCAGCTTGTTGTCAAGTTCGCCTTGTGCTTCGCTCAACTGTTGTTTTTTGGTGGCAACGGCATCTTCTGTTTTATGGGCATCTTCCATCGCCTGTGCGCTGCGCATCAAGACTTCCGATTGCAAGGCTTTGATAGCCAGCAACAAGTCTTCATTGGTGACACCGGATGGGTCAAACACAGGGTTTGCCACTTTGTTTTGCGGTACCTGACGCTGTTTTAACTTGCGTTCTGCGCTAAAGAGCTTTTTTGCTGTTCCAGCGGTCATTTCCTACTCTCTCCTGTAAGTCGTATGCGCAGGCTTTAATTGCCCTTTTGTCGTTTACACTCGGCATATAAACGATCCCGAAAATTTTACCCTAGAGTCAGAAGTTATTCCAACAGATATGAGTTGTCGCGTTGAATTTACGTATTTTAGAGAGAGATTCGTATTTTTTTTATTAAAATTTGATCGATTAAACACTTTAAGGGAATTTTATTGAAAGTATTTTACTTAAAGTATTTATATCGGCTGAGATATTCCAAAAAGAAAAGAAGGGTGCTATGGTTTTTTCCACTGTACCTATGTGTGCAGACTATATTCCATATCAAAGATAGGCAGACCATGTCCGTAACGATTTACCATAATCCGCGGTGCAGCAAATCGCGCCAAACCCTCCAATTGATTGAAGAAAAGGGTGTCCAACCGCAAATTATTGAATATCTCAACAATCCGCCGAGTATTGAAGAGTTGAAAGAAATTCTGGGCAAACTTGGTATCAGTGCACGCCAGTTGCTGCGCAAAAAAGAAGCGGCTGAATATGGCCTTAATGACGATTCGTTGAGCGAAGATGCCTTGGTTGCCGGCATGGTTGCCAACCCGCGCGCCATTGAACGGCCCATCGTTGTCAAAGATGACCGGGCCGTTTTGGGCCGCCCACCGGAAAATGTGCTGGATTTGCTCTAAGCTCTAAAAAGAGAAAGCCCGTGATTTTCTGCATTGGCAGATCATCACGGGCTTTTTTGTCTGTTTTGCCTATCCTACTTCAGGAAGCTGTGCCAAGGCATCCTGCAATGCTTTTTCATCGTACTGTTTGTCTTCCAGTTTGCCGTCGAAAAAGTCTGTATAGGCCTGCATGTCGAAATGGCCGTGGCCGGACAGGCAGAACAAAATGGTACGCTCTTCGCCCTTTTCCTTGGCATCCAGTGCTTCGGCAATGGCGGCTTTAACCGCATGGCTGGATTCCGGGGCGGGAACAATGCCCTCTGTTTGCGTGAACTGAACGGCAGCCGAGAAACATTCAATCTGATTGTAGGAAATGGCATCCATCAGGCCCAGTTCCTTACAATGGCTGACCAATGGGGCCATGCCATGATAGCGCAAGCCCCCGGCATGGAAGCCCGGCGGCATGAAGGAAGCTCCCAGCGTGTGCATTTTCGCCAAGGGGGTGAGATGTGCGGTATCGCCAAAATCATAGGCGAAGGTGCCACGGGTCAGGGTTGGGCAGGCGGCCGGTTCGACAGCCAGAATACGGGTGTTTTTGCCTTCGCGCAGGTTGCGCCCGATGTAAGGAAAGGCAATGCCGCCAAAGTTGGAGCCACCGCCGGCACAGCCGATGACCACATCCGGGTCGGCATCGGCCATTTCCATCTGTTCCATCGCTTCAATGCCGATCACGCTCTGGTGCAGCAAAACGTGGTTGAGGACGGAGCCCAGAGCGTATTTGGTATCATCGCGCTGGGCGGCCAGTTCCACAGCTTCTGAAATGGCAATACCCAGTGAGCCCCGGCTGTCCGGGTCGGCTTCCAGAATGGTGCGCCCGGCCTGCGTTTCTGTGGAAGGTGAGGGCACACAACGTGCCCCGTATGTTTCCATCAGGGCACGGCGATAGGGTTTTTGCCCGTAGGACACTTTCACCATATAGACATCGACATCAAGGCCGAAAAGAGAGGCGGCAAAGGCCAGAGAACAGCCCCATTGCCCGGCACCTGTTTCGGTGGTCAATTTCTTGATCCCGGCTTCCTTGTTATAGAAGGCTTGTGCAACCGAGGTGTTGGGTTTGTGGGAACCGGACGGGCTGACACCTTCGTATTTGTAGAAAATCTTGGCCGGGGTGCCCAAGGCCTTTTCCAGACGGCGTGCGCGATAAAGCGGGGCCGGGCGCCATTGTTTGTAGACATCACGCACCGGCTCGGGGATTTCGATATCGCGTTCTGTGGCGACTTCCTGTTCGATGATCGCCATGGGAAAAAGCGGTTCAAGGTCTGCCGGGCCAACCGGTTGTTTGGTGCCCGGGCGTAAAACGGGGTCAGGCATTTGAGGCAGGTCGGCGACAATGTTGTACCAGGCTTTGGGAATACGATTTTCCGGGAGGAGGTATTTTACTGTCTCATCTGTCATGATTGGGTCCTTTCACCTGATACAATTGAACGGACCTTATCAAGTGTATGATTTTTGAGCAATATGGTTTCTTTGGAAACTATTGTGGGGTGTGATGCGCATTGTCTCGAACAAAACTTTCAAAAGCCTTGGCCGACATGGGCTTGCCGAATAAAAAACCTTGAATTTCATCACAGGAAAGCTTGTTTAAAAAATTGTGCTGGACTTCTTTTTCCACACCTTCAGCTGTAATTTCCATGCCGAAACTATGCCCCATGGTGATGATGGCACGGGCAATGACACCTTCGCTTTTTTCATCGATGATTTCATCAACAAAGGCTTTGTCTATTTTGATGCGTTTGACGGGAAAGCGCTTCAGGTAATTGAGGCTGGAATAGCCCGTGCCGAAATCATCAATCGACAAGGAAACACCAAGGTCACGCAATTCTTCCAGAATGGCGATGGTCTGGTCCACATCTTCCATGATGGCGCTTTCGGTAATTTCGAGTTCCAGCAAATGCGGAGGCAGGCCTGTTTCCAACAAAATTTGGCGCACGGTGGAGACCAGAAAATGGTCTTTTAGCTGCATGGCGGAAACATTCACGGCAACTTTCAACTCGCCCAAGCCGTTACATTGCCAGTTTCTGACCTGACAACAGGCTTGGCGGAGTACCCATTCACCGAGTTCGACAATCAAAGAGCTGCGTTCAGCCACAGGAATAAATTGGCCCGGTGGCATAAAGCCGCGTTCGGGGTGGTTCCATCGCACCAGTGCTTCCATGCCGGAAACCTGCTGGTTTTGGGCGATGATTTTAGGCTGGTAATAGACTTCCAGTTCGCCATTGGTGATGGCTTTTTTCAGCTCACGCTCAATGATTTGGCGCTCAAGGGCCTGACGGTTCATGTCTTCGGCATAGAAATGATAGCTTGAGCCCTGATCTTCCTTGGCACGGCGGTTGGCAAGCACGCTATGTTGTATAATGTCAGAGACATCGCTGTCATCGGGGCTGAAGATGGAAATGCCGATAGAACAGCTGATTTCAATGGGTTCATCCTGCCAGATAATCGCGTTGTTGAGTTCCTGAGTTATCTTTTGTGCCAGAACGGATGCATTGTCACTGTCATCAATGTCAAATTGTAGTAAGGCGAATTCGTCTGCATTGAAACGGGCAAGGCTGTCAGATTCACGGATCATACAGCGCAAGCGATCAGCCACCGTTTGCAAGACATGGTCACCACCTTTATGACCATAAGTCTGATTGAGGGCGGTAAAGCCATCAATGTCAATGAGGTGAACGGCCGCCTTGATGTCTGCACGTTTCATCTGGCGCAAGACCTGATTGCAACGATCAACAAACAGGTCACGATTTGCCAGACCGGTCAGGGTATCGCTATAGGCAATTTTTTTCAGGTGATCGGCTGAAAGGTTCCCTTTGCTGGCGTCCAGTGCCTTTTCTGCGCGTTCACGTTCAGATGCTTCGCGGCGCAGGTCATGCACCAGTGCGTTCAGTTCCTTGGTGCGTTCGCTGACATCATGCTCCAGACGTTCGTTGTTTTGTTGCAGATTGTTTTGTTGGGTGCGAATTTCGCGAAAGGCAGAAGAAAGGCGCGCAAGCAGGTCATTATAGGCGCGGGCAACATCGCCCAGTTCATCGTTGCGTTGGGGTTTGACAATATGGTTTTCCGGATGGGTCAGATCACCACCCGCATTTTGCATGCCTGTGCGCAAACGCCTGATCGGGCGCAACAGCAGGCGCTCCAGAATAAGCATGGTGACTACGGTGACAAAAAAGGAAATCAACAGGGTCAGGGCGATGATGCGCCAGATAAAGCCCTTGATCTGACCAGGAATTTCCGTTTTATCCAATGTCGCTTGCACCCAAAAGGGATAACCGAGTTTTTTCGGTGCCCAGTGAACCTGAAAGGTTTTTTTGTTGGGGGCGAGAATGGAATGTTGTGCCAGAAGGGCAATTTCCTTGCCGTTCTTATCGGTAATCTGTGCAGAAAGAAGAACGGACCCGCTGCCGATGACCGGGGCCATGCGGGGCAGCATTTTGGGGTCGTCACGGCCGACTTCCAGCCAGGCGCGGACCACGGCAAAGCCTTCGCGTTCAATTTCCTGTAAGCGGTCGCGTTCAAAGTTATTGACCGAAAAAATCAGGATGGCCCCTTCGACAATCAGAATGGCTATAAAGACAGCACCCGTCAAAACCCTGCACAGGCGACAATGGGCCATATTATCCAAGAGCCGTTTAAGGGAAAACAAGCGTAACAGAGACATCAACTTTGTATCTTCTCAAGCGGTTTTTCTTAAGAGAATATACATATTGATAAGCCATTGCATGTCACAACTGCTCACGCCTTTGTGAGGCTGTCAGCCTTTTTCAAGACTGTGGGCAATCCACAGGCGGGTGAGTTTTTCTTGCAAACTGTTCTGGCCCAAGCGGCCGCGCAACACATCAAAAGATACCGCATCAAGGTCCTGATCCTGATTGAAGCAGGAGAAAACGACCTTTTCCTTACCGGTTTTCGGGTCAATATGTTTTTGCAGGCACTGGGCGCAAATTTCCTTGAGCATGCATTGCATGGGCGAATTGATGGACCCGATGGCCATATGATGCTCCTTGAAAACGCCTTTGAGTTGGGCATGGCGGCTTTGGGCAACTGCACGCATCATCATGTCGGACCCAATGGCGATGATGCGGTCCACATCTCCAAAGGCGATGGGCATTTTACTTAGTTTGCCTTGATGATAGGCGACCATGGCTTCGACCACATTACCGATGAAGCTGACGTCCTGATCTCGGCCCGGGGTAAAACCGGGGGCTTCGTCGCAACACCAGATGATAGTATCGGCGGCACATTCTATATTTTCTACGTGGTAACGGTCTTGCGGGGTTTTATAGGCTGCGAAATAAAGCACATGACATCCCTGTGCACGCATGGCCTGACCGATGGAAAACAGCACCGCATTACCCAGCCCGCCGCCTGCCAACAGTACGGTTTCACCGGCCTTGATGTCTGTCGGGGTGCCGGTCGGACCCATCAGAATGACAGGTTCACCGGGTTCAAGATGAGCACACAGATTACTGGAACCACCCATTTCCAGCACAATCAGGGAAATCAGGCCGCGTTCCACATCCACGCTGGCCCCGGTCAGGGCAAGGCCTTCCATGGCGAGCAAGGTGCCATCCGGGCCTTGTTTGGCATGGGTTTCGAAATTTTGCAGGCGGTAGAACTGGCCGGGCTTGAAACGCCTTGCAGCCGCCGGGGCCTTGATGACGACTTCGATAATCGTGTCCGTCAATCGGATGGTTTTGACCACCCGGGCGCGCAAATCTTCATTGAGTTGGTTCACGATGTTGAAAACATCATTACTGACTTCATGTGTTTTTGCCATCATGCGGGAAATAACCGGATAACCGCGCTTGGCACTGGCCATGGCGGAAACGACATTTCCGGCAAAACTGGGGTGGAGGTCCCCGAAATAACTGATGGCGCGCCCATCTTCACAGATGTGGGCCAGCACAAAAGCCTCTTTCGGTTTTGGGGTCCATTGCGGTTTGGCCGGTTGGCCTTCTTCGTCAAGTGCCCGATAATATTTGCCATCCAGTTCAAGGCCGATTTCAGGGCATTCACGCGCCAGAACCGTGTTGGGTTTGGTACCCGCTGCCACAATGATGCTGCGTGCAGGCAGGGTGATTTCTTCGCCCGTTCCTTGCAGACGACCATCTTCTGTACGGTGCTGTTTTTCCAGCCGCAAACCGGATGCTGCTCCGAAATCATCCACTTCCACAGCAACAGGGGAAAGCAGTTCGTTGATTTTGATGCCTTCCTTAAGGGCGTAGGAAATTTCATCGGCGTTCAGCCGATAGCTTGGGGCATCCTGCAAGCGGCGGCGATAGGCGATTTGTGCGCCACCCCAATTGTGCAATAGGCCAATGATATCAGGATTATCTTTTGTTTTTTCCCCGCGAAGGGCGCGGGCATGGCTGATGAATTCTTCCGCGATTTCGCGCTCTTGCGGGCTCCAGAATTTTTCAACTGCTTCTTTGCCAAGTTCCGTACAGAGGGTTTCGTAACGACTGAGGAATTTTTCCACCTGAACCGGGTAGTAGGCAAGGCTTTCCGTGCAGGCATCAATGGCTGTAAGTCCTCCGCCGACTACAACGACGGGCAGGCGAAGTGTCAGGTTGGCGATGGAGTTTTGCCGTGCTGCCCCGGTCAGTTGCAGGGCCATGAGGAAGTCGGAAGCCTGTCGCACACCGGGGGCGAGGTTGTTGGGGATCTCCAGCACGGTCGGGGCCCCGGCCCCGGCACAAAGCGCAATATGGTCAAAGCCCATGGCCCATGCATCATCGGCTGTCAGGGTGCCGCCAAAGCGCACGCCGCCAAACATGGTGAACCGGTTGCGCCGTTCCAGCAGGAGGCGGATGATTTTGAGGAAGTTTTTATCCCAGCGCACGGTAATGCCATATTCCGCCACACCGCCAAACCCGGCCATGACCCGGTCATTGAGGTCTTCATAAAGCTCTTGGATGTCATGAATGGGGGCAAAGGGCTGGCGTTTGCCATTTTCATCTACCCCGCAGAGGCTTGCAGGCAAAGGTTCTATTTTCAAGCCATCCACGCAGACGACCTGATGGCCATCATTCATCAAATGATGGGCCAGCGTATAGCCTGCCGGGCCGAGACCGACGATAAGAACCTTGCGCCCGGAATCTTCTTTGGGACAGGGCCGTTCGATATTGAGCGGATTCCAGCGTGTCAGCAGGCTGTAGATTTCAAAGCCCCAGGGCAGGGCCAGCAGATCTTTAAGGAAACGGGTTTCTGCTTGCGGGATTTCCACCGGGGCCTGCTTTTGATAGATGCAGGAGGTCATGCAGTCATTACAGATGCGATGGCCTGTTGCGGCAATCATGGGGTTGTCCACGCAGACAATGGCGATGGCGGAAATCAAATGCCCACCCAGTTTGGCAACATTCATTTCCGAAATCATTTCATCCAGCGGGCAGCCGTGCAGTTCCACACCCAGCGGATTTTTATCAATCTCTTCACTTTTTTTAACGTGCAACCCTTGGGAACAGGAATCGCGGTTGCGCTCATGGCAATGCACACAATAAGAGGCTTCGGCCATGGCTTCGGTGCGTCTACACCCGTGGTCGGTCAAGTGAAACCCTTCGCGCAAATCAAGATGGGCGCGATCATTATAATAGCCTTCGTCTGCGATATGGTCGGTTTCAATCAGGCGGTCATAGTCCGTTGTTCCTGCATTCCAGAATAGTTTGCTTTCAGGAAAAGCATTGCTGTGATAGGCCCATGCGGCATATTGGGCAGCGGTTTCCAGCATATCTGCATTGGCTTCTTCATCCTCCATCCAGTCCATCACGCGTTGGGCAAAGGTGAGGTCGTCACAGGGGCCGCCAAGTTTGTTGATCAGGTTTTCTGCGTTAAAGCTTTTGGCTTCTTCTGCCTGATAGGTTTTCAGGGCTTTGCGCTGGATGAATTTGCGGCGGCATTCGATATAGGCATCAAAAGCAAGATGTGCCTTTTTTTCTGCCTCATGCCTTTCTTCAATTTGAAAGAGGTGGGCGAGGAAACGATCCAGATGCGGCGCAAGGGACAGGATCAGGCCGGAACGTTCATTGCGTGTGATCGAATCGGGGGCGTGGCGGGCGGCTTTTAATCTTTCACATAAAGCGGGTTGATCCCGCGCAACCTGTTGAAGAAACAGGTCGTCGATGCGGTGCAGTCCTTCCAGCGTGTATAGGTCGTCAAAACACAAGTTATCGGACAGTCTGAGTTCCACCATGATGTCCTCCCCTTATTTCTCTAATATAAGAGTGTAGCGCCTTATCTTTTGCTGTAAAGCATAACAGATGATAAAAGGGCGATATTGAGCAAGAGCAAGTCATTGCGAAAAACAACGAAGGATGAAAAATCGTGTCAGAAGAGTATGCCGGTGATGTTTCCCCCCAACAGGCTTGGGAAATTCTGCAAAATTCCCCGGATGCACATTTGATAGATGTGCGTACAGAAGCCGAATGGCATTGGGTCGGTCAGGTGGACCTGTCTTCCCTTGAAAAGGAACATCTCATGGTGCAATGGGTGCAGTTCCCCGGTGGTGTGCGCAATGAAGATTTTGTGGCACAGGTGGCCTCTTTGGTGCCGTCTCAGGAAAGTGAATTGCTGTTTCTTTGCCGTTCCGGTGTACGTTCAAAATTTGCTGCCATGGCGATGACGGCTGCCGGATATAAAACCTGCTACAACATCAGTGGTGGCTTTGAAGGTGACCATGATGAACACCACCACCGTGGCCATGTAAACGGTTGGAAAGTGGCAAAACTGCCATGGATGCAGGGGTGAAGTAACCTCCCCTCGTGTGCCCCTGTGCAGACAGGGGCCTTTTTACTCTACCGACTGGCGTACGGCCGCTGCCGCAGCAAAGGGGCAGAAGGCGAGGCAGGCCAGTAAAATGCCAGATAGAATCAGGATTTGTGATTTAACTGCAAAACCACCGATGGCGGCATCAATCAGGCTGACGCCGAAAATCAGCACGGGCACGAACAGGGGCAACACCAGCAGGGAAATGAGCACACCGCCGCGGCGTGAACCCAACACAAGCGCCGCTCCGATTGCGCCGATCAAACTTAATGCAGGTGTGCCCAGAAACAGGGCGAGCATGAGCATGGAAAAGCCTTTGCCATCCATATTCATCAAAATGGCAAGTAAGGGAGAGGCGATCATCAAGGGCAGGCCGGTGGTGAGCCAATGCGCGGTGACTTTGCCGAGCACGATGATTTCCAGCGGCAGGGGGCTGAGTGTGAGAAGTTCCAGCGAACCGTCTTCATAATCCGTTTGAAACAGGCGTTCCAGTGACAGCATGGAGGCCAGCAGGGCCGCCACAAAGATAATGCCGGAAGCCACGCGCGCCAGAATATTGCCGTCTGGCCCAATGCCGAAGGGAAACAGCACAACGGTAAGAACAAAAAACATCACCACCATGACACTGTCACTACCTTGGCGCAGGGCAAGGCGCAGGTCACGATGAACGATGGAAAGAAAGCGTCCCATGTTTAAACCCCTTCCGCCAGTAAAGAAGCGCTTTCATGGCCTCGTTTGGCAGCAAAATCGCCCACATTGAGAATGTTCTGATCGGCAAGATCCATGTCTGAATGGGTGGAAAGCACCACCATGCCGCCGCGTTCACGATGTGCCATGATGGCCCCTTCCAGCTTTTTGATGGACTCTTTATCCAGTGCGGTGGTCGGTTCATCCAGCAGCCAAAGTGGGGATTTGGATGCGATGATGCGCGCCAGATTGGCGCGGCGCTTTTGCCCGGCAGAAAGGAAACGCCCGGGAATATCTATCAGATGACCGATGGAAAAAACATCCAGCGCTTCCTTAAAATTGGCCAGGGCTTCATCAGCATCACTGCGCAGGCCTGCCCAGAATTTCAGGTTTTCTTCCACGGTGAGAACCGGTTTGATGGCATCGTGATGACCAACATAATGCAGGCGTTCGCGATGTTCATCCATATCGCCATGAACGGATTTTTCATCCCAGCTCATATCCCCGCTGGCCGGGCGCAACAGGCCTGCCATCATGCGAAGGAGGGAAGACTTTCCCGCTCCGTTCGGCCCGACAAGTGTCAGGCAGTTGCCGCTTTGGATGGAAAAGTCCAGTTTGGCAAAGACCAGCCGTTCCCCCCGGATGCAAACCAGATCATGTCCTGAAAATACGGCCATTGCGCCACCCTCGTTTGATTTCATCCACATAGTTAAAACAAATCATCCTCGGGGGGCAAGTCCGAGGATGATTTGGAGAGTCAAGCATGATCAATTCAATACAGGAACAAACGGTTTGGCAAAAGGCGTATCGTGTGTAAAACACAGGAGGAGGGCTAGTTTCTCGATACTTGGGCTATGATCGAAAGGGGGGAACCTTTCGCTTCACCGTTCTTTCCATGTTTCCTATTAAGCCATGCAATTTGGGCAGCAATATGAGTTATTCCTGCCTTTTTTTGCCTTATTTAACGTGAATTCGGGATAAGCATTCACTAACATGCTGATTTAACATATTTCCTTATCCAAGCCTGAAAGCAGATAAAGATTTTGTCACACTGGCGAAGGCCAGTGTCCAGATCTTACGGTCTAAAACGGTATGGATGCTGACCTGCGCCAGCATGACGATCTTTCCTTATCCCGAGTTGGCCTTATTTAAAAAAATATGGATGCCGGGGGTGATCCAGCATCCATATAGATACGGGCCTGCGCCAGTATGACGCCAACAGATTACTCAGCAGCATCGATCTTTTTATAGATCTCGCCACCTTCTGATTTGAACTTTGCAGCCATTTCCTCCATGCCCTTGGCGGCTTCTTCCTTCACTTCATGACTGATGCGCATGGAGCAGAATTTCGGCCCGCACATGGAGCAGAAATGGGCGATTTTCGCGCCTTCTGCGGGCAGGGTTTCATCGTGGAACTGCAAGGCTTTTTCACTATCAAGGGCCAGATTGAACTGATCTTTCCAGCGGAACTCGAAACGCGCCTTGCTCATGGCGTCATCACGCAGGCGGGCACCGGGGTGGCCTTTGGCAAGGTCGGCCGCATGGGCGGCAACCTTATAGGCCATCACACCTTCTTTCACATCGTCACGGTTGGGCAGGCCGAGGTGTTCTTTCGGCGTGACGTAACACAACATCGCACAACCGTACCAGCCGATCATGGCAGCGCCGATGGCGGAAGCCAGATGGTCATGACCGGCGGCAATGTCGGTGACTAACGGGCCGAGTGTGTAGAACGGCGCTTCGTCACAGACTTCCAGTTGCAGGTCCATGTTTTCCTTGATCTTGTGCATGGGCACATGGCCGGGGCCTTCAATGAAGCATTGGACGTCATGTTCCATACATTTCTTTTGCAAGACCCCAAGCGCGCGCAGTTCGGCAAACTGGGCTTCGTCATTGGCGTCTGCAATGGAACCGGGGCGCAAACCATCACCCAAAGAGATCGACACATCATATTGCTTGGCAATTTCGCAAATATCATCGAAGTGATCCCACAGGAAGTTTTGCTTGTGATAATGCAGGCACCATTTCGCCATGATGGAACCGCCGCGCGACACAATGCCGGTGACGCGGTTGACGGTCAGCGGCACATGTTCCAGCAGAAGGCCTGCGTGAATGGTCCAGTAGGAAACGCCCTGTTCGGCTTGTTCAACCAGGGTGTCACGGAAAATTTCCCAAGTCAGGTCTTCGGCGATCCCACGGCATTTTTCAAGCGCCTGATAGATTGGCACGGTGCCGATGGGAACGGGGCTGTTGCGGATAATCCATTCACGGATGTTGTGAATATCTGTACCTGTGGACAGGTCCATGACGGTATCGGCCCCCCAGCGGGTCGCCCAGACCATTTTATCGACTTCTTCAGCAACCGATGAGGTGACGGCGGAGTTGCCTATATTGGCGTTGATCTTGGTCAGGAAGTTGCGCCCGATGATCATGGGCTCCAGTTCCGGATGGTTGACGTTGGCCACCAGAACGGCACGACCGCGCGCAATTTCGCTACGCACGAACTCGCCAGTGCAGACATCGGGAATTTCCGCGCCGAACGGTTCGCCATCGCGCAAGTAGGCTTCCTTGCGGCCTTCGTTTTCACGAATGGCAACATATTCCATTTCCGGGGTAACAATGCCACGGCGCGCATAGGCCAACTGGGTGACGGCTGAACCATCTTTTGATTTTAGCGGTTTCAGGCCGTTGCGGGGAAAGGCTTCCACACCGGGCTGGTCACCTTCGCTTTTCCAGCCGTTGTCTTCGGGTTTAACATCACGGCCTTCATATTCAACCACATCACCGCGCGCCAGAATCCAGTCCCGGCGCAGTTGATTGAGACCTTTGTGAATGTCAATTTCAGCACTCGGGTCAGAATAGGGACCGGAGGTGTCATAGGCGACAACCGGGTGTTCACCGCCTTCCAGATGGATGCAGCGCATGGCAACGCTCAGGTCTGTGTGGGTCTCAGAACCGAAAAATACTTTTTCCGAACCGGGCAGGGCTCCGGTGGTCACTTCAAGCTTCGACATGGGTTAGGATCTCCCTTTAAAACATGTGTAGGAGATCCGGGAAAAAGGCTGTCGGGAACAACTGTCCATCCCTAACGCCGGAATTACCCGGATCAGGTTCTAAGGGTTCGCCGTTTTGCACAACATCTCAGCCCGAATATCAGAGCACCCCTTGGAATAGCTCTATAAGTGGGTGAGTTATGAAGAAAGGTCAAGGAAGATTTCAGGATATCTTTTGCTAAATGTATCGTGCCCTAATTGCTTTGGCTTTTGTCCAATACTTTGGGCAGGGCCATGACGTCGATACCTTCTTCGTGCAGGTCCTGGGTTTCCTTGGCTGTGGCTTCACCGTAAATGCCGCGTTCTTCTGCTTCGCCATAATGAATGGCGCGGGCTTCGTCCGCAAAGCTTGTGCCGACATAATCACAGGTCTCTTCCACATGTTTTTGCAGTTTGGTGACTACGTCCATAAAGGTTTGCGCAACCTTCTGTGGGTCGGCCCCTTCGCGCATGTCGTCAGCGGCTTTTTCTGCGGCATCAATGGCAACCTGTTGCTGTGGGGAAAGGTTGTCACTTTCCTTTTTGCCACTGGCAAGGGCAGGGGCCATGACGGCTTTGCGAATATTTGTATTGGCGCAAAACGGGCATTCAACCTCGCCATGGGCGACCTGATCATCATAGGATGTGCTGTCTTTGAACCAGGCTTCAAACTGGTGGTCGTGTTCGCAAAGAAGTTGATAACGGATCATGTGATTTTTCCCGGCCTTAGAATTTGAGCGTGCTTAGCCTGTTTTGAATGATGTCTCAAGAGAAATAGCATGAAAATGATGGTTGGACCGGATTTCTTTTTGGCTTATCTTTCAGGATCTCTCTCATCGTAAATTGCATTTTGCTTTCGGATTTTTGCATGAAACGTCTTTTTCTTTTCGCCGCTTTGCTGGTTTTGTCTTTGGGGACAAGCGGTTGTTCCGTAAACCCGGCAACCGGGCAGCAAAGTTTTACCGGTTTAATGAGTTCCGAACAGGAATTGCAGGTCGGCAAGCAGGAACATCCCAAAATTTTGCAACAATTTGGCGGGGCCTATGACCATGCGGCGGTGAGCCGTTATGTGAATGATTTGGGGCAACGGCTTGCCAAAGTTTCAGAAATGCCGAATTTGAAATGGACGTTTACGGTACTGGATGACCCGATCATCAACGCCTTTGCCCTGCCCGGTGGGTATGTGTATGTCAGTCGCGGTTTGATCGGGCTGGCGGAAAATGAGGCCGAACTGGCAGCTGTGCTGGGTCATGAAATTGGCCATGTGACGGCACGTCATACCGCACAGCGTTACAGTAAGTCCGTTTTGACCGGAATCGGTTCCACCATTTTGGGAATTGTGGTTGGGGGGCCAGCAGGGGATATCGCCAATTATGCCGGTCAGGCCTATCTGGCCAGTTATTCGCGCGGCCATGAAATGGAAGCCGATATGCTGGGCATGCGCTATATGACCCGTTTGGGCTATAACCCGAAAGCTTCGTCTACCTTCTTTAAAAAGCTGGCAGATCATACAGAACTTGAAGCACGGATGAAAGGCAAGGACGTGCAGGCAAGCCATTATTCCATTTTTGCCTCGCACCCTGATACCCGCATTCGCATTGTGGAATCTGAAAAAATTGCCAAATCCTACCCGGCCAATCTGGACCGCTTGAACCGTGATCCTTTTTTACATGTTATTGACGGGATTGATTATGGGGAAAGCATTCGCCAAGGGATAATTGACGGGCAGACGTTTATTCATCCGGATTTGCGTATAAAGTTTACGGCACCACAGGGGTTTGCGCTGGCAAATACACCTGCCTATGTTGCTGCCACCCATGAAAATGGGTCTGCCATGGTCTTTACCATGGGCAAAAAGGGCTATGGCAAATTGCCGATGACGCGCTATCTGACAGAGGTCTGGGCCAATAAATATACCTTGAACGGGGTGCAGGCATTGGAGATCAACGGGCTGGAGGCAGCAACCGGTATTGTACGGCTCAATACACAAAAAGGGGTGCGTGATATTCGCTACCTGGCCATTGCAGACGGTCAGGATATTTTCCAGTTGCGTTTTTTAAGTCCTCCTTCGCTGACGGCACAGATGGAGCTGCCGTTTCGTCATGCGACCTATAGTTTCCGGCGTTTATCCCATCGTGAAGCGCAAAATATCAGAGGCTTTCACATTCGCCTGCATCAGGTGGCACGTGGGGAAACCATGGGCTCGCTTGCCCAACGGATGAAAATCGAAAAATTCAAGGAAGACTGGCTGCGTGTTTTGAACAAGGATACGTTGGAAGATGGGCTTCAGGCTGGGGAAAAGGTGAAAATAGTCACCCGTTAGGGTCTGTTGGCTTGCTTTTCAAAAGCCTGCGCCCTAAGTTCCTATGACCTTTTCTTTTACAGGACGATTTGTGCCCATGTCACAGCATCAAAATAACCTCGACCTATTGAACGATCTGATTTCCAATGCGATGAAAAAAGGCGCAGATGGGGCTGATGCGGTGCTGGTTTCCGGTACATCGCTTTCGCTTTCCCAACGTCTGGGCAAGCCGGAAAATCTGGAACGTTCCGAAGGGCAGGACTTGGGTTTGCGCGTCTTTATCGGCAAACGTCAGGCGATTGTTTCTTCCAGTGATTTCAATAAAGACGCATTGGATGAACTGGCCCAACGCTGTGTGGATATGGCCCGGGTTGTGCCGGAAGACCCGTTCTGCGGTTTGGCTCAAGTTGAACAACTGGCAAAAGAAATCCCCGATGTGGATGGCTTTGACCCCTACGAGCCGGATGAACAGACCCTCATTGCCTGGGCAACCGAGGCTGAAGATGCGGCACGCGCTGTGGAAGGGGTGACAAACTCCGAAGGGGCGGAAGCTTCTTGGGGGCGCCATGATGTGGCGATTTGTGCATCAAACGGTCTGGCCCATGCCCATAGTTCCACAGGCTGTTCCGTTTCGGCTTCCGTTCTGGCGGGTAGCGGCACGGGCATGGAACGTGATTATGATTACACCACAGCCGTTTATGCCGAAGATTTGGAAAACCCGGCTCTTATTGGTCAGCGTGCCGGTGAAAAAGCGGTGAAAAGACTGAACCCGCGTAAAAAGGAAACCCAGCAGGTGCCGGTGATTTATTCTCCGCGTGTCTCGCACGGTTTGCTCGGGCATCTGGTCGGGGCTATCAATGGCAACTCCGTGGCGCGTGGCACCAGTTTTTTGAAGGATCAAATGGGGCAAACCGTTTTTAATGACAAGATCAGCATTATTGATGACCCGCATCGTAAACGTGGTTTGCGTTCCAAACCCATTGACGGGGAAGGTCTTGCCAACAAAAAACGTGCGATCATTGAAAACGGCGTTCTGCAAAGCTGGATTCTGGATTTGCGTTCAGCCCGTCAATTGGGGCTGGAAAGTACCGGCCATGCGGCACGCGGCACAGGTTCCCCGCCGTCTCCGTCAGCCACCAACCTTTATATGCAAGCCGGTGATGTTTCGGTGGATGAACTGATCGGTGATATCAAACAGGGCTTTTATGTAACCGAATTGATCGGCATGGGCGTGAATGGCGTGACCGGGGATTACAGCCGTGGGGCGGCGGGGTTCTGGATTGAAAATGGTGAAATCGTTTACCCGGTTTCCGAATTGACCATTGCCGGGAACCTGAAAGACATGTTTCGCAATCTGACCCCGGCGGACGATCTGGAATTCCGCTATGGCACCAACGCACCGACACTGCGCATTGAAGGCTTGATGGTCGCGGGGCAATCGGCATAAAGGCACGGAAGCCTTTATGGTATAGGTAAGGTATGGCATAACGCGAAATCCCGTGGTATGTTCCCGCGAAAATGACAACAATATTGTGTTAGGATGCCTACGTTGGAACAGACCAGCCAACTGGATACACGCACTTTTTCTCTGCTGAAACGGTTGATCCGGGAAAATGTCGGACCTTATAAAACACAGGTCGTTCTGGCGTTGTTTTTTATGATGGTTTCCGCCATTGCCGCGTCTTTAAGCATGCTGGTTCTCAAGCCTGTCTTTGACTATATCTTCATTGCCAAAGATGAAGAAATGCTCTGGGCTTTGGGGGCAGCGATTATTCTGATCTATATGATCAAGTCCATTGCCCATTACGGGCAGTCAACCGTGATGTCATGGTTAGGCCTGCGCATTGTGACCGATTTACAGATCGGCTTGTACGATCATTTAATGAAGATGGATCTTTCTTTCTTCCATGATCATCCTTCCGGTACGCTGGTTTCACGTTTTACAAACGATGCGGTCTACATCCGCAACACGGCGACCAAGGTTCTGACCAGTGCAGGCAAAGACAGTACATTGCTGGTCGGCATGGTTGCCAATATGCTGTTTACCAACTGGCAGCTTGCCCTGTTTGCCCTGATTGTTTTTCCGGTCACCATTGGCCCTGTCCTGAAAATCGGCAAACGCATTCGCAAGGTGACAGCCAATACGCAGGTTCAACTGGGGCAACTCATCACTTTACTGGGGCAAACGCTGTCTTCCATTCGTCATGTAAAAGCCTACCGGATGGAAGATTATGAACGCAGCAGAGTGCGCGACATTACCGAAGGTGTACGGGCGTTGATTTTCAAAAGTGAACGCACCAAAGCGCTGAATTCCCCTATCATGGAAACTGTAGCCGGTTTTGCCATTGCCTTGATTATCGTTTACGGCGGCTATCAGGTCATTGAGGGCGCAAAAACCACCGGGGATTTTATGGCGTTCATCGGTTCTGCCATCATGTGTTACGAACCTGCGAAACGTCTGGCGAATTTGAATTCAGAAATGCAAAGCGGTCTGGCCGGGGCGGAACGCTTGTTTAAGCTGAAAGAAATCAAGCCTTCCATCCGAGACCCTGAAGGGGCGGAACGTTTACAGATTTCAAAAGGGGAAATTACCCTGAAAGATGTGAAGTTTGCCTATGAAGAAGATAAACAGGCACTGGAAGGGTTAACGATTGATGTGCCTGCTGGTAAAACGGTTGCATTGGTCGGGCCAAGCGGGGCAGGGAAATCCACCGTACTGAACCTTGTGCCGCGTTTCTATGATGTGCAGGGTGGTGTTGTAGAAATTGACGGCCAGAATGTTTGTACTGTTTCCCTGACCTCTTTACGTAAATCCTGTGCTTTGGTCAGTCAGGAAGTTGTGTTGTTTGATGATACGGTGCGCGCCAATATCGCTTATGGCCGTTTGGACGCTTCCGAAGAAGAAATTATTGAAGCAGCCAAACATGCCGCTGCCCATGACTTCATTATGGAACTGCCCGAGGGCTACGATACCATGGTGGGTGAAGACGGTTTAAAACTGTCCGGCGGGCAGCGCCAGCGCATTTCCATTGCACGGGCCATGTTGAAAAATGCCCCCATTCTGCTGTTGGATGAAGCGACTTCTGCACTGGATACGGAAAGTGAGCGCAAGGTACAGGCGGCTTTGCTGGAACTGATGAAAGATCGCACCACACTGGTGATTGCACACCGTCTTTCTACCGTGGTGGATGCGGACCTGATCTATGTGATTGACCGGGGCCGGGTGATGGAACAAGGTACGCATAATGAACTGATTGCGCAGGATGGTATGTATGCGCGCCTTTATGCCATGCAGTTTTCTGAAGAAGAGGCGCAAGGTTGATATGGGCGTGCTGAAATCCATCACGAAATCGGACGGGTTTCGCAAAATACTCTGTTGGGTCGGGGCGCAATATATCCGGTTTGTCCATCTCACCTCCCGCTGGGAGGTGGTTAATGGCGCAGCGGCGCAGCATTACTGGCGTGAGGGCAAACCGTTCATTCTGGCTTTCTGGCATGGTCGCATCTTGATGATGCCTTATTGCTGGAACCGGAAATTTCCCATTCATATGTTGATTTCTGCCCATCGTGACGGGCAGTTGATTGCGCGCACCGTTAGTCACTTTGGCATTCAAACCGTGGAAGGATCCAGCTCCAAAGGCGGGGCAAATGCCTTGCGCGCCATGTTGAAGGCTTTGAAGAACGGGGAGTCCATCGGCATCACACCGGATGGGCCGCGTGGGCCGCGGATGCGGGCATCATCCGGGGTGGTCAATGTGGCGAAAATGGCTGGGGTGCCGGTGATCCCGTGTGCTTTTGGCACCAGATCGCGCAAGCATCTGGGTAGTTGGGACCGTTTTTGCATTGCCTTTCCCTTTACGAAAGGGGTGTTTGTTTGGGGGGATGCGATCCATATTCCCAAGGATGCCAAAGGCGATGATTTAAAAGACTGGCAGCAAAAGGTCGAAGATGATTTAACCGCGGTGACCAATGAGGCAGACCGCTTGAGCGGCCAGCCAGCGGTGGAGGCAGCATGATCTATTCACTCTATCGTGGCCTGACCACCATTTCCGGCCCTATGCTGACGCATTATTTAAAAAAACGCCTGAAGCGGGGCAAGGAACATCCCACCCGCTTTCGTGAACGTTTTGGCGAAGCCGGATGTGCCCGCCCAGCGGGTAAGCTGGTGTGGTTGCATGGGGCAAGCGTGGGCGAAGCGGTCTCTCTTTTGCCTCTGATTAATGCCATCCGTAAGGCTTATCCAGATTATCAGGTTTTATTGACAACAGGTACGGTGACATCGGCAAACCTGATTGCCACACGTTTGCCCGAAGGGGTGGTTCATCAGTTTGTGCCGGTGGATCGTTTGTCTTATGTGCGCAAGTTTCTGGATCACTGGCAACCGGATGTGGCTATTTGGGCGGAAAGCGAACTGTGGCCTAATTTGCTGATTGAGACCCGCAAGCGCGGGGTGAAAATGGCCTTGGTTAACGGGCGCATGTCCGATGGGTCGCTTAAAACATGGCGCAAGCTGAAAGGGTTTATCGCAACCCTGCTACGGGCCTTTGACCTTTGTCTGGCACAGGCAGAACAGGATGCGCAGCGTTTTGAGGAACTGGGGGCGCAGAATGTGACCTGTCCGGGCAATTTGAAATATGCTTCGCCCGATTTGCCTTATGAGAAGGTTGAGCTGCAACGTTTGCAAAGCGATATCGGGCGCCGTCCGGTCTGGTTGGCAGCCAGTACCCATGCGGGAGAAGAAGAACGCATTGCTGACGTACATCGCCAATTAAAAGAAGTTTTCCCCGATCTGTTAACCATGATTGCCCCGCGTCATCCGGAACGTGGGAATGAAATTGTGGCACGCTTACAGGAACAGGGTTTTTCCATTGCACAACGCAGCCGCCATAACCTGATTACCCCAAAATGTGATATCTATGTGGCCGATACCATGGGGGAGCTGGGGTTGTTTTACCGTCTCTGCCCCATTGTTTTTATGGGGAAATCCCTTTTGCCATTAGGCGGGCAAAATCCGCTGGAACCGGCCCGGCTGAACTGTGCCCTGATGTGTGGCCCGCATATGAGCAACTTTGTTGAAATGACCGAACGTTTCACCAAGGCAGAGGCGATACTGGTTGTGGCCGATGAAAAAGAGATGGTCAGCATGCTGAAACGGTTGTTTAATGATCCGGCAGAATGTGAAAACATTGCCGGGCGGGCCAAACAGGTGGCCTATGCGCAGGCACGCGTTCTGGATGAAACCATGGTAACGCTGGCGCAACTCTTCAAAGGATAAGGCATGAAGAAAATCCCATCCTTCTGGTTTTCCGGACGCCCCAGCCTGCGTGCAATTTTGCTTTCACCCATCAGCGCCCTTTATCATGCCGCGACCTGGCGCCGGGCCCATCGCCCTGCGTTGTGGCGCGCACCCGTGCCGGTGATTTGCATCGGCAACCTGACCATGGGCGGTGCGGGCAAAACGCCAACGGCGCTGGCTATGGCAAAATATTTCAAAGCCCAGGGCAAGCAGGTTTTTTTTCTAAGCCGCGGCTATGGCGGGCGTTTAAAGGGGCCTTTGCTGGTCACTGAAAAACACAGTGCAGATGATGTAGGTGATGAGCCGCTTTTGCTGGCCCAAAGTGCATCGGTCT
Organism: Terasakiella sp.; assembly: GCA_050297075.1. Classification (GTDB taxonomy): domain Bacteria; phylum Pseudomonadota; class Alphaproteobacteria; order Rhodospirillales; family Terasakiellaceae; genus Terasakiella. The sequence goes on from JBNKSC010000013.1 coordinate 110,316, forward strand.
GTGTATCGCGTGACCGGGTGGCCGGGGCCAAACTTTGTGTGAAAAACGGGGCAGATGTGATCATCATGGATGATGGGTTTCAGAACCCGCATTTATATAAGGATTTGTCTGTTCTGGTCATGGACGGGGGATTTGGCCATGGCAATGAAAAGGTGTTTCCCGCCGGGCCGTTGCGCGAGAAATTGGAAAATGGATTGAAACGTGCCAAGGCATTGGTCTTGATCGGCCCGGATAAAACGGATGCCTTGTACCGGATTCATACCATTTGCCCAACGTTGAAAGTGTTGCGGGCACAGATTGAGGTGTGTGAGGAACCGGCTTTACAAGGGCGCAAGGTGCTGGCCTTTGCAGGGATCGGGCGACCGGAAAAATTCTACGATACCCTGCGCCAGATGGGGGCGGAGATTGTGGCGCACAAGTCCTTTCCCGACCATTACCCCTATCGTCGCGAAGAGATTGATGCGTTGAAGAAAAAGGCTGTGGAACAGAAGGCCGTGCTGGTTACAACGCAAAAAGATAAAGTACGGTTGGATGAAGAAATGGCGCGCGGGGTTGAAACCGTAAAAATCGGACTGGTCTGGCAGGATCAAAATATGCTAGAGGCCATGCTTTCACCCCTGATGGACGAAAGATGACCCAAAGCTTTGTGCAGAAATATGCGATCCATCCGCTTCAGGCGGTTCTGGCCTATAGCCTTTATTTCCTGATGGGGTTGTTGCCGATTGATATTTCCTCAGCCATGGGGGGATGGATTGCGCGTATTTTGGGCCCGTTGACACCGAAACAACGTATTGTTCTGGAAAATTTGCGCCATGCCTTCCCCGAAAAAAAAGAGGCGGAGATCAGGCGCATTGCGCGGGGGTGTTGGGATAACCTTGGGCGTGTGGCGTTTGAATTTCCCCATGTGGCGAAACTGAATGTTTATAGTGATCCGTCACGTTTTGAAATCATCGGGGCGGAAAATGTGGACCTGCTGGCCCGTGATGGAAAATGCGGCATCTTTTTTTCCGGCCATTTTGCCAATTGGGAATTCAGCGCGTTGGGGTGCGCCCAACATGAACCACCTGCCCATGTGCACCTGATTTACCGCGAACCCGATAACCCTTATGTGCGTAGTTTGTTTGCCACGCGTAAACCGACACCGCAATGTGGCTTGATCCCCAAAGGGGCAAAAGGGGCGCGCAAGGCTCTGGAAGTGCTGAAAAACGGCGGCCATCTTGCTATGTTGGTGGATCAGAAGATGAATGACGGCATTCCCGTTCCCCTGTTGGGGCGTGATGCCATGACCGCCCCGGCCATTGCCCAGTTTGCCCTGAAGTATGATTGCCCGGTGGTCCCGGTTCGTATTGAACGTCTGAAGGGCGCGCGTTTTCGCATCACCTTTTTCCCGCCGATGGAAATTGCCAATAGCGGAAACCGCAAAGACGATATGCTGGTAATTATGAAACAGGTCAATGCCCTGTTGGAAGACTGGATTTCGCAACGACCGGAACAGTGGTTGTGGATGCACCGGCGCTGGCCGAAAGAACCGTCAACCGGACTTTAAAGCATACGCCTTATTTCACCAGTAGCTTGGGGTTCAGGGCAACCCCTTTCAAGCTGACCCCCCAATGGACATGGGGGCCGGTGGCACGTCCGCTCATGCCGACACTGCCGACAACATCACCTTTTTTAACCTTCTGTCCTTCCTTGACCTTGATGTCATTCATATGGATGTAAATGGTTTGCAGGCCGTATCCGTGATCAATCATGACAGCCTTGCCCATCAGATACATATCCTGATGAACCAGTGAAATCACCCCATCGGCATCGGCTCTAAGAGGGGTGCCTTTCGGGGCGGCGATATCAACGCCTTTATGGGGGCTGCGCGGTTTGCCGTTCAGAATGCGTTGTGAGCCGAAAACACCCGAAATACGCCCTTTGACCGGCCAGTCAAAGCCGGATGAAAAGGCTGTATTCATGCTCAGGCTCAGGCGTGTTTTATGGACAAGGGCGTTATCGGCGCGAATGCGTTTTAGCGCAACCGGGTCCGGGCTGACCTTCTTTTTCGGCAATCCGTTGATACGTGAAATTTTGTAGGTCTGTTTGCTGACCTGCAAGGTTTCATGGGTCTGTTTTCCGTCCGGATAGGTGATGGCAAGATGACTTGTGCTTTTATGGTCACGGCCAAAGCCCAAAAGGAAAAGTCCATTTTTTGAAACCGGAATTTCGTGCGCATCCAGCGTGACAAGACTGCCCGGTGTGACGGTACCGAAAACGAGTCCGCCTTGTGTGAAATGTCCTTTCAGATCATAGCTTCCGGCATAGGCAAGACTATGCAGGCACAGAACAACAAGTCCGGTAAGGAGAGAGCGAAAGAGTGTTTTCAAAACAGGCTCCCTTGTTCCGGTGAAGGTTTTTTGCTTTTTGTCGGTGTGCTGGGTTTTGCTTTGGGTTTGGCCGGGGCGGGGGCTGCTTTGGGTTCTATCCCTTCGCCGTTGACCAAGACATCCAGATGGTCATCTCCGCCAAACTGGATGGCTAGTGCGTCACCTGCGCTTAATCCTTGCGAAGAAGTCACCGCGCTGCCGTCTTTATCGGTGATCAATGCAAAGCCGCGTTCCAGAACACCTTTATAGGAATAGCTTTCCAACAGGGCGGACAGACTGGAAAGTTTTTGTTCGGCACGTTGCACACAGTCATCCACAGCTTTGCGGCGCACGAGAGTCGATGTGCGATCATAATGACTTTGTTTTTGGTTCAGGAAAGAAAGATAACCGGCGCTTAAGGCTTGTGTGCGGCTGGTTAATCTGTCCTGTGCATTTTGCAATTGCTGGCGTGGTTGCGGAATTTTGGCGGACAGTTGGTCAACGCGCATGGATTGGCGATGCAGCAAGTTATCCATGGCGTTGGAGAGGCGTTCCACCCGGTCATCCAGTCGCTGGGTCATATCTTCGACCAGACGCTGCGGGTTGGGGATGGCGCGTGCGGCCGAGGTGACCTTTGTACTGCGTTCATCCAGATAGCGCGTCATGGCGGCGACAAGGCGTGTGCCGTCATCCATCACTTGGGCCAGAAGTTCACGGCGCACCGGCACGGCCATTTCTGCTGCCGCTGTCGGGGTGGGTGCGCGGCGGTCTGAAGCATAGTCGATCAAGGTGGTGTCGGTTTCATGGCCGACAGCAGAAATCAGCGGGATATCACTTTCAGCAGTGGCACGCACAACAATTTCTTCGTTAAAGGACCAGAGGTCTTCCAACGAACCACCCCCGCGTGCGACAATCAGCAGGTCAGGGCGGGGAATGCCCTGTGTGCCGTCAATGCTGTTAAATCCCTTGATGGCAGCGGCGACCTGTTCAGCCGCGCCTTTTCCTTGTACCAGACAGGGCCAGAGCAGAACATGGCGGGGGAAACGGTCATTAAGGCGGTGCATGATATCGCGGATCACGGCACCGGTGGGTGAGGTGACGATGCCAATGGTTTTGGGCAGAAACGGGACTTGTTTTTTACGTTCCGCATCAAACAGGCCTTCAGCCGCCAGCTTGCGTTTCAAATCTTCCAGCAGTTTGAGCAAAGCGCCTTCACCGGCCAGTTCCATAGACTCAATCACCAACTGATATTTGGAACGTCCCGGGTAAGTGGTCAGGCGGCCTTTACAGACGACTTCCATGCCGTCTTGCGGGCGCAGGTCCAGCTTGGCGGCGACCCCTTTCCAGCAGATCGCATCCATCACCGCATTTTCATCTTTAAGCGCAAGGTAAAGGTGGCCGGAGGCTGCGCGTTTAAAACCGGATATTTCACCGCGTACGCGCACCAGTGAAAAGGCGTCCTCGACCGTTCGTTTCAAGGCACCGGAAAGTTCGGAAACACTGAAAACGGGTTGGTTATGCTGGCCGGGTGCCTCAAAGGCATCTGCAAAAGGATTGTTGCTCATGGGGGTCAATATGGTACAAGAGCAGCAACTTGTGAACATGAAATTTGTTTTTGGGGAAAGAAGCCGTCATGAAAGTTCTCGTTGTTGGTTCCGGTGGTCGTGAACATGCCCTGTGCTGGTCAATTGCCAAGTCACCTAAATTGTCCAAACTGTTTTGCGCACCGGGCAATGCCGGTATTTCCGATGTGGCTGAATGCGTGAATGTGGGCGCTGAAGATGTGGATGGCGTGGTGGCTTTTGCCCGGGAAAACGCCATTGATCTGGTGGTTGTCGGCCCCGAAGCCCCGTTGGTGTTGGGACTGGTTGATCAGCTGGAAGCAGCCGGCATTCGTGCCTTTGGCCCCAGTGCGGCAGCGGCGGTGCTGGAAGGTTCCAAAGGTTTTATGAAAGATATGTGTGCCAAGGCTGGTGTACCAACGGCTGCTTATGGCCGTTTCACCGATCCAGGGGCAGCCAAAGCCTTCATTCAGGAAAATGGTGCGCCCATTGTGGTGAAAACCGATGGACTGGCCGCAGGCAAGGGCGTGATCATCTGTCAGAGCGTTGCAGAGGCCGAACAGGCGGTTGATGACATGATGGGCAACAAAATTTTTGGCGATGCCGGAAATGAGGTTGTGGTGGAAGCTTTCCTGAATGGGGAAGAATGCAGCTTCTTTGCGTTGGTGGATGGTGAACGCGCCTTGCCATTGGCGGCAGCGCAGGACCATAAGGCGGCTTATGATGGCGATAAGGGGCCGAACACCGGCGGCATGGGCGCTTATTCCCCCACCCCGATTGCGACACCGGAAATTTGCGACAAGATTATGGAAACAGCAATCAACCCCTTGATCAAAACCATGGCGGCAGAAGGTTGCCCTTATAAAGGGGTTCTGTTTTGTGGTTTGATGGTGGAAAATGGCGTGCCGACTGTGCTGGAATATAACATCCGTTTCGGTGACCCGGAATGTCAGGTTTTGATGATGCGCTGGAAATCCGATGTTCTGGAAGCATTGGACGCAGCTGCGCAAGGCCGTCTGGATGATATCAAGCTGGACTGGCATGATGAAACGGCTATGGTGGTGGTTATGGCTGCTGATGGCTATCCCGGTTCCTATCAGAAAGGCACAGAGATCAAGAATATTGATCAGGCCAATGCGGTTGAAAAGGCCTTTGTCTTTCATGCCGGGACCAAGGCAGAGGGAGACAAGGTTCTAGCAACAGGTGGCCGGGTACTGGGCGTAACAGGACGGGGCAAAACCGTTCAGGATGCTCAGAGTACAACTTACAAAGCAGTTGATGCGATTGATTGGCCGGAAGGTTTTTGCCGTCGTGATATTGGATGGCGTGCCCTTGAGCGTGAGAAAAACGCCTGATTTTTGCCGGATAAGTCTTCAATCACTTTTCCTAAAAAAACAGTTTACCCCTTGTGTTTCTCTACCATTCGGCTTTATATAAGAAAATGAAAATCCACGCAAAGTTGTAACTGTTCAAAAAATTGTTGCAACTTGTTATGTGGACATAAATATAAAGGTAAAGTCGAGAGAAAGAGTAATGGCGTGTGGGTTTTCTATACGTAAGGCAATAAAGTTTTTTTGTAGTCTGGGTGTGGTTTGCATGGCGTCTTATGCCGGTTGGGCCAGCGATGAGATTATGCGCAAAGGGGAACCGATCCTGCCAATCCCTTATGACTTTAGTGCTGAGCCGGGCAAGGTTGCGCTGGGGAAACGGCTTTTTCACGATACGGCCTTGTCTGCTGACGATACGGTCAGCTGTGCCAGTTGCCATGATACCAAACGTTTTGGTGTTGATTCCAACCGTACCTCTGTTGGCATTGATGGACAGGTTGGTCTGGTTAATGCGCCAACTGTTTACAATAGCCGGTTTAATTTTGCTCAATTCTGGGATGGTCGTGCGCGCGACCTGCATGATCAGGTTGGGGGCCCGATCAACAACCCGATCGAGATGGGGGCGAACTGGGATCTGGTGGTGAATAACCTGTCCAAAGAACCGGAATATGTAAAAGAATTTACCACCCTTTACGGCGAAGAGGGGATAACCCCACAGACTATTTCCGATGCGATTAGAACTTATGAGCTGACATTGGTCAGTGTGGGGGGAGCGTTTGATCGTTACCTGCGTGGTGATGAAATGGCCATTAGCGCGCAGCAAAAGCGCGGGTATTCCCTGTTTAAATCCTACGGCTGTGTGGCGTGCCATCAGGGGGTAAATGTGGGGGGCAATATGTATCAGCGCATGGGGGCCTTTATTCCTTATTTCACAAAGGATAATATGAAATCCAAGGCCGATCAGGGGCGCTATAATGTGACACAGGATAAAGAAGACATGTTTGTCTTTAAAGTGCCCAGCCTGCGTTTGGCCGCCTATACAGCCCCCTATTTTCATGATGGCAGTGTCAAGACATTGGAAAAGGCCATTGAAATTATGGCAAATTATCAGCTGGGCTATAAGGTTTCCGATCAGGATATTGAAGATATCAAGGCATTCATTATTTCGTTGGCAGGCACTACGGACAAGGAAGCCGAATGAGGCACATTCATTTGATCACTCTTCTGCTTGTTGTTCTCGGGCTGACAACCGCCTTGTCGCTGCAATTTTTCCGCTCTGAATCTGAACAAACGGCGCAGCTCTCCAATGTGGTTAACCGGGCGCTGGAAACAAAACAGCTTGATACCAAGCTGAATGAAGAAGCGTTGAAGGCAGCCAGTTTCAGATTTGTGCATTTCGACAATATTGTTCAGATCGTCAAGGCGACTGAGAAATCCCGTCTTGCTTTGGAGAAAGCCGTTTCCGGGCTGGACCGAGAAAAAGCAGAGCGTTTTCATGAAGCTTTGAAAAACCTTGCCCAGGTGATGCAAAAGCGTCTGACGATGATTGAACGGCTTAAGTCCAAGGTTGCTTTGTCACGTAATTCAAGCAATTTTCTGTTGGCGTTTTTGCGAAAAGACAGTGAGCAGCCGACACAGGGGATAATGGATCTGGCTGTGCAGGCTTTGAATGAAATTCAGGGTTATCAGATTTTTCCGACTCAGGAACGTTTTGAGGCGGCACAAAAGGTTTTGAATGAACTGAGGCAAAAGACAGACCAGCAAGAGGGGCTGGCCGGGTTTGGCAATGTTCTGCGTCATATGGATATGATGTTTAGCATTACGCAGGAGGTTTCTGCCATTGTTGATGAATTGATGGCGGGGCGCAGCCAGTCTTTGATTTCTTCCCTGATTACTGATTTGCAGATGATTCAGGTGAATGAACAAAACAGGTCAACCGGTTATCGCTATTTGCTGCTGAGCGCGGTGCTGTTTGTTTTTGTTGCCTTTGCCTATGCGCTGGTGCGCTGGAATCAGGCACGGCGCAGGACCCAGCAGGCATCGCAACTGTTTGAAGATGCGGTTGACAGTATGTCGGAAGGGTTTGCCTTTTTCGGCCCCAATCAGAAACTGGTTTTCTGGAACACGACTTTTGCACGTTTGTATGAGCCGATCTTTGATCGGATTCATAAGGATATGAGCTGGGAAGAATTTGAGGCTGTACAAAAGGAAAGCGGTTTTCTGCTGCAAAGTGAACTGCAAAAGGACGGCAGCACGCTGGACCAGACCCAAAATGGGTACTGGATGTTGAGCGCCAACACTAAAATGCATCAGGGGGGGTATGCGGTTGTTCGTGTTGACTTGAGCGAACAGAAAAGAGCGCAGGATCAGTTGCAACTGGCTGCAACGGTGTTCCAGACCGCCAGCGAAGCCATGATGGTGACCGATAAGGACAATATCATTCAGATGGTCAATCCGGCCTTTAGCAAGATCACCGGATACAAGGAAAGTGATGTTCTGGGCCAACGCCCCAGTATTTTAAGCTCCGGCCACCATGGCGAAGATTATTATCAGAAAATGTTTGATGATCTGGAACGTTACGGCAGTTGGCAGGGTGAAATTTGGAACCGGCGCAAAAGTGGCGAGATTTATCCCGAATGGCTGTCCATTTCGACGATTTGTGATGAAGATAATCAGGTGGTGCAACGGGTTTCTTTATTTAACGACATCACCAGCCGCAAGAAATCGGAAGAGCGTATCCATTATCAGGCCAACTATGATTCCCTGACGGACCTGCCCAACCGCAACCTGTTTCGCGAACGCCTCAATCAATCCATCAATATGGCAAGGCGCAGCAAAAGTCGGGTCGCGGTGCTATTCCTTGATATTGATAACTTCAAGCACATCAATGATACGCTGGGTCATTTAATGGGTGATGAGCTGTTGCGCAATGTTGCTGACCGGTTGCGTTCCCTTTTTAGAACCAGCGATACCATTGCCCGTTTAAGTGGGGATGAATTTATTGTCATCATTAATGATGCAAATTACGACCCGGACCTTGAGCAGCTTTTAAACCGTCTTCTGGAATGTTTGAGCCTGCCTTATGTGTTGGATGGCAATACGGCCTATACCTCCGTTTCTGTGGGGGCAACGTTCTTCCCCGATGATGGGCAAAGTGTAGACAGCCTGCTGCAAAATGCCGATGCTGCCATGTTCAAGGCCAAGGAAATGGGGCGCAACACCTATTCCTTCTTTACGCCGGAAATGAACAGCCGGGCACAGGAACGCCATACCATGGAAGTGGCCTTGCACCGGGCATTGGAAAAGCATGAGTTCGTTTTGCATTATCAACCGATTGTAGATGCAGATTCCCATACGATGGTGACAACGGAAGCATTGGTGCGCTGGAATGATCCGGAACGCGGTTTGATACAGCCGGACAAGTTTATTGCTGTTGCAGAAGATACCGGCCTGATTGTGCCGATGGGAGAATGGATTTTGCGTCAGGCCTGCTGTGATGCAGCACGCTGGCATCGGGAAAACAGCCATTCTTTCGGGGTGAGTGTCAACCTTTCAAGCCGTCAGTTCAAAAGATCAGACATTTATGGGCTGGTGAAGGAAGTCCTGGCAGAGACGGGCCTGCCTGCGGGCAAGCTTTCGTTGGAAATTACCGAAAGTCTGCTGGTGGATGATGACAGTTCTGTCTTGAAGACCTTGCGCGATTTACGTGACCTAGGGGTATTATTGTCTATTGATGATTTCGGGACGGGCTATTCTTCTTTGAGTTACCTGAAACGTTTTCCGATTACGACATTGAAGATTGATCGATCGTTCATTAATGATGTGCTGAGCAATAATGAAGATGCCGCCTTGAGTCAGGCGATTATTTCAATGGCGAAAAGCATGAGCCTGAAAGTGGTTGCCGAAGGGGTGGAAAATGCCGGACAGGCCCGTTTTCTCACGGAACGCAAATGTGACCTGATCCAAGGGTATTTTTTCAGCAAACCCCTGCCGTTTGAAGAATTGATGAGCGCAATTGCATCAAACCATTTGAATGAGAAAAAAGAGCTTTAAAGATTGAAATGCTCTTTCAAATCAATCGTTGATTTGTGTCCGATTTTCTTTCTGTTGGTATTGAGAAAACGTTCCGTTGCCCGGCGTCCGGCGATAAACAGATCTTGCAGCATGGACCAGCTTGGGGTCATTTCACTGCCGGGGTTGAGCCGTGATGTGGTGGGCGTTCCGTCAATCAAATGAAAACGATGGCGGGACAGCCTGCGGGCTTTGTCACTAAAGGCAATGCCGGAACGTGAAACATCACGTCCTTCTTCAATCAATTCAATTTCCCGGCGCAAGGACTGATTGAAAGACATCTTATTCAAATGGGTGCGGATGCCTGCAATATGGGTCGGAAGTTCAAATTCATCAACAGGGCTGAGTTGAACCAGCAAGGTATCGTCTGTGTTGGATTTTAAAATCACGGGGCGCAAGGCCGGGTTGGCTGAAAACCCCCCATCCCAATAGGCTTCTCCCTCAATGACGATGGATTTGGAAAGGAAGGGCAGGCAGGTGGAGGCCAGCACACATTCCACGCTCAGTTCATGGGTTTCGAAAATACGGGCCTTGCCATCCGACACCTGCGTGGCGGCAATATAAAGGCCGATATCGCCTTCATGGCGCAGACGTTCAAAATCAATATGTTCTGTAAGAAGGTCGCGTAACGGGTCGAAATCCAGCGGGTTGAGGTCGCTGGGGGCAAACATGCCCATCAGGGCTTGTGTCATCATTTTTGTCGGTCCCTGATTGAGGGCCGGAATGGACATGAAATCCCCTGCTTTGCTGATGCCTTTCCAGATGGTTTCCAGTTTGGCACGTGCACCGGCGTTGCCGTCTTCAATAAAGCCGGCGGCTAGAGCAACGGCATTAACAGCCCCTGCACTGGTGCCGGAAATGGTATCAATGGTGAGATAGTTATCTTCCAGCAGGCGGTCCAGTACCCCCCAGGTAAAAGCCCCATGCGCGCCGCCACCTTGTAGCGCGAGGTTGATCTGTTTATGGGTCTTTTCCGTCAAGCCCAAAGCCTGGAGGGTTTCTTCAAACACAAGCTCGCATCCGATTGTTTAGAATACGAACATGATACCAGAAAGAAAGATTGAGCGTGTGAATTTTTTGTGCATTGCAGCAAAATGCTGAAAAGGTCAGTCAAATTAATAGATCCTGCCTAGTTTTCAACAGCTTTGCCAGCCAGCAATTTTTGGGGATCAAGCAGCACCTTACGGCGAACCTCTCCGGCATCGCCAATATTGGGTGTTTTCTTGTCGTCCACATAGATTTCCAGCCCACCCGCATTGCCGGTGCGAAGAATCAGCCCATGGGTTTGAGGCACCTGATATTGGTCTCCTTCATTGAGAACTTCGGTATGAAGGACTTTCCCGTCACCATCTGTTACCTGAATCCATGAATAATCCACGGCTTTAAGCACAACCTTTTCAGTCATCGGTTGGGGGGCTGCGGGTTCAACTGTTTCTGTTGCGGCTTCAACGCCAGCAGGTTCTGCTGGGGTGGCAGCTGCTTCAACTGTTTTTTCTTCAACAGCAGCAGGCGTTTCAGTTTTTTCTTCCTGAACGTCGTTTTGCGCTGAAACTTCTTCGGTTGTGGCGACAGAGCTTTGTGCGCTTTCAACAGCAGGCGTGTTCGCCGGTTCGCTATTGGTCTCAGGCGCAGATTGTTGCTCTTCCACCTTTACAGTTTTCAGGGTTTGTGGTGTTTCGCTTTCTTCTGCTTTGCTTTGTTCGACGGCTGCAAGGGCTTTTTGAGCCATAGCCTGTGTATCGGCTTCAGAAACCGGTTCACTGGCTTCTGCCACAGGCGTTTCGACAGGTTGTTGGGTGGGTTCTGTTTCAGCCTGTTCGGCAACTTCCTGTGCGGTGTCATTGCCGTTTTTGATGCTATCAACCATTTCGGAGAATTTTGCCGGAAGGTCGGGCACGAGTTCTGCAATGGAACGGTCCTGTGAAGACAGGAAATACCAGCCGCCGTATGCACCGGCAAGGATGATCAGGCCGATGAGGATAATGGCCCCGCCGGGGACACTTTGTTCGGTGACAGGAGAGGGGAACATCAGTTCTGAACGGCCTTCAAGGCCATCCACTTCCGCCTTGAAGCGGTTTACAACTTCTTCGGCATCCAGTCCCAGATAGTCGGCATAGGCACGAACAAAACCGACAACGTAGGTTTTGCCCGGCAATTCTTCGTAACGACCACCTTCAATGGCTTCAAGATAAACAAAGCGGATGCGCAACACCTGTGAAACGGTTTGCAAATCCTGTCCGCTACGTTCACGTGATGTTTTTAGCAGTTCACTGACACGAGGACCGATCATGACCGGTTCCTGCTGCTCATTACGCCCTTTATTTCTCATTTGGGTTCCCCAACTAGACCACTCCATACTGCCATACTATAGATGGGTTTGGTTAACAATAGTTTTACAGGATGATATTGCGATCTTTGGCAAATTGCCGCAGGAGAGGTCTCAGGGTACGGTGGGTGGTGTTAATCTGTGCTTCAATGAATTTTTCAACATCATTGAGGGTCATGGAACGGATCATGGCCTTGATCGGCCCTACAGAGGATGCACTCATGGACAGTCGGCGAAAACCAATGCCGATGAGGGCCAGTGCTTCAAGCGGGCGTCCCCCCATTTCTCCACAGAGGCTCAGTCTCACATTTGCTTTTTCGCATTTCTCAACGACCATGCGCAAAGCGTTCAAAATAGGTGGCGACAGGGTGTCGTAACGTGTCGAGATCCGCGGATTCCCCCGGTCAGATGCATAAAGAAACTGGAACAGATCGTTTGATCCAACGGAGAGAAAATCAATCTGATCAAGCAGACAATCAAGTTGAAACAGCAGAGAAGGAACTTCCAACATGACCCCCACATTGACCCGGCTGGGCAGGCGATGACCCTTAATGCTTTCACGTTCAATTTCCATATCAAGCAAATGGCGTGCTTTCATGAATTCGGCAACTTCTGCTACCATGGGAAACATCACATTCAATTCACGCCCACCGGCAGCACGAATGAGGCTGCGCAACTGTTGGCGCAGCAGGTAGGGACGGTCCAGTGTCACGCGAATGGCGCGCCAGCCCATGGCGGGGTTTTCTTCACCGTGATTGTCCCAATAGGGTAAAACCTTGTCCCCTCCGGCATCCAGTGTTCGAAAGATCACCGGCTTGCCTGCGGCATCATCCATGATTTTTTTATAAAGCGTAACTTGCGCTTCAACGCCGGGAATTTCAGAACGCGCCATGAAGGGGATTTCAGTTCGGTACAGCCCGACACCATCTGCACCGACTTCCTGCAAATGGGCCATATCAACCAGCAGGCCCGCGTTGACATTCAGGGAAATTTCAACGCCATCCTCTGTAATTGCTGGCTGGTTACGCAAGGCTGCGTAAGACGCTTTTTGTTTAAGCCGGGCTTTGATGCTGCCTTTAAAGGCAGACTGCACATCTTCCCCGGGCCGGATGAATACCTGTTGGTTGGTGCCGTCCACAACAACCGGGTCACCCGTTTCTATGCGGCTTAAGGCATTTTTCACCTGCCCGATTACAGGAATGTCCAAAGCGCGGGCAATGATGGCAACGTGTGATGTGGCGGAACCTTCCTCAAGCACAAGGGCACGCAGGCGGGTACGGTCATAATCCAGCAGCTCTGCCGGTCCCATATTGCGGGCAATCAGCACACAATGTTCAGGGATATCATCCGGGGAAGTCTGTTGGACACCCACCAGATGTTGCAGCAGGCGGTTGGCCAGATCCTGCAAGTCATTGACCCGTTCGCGCAAATAAGGGTCCTGAACCTGTGCCATGCGGGCTTCGGTATCATCATGAACTTTCTGAACGGCGGCTTCGGCGGTTAAACCGGTTTTAATGGCTTCGCGGATGCGCCCCAGCCAGCCTGCATCTTCGGCGAACATGCGATAGGTTTCCAGAATGTCGCGATGTTCATCATCCAGACTTTCCGAAGATTGCAGCATGTCATCCAGTGCACCGTGCATTTCGCTCAGGGCATGACGCAACCGTTCCAGTTCTTTTTCCGGGTCTTCTGCCACGAATTTGGAAATGACGACTCTGGGTTCATGCAGGACAGCTTCCCCCATGCCGATCCCGCCATTGAGCGTGGACCCCTCCAGACGCAAGGGCAGCATGGCAATGCCATCGGTTGGCAGGGTTTCCGATTTGTTGATCAATTCCCCGTTGCCAACCAGTTCAGCCACAATCATGGCAACGGTTTGCAGGGTCTCGACTTCTTCTTCGGTATAATGGCGCTGGGTTTTGTTCTGGATCACCAGAACCCCCAGCACGCGTGAGGAACGGATGATGGGAACCCCCATCATGGAATGATAGTCTTCCTCACCTGTTTCCGGGCGATAGACATATTGCGGATGATCCTGTGCTTCCGACAGGTTCATGGGCCGTGCACTGGCGGCAATGGTCCCGACAATCCCTTCGCCGACTCTGAGGCGGGTCAGGTGGACCGCGTCCAGCTTCAAACCCTGTGTGGCGAAAAGTTCCAGAACCTCGCCAGCACGCATGATGTAGATGGAACAAACCTCGGCTACCAGATCGGTCGCGACGATATTGGTCACCAGTTGCAGGCGTGTCTCAGGCGTTGCATCTGCGGCCATAACGGAACGCAGACGCGAGAGAATGCCTTTGGGCGCAATAAGGGAACGTCCGGGGATCATGCCATCAACAATGCTCAGGCCGAGGCGCGTGTGTCAAGTACAGCACAGGCCTGCTCGACCAGTTCCTCCAAAATTTCAGAAATAGGTTGTTCTTTTTTAACCAGCCCAACGCTTTGTCCGGCCATCACAGAACCGAACTCCACATCACCGTCAATGGCGGCACGTTTCAAAGCACCGGCCCAGAAATGTTCGATTTCAAGCTGGGCTGCTTCTTTTTCCAGCTCACCGTTATTGAATTTTTCAATGACGTTGCGCTGGGTCTGCATAAATTCTTCCGTCCCTTTGTTGTTTAAGGCACGTACCGGAATAACCGGGAAATTCGGGTCGATCTGCACGGTGGTCATGGCATCTTTTGCCCCGGCGCGGATGAACGCTTTCTTGAAGTTTTCATGCGCGATACATTCTTCGGCACAGACAAAGCGTGTGCCCATCTGCACACCGCTTGCCCCCATTTCCAGATAACTCAGCAGGGCTTCGCCGCGGCCAATACCACCGGCAACAAAGATAGGAACATCTTTGATGACCGGCAGGATTTCCTGCGCCAGAACGGACGTTACAACGGGGCCGATATGGCCACCGGCTTCCGCCCCTTCAATGACCAAAGCGTCCGCTCCGTTACGGATCAGGCGCTTGGCCAGAACAAGGGCAGGGGAAAAACAGATGACTTTTGCCCCAAAGTCCTTGGCCTGTTTGATGGAAGCCGCACTGGGCAGACCGCCTGCCAGCACCACATGGGACACCTGATGTTCTTTACACACATCAATCAGTTGTTCCAGTTGCGGGTGCATGGTGATGAGGTTGACGCCAAAGGGTTTGTTCGTCAGGGCTTTGGTGGCGGCAATTTCTTCAGATAGAAGTTCCGGGCCCATTGAGCCACCGGCAATGACGCCGAAGCCACCGGCATTGGATAGGGCTGACACCAGATTTCGTTCGGAAATCCATGACATGGCCCCGCCCAGAATGGCATATTCACAGCCGAGAAATTCCCGACCGCGTTGCCAGAGTTTATCCAATGTTTGTTTGGCAGCTTCGCTCATCATCTCATCCCTTATTGTTCGTCTGCATCCAGACCGTATGCAGAATGCAATGCTCGGATAGCGAGTTCAAGATATTCTTCTGCAATCAGAACGGAAACTTTAATTTCGGAAGTGGTAATCACCTGAATGTTGATGCCTTTTTCAGCCAGAGCCTTGAACATAGTGGCGGCAACACCGGCATGGGTACGCATACCCACACCCACAACAGAGATTTTTACCACATCGCTGTCGGAAACGATGCGACCATAGCCGATGTCATCTTTCTTTTCTTCCAGCAGTTGGACAGCACGTTTGAGTTCACCGCGCGGGACGGTGAAGGTCATGTCTGTTGTCTGACCGTCTTCGGAAATGTTTTGAACGATCATGTCCACGTTGATGGAGCTGTCTGCCAGCGGGCCGAACAGGCCGGCAGAAACGCCGGGGCGATCTGCAACATCGATCAGGGTGATTTTGGCTTCGTCACGTGAATAGGCGATGCCGCTTACGAGTTCTTGTTCCACTATCTCATCCTCCCCGCAAACCAGCGTTCCGGGTTTATCTTCAAAAGAGGTCAATACCTGAAGGCGCACATCGTGCTTCATGGCCATTTCGACAGAGCGTGTCTGCAAAACCTTGGCACCAAGTGAGGCCAGTTCAAGCATTTCTTCGTAGGTGATTTTATCCAGCTTGCGCGCTTTGGCAACGATGCGCGGGTCTGTGGTATAGACGCCATCCACATCGGTATAGATGTCGCACCGGTCTGCTTTGGAAGCAGCAGCCAGAGCAACGGCTGACGTATCGGACCCTCCACGTCCCAAAGTGGTGACGCGATTGTCCGAACCGACACCCTGAAAACCGGGAACAACAACGACTTCGCCGTCTTTCATGCGTTTGTCGATTTCCCCGGTGTCGATATCTTCGATACGTGCTTTTGCATGAACGCTGTCTGTGCGGATCGGAATCTACCAGCCCTGCCAGGAGCGGGCCGCAACACCCATGGATTGAAGAACGATGGCCAGCAGGCCGGATGTGACCTGTTCACCGGAAGAAACCACCACGTCATATTCGCGTGCATCGTACATGGGCGATGCTTCTTCGCAATAACCGACAAGCTGGTTTGTTACACCGGACATGGCGGACACTACAACGCAGACTTCGTTACCGGCATCCACTTCGTTCTTTACCCGTTGGGCGACATTCCTGATCCGGTCGAGGTCGGCCACCGAAGTGCCGCCAAATTTCATTACGATCCGAGCCATTTGAAGAAATGTTCCTTAAGGCGAAAGTCAAAAAAGAAGATTGTTGTTGCGTATTTCCGGCACAAAATACATTTTGAACTGGCAAACACGCACGCGGGGGTATACATACTCTTAAACCCCTTTGGGAAGCAAGGATTACTGAACGAAAAAAGAAGGAGTTTTTCCATGTCCTCCACGACCGTAAACCCCGATGAAGTCGCATGGTTTACAGCCATTGCCGATGAGTGGTGGGACCCTAATGGAAAATTCCGTCCCCTGCATAAATTCAACCCGACGCGGCTGACATTTATTCGTGATCGTCTGTGTGATCATTTCGGCCTTGATGTTACGGCAGAACAGCCTTTGAAGGGATTGCGCATTCTGGATATCGGTTGCGGTGGCGGCCTGATTTCCGAACCTTTGTGCCGCATGGGTGCAACCATGACCAGCATTGACGCCGGGGATAAAAATATCAAAACCGCTATGGTGCATGCACAAGCAGGTGGACTGGAAATTGATTACCGTTGTGTTTTCCCGGAACAACTTGCCGAAGAAGGGCTGGAATTTGATGCGGTGCTGAATCTGGAAGTGATTGAGCATGTCGCCGATGTGAATGCCTTTCTGGCCGCCTGTTGTTCATTGGTTAAACCGGGTGGTGTGATGATCGGTGCAACTTTGAACCGGACAGCCAAATGTTTTTTGATGGCGAAGATGGGCGCGGAATATGTTTTGCGCTGGTTACCGCCGGGAACGCATGATTTTTCAAAATTTGTCAAACCCAGCGAATTTACTGAAGGTTTGCGCAAAAATGGTCTGACGGTAAAACGCATGAATGGCGTTTCGTTTCATCCGTTTCGCGACAGCTGGTCCATTACGGATGATCTGAGCGTGAATTATCTTGTGTTTGCTGCTAAAGATGCGCAGTAGATCAAGATGATTTTTTAATTTTAATTGAAAACCGATCCTGTCTATAATGGGCTATGGATCGGTTGTTCATCTTTTTGATATATAGTGCCTTTTTTATGCTTTGGCCGCTTCTGGGGCAAGCGAAGGCAACTTATCTGTTTGTTGGTACCGAATTTCCTTTAATCCTTGAACAAGGAAAAAATGGTCATCCTCAGGGTGTGGCCGTTGATCTGCTCAAACGTATTGAGCAACTGACAGGTGAAAAAATCGGAATCCACATTATGCCCTGGACGCGTGCCCTGAACCGTGTCAAAACCGGGGAAGCGACAGCCTTGATCGGGCCCTACTATTCAGAAAAAAGAGCACAGTATCTTTCTTACTGCGATGTCCCTTTTTATGACGATCATATGGTTTTTCTCAAGAAAAAGTCCCTTACCTTTACTTGGAAAGGGGATTTCCAAAGCCTGAAACGTTACCGGGTACTGACCGTCAAATCATGGTCTTATGGCAAGCTGTTTGATGAAAACCGTCAACATATGCATTTGGCCCAGACCCTTGCGGCCAGTAATGGAATCAAGATGTTGATGAAAGGACGGGTGGACCTTCTGGCTTTCAACAAACGAAATGCCTTGGCGGAGATCAGGAAACAAGGGTTAACGGATAAGATTGAAATACTTGAACCGGCCTTTTCAAAGCGCTTGGGTTTTTTTGCTTTTTCCCGGCAACATAGCGCACCTGAGTTTGAAAAAGCGTTTGGTCTGGCGATGAAACAATTGGAAGAGGCAGGTGTTATTCATGATATGAATGCCCGCTACGGTTTGAATATTCGCAATCGCGAGGACATGGACATAAAGCTGACCCGATAAGGAGCGTTGGCAGTATTGAAGGGGGAAATGGATGTCTTTAACCAAATTGACAGGTTTGGAAGGGGAAACGGTTCTGGTCCGTCTGGATCAGATTGCCTGTGCCTATCCGTCCAACATGTATGGCACGGAGGGGGAAGAAGAAGACTTCAATGTGGAAATGATGACCTGTACCAAAATCAGCATGATCTCAGGCGATGTGCTGCACGTGATTGAGAGCCCCGAGGAAATTCTGGCACTCAGCCAGAAAGAATAATCTGTTCCCTGTTGCGGTTTCCGAAATGAAAAGGCCCCTGTTTTCACAGGGGCTCACGTTCAATGTTGTGACTTTCTGCGCAGGCAGAAATCTCTTCAGGAAATGGCTAAAGATTAAACCAGCTTGTCCAATTCGGTAATGAGTGCATCGCCCATGGCGCTACAACCAACCTGTTTCATACCGTCCTGCATGATGTCGCCGGTGCGCACACCTGCATTCAGCACGTTTTGAACGCCTTGATCCAGCAGGTCGGCTTCTGCCGACATATCAAAGCTATAGCGCAGGCACATGGAGAAAGACAGGATGGTCGCCAGCGGGTTGGCTAGGTCCTGACCGGCAATATCCGGGGCAGAGCCGTGAACCGGTTCATACATGGCGCGGACTTTACCGTTTTCATCCTTGCCGGACAGAGATGCTGACGGGAGCATACCCAAAGAGCCGGTCAGCATGGCGGCACAATCGGACAGCAGGTCGCCGAACAGGTTGTCGGTCAGAATAACGTCAAACTGTTTCGGGTTACGTACCAGCTGCATGGCGCAGTTATCGGCATACATATGTTCCAGTTGAACATCGCTATATTCTTCGGCGTGCAGTTTAGTGACCACTTCGCGCCAGAATTTACCGGATTCCATGACGTTGGCTTTTTCAACGCTATGAACTTTGTTGCCACGTTTTTTCGCCAGATCGAAAGCAACGTGGGCGGCACGGATGATTTCCGCATCGGTATAAACCTGTGTATCAAAGCCTTTGCGACCACCGCCGGGCAGGTCTTCCACACCGCGCGGTTCACCGAAGTAAACACCGCTGGTCAGTTCGCGCAGGATCATGATATCGAGACCGCGCACCACATCATTTTTCAGGGTGGAGCTATCGACCAGAGCATCGAAAACCATGGCCGGGCGCAGGTTGGCAAACAGGTCCAACTCTTTGCGCAGGCGCAGTAGGCCAGCTTCCGGGCGGGCGTGGCGTTCCACATTGTCCCATTTCGGGCCACCAACCGCACCGAGCATCACGGCATCTGCATCCATTGCATCGGCAATGGTTTCGTCTGTGACGGCACATTTATGGGCTTCATAGCAGCAACCGCCGACAAGGCCTTCAGTGACGTTGAAATTAACCGAACGGTTTTTTGCCAGCCAGTCGATGATTTTGCGAACCTGACCCATCACTTCAGGGCCGATGCCGTCACCCGGCAGGAACAACAGATTTTTTGCGTCGGACATTTTTTATTTCCTTCAACAATCGTGAGCTCCTGCAACGGCAGGAGCCCATGGTATAGGATTGGGATTCCTGCCTATGCAGGAAATCACATTTAATTAACGTGCCATCCAGGGCATGGATTGGGCGTACTGGCTTTCGAAAGATTCGATTTTGTCTTCTTTCTGCAAGGTCAGACCAACATCATCGAGGCCTTCGAGCAGACAGTGCTTGCGAAACGGATCGACATCAAACTTGATGGTGCCGCCGTCCGGGCCCTTGATTTCCTGATTTTCCAGATCAACGGTGATGGTCGCATTTGCTCCGCGTGAGGCATCGTCCATCAACTTGTCGACATCTTCTTTCGGCAGCTTGATCGGCAAAATACCGTTCTTGAAGCAGTTGTTATAGAAGATATCGGCAAAGCTGGTGGAAATCACGCAGCGGATGCCGAAATCGGCAATGGCCCAGGGGGCGTGTTCACGTGAAGATCCGCAACCGAAGTTGTCACCGGCAACGATGATCTGTGCTTTGCGGTACGGCTCTTTGTTAAGTACGAAATCCGCTTTTTCAGAACCATCCTGATTGTAGCGCATTTCGTCAAACAGGTGTACGCCCAGACCGGAACGTTTGATGGTTTTGAGGAACAGCTTGGGGATGATCATATCGGTGTCGATGTTGATCAGCGGCATTGGCGCGGCAATGCCGGTCAGTGTGGTGAACTTATCCATAGTCTTAGTTCCCCTCTTTCAACAGGTCACGAACGTCGGTCAGTTTGCCGGTGATGGCAGCGGCAGCGGCCATGGCCGGGCTGACCAGATGGGTGCGGGAATCACGGCCTTGGCGGCCTTCGAAGTTCCGGTTGGAGGTGGACGCACAGCGTTCCCCCGGGGCCAGACGGTCATCATTCATGGCCAGACACATGGAACAGCCTGCTTCACGCCAGTCAAAACCGGCATCGATGAAGACCTGATCCAGACCTTCCTCTTCAGCAATCTCCTTGACCAGACCGGAGCCGGGAACAACCATGGCATTCATGCCTTCTGCCACGTGGCGGCCTTTGGCAACCGCAGCAGCGGCGCGCAAATCCTCGATACGGCCATTGGTACAGGACCCGATAAAGACGCGGGTGACTTCAATTTCATTGAGCGGCGTACCGGCTTCAAGGCCCATGTAGTTCAGCGCACGTTCAATGGCACCGGCTTTGCCTTCATCACGCGCTTCTGCCGGAGACGGCACTTTGGCTGTGATCGGCAGGGCATCTTCCGGGCTGGTGCCCCAGGTGACGAAGGGAACCAGTTCCTCGGCCTTGATGATGACGGTTTCATCATAAACCGCGCCTTCGTCGGATTTCAGGGTGCGCCAGTAGTTGGCTGCCGCCTCAAACGCAGCACCTTTCGGTGCCATGGGGCGGCCTTTGACATAGTCGATGGTTTTGTCATCAACAGCAATCAGACCGGCACGTGCACCGCCTTCAATCGCCATGTTACAGACGGTCATACGGCCTTCCATGGACAGGTCCATGATGGCTTGGCCGGTAAATTCAATCACGCAGCCTGTGCCGCCTGCGGTGCCGATCTTGCCGATGATGGACAGGATCAGGTCCTTGGCGGTGACGCCTTCGGGCAGGGCACCTTCAACACGGACTTCCATGTTTTTGGATTTTTTCTGCAACAGGGTTTGGGTTGCCAGAACATGTTCCACTTCGGAGGTGCCGATGCCAAAGGCAAGAGAACCAAACGCACCGTGTGTGGCAGTGTGGGAGTCACCGCAGACAATGGTGGCACCGGGCAGGGTGAAGCCCTGTTCCGGGCCGACAATATGCACAACACCCTGGCGCAGGTCGTCCATTGCGAAATAGGGAACGCCGAACTCGGCAACGTTCTTTTCTAGCGCATCAACCTGAACGCGGGATTCTTCGTTGGTAATAATAATGCCGTTGGAACGGTCAGAAGTCGGGACGTTGTGATCGGCGACGGCGAGGGTAAGTTCCGGGTGACGAACCTTGCGACCCGACATACGTAGCCCTTCAAAGGCTTGCGGGGAGGTAACTTCGTGAACCATGTGACGGTCGATGAAGATCAGGCTGGTGCCGTCTTCCTGTGTTTCAATCAGATGGTTGTCCCAGATCTTGTCAAAGAGTGTGCGGGGGTTGCCCATTGTCCTTCTTCTCCGAATGAGTCTGATAATAGTCTTACATATGTAAGAAATGCGCTCCTTCTATAGAAGTTTTATCGGCAAAGGTCACGCATTTTTACCAATTTTGTCTCGCAAAAATGGTTTTTGCGACCTTTCATTTCGTCGGTTTCAGATGATGCATATTGAAAATTCCGACAGGGAGATATTGGAAGAAAGAATAAAACCCGAAAAGAAGGAGGCAGAACGAGGAAACGCCGCTTCCTTTCACGCTCGACAAGTGAGCAAAAGGAAACGGCGTTTACCAACAAGGGCCCTTTCGATGCGCATCATGCATCAAAAGGCCGAGAGAAAAGAAAAGACTTACCAGTCTTTTTTCTCGGCGATACGAGCCGCTTTACCTGTACGGCCACGCAGGTAGTACAGTTTCGCGCGGCGAACGTCACCGCGGCGAACAACATTGATCTCTGCTAGGTTCGGAGAATAGAGCGGGAATACACGTTCCACGCCTTCACCGAAGGAGATTTTACGCAGTGTGAAAGCGGAGTTGATGCCATCGTTTTTACGGGCAATACAAACGCCTTCGAAAGCTTGAAGGCGCTCACGCTCACCTTCTTTAACGCGTACTTGAACGCGCAGGGTGTCACCAGCGCCGAATGCAGGGATTTCACGCTCAGCAGTTTGCTTGGCGATCTGCTCTTTACCGATTTGTTCTACAATATTCATGGTCTCGACCTTTTCAATAAGGATGATCGTAAAATGGAGAGGTGCCGATTTCAGGCACTTCCTTTGGTTTCTTCACAGTAGGCAGCCCAGAGGTCCGGGCGGCGTTCCTGTGTGATGCGTTGTGCCTGATTTTTGCGCCAGGCAAGAATTTTCTCGTGATGACCGGAAAGCAGAACATCGGGCACTTCACGTTCGCGCCAGATTCTGGGGCGGGTGTAGTGCGGATATTCCAGCAAGCCCGTTTCAAAGCTTTCGTCTTCATGGCTGGCTTCCTTGCCGATGACACCGGGCAGCAGACGCACACAGGCGTCCAGCAGAACGGTGGCAGCGGATTCACCGCCGGAAAGAACGAAATCGCCAATGCTGATTTCATCGATATCACCATGTTCATCCAGAACACGCTGATCAATGCCTTCATAACGCCCGCACAGCAAAACCACGCCCGGGCCATCGGCCAGTTCGCGGACCTTGCTTTGGCTCAACGGCTTGCCACGCGGTGTCAGAAACACCTTTTTGGCCAGAGGAAAGCGTTTGCCTGCCTCTTCCAATGCAGCGTTTACCACATCGGGACGCATCACCATACCGGCACCTCCGCCACAGGGCGTATCGTCCACAGTATTGTGTTTATCTGTGGCGAAATCGCGAATCTGCAACGTATCAAGCGACCAGCGGCCTTCTTCCAAAGCACGGCCCACCAGCGAATGCCCCAGCATACCGGGAAACATTTCAGGGAAAAGCGTAACCACGCAAGCACTCCAGGGCAGAAGTTGCGGGCTCATTGGCTCGCCTCCTCTGATTTGGATTTTTTGCGTTTTTTGTTTTTCCCGTCAGAAAGCAGGCCTTCGGGCGGGTCGATGACAACCCGGCCTTTGGCAAGATCCACAATGGGAACCACTTTTCTGGTGAACGGCACCATGATCAAGGCGCCTTCTTTGGGGAGAATCTCCAGCATGTCGCCCGCACCGAAATCGAAAACTGCACGCACGGTCCCAACCGTTTTCCCACTGGTTGTTTTAACCGTGAGACCGATCAGGTCGGCATGGTAGAATTCTTCCTCCCCGGCTTCGGGAAGTTCATTGCGAGAAACATAAAGACGTTCGCCCTTGAGCAGTTCGGCAGCTTCGCGTGTTTCAACCCCTTCAACCCGGACAATCAATTCGCCTTTGCCTGTATGGCTGACGATTTCAATGTCATAGATTGTTTGAGTATCTTCACTTTGCAACTGGTTGAACCGGGCAACATCATCCGGGTTTTCCGTAAAGCTTTTCAGTCGCAATGCCCCTTTCACGCCATGGGCAGACGAAAAGGTTGCGACACAAACGCGCGCGCCTTTTTGATCTGATGAGGGTGAGGTGGAGGACATGGAACTGAAACTCTTTGGTCAGAAACGAGATAATTCTATAAAAAAGCTTAGGCTTCAGCAGCTTCTTCGGCCGGTGCTTCAGCAGCAGCGGCAGCTTCGGCAGCGGCTTCTTCAGCAGCAGCTTTAGCCGCTTCTTCAGCTTCGCGTTGCTTTTCAGCTTTTTCTTCGATGCGCATTTTTGTCTTTTCAGACTGTTCCGCTTTTTTGGTTTGTTGCGGAATGGCACGTTCTGCCTTACCGGCATTTACCAGAAAACGCAGGACACGGTCGGAAGGTTTCGCGCCTTGACCCATCCAGTAATCTACGCGGTCCAGGTTCATCACCACGCGTTTTTCGTCGTCTTTGGCCAGCATCGGGTTGTATGTGCCGAGTTTCTCAATGAAACGGCCATCACGCGGAGCGCGTTTGTCTGCAACAACGATACGGTAGAACGGGCGCTTTTTAGCCCCGCCACGTGCCAAACGGATTGTAAGAGCCATCTTGTTGGTCTTTCCTGTAGTTTGGGGTTTAGTACAAAAGGTTAAATCGAAAATCAGTTCTCAAAAGGGCTTCACTTTTTGAAAGGTGGCAATCCCGGCGGAAGTCCGCCTTGCGAACCGCCCAGGCCATCCATGCCCGGAAGTCCGTTGAGACCGCCCGGCGGCATTTGCATGCCTGCACCCGGCGCTCCCATCATGCCGCCCAGTTTGCCGAGCAGACCTTTTTTGTTCATCTTTCCGACTTTTTTCATGACGGTTGCAGTCTGCTGATACTGTTTCAGCAGCTTGTTCACGTCCTGAACTGTGAGGCCGCAGCCTGCCGCGATACGCTGGCGGCGCGATGCCTTGATAATCTTTGGATTCTGGCGTTCCTTGACGGTCATGGACAGGATGATGGCCTGTTGGCGCGCAATCATTTTGTCATCAACCTTGGCTTCGGCCAGTTGTTTTTTCATCTTGCCGATGCCGGGCAGCATGCCGAGCAACCCGTCAATATCGCCCATCTTGCGAATCTGGTTCATTTGCTCAAGCATGTCTTCCAGTGTGAACTGGCCTTTCATGACCCGCTTGGCAAGAGCTTCGGCTTTGTCGTGTTCAATGGTTTCCTGAGCTTTTTCCACCAGTGAAACCACATCGCCCATGCCGAGGATTCGGCTGGCAACACGGTCAGCGTGGAAGGCTTCCAGTTCGTCGATTTTTTCACCGACACCCATGACCTTGATCGGCGCGCCGGTGACTTCCTTCATGGAAAGAGCCGCACCGCCGCGTGCATCACCATCCACACGGGTCAGCGCGATGCCGGTAATGCCGATTTTGTCATTGAACTCTTTTGCCACATTGACGGAGTCTTGCCCCGTCATGGCATCGGTGACCAGAAGCGTTTCGGCCGGTTTGGCAACGTCACGCACCTGTGCGACTTCATCCATGAGCTTGTCGTCAATATGCAGACGACCGGCGGTATCAAGGATGACCACATCATAGCCGCCCTTGCGGCCTTCATCCATAGCGCGTTTGGCAATGGCAACCGGTTGTTCACCGAAGACAATCGGCAGCGAGCTCAACTCTGCCTGTTTGGCAAGGACCTCAAGCTGCTGCTGGGCGGCCGGGCGATAAACGTCCAGACTGGCCAGTAAAACTTTTTTACGCTCTTTTTTAGAGAGCATGAGACCGATCTTGGCGGAGGTGGTGGTTTTACCCGCACCTTGCAGACCGACCATCAAGATGGCAACCGGGGGAACAGCATTCAGGTTGATGGCGGTGTTCTCAGCCCCCAGCATTTCGACCATGCAGTCATGCACGATCTTGATAACCATCTGGCCGGGGTTGATGCCTTTAAGGACTTCTTCACCGACAGCCTTTTCCTTGGCTTTTTTGACAAAATCCTTGACCACGGGCAGGGCAACGTCAGCTTCCAGCAAGGCAACGCGCACTTCGCGCATGGCTTCGCTGACGTCAGCTTCACTTAAGGAGCCACGGCGTGTCAGTTTATCAAAAATGCCGCCAAGGCGACTCTGAAGGCTTTCAAACATTTAAAAAGTCCCAACGCAAAACGCGCCAGTGCTCGAAACTCGAGGACTGACGGCACCCCTTAAGGTGACAAGAATGTCAAAGAGGTCAATGAATTTGGCGTCCTTTTAAGGTTTTGTGGGCCATGAGTCAAGCAAAAGTATCCTTGTTTTCATAATCGTTGGTGGGTACCATCTCATCGGTTAATGAAATCATGATCTTTTACAAATTGGGTTTAATATGCGCATCTTCTTCCTGCTTCTTGTTTTTTTTCTAACCACCACAGCAGTTCATGCAAATGAACATTTGAAGAAGCATGCGCAATTTCAGGCATTACATGTGCAAAAAAGCATTGAAGCCATTGATTTGACGCTTCTTGATGCCAGTGATTATGTGGAAAGAAACCCGGATCAGGAAGAATTGGTGCTGCATGAGACGTTGGGAAAATATGTTGAAAAGGCACCCGGCTTGCGGGCCGTGATTGTGACAGATAAAAAAGGTAATCTGGTCGTAGACAGTTTTACCTATCCGGCCAAGACGATAAATTTGAGTGATCGTGAATATGTTGTTTACGCCATGAAGCAGAAAGACCGTGCTTTGCATATGGGGTCACCGTTGATCGGGCGGAGTTCAGGTGTGGCGTTCCTGCCGTTTTCAAGACCTCTGTTTGACAGCAATAATGTAGTCAACGGTGTTATTGCAGGTGTTATGCACCCCGGTTTTCTTATTAAGCAGGAAAGCTTGTGTGCGAAGTGTCTGGTCGGGGTTTTTACTGAGAAGGAAACCTTGGTGAGTTACCCCTCCAATGCGCAGTATCCCGAGGGGTATCTGGCAAAATTGCGACAAGTCGAAGAAGGGGTGGTTTTCGATTATGAGCTAAACGGACATCCGATCGAATCCTATCATATCTATAACGAAAAGTATGGTTTGTATATTGTGGTCAGTATGTTGAAAAAAAACTAAAAGTCGTGGCCTTGCCTTAAGGTTGTACTGAGTTGAAATGCCTGATATGGTGGGCGGATTGGGTTGAATGGGGTATTCGATGATCCGCCTTTTTTTAATCTGTTGTTGTCTTTATTTGGCGATACAGAGCGCACGTGCTGACTATGACATAAAATTAGCCGCACAGTATCAGGTCGTTTTTGCTGAAGGGCTTTTGCGTTCTGCTGATATTACACTGGTTGGACTTGAGAGTTTGTTCGGTTATGAACAGGAAGGTGATATTAACCCCTTGATTGTTCACAATTCTTTAAACCGTTATACGGAGCGTGTTCAGGGACTAAGGGCCCTGTTTACAACAGATGTTTCGGGAAACCTGAAATATGATAGTTTCTATTATCCCACCAGACCTCTTAATCTCAGGTCGCGTGACTATGTAAAAGAGGCGATGGCGCGGGGTGGACATGACTTGTTTATTGGCGATACCATCAAAGATAAACTTCTGCATTTTGACAGTTTGCCCGTATCAAGATTGATTTATAGCCGGGAAGGCCACTTAAAAGGGGTTGCCGTTGCAGTTATGACGCCGGACGATTTACTGGAACGTGATAAAGTCTGTAATAAATGTATTGTGTCTGTGTTTAAGCCGGATGGTGCAAAGCTGGTCAGTTTTCCGGCAAATGTTCAGGGCCAACCGGAACTGGATGTGTTTCAAAAACAGGCTGGCGAAGATAAAGTCTACCACACGGCAGTCAATGGGCTGCCCGTTCTTTCCTACTGGACCAAATTCCCCCATTTTGACCTGATCATGCACTATTCCTATTTTGAATAGGACCACCTTATCGGGTTGGCTTTGGAGCCTAATAGTGAACCAGTTCCTGATGGTTGTGGTTGAGCTCAATATGATCCATCAGATAGTCCAATGCATCGGCTCGTTCTCTCATGCTCAATTCCTGAATCCTTTTACCCATTTGGCGTTCCAGATCACTGAGCAGGCGAATAGGGTCATTGTCACTGTTGCGTGAAGCAATGATGATAAGACGAGACAGTTGGTCGGCTGTGAGTGTGGTTGATGGTTTGGCTGCATACATCCATAACCCTCCTCCAATGAGGAGAGCAATAGCGACTCCGGCAAGGCTATAGCCCAATGCGCGGAAACGACGCTTCGTTTTTGCACCACGATCCAGCTTATTCAACGCGTCTTGGATGTTTTGATTATACATAAAACACTCAAAAGTTATTATTACGTACTTTTACGACCTGTTTTTCTATTATCTTAGATTGTAAGCGATGCTGCAATAACATTTTTCATTCATTTTAATCTTGTTAGCGTTAAAAGGAGATTAAAATGCTAGATATACGTGTAGCTCACAAAAATGATGTTCCTGTTATTGCAGAAATCCATGAGGTCGGTTGGAGGCATACCTATCGCTTCATGCCGCAGGAGGTTTTGGAAAATAGAAATCGTGATTTTCGGGCGGATCAATGGCGCAGATGGTTTGAGGAAAACCGTGCTGCCCAAAATGAAGCGCTTTATGTTTTCGAAGACAAGGGCAAGCCGGTAGGGTTTTGTATGTGTAAACCCAATGACGACGATATGCTCATCGGTGCGCGCGGGGAACTTCATGCCCTCTATGTTTTGCCGGAATACCGGAAATTCGGAATCAGTTACCTCGCGATACATACTTTGTCAAAATATCTGGTGGAACGGGGATACTCACCGTTATGTTGCTGGGCGTTTCAGAACAACCGGATCTGGAAATGGTATGAACGGCTTGGTTTCAAACGGATCATTGCGCGCAATCGACGGATTAACAATGTTGACCTGCCGGAGTTTGGATTGATTCATTTTGAACCGGAAAAGCTGATTGAAACAACTGGTCGCTTTTTAGGTGTCCAGACTTAAACAGCATGCGTTGAGCGTCAAAAAGGCGCCTTCATTGCAGGAGGCGCCTGACGCATGTATATGTATCGGGGACGTTATTTTTTTATGAGCCTGCGCAATGCAAGATCAATGATGTTGCTGTTTGGTTCATCGGCTTCCTCTGCTGTAAGGCTTGCCTGATACTGTTCTGACATGATTTCGAGAGACTGGATGAAGGCATCGGCATAGGCTTCGGGGTCTTGCCCGTTATTGTCACGTTTACACATGAAGTAGGCAACGTTCCAGATCAGAATGCTGTTCAGTTCCTTGCTGGAAGTGAACATTAAATCGGTCGTATCTGCTTGCATACGCCCTTTACCGGAAATCAGCCAGTTCAAATCATATCCAAGCTGGCTCAATTCATTGAGGACATGGCCTTTAGGCGTGTGGCCGAGTTCGTAATTTCTGATGGACGTATGTGCGACATCAAAGCGTTCTGCCATTTCACGCTGCGTCAAACCCAGTTCTTTACGGATCTGGGTAAAGCGTTTTCCCATCAACTCCATTGCCGTCCTCCCCTTGGGAAAATTACAATCCCAAGCCTTTTGACAAATCTTAAAGCATAACCAAATCAGGCTGAACGGATGTGCCTTAAGTTGTCTCATTTTCAAAGCGTTCTATTCTTGAGGATATTGTAAAAGATTCAGGCAAGAAAGAAAACCAAGAATTGAGTGGGTGGCTCAAGGGGTAATATATTCTGCTTTGTCAGATGGATATCTTTGCCAACAGGAGAGTGGCAAGCAAAATCCAGCCGAACCATTTGTTGGACTTGAAGATCATCAGGCAGTTTTTGGGGTTATGTATATCGACACGCCAAATTTGCCAGACCAGATGTAAAATGGTGGCCCCAAGCCCAATGTAAAAAGGCCAGTTTAGCGGGGTCATGAAGAGGCCGACGAGAAGCAGTGCAACAAACAGGCTGTAAAAGGCGATTAAAGCCGGAACCGTTTTTTCGCCAAGCTTCAGGGCGGTGGATTTAATCCCGATCAGTTCGTCGTCTTCCTTGTCCTGATGGGCATAGACGGTGTCATAGCCCAATGTCCAGAAGAGGCCTGCAAAATAAACACACACGGCAGGCCAATCAAGTTGCCCCTTAACCGCTGTCCAGCCCAGCAGGGCGCCCCAGTTAAAGGTCAGGCCGAGAACAACCTGTGGCCAGTAGGTCCAACGTTTGCAAAAAGGATAGATGAAAACAAGCCCAAGCGAGGCAATGCCGAGATAAATGGTCAGCAGATTAAACTGAAGCAATATGACCAACCCGAGCAGGCAGAGAAAGCCCATAAAGACCATGGCCTGAGGAACGGAAACATCACCGTTCGGAATGGGGCGGGTGGCAGTTCGGGCGACCTGCCCGTCAAAATTGCGATCTGCCAGATCATTCATGACGCACCCGGCTCCACGCATGATAAAGGCCCCTACACCAAAAAGAAGGCCGTAAAACAGGTTGGGCCACCCCTCAGAAGCCAGGGTCAGACTCCACCAGCAGGGAAAAAGCACAAGCCAGGTGCCGATGGGCCGGTCAGCGCGCATCATAATCAGATAGGGGCGCAGCAAAGCCGGCATTTGGCCGACCCAGCCATGATAGACGATATCGGTTTTATTTATGTGTGTTGCTTCCTTCATGCCTCTTTCATACATGCTTTTAATCACAAGAAAAAGAAGTTATCGGCAACCAATTTATTGAGTTGGCGTTTGTTTTTTACGCTGTGAACGGGTATTTTCCTGAAAGATATTCTTCTTTCTGGTTTTTAAAGGTCATGGTGCAAGGTGACAAAACGAATATATACACAGATCGCGGTTTGCTTATTGGTCGTTCTGTTTTGGGGAAATACAGCTCACGCTCAGGCCAGAAATTTTCATGTCAGTGTGGGATATTCCTATTTCCCTCCCTGGCAAATTACAAAAAATAATAATTGGGTTGGGGGGCTGGATAAAATTGTTCTGGATGCCTGGATTAAGGAGCTGGCACATACCTATGACATCCATCTAACCTTGCAGCCTTCTTTATGCCCTTTGAAAAGATGTTTGCGCGCATTGGAAACCGGTAATCTGGATATGAAAACCGGCCTTCTCAAACGTGCAGATCGTGAAAAATACCTTTATTTCATCGAACCGGCCTATCAGGTGGAAAACGATAAGGCGGTTTATCTGCGCGAAAAAGACGGAGAAGATTTTGATATCCATAATTATGAAGAATTGCGCCAATATCGCATAGGCTTTACACGGGCCTCCAAGAATTTTCCACGCTTTGATAAAGACCTGAAAATTAAAAAAATTGAAACCTCAGGTACACTGAACGGTCTGGAAATGTTATGTGCCAAACGTTTTGATGCCTTTATCGGAACAGAACTGGTGGTGGATTATTTCATTGCCAAGAAACGGTCCTGTGACAAAATTCATAAAGCGACATTCAAATATATCAGGAACAACCCGGGGTATTTTGCAATCTCTCAACAGTCTTCTTTGGTCAAGGTCTTGCCCGAACTGAATAAGGCCATGCAGACGATTGTGGATCGAGGCGTGCTTAACGAAGCAATTCAGCAGGTGAATTTCTCCGATTGATCGGTTTTTGACATGACAAAGGCGCAAATGAGGGGATATACAGGGAAGGCCTGATCTGCCCCTCTATTGATAGAGATGATCAGCAAAGAATGTTTTACGGTTGTGGAGATCGGGGACAGGGAAATGGCAAGCGTTATCCGTTTATATGTCGATCAGGCTATGGCTGTGCAACAGCAAATCAATCTGTCTGCCGAGCAGGCACATTATGTGAATAATGTCATGCGATTGAAGGCTGGCGATCCGCTTTCGCTGTTTAATGGCCGGGACGGGGAGTTTTCGGCGACCCTTTTGAATGGGCATAAAAAAAATGCCTTGGTGCAGCTGGAAAACAGGACGCGGGAGCAAGACAGTTGTCCCGACCTGACGCTGGTTTTTGCCCCGATTAAAAAACAGCGGCTGGACTTTATCATTGAAAAGGCAACCGAACTGGGGGTGCGCACCCTTCAACCGGTGCTGACGCAACGCACGATCACCTCCAAAATCAGAATTGAGCGTTTGCAGGCGCAAACGGTTGAAGCAGCCGAACAATGTGAACGGCTTAACATTCCCGATGTGCATGAAGCTGTATCTTTGAGCCAGCTGATGAAAGACTGGCGAGTGGATTGTCGTGTGCTTGTGTTAAATGAACATGGCGGTTCGCGTCCCATTCATGAGGTTTTGCAGGAAGCTCAACCTCATGAAACGGGAAGTTGGGCCATTTTTGTTGGTCCCGAGGGTGGTTTCACGTCATCGGAACTTGACCTGATGCTGAAATTGCCCAATGTTGAGGCGGTTAGCATCGGGCCAAGAATTTTACGCGCTGATACAGCAGCCCTTGCAGCGATCAGTTGTTGGCAATCGGTTCTCGGAGATTGGCAGTCCCCGCTTCGTGAACGCATAAACAAAGAAGAATAAAGGTAGAAAAAATGGGTGATAAAAGCTCAGTGATCGAGAATAAACAACAATTGATCGACTATATGGCCAGCGGGTGTAAACCCAAGTCTGATTGGCGCATCGGCACGGAACATGAAAAATTTGCTTTTTGTGCCCAGTCTCTGAAAACACTGCCTTATGAGGGGGAAAAAAGTGTGCGCGCCCTGCTTACTGACATGGCCCAGTTTGAGGAATGGGAAGCGGTTTATGAAGCAGGGAACATCATCGCCCTGAAAGGGAAGGATGGTTCAAGCGTTACGTTAGAGCCGGGCGGACAGGTCGAACTTTCCGGGGCACCGCTGGAAAATATTCACCAGACCTGTATTGAAGTGGGTAACCATTTGAAACAGGCTAAAAAGGTTGCAGCTGATCTGGATGTTAGTTTTCTGGGGTTGGGCTATCAGCCGAAATGGTCGGTTGATGATATTCCGTGGATGCCCAAGGGGCGCTACAAGATCATGCGCGAGTATATGCCCAAACGCGGCGGCCTTGGTGTGGATATGATGAAGGCGACCTGTACGGTACAGGTCAATCTGGATTTTGACAGTGAAAACGACATGGTGCGCAAGTTCCGCACCTCTTTGGCCCTGCAACCGGTGGCAACGGCGCTTTGGGCGAACTCCCCGTTTCGCGGTGGCAAGCCCAACGGCCTGCTGTCTTTTCGCTCCCACATCTGGACGGATACGGACCCTGACCGTTGCGGCACACTGCCGTTTGTTTTTGAAGACGGTTTCAGTTTTGAACGCTATGTCGATTACATGCTGGATGTGCCGATGTATTTTGTTTATCGCGATGGGCAATATATTGATGCCAGCGGTCAGTCCTTTAAAGACTTCATGGCGGGAAAACTTCCGGCTTATCCGGGGCAACGTCCAACCATTATGGACTGGGAAGATCACCTGACCACGGCTTTCCCCGAAGTGCGCTTGAAAAAATTCCTTGAAATGCGCGGGGCTGATGGCGGACCCTGGAGCCGCCTGTGTGCTTTGCCCGCTTTCTGGGTTGGCCTTCTTTATGATGATCAGGCTTTGGATGAAGCCGAACAACTGGTCAAAAGCTGGACGGCGGATGACCATGCCTACTTGCGTGAACGCGTTCCCTATACCGCCCTGAACACAGAATTCAAAGACCAGACCATTGGCGACATTGCCATGGATGTGCTGGATATCGCGCAAGGGGGCTTGAAACGCCGCAAGATCCTCAATGCCAGTGGGCAGGATGAAAGCAAGTTTCTGGAACCGCTCTATGTGGTTGCCGAAAGCGGGGAAACGCAAGCCGAACAGATGCTGAAAGAATATGAAACCCGCTGGAAGGGCAATATCGATCAGGTCTTTAAAGAGCATGCTTATTAATCAGTAGGAAGCACGGAAAAGACTTATGCCTGAAGCCCAAAAATGCCACAGCCTTGACGATGTGCGTGAAAATATCGACAGGCTGGACGAAATCATTGTGCCCTTGCTTGCAGAACGGATCGGCTATGTTCTGCAAGCTGCCCAGTTCAAGGAAACGCGTGGCGATGTTCGCATCCCCAAACGCATTGAATTCATCGTGGACCGTGTGCGTGCCTTCGCTGAAAAGGAAGGCATGGACCCCGCCATGGCAGAAACCATCTACCGCCACATCATGGAAGAATCCATCGCGCGCGAAGAACTGCGCTGGGATGAGTTGAACAGGTAAGCCGACAAGTGAGTCCCTGCGAAGGCAGGGACCTTTTATATATCCGTCCCGCCGACTGTGATCGGGTCGATCAGCAGGGTGGGCTGGCCGACGCCGACGGGCACGCCTTGGCCGTCTTTGCCGCAGGTGCCGATACCGGGGTCGAGCTGCATGTCGTTGCCGATCATTTTGACTTTTGTCAGGCAATCGGGGCCATTGCCAATCAGCGTGGCGCCTTTGACTGGAGCGCCGATTTTACCGTCTTCAATCAGATAGGCTTCGGTGCAGCTAAAGACGAATTTCCCGGAGGTGATATCGACCTGACCACCGCCGAAGTTGACGGCATAAAGCCCTTTTTTGACAGAGGCCATAATCTCTTTCGGGTCTTTGTCACCATTGAGCATATAGGTGTTGGTCATGCGCGGAATGGGCATGTGGGCGTAGGACTGGCGCCGCCCGTTCCCGGTGGGGGCAACGCCCATGAGGCGCGCATTCATGCGGTCCTGCATATAGCCTTTGAGAATACCGTCTTCAATCAGCACGGTGTTTTGTGTCGGGGTGCCTTCATCATCTATGCTTAGGGAACCACGGCGGTCATGGAGGGTGCCATCATCCACCACGGTCACGCCGGGGGCAGCAATACGTTCACCCAGCAAACCGGCAAAGGCAGAGGTTTTTTTGCGGTTGAAGTCGCCCTCCAATCCATGGCCGATGGCTTCATGCAACAAAATGCCGGGCCAGCCGGGGCCCAAAACTACGGGCATTTCACCGGCAGGCGCAGGCACGGAGTCCAGATTGACCAAGGCCTGACGCAAGGCTTCATCAGCGGCGGCCTTCCAGTTTTCAGCCTTGAGATATTCTTCATAAGAAACGCGCCCGCCTGAACCGTGGGAGCCGGTTTCCATCCGATCGCCCGAGCCGACAACGCAGGAAACGCCAACACGGACCAGCGGGCGGATGTCTGCGGCCTGAGAGCCATCTGCACGGATGATGCGCACGGCCTGCCATGTGGCACCAATGGAGGCTGAAACCTGTTTCACGCGTTCATCCTTGCTGCGCAGATAGGTATCAATTTCTTCCAGAAACTTTACTTTGGCTTCAAAGGGCACCAGATTGATGGGGTTGTCATCACCGTAAAGGGAAGCATTGGTGCCAATCGGTGGTTCGGCCATCACACCGTTATGGCCCTGATGAACGGCCTTGACGGTGGCACAGGCGCGATCAATGGCTGCCTGGTCCAGCGTGGCAGCGTGGGAATAGCCGCTGGCTTCACCGGCCACACTGCGCAGGCCGAAGCCCTGGGCGGTATCAAAGCTTGCGCTTTTAAGCCGCCCGTCATCAAAGGCCAAGCCTTCGCTTTGGCGGTATTCCAGAAAAAGCTCACCATCGTCTGCCCCGCGTAAGGCATTGGAAATGCTGCTTTCAACCTGCTGCTGGTCCAGATCGAAACGCGAAAAGAAAAGATCGTCGGTGGCTTTGAAGTCTGACATGAAGAAACCTTATATTGAAACTGTCACTCTGGCGAAGGCCAGAGACTATGGATACTGGCTTTCACCAGTATGACGCAATAGTGATTTATATTAGAATGTGGCCTCTTGTCCTGCGTTCGTCAACGGTGTAAAAGGCGAAACCTTAATTCCCCCTTTGTCAAAGGATTGATTGATGAGCAAGACAACTTGGCGAACCGCCACCCAACTGGTGCATGGCGGTATCAAACGTTCTGCTTTTGATGAAAACTGCGAAGGGCTGTTTGTCACCTCCGGCTATATTTATGAAACGGCCGAAGAACAGGAAGCAACCTTCAAGGAAGAGATCAAACGCTACCAGTATTCCCGCTTTGCCAACCCGACCGTTGGCATGTTCGAGGAACGAATGGCGATGATCGAAGGGGCGAAACACTGCATTGCCACAGCAACCGGCATGGCGGCAATCAACACGGCCTTGATGGCGCAGCTTAAAGCTGGCGACAGGGTTGTGGCTTCACGTGCCCTGTTTGGGTCCAGCGTCTTTATTATGAACAATATTTTGCCGCGCTTCGGGGTGGAAACCGTTTTGGTGGATGGTGATGACCTCAACCAGTGGGAAGAAGCCTTGAAAGAGCCGACCCGCGCGGTTTTGCTGGAAACACCAAGTAACCCGACTTTGGATATTGTGGATATTCAGGCGGTCTGCGACCTTGCCCATAAAGCGGGCGCGCGTGTGATTGTGGATAACGTTTTTGCCACGGCTATTCTGCAAAGGCCGCTGGAATTTGGCGCAGATATCGTGGTTTATTCCACCACCAAATTTGTCGATGGTCAGGGCCGCACATTGGGCGGGGCCATTCTGTTCAATGATGATGACCTGCTGAAAAACGAGATCATGCCCTATTTCCGCAACACCGGCCCGGCCATGAGCCCGTTCAATGCATGGACGCAGCTTAAGGGGCTGGAAACCATGGATATTCGCGTGACGAAACATAGCGAAAATGCCACGCTGGTTTCACGCTTCCTTGAAAACCTGAAAGGGGTGAACAAGGTGTATTATCCGGGCCTGCAAGCCCACCCGCAGCACAAGCTGGCAATGAAACAGATGAAAAGCGGCGGGCCGATGCTGTCCTTTGAACTGGATGGCGGTAAGGAAAAAGCCTTTGCTTTTGAAAATGCCCTGAAGCTGATTGCGATTTGCAACAATCTGGGGGACAGCAAGTCTTTGATTACCCACCCCGGCACGACAACCCATTCCAAAGTCGCGGAAGAAGAGCGTCTGCATCTGGGAATTACACCGGGCTTGCTGCGTCTGTCTGTTGGTCTGGAAGATAGCGATGACCTGAAAGAAGATCTGGCACAGGCAGCACAGGCTGTGTTCGGGTAAGTTTTTAGATGCTGGTTTTCACCAGCATGACGGTTTATTGGGTTGCGTCATACTGGCGTAGGCCAGTATCCATTAAAATTAAGGACGGTGCTTGTGAGAGAATCACAAAACCGTCCTTTTTTTAGCCCCGATTATAGGCTATAAGGCGCATTCCGTTTAATCCTTGAATGCGTTTTAGTCATGTCCGTGCGTCCTTACAGAGATATCATCCGCAGAAAATCACGCCAAATTCGTGTTGGTGATGTGCTGGTTGGCGGGGATGCGCCGATTTCGGTGCAGTCCATGACCAATACATTGACCACCGATGTGGAAGCCACCGTTGCCCAAGTGCTGGCTTTGGAAGAGGCGGGGGCCGATATTGTGCGCATTTCGGTGCCTGATGAAGAGTCTTCTGCGGCGCTGAAACATATTATCAAGCGCGTCAATGTACCCATTGTGGCGGACATTCATTTTCATTACAAACGTGGTATTGAAGCGGCCGAAGCGGGGGCAGCTTGCCTGCGCATCAATCCGGGCAATATCGGATCGCCTGAACGCGTGCGTGAAGTGGTAAAAGCCGCGCGTGATCATGGCTGTTCCATGCGCATTGGCGTGAACGCAGGCTCACTGGAAAAACACCTGTTGGAAAAATATGGCGAACCCTGCCCGGAAGCCATGGTGGAAAGCGCGTTGGACCATGCTCGCATTCTGGAAGATAACGACTTTTTCGAATTTAAAATCAGCGTGAAAGCATCCGATGCCTTTTTAGGGGTTGCAGCCTATAACGGGCTGGCAGAAGCATGCGATTATCCGCTGCATCTTGGCATTACCGAAGCCGGTGGCTTGCAGGCAGGCACTGTTTTGTCCTCTATCGGCATCGGCAACCTGTTGTGGGCCGGGATTGGCGATACCTTGCGGGTCTCGCTTTCGGCTGATCCGGTCGAAGAGGTCAAGGTCGGGTTTCATATCCTGAAATCTTTGGGCTTGCGCACCCGCGGCGTGCGGGTGGTGTCCTGCCCGTCCTGTGCGCGTCAGGGCTTTAATGTGGTGGAAACGGTGGCGGCTGTGGAAGAACGCCTGCAACATATCCGTACGCCCATGAGCCTTTCCATCATCGGTTGTGTGGTCAACGGCCCCGGTGAGGCACGTGAAACAGATATCGGGCTGACAGGTGGCGGTTCCGGCAGTCACAAGGTCTATGTCGGCGGTGTGCCGGACCATAACACCACCTCGGAAGAAATGATTGATCATATCGTGCGCCTTGTTGAAGAAAAGGCGGCACAAATCGAAGCAGAGAAAGAACAATAACATGGCTGGATTACAACCTGTAAAAGGAACCTACGACCTTCTGCCCAAGGAACGCGCTGTTCATCGCAAAGTATCTGAAACCGCGCGCCTGAGCTGTGAGCGTTTCGGCTTTAACGAAGTCACTACACCGATCTTTGAATTTTCCGAAGTGTTTTCGCGCACATTGGGCGAAACATCCGATGTGGTCACCAAAGAGATGTTTTCTTTTGAGACCAAGGGCAACGATAAAATTACCCTGCGCCCGGAAGGCACGGCCGGGATTTGCCGTTCCTTTATCTCCAACGGATTGCAGCACGAAACGCCGGTGAAACATTATTATTACGGCCCGATGTTTCGTTATGAGCGCCCGCAAAAGGGGCGCCAGCGTCAGTTCCATCAGGTGGGTATTGAGCTGATTGGTGTGGAAACCCCGCAAGCCGATATTGAAGTGATTGCAGCAGGCTATCAGTTCCTCAAGGAACTGGGGTTTGCCGATGTTGTTACGCTGGAACTCAACAGCCTTGGTGATACGGCCAGCCGCGATGCCTATCGTGAACAACTGGTTGCCTATATGCAAAATCATTATGATGGGTTGTCGGAAGACAGCAAGAACCGGCTGGAAACCAACCCGTTGCGTATTCTGGATTCCAAAGATGAAGGCGATCGTGAAATCATTAAAGATGCGCCGCTGTTGGGGGAATGCCTCAATGAAACCTCGCAAGCCTTTTATGATGAAGTCAAAGCCGGGCTGGACCTGTTGGGTATTCCATATAAAGAAAATCCGCGTCTGGTGCGCGGGCTGGATTATTACTGCCACACAGCGTTTGAGTTCACGACCGAGACATTGGGCGCCCAAGGCACGGTTCTAGCAGGCGGGCGTTATGACGGGCTGATCAAGATGATGGGCGGTCCGCAGGTGCCCGGTGTGGGCTGGGCTTCCGGTGTGGAACGCCTTGCTCTGATGTTGGGCGAAGACACAGTTGAACTGCCGCGCCCCATTGCCATG
This sequence comes from Terasakiella sp., assembly GCA_050297075.1. Classification (GTDB taxonomy): domain Bacteria; phylum Pseudomonadota; class Alphaproteobacteria; order Rhodospirillales; family Terasakiellaceae; genus Terasakiella. The sequence continues at coordinate 149,087 of JBNKSC010000013.1, forward strand.
ATCCCGGTATCTGGCGCACAACAGAGCGATGCGTTGAAGCTGGCCCATGAGCTGCGCAGCCAAGGCTATATCATTGACCAAGGTTACAGCGGGAATATGAAAAAACGCATGATCCGCGCCAACAAGGCCAATGCCTGTGCTGCCATTCTGGTGGGCGAGGATGAATTGGCACGCGGGTGCGTGACGGTGCGCGACCTTGAAAGCGGTGAACAAAGTGAAGTTCAACTGGACGATCTGGCCCAGACTCTGGCACAGTTCAAATAAGTCTTAGGAAAGATAGCAGGCGAAATGGGCGGTTTGTTTTCGAGCGATGTCAAGGTGTTGGTAATTGGGGCGAACCATCGTTCCAGTTCTCTTGCCTTGCGCGACCGCCTGTTTCTGGATGAAGCCGAGGTGATCCCTTTTCTGGACCGCTTGAAATCTGGCGGTGTGGAACAATGCCTTGTGGTTTCCACCTGTGACCGGGTGGAAGTCCATTGTGTGGACCATGATGTTTCAAAGGCACGTGATGTGATTGTCAAGGCTTTGGCAGAACGCGCGGAACTGGAACCGGGGGCACTGGAAAGTCAGCTGTATTTCTTGCAGGAACAGGAAGCTGTGCGCCATATTTTCCGCGTGACGGCTTCTTTGGACAGCCTGATGGTGGGCGAACCGCAAGTGGTGGGTCAGGTGAAAGATGCCCATCGGTTGGCGGTGGAGGCTGGCACGGTTGGCACGGAACTGGAACGTATTTTTCAGGCGGCGTATGGTACGGCCAAACGGGTGCGCACCGAAACGGCTGTGGGGGAACGCCCGGTTTCCATTGCTTCTGTTGCTGTGCAAATCGCCAAGGAACTGCATGGTAATCTGGAACGCTGCCGGGGGCTTTTGATCGGTGCGGGTGATATGGGGGAACTGGCGGCACAAAACCTGATTGAGGCGGGCTTGCATGATTTTACCTGTATTCATTCCTTTGCTGGTCGCGCCAAAATGATTGCGCGTCATCTGGAATGTCACGCCGGGGAGTTTGACCACCGTGACCGACTGGCCGCAGAGGCCGATATCATCGTTACGTCCATGAACAAACGCAGCCGGGTTGTGAGTGCGGAGATGGTGTCTTTTGCCCTGAAGGTGCGCAAAAATAAACCGATTTTCATTATTGATACCGGTATCCCCGGTGATGTGGACCCGGCAGTTAATGATGTAGACGGGGCATTTCTTTATGATCTGCATGACCTTGAACAGGTGGCCATGGAAGGCCGTGCATCGCGGGAGTCAGAAGCGCGTGCGGCCGGGGCTATTTTGGAAAAAGACCTCAATGATTTTTTCAAGGGCAAGGAAGAACGCAATGCTGTGCCTTTGGTGAGTGCGCTGCGTGATCGTTTTGAAGCCGAACGTCAGGCTGTATTGGCACGCCACGGCGATGATGCGCAAGCGGCCACGCGTTTGTTGATCAACCGTTTGTTGCATGTGCCGAGCGAAGATTTACGCACGCTGGCAGCGCTGAAGAATAAGAAGGAATGGGAAAAGGCCAGTGATGTGATCACAAAACTTTTCCTTAAGGAGAAATAAAAAGGTGAGTTTTCAGGAAACTTTAAGTCAGGTGGTCAATCGCCACGAAGAACTGGCTGCATTGATGGCTGATGCCTCTAATCTGGATGCATCTGATTTTACAAAAATGTCCAAGGAATATGCCGAGCTCACCCCTGTGGTAGAGGCCGTGACCGGCTTGCGTGCAGCCCAGCAGGAAATGGAAGAATGCGCCGCGCTGATGGATGATGGCGACACAGATGCGGACATGAAAGAGCTGGCCGAAGCCGAATTTCACGAATTGAAAAAGCGCATCCCGGAACTGGAACGCGATGTTCAGTTGATGCTGTTGCCCAAGGATGAAGCCGACGAAAAGAACGCTATCCTTGAAATTCGTGCCGGTACTGGCGGAGATGAAGCCGCTTTGTTTGCCGCAGACCTTTATCGCATGTATCAACGTTATGCTGAACGCATGGGCTGGAAGTTTGAGCTGATTGATGTCAGCGAAATCGGTATTGGCGGGTTTAAGGAAGTTACTGCCATGGTGACCGGGAAAAACGTCTTTGCCCGTTTCAAATATGAATCCGGTGTCCATCGGGTGCAGCGCGTCCCGGCCACGGAAAGCGGCGGGCGCATTCATACCTCGGCGGCGACCGTGGCTGTTTTGCCGGAAGCCGAAGATGTGGATATTAAAATTGATACCAAGGACCTGCGCATTGATACCTACCGTTCGCAAGGTGCAGGGGGGCAACACGTTAACACGACCGATTCAGCTGTGCGTATTACCCATATTCCCACCGGTATTGTAACCCAGTGTCAGGATAACAAGTCTCAGCACAAGAACAAAGATCAGGCCATGAAGATGATGCGCGCCAAGCTTTATGACCATGAACGCCAGCAACTGGATGCTGAACGTGCGGCAAATCGTAAAAATCAGGTCGGCTCCGGGGACCGTTCCGAACGTATTCGTACCTATAACTTCCCACAAGGGCGTGTCTCTGATCACCGCATCAACCTGACGCTTTATCGTCTGGATGAAATTATGCAGGGCGATATGGATGAGGTGGTTGAGGCCTTGATTGCGGAAGATCAGGCGCAAAAACTGGCGGAATTGAGTTAAGACGATTTATCCGAGCCCCTGCGCAGGCAGGGGCCTTTGTGATTTCAAAAATGAAGATTCCTGCCTGCGCAGGAACTCACGTGAAGATTTATGAAAACCATCGCTCTTTCCTTGCAGGATATTACACAGCGCCTTGAAGCGGTTGGCATTGACAATGCCCGTTTTGAAGCCCGCCTGTTGCTTTGTTATGTGCTGGGGGTGGAAACACAAATTCTGATCGCTTATCCCGAACGTGAACTGGATGAGGCGCAGCAGGCAAGACTAAAAGAGCTGGTGCAGCGCCGTGAAGCACGTGAACCCATGTCGCATATTCTGGGGGAACGGGAATTCTGGAGCCTGCCTTTTAAGGTGACGGCTGATACCCTGACCCCGCGCCCGGATAGCGAAACCCTGATTGAAGCGGTGTTGCGTTTTTTTGATGACCAGCAAGCAGCCTTGCGTGTGCTGGATTTGGGGGTGGGCACCGGGTGTTTGTTGCTTTCTGTTCTGTCTGAATATCCCAATGCAAGCGGTTTAGGCGTGGATGCTTCTCAGGGTGCGCTGGCTGTTGCCCGGGAAAATGCAGAACGTTTGCATCTCTCAGGGCGTGCCGAGATGAGGTTGGGGAACTGGGACGATGGCCTTGAGGAAGAGTTTGATCTGATTTTATCCAATCCACCCTATATACCAACGCGCGATGAAGATTTGTTGGACCCCGAAGTTAAAACCTATGAGCCTGCAAGCGCTTTATTTGCTGGGGAAGATGGGCTGGATGATTATAGGAAACTGGCTGTTGCTTTTCCTCGTTTATTGAAGGGGAAGGGTCTGGCTGTTGTGGAACTGGGAATTGGTCAGGAAAAGGCCGTGCAAACCTTGATGGAAAAAGCCGGTCTGGAGGTTCTTGAGGGGGCAAAAGACCTTGGCGGGATTGTACGTTGTTTGATTTTACGAAAAAAACTATAAAAAAACACTTGGAAAACAAGAAAAACCCCTTTAGGTTGGAAGAATAACGGGCACATTAATGGGCCGCAGGGGATAAGAACCCGACAGGCCGGTGGTTTTTCCGTAAATTAGCAAGACTTCCATTAAAAAAGCGATGACCTGTAAAGGTGCGCTTGCAGGTGTTTATGCCATCTGGTTGGAAGATTGGGTGTATCTCTTTTTAAAATCAGGATCCATGAGACAAGGCTCCAATAATCAAAGCAATCGTCGTGGGCGTGGCCGGGGCCATAACCACCAAAGACGCCACAATAATAATCATGGTGGCAATCGTAACCAGACGTTCGACAGTAACGGCCCACAGGGGCGTTTGCGCGGTACGGCCAAGCAGCTCTGTGAAAAATATCTGCAATTGGCAAAGGATGCCATTTCATCCGGTGACCGTGTTCTGGCGGAAAGCCTGTTCCAGCATGCAGACCATTATGGCCGTATTGCTGCGTTATTTGCACCGAAACCCAAAGTGGAAGATAGTCAGACCACTGAGGCGGATGTATCGGACAATGATACAGATGAGGAAAATTCTTCGGATGTAGAGGAAAGTGACGTTAAAACTGTCGAAATTCAGGACAGTGAAACTGTAGCTGAAGAAAAACCTCTGGCAGTTGAAGAGGCCGCACAGGCACAAGAAGCTGTGGAAGAAAAACCGAAACGCCGTACCACGCGCCGTACCACCACCCGTAAAAAAGCGGATGAAGAGACGCCGAAACTGGGCGGTGGCAGCAATGCTGTTCCTGATTTTCTGGCTCGTCCGGTGGATGTTGACAGCGAGGAAAAGGCCAAAGGGGAAGACACAGCACAAGAGGCTGTGGAAGAAAAGCCCAAACGCCGCACCACGCGCCGCACGACAACAACGCGCAAAACAACTACCACCCGCACTCGTCGCAAAAAAGCCGATGAGGATGCGCAAAGTGCCGATGTTTCCAGCGAGGAAAAAGAAGCCAGCTAAGCCGCTGCTTCTTTATGTAAAAACAAAAGACCTCTGTTTAGACAGGGGTCTTTTTTTGTTGGGGTGTTGTGTCATAAAAGCGGCTGTGAAATTCAGCGGCGCATGTTTTCCAAGATGAAAACGCGAATGGCGCTGGACAGATTACCTGTACGTTCCTTGTCGATTTCCGTAATCAGGGCATTTAGCGAAAGCTCGCGCTCATCTGCAAGGTCTTTCAGGGCATCCCAAAAAGCATTTTCAAGGGAAACGCTGGTGCCATGCCCGGCGATGGTAACGGATCTTTTTTTAAGAGATAGTTTCTGGGTCATAAGGGGTACTGTCATTCCACGCTGTTCCCAGTACATACTAACGGCTTGTGTTTGTTGCGTCATCATTTGTGAACTTATCCCTGAAAAAACATTATGAGGCAGTCGTTTTGTTACGACCTTTTAATTGAATGTATATTTAGGTCTTCTCAAAGAGGGGAACAAACGATAAGATTTCACCTATATGATGAAAATAATTCATGTAATGGTATGGCACGTTCTCTTCCTCCTCTTCCTCAATTACGTTCTTTTGAAGCCGCAGCCCGTTTCTTAAGCTTTAAACAGGCTGCTGAAAGCCTCCATGTAACGCCTTCGGCTGTTTCACATGCTGTTCAGGCGCTGGAAGATTTTTTAGGCGTGAAATTGTTTCATCGGGTCGCCAGTGGAAAACGCTGGGATAAAGCGCTGGTCCTCAGTGACGCCGGACAGGTGCTTTTTCCCTGTTTGATGAAATCTTTCGATGAAATTGAGGAAGTTGTGACAGCGGTGATGGCACAAGGCGCCGGGGATATTCTGACCATTGCCATTGCGCCGATTTTTGCCAAGTCCTGGTTGATGCCACGTTTACACCGTTTTGTTGAGCGCCATCTTGATGTCAGTGTACGGATCAATTCAACGCTTACACCAGCAGATAGTTTGTTTGGGGAATTTGATGTCGGTTTGATGTATGGTCAGGGAACATGGCCGGGACAGGAAGCAACCATGTTGTTTGGTGAAGAAATGGTGCCGGTCTGTTCGCCGAGGTTATTGCGTCATGGCCCCGGTTTGAACGGCCCGGAAGATTTAAACCGCTATACACTTATCCATAGTGAGGCCCGTTTGGTCAGTTGGGCCATGTGGCTGGAAACGATGGGGGTTGCCGCCACGGCCTTGGGCCGGGGGTTGCATTTTAACCGGGCAACGCTGGCTATTGAGGCGGCGATGAATGGTTTGGGGGTTGCTTTGGAAGGGCGCACTGCTGTTGAAGATGAACTGCGCCGTGGTTTGCTGGTTATTCCTTTTGAAAGCAAAGTCGTGCCGGACCAACGCGAAGGCTATTACCTGACCTGCCCGCAGGGGCAGCGCGATGTTGCGAAGGTTGAACTTTTCAGGCAATGGGTGTTGGAGGAAATAGCTTTACAAAATAAAGATAAGTAAACAGTCACTTTACCAATATCATTAAAATCGGATATGATTTCATTTGTGTTCATGTAGGGGGACTTATGAATTATCTTGGAAATCACGATGTCGAGACCACGACACCGTCGAAATCGTCTTCTGTCAGTTTGCCGAAATATCTTCAAGATACCTATACTTGGGCCTATTTGAATCCAAAGACGGTGCCCTGGTTGAGCTCTGCCCCTGTTGTGCAGGTGATTTTGTGGGGCAACGCCAACCGGTTGATTAAACGTGCCACGATGGAAGTGACACCGGGGGAAACGGTTTTGCAATCGGCAGCCGTTTATGGGTCTTTCTCGCGCGAGCTGGCGAAAGTTGTGGGTGAGAACGGGACGCTCGATATCATTGATGTTGCCCCTATTCAGGTTGAAACGGCATCCAGGCGTGTTGTTGGGCAAAAGCAGGCGCATGTTTATTTGGGGGATGCGTCTGTCAAGCAGGCAAAAGTCTATGATACGGTTGTGTGTTTTTTCCTGCTTCATGAAGTGCCTGATGAGGTGAAGGAAAAGATTGTCAATGCCATGCTGGATTCAACCCGGCCCGGCGGCAAAGTGGTGTTTGTGGATTATCATGAACCATCGCGGTTTCATTTGCTCAAACCTTTGATGAGTATCATTTTTGATTGGCTTGAACCTTTCGCAAAAGGTTTATGGGGCAAGGAAATCAAAAGCTTTGCTAAAAAGCAGGGCAATTTCGTCTGGTCGAAGGAAACCCTGTTTGGCGGGCTGTATCAGAAAGTCGTTGCCCAAAAGAAGGCGTGATTTCTTTTATGTCTTGATGAGATGTTCCCAGAGCATCATGGCAGAAAAAAACAGTAAAAAGGCCCCGGTTGCTCCATTGACGGTTTTTTGAACCCGTGGGCGTGACAGCCAACTACGCACTTTATCAGCAGCCCAAGCGATGGGCGTTTGCCAGATCACATTAATGATGACAAGGATAACAGCAAGAAGGATCAGTTGCAGGGTAAGTTGGCCCTTTTCCGGGTGAACGAAGTTGGGCAGCAGCGCCAGAAAAAGAATGATGACCTTCGGGTTGAGCAAATTGCACAGTGCGGCATCCAATATGGCCTTTTTTGCTGAAATGGCCGGGCCAGCTCCGTCAAATTTCAAGGTTGTGCCACGAAATCCCTGAATGCCGATCCAGGCGAGATAGGCTGCACCGGCTGTGGCGACCAGCTTAAACAGGATCGGGCTGGAGGCAATGATGAAAGAAATGCCAAAGATAGCCAACAGGGTGTGGCCAACCAGACCAATCTGAACCCCCAGAACCGTGGCCATTCCAACACGCCGCCCTGAACTGAGCGCATAACGCAAAATCAAGATCGTGTCCGGCCCCGGTGAAAGCACAATGGCACCAACGGTCAAGGCGTAGGCCATCAGGGTCGCAGCATCGATGATCATTTGGCTTTTTCCTTGAGCCAGTTTGCGATGGCGTCAATGGCATCTTGCTGGTTTTCCTTCATGGTGCGCCCGGAAAGAACGCGCGGTTTAAGATCATGGTCGCCATCATCGGCCCAGTGGAAATCAATGGTATCGGGCAGGCCGTACTCCACCACTTCATCCCACCAGCCGAAACTGTCGCGTGCACCCTGACAAATCAGGGTGGGGGTCTGAAGGGTCATGAGATGTTCAATACGCAAAAATTCCTTTTCGGACTTGCCCAAAGGATGAAAGGGGTACCCGGTTACACAGACGCCGCGCACCGGCGTGCCTTCATTTTCCAGTTCAGCAGCAACCATGGTGGCCATGCGACCGCCCAGCGATTTTCCGCCGATAAACAGTTTGTCCGGTCCGCCAAGGTCGGCAATGACTTCGCGCCATGCATTTAGCAGCTTAGGGGTGCGGTCCGGCGGGCGTTTTTTGCCGGTTTCACGGCGTTTCTGCATATAGGGAAATTCAAAGCGCACGGTGCGAATGCCCTGTTCGCCCAGACCAACGGCAAAACGTTCCATAAAGGTGCTGTCCATGGTTGCCCCTGCTCCATGGGCAAAAACAAAAGTCAGGTTCGCCTCTTGTGGGCCGGTGATCAGATAGTCCATGGTTTTTTCCCTTTGAATGATGTAGTAAGTGTTATGTACTGAATTCTAGAAGGACGCAAGTCATGCTCAACGCCATTGATGCTATTCGAATTTTTTCCGGTGACTTTAAGGAAACCAAGGCTTTTTTCTGTGATGCCCTGGGGTTTGTGATCGGATTTGAAGGGGAAGGTGTTGTGGTTTATGACCTGCCGGGAACAAAACTGATTCTGGAAGAGGTTGACCTGAGTGAGCCGGAAACAGCTGGCATGGTTGGCCGTTTTACCGGCATTTCCTTTGCTGTGGAAAATATTCAAAAGACCTACAAGGAACTTAAAGGAAAAGGCGTCAAGTTTGAAGGCAAGCCGGAGAAAGAAGAATGGGGCGGGGCTTTGGCTCATTTCCGTGACCCGGCCAACAATGTTTTCACACTGGTGCAATATCCGCCACAGAACTAGTGCATAAGTTCCTGAACTGCACGTCCGAAAGCGGCCAGTTGACCGGCTTTTGTTAAGCTATGTTTCTTCATCAATTTTCAGATGGGGAAAACAATGAGCTTAAAAAACTGGGTGATGCTGGGAGTTCTGGCTGTTTTATGGGGTGGTTCGTTCTTTTTTGTCGAAATCGCTTTGCGCGATGCCAGCCTCTGGCTGATTGTCTGGGGGCGTGTCGGGGGCGCGGGTTTTATCCTTTTCCTCTATGTTTTATGGTCTGGATTGTTTCGTCACATTACACGGCGTGACTGGTTGTCTTTTGTCGTCATGGGGGGCTTGAACAACCTTGTTCCCTATAGCCTGATTGCGTGGGGACAACAGGAGATCACTGCTTCTCTGGCCTCCATTTTCAATGCGACAACACCCTTGTTTACCATCGTTCTGGCTCATTTTTTATGTAAGGACGAAAAGTTGGGCAAAAGGAAGTTATCCGGTATTTTTCTGGGGTTGTGCGGTGTGATTGTTATGGTGGGCACACAGGCACTGGCCGGGATTGGCCAACAGGTATTGGCGCAAGGAGCCGTTTTAATGGCGGCTTTGTCTTATGGGTTGGCCGTTATTTGGGGGCGTCGTTTTCGTCATCTCAATCCGGCTCTCCCGGCGATGGGGCAGACGGTTTGCTCGACGGTGATGATGACCCCTCTGGTCGTGATGTTTGGATTTGATAAAGGGGTTTATCTGCCTGACAGGGAGGTGGTTCTGGCGATTGCGGGGCTTGCCGTTCTTTGCACCGTGGTTGCCTATGTGCTCTATTTCAAAATTTTACAATCTGCCGGGGCGACCAACCTGTCTTTGGTGACGTTTCTCATTCCCATGGCTGCCATGTTTTTAGGATATGGCTTTTTAGGCGAAAGGTTGGGGAAAGAACAAATCGCAGGATTTGTGCTGATTTTGATTGGCCTGTTGGTGATTGACGGCAGAATGCTGCGCAACAAACGTTTAAAATCAATTGGTTAGATTTTCGCAATGGCGCAGAATTGTGCATTGGTCAGATTTTGGAGATCTTGCGGGGAAAGCTCTATTTCCAAGCCACGCTTACCGGCGCTGACAAATATGGTCGGGTAAGTGAGCGCGCTTTGATCAATCAGGGTCGAAAGACGTTTTTTCTGCCCCAAAGGACTGACGCCCCCCAGAACATAGCCGGTTGTGCTTTGTACCTTGCGTGCATCAGCCATAGCCGTTTTTTTGACGCCAAGGGCTTTGGCAGCCTGTTTGAGGTCCAGCATACCCGCAACGGGAACCACGCAAACGCAAAGCTGGCTGCTTTCCGTTGCAATGACCAGCGTTTTAAAGACCTGATCCAGAGAAAGCCCCAGTTTTTCAGCAGCTTCTTCCCCATAGGATTCGGCTTTCGGGTCATGGGTATATTGATGAACTTTAAAGGAAATGTTCTTTTTTTTGGCAAGTTTGATGGCTGGAGTCATAGCTTAAATGCAATATACGAAGGTTCTAGGGTTCGGCCCTAAGGGAGAAAACTATTGCTCTTTTCTCGCAAAGATAGCTTGAAAATGCAAGATTGCTTTCAAAAATATACAAAAACAATTTGGGTTTTTTGCCTATCTCGTTATGATGCATGTACAAAAAAGAATGACGTTCGCTAGGGCGCATAAACTCATCATAAAATCGGCTGAGTGGGGAAAATGGGGAAACGAATAGGAAAAGCAGGACTTTTTTTTATAAGTTGTATAATGGTGCTGATGGCGTTAGCTCAGCAGGCACAGGCAGTTTCCCTTTCGTTTGAACAATTTTATCAAAAACATAATGCGATCATTTTATTGATCGAGCCTGCAACAGGTAAAATTCTGGATGCTAATGAAGCAGCAGCGGATTTTTACGGATATGGTCAGGCTGAACTGCGCGAGATGTTTATTCAGGAGATCAACGCCCTGACATCGGAAGAGGTCAAACAGGAACGTCTGCGTGCCAAGGAAGAAAAAAGAAATTACTTTATCTTTCGCCATCGTCTAAAAGGTGGCGAAATCAGAACGGTTGAAGTGAATTCCACCCCGTATCTCTATATGGGGCGTAACATTCTGGTCTCTATCATTCATGATATATCAAAACAGCGCCAGATTGCTGAAGACCTTTGGCATTACCAGACCCAGCTTGAACAGATGGTTGATCGCCAGACAGAGAAATTGACAAAGCAGTATAGCTTGACGATCGCGCTGTTGATTAGCGCCATTGTTTTGTTGTTGCTTCTGATCGGTGTGCTGGTTTTTGGTGTCAGACGTCAGAAGGTCGCGCGTGATCTGGCGGAAAAACGCCGCCGCGAACTGAATGAAATTATCGAAAATACAAATGTTGGCACGTATGAATGGAATGTGTTGAGCGGTGAGGTGGAAATCAACGAGCGTTTTGCAGAGATGATCGGCTATACCATAGAGGAATTGCAGCCGGTTACCCTGAAAACCTGGACGGATAATACCCACCATGGTGATCTGGCGAAGGCGAAAGCGGAAATACGCAAAATTTTCAATAAGGAAATCCCTTATTACGATGCGGAATTTCGCATGCGCCACAAAGACGGCCATGATATCTGGGTCCATTCGCGCGGGAATGTTGCGGCATGGGGGGAAGACGGACGTGCGGTGCGTATGAGCGGGACCCACGCCGATATTACCCGGCGCAAGGAAATGGAAGCCGAGTTACGCAAGGCAATGCTGGCAGCCGAAACGGCCAATCAGGCCAAAAGCGATTTTCTGGCAACCATGAGCCATGAATTGCGCACACCGATGATGGGGATTCGGGGTGTTCTGGAACTGCTGCGGGAAAATAAAACCGTGGTGAAACAGGAAGAAGACCTGTTGGATGCCCTTGATGAATCTTCCCAGAATTTGATGAGTTTGTTGAACGATATCCTTGACCTTTCCAAAATTGAAGCCGGTCGTTTGCAGTTGGAGGTCCATACCTGGGAGCCGGCTAAAATCGTTGAAAACACCGTCAGCATGTTTTTACCCGCAGCGTTGAAAAAGGGTTTGGACCTGCACAGTAATGCCAAGCAATATATCGGGCGCTGGGCATTGCTGGATGATATTCGGCTGCGTCAAATCCTGTCTAACCTGATTAATAATGCCATCAAGTTTTCTGTTGATGGCAGCGTCTTTGTGGAAATGGATATTCAGGAGAGCAGGCTGTTTCTGCTTGTACATGATACAGGGATCGGCATTAGCCCGGAAGATCAGCAAAAAATCTTTGATCGTTTTTCGCAGGTGGACCAGAGCCTGTCGCGCAAATTTGAAGGCAGCGGGTTGGGACTGTCCATTTCAGCGGAACTGGCCCGTATGATGGGGGGGCAGTTAAGCGTTGAAAGCACACTTGGCAAAGGCACCTGTTTTACTCTGGAACTGCCGGTGAAATGGACGGGGAAACCGGATATACCCAATCCGGTAGAGACGCCTTTGCCCGCGTTGAAAATTCTGGTGGCAGAAGATAATCCGGTCAATCAAAAAGTCATTGCGGCCATGTTGCGCAAAGGCGGGCACGAAGTGGTTCTTGCCAATGATGGGCGTGAGGCGGTGACCTGTGCGCAAGAACAGGATTTCAATATCATTCTGATGGATATCCAGATGCCGGAAATGGATGGTATGGAAGCCACGCGCGTGATCCGCAAAGCGGGGCATCAAAATGCCGATAAACCGATTGTTGCCTTTACGGCCGATGCGGTTAAGGAACATCGTGAACAGTTTCTGGCTGCCGGGATCAATGCTGTTGTCATTAAACCGGTGAAGTTCGACGAATTGTATAGAGAGATTTCTCATCTGGTTTGATGCAGAAATGGCTGGCTTATTGGGGGGGGGGGGATTCATAAGTTTCCCTCTTTCTGTAATTTTATGGTAGAATAATTTTGCCTTTATATATTTCAACAGTGGGGGGACTGTTATGAATAAGGCAAAAGTTATTCTGTCTTTTTTGTGTTTTTTTGCCATTTGGAGCGTCAACGCGACAAGGGGCTTCGGGTATGAATGCCCCAAAACGGTTGGCTATGCAGCAGGTAGCCTTTTTGCCGGGGAAGTTGTTCAGGTTTATCACACAATCTATAAAAACCTGAAATGTAACACCCAATTTGTTCCCCTGCCGCCCAAGCGCATTCTGGTTCATTTCAATAATGGAATGCTGGAGGGTGATATCTTCAGGCTGGAGCTGATTGAAAAACATTTACAGGTGCCGTTTGTTAAGTCGCACGTACCGCTGTTTCATGTGTCGGGCTATTTGTATCAGAATATGACGGTCAAAAACGCGAAAGAAAGGCCGTTTGGTTACTTACGCGGCGTGCAATGGCAAAAGGAATATGCACAGAAACATCCGAAGAACAGTATGGTGATCAACGATGAAGAGAGCTTGTTTTTGCAGTATCGTTCCGGTGTTTTAAAACGTTTTCTTTCCGGAGCTTTCAGAGTGAACCATCGGATTCAAGAGGGCTTTTTTGACGTGCCTCCCGTTGCTGTTGAGAAAATTTTTACGCAACCTTTATGGCATTATTTGCATGCTGATTATGCAGATTTTATGAAAGCTTTTTCAGATTACGTGACGAAACACAAAAGCTTTGCCGAGATTGAGAAAATGGCAATCAAGTGATGCAATTTGATTGACGTGTGACAGGAGGTTTCCGCGATTTATCGTGCCTGACAGGGCATAATATGCTATTGATCCTGATCAGGTCTTTCAGGAGGGTAGAGTGGATAGTGTGCTGGTTGTCGTTCCGATTATGGCGACATTGTTGATGGGGGCGATCAGCCCGGGGCCAAGCTTTATTGTTGTTGCCAAATCTTCTCTTGAAGAAACACAGGCAAAAGGTGTTGCCATTGCGTTCGGGATTGGCATTGCAAGCGCACTGTTTGGTATTGCGGCGCTGGCAGGTTTGCATGTTGTTTTTGAAACTGTTCCCTGGCTCTATGTCCTTTTGAAATTTTTTGGTGGCCTGTATCTGATGTATCTTGCCTATAAAATATTCAAAGGCGCCAGAGAGCCGCTTCCCACCCTTCAGGCTAAGGGAAGGAGGCATTCAAAAAAAGATACTGTTAAAGGCATTGCCTTAGGGTTTGTAACACAAATCAGCAATCCGAAAACGGCTGTTGTTTTCGCCAGTGTCTTTGCCACATTTATGACGGCCAAACCGGACGTAAGCCTTTATCTGGTCTTGATCCCGCTTATTTTTATTTTTGAATTTGGCTGGTACGCCTTCGTTGCCATTTTATTATCCAGACCAAAGCCGCAGCAGGTCTACGCTCAGGCAAAACCGGGCCTTGATAGAATGGCGGCAACAATATTAGGCGCTTTAGGCATCAAGCTGATGAGTGATAGCCTTTAGAATGGCGACCCCGAGAGGATTCGAACCTCCGACACCAGGATTAGGAATTGATTACGTATTTTATATGTCATTGTTTTTATTCATTATTTAATATTTTTATGTGACGCAATAGCCTGTCACGTCACATTTTTGGCTTGTTTTCGTCACTTTTCTTTGTCACATTTCTCAAAAGTTAAATCGTCATTCGTCACATTTTTGAGAATATCATGACAAGTTACAAAGAGTTTAGAAAAATCAACGATGAAATCGACCTTTACATAAGGGAGGACAACAAGAAAGGCGTTTGGCAATGTCAGTATACGATTAACGACAAGAGAGTAAGAAAGACGACTAAAAAGACCGACTTTTTAGAAGCTCAAAAAGCAGCTTTAGATTTTTATACGTCAGATTTAGAAAAGACAGAATTTCACGAAGAAAAGAAGAATACAATCAATTATGTTGTTAGCGAATATCTTAAGACATTCAGAAACATAAAAAAGTCAGAGAATACAAAAGAAAAATATAAAAGAGACTTTGAAAAATACATTATTCCTTACTTTAACAACAAAGACGTAAACAGAATAAGGAATTATGATTTAGAAAGTTTTGTTGAAAATCTTAAAGCAAATAATTTAGCAGAAAGCTCTATAAATCAGATTTTAACAACAGTTAGACAGCTTTTTAAGTTTGCATCTAGAAAGGAATTTTTAGAGCGTGAGCGTATGCCGTATATAGAGAATTTGAAGCTCAAAAAGAACAGAAGACGCGACAGCTTTACACTTGAAGAGATAAAAACAATACGTCAAAACATGCATCTAAATTTCGATTTAGAAATTGATGCAGCAGCAACGCGACTTTTAAAAACAAAACATAAAGATAAAGTTATTTACGGTATTATGTAGCAAACACACCTAATATTTTTATTATATAAAACAATGGTATAGATATATTTTCTACGAAAAAATCAAGAAATCAAAAACATTGTGCCAACAACAACTGAGACAGAAGCAATCAGAGTAACTACAAACAGCGCTTTCTTATCTCCCTCTCCCTTTTTGATCTCAGCAGTAATTTCTTCGCCAGTAGATTCCATCCTATGCAACATGTTCGAGAGAAAGTCTGAGAGTTCAATTTGTTGACCTATCTGCCTTTGCCCCTCCGAGATCAAATTGATTTCATGCTCTATCTGTTTCATTGAAATATACCTCCAACGATATTTTGCCTTCATCTTCTAACCTATCTAAATCTTTGGAATAGAAGTCTGCACTACCGTCATTACCCAGATCAATGAATTCTCCCCTGAACATATTGATCTCAGGATCAAAAACTATTGTCGCTTTATGTCCATCAATTTCCATCACATATGTTTTGGAAAGGTCATCATAGATTTGATCGCTTTCACCACTCCATTCAATGAAGCTCGCAAATGGGTCATCATCATTTTCCATAACCATATTTTTTTAGCTTTCGTAGTTTACGTAAAAGACGCAAGCGCCATTCTGGATCGGTCAAGTTATCTGAGAGAAACGGCGTACTACAGCGCCATCGTTCCATTTCCTCTGTTGGTCTTGTGATAATTCGAGCAATTTCTTCATCATTAAGGGAAAGAATGCTTTTCCAAGCGGCAACGTATAGAGGTTGAGGTTCAATAGAATTCTCCCATTCACTTACTTTTTGCCGCGCACGCTCCAGCACATCTGAACCCTGCCTAATTTCACGGGCAATAAATCTATGCAGTGCTCTTTTGAAAAAGTCGTCTTGTTGGGATTTTTTGGGCATGATTAAAACTATTCCTCGCCCATCAGCCCATCAGCCCATCATCCAAGCCAGCGATCTTTCTCAGTTCCTTGTTCACTAGAACGATATGCTGCGCTTTTGGACCTCGGTTATCAGTGTCCAGCCCAAAGTGAACAAGGGTGTAAAAAAGCATGGGGGTTTGTACCTTTAGCGTCCCTCTACCATTTTTCATGCCATAGTCTTGTTCAATAATCTTGCGGCGATCTTCTGATAACTCGGGGTGAGGTTCATAAATGATCGTATGCCATTCATCCCAAGCTTTATCATCTGCCAAGCTATCAGGCTGGTCTTTGCTTTCACCAGTTTCGATTATGCGTCCCAAAACAAAATCACGCCAAGCATTCCGATTTTCGCAATAAGCGTGAACATGCCAACGAAATCCATCATGAGACCATTCAGCGGGGGAAATCCAACGCCAGCTAGGGCGTTCAGAATTCATCGACTGGTATCGAATGCGAATAGCTTGTTTCTCTCTTGTTGCAATGAGGATTGCCCGAAAAATTTCAGCTTTAACTGGTCGTTGTAGGTTTGGCATTCTGATGATTTCAGGTTGCCAGCCAAGAATACCATCTTCCAAAAGCAAATGACCATCGAATTTGGATACGTTTGGATCAATGAAAATAGGCTTGAATTTATCACTGGACCGATAGGTCTTTGCTGACTTGTCATAGTAGCAATTATTGGGCGCAATTTCCTGATACAGCGTCAAATCTTTCGACGATTGTGGTTGAGAAATACCGAAATAATCAATGATTTCCCCTCGGTTAATGCGACCAGTCCAAAATAATCTAGCTTCGATAAACCGCAGTCTTTGGTGGGTTTCCCAACGTGGGGGCACTCGCTCAAGGTGTTTTTGGTTTTTCATACTTGACTCATAATTAGGGAAAATTAATAATTAGGGAAAATTAGATATAACCATCATATAGAAATCAGTATATCAGTTTATAAGTCAAATTGGCAAGCGTGTTCTAATTATGTTCTCAAAGTATCCCGTTCTCGTTTTTACAGATGCTTCCTGGTTTTCCCCGCATGAAGCCTATTGGGGAGCCATTATTCTTGAGCCTGGAAGAAAGCCACATGTAACTGGTGGAAAGCTTTCGGAAGCATGGAATTCGGGCATTGCGGAAAGAAAAGCCATTAAAACAGCCCGTTCTGCTGCCTTTCGTAGAGGCACATCACGCAGGGAAAATATTAATGCTTGGAAAGTAACTGTCTTCAATGACTGCCAAGATGCTGTTTACAGATCACATATCGGCAAACCAAAGAAGCGGAAAAACACCAGTTATTACTGGCTCTCAAGGGATCATATTTTCATGCAAGCTGCGCATGATGTTGCTCGTTGGCAGGTTGATCGGCTTAGAGGTGTAGCTGAGTTCAAGGATATACCAGTTCCTCTATTCTTTATGCCAAATAATCTGTATGGAGTAGCTAGTTGATGCAACCCATTGAGCATGACATACCGGAATTAATGCAATGGTTGCTAGGAGCATTTCGACTTGTTGATTTGCACGATACTGCAAGAACTCCAAACACTTCCCAATTGAACGTTCCCTTAGAGCGTCCTGGTGGCGAGTTTAAGGGGTTATGGCTTGATGTAGGGATACAGTTACTTCAATACCTCACAGAGAAAGAACTTGAGCAACCTGGGAACTATGTATCAATTGATCCTTTCATGGATGATATAGCTATCAGGCATCCGAACCTGACATCGGAAGATATATTGTTCGTAGTGAGACAGCTTTCACGCCCCACTCAGGTATGGTGCAGACCGGGCGAAAGATTTGAGGAAGGTGGCGTTTGTTTTTCTACGAAAGACACCTGTTTAATCGACAGAACACGAACTGGAGAGCTGTTACGTCTCACAAAAAGAGGGCAACAGGTTATGCAAGTTGCCCAAATGGCTAATGAATGGCTTTATTCAGGGAATGTTGCTGAAGGTATTTTAAAAGCAGTGAAATGGGGTGATTTTGGAAAAGCTGTTTCATTGTGTCGCCAAATGGTTCGCAACATTATTTCAGAAGCGGAGCAGTTAAACGAAGCTGTTGAACAGCCAGGACTAGCCAAATTGAGATCATTCTACCTTGAAACAAGGGATCAGTATCACGAGACAATAGGCGAAGCTCAAATAGTTCTCTCCGCGGCAAAAGAACTTCTGCAAACGGATGAAACTCGTGATCGTTTTAAGAAATACTCATTAAAACAAGGTCCAAACCAAGTGATATGGATGGATTTAGAACTTGGCTTAAAAGAGTTAACGCAAGCATTAGAAGCCTTTCTACGTCAATTCTCCGATTGCATTTCAGAAATGCAGAGAAGAGATACTGGACTTGTAAAAAGTATAGATTTTGCAGAGCTTGCTAAGAAAATAGCTACAGAACCTATGGACAGTGAACAAATTGATTATGCAATCAAACTGTTGATTCCTGAACCGCCGCAAACTTTTGCACCTGCCCCCTATGATTTTAAAGAAATGATTGTCTTGCAGAATAGGGAGGTAAAATCAGAACGTATAACTCTGCCTCCGCCAGACCCAGATAGTCATGAGATATTTGAACGCTTTTTAGATAGAAATAGCAGTCAAATAATTGAAATGCTCAACAATGGACCTCTCGGAATTTCTGATATTTGCGAGCTAGGCCTACTCCCACAAAATTCAATCAAAATTGTTGAAAATATTCTCTCTGAATTTAATGCGCCGCCTTCATTTATGATCGGAAATACAATGGTAGAGATTTGTTTGTTGGGTAATGCACATATCAAGTTTCCTGATGGAGAAATCTTTGGTGGCAACATTGCTTTGAAAATTGCAGATGAAATAAAAGGAGATCGTCATGCTGGCTAGCGACATTGGCGAAATCATGACTTATATGCTTCGATTTAGACAAGCCAGATTAGGGCCAGGACAGAGGAAGCCCTTTCCAAATGAAGAGCATGTTGCACAGCTTATCGACCGTTTAGACTATTCCGATTGGATTGAACTCGGCCAAATATTTCATCCTTTTGGGTATATGCTTGATGTGCATGAGGGCACGGCTGGTAGACCGGAAGTTGGCAAAAGAACTTTTTTGCTACTTAGAGACCCGATGCTTCCCCACCCAACATTTGGAGGAGCATCTCCCGCTTTGGAAAAACTAAAGGAAAACAAATCTGAACAACCGCGCATAACTCGGACTTGGTGGATTTACATTTGGGCACATCACATGGCTTTAATGTATGAAGGTCGGGCCGTTTCAGAAGTGTCTCTTTTTGTAAAACAAGACTTTAAAAAGGGAACTTTAATTACGGTAGTTTCCAAGGGTGTTGACCAAATTGAGCGGATGGAAATTCCTAGTGAAAAAAGTAAGCTTTTTGCCGAAATCCTCACTAAAGGAGATACAACCACCAAAATTCCAAAACGAGTCTCTGGTTTTCTTGACGGCATGGTTGAAGCAGGCCTTTTGGAAGAATTCAAAGCTGGCACCTATCGAATGACCTTGTTGGCAGCCAAAGAAGCTGAAAATTGTATCAGTCAGGGCTTTAGCGATTTTTATGATCTCGAAGTAAAGAAATTAAATGAAGACCTCCCTTCACTTTTAATCAAAGGCGAAGAGCCGGAAGTGCAAGAAGAAAAGGAGAATTAAAATGGCTCTCATTGGTGGAATTGATGTTTCCAACTTTATCAAAATTAAAAAGGGTGAACGCAATTGGAACCCTAGATATGGTGGAGAGCGCCTTCCCTTTGGAGGACTAAATGCAGCTGTCCAGATCGGTAACGGAAAAGGCAAAACATCTATTGTTACAGCTTCTTTAGCAGTCCTATCGCGTGATCAAACGCTTGTACGTAAAATGAAAGAGCGGATGGCACCGGAAAAGTCCAAGGTTTATTCACACATACGTGTTGAATTCATTGAGGTAGATTTATCAACAAACCCCAAAATGCATATGGCACTTGGTGAAGACCTTCCTGGTGAAAGAGTAACTTTTGGTGTTTGCGGTTACTCAAATGGAGACCTGATTTACTACTATTATCCAAAAGGTCTTGATGCCGCCCCAACATATATAGACCAACCTGACGGTTCTCGTGAATTGCTGTCAAACGATGAAGTCGAGAAGGCTGTCAAGAGTATCCAAGGCCACAAATGGGCTGTTAAAAAGGAAGTGTGGCGGCCTCTCATCAACCATCGTATCCCACAAAATGTTCTGCAAAGAAATGTCGCTCACCTTAAAAAAGGAGCTGGCGACAAATCAGCAGAAATCTTTACTGTTGAAAATAAGAAAGGCGTTGCCTTTGATACGGCATTTTTTTGGCAACATGTCGCGCCGGAATTATTAGCTGGTCAAAGAATTCACACATTGAATTCAGAGCAAAATGGAGAAGAAAACGATGATCATTATTTTGAAGATGTGATTGCAACATCCAGCGGAAAACTTCTAGGGGCGTCAAAGGCCGTAAAAGCCAGGGAAGCCATTTTAAAAAAACAAGAACGCTTGTTATCCCAGATAGCTCCATTGGAATCTAAGGCAAAAGAAGCGGTTTCAGCCCTTGAAGAACGAGATGAATCACTTTCGAAAGTTTCGAAACGTGTTGGTTTGCTCAACCATTATGTAAATGAAAAACCCCTGCCTGGTATCCTTCAGGATACTCCTTCTTCCGTGGGAGATGATTTAACTAAGCAAGTATTAGATCACATTGTTTGGGTACCAAAAAGTGACAGTCTTCCAAATAGTGGACAAGCAGCTTTATGGGGACGTTACATTTTAAAATACTTCACAACAATTGAAGAAAATAACATCCCTAAAACATTGAGTGATGTATTAGGCAGGGAATATGGTCTAAAGTGTCGTTATGTCATTGAAAATAAATATAATACTTTACCCGCAGGTGAACGTGGGTCTTTGCCTGTTTATCTTTCAGAATGTGAACTGCTCACTCTTCTAGATTCCAATATTGGATGGAGAGTAAAAACAAGTGTACTGAAAACAGCAGTAAAAGACGCTTTTTCTATTTTTCATGAAAAACTGGATAGCAATCCGTTTCGAAAGCATATCAAGCAAAAACAGAAACGGAAAAATGAATTAGATATTTCAATTGCAGAGATGGAAGAAAAAATAAAGATTGATGAAGTCCGTCAAAAAACGCTTGAAGGACAAATCAAAAAATTCGACGAAGACGCTTCTCACTTTAAGCAAATGAAAGAAAGAGGTTTTTCTAAAGAAGAGTTAAAATATCCTGCGCGGACAGGAGAAGCAATAAATTCTCGTCTTCAAAAAACCAATGAAGAAATAGGAAACGATCTTCGCAGGCAAGGTGGCTTAAATAAATTATATAGGGACTATCA
Source organism: Terasakiella sp. (assembly GCA_050297075.1). GTDB lineage: Bacteria > Pseudomonadota > Alphaproteobacteria > Rhodospirillales > Terasakiellaceae > Terasakiella. The sequence continues at coordinate 170,016 of JBNKSC010000013.1, forward strand.
GACCTTTGCCTCTGTTCGGGCAAGTGACTGGATACCCGCTGAGGAAGCTGCGCAAACAGAAGAAGGTATCCAAGTTTGTGAAAATAAAGTGAGGGATTCCGACGATATCGTTAAGCGTCTGGAGGTCTCACAAGATGCGATAAGTAAAGAGGTGAAGGACAAGTCCAGTTTTTTAGGAAATAAACAGAGAGAATTAGATGAGTTAATTGAGCTATCACCATCAGAAATAGCTTTCAAAGAAACTTTTAAAGATAGACCATTAACAGATGATCTTGAGACTGCTCTAAATCAAGAGAAAAATGCGGTACTGTCGTCTCAAGCCACAGCTAACGCAGAATTATCAACTCTCCGAAACTACGAAGAAAAAGCCAGTAAGTTCTTTGAAAAAATAGATAACGCTCCGAAAGAGTGGTTGCAAAAGCTTGAGCAAAACAAGGTGCTTTTGAATGCTTCACTTAACGATTTTAATGCAGAATCTATCCAACTTGAAAAACAAAAGAAGCAGCTTGAAAAAAGTCGTGTCCGTGCATCAGGATTAATGCTGGAAGCAATTGAGGCCATACCAGAAACAATAGAATGGCAGAATGTAGCTGACGTAATCGCAGAACAGAACCTTCCCAAAGAACAAGCGTTAAAATGGGCAAGTTTCTTCTCATCCTTGCTATCTGCTCCGGCATTTAACTGCAAAAAGGACGCGATTGAAGCTGAAAAACTGCTAGCTCAATTGGATATGCATGTCCCCCTTTTCTTAGCTGAAGAATTATCCAGGGTTATTCGAGAGGAAGTAATTATTCCTGTTCAATGGGATAATGATTTTGCGATAGGTTTTATGGTTGGCGGTTATTCCAATATCGTTAAAGCTGTTGTTGATCCAGAAGCAATAAATACTGAAAGAGAAAAAATCGCTGATGCTATTTTGCGGAATGAGCAGGAAATCGAAAGAACCCAAGGTCAGTTAAACGAGCTTTCACCTGATAATGAAATTGTTATTGCCGCCAAACATGCTCTTACTTTTTGTGAATTAGGGGGTAAGGTGAGATGTAAAGAACTGGAACAGCTGATTAGATCCGATGAAGATAAGTTAAGCGACCTCGATACATTAACTTCGCCTGTAGCCTTTAGAGCAATCATTGATTATCGCAAATTTTGTGAACTTGGCGGGTTTAAGGAAATTTCATCTTTAGAAGACCAGATATCAGAAATCCAAGATCGGCTAGAAGAATTAGCTGCTCAATTTGAAACGTTGAAAGAATCCCTGGAACAAGAAAATGAGAGACGTGATGAAACACTACGCCTCTTGCAAGAACTCAGAATTGAAGAGGCTAATAATAAATTGTTCCGCGAATTCCAAGAAGCGATAGATGCTGGGGATTTTAAATGGTTTGTTTCTAGTGATAAAATAATTGAAGAGAACAGGAACCTTGCTGAAGAACTAGGTAGTAAAATTAACGGTATCAATTTTCAAAAAGCTCAAGACTATTTAGAAAGCCTAGAAGGAAATGAGAGCTCTGCTGAAGAGCTGGCTAAGTTAGAAAGAAGAATTGAAGAAAACGCTGGGAGCCGTTCAACATTCACTAGGCAACGTATCGCCTTGCAGGCAGAGATCGAGGGGCTTTCACGGTCAGAAAGCGCTTTAGATATTTTGATAGCTGAACTATGGAGCCGATACAAAGGAGTCAGAAATTTTATTGCTTCTTTTCAGGAAAGTGAAAAAGTTCAAACCGTTTTAGATAGAAATAGCCAGCTATATGAGGCGTTAGATATCTTAAAAACTATGCTGACAGAGGAAGATAAACCTCTATCACAACAAGATAAATTTGTCGGCATGGTGCATTCCACTGTTGATGAGTTGAAAGAACGGGATAGCACCCTTGAACGAGCTAGAAGCTCTCTGACGAAGGCAAATCTCGCAATCGCTAGTTTCCGTGAAAAACGAACTGAAATCATTGATCAAGAATTTGATCAAAGCACCCAAGCAGGAACAGTAATTGAACGCATCACTCGTGCAAAACCTAGTCAGATCGAAAATATTCTAGCGGAAGTACGTTTCTCAATAGCCAAGGCAAAAAAGGAAAAAGAGAACCAGCAAAAAGACTTGGATAAAATTCGCAAAGTGCATCTGACCAACTGGAAAAGTATTATTGAAAGCGGTTTAACTTCGCACTTATCTATGCTTGAGAATATTTTGCGAGATACCCCCAGTACAACTTTTGAATTAAAAGCAGAGTTCGTATCTTCAGATCAATGGGAAAACATTTTGATTGGCGTTCTTGATGAGGTCGCAAATATTGAGAATGCGGCTAAGCCTAAAAGTGAACGTAGCCAAAAAGAAGAAAGCAAGCATAACAATCAACTTAAAGAGAGAATTGCTGACAAACTATACAGTGAACTCTTTCCACGACCTCAAATATTTGTGAAACACAAAGCTATTGGTGGGGCTGACAATTTTCCTTTTGAAAAAGACGGTGTTAGCCAGGGCGAATATGCTTCTTTAGAATTATTATGGCAGGTCAAGCTTGCAGAATTTTCTTTTAAGCGTGATGCAATTGAAAACTTATCGACTTCTTCGCTAGCTGTGACACCTGCAATGAGAAGGCGTGCCGAAAAAAATGCACAAGGCATTCTAATTATTGATGGATTGTTTTCCAATTTATCTGATGAAGATTTAATTGATTTGTCATTGGGTCAGAGCAGCAGCGTGCAAAGCAACTTCCAGATTATTGGTTTTCTGCATCCTCCCCACTACAAAAACAACTTCAATATCTTTCCCCGATGGTTAATAGGAAAGCCAGCAAAAGGTGCAAATGGAGATGGTCGCCATGTCTGGACACAAATTGAGACACGCACAGAGCAGGGAATTCTTCGAAAACATAAGCCTGGAGAAATGGTTCTTACGACCATCCATGGTAGGCATACTGCCAATGGTTCAAATGAAGCCGAAAATGCAGACCTTTTCAAAGCGGAGATTGAGCAATAGATGTTAAACGGCAACGATTTAGATCGGATCAGAGAAGCCCTGCGCTCTGGTACAAAGGGATCGAAAATACAAAAAAACAGACTATGGAAACTGTTAAGTCAGAAGTTGGAACCTGATCTGGATCGGGCGGAAATTGCTGAAGGCCTTTCAGTGTTGCAAAAATACGGTGAGATTACAGGACAATTTGGTCATGGCATGCATCCATATAGTAGTGTTGAGTTGAATATTGCCGAACCAGAAACGCCAGAAAATATCAAACAATGGCAGAACCAAGTTGTTCAATTTCAAGACCAGTTGTCAGGTAAACAGTTTGACGCTTTAATGACCGCACCAACGGTCGTAACTCAATTATCAGCATCTGATCAAGTGGAGTTGATCACGGGATTGATAGCATATTCCAAAGATACTGGAATCAAGGAAAGCTATATAGCTTCAGCAAAGCATATTTTGGGATCGTCGAAAGCAATCGATGTATTAGGGAAATCAATTCAAGAAGCTTTCAAACCAGAAGGAAAGGCTCAAGATGATCGAACTCAGTATGTTTTAACTGCTGGCCTTAAGAACCCTAAAACTGTCATAATTATTGAAAACATGGCTGTATTCACAGCTTTCTCTCAATCTGACTGCACAGAAATGGCTACAGCGATATGTTCGTTTGGATATGGTTTAGGCAGTGAGAACCTTTTGGAAAAAATATCCCAAGGCTCCATAAAGTCATGCCCCGTAATAGGTGAGCGATACGATTTAAAACAAATCTTTTCTGCGCCAGAGGTCCTTTTCTGGGGGGATTTAGATTCAGAAGGTTTGTCCATCTTTGAAAACTTAAAGCAAACGATCCCTGATATAAAGTTATCAGCAGCATATGGGCTAATGTTTCAACGCATCAGAAAAACAAGCCATCCTTACAATGGCATTGCAAAAAAATCAGCAAATCAAAGGCACCCTAAAACTGATGATCCATTAGTCTCTCTCTTGAGCAATGCAGCAAAGAAGAGAGCCTTAGACCAAGAGGCAGTCTGTGACCCTTGGCCCGGAGATATCGTCATTAAGTCTCTGAAAGAGCTTAATTAACAGAAGCCAATTCGATTTTTTGACACCCAATAACTTCCAAACACTGGACCATGAAAACAGCCGTAAACTTCCCCCGGCTGATCTTGTTGGCAATATTCTCGGAGGATTCCTGAATTCCAATCTCAGCAAGTTTTTCGACTAGATCGGCATAAGTCAAATTTCGACGCTTTAGCTCTGCCTTCAGTAACCCCTTCACCTGATCTTTGTATTCTTTTTCCGTTTTCATCTTACACCTCATAAATGAAATAAATATAATCATATACGATATGTTTCTATTGACAAGAGATATTAAAAACATCATCATATGCGATATGAAAATGACGCATTCGATGGAGCACAACTCTATGTCACAACATTTCCTCCTTTCTGCCAAAGCCAGAACATTGTCTTTGAAAAAGGTAATGCGTATGAGTGACGTGGAAGCGGACCAAGCTTTCCGCGAATTGCGTTGGGTTCATACTGATGGTGAACCTGTATGCCCTCACTGTGGTTCTTTGACGTGTTACGAATATCGCTCGCGCCCTGTTTTCAAGTGTAAGGACTGTGGCAAGCAATTTAGCGTCACAAGTGGCACGATCTTTTCTGGTCGCAAACTGCCAGTACGTGATTATTTGGCCGCGATTGCTATCTTTTCAAATACTGCGAAAGGCATTAGCGCCCTTCAATTGTCGCGTGATCTTGATGTTCAATACAAGACAGCCTTTGTGCTGGCTCACAAACTGCGTGAGATCATGGGGGATGGCAGAGCCAACCAGCCCCTAAAAGGTGAAGTCGAAATGGATGGTGCTTATTTTGGTGGTTATATCAAGCCAAAGAACTGGAAACAGGATCGCATTGACCGCCGCCTTGTTCGTCATCAAAATGGCAAGCGCCGTTGTGTCTTTGTCATGCGTGAACGTGGTGGCCGTACTGTCCCGGTTGTCATTCGATACGAAAACCAATCTGATGTATCTGATCTCGTCTCAAAAATGGTTGAGCCGGGAACGGTTCTCTATGCAGATGAAAACACCGCCTATGATGCGCTACACGCTCAATTCGAAGTGAACCGCATTAATCACTCAGAATCATATAGTGACGGTGTAGCCTGCACCAATGGTGCAGAAGGTTGGTTCTCTCGCCTTCGTCGTGCAGAGATTGGTCAACATCATCACATTGCAGGGAAATACCTGCATCTTTATGCAAAGGAAATGGCCTATCGGGAAGATACTCGTAGGGTAGATAACGGGACGATCTTCGCTAACCTCATTTATAAAGCCCTCAATCATCCAGTATCCAGAAACTGGAAAGGCTACTGGCAAGGCAACAAACAGCCTTCTGAAATTTTAGGCGTTGCGTGATGGAATTTTCCAAATAACCTGCTTGTTATCTTCTTCTGTCCGACAAGACTGAATAGCCCCTGATTTCTCTTGTCGGCGCAGGGCTATAGCAATGTGATTTTTCACAGAACGTTTATCTGATTCATCCAAATCTGATAAACCTTTGACCAGACATATATCCTGATAAATATCTTCCGTTGTCATGGCCTTTTTAGCCTTGCGGAGCGTGTCCAAAAGCAAACGATTAAGCTCGCCATGCTTAAAGTGCTTGCTGGCCTTACGAGAGCGTTTAGGTGGCAAGGTGCGTAAATCAAAATCAGGATCAAATATCTTGATAGAAGCGTCGATGTGCGACATTTGCTTGCGAATATTACTCAGACGCTGTTCTAATTCGAAAACCTCTCCACTCATTTCTGACCGTTTCAGGCAGAGAGCGGAAATTACATGTGATGTTCCCATAACAAAAAACCGTATACTGAATTTACCTATCATCAGCATACGGCAGAAAATCTGTGATTTTAAAGGGGAAATTTAGGTGTATTTGCTACATAATACCGGTTATTTATCAAGAGTATTTACATTATCTACATGATGTAACTTGTTTAAAAAAGTTTAAACATATTATGTTTTTTGACTTAATGCTCAGTTGCGGAGCTAGACCGTCAACTTTAGTCAAGCTCACATATAGACAGATAAAGAAACACGTTGTTGATACAACAAAAAAAAATACGCTTATCTATGATTTACCAGAAGATGAATCAATCACAGTTAGAGAGTACGAAGAAAGACAAATTGATAAAAACAAAAAGACATTTTTGTATCTTGCAGACTGCGAAAGCGATAAAGGCGATACAGGCTTTTATGGTGACATTGTACCCAATGAAGTAGGGCAAAGTGTTTTGATTCAATTGTTAGAGTATCAAGAGCTTTTTAATATTCCTCTTGATGATTTTATCTTCGAATATAAAGGCGTTGCTTATAGCGATGCTTTTAGTAGGCTTGTGAAACGCTGTAAGCTCGATTATGCACACACAAAGAGACACAGAACGCTATACGCTCTAAGACATTTTTATATCACGTACAGCTTAGAATATGGCATCCCGACAAGTTTAGTTGCTAACAATAGTTTTACGTCAATTGAGATGATAGAAAAGCATTATTCACATGTTAAATCTAAGTCTAACATTGAACAGCTTGCAACGATAATTTAACGGAGCGTAAGCGACAAAAAACCCCTTAGATAAGGGGTTTTTTATTGGGTAGGGGGTTGATTAAAGACAACAACCCTATTTCCCGAAATCGGGATGATCTGGATTGCGATACTCTGGCATTGATTTAAGTTTTGCAGCAGTAAGCTTCTTATTTTTCAATTCTGCTTTTACAAATTCGGGATACTTATCTTCTGAGCCAGTACCAAACCAAAGATTATCCCCAATTTTATATTTCGGGACTGATTTCTTACGCTCTTTTCTTTCTTCTTTAGGAGCCTCGCTAGAAGCGTTTAGCTTAAACATTTGGGGTAGGTCAGAAGAAGACAGGCCGAAGCGTTCTAGCACCTCTAAAACCTCCAATTTGGCAGCTTTTAAAGTCTCTTTCTTTGCTTGTTCTAAGGCAGCTTGAGCAGCTTGCATTAAAGCTACGATTTCCTCAGGAGATTTACCTTGCAACTCTTTAGGAAGTTCTATTTTAGACATTTCAACACCTTCGGGAATGTAAGTATAATGAGATTTAGGTAAGGGTAAGTTTAAAATTAAAATTTCACAATGATAAAAAACATCATCAAACAAATTTTGTGGAAGAGATATTATTGATGTGATGTTTAATGTTTCTAAATATCTTAATCTAGAACTCTTATCTTTGCAGTTTAATCTAAAATTGAATGGACATATAAAAATTATAGGAATTTCAGGTTTAACTAAATTTTGTATATGTCTCAAAAATTTTTCTGGTGAATTTGTTCTATCTCCAGAAATAAACGGAGGATTACATAGAACTAAATCAACATCATCAAGCTTGTGATTTTGTTGAAAAAAATTAGTTCCATTATCAATCTCAAACTCGATTTTCTCACAGTCAAAATATTTTGTAAGATTTCCAGAACCCGCGCAAGGGTCTAAGATTTTTTTAGGTTCGTAAACTGTTTTTATAAGCTCAGTAAGCCACCCACACAAATGTAAGGGCGTATAAATTTTGTTAGTTTTTTTTCGTTGTTCGTTTCTGTAAAACATAAATTCTTATTATCAAAAAAAGTAACGAAAACAAACAATTTTCTATAGTTCGATAGTTTTTTATTTATTTTCTTGTTTATCATAAACAATTGAAATTAGTCTTGAGACTTCTGAATCATATGGAAAAACTGATTTTAATTTGAATAATCTTGTTTCAATAAAGTCTAACATATTATTTTTAAAATCGTCGTCAAACTCTTCAAAAAAATTAGGAGAATAAAGGGTTTCTCTTATTTTTTCGAGTTCCAAATCTGGAGTATTTATATTTATTTCAGTCATTTGTTTTTTCTCCCCTCTTAAAAGAAAACCCCTAGATCATAGACCTAGGGGGATTTCGATTTACAAAAACAGAACCTTACAAAAGGTAACAAATAGAATATAAACAAATATTATGAAAATTACAACAACTTTATTTTTTATTTTCTTTCTTTCTTAAAAATATGTATAATAAAAATTACAAAAACGGAATAATAAAAAAAAGGAATTAATTAAATGATAGTATTTAAGAAAATTGAAAGGGGTTTTTCTGTTTCTTATGACAGATGTTAAAACTCAAAGAAAAACAAGAAATAATCACACAAAAAGAAAATATTATTCTTCCCAAAAATGGCATTTTCGCCACTTGGAAAAAATATAAAGATGGTTCAAAACCAACTCAAAAAACTTATTTTATGGGTCAAAGAGATTACATTTTAGGTCAATGTATTGGATTTGAAGATTTATATATTTCTCAATGTATTTTTAAAGAAAGAAACAGACGAAAAATAAATTTTAAGTTTGCGTCACATGCTTGGGTTGACTTAGATTTTTATAAACTTGAAGACTCCAAATATTTATCAGTAAGCCAAATTCTTATTAAGTTAGAATATTTTATAAAAGACAATAATATTCCTTTGCCCTCTGTAATAGAGTATTCAGGAAATGGAATGTATTTAAAATGGTTTTTTAACGATATTATAGGCAAAAAAGAAGGCTACAGACTTGAAGAGTTGAACAAGAAACTTACAAGCTTTTTTATGGAATTTAACGCTGATACTGGAGTTTATGATTTATCAAGAGTCCTAAGATCATTAGGGACAATAAACACAAAGACAGGCAACACATCCGAAATATTGAGAGACAACAACATTTACTATGACTTTGAAACTCTCATTGATGAAGTGTTTGACAATGAAGATATCCCCGAAGAGCCAGAACAGCCTAAAAAGGGCGTTAAAGGGCCATACAAGGCAGGTAAAGGGAGAAAGGCTGCCGAAGTACACAGTATCAAGCAGAAGCGCACACAGCGATATTATCAGGCAAACAAGGCTTTTAATATCAAGTCTTATTGCTATGCTGTCTTGTGTGACATTGAAGCAATCAAGGAAATGAGGTTCCCAGACTCACCAATCCCAGAGAAGGAAGGGCAAGACCTATTCACCTTCTTAGGTGCTTGTATGCTGGCTTATGTGTATGCAGATGACCCAACAACAGATATTAAAGCCGAAAGTTTTATGTGGGCTTCTAAAATAGTTGGGCATAAGTTTTTAAATGAGGAATTTGTGCATTATGTTTCTTCTCTACTCCAAAGAGTAGGAGAACATAGAGCAGGAAAAAGGGTAATATTTAAAAACAAGGAGTATTCTCCTATATATCTTTATAAGAAAAATACTTTAATAGACTTATTAAAGATAAATTCCGAGGAAATGAAATTTCTTAATGTTCTGATTGATGATACAGAAAAACAAAAAAGAAGATATAAACAAACAAGAGAAGAATATCTTCAAGAAAATAATGTTTCACAAACTAAACCTTGGGAGGCTTTAGGGATTTCTAGGAGGACATATTACAATTATAAAAAAGCTGGAAAAATCTGATTATTTCAGGATTTTTTTGTTAAGTTGCACAAGTCCCCCTTATACTAAGATAATAGGGCTTAAAGGGGACTATATTTTCTTATAGATTACGGTTATTTTTAAAAAATATTTTTAACGAAAAGTTACGCATATTTATATGGCAACCATTTTATAATTTATAACTAGCTAAAGCTTGAGAGATTTTAACACTTGATGCAGCCGAATAATGACCATTAGTAACCCAACTTTCTGAATTTAGCCATTTTGGAGATGTTTCTTTAATTTTCTCTATTAGCTCTTCATGAGGAATTAAAAACCAATCTCCATTTATTGGAAAACACATACAAATATTAGGTACACTCATATATTTTTTATCAATAGTAATTCTGGCTTTAAGCTGGACTTTTAAGGTCTCAATACCGTCAAAATGGTATGCTAGAAAATCTGCTCCGTTCCAATCGTCAGCTAACTTTATGCAGTTATAGCCGTATTCTGCTAGAAGCCCTGCAACCTTTTGGAAATTATAAATCTCTTTTTGTTTGCTGTTCAGGTTTTCATATTGGATTTTTTCAAAGTTCATAACGATTTTACCTACTGCAATAAAGTTGAATGGATGTGTAGTTTTTCATTTGATATGCGCCATTATACGATAATAATTTATTCCTAATGCATTTTAAGGTAATCTCTCTTTCAGGAACCATTACAAGCGAAAACTTACTAGGATGAATTGAAAATGCCTAACATGGATGACTACTATGAATCTCTTTTTGGTGTAAGACCATCTAAAACAGGGAAAGGGTACGAACTTATCGTTGCCTCAGTGATGCAAGCTTTAAACAAACAAGCCAAGGTCACGCATGATGTGTTTCATCCTAGTTCATATAGCAATGACACTCATCAGATTGACTCTTTAGTGGAAGATGTAAGTGGGAAAATATTCGTTGAAACTAAGGATTATCAAGACCGAGGAGCAAGCGTAGGGCGACCTGATGTTGCAAAATTAGCAGGTTCCTTGTTGGTGTTAAGCGATGTTAATGAAGGCTTGTTAGCCTCTGCAACTGATTTTACAAAGCCAGCTAAACAATATGTTGAAGATTTAAGACAAGCTGGTGCAAAGCCAATTGATTTATACATTATTCGACCATCAACAGATGAAGATGAAGAGGGTAGAATAAAAACGATACGCATGAATATGCATGCTACTGTACCTGATTACAGTCATGCCCGATGGCAACCAGTCCTTAAACCTGAGGCAATGCAGGTTTTATCTGATGCGGGATATAAAGAAGGAGAAGTAGTGGATACAATTCATGATGGTTTTTATAATAAAGATGGAAGACTTATAAAATCAGTAAAAGAATTAACGTCAGTTTTAAAATTAGATGATGATAAAATGGTCTCTGAAGGTTCTTGGGAGTTTGAAGAAGACGCATTTATTTATATTGGCTCCTGCCTTGTGCCGATTGATAAATTTCATTATCAAATTCCCTATGTATCATTTACCGAAAGTTTTGAGATAAATGCTGGAGAACCTTCTGTACTTGTACAAAGTTTAGATAGAACTGTAGATAAGATAATATCCGTGGATGACTTAAAGGATGCACATCATGAAATTTTACAGAGAATAGATGGTTAGTAATTATATGTACAAGCGTCAAAAATGTTTACTTTTCTAACTTCCGATAATAGTGGCTTATTGGAAACTGATGGTAACTTTTTTGGCATTTTATCTATTTACTAAAAACCTGTAAAACCTGACAGTTATCAGACTCATTTTTTAAGTTTAAGATACAAATGTATTTTAAATGAGTTTTGATATGTTATTAAATGAATTATTGTTAAAAGAGTTAGAAAAATCAATTATTGATATTGAGTATGATAGTTTCCTTACTCCTCTTGAGAAGAGACTTGAAATTTTATCTCTTTTGAAAAAATATAAAGAGTTAGACAGTCCACTATTAGAATTGTTTTCTTCTTACAGAAAAAAACGAAAAAAATATGACACTGGTTTTTCTCTTTTTGATTTTCTTAGTGAATGTTTATTAACTAGAATGTATTTTAATCCTGCAATCTCATACATATTGTTATTGAATACATTTTCAAAAGAAGAATTCTTGAGTAAACAAAGAGATTTCATTTTAACGGCGAAAAACGAATTTATAATATAATTCTCTACATACACACGAATAGAAAGGCATCTAAAACATATTTAGATGTCTTTTTTTTGATTCGTTTAGATTAAGTTTTGACTCGATTTCATATAACTTATTTTAAAGTATTATACATTATTTATGTAGATTACTTGTTTCTTACATATTGATTTATTATATTATAGTTATGGTTCCTATTAGTAGTTAGCAAGGGGTGTTATGTTAGCCGCTTCGACTACTAACATAACAATAGAAAAATGATAGCAGAGCTACCGATTTTTAACCTTGATTTTGGAACCAAAAATTTTAGAAATAGGAAAAAGGATTATGAAATTAAATAAGAAAGAAAAACAAAGTTTTTTAATAATGAAAAAAATATGTGAATCAATTCTTGATGAAAAAGAAATTCGTTTAACACATGCAGAGTTCAAAGCAGCAGAAAATTTATGTTATCAATTTTCTAAACTAATAAAAAAGATAGATATTAAAGAAAATAATTTAATTTTTAAGAGAGGAAAAGCAGGCGTTCCAATTATTAAAAATAGTCGTTGTGAACCTTGGATTAACACATATTTACATTTCCCTTTTCAGTTTAAAGATAAGGATAATGTAAATGAGAAATAAAAGATTTCAAATAAGATTGACAGAAGATGAGCTTAAAATATTTCATCAGAAAGCCAAAGAATCAGGCTTAAGCTCTGCTGATTGGGCGCGTTACACTCTCCTCAGAAAATCAGACGTAGACAGAAAAGACATTGTTCTTGTTAGAAAACGAAGAAATAGACTCAGCGAAGAAATCGCCAAGTTAAATGGCATAGCCAACAAACAAGGAGGAATGATTAAGAGGTTCTATACTCTCCTAAAAAATGGAGATGAAAAGTTATCAAATGATAACAATATTTTGAAAAATCTTGAGAATAATTATTTAATTATTTTGAAAGAAATTAGAAAATTAGAACAACAACATCTTTCAGAAGATGAACAAATTTTGTTAAGAAAAAAGAGTAAGTAAGATGATTGTTAGTTCTGTTAATGTCTTAACTTCAAATAAGTCATTTCGTAACATGATTGAGCATGTGACAAATGGAGATGATAACGAACAAATTATTATTTTAGATAACGATCATGAAAAAATATCTAAATCTCAATTACAGTTAAACATGAACTATATGTTATCACTCTCAAAAAGTAGGGGTGACAAATTTTGTATGTCTCAATTTATGTTTAATTCAAAAGAAAGTATGACTTTAGATTCAATATATTCATTCAAACAAAAAATATGTGATGAATTTAAGATTGATGAAGATAATCACGATATTTACACTTTTTTACATAAGAAAAAGCTTCAAGGTGGGGGATTTGAATACCATTGCCATTTCCTGACAAACTATAGAGGTTTAGAAAATGACAGAGTTATCAATTTTTCTTTCTCAAAAATGAGAGAAGAAAAGCTTTCCCGTGTTTTTGAGTTTGAAAATGGACACAAAATCACTCAAGGAAAGTTCAATAAACAGGTTTTAAAACAGCTAAAGGCTGAGGGCTACCCAAGGCTAGAAGATATGCGTAAAGCCCTTCTAATCGACGATAAAAGCCTTTTAGGGCATAAGGAGGCTAATAGCCGCCCTCATTATTCAAAATCAAGCTATCAGAAAGCCAAAAAAGAGGGCGATAGCAAGCTTTTTAAAGACTTGCAGCAAGAAGCGCATAGCTTGTTTAAATCTTGTTCAACAGGAGAAGCTTTACAAGCTAAACTAAAAGAACAAGGATTCATTCTCAGAAAGGGCGATAAAGCTGCATTTATCCTTGAAAAAAATGGGATAGTGTTAGGGTCAGCAGGGAAGGCCTTTGGTGTTAAAAACAGCCTTTTAAGTGATATCCTCGAAGGGAAGAAACAGATCACCAACAGACAGGAAAAGGTTGTTGATGAAAAATTGCAAAGTTTCCTTAAACAAGGCTTTACAGAGAAAGAGTCCAAAGCCCTTATTTCTTTAGAAAATTACATGCAGAAAGCAGAAGAAAACTATAACAAATTAAAATCACACCTTTACAATTTGGATGATAGAGATTTTTTATACAATGAAAGTAAGAAAGATTTAGTTTCACAAAATCAACGAATTTCACATCATCGTATTTTATCAAATGTTGAAAAAATTAAAGATAAGTTTGAGTTAAAAAATCTTGATATAAAAGACAAGATTAAGACTGTTCATTCTAAACAATTAGAATATATGTCAAAGATTGAAAGTATTTTTAATAATAAGTTTTCCAGAGATGAAAAGCTGGTTCAAAAATCAGGAAAACCGAGAAAGCCACAATCTTTGCAATCTTCATTAAGAGAGCTTGCAGCAGATGACAAAATGAGAGCGAGTCAAAGGTTTTCATCGAATGAGCATGAATATACAAAGATTCAAGGGGCAGCGCCCTCATATGTGAATCAGAACAAGGTATAAAAGAGGCGTTCACTATGTCAGATATAGTCAAAAAACACGCAGGCCCAGACCATTACATCTATAGGGTCGCAGAAGGCTTTTATTCAGCAGCTAACTTCATTCCTGAGGAACATAGGAGACCTGCTTTTAATGCAGCGTCATACTATGTAAACTTGGCTTTTGCTTCTGAGCTATTCCTTAAATCTCTATATGTAGAAATAGAAGTTGTTTTTGCTGGTGAACAGCCTTTTCAATTAAAAGCCCGAAAGTACGAGCCAATTAGAGGGCATGACCTATTAAAAGTTTATTCTAAGCTTCCCGAAGAAATTAGAGGAGATATCAAACAGGCATATGCGGGTCAGTTCAAAAAAGACTTTGAAGAAGACCTTGCGGAGATAAATACCGCCTTTGTAGATTGGCGTTATTATTTTGAAAAAGACCAGATATCTATAAACGCCAGCTTATTAGAAAATATGACTTCATTCCTTAAGGATTATTGTAGCGGTGTGAAATGGAATCAAGTTAAGTCTTTTCAGAGCAACCCCTAAAACACTTCAAAAACTAAACCAGAATCTCCAAAAATAAAGCACCTTTGCGCTCCATTCGCTGCGCTCCCGTAAAGGAACTTGATTTTTTCCGTTTCTGGTTTTCTCAGTTTTTGGTTTTAGGGGATTACACTGAAAAATAAGACGACGAAAACAAAGGAGTAAAAAGTTTACTCCTTTTGTCTCTTAAAGGGGATTTGCTAAAAAATAAGACTTAAGATATTGTTATCATTATATAAAATGGTGTCCCTGAGAAGATTCGAACTTCCGACCTTTGGTTTAGGAAACCACTGCTCTATCCTACTGAGCTACAGGGACTTAAAAAGATTCATACTAAAAAATGTGACACAAAATCTAGTATTTTTTAAAAACGTGACACAAAGCAATGTCACAAAAATATTTAACTATAATAAGTTATTGTAAACAAATAAGAAAACACGCATACGACAGGGATTAGGAATCCTGTGCTCTATCCTGCTGAGCTACGGGGTCGCATGCGGGCATAATTATCAGGCAGACGTAAAAAAGCAAGCTTCTTTAATGGCGTTCAAACGCAGATAGTCGATCAGGGCCGAATAGAACGGTGGTATATCGCTCTTTCTCGTTGCCCTGTTCCATTCCCGGTGACCCGATGGGCATGCCGGGGACGGAGAGGCCTTTGGCGTGGTTCGGTTTTTCGTTCAGCAGACGTTTGACGTCACTGGCGGGAACGTGGCCTTCAATAATATAGCCGTCAATCATGGCGGTGTGGCAGGATTCCAGACGTTCGGGAACGCCCAACGTGCGTTTAATGGCATCCATATCCTTGCGTTTGATTTCCGTAACGCTAAAGCCGTTATCACGCATATGCTGGCTCCAGGCGGTGCAGCAGCCGCACCAGGGGGATTTAAAGACTTTTATTTCTGGTGTGTCTGCCTGTGCAGACAGGGCCGAAAGGGTTAAAGCAGCACTGAGTGCAAGAGTTTTAAAACTGGGATTACGCATGGATGTCTCCTGATTGGCGATTCATTCCATAAAACGTAGAAAATGGGGCTGAAATGTGACTTTCGCGTTGGTGGAAGGTTGAAAAAAAGCTATAAGCGGCCATGAGAAAAATCCAACCGGTGATTCTGGCTGGGGGTGACGGGGAAAGGAAACATCCCCTGTCCGGCCCGAAAACACCTCAACAATTTCTTGGTATACTGGAAGAAGACAGCCCGTTTCAGGATGCGCTGGAACGTGTCAGCGACCTCGCATTCCTGCCGCCGCTCGTTGTGACAACGCCGGGGTTGGTGGAACTGGTGATGGACCAATGTGACGAGATCGCTTTTGAGGAACCGGAAATATTGGTTCTGGAGGCCGTGGCACAGGACCCGGCAACCTATCAGGCGATTGTGAACTGGGCGCGAGACAAGAATGAAGATTTTGCGCTGTTGATCTGCCCGGCGGATCATTTTGTGGCAGATCAGGGAGCCTTTTTGCGTGCTGTGGAAGATGGGGTGCGCACAGCCGGGCGAGGGTATCTGGTCACATTCGGCGTGGTGGCTGATTTTGCCCAAGCTGGCTGTGATTATATCGCAATCGGCCCACGACTTGATGCAGGTTATAGTGGGCATCAGGTGGAACGTTTTGTATGCAATGCGGATGTCGGCGATGCACAGAAGCTTTTGGCAACGGGTCGTTTTGTGCGCCATAGCGGGATCATATGTGCTACACCGCAGATGTTGGCAAATGACCTAAGCCTGCAAAAACATGAACGTCTTTGTGTCGTTTCCTTGCTCAGTGCCTGGGCAGACCTCAGCAATTGGCCCGGTATCTGGAAAGCCCTGAGCTTAATTTGACAGGGTTTTGAAAGCCTGTGTTGCGCGAATCAGGGCGGTGCGAATGCCCGGTTCCAAGGCGGAATGGCCAGCGTCTGAAACAACGTGATATTGCGCCTTGGGCCAGCTTCGTGCCAGATGTTCCGCCGTTACGGGCGGGCAGACGACATCGTAACGCCCCTGAACGATAATGCAGGGGAGATGGATGATACGATGCAGTTTTTCCAGCAGGTAGCCTTCTTCCATAAAGAAATTGTTTTTGAAGTAATGGGCTTCCAGACGGGCAAGGCACAGCGTTGAAACCGGGTCCGGGCTGTTGTTGGCGGGGTAGCTGTGCAGTGTAGCGCAGGCTTCTTCATATCCTGCCCATGCGATGGCAGCGGGTAGATGGATGTCCGGGTCGGGGTCTGTGAGGCGGCGTAGGTAGCTTGCCATCACATCCTTGCGTTCTTCCTTGGGCAGGAAATGAAGAAAGGCACGTGCGGCTTCCGGCTGAAAGGTGCCCATTTTATGAAGGAACCAGTCGCACTCATAAGCCTGCCCCATAAAAATACCGCGCAGGATGAAACCCCGGCAACGTTTGGGGTAGGCAACGCCATATGCCAGTGCAAGCGTACTGCCCCAGGAACCGCCGAAGACAAACCAGTTTTCAATTTTCAACAGGCGGCGCAATGTTTCAATATCTGTAATCAAATGGTCTGTCGTGTTATGGGCGGTTTCGGCTGTGGGGGTGGAACGCCCGCAACCGCGCTGGTCCATCAGGATGATGCGGTAATGTTGGGGGTCGAAAAAACGGCGATGAATACTGGAACAGCCTGCACCGGGACCACCATGAAGAAAGAGAATGGGCTGGCCCTGTGGGTTGCCGCATTCTTCCCAATAAATGTTGTGTCCATCACCGACATACAACATGCCGGACTGATGGGGAGAAAGGGCGGGGAAGAGGTCTGCTTCGTGGGTAAAGGGCATCAGTTTTCCAATATTTCGATTTGGGCGGGGTAAAGCGGGGCGATCATGGGACCGTTTTCTTCAAAAACCCAGCCGCGTATGCGAATTTTCTTGCCCTTCAATGTAGGCGGATCAAGGGAAAATGCACGAAAATTCTTTTGAGCCTCTTTATTGAGGCGCACGGTGAAGTCAGTGCGCCAGTTCGCCCCGAAGTTGAGATATGTTTTCCCCTTGATTTGCGCCACATCAATGACCTGCCCGGTGATAATGGCAAAGCTTTCGCGCGGCAGGTCTTGAGACAGAGCAGACAAGCTATTGGGGTTTTCCAGCAGGTAAAGGTCCCGGATCAGGGCTTCTTCCCCGCTATAGGGGTAGGGGATGGCAAGGTTATGGCGCACCAGTTCACCCTGTAGCCATCGCCCGTCAGAGAGGTAGACCTGTGCAGCCTTGCGCCCGTAGCGGTCCGGTTTATCTGATAAAAGGCGCAGGCGGATTCTATCTTCGGGATTGACGAAGTCTTTGAGTGCAACAAACTTTTCGTCAAACAGCAAACCGGCTAACCGTATGGTTCCGGCCCTTTTAAGGCGCAGCTCAAAAGGTGGTTTGATGGCGACAACCTGATCATTTATGAAAGGGGGATCACCAGCCTTGACCTGTGGGGCAATCTGTCCCACAAACAAGAAAAGGAAGGCTGAAAGAGAAATGAACCGTTTTACCTTACTGGCCATGATGATCACGTTGGGGCTGCTGCTGGCATTGGGGCAGATGAGCCGCATGGGGCTGTTGAACTGAAAGAAGAAAGTTAAAAAAGATGCAAACAGTATACGCACAACTGGAAGAGAAGTTCAAACGCATCGGCGTTTTGGAAGAGGCCGGTTCCATGCTGCATTGGGATATGGCAGCCATGATGCCCGCTGGTGGGGCAGAGGCACGTTCCGAACAGTTGACGTTGCTCGCAACCCTTTCGCATGCCATGATGTGCGATGCAGAAATGGAAGAGCTGTTGGCTGAGGCCGAAGCGCAGAAACCTCAACTGGATGACTGGCAACGCGCCAACCTGCATGAGATGCGCCGTGCTCATATTCATGCCACCGCACTGGATGAAGACCTTGTGAGTCAGTTGAGCCGGGCCAAACATGCCTGTGAACAGGTTTGGCGCACGGCACGTCCGAACGGGGATTTCAAACAGGTGGTGCCTGCCTTGAAAGAGGTGCTTAATCTCACGCGCAAGGCGGCTGCTGCCAAGGCGGAGAAACTGAATTGTTCCCTCTATGATGCCTTGCTGGACCAGTATGAACCGGATGGTCAATCAGCCCGTATTGATGAGATTTTTGCCGAGTTGGAAAGCTTCCTGCCGGATTTCCTGCCTGCGGTTCTGGAAAAGCAGAAAAGCAAACAGGTCCTGCCCCTGAACGGCCCCTTTCCTGTGGAAAAGCAGGAAGCGCTGGGGCGCAAGTTTATGGCAGCGCTGGGGTTTGACTTTGACCATGGGCGTCTTGATGTCAGCCTGCATCCCTTTTGTGGCGGCACACCGGATGATGTGCGCCTGACTACACGCTATGATGAAGAAGATTTCACCTCTGCCATGATGGGTGTGTTGCATGAAACCGGCCATGCCCTTTATGAACATGGTTTGCCGCAAAAGTGGCGCCGTCAACCGGTCGGGGCGGCCCGTGGTATGAGCCTGCACGAAAGTCAGTCTCTTTTAGTGGAAATGCAGGTTTGCCGATCCAAAGCCTTTTTAACCTATGCAGGACCTTTTATGCAGCAGGTCTTTGGCGGGCAGGGAGAAGCTTGGGAGCTGGAGAATTTCCTCAATCTTTATCAACGTGTCGAACCGGGCTTTATCCGGGTGGATGCCGATGAAGTCACCTATCCGGCCCATGTGATTTTGCGCTATAAGCTGGAACGCGCCCTGATTGAAGGCCAGATGGAGGTGGAAGATATCCCGGTAGCCTGGAATGAAGAAATGCAGCGCCTCTTGGGGATTACCCCGCCCAGTGACCGCGAGGGTTGTTTACAGGATATCCACTGGTATGACGGGGCTTGGGGCTATTTCCCCACCTATACATTAGGTGCAATGACAGCAGCACAAATCTTTGGTGCGGCCAAAACAGCGATGCCCACCCTTGAAGATGAAATCGCCAAAGGCAACTTTGCAGAATTGATGGGCTGGCTGAAAAAGAATATCCACGCGCGCGCCTCCAGCCTGAGCACGGATGATCTTCTGGTTGAAGCGACAGGGAAAAAGCTTGATCCCAATGTTTTTATGGGTCACCTGAAAGAAAGATATTTAGGGGATGGGGAGGCCTAAGCTTCTCGCCAGCGCATTTGCGAGAAGAGGAAAGTCCTCTTTTAATCCTGCCAAGTTTGTCGGGTACCCTTGTGTATCCAGTTGTGAGCGTAACAATCTTTGCCTGAAACGAACGAATTGGTCCGAATTTAATATTTCCAGAGTTTCCTGTGCTGTGTTCTGAAGGTGGGGCGGGAGGTGGCTTGTTGCAAAAAACTTTAGGGTGGCCGGGTTAATATCAATCCATCCCAGTTGAATCGTGAAAGGGTCCAAAAAAGTTTTGTTGCCTTTTTTTATATTCACCTTGGATTCTGACCACCGGTAATTGGACCATTCGTAGGTAAGCGTTTTATGGTTTTTCTTGTCCAGAAAATGATCCACATGGCCCGAAGGGATGTAATGCCCTAAATAGGCACATCTGCCATCGAAGGCATTTTCGACATCACTTTGTACATCGTTCCAGTAGGCCGGGTATTTTGAACTTGCCGCGTTAGGGTGCAGGGCAAGCCAGTTATTGCCTTTCTGGCGAACGTTGAGGTCAAAATCAAGAGGTTCCGGGGATGGGGCAAGGGGGTACATATTTTAAATGTCCTTTCTCTTCCCTATATTTCTGAACATGCGCCAGTGATTCCAGAATTCATCCAGTGTGGGCAGGACTTCCTTAAGTTCCTGTTCTATTTGTTCGGCTTCAACTTCCGCTGTGGGGGTTTCCATAAAGGCATATGCTTTTTGAATGATGTTTTCGGCCCTTTTGCTTCCTCTGGCTTCTTTTAAACCAAACACATTTGAGGTGAGCCAGTTATCAATTTCGCCATATTTGTCCCATTCAAGTTCTGCCAGAACAACTTGTTCGTTTTCAATTCTGAAGTTCCAGATTGAATCCTTTTCCGGTTCAAAGAATTCTTCGGCAGAAGCCAAAACAAGGGGAGAGTGCGAATTAATGATAAATTGGAAATCAAGTTTATCGTCTTTGAGGACGTTCGCAACACTGATGAGTGCCGGAAGGATTTCTCTTTGCCATTTGGGGTGGAGATGTGATTCCAGTTCGTCAATGAGTATCCAGATGCGGTTTTCATATGGATTGTTTATGCGATTTTCTACAGCAAGCTTGTGCTCGGAAAAAGTCCAGATCAGTAAATAGGCGAGTGTGACAATTCGTTTTACCCCGGCAGAAGCGAGCGGAAGCGGCACATTGCCGGATGGTGTGCTTAAGACCGGAATGTCAATGGCCCCCCATCCCGGCATTCGGCGGGGTTGGTCTTTTATACGTATTTCTTCCCCATCGGGTGAAAGATGTTTAAGCACTTCACAAAAGGCATCGAAATTTTTGGATCTGGTTTGTTGCCATGTAATTAAATCTTCTATCAGGCCACGGCAGATCACGGTTCCATTGTCGTCTGCCAACCCCGTCCAGGCCTGTGCATTTGAGAAATGAAAGGCAGGGGCGCGGTCCGGTTCAATGATTCCCCGGGATGGTGCATTTTTATAATAGTGCTGTTCAGGGTCCCATACGGAAAAACCGCCATCGACACGAACGTACAGTAAAAGACCGGGGATGGTTGGTCTGCTTTTGCCTTTTCTAACCCAATCGTTATGCTTGCTGTCATAGTTATATTTTTGGGTAATTTCTGCACCGCCTCGTCCTGTAAGAACAGAGACAATTGATGGTTCTTGAGCTTTTTTTGAACTGTTGTTGAAAGTCGGCAAGGCAGGGTAATTGGGCCAGTCTCTGGCACCTGACCACCATGCAACATCCATGAGGAAAGTTTTCCCTAAACCATTGTCTCCTGTTAGCATCGTCAAGCGTGGAGCAAAATTTATCGTGAGTTCGTCAGACGGGCCGACAGAAGTCAGCTTTAGGGATTTTAGCATATATTGCTCTTATGACTTGAATTTAGCAAAATGATTAAAGTTTAAGTGCTTTCTAGTATGATATGAAATCTATGTATTCTATACAATATGTTTAATATCGTTGGAGGTTGGGAAAAATGCATAAAAGAATTGTTGAAAAAAGCCTCAAGACACTGGATGCAGAACGGGCCAATTATTTTGGTGACGTGATTGGTTATCTGGAAGAAATTCCGAAGACGAACGAATTTCCCAATCTGGTCTATCTGGTTTTAAAAGATATTCTCGATATTGCCCCGACCTATATTGAAAAAAAGGCCTTCGCCCTGTTACTGCTGAAGTTCATTGCACATCATGCAAGAGAGCTGCAAAAAATCATTTATGATAAGTCCTATCTTTATGATGAGCATGTTCTGCGCAATGTGACCGGCAAGCTGATTGAGGCCATTGTGGATCAGACCATACAGGGTTATGAAGAAGGCGAAATTGAAACAGGCGACCCGGTGGTGCAGAAATATACTTACCCCTACAGGGCGCTTGATCTGGTGGACCCCGATGATGAGGACGCGCTGGAAAAAGCACGTGAGGAAGAACGCCGTCGTCAAGCAGCATATAGCGGGCCGGAACGCAGACGTAGATAATCTGTGATTGTTTACAAAATAGGTGGATTTTGCTATAGTTGTGTTTGGTGGTTTGAAGGAAAAATATAAGCCAAGGAGCTTAAGGCGATGGAAAATTCACTGTGTAGAAACACATTTGACAAGACGGTGAATATTGTCATTGCTGCGGTTAAAGAAAAGCTGGCTTGTGGTGAGTTGAATATAGACGATCTTGATGGAATAGAAAAAGCGCTGACAAGGGAAAACCAAAAGGTTGATGCGTTCTGTCATTCCGTTCATGAACATTGTTTACATAAAACCAAGCTGGATTTTATGGTGCCACCGCGCACGAATGCTTATGGGCGTATTATGGTGCAGCCGCTTGAGCGTTTGTTTGACAAAAAGCACCGCCGGTTTTCCGAAAGGCAACTGTCCAACTATTTTCATATGCTGGTGATTGTGTTGGGGCGTGCGACTTACGAAAGATACCATGAAGAGGTTGCCCATCTCATGCGGGTGGAGATCAGGGACCATGGTGACAATTTTTCATGGGATGAATTTTATGATCATGACAAGGTTGTCTATATTCGCCTTCAGACATTGGCCGCAATCGCCCATGCATTCAAAAACTTTGACCGGCGTCTTTCCTGGTTGATGGAAGTTATGGAAGGCTTTCATCATGAGGGTGACAATCTGAGTGCCACCATGCCTTTTACATTGCAACAGGCTAAAGCCTTTCTTTTGGCACTGTTTGGGGAATGCCTTAATCTTTCCGAGATTGGGAAAGAAAAACTGCAAAAAAAACTGAGCGCCGAGAACTTTCAGGATATCGTACATTTGATCGTTAATGTTGAAGGCCTATAAGTTTTTTTCGGACGCATCTTTCCTGAAAAAGAAGTTTACCCCCCCTGCCAACAGTTCTATAGTGGCGCAAATTAGGGGACTCTAAAGCCAAGAAGGCCTTCATGGATTATATGGAAAGCTTACGTTACGACCGTTGGATTGAAGATGCGCTGAAAGGTGTGGTGCGTCAGGCACTGCTCTTCTGTCAGGAACACGGCTTGCCCGGTGAACATCATTTTTATGTGACTTTTTCAACCGACCATCCGGATGTGATCGTTCCGGAAAGCCTGCATGCGCAATATCCGGAAGAAATTACCATCGTTCTGGAACATGAATTCTGGGACCTGGAAGTCACCGATGACTATTTCGATGTAGTGCTAAGCTTCAATGACGTGAAGACGCCCATTCATGTGCCTTTCTCCGCAGTGACCGGTTTTGCGGACCCAAGTGTGAAGTTCGGCCTGCAATTCAAGATGGAATTCAGCGAAGATGATGGCGAGCTTGATGAAGACGAGGAAGAATTTCTGGAATCCGAGCTTGAAGCCGAGGGGCAGGAAGACAATGATAAAGACAATGTCATTGCACTGGATGCCTTTCGCAATAAAAAATAATTCCCAAGGGGCTGAACGTTTGTTCGGCCCTTTTTGTTTCACAGACCCAATGATAAAGAGAAGACCAAGATGAGCGAGAACGTTTATCACGATATGTTTCCTGTTCAGGCTGATACGACTGAATACCGCAAACTGAGCGATGATTATGTATCCACCATTGATGTGGACGGCACGGAAGTCCTCAAGGTAGATCCAGAGGCCATTCGCCTGTTGACCAAAGAGGCGTTCAAGGAAATTTCCCACAAACTGCGCACCGCACATATGAAACAGGTTGCCGCCATTCTGGATGACCCGGAAGCATCTGATAATGACCGTTTCGTCGCTTTGGAAATGATTAAAAATGCGACCATTGCCGCAGATGGTATCTTGCCACTCTGCCAAGATACGGGTACGGCAATTGTCATGGGCAAACGCGGGAAATACTGCTGGGTTGACGGCCAAGATGAAGAAGCCATTTCAAAAGGCGTTTCCGAAGCCTATACAGAACTGAACCTGCGTTATTCGCAAGTTTCTCCGGTGACCATGTATGAAGAAGTCAATACGGGCAACAACCTGCCGGCCCAGATTGACCTCTATGCAACCGAAGGCAACGCTTATAAGTTCATGTTTATGGCCAAGGGGGGCGGGTCTGCCAACAAGACCTATCTCTATCAGGAAACAAAGGCATTGTTGAACCCGAAATCCCTGCTTGCCTTTATGGACCAAAAAATCCGCACCTTGGGAACAGCGGCCTGTCCTCCGTACCATCTGGCCATTACCATTGGCGGCACATCGGCGGAAACCAACCTGAAAACCACCAAACTGGCCTCGGCAAAATATCTTGATAACCTGCCGACGAGCGGTGGGGACAAAGGACAGGCCTTCCGTGATGTGGAATTTGAACAGGAAGTTCTCAAGCTTTCTCAAGAGATGGGCATGGGGGCGCAGTTTGGCGGCAAATATTTCTGCCATGATGTGCGTGTGATCCGCCTGCCGCGCCATGGGGCAAGCTGTCCGGTGTCCATCGGGGTGTCCTGTTCGGCAGACCGCCAGCTTTTTGCCAAGATCACCAAAGGCGGTATTTTCATTGAAAAACTCTGTGACAATCCGGCAGATTATCTGCCGACGTCCGATGGGGCAGAAGCACAGGAAGTCTCCATTGACCTGAACCAGCCGATGTCTGACATTCTGCAAACCTTGTCACAATATCCGGTGAAAACACGGGTTAAAATGACCGGCACCATGATTGTGGCACGCGATATTGCCCATGCCAAACTCAAAGAGTTGCTGGATGCAGGCAAGGAACTGCCGCAATATTTCAAGGACCACCCGGTCTATTATGCCGGTCCGGCCAAAACACCAGAAGGTTATGCCTCCGGTTCCTTCGGCCCGACCACAGCCGGGCGAATGGACGCCTATGTGGACCTGTTCCAAGCCAATGGCGGGTCCATGCTGATGGTAGCCAAAGGCAACCGTTCACAGGCGGTGACGGATGCGTGCCAGAAACATGGCGGTTTCTATCTGGGCTCTATCGGTGGGGTTGCCGCCGAGCTGACGCAAAAATCCATCAAGAAAATGGAATGTCTGGAATATCCGGAACTCGGTATGGAAGCCATCTGGAAAATCGAAGTGGAAGACTTCCCCGCCTTTATTATTGTGGATGACAAAGGCAACGATTTCTTCAAGGAATTTGTCTGATTGCAACATCAGTACTGATTCTAAAACCCCGGTCAGGTTGGCCGGGGTTT
This sequence comes from Terasakiella sp., assembly GCA_050297075.1. Classification (GTDB taxonomy): domain Bacteria; phylum Pseudomonadota; class Alphaproteobacteria; order Rhodospirillales; family Terasakiellaceae; genus Terasakiella. Next base: position 195,235 of record JBNKSC010000013.1, read on the forward strand.
TTGTATGTTACGTAGATACTGGTTAGGTCAGTACCTGTTTTCTAACCACAATCCGGGTGACCATTCCGGTGCCACCGTTATGGAAAGAAGACGGTTTGATCTCACGTTCACATTCTTCCACAGAAAGGATGTCATAGTCAGCAAAGTCGCTTTTCAGGTCTGCGGCTGAATAGCAGAGTTCACGCAATTGCGGACCGCCGCAGTTGCGCCCGACATTATCAGGGTGGAAAACTTCCAGAACCAAATGTCTCTCGGGTTTGAGGCTTTCCATCATGGCGCGGTGCATGCGTGGGCGATCATCGGGCATGAAGTAAAGGTGCAGGCAGGCAACACCATCGAACAGGTTCTGTGGCCAGTCCCACGCCAGCAAGTCAACACAGTGCGTTTCAAAATGATCCGCAACAACTCTGAGTCTGGCCTGTTCGGCGGCTTTGGCCGTGCCGTTGGGCGCACCGTCAACAGAGAAAACATGAAAGCCCTGTTCGGCCAGCCACAGACCGTTGCGTCCCTCACCATCTCCCACGGCTAGAATCCGGCCCCTTTGTGGGAAACAGCTGATGTGCCGGGTTAGAAATTCATTGGGTGTCGTGCCGAAAACAAGATCGTCACCTTTATATTTTTCGTTCCAGTGTGCCAGTGTTTTATTCATCGGGTTGCAAGGGACCTTTTTGTTGTACCATCAGCCGGAAGGCTTCGATGGGAACGGGGGGACTATAATAATAGCCTTGTACAAAATCGCAGCCTCCCTCACGCAATTGCTGAACTTGTGCAGGCAGTTCAACCCCTTCGGCAACAACCTTCAGGTTAAGGCTTCTGGCCATGGAAAGAATGGCGGAAACCACAGCTGCCGCCTCGCTGTCGCTGGTGAGGTCCAGAATGAAGGCGCGGTCAATCTTGAGGGTGGAAATGGGGAAGCGGCGCAGGTAGCCAAGGGAGGAATAGCCGGTTCCAAAATCATCAATGGAAAGTCCAACGCCGAGTTTACGGATGCCGGTGAGCTGGGTAATGATTTTTTGCTCGTTGGCGATCAGCAGGCTTTCGGTGATTTCAAGGGTCAGGCGATGTGCATCCAGTCCGGTTTTTTCCAATGTTTTTTGAACAAGCGCCAGCACATCGGTGCGCTGGAACTGGCGAGAGGACATGTTGATGGAAACATTGGGGGGATTTTTGCATTTTTTCCCCCAGTGATAGGCTTCCCGACAGGCCTGTTCCAGCACCCATTGCCCAATGGGTAAAATTAACCCGGTATCTTCTGCAAGAGGGATAAACTTATCGGGAAAGACATTACCATGTTCCGGTTGGTGCCATCTGAGCAAAACTTCGCAACTGGTCAGGTGACCTGTTTGCAGGTCAACAATCGGCTGGTAATGCAAGACGAATTCTTCGCGTTCCAATGCTTGATGCAGGGCAGTTTCCAGAATGCGGCGTTCATTGGCTTCGTCGTTCATTCTGTTGGTGAAGAACTGGGACAGGTTGCGCCCGCTTTCCTTGGCCTGATACATGGCGGTGTCTGCATTCTTAAGCAATTCTTCCACATTGGAGCCGTCATTGGGGTAGATGGTGATGCCGATACTGGCAGAAACAAATGCAATATTGCCATCCAGATCATAAGGGGCAGACAGTTGTTCCAGCGATGATTCCACAAGGCGTTCAATTTGCAGGAAATCATCCAGATCACTGATGATGACGGTAAATTCATCCCCACCCAGCCGGGCGACCGTATCGGATTTGCGCACCAACGCCGTCAGCCGCCGGGCGGCTTCCTGTAATAAAAGGTCGCCGCTGGCATGACCCAGCGTGTCATTAACGTTTTTAAAACGGTCAAGGTCAATAAAGAGAAGGGCAATTTGTTTTCTGCTACGCTCTGCACGAACAATGGCGCGTTGCAGGCGGTCCATAAACAGGCTGCGGTTGGGCAGGCCGGTCAGGGCATCGTAATTGGCCTGATAGAGAATGCGTTGTTCATTCTGTTTGCGAAGCGTAATGTCGGTGAACAGGCTGATGTAGCGAATGATGTTTTTATTTTCATCCATGATGGCTTTGATGGAAAGCCATTGCGGGTAGATTTCACCGTTTTTGCGCCGGTTCCAGATCTCGCCTTCCCAATGGCCGTAGCGTTTGAGACGTGAAAACATTTCCTCGTAAAAAGAAGGGCCGTGGCGCCCTGATTTCAGCAGGGAAGGACGTTGCCCGATTGCCTCAAAAGGCGCATATCCGGTAATTTCACTGAAGGATTTATTGACCGTCTGGATGCAGCCATTCTGATCACAGACCATAATGGCTTCCGAAGCGGTTTCAAAAACAGCAGCTGTCAGTTCAAGCTGTGCTTCTGTTTCCTTGCGGTTGGTGGTGTCTTCCTTGATGGCAAGAAAATGGGTGATTTCATTGGCATCATTTTTGATGGAACTAATCGCGGCACTTTCCCAGTAAATACTGCCATCCTTGCGTTGATTGCAGAATTCCCCATGCCAGTCCTTGCCCGTGTGCAAAGCTTTCCACATTTCCTGAAAGTCTGTCGTCTGATAATGCGGCGCTGCCAACATTTTTGGGTTTTTCCCTATGACTTCTTCTGCGCTATAGCCGGAAACTTCGGTAAATTTCGGGTTCACATATTCGATATTTCCCACATCATCGGTGATGACAACCATAACCGGGCTTTGTTCCACAGCGCGTGAGAGTTTCTGTAAAGATTTTTCGGTTTCACGACGAATGGCATTTTCGGTTGAATAGGAATGAAAGATTTTTTGCAATTGTGCCGAAGCCACGATGATGAGAGCTGAAAAAACAAGGGCCATGGCACCAAAGGAAAGACTTTGATGTTTCCAGTTCAACAGAACAGGGGCCTGAGGGGCGCTTAGGCGAAGGGTCAGGTCAAAAGGCTCGATATGTTGCAGGGCAATCAGCTGTGTTGCGGAGGTGTCTGGTTTGCCCTCAGGCAGGTTGATGATTTTTGTTGCCCCAAAGGTGAGGCTGACATTGTATGTGTTGCGCAACAGGCTGGCCTGATAAAGGTCTTTGAGCACCATGTTGCTGAGGACCAGCACAAGATGGCCACGCCTTTCTGCCTGTGAGGTCATAATGGGGCGGCTCAGCACAATATCTTCACGCCCATGCAGGGAACTTACAGACAGCCGATTCGCCGGTTGCAGCCTTGAGGGGATGTGCAACAACGCTTCATCGCTGAGAGCGGGGGCTGCGCCGTATGTGTGTTGAAACAGAAGCTGCCCGTCAGGATCAAAAAGCAGGGTATGGTGTAAAAAGGAAACATCATGCAGGCCGGTTTGTAAAATATCATCCAGCTGTTTTTTATTATCGATGAGGGTTCGTTCGTGGGTGAGCAGATGTTCTGTGGTTTTTTTCAGGGCACGATCTGCTTCTTTGAGAATCTGGATTGTGCGGATGGCAAGATAGGCCGCCGTATGATCCAGATCCTTTTGGGCGGTATCCAAAGTGGAATGATAACTGCTCCAGGTGACGAGGCTGCCAAGAACAAGCAGAATCAGAGAGAGTAAAACGCCGCCCCGTAAAACGTTGATTCTCGTTTTTGCATGATGTGTTGTTTTTATTGTCTTTGTAGCCATCTTCTCGGTTTCCTATGGATCGGCTAGGGAAACCTCCCCCTTCGTATGGTCAATATATCAGTATTTTATAGAGGAAGCCAAGAAACTCTCTTTTGGAAGTTTGCGGTTTGATCTGAGGTGTCAAAAGAGTTTCTTTTTGCAAGTGCGAAAAGCTGGTGTATGCTAATGTAGAAGTTGATAAAACACCCAGGGGATGAAAGGGGATAATCGTGTCACTTTATTCAGAAATATATGAGGCTAAAAAAACAACGGCCCATGATGCGGTTGCCAGTATAGCAGATCGTTCAAATTTGATTCTAGGCATGAGCGCCTCCATGCCACCGGCTTTAATGGAGGCTGTCGCCAGCCGGGCCAAACAGGGCTGGTTCACACAGTTGAATGTTTATTACATGCATGCCAGCGAGGCGGCGACAGAATCTCTTTTTGTGCCGGAGTTGATGAAGGTGATTAAACCGCATCCTCTTTTTATGAGTGGTCATGACCGCCAGTTGGCCAAGCAGGGGTATGAAGCCGGTGAGGAATGGGTGCATTTTGTGCCCTGCCTGTTCCATCAGGCCGGTCGCCTGCTGACAGAAGCCATTTCACCGGATTGTTTTGTCGTGACGGTCTCCAAAATGGATAAAGCCGGTTATTTCAGTCTGGGCACCAACCCGGACTATGGGGCAACCGTTGTGCGCAAGGCCAAGCGAATCATCGTTGAGGTCAATGAAAATATGCCACGCACATTCGGGGAATGTTTGTTGCATATTTCCGATGTGGATATGATCGTTGAAAATAATGCGCCCTTGATGGAAACCCTTATTGGGGGTGGCAGTATTGAAGATGAAAAAATCGGTCATTTCATTGCAGAACGGATTCCCGATGGGGCAACCCTGCAAATGGGAATCGGGGCGGTGCCCAATTCCGTGATGGGGCAACTGGCCAGCCATAAGGATCTCGGGCTTCATTCGGAACTGTTCTCCCCCCCCATGGTGGACCTGATCAAAAAAGGTGTGATGAACGGGCGGCGTAAAACGCTTTTACCCTACAAGCATGTCTATACTCTGGCTTTGGGGGACCGGGAGATGTTCGATTTTATGGATGATAACCCTTCCATTGTCGGCTATCCGGTTTCCTATGTGAACAATCCCTCGGTGATTCGCAAAAACGAAAATATGATTTCGGTCAATGCGGCCATTGAGGTTGATTTCACCGGACAGGTGAATTCCGAAAGTATCGGGGGCCATCAATTCTCCGGAACCGGCGGTCAGCTTGATTTTGTGCGTGGTGCCTATGCTTCACCGGGGGGGAAATCGTTCATTGCGCTGCATTCGACAGCGAAAAAAGGCACGGTTTCGCGAATCACCCCTCATATCACCGGAGGGACCATTACCGATCCGCGGATGGATGTGCAGTATATTGTTACGGAATATGGCATTGCCAATTTGAAAGGGCGCTGTTTGCAGGAACGTGCCAAATTGTTGATTGATATTGCCCATCCGGATTTCCGCGAAGAACTTTCACGCGAAGCCCATGAAATGGGCATGATGTAACGCGTTTGCGGACGTCTTGAAAACAAAACCCCGCATCATGGTTTGGTGCGGGGTTTTGTTTAGGGATATTAGCTTTTACGCCGGAGATGAACGCGTCCTTTAAAGTTGTCAGGTTCAATAACCTCACCTTTGTGGACGATATCAATCTTGCCGGTTTTGCCCAGATGCATGGCCTGCTGTCTGACAGCCTGCATATATTTACGCCACAGCTGGGGGCCGTCTTTGGGTTTGCGGCGTTGTTCGGCAATGACCTTGGCCATTTGTTCTACGGTAAGGGCAGACCCGTCTGCCAACGCATCAAGAATAGCTGTGGCAATGGGGTCAATGGCGGGTTTATCCGCCTCTTCAGTATCATGTGTCATGACTATCCATGTAGCACAGCAGACCTGTTATTGTAAGAGCCTGTCGTCGAGTCTCATGACTGTAAAGTTTTTTAAGGATAAAAACATTACAAAAACAATGAGTTAAATGATTTGCGTCAGATAATTTGACCTTTTATGTCATTTTTTTGAAAAAAGGTGTTTACAGGTTTGTTCAAGGTCTTTATAACCCGGCTTCACCGACGGGGCGCTGCCTCGGAGGCGCTCTCTAAAGAGGCTTGGAAAACAAAGACTTAGCGTTATTCCTTACGGGGATTTAGACAAAGAGTTTT
>JBNKSC010000014.1:0-182209 GCA_050297075.1 Terasakiella sp.
TCGCCGCCAAATAACGTCGTGAATGACCGTGAATATGAACGTCACCGACCGCCATATTCAGCAGCATTCTGCGGTTGAAAACAAAAAACCACGCCGCGTCACCGCATGCGTGGTTTTGTGATTTGGTGGAGCTAAGCGGGATCGAACCGCTGACCTCTACAATGCCATTGTAGCGCTCTCCCAGCTGAGCTATAGCCCCTCAAGTTGGTAGGCGGTAAATTAGCTATTTTTTCGCCGTGCGCAAGTGAAAAATACATGAAAAGTGAAAAAAGTTTTACAGGTTCTGGTCGGCAACACCGTCATCGATATGTTCCATAATCTCCGACATGTCGGACTCATCGCTTCCCACCAGCTCGGATGTGTCTTCGATGAAATCGTCCTCGGCATCTTCCAGTTCCAGATCATCGTCAAGATCGTCGAAATCATCAAGGATGTCTTTTTTGCGCGCTGGTTTCGCAACGCTTTCGCCATTGCCTTTTTGGGTAACAAGGGCGCTGCGTTCGGCAACAGGGGCATGACATTTTGGGCATGCCGCTTCGGGGTTGCGCATATCGTAAAAATGCGCACCACATTCAGGGCATTCGTGTTTTGATCCCCATTCTGGTTTCATGGTTTCACCCTCCCTTCGCATCACAACAAAGGCTGGCCGGGCAAACAGGGTTGAACATAAATACCTGTTTGAAAGACCAGATATTCGGAACTTTTGTTTTCCAGTTACGTTCTCGTACAAATACTGTAAAACGAAAAAAAGAAAAAGTCTCGTTTAGAGTGATCCTAAAAAGAAAAATTTTCACTTCGTTTTTTTGTTCCCTTTCTTTGATTGACTTACGCCCCTGCCTATAAGAAAGTGCGCGAGCATTTTTGAGGGAGAGAAAGCCGATGTCCGCTAAACCTGTTCAGTCCGCACAATCGTCCGCCTTAAGCGGGAAGGTTCGTGTGCCCGGTGATAAATCCATTTCTCACCGCGCCCTGATGTTCGGGGCCATGGCGGTTGGGGAAACCCGCATTACAGGATTGCTGGAAGGTGAGGATGTTTTATGTACCGCACAGGCCATGCGTTCCCTCGGGGCAGAGGTGGAGCGCGAAGATGACGGCACCTGGAAAGTGCGCGGCTGTGGCGTTGGCGGTTTGAGCGAACCGGCAGGGGTACTGGATATGGGCAATTCCGGCACGGCAGCACGTTTGTTGATGGGCATTCTGGCAACCCATCCCTTTACCACCTTTATGAGCGGCGATGCTTCTTTGTGTTCTCGCCCGATGGAACGGGTGATGAAGCCGCTGCGCCCGGTTGGTGTGAGCTTCGTTTCACGCTCCAAAGGCCGTATGCCGCTGGCGATTGAAGGAACAACATCGCCCATGCCAATCACTTATGAACTGCCGGTGGCTTCCGCGCAGGTGAAATCGGCCGTGTTGCTGGCGGGGTTGAATGCACCGGGTAAAACCTGTGTGATTGAGCCGAACCCGAGCCGGGACCATAGCGAAAAAATGCTGCAACATTTCGGTGCCGAGGTTGTGGTGGAAGAAACCGAAAACGGCGGGCGGATGATTACATTAACCGGCCAGCCCGAACTTCAGGCCCGCGATGTGGTGGTGCCAACGGATCCGAGTTCGGCAGCTTTTCCGGTGGTGGCGGCGCTGATTACGCCGGGCTCCAAAATCCGTGTGCAAGCCGTGGGCATGAACCCGTTGCGCACCGGATTGTTTACCACATTGAAGGAAATGGGTGCGAAGATCACGCAGGAAAACACCCGCATTGAAGCCGGCGAAGAGGTTGCCGACCTGATCGTGGAATATTCAGAGCTTCATGGTGTGAGCGTTCCGGCCTCTCGTGCGCCTTCTATGATTGACGAATACCCGGTTTTGGCAGTGGCTGCATCCTTTGCCAAGGGCACCACACATATGCAGGGGCTGGAAGAACTGCGAGTGAAGGAGAGCGACCGTCTGGCCGTTGTGGCGGAAAGTCTGAAGGCCTGTGGTGTGGAGGTGGAAGAAGGCGAGGCCGAGCTGAAAGTCTTTGGGACGGGGGAGGCCGCCAAAGGGGGCGGCTTGATCAAATCCCGGCTGGATCACCGTATTGCCATGTCGTTTATTGTATTCGGTCTGGCAGCCCGGGAAGCGGTTCAAATTGATGATGCTTCTCCTATTGATACAAGCTTCCCCGGGTTTATAGAGATGATGAACGCGCTGGGTGCGAAAATTTCCTGAAGGCGGAGAGTTTAAGTGATGAGTATCGTTGTTGCAATTGACGGTCCGGCAGCCGCCGGGAAGGGCACATTGGCGCGCCGAGTCGCGGCTGATTTGAACCTCGCCTATCTGGATACGGGGCTTTTGTACCGTGCGACAGGTTATGCGGTTGTGCAGGCAGGCGGGGACCCGGAGAACGAAATGCAGGCGGTGAAGGCTGCTAAAAATTTAACGCCGCAAGACCTTGAAAATGAAAAGTTGCGCCATGATGAAGCTGCACAGGCGGCATCAAAAGTTGCCGCAATTCAACCGGTTAGAGATGAATTACTGGATTTTCAGCGCCGCTTTGCAGCCCATCCCCCCCTTGGCACGAACGGTGCTGTTTTGGATGGGCGCGACATCGGGACTGTGGTGTGCCCGGCTGCGGATGTGAAACTGTTTGTGACCGCTTCCAGTGAAGTTCGGGCAGAAAGACGACTAAAAGAGTTGCATGAGCGTGGGCTTGAGGCTATATACGCGCAGGTTTTACAAGATATGAAAGACCGTGACGCGCGTGACAGCCAACGCAGTTCCGCACCGTTGAAGGCAGCCGATGATGCTGTGGTTTTGGATACGTCCGATCTGGGCATTGAAGAAGTTATCGCACAGGCTAAATCAATCATCTCTGAAAAGACCTGAATAATTCGTCTGCGAAGCAACCTTTGCCGTCCTGCAATTTTGGGCGCCGGGGGTTTTTTGCATTTTCCATGAAGAGGGTCGCCAGTAAGTCACTGCGCTGTTTGACCACTATCTCTTTGACGCAATAGCTGGTGACAGACCAACGGAATCAACCGTTTGGCATGTAACAACATTGAATATAGGACTTAAGATTAATGACTGAAGCAGCACCTGTTGTAGAAGATTTTGAAGCCCTCTTTAACGAAACTTTCGGTGAAGAAGCGCTTTTTGAAGGCCAGGTAATTACCGGCACCATCATCGGCATTGAAAATGATTTCGCCATGGTTGACGTCGGCTTGAAATCAGAAGGCCGCATCCCGCTTAAAGAATTCGGTTATGGCGAAGAAGCCAAAAACCTGAAATCCGGTGACAACGTGGACGTTTTCGTTGAACGTTACGAAAACAAAGACGGCACTGTGGTTCTGTCTCGCGAAAAAGCGAAACGTGAAGAAGCCTGGAAAAACCTCGAAAAACAATTCGAAGCTCAAGAGCGCGTCAACGGCGTGATCTTCGGCCGTGTTAAAGGCGGCTTTACCGTTGACCTTAACGGTGCTGTTGCCTTCCTGCCGGGTTCTCAGGTTGACATCCGTCCGGTTCGCGATGTGTCCCCGCTGATGGGCAACCCGCAGCCGTTCCAAATCCTGAAAATGGACCGTCAGCGCGGCAATATCGTTGTTTCACGCCGTGCCGTTCTGGAAGAAGCCCGCGCCGAAGCACGTGGCGACCTCATCAAAGGTCTGGAAGAAGGTCAGGTTCTCGATGGTGTTGTCAAAAACATCACCGATTACGGTGCGTTCATCGACCTTGGTGGTATCGACGGCCTGCTGCACGTTACAGACATTGCATGGCGCCGTATCGCGCATCCGTCCGAAGCGCTGCAAATTGGTGAAACTGTTAAAGTTCAGGTTATCCGCTTCAATTCCGACACCCAACGTATCTCTTTGGGCATGAAGCAGCTTGAAGCTGATCCGTGGGAAGGCGTTGATGCCAAATACCCGGTCGACGGCAAGTTCTCCGGTCGTGTGACCAACATCACCGACTACGGTGCATTCGTTGAGCTGGAGCCGGGCGTTGAAGGTCTGGTTCACGTTTCAGAAATGTCCTGGACCAAGAAAAACGTCCACCCGGGCAAAATTGTTTCCACTTCTCAGGAAGTCGAAGTTATGGTTCTGGATGTGGATCCGGTCAAACGCCGTATCTCCCTTGGCCTGAAACAATGTCTGGCCAACCCGTGGGATGCGTTCCTGGCTGAACACCCGCAAGGTTCCGAAGTTGAAGGCGAAATCAAGAACATCACCGAATTCGGTCTGTTCATCGGCCTGAACGGCGAAATCGACGGTATGGTTCACATGTCTGATCTGGCTTGGGAAGGCACACCGGAAGAAGCACTGGCTTCCTTCAAGAAAGGTGATGTTGTCAAAGCCAAGGTTCTGGATGTTGACGTTGAGAAAGAACGTATCTCTCTGGGCATCAAGCAACTGAGCGAAGATCCGTTTGAATCTGCTGCGGGCGACATCAAGAAAAACCAAATCGTAACTTGCACCATCACTGGTGTTGAAGAAAACGGTCTGGAAGTTTCTATTGATGGTGGCCTGACAGGTTACATCCGCCGTGGCGATCTGGCCCGTGACCGTGGCGACCAACGCACTGATCGTTTCAACGAAGGTGACAAGGTTGACGCAAAAGTCACTCAGTTCGACAAGAAAAACCGTAAAGTTTCCCTGTCTGTGAAGGCGCTGGAAGTTGAAGAAGAGAAGAAAGCCATGGCTGAATACGGCTCTTCCGACTCTGGTGCTTCCTTGGGTGACATCCTCGGTGCCGCTCTGGAACAAAAGAAAGAAGGCTAATTCGTTAGCGCTTTCTTTTTAGAGATGTAAAAAACCCTTCCTGTTCTTGCAGGAAGGGTTTTTTCTTTTATATTAAGAAGAACCTGAATTTCTCAGCCATATGAGGCCTCTATGTCTTTTTCTTCCGACTATCTTCTGGACCGTTTACGCCTGAAACGCCGCTTGCGGATCTGGCAGGCAATTGGTGTGTTGGCTTTATGTGGCGTGCTCTTGGCTTTAGGCGCGCGTTTTAACTGGTTTGGCCCCGGTGCCCATGTGGCCCGCGTATGGGTGGAAGGCGTGATCCGCGATGATGTGGAACGCGACCAGCTTTTGGCCGAGTTGCGTGATGATGACAAGGTCAAGGCTGTGATCATTCGCATCAACAGTCCCGGCGGTACAGTTGTTGGTGGGGAAGCGCTTTATCGGGGCTTGCGTGATCTGGCCGCTCATAAACCGGTTGTTGCCGTGATGGGCGAAGTGGCTGCCAGTGCAGGTTATATGACGGCCTTGGCCGCAGACCATATTGTGGCGCGTGAAGGAACGATTACCGGTTCCATCGGTGTTTTGATGCAATCGGCCAACATTACGCAAATGATGGAAAAAGTCGGTGTCAAACCGGTGGTGATTAAAAGCGCTCCGCTCAAGGCGGCACCGAATCCGATGGAAGAGATGACACTAGAAGTACGCAAGGTTGCCCAAGGTGTGATCATGGATATGTATGATATGTTTGTCAACATGGTTGCCGAACGGCGCCATCTGGAACTGGGGGAAGCCAAAAGGTTGGGCGATGGCCGCATTTATACCGGACGCCAAGCCAAACAAGCCGGATTGATTGATGAAACCGGTGGCGAAGAGCGTGCGCTTAACTGGCTGGAATCTGAAAAAGGGGTATCTGGCAAGTTGCAGGTTTTGGATGCTGTTTATGGTGAGGAAGAACTCTGGTCACGCGGCGGGAGTGCCATGATTCAGTCATTTTTTGATAAAACGTTGAAACTTAAGGGGTTTAATCTTGACGGTTTGCTTTCCGTCTGGCACCCTAATTTGTAATAGCGAAGTTTTGTCCGACCATCGGGTCGTGTGAGATAGAATGAGGAGCAATGGCCATGACCAAATCGGAATTGATTGCACGTTTGGCAGAAGCAAACCCGCATCTTTTCCAACGTGATGTGGAGCGTATCGTATCGACAATTTTCGATGAGATTACCGCGACACTTGCGAATGGTGACCGGGTGGAATTACGTGGCTTCGGCGCATTTTCCGTGAAAACCCGTGGTTCACGCGTTGGGCGCAACCCACGTACCGGTGAATCTGTATCTGTTGATGAAAAGGCTGTACCTTATTTCAAAACAGGTAAGAAACTGCGCGAACGCCTGAATAAATAAGGTCCGCCTGACTTTTTTTATAAAGAATATGATGAAGGTTGATCACCTGCGCGCTATAGTGGCCGTATGGATCAACCTTTGTCGTTTTTAAGAAAGTGACCCGATGCTGAAAATCCTTTCGTGGCTGGTTTTCATTCCTTTTGCCATTGTGGTTGTTACCTTCGCTGTTTCCAACCGTGGCCCGTTGGCGGTTAATTTCTGGCCGCTGCCGTTCAGTCAGGAAATTCCGCTTTATCTGTTGAGTTTGGGCACACTGGCCTTCGGCTTTTTTTTCGGGGCAATGCTGACCTGGTTGTCGGTTGCCAAATGGCGTGTGGTGGCCATGAGCCGCAAAAAAGATACGGAATATGCAAAGGCCGAAGTCGAACGTTTGCAAGCCAAAATCAAACAACTGGAAAGTCAGGCCAGCCCTGAACAGGAAGTTTTACCCGCTGTGAAGATAGACGCGGCTTAATCCATTGTAAGAACGTCATAATGGATGCTGGATCAAGTCCAGTATGACAATAGGTCAAATCAAAAGGGCCGAAGCAGTTTCCCGCTTCGGCCCTTTTTCTTGTGTGATGATTGCAGCCCATTACCCGCGCAGTTCACCGCCGGTGTTTTTGGCAACAGAGGCGACGATTTTGTCGCTGACGGCCTGAATGTCTTCATCCGTCAATGTATCACTGGTCGGTTGCAGGGTGACGTTGATGGCAACGGATTTTTTGCCCGCTTCCATATTGTCGCCTTCATAAAGGTCAAAGACGCTGACATCCGAGATCAGTTTCTTGTCTGCCGTTTTTGCAGACTGAAGGATCTTGGCGGCAGGCACGTCACTATCCACCACAAAGGCGAAGTCACGGTCCACCGGCTGGAAGGCCGACAGGGTGAGGACCGGACGCAGGGCACCGGTTTTCTTCGCTTTCGGGGTCGGGATGGCATCCAGATAAATCTCAAAACCCACCGCAATGCCTTTGTAACCCATTTTCTTGAGTACACCGGGATGCAGTTCCCCAAAGTAGGCAAGGGTGTTTTTCGGCCCCAGTTTGATGGCACCGCTGCGGCCCGGATGATAATGTGCAGGCGCACCTTCAGGGTCGATTTGCAGATTGTCCACCTTGGCACCGGCGGCTTCCAGAACGGCCAAAGCATCAGCCTTGGCATCGAAAGCATCCACGCGGCGCGGGGCTTGTGCCCAGTTGCGTGCAGAGGTTTGACCGCTACGCACACCGCAGACCACGATAGGCTGTTGATCTGCTGTATCGCCATCAAACTGCGGGCCGACCTCAAACAGGCAACCGTTGGCATAGCCGTTGTTGGTGTTGCGTTGGCAGGCTGTCAGCAAATTGGGCAGCAATGAAGGACGCATGATTTCCAGATCGGTGGAGATCGGGTTGGTCAGGCGCAGGTTTTCATCATCCCAGCCAAACAGTTTGGCCTGTTTTTCTGGCAGGAAGGCATAGGTGACTGCCTCGCAAAGACCGCGTGAAACCAGCGTACGGCGCGCCATATCACGCTTGAGCTGCATGGGGGTGTAAGCCACGCCCGGCAGGTTTGTTTCACGTTCCAGAGAGACTTCTTCAATCTGTTCATAGCCGAAGATACGGATGACTTCTTCCACCAGACAGGCTTCCAGCTCAATGTCACAGCGCCAGCTTGGTGGTTGAACCTCAAAGGTTTCACCTTTGTCTTCCAGTTTGCAGCCCAGAACGTCAAGGATACGCACCATTTCACTTTCCGGTACGTCAACGCCGGTCAGTTGTTTGACACGAGCCTTGCGCAAAGTGATGCTGCGTTGCCATTTGGGTTCTTCACCAGCAACCACCAATTCGGAAGGCTCCCCGCCGCAGAGATCAAGGATCATGCGGGTCGCCATTTCGCTAAATTCGGCAACGGCCGCTTCATCCACACCGCGTTCAAAGCGATAACGCGCATCGGAAATGATATCGAGCTTGCGCCCGGTCATAGCCGTGCGGATCGGGTCGAACAGGGCGCATTCGAGGAAGACGTTGGTGGTGTCCTCTGTACAGCCGGAATGTTCACCGCCCATGATGCCACCCAATGCATGAGGGGTGGTATCATCACAGACAACAGTCATTTCACTGTCCAGCTTGTATTCTTTTTCGTCCAGTGCCAACAGGGTTTCGCCTTCTTTGGCCAGACGCACATTGATGTTGCCGTTCAGTTTATCGGCATCAAAAACGTGCAAGGGGCGACACAGGCCCTGACTGAAATAGTTGGTGACATCCACCAGTGCGGAAATGGGGCGCAGGCCCACAGCCAGCAGTTTTTCCTGCAACCATTTCGGTGAAGGACCATTTTTCACACCGCGGATGTAGCGCCCGCCAAACTGTGAACAAAGGGCCGGGCCTTCTGCCGGATTGTGCAGATTGATTTTGATAGGGCTTTCAAAGCTACCTGTAACTGAAGACGTATCAATCGGTTTGAGGGTGCCGAAACCGGCGGCGGCCAGATCACGCGCAATGCCGCGAATACCGGCGCAATCGCCCCGGTTCGGGGTGATGGCAATTTCAATGATCGGGTCTGTCAGGCCCATGACATCCACCGCACGTGCGCCGACTTCCACATCAGCGGGCAGGTCAACGATACCGTCATGGTCTTCCGACAGGTTCATTTCGGCTTCGGACATCATCATGCCGAAGCTTTCCACACCGCGAATCTTGGTTGGTTTCAGCGTGACATCCAGACCGGGGATGTAGGACCCGGAGGTGGCAAAAACACCTTTCAGGCCTTTGCGCGCGTTTGGTGCACCACAAACGACTTGAAATGTTTCATCACCGTTGAAGACCTTGAGCAATTTCAGTTTGTCTGCATCGGGGTGCTGTTCGGCTTCCACGATTTCAGCGATCTTGAAAGTCTCGAGACCTTTGGAACGGTCTTCCACCCCTTCAACTTCCAAACCGATCATGGAGAGTTTTTCAACAATCTCGTCACATGTTTTGTCGGTGTCGAGATGTTCCAGTAGCCAGTTGAATGTAAATTTCATCGGGTCAGCCCCCCTACCATAGACGGCACATCCAGGGCTTTAAAGCCATAGTGACGCAGCCAGCGTAAATCTGTTTCATAGAACGTGCGAAGATCGGGGATGCCGTATTTCAGCATGGCGATCCGTTCAATTCCCATACCGAAGGCAAAGCCCTGATATTTGGTCGAATCGATGCCGCAGTTTTCCAGAACTTTCGGGTGAACCATGCCGCAGCCGAGAATTTCCAGCCAGTCATCACCTGCACCGATTTTGAATTCACCGTCTTTGCGGGTGCAGCCGATATCCACTTCCGCAGAAGGTTCTGTGAAGGGGAAATAGCTGGGACGGAAACGCACAGGCAGGTCATCGACATCGAAATAGGCTTTGCAGAAATCAATCAGGCAGCCTTTGAGATGACCGAAGTGCGTTTTTTCATCAATCACAAGGCCTTCGATCTGATGGAACATCGGGGTATGGGTGGCGTCATAGTCACAACGATAGGTACGCCCCGGGCAGATAATGCGCAAGGGCGCACCTTTTTCCTGCATGGAACGGATTTGCACCGGGGATGTATGGGTACGCAGCACCATGCGGTGGCCATCCTGTTCACGCGGCAGGTAGAATGTATCATGATCCTGACGGGCCGGGTGTTCCGGGCCGATGTTCAGCGCACCAAAGTTGCGCCAGTCATCCTCGATATTCGGGCCTTCGGCAACGCTAAAGCCCATTTCACCAAAAATGGCGATTGCTTCATCAATGGTTTGGCTGACCGGGTGGACCGTGCCTTGGCTTTCGGGGCGAACGGGCAGGGTGATGTCGATTTTTTCAGCCATCAGGCGGGCGTTCAGTTCGGCATCGGCCAGTTCTGTCTTGCGTGCTTCAATGGCTTGAGCAACCTCGCCTTTAACAAGGTTCAGCTTCATGCCGGTTTCTTTGCGTTCTTCCGGGCTGAGTGACCCCATGTTTTTCATCAGGGAGGTGATGGTGCCTTTTTTACCCAGAGCCGTGACGCGAATATCGTCAAGAGCTTTGGAGTCGGCTGCATTGGTAACAGCGTCAAGGACTTCCGTTTTAATCTGATCGAGGTTTTCCATGATCCGTCCTGAATGGAAATTGTGGATTAAACAAGCAAAAAGGGAACTAAAGCCTTAAGGCTTCAGTCCCCTTTTCCAAGATTTTTCATGGTAAAGCAAGGTGCTTTACATGAGCGTTTTATTACTTGGCAAGAGCGGCCTGAGCCTGTTCTACCAAAGACTTAAACGCTTCCGGCTCACGCGCTGCCAGATCGGCCAGAACTTTACGGTCCAGCTCGATACCAGCCAGTTTGAGGCCGTTCATGAATTGAGAGTAGGATACGCCGTACTGACGGGAGCCTGCGTTGATACGCTGGATCCACAGAGCGCGGAAGTTACGCTTTTTGTTACGACGGTCACGGTATTGATACTGAAGGCCTTTATCGACCTTCTCCATAGCAACGCGCAGGACGTTTTTATTACGACCGCGATAGCCTTTCGCCGCTTTGATGATTTTTTTGCGACGAGCGCGGGAAGCAACTGCAACAGTGGAACGCATGTTTCTAAACCTTTCTTATACGAACTTGCGACTTAGGCGTACGGCATCATGGTTTTAGCCATGCGTGCATCGGCTGCACACAGGACCATTGTGCCACGCGCTTGGCGTTTCATTTTTTGAGAACGCTTACGCAGGTTGTGGGATTTGAAAGCATATGCGCCACGGACTTTGCCGGTTGCAGTAATCTTGAAGCGCTTTTTGGCGCCAGATTTTGTCTTCATCTTAGGCATTTTACTATCCTTTATAATCTACATCAGACCCAACGCTTTGGCATGCCTTAGCCTCATTCGTCATTATCAGATGCCTTTAACAAAATATGCGCCGCACAGATGTTTCGGTGCGACGAGGTAGCGGGTTATAGACTCATGATCCGCAGATTGCAAGGCTTTTGTTGTCGCTAAAAGAAAGCTTTGTGAGTAAGGGAACAAGAAGGTGTTCACCTGCTCTTCACAGAGCTGTGATCCAACGTGAATTTTTTTCTTTGAATTTTTCCAGCATAAAAGAATGCAGCAAAACGATTTGCACCTTTGTTTTTTTAAAATTGGAGACTTCACATGAGCCGTAAATTCACAACTGCCGCCGTTGTTGCCGCTGCTATCGCTACTTCCGCTGCCGGTACACTTGTATCAAGCGATGCCTTCGCCGGTGGCAAGGAAAAATGCTATGGCGTTGCCAAAGCTGGTGAAAACGATTGTAAAGCCGGTGCCGGAACATCTTGCGCCGGGACATCCAAAGTGGATTATCAAGGCAATGCCTGGAAAATGGTTCCGGCTGGCACTTGCGAAAAAATCGAACTGCCGGGCAACCGTATGGGTAGCCTTAAAGCCCTCAAGCGCGACATGCCCATGTAAGGTCGTTTGAGAGATGGAAAGCGTTCGCGAAAAAATCCGTGGTGCCGGTGTGGGCCTGAAGGCCCAGCATTATGGCACCATTCTGGAAGAAACACCCGACATCGGGTGGTTTGAAATTCATCCGGAAAATTATATGGGTGCAGGTGGCCCGCCGCACGCCTATCTGGAAAAAATTCGCGAACGCTATCCGCTTTCTGTCCACGGTGTCGGTCTTTCCATTGGAGGGGCCGAGCCGCTGGATCAAGATCATCTGGATCGTTTGAAACAGGTGGTGGATCGCTATCAACCAGATTTGGTTTCTGAACATCTGGCATGGTCTACCCATCAGGGGCAGTTTTATAATGATCTGCTGGCGTTGCCTTATACAAAGGAAACGCTTGGCTATGTGGCAGATCATGTCAATCAGGTGCAGGACCATTTAGGGCGCACCATTTTGCTGGAAAACCCGGCGACTTATATCACTTTTGAAAACAGCACGATTGATGAAATTGATTTCATTAAGGAAGTGGCTGCAAAAACAGGCTGTTCCTTGTTGCTGGATGTGAACAATGTTTATGTATCCTGCACCAATCATGACCGGGATATGGAAGAATATATCAATCGTTTCCCTGTTGAGTGGGTTGGCGAAATTCATCTGGCCGGGCATGCACAGGATCAGGATGCAAATGGGCATCCGTTATTGATTGATAGTCATGACCGCCCGGTGATTGAGGAAGTCTGGGCACTTTATCAAAAGGTATTACAACGAAAAGGCACCGTGGCAACGTTGATCGAGTGGGATAGTGATATCCCCGATTGGCCTGTCCTGTTTGGAGAAGCCCAAAAAGCGCAGGGGATTTTGGACCATGTTGGCGCCATGCAGGATGTTAACCATGTGGCATGAGGGGCAAAACGCTTTTGCCATGTCTCTGGACCAACCTGATCTTTCTTTGAAGACGGTGAAGGTGCAGAGTCGCGTGGATGTTTACCGCAATAATGTTATGGTCGGTTTAATTGATGCTGTAGCGGCCAATTATCCGGTCATTCAGGCTTTGCTGGGGGATGAATTTTTCCGGCAGGTTGCGCGGGATTTCGTTTCTGAACATAAGCCGTCATCACCGGTCCTTTTGGCATATGGGAACGGCTTTGCCGAATTTTTACAACAACATCACGCCTTGAGAGATTACCCCTATCTACATGATGTGGCTCTTCTGGAATGGGCATGGCATCAGGCTTATCATGGGGAGAATCGGCTTTCTGCGGGCATTGACCTTTTAGCCGATGTCGAAGAAGACCAACTGGACCGGCTGGTGCTGGAAATGCACCCTACCTTACAAACCATTCATTCCGATTGGCCGATTGTATCCATCTGGGAGGCCCATCAGGATGGTGTGGATACGCATGAGGCCTTGGCGAATTTAGCACAGCATGGGGAAAATGCGATTGTTGTGCGCCCTGAACTTGATGTGCAGGTTTTAAAGGCAGAGGACTGCTTTTTCGATTTTGTACATGCTTTGTCCGAGGGGATGAAACTGGGACCGGCACTTGCGACACTGAACAGGTGTGAGGATGTGGATATCCCCGCCCATTTGGAAGGGTTGTTTACATCTGGCTGTGTGGTGGCAAGGGGATAAAAAATTATTTCGGGAGGTATGAAATGAAGATTGCACAAGCCATAAGGCTGCATGCGTGCTTTTTTAATGCACTGGAAAACATAACCAAAGGGTGGTTCATGGGAGGGGTTGCTCGATTGATCTTTTCCAGTGTGACATTAATGTTTTTTCTCAATTCGGCATCTACAAAGGTAGGGGATGGTTTCCCCGGCGTTCTCATTCCAGAGGTCGCAGCCTATGCGCAGATGTTGCCGCCAGTTGCGGAGGCTGCGGGATATGACGCTGATCTGATTTCCTTTTTCCCTTGGGGGATTATCGCCCATTTGGGAACCTATGCGGAATTCTTGTTGCCGATTATGATCTTTATGGGGCTTTTTACCCGATTGTCGAGTCTGGCGATGATCGGTTTTATTGCTGTTATGAGCTTTGTGGATATCCAGTTCCATGGGCTGGAAGCCGAATCTATCGGCAGTTTTTTTGATCGCGTTCAGGATTCCATGATTGCTGACCAGCGATTGCTTTGGATTGTTCCGTTGTTATACCTCGTTACACATGGTCCCGGTATTTTGTCGCTGGATTATGTTTTTAAAGGGCGCACGGATAACGCAGGTTAAATAATTTCATCTTCATCGAAGAGGGGGTCTGCTTCGACATCCTCTTCCATGATTTGCAGTTTTTCTTCGGCCTGTTGAATGCGCTTGATCAGGGCGATGTGGAACAAGGCATCGCCGGGGTTGACGATGGGCAGATTGGTACGCCCGATGATGACACCGTTCAGGTTGGCTTCAACAGGGGTTTCGTTTTGGCCGAACGGGTCGGAGATATAGCCCAGCAAGTCGCCTTTTTCCACTACATCGCCAATGGTTTTGATGCTTCTGAAAATACCGCCAACGGGTGCTCGGGACCATTTGCTTTTATGGGCCAGAACGGATTTTGCCTGCGGGCGTGTGCTTCTGGGTTTTGCAATCATGCCAATATGGGCCATGACGTTTAGAATGCCGCGCACTCCTACACGTACGGCATATTCATCAAAACGTAAGGCTTCACCGGATTCATAAAGCAGAATATCAACACCCACCTGACCGGCGGCTTCGCGTAATGTATTTTCGCGCAACGGGGCTTCCAGAGCAACGGGGGCGGCAAAAACAGCGGCCAGTTCGGCGATTTTTTCATTGTCCCCCTGATAGCGCACCTGTGGCAAGTTCACCCGGTGGGCAGCGGCGGAATGAAGGTCAATTCCGTAGTCACAACGTTGAACGATGTCGCGCATGAAAACATGGGCAAGTTGCCCGGCCAGAGAGCCGTCCTGTGCGCCCGGGAAGGAACGATTGAGGTCGCGCCGGTCCGGTAGATAACGGCTGTGGCTGATAAACCCGAAAGTATTGACAACCGGGACACACAGCAGTGTTCCTTTAAGGTGATTTAGCTGTTTGTGCCTCAACAGGCGCCGGACAATTTCCACGCCGATAATTTCGTCACCATGCACAACGGCACTGACAAACAGGGTTGGACCTTCGCGACGACCATGGACGACCTGAACGGGGATATTGGCGGGCATATGATTGGAAAAAGTCCCAACGTTGAGGTCTACAATCTTGCGTGTTCCGGCAGAAATGACAACATCGTTAATTTCAAACGAGGCCCGCATGATGTTTTATCCTCTGCCGCGAGTTTTGGTTTTTCCGGCAATGGCACTTTTTTCGATGAACTCAATAATCTTGCCGGCAACATCAATGTTGGTGGCGGTTTCAATGCCTTCCAGACCGGGCGAAGAATTGACTTCCATCACAACAGGGCCATGGTTGGAACGCAGCATATCCACCCCGCACACATTCAGCCCCATGGTTTTGGCGGAACGAATGGCGGTGCTGCGTTCTTCCGGGGTGATTTTGACTTTTGCGGCAGAGCCGCCGCGATGCAGGTTTGAACGGAAATCATCTGGGGCCCCGTTGCGTTGCATGGTGGCAACCACTTTTCCACCAACCACAATGGCACGAATATCTGTTGAGCCGGCTTCTTTGATGAATTCCTGTACCAGAATGTTCACATTGGCACCGCGGAAGGCTTCAATAACCGATTTGGCCGCTTTGTGTGTTTCACCAAGTACAACCCCAACGCCCTGGGTGCCTTCAAGCAGTTTAATAACCACGGGGGCGCCGCCTGCGCGTTTGATGACTTCTTCAGTCATGCGGGTGTCATGGGCAAAAATGGTGACCGGCAGGCCGATACCATCGCGGGCCAGCAACTGCATGGAACGCAGTTTGTCCCGTGAACGTCCAATGGCAACGGATTCGTTGATGGGGTATACGCCCATGGCTTCCAGTTGACGCAACACAGCGAGACCGTAAAAGGTGACCGATGCACCGATACGGGGAATAACCGCATCATAATCTTTGATCTCAGTTTCCCCGAAAAAGAGTTTCGGTCGATGGGACGCGATATCAATGTAACATTTCAGGGGGTCGACCATATCCAGTTCATGCCCGCGCACCTGAGCAGCCTCTTTCAGCCTTTGGTGAGAGTAAAGGTTCTGGTTGCGTGCCAGCATGAGTATTTTCATGACAAGTCTCCTGACAGGGAAAGAAACTGGAAAACCGATTCTTGATTATTGTGATTGAATATACGAATGTCCACAGTCCACAAGGAAACGACCGGAAATTGCAGCACGGCCCAGCAGCATTCGATATCCCATTTCATCGCGGTTTGTCAGGGTTAAGTCAATAACATAATTATGTGGGCCGATATTAATTGGCGTGCGGATGCTGTAGCGTTTCTGGCGTTGACCATTGGAACTTTTAACGGTTTTGACTTCACTAACTTTGGCTTCGCAGCGCACACTTTCCTTGCGGCTTTTTTGAAGGGGGTGAATTTCAAAGGAAACCCAGTCTTCACCTTCCTTTTCAAAAGGGGTGATGTGCCAGGCATGCAAGGCGGATGTGTATGCGCCTGTATCTGTCTTTGCCTTGATTTTAACATCGCCCAATGCGGGAAAGTGAACCCATTCGCACCAACCGATGACCGCAAAGGGCGCTTTGATTTTGGATTGCTTTGTCATGATGCCCTCAAATTACAAAAGCTTCATCACATAGTACCTAAAAAAACGCACAAGACATCAGTTAATTTACGCTATGCCTGTCAAAGGGGCAGTCCAGAGAAAAGGTGGGAATGGCGACATTCAGACGTTCGCCCAGATCACTGATCATTTCGTAAGAACCACCCATAAAACCGCTGGAGGTCTGCAAGGGTACACCGCTGGTATATTCGAAATCTTCACCGGGTTGTAAAATGGGTTGTTCACCGACAACGCCTTCCCCACGGACTTCCTGAATGCGCCCCAGTCCATCGGTGATTTTCCAGTAGCGTGAAATCAATTGTACGGTTTCAGGCCCTTCATTGCTGATGCGGATATGGTAGGCCCACATGAAGGTGTTTTTTTGCGGGTCGGATTCTTTTTCAAGAAAAACCGGCTGAACCGAAATGGTGATATGGCGTGTTGTTTCTGAATACTGCATCTTCATAAAATAAGCCGTATGCATATTTAGGCAATAAGGAAATGTGCATGGGCTGCGGCTACAGGGCGGTTTTCATCCTCCTGCCAGGCGCTGACACGCACGTTGGCAACACGTTTTCCCTGTTTGATCACTATGCCGCGGGCAAATGTATCTTTGTTCAGGGCCGGGCGCAGGTAATCAATTGACAGATTAACAATGCGTGGAATGCGTTGCAGGCCGTCCAGTTCCTCCAGAAGATGAAAGGAGGCTGCATGCTCCAGTAATCCGCCCACCACGCCGCCATGGATGGCACCGATGATTTCATTGCCGATATTGTCCTCTCTGGCCTCAAGAACGGTCAGGAGGCCTTTGGCATCTCTTTTAATGTGCAAGCCGACAAAATCGCTGTAAGGGATTTGGGTATTGAGCTCTTCAAGGGAAAGGGTGCCTGTATTGAGGGCAGCAACAATATGTTTCATACGTTTTTTCCCTTTTGTAGCTGGAATGAACCACCTGCCATGAAGGTTCCTGTTGCTTTGGCAATCGGTTTGTCTTCGCCCTCCTGCCAGGCCCAGCCGCGCAGATAGGCGACATCGTCATTGATGTGAAAGCATTCTGCACGCCCATAAAGGGGCTTGTGGGCAACCGTTACTTCCAGATGGTCCAGTCGCAGGTCCAGTGTGGCAACGGTTCTGCCTTCTGGGAAGGCGGAAGACGCGACTGTGCCGCACAAGGTGTCCAGCAGGGTTGTCACCACGGCACTATGCAGCAGGCCAAACTCCTGATTGCCGACCAGTTCCGGTTTGGGCAACAGGGAAATGCTTCCTTTGCCTTGTTCGAGGCTGTCAATGTTGAGCCCCAGTTTTTGGCAATGGGGCAGGCTTTGCACCGTATTGCGAATGAATTTGAGCAGAGGGGTAGTCAAAGACCATGGTCCTTATGCATGTCGAAGTCGGGAATAGAAAATGTAGGGGGAGCAAACAGTTAAAGCAACTTCTTTTCATGGGTGAGTTATGTTACCGTTTTGTTTACCTTTTTATGAGATCATGCACACTACAGCATAATTTCCAGTCAGGAGATGACCGTGGCCAAGCTTTTGATCGTCGATGACGATTTGGCAGTTTTACAGATCATGAAAGAAGCCTTACAGAAGGGCGGCTTTGATGTGGAAAGTGCCGGTAAGGGTGAAGACGCTGTTTTACGGCTGGAAGCGGAACGCTACGACCTGCTGATTACCGATATTTTGATGCCCGACATTGACGGCTTTGAGGTGATTGACCTAGCAGTTTTGAAAAACCCCGATATTTACGTGCTGGCTATTTCAGGTGGCGGTGAGGGCAAAGATGGCGCAGATCTGCTTGATGCGGCCCTGACCTGTGGGGCCGATGCCATTTTGCAAAAACCCTTTAGTCCGGAAGAACTGGTGCGAACCTCGCAGGCGCTGTTGCGTTAACGAATTTGCAGTTCCTGTTTTAATTCCTGCTTGATTTCGTCTGGTAAATGAAGGCAATTGATTCCCATCAACGCCCCTTGCATGGCCCACAACATCATGAGGTTGACCTTGTGCGGGTTGCGGGCCTTGAGCTGAATATAGGCATCAATGACGCCCATGGCACGTAAATCAGCTTCTGTCTCAATCCCGATCTCCTGAAGCCAGACAGACGTTTTCTCCCCCAAATTCATCAGCTCGGCAACAGGCTTCATTCTTGTTGCTCATCTTGCTTGCCGTAGGTTTTGAATTTTTCCAGCACTTCCTCCATTTCTTCATCGTTGAGGATATGTGGTTCGCCAACCTGAAGGGCGCTGAGATATTGTTCGCACAGGAGTTCCAGTTCCTGTGCAATGGCCAGTGCCTTGCCTAAATTTTCGGCCGCAACGATCATGCCGTGGTTGGCCAGCAGGCAGGCTTTGCGGTCTTTCAGTGCCTCAAGGGCCACATCGGAAAGAGCCTGTGTGCCGAAGGTGGCATAAGGGGCGCAACGGACATTTTTACCGCCGCATACCGCAATCATATAATGGAAGGGCGGCAGTTCACGGCGCAGACAGGCCAGCGTGGTGGCGAATTTGGAATGGGTGTGGATGATGGCGTTGACATCGTCACGTGCGGCCAGAATATCACGATGGAAAAGCCACTCACTGGAAGGTTTGAGTGGCCCGTCATAATGACCATCCATTTGCACTTCCACAATATCTTGCGGGGCAAGCTGATCGTAAGCCATGCCGGACGGGGTGATGAGAAACCCGTTTTCACACCGTGCTGAAACATTGCCACTGGTGCCCTGGTTAATGCCGAGCGCATTCATTTTCAGGGCTGTGTTAATGACATCTTGACGAAGAGACATACCGGTTCAGCCTTGGACCTTTTCGGGGAACAAGGCAGCCAGTCCGGCTTTTGAAGCCTCGGCGACACCGCGTTCGGTAATCAGCCCGGTGACATATTTGGCCGGGGTGACATCGAAGGCGAAGTTGGCAGCCTTGCATCCTTTGGGGGTGATGGTGACAGTGGCGATATTGTCATCTGCCAGTCGTCCGGTCATTTCTGTGACTTCGGTGGCATCGCGTTCTTCAATCGGAATTTCCTTCACCCCGTCATTGACCGTCCAGTCAATAGTCGGTGAGGGCAGGGCCACGTAGAAGGGCACATCATTATCGTGCGCCGCCAGTGCTTTGAGGTAGGTGCCGATCTTGTTACATACATCCCCGCTTGCCGTGGTGCGGTCTGTGCCGACAATGCAGAGGTCAACCTGCCCATGCTGCATCAAATGCCCGCCTGCATTATCCACAATCAATGTATGGGGCACACCGTGGTTGCCCAGTTCCCATGCGGTGAGCGAGGCGCCCTGATTGCGCGGGCGGGTTTCATCCACCCAGATATGTACGGGAATGCCGCCGTCATGGGCTTTGTACATGGGGGAGGTGGCAGTGCCCCAGTCCACCGTTGCCAGCCAGCCGGCATTGCAGTGGGTGAGAATATTGACCACACCTGTTTTGCCTTTTTTCTCCCAAATCTCTTCAATGATCTTGAGACCATGGTCGCCGATGGCAGAGTTTTGCGCCACGTCATCTTCGCAAATCTGTGCCGCCAGTTTGTAGGCCGCAGCCACGCGTTCACCTTCCGGCAAGGGGCGAATTTGCGCTTTCATTTCATCCAGTGCCCAGCGCAGGTTGACCGCAGTAGGACGTGTTGCATAAAGCTCTTTATAGGCCTGATCAAACCCTGCATCGCTGGCATCGTTTTTAAGTGCCAATGCCATACCGTAACCAGCCGTTGCGCCAATCAACGGCGCACCGCGTACCAGCATATCCTTAATCGCCACACAGGCGTCTTGCAGGGTTTGCATCGTGACGATTTCATAAATATGCGGCAGTTTGGTTTGATCAATAATATCAACTGCCCAGCCGTTTTCGTTCAGCCAGATGGTGCGTGTTGGTGTGCCGTTAACTTTCATTTTCTTTCCCTATAGTCCGCCGGAAACCCGTAAAGAGGCTCCCGTTGCGTATGATGCTTTGTCTGAAGCAAGCCAGATCACTGCTTCAGCAATGTCTTCAGGTGTTGCGACCCTGCCTAAAGGAGCCGTTCTCGCAACCATATCGGGGCGGTCCGGATTGCCGGATTTTTCATGAATTTCCGTGGATGCAGTCCCCGCCTGAATGGCATTGACGCGTATTCCTTGTGGTCCGACTTCCTTGGAAAGGCCGATGGTAAAGGTTTCCAGTGCGCCTTTCGATGCCGCGTAATGAACATATTCTCCCGGACTGCCAAGTGTCGCTGCCATGGAGGAAATATTGATAATAACACCGCCCGGCCCGCCATTGTCTGTGGACATCCGTTTGATGGCCTGTTTGGCACAGTAAAAAGCGCCGAAAACATTAACACCGAAAACCTGCTGTAAGGTATCAGCGCTGAGGTCTTCAAGCCGGGAGGCCTTGCCAATAATACCCGCGTTGTTCACCAGAAGCATGCAGGAGCCAAGGGCTTCATCGCATCGGGTGAACAGGTTTTGGACATCTGTTTCACTGGAGATGTCCCCCTTGACAGCCAAGGCTTTGACACCCTGTTTCTCACAGGCCAGTTGCGTTATTTGTGCAGCACGGTCGTCTGCAACGTAACTGAAGCAGACATCGTAACCATTTTGTGCAGCAAGTATGGCGGTTGCCCGGCCAATGCCACGGCTTCCGCCTGTTATAAGGGCGACTTTTGCCATTTATTTAAGGACCCGTGCGGCAACGGCATCGAGGTTTTTCATGACTTCCGGGTCGCGTGCATCCGGTGCGGTGATCAGGGCATATTCCAGCGCTGTGTGACAGCCACTTGGGCACGGCAGCGGGGCAGCCGCGATTTTCGGGGCAGCGGCCTTGACCAGTGCACGGCCTTTTTCGGCATTTTCCAGCAGGACCTTGATGACCTGTTCAACCGTGACATCATCATGGTCTTCATGCCAGCAGTCGTAATCGGTGACCATGGCAACGGTGGCATAACCCATTTCGGCTTCGCGGGCCAGTTTGGCTTCGGGCATGTTGGTCATGCCGATGACGGAGCAGCCCCAGCTGCGGTACAGGTTGGATTCCGCCTTGGTGGAAAATTGCGGGCCTTCCATGGCAAGGTAGGTGCCGCCACGGGTATAGTCGATCTTAAGTTCCTTTAAGGCTTCTTCCAGACAATCGATCAGGCGCGGGGAAACGGGTTGGCCGAAAGCCACATGGGCAACACAGCCTGTGGTAAAGAAGGATTTTTCGCGTGCAAAGGTGCGGTCGATATAGTCATCTGCCAGAACGAAATGTCCCGGCGGCAGTTCTTCCTTTAAGGACCCGCAAGCGGAAACCGAAACAATGTCTGTGACGCCACAGCGTTTCAGGGCATCAATGTTGGCGCGGTAGTTGACTTCGGAAGGGGAAATCCGATGGCCGCGACCATGGCGTGGCAGAAAGCGCATTTTCACACCGTCAAGTTCTCCATGCAGGATTTCATCTGAGACTTGCCCGAAAGGAGAGTTGACCTTGACCCATTGGGTGTTTTCCAGACCGTCGATCTCATAAATGCCGCTACCGCCGATAACGCCGATGATGGTTTCCGTCATGTTGTAGATTCTCCCGAGTGAAATGTTGTTTTCCTCGCTTTTTTTCTCATGGATTGTCCCAAATTGCTACGAAAAAGAACAAGCCGGTTTTTTTTTGGATTTGACCAAAAAAGAATCACCAGCTGGTCAGAAAATAGACAATTTCAGTTGTTGCAATGCACAAGAATGCCTTGAATCTACTCAATATAGGGGCTTGATACCTAGAAATACGCAGAAAATTGAGTGGCTGGTCAAAAAAAATGCCTGTATCGGCCAATTTGGTCTTGCAAAGGAGGCCATTAAGCGTAAAGCTTTGGCATGCTCATTTGATGTTCATAAGCAATATTAATTGGGCACCAGATATGCAAACAAGGGGTCGCATGACCACTTTTAAGGCAATGTTCTGGCCAAAATAATCCATATGGTTAGGGAGTTTTGGTAACTGTTTTTAAACATAGGTTTTTGAAAACGGTTCTCAGAACACATATTTTAAGAAAATCACGGGAGATTTCTAAAATGAAAAAATCACTATCTGTCCTGACTGGTGCGCTCGTAGCAACAGCTGTGTCAGCTTCTGCTGCTATGGCAGCGAGCACGCTCGAAACGGTAAAAGCCCGTGGCGAGCTGCTGTGTGGCGTTTCCACCGGCCTTCCGGGCTTCTCATTGCCGGACGAAAAAGGTAACTGGACAGGTCTTGACGTTGACACCTGCCGCGGTGTTGCTGCCGCAGTTCTTGGCGATGCAGGCAAAGTCAAATTTGTACCGTTGACAGCAAAAGAGCGTTTCACAGCCCTGCAATCCGGTGAAATTGACGTTCTGTCTCGTAACACCACCTGGACACATACACGTGATACATCTCTGGGTCTGAACTTCACAGGTGTTAACTACTACGATGGCCAAGGCTTTCTGGTGAAAAAAGATCTCGGCGTTAAATCCGCTCTGGAACTGGACGGTGCTTCCGTTTGTATTCAGGCTGGTACAACGACAGAATTGAACCTGGCTGACTACTTCAAGCTCAACGGCATGAAATTCAGCCCGGTTGTTTACGATACATCTGACCAGACTGTACAAGGCTTTGCGGCCGGTCGTTGCGATATGCTGACGTCCGACCAGTCTCAGCTTTATGCGCTGCGCTCCAAACTGGATGATCCGAATGTAGCTGTGGTTCTGCCGGAAGTTATTTCCAAAGAGCCGCTTGGCCCGGTTGTTCGCCAAGGTGACGACCAGTGGTTCAACATTGTAAAATGGACTCTGTTTGCACAACTCAATGCTGAAGAAATGGGTATTTCTTCCAAAAACGTTGATGCTGCTCTGAAAAGTGAAAACCCGGCTGTTCAGCGTCTGGTTGGTACTTCCGGTGATGCCGGTGCCAAACTGGGCCTTGGTGCAAACTGGGCGTTTGATGCCATCAAACAAGTTGGCAACTATGGCGAAATGTTTGACCGTAACGTCGGTCCGAGCACGCCGCTGCAAATCTCTCGCGGTCTGAACGCACTGTGGAATAAAGGTGGTCTGCAATATGCACCGCCGGTTCGCTAAGTTCTGAGCGTTTGACTAAATAATGAGTGAGTGTGTCGGGTCGAAGGTTTTCGAGTGACACACTCACTTTTTTCTTTATATGAGAGTTTGGAGTGTGCATATGTCGCAACAAAAAAACGACATCGCCACCAAGCCCAAGCCGACTTCCTCGCTCATGTACGACCCAAAGGTACGTGCATACGCTTTTCAGGCGCTGCTTGTCGCCTTTCTGATCTGGTTTGGCTGGACGATTTTCCAGAATACCTTGCAGAATATGGAAAGCCGGGGAATCACAACGGGCTTTGAATTTTTAAGTAATCCTGCCGGCTTCGAAATTTTAATGAGTCTGATCCCGTATGATGCAACGCATACGTATGGTCGCACATTCATTGTCGGTTTGCTCAATACGGTTCTCGTTTCATTTCTGGGCATTTTCTTTGCAACCATCCTTGGTTTTACAATGGGGGTTGCCCGCCTGTCTAAAAACTGGCTGATCAACAGAATTGCCACCGTATATGTGGAAACCTTGCGCAACGTTCCGTTGTTGCTGCAAATTATGTTCTGGTATTTTGCGGTTCTGCAACCGCTGCCCAGCCCGCGCAAAAGCGTGGAGCTGTTTGGCGCTTTCTTTGTCAATAACCGGGGTATGTATATTCCGGCTCCGGTTGCACAAGACGGTTTTTCCGTTGTGCTGATTGCCTTGCTGATCGGTATTATCGGGTCCTTCGTGGTGGCGCGTTGGGCGAAAAAACGTCAGGAAGCAACCGGCCAGCAATTTCCTATCATTTGGTCCAGTTTAGGTTTAATCATCGGCTTCCCGCTGGTGATTTTTTTGATTCTGGGGGCACCTTTGTCCTGGGATCTGCCGGTTCTCAAAGGCTTTAACTTCCGCGGTGGTGTTCAGATCATTCCTGAACTGATTGCCCTTTCGCTGGCCTTGACCACCTACACCGGGACCTTTATTGCAGAAACGGTACGTGCCGGTATTCTGGCGGTGCCTCATGGCCAAACGGAAGCTGCTGAATCCCTTGGGATTCGCCGTGGTGTGGCCTTGCGTCTGATCATCATCCCGCAGGCCATGCGGGTGATTATTCCGCCTTTGACCAGCCAATATCTTAACCTGGCGAAAAACTCATCTCTGGCTACGGCAATCGGGTATCCCGATATTGTCAGCGTCTTTATGGGAACAACCCTGAACCAGACCGGTCAGGCTGTTGAAATTGTTGCCATGACCATGGCGGTTTATCTGACCATCAGCCTCAGTCTGTCGGTTTTGATGAACTGGTACAACAAAGCCATGTCGTTGAAGGAGCGTTAAGATGGGTAAATTCGTTGAAAAAGAAGCGCTCCCACCACCCGTATCGACAACCGGTCCGGTTGCTTGGGTGCGTCAGAACCTGTTTTCTTCTCCGTTGAATACGGTTTTGTCACTGGTTGCGATTTATATTCTCTGGCAGATCATTCCACCGATTGTAAGCTGGGCATTTATTAATGCCAATTTTGCCGGTGATGATGCCAAAGCCTGTAGCGGGGACGGGGCATGCTGGGTCTTCATTAAAACCCGCCTCGGTTTCTATGTTTATGGGTTCTATCCCGAAGTGGAAAGATGGCGTGTTGACCTGAGCTTCCTGATGCTGGCGATTGTGGTGGTACCGCAATTCTTTTCGCAGGTGTCCGGGAAAATCAAAAAATGGTTGGGCATTTGTGGCTTGACCGTTTTACCCGTTATTGTTGGGGTTCTGTTGATGGGCGGCATTTTAGGGCTGAACCATGTGGAAACCCATAAGTGGGGCGGTCTGATGCTGACACTGGTTTTATCCTATGTCGGGATCGTGGCGGCCTTGCCGTTCGGGATTATTCTCGCTTTGGGACGGCGTTCTGAAATGCCGACAGTTCGTATGGTCAGTGTGGCCTTTATCGAACTGTGGCGTGGTGTGCCGTTGATTTCTGTTCTGTTCATGGCGTCCGTGATGCTGCCTTTGTTCCTGCCTGCGGGCTGGAACTTTGAAAAGCTTTTGCGTGCCCTGATCGGGATCACCATGTTCCAGTCTGCCTATATGGCCGAAGTCATTCGTGGTGGTATGCAAGCCATTCCGAAAGGACAGTTTGAAGCTGCGGCTGCATTGGGATTAGGTTATTGGCGTTCCATGGGGCTGATCATTCTGCCTCAGGCGTTGAAGCTTGTGATCCCGGGGATCGTGAACACCTTTATCGCCCTTTTCAAAGACACCACCTTGGTGTTGATCATCGGTTTGCTGGATATTCTGGCCACCGTGCAGTCTTCCATTGTCGACCCGGCCTGGCGCGGGGTATCGACCGAGGGGTACATTTTTGCAGCGTTCTGTTTCTGGGTTTTCTGTTTCGGGATGTCCCGTTACAGCCAAGCTTTGGAGCGCAAACTTCACACCGGACACAAACGCTAAGAGGATAAAATGACTAAAGATCCTGATGCTATTACAGATACAGTGACGGAAGCCGAATTGCGCGCCGGTCACAATCTGGACCATAATGTCGCCAAGGAAGATGTCATCCAGTTGATCAATATGAACAAATGGTATGGTGACTTTCATGTGCTGCGCGACATCAACCTGAACGTCCACAAGGGGGAACGTATCGTTATTTGCGGCCCTTCCGGTTCGGGTAAATCCACCATGATTAGATGCATCAACCGGCTTGAAGAACATCAGGCCGGCCAGATCATCGTTGATGGTGTGGAACTGACAAACGACCTGAAAAACATTGACCACATCCGCCGTGAAGTGGGCATGTGTTTCCAGCACTTCAACCTGTTCCCGCATTTGACCATTCTGGAAAACTGTGTGCTTGCCCCCATGTGGGTGCGCAAGGAATCGCGTGCAGAAGCTGAAGAACGGGCCATGTATTATCTTGAAAGGGTTAAAATTCCCGATCAGGCCAATAAATATCCGGGGCAACTTTCCGGTGGTCAGCAACAGCGTGTGGCAATTGCGCGTTCTCTGTGCATGCAGCCCAAGATCATGCTGTTTGACGAACCGACCTCTGCCCTTGACCCGGAAATGATCAAGGAAGTTCTGGATACGATGGTTCAACTGGCCGAAGAAGGCATGACCATGTTGTGTGTAACCCACGAAATGGGCTTTGCCAAAACGGTTGCCGACAGGGTGATCTTCATGGCCGATGGTCAGATCGTTGAAGAAAACGAACCTCATGAGTTCTTCAACAATCCGCAGGAAGCCCGTACACAGGAATTCCTCAGCCAGATTATCGGTCACTGATCGAAAGTCGGGTATTCAACGCAAAAGACCTCCTGCTTTGGCCGGGGGTCTTTTTGTGTGACCTATATGTCTTTATTCCTGTCCCAATAGTTTCTTTATCGGTTTAAAGCTTTTGCGATGATGGGGGGTCGGACCGAGCCTCAGCAGGGCTTCCTGATGGGCTTTGACACCGTATCCGGCATTTTTCTCCCAGCCATAGCCCGGATATTGTTCGCCCAGTTGTGCCATTTCCCTGTCCCGGCTGACTTTCGCAATGATGGAAGCGGCGGCAATGGAACAGGATAAACCATCACCTTTGACAATAGATTGCGCCGGAACGCCTATTTGCGGCGGGATTTTATTGCCGTCAATCAGGGCGAAGTCCGGTTTTTGGGACAGGCCTTCCAGCGCGCGGGTCATGGCGAGATAAGTAGCTTGTAAAATGTTCAACCTGTCGATTTCTTCCACACTGGCCTGCCCAATGGCCCAGATGCTTTCATCCTGAATACGTCCAATCAGGGCTTCACGTTTTTTTGAAGACAGTTTTTTGGAATCATTGAGACTTTGGGCCAGATCAGGTGATAGGGTGTTCTGATCAAAAATGACAGCAGCCGCAGTGACAGGCCCTGCCCAGGGGCCGCGCCCGGCTTCATCAATGCCGCAAACAAGGCCGTTATGTTCATTTTCCAGTGAGAAATCAGGCATGTCAGTCTCCTGTGTTTATGCGCACAGCCCTTTTGTTTGAATGGCGCTACCATGTTTGCAGTTTAGGTGCATCTATGAAAAGACGGTTATGTTAAGCATTGTTATTCCCACCTATAACAGTTCTGAGAGTCTGGAGGCAACCATACAGGCGTTGGTGACCCCGCCCTATGTGCGTGAGGTTATTGTGGTTGATGGCGGCTCCCACGATGGGACGCAGGACATTGCACAACAGCAGGCAGACAGGTTGGTTACGGCTGAAAAGGGACGGGGCAGCCAGTTACGTGCAGGGGCACAGGCTGCCAAAGGGGACTGGTTGTTGTTTTTACATGCCGATACGGTTTTGGAGCAAAACTGGGGGCGTGAAGTGAGCAACTTTATCGCTGCCAACGGGGCACAGGACCGTGCCGCCTATTTTACCTTTGCACTGGATGATGAAAGCGATGAGGCCAGAAGGCTTGAGAAAATCGTCTGCTTGCGTTGCCGTTTGCTTGGCTTGCCTTACGGGGATCAGGGCTTGTTGATTAGACGGGCCCATTATGAAAAAATTGGTGGTTTTAGAGACATTCCCTTGATGGAAGATGTAGACATTGTGCGCCGGATTGGTAAAAAACATCTGCATGGGCTTGCAACACGGGCGCTGACCTCGGCGCAGAAATATCGCAAGCTAGGCTATGGGCGCCGGATGGCGCGTAATGTTTTCTGTTTGAGCCTGTATTTTCTGGGTATATCGCCACAGCGGATTTTAAAGTTTTACAAATAATGCAAAAACACGTTGTTATCTTTGCCAAGGACCCGCGCATTGGTCGGGTAAAAACCCGTTTGGGCCGGGAGATCGGGGCGGTGGCGGCTTGGCGGTTTTATCGTTCCATGCTGCACAGCCTGCCAAGACGCTTGAACAAAAAGGGGCCGTGGCGGGTCTGGTTGGCCGTCAGCCCGGACCATGTGCCAACAAAACGCTTTATGTCAGGTCAGCTTGATATTTTGCAACAGGGCGGAGGGGACCTTGGGCAACGCATGTATCGTCCGGCCTTTCGTTTACCCCCGGGCCCCTTTGTGGTCATCGGCACGGATATTCCTGAAATTCAGCCCGGCGATATCCATCATGCCTTTCAACTGCTCGGGAAAAAGGATGCTGTTTTTGGCCCTAGTGATGACGGTGGGTTCTGGTTGGTGGGCCTGAAACGCCATGGCATTTTGGCAAACCCTTATCGCAAAGCCGTGCGCTGGTCTCATGAAGAAACCTTGAATGACTGCCTCGCTAATCTGAAAAGGCATAAGGTCGGTTTCTTACGTTCCTTAAACGATATTGATACCAGTGAAGATTTAAGAACCTGGCGCGAGAACCGTCAGCGGTGAGTCATCGACCTGCACCTCAACAGGCAACATGCCGACATAATCCCCATCGGCCTGAACGGGAATGGCATTGGGGCTTTCAACACGCACGTGCGTGCCAGTGGTGATGGTGACATCCTTGAGGTAAGGCAAGCGCCCTGTCGCCAGCGCAAGACCATATTTAAGCGCAGACCAGAAGCCGCTTTTTTTCATCATCACCACATGAAAGACAGGCTCGCCAAGGTCGGCATTGGGGGAAATGGTGAAAGGCCCGCCGTAAAGTTTGCCATTTGTGATGATGACGTTGGCTGTATGGTAGCTTTCCCCATCGACCGTGACATGCAGGTCCAGCGTTTTCATGCGTTTGATCGCCTTGATGGCAGCAACAACATAGGCCGCAGCGCCGATGCGCCTTTTCAGGCTGGTTTCCAAAGAGGCCACTGCCAGAGAATCAATACCCACACCGACCATCATAATGAAACGTTTATCCCCCATCATGCCGGGCCAGACTTTTTTGGCTTTTAAGGTTTCCACCATGGAAGCAATACGTTTCATGGAAGTGCCCAGCCCCAGTTCGCGGGCAAATACATTGGCGGTGCCCAGAGGCAGCACCAGCAAAGGCGCATCTGAGCCACGCAACCCGTTGGCAACTTCACCAATGGTGCCGTCTCCACCCGCAGCGCAGACGATATCGTAAGGTTTTTTATGGGGTTTGCGATTGACGGCCTTGTCTGCACGTTTGACCCCATGACCGGCGTATTTGGTGGGAGACACTTTTACTTTACTGGCGTGTTTTCGCAAAGCTTGCAAAGCGATACGCAGTTTTTTCCGGTTGCGCCCTCCGGCAACCGGATTGTGGATAACCTTGATGCGCTGATCGTGGAGGACCATTTTCTTTTCGCTCCTGCAATAAAAGATTCAAATTGACGTCACAAAGCTGCAAGCCTTCGCGCGTATAAATTGACCATATATTATGTCTTTTTTAATGCGCTTTTGTTGCGAATTTGGAAAATGTGACGCTCTATGATGGATGCCAGCATCAACCCGAAAAAATACAGATCAATTTTCATCTCTGATATTCATCTGGGAACGGCCGGCTGTAAAGCCAATTTTCTTCTGGATTTCCTCAAACACAATGAATCTGAAAATCTTTTTCTGGTCGGGGACATTATTGACGGCTGGCGTTTGAAACGGTCATGGTACTGGCCGCAAAGTCATAATGACGTAGTGCAGAAGCTACTGCGCAAAGCGCGCAAGGGCACCAACGTGATTTTTATTCCCGGTAACCATGATGCGTTCATTCGGCCCTATGTGGAACATGATTTTGGGGATATTCAGGTTCATGATGAACTGGTGCATGAAACGGCGGATGGTCGCAAATTTCTGGTCATCCACGGTGATGAATTTGACGTGGTTGTGAAATATGCCAAATGGCTAGCCGTGCTGGGCGATGGCGCCTATGCCGTGGTGCTCAAGATCAATGATTACTTTAACTGGGTGCGTGCCAAGTTTGGCTATGGTTACTGGTCCTTGTCGGCCTATTTGAAATTCAAGGTCAAGAACGCGGTTCAGTTTATTGCCGATTTTGAAACGGCGCTGGCCGATGTTGCACAGAAACGCAATGTCGATGGTGTGGTCTGTGGGCATATTCACCATCCGGAAATCCGTGAAATTGAAGGCGTTCTCTATTGTAATGATGGCGACTGGGTCGAAAGTTGTTCTGCTTTGGTGGAACATGAAGATGGTCGTCTGGAAATCATCTACTGGATGGGCCCACCCTCCTATATCAAAAAAAATGAAGAGGCCGAAACATGCGACTCCTCATCGTTACCGATGCCTGGCTCCCGCAAATCAATGGCGTTGTTAGAACGCATCAATCCCTTCTCAAAGCTCTTCAAGCCCAAGGCCACGAAGTCCATCTGATTACACCGCAGGATTTTCGCACAATCCCGTGTCCGTCCTATCCGGAAATTCGTCTTTCGTTGTTTCCCAATCGCAAGATGGCACGTCTGATCAGTGAAATTCGCCCGGATGCGATTCATATCTCCACAGAAGGCCCGCTTGGCATTGCTGCGCGCAAGTTCTGTGTGAAGAACGGGTTGCCCTTTACCTCTGCCTTTCACACCCGTTTTCCTGAATATGTGGAAGCGCGCACACGCATTCCGGCACATTATACCAACAACATCATGAAATGGTTTCATGGCCCCAGCCGGGCGATTATGACGGCAACCAAGTCTTTGCGTGAAGAACTGACGGCTCAGGGGTTTAAAAACGTGGTGACCTGGACACGCGGCATTGATACTGAACTGTTTCATCCACGTGAAAAGATGTTTCCGGACTTACCGCGCCCCTTGTTTATGTATGTCGGTCGGGTGGCGATCGAAAAAAATATCGAAGCCTTTCTGGAACTGGATTTACCGGGTTCCAAAATGGTGGTGGGTGATGGACCGCAGCTTGAAAGGCTGCAAAAGGAATATCCGAAAGTTCATTTTGCCGGCATGAAGGAAGGGGAGGAACTGGCGCGTCATTATGCCTCCGGGGATGTGTTTGTTTTTCCCAGCCTGACAGATACTTTCGGGCTTGTTTTACTGGAAGCGTTGGCCTGTGGTGTACCTGTTGCAGCCTATCCGGTGACAGGGCCGGTAGATGTGATTGGCCGGGCACCTGTTGGATGTCTGGACAGTGATTTACAAAAAGCCTGTCTGACGGCATTGGAAATTGATGCCGAGGATTGCCGTGAATATGCACTGGATTTTTCCTGGGATACCTGCACGCAGATGTTTTTGAATAATCTGGTGCCCTTTAATCCGGATGATTACAGTTGCTGGCGTGAAAACCTTTCTTCATCTGTTGGGGCGCAGGCCTGATTTGCAGTTGTGAATAGGGTCTGGCACAAGCTGTTTTTCACTTTCCTGTTTAAAAAAAAGCCGAAGAAGGCTATATCCATCACACATGCGAATTAAAGTGCGCCTGTGTGATGATATGCGTGACGGGTGCGTAAAATGGGATTTAAAAAATGCTGCCCGTACTGACCCCTGATCGTGGCCTTGATGATGTAACCGTCTGTTTTTTGAAAGCTTTGGAAGAAAGTACTTTCCATGGTGAAATTCATGCCGATTATCCGACCCGGTTGTTGAGTGCAACGGACAACAGTGTGTATCAGGTCATGCCGCAGGCGGTGGTTTATCCGCTGTGCGCAGAAGACCTGAATGTGGTGGCCGAACTGGGGGCGAAAGAAGAATTTCGCGGTATTTCCTTTGCCCCGCGCGGTGGCGGCACCGGCACCAACGGGCAATCCCTGAACCGGGGAGTGGTGGTTGATACCTCCAAGCATCTGAATAATATTCTGTCCTTTGACGAAGAAAACAAACTGGTTACCGTGCAGCCCGGTGTGGTGCTGGACCAGCTCAATGCCTTTTTGAAAGACCATGGTTATTTCTTTCCGCCTGCGGTTTCCACCTCTTCACGCGCCACATTGGCGGGCATGACAGGCACGGATGCTTCAGGCAAAGGCTCACGCATTTACGGCAAGACATCGGACTATATTGAAACCATAGATGTGGTACTCAGCGGTGGGCAAAGCTGGACGTCCAAACCCTTGTCAGCAGCTGAAATGAAAGAGGTGATGGCGCGCGAAGATATTGTCGGTGAAATCCATCGTCAGGCTTATCGCTCTATTGTCGATCATGAAGAATTGATTGAACAGACTTTCCCGAAAATGAACAGGGGCCTGACCGGCTATAACCTGCAACATGCGTTGAATAACGAAGGAACGTTTAACCTGTCCTATCTGCTGGCCGGTTCGGAAGGGTCGCTTTGCTTTACGCAGGAAATAACTTTCCGCGTCATTCCTTTGCCCAAGTGCAAAGGGTTGGTGACAGTGCGTTATGCCACCTTTAACGATGCGCTGGAAGGGGTGCAACTGATCTTGCGTGCAGACCCGGCGGCGGTGGAAGTGGTGGATGACAAAATCATGACCATGGCCCAGCAGGATATCATCTGGACGCAGGTGGGCGATATGCTGGGGGGCGAGGATGGTGAACCGGCGGTTATGGGGATGAACTTTGTGGAGTTCGTCGGCAACACCAAAGAGGAAGTCGATGCCCAGATTGCAAAACTGGAAGAGATTTTAAACGAGGTTAAGGGGCTGGACGCTCAGGCGACCGGCTGGCGTTCAACCTCCAGCCCGGCGCAGATTTCGGCCCTGTGGGAAATGCGCAAAAAATCTGTCGGCCTGTTGGGCGCTTTGCAGGGCAAACGCCGCGCCATTCCGTTTGTGGAAGATACGGCCGTTCCGCCGCAAAACCTTGCCCCCTATATCCGTGAGTTTCGTGCCTTGCTGGATGGGCATGGGGTGGATTACGGCATGTTCGGCCATGCCGATGTGGGCTGCCTGCATGTGCGCCCGACACTGGATTTATGCGATGTGATGGACGAACCCAAATTGCGCGAAATTTCCGATGGGGTGGCGGACCTGACGCAAAAATACGGTGGTCTGCTTTGGGGGGAACATGGCAAGGGGTTTCGTGGGGAATATGTACCAAAATTCTTCGGGCCAAAACTTTATGAGGAACTGCGCAAGATCAAGGCGGCGTTTGACCCGCACAACCTGTTTAACCCGGGTAAAATCGCAACGCCTTATACCATGCCCGATGTGGAATTGACGCCCATTGATAAAGCGGTGCTGCGTGGCCAGATTGATCGCACGTTGGATGAAAAACTCAAAGAGGCTTTCCCCAAGGCAACGCTTTGTAACGGGAATGGCGCCTGTTTTACATGGGATGCGTTTGACCCCATGTGCCCCAGCTACAAGGCCACACGTGACCGGGTGCAATCGCCCAAGGGCCGGGCCGGGATGTTGCGCGAATGGCTGCGGCTGCGCACCTTGGCTGAAAAACCGGACGTGCCGAAATCCTTGCATGACGGGCGCGATTTCAATATGGATGTCTATGATGCGCTCAAGACCTGCCTGTCGTGCAAGACATGCGCAACCCAATGCCCGATCAAGGTCGATATCCCGGAGATGAAAGCGCAGTTTTTGCATGAATATCACCAACGCTATGCGCGACCAAAACGGGACTATCTGGTGGCCCGTCTGGAAAAACTGGCACCTTTGACGCAAAAAATGGCCGGGCTGACCAACTTTGCCCAAAAGTTGCCTCCGGTTAAGGCGGTGATGCGCCATGGCGTAGGCCTGATTGATTTGCCGGATGTCAGTACAGCATCTGTTGCAAAAGGGTTGAAAGCCCGTCAGGCCCCTGCTTTTGATCTTTCCGTAATGACGGGCCTGAGTGCAGCGCAGAAGGAAAAATCTGTCATTCTGGTGCAGGATACTTTCACCACCCATTATGATTCGGATGTGGTGCTGGCACATTACGACTTGCTTTCCAAGCTGGGCTATACTGTTTACGTGGCGCCTTATCGCCCCAACGGCAAGCCGTTGCATGTGAAGGGCTTTCTGGATGAATTTGATGAATTGGCGCGTGATAATGATGCCTATTACGCCGGACTGGCTAAAACCGGTTTGCCATTGGTCGGGATCGAAGCCATTGTCACGTTGATTTTCCGTCAGGAATATAACCAGCGCTTGGACAGTCGTCCGGATTACGTCATTCATCAGTTCCATGAATGGTTTGAGGCGGAATTGCAAAGGGCAAAATTTGAATTGCCTCAAGGGTTGGCAGCGCAGGATTATGCCCTGTTTCCCCACTGTACGGAAAAAACATCCCTGCCACAGACCTATGGTCAATGGTCAGGCATTTTCAAGGCCTTCAATCAAAACCTGATGACGGAAAAAACCGGCTGTTGCGGCATGTCCGGCCTGTTCGGTCATGAGGTGGAAAATGAAGAAATGTCCAAAAAGCTTTATGAGATGAGCTGGAAAAAACTGGCTGAGAAACATGGGCCTCAGCGTATGCTGGCAACAGGTTTTTCCTGTCGCTGCCAAACCAAGCGCTACGGTGGGTTCAAACCAAAACACCCGGTCGAGGTGCTGGTGGAACTGCTTTCATAAGTAACGCCAATTCAAGATAAGAAAAGCATTGTCATGCTGGTGAAGACCAGCATCCACAGTGTTTAGGATCGTGACTTATGGTGGTCCATCGCTATAAATCGGAAGCCATCCAACTGACAGCGACTACAATCATAATGTTGCCCTCAATTTATGACAGCGACACAATCCCTGATGGCGTCTTTATTCTGGCCGTTAAACGTGCTTGGTCGGCAGCTTTAAAAACTAGGCGGGGATCTATCTGTTCGTCGCCCAATGAGGCTTTGATCTGTTCAATCTCGGGATGTTCAATCAGAAGCTCAAGTAGGTCACAGCCCAGATCATCTATTTTATGTGCCGGGGAAATGCCGCCGGGCCATTCAATCACGGTGGGGTGGCACCCGTTGTAAGGCATAGAGCCATCTGTCGGGACTGTGATTTTCCAATGCAGGTCTCCCCTGCTCATAGGGATCGCCGGACCGACATCCGGGGTCATATGTGCAATCGCTGTGTCAATATTATCCGCTCTGATCACCCATGTACCCAGAAAGGGAGGCTGCGTGCCTCTTTCATCCAACGCAAACCAGCGGGCATGTTCAAGGGGCGCTGCCTGTGGGTTAACCGCAATGACTTCCAGATAGATATCTGCCCCCAATCGCATCAGACAGTTATGTGTGCCCATTTTCGGGTGCTCGCCCCCCAGCGGGATTTGAACGCCCAAACGATCCTTCACAAAAGCCATTCCGGCCTCAAGGGTGGGGGCGGAGATGGCAATGTGGTCCAGTTTTAATGTCATGACATTTCCTTTCGTGGCCAGATAAACCAGATATAAGCGATAACTTGCAGGCTCAAGAAAAAGGCAAAGGTTGCCTGATAGGCTGCCGGATCATAACCGCCAGCAGCCGTTGTGTCCCACATATTGATAACCTGACCGCTTAAGGATTGCAGGATAAAAATGGTCACAAAAACCAGCAGGTTAATGGCAGTATTCACCCGACCGGCCAGATGGGTTGGAAAATGTTGTGATAAAACGGCATATTGCAGAATCCCGGTGGTGCCGAAGAAGCCGAAGATCAACCAGAATATCGGGTATTCAACCGCCCATTCTTCCATAATGCCAATTTGGGCGAGAATGAAGATCAATATCCCAATTGCTGCTACCGTCATGGTTTTAATACCCAAACGCCCCAGTCGTTCGCTTAAAATCCCCAGGCTCAAAAAACCGGCAACCATAGCCGCAGCAACCCAGAATAAATGGTTGGCCACATCTACACGGGCCAAACCGGCAATGTCATGATGCCATGGCCCGGCCCACAGGCTTTGTACAGAAATAAAAGAAGCCTGATTCATCATGGTGACAGGGGCAATACGCCAGAAAAATTTGCTGGAAAAGACACTGCGCACACCAACCAATTGTTCTGCGATGGTGACTTGATGGTCCGGCCGTTTGGAAGAAGGCACCAGCATGTAAACGGCCAATGCACAAAGCAGCGTCAAAACGGCCAGCCCCATAAAACCGCCACGCCAGCCAAATTCCTGCACAATCGCCTCTGTCGGGGCGGTGCCGACCAAAGCACCCAAACCGCCAGCTGTCATGATAAAGCCGTTGACCATCGGCAATTTTGCAGGTTCGTAAAAAACAGTGAAGGCTTTGAAGGCTGCCATCAGGCAGGCCGATACCCCAAAACCGATGAGCGCACGTGCCAGCACCAGCGAAACGCTGCTTTCTGCCAAAGAAAACAAAGCTGCCCCGGCTGCGGCAAAAACCAGCAGATAAGCTTCCACCTTGCGTGGGCCGAATTTATCCAGCAAGACCCCCAGCGGGATTTGAAAAATGGCAAAGGTGAGAAAATAGGATGCTGTCAACAGTCCGAGCACATCTGCCCCCAACCCCATATCCGCCGTCAGGTCCGGGGCAATCACGGCATTGACGACACGATAAAGGTAGGACAAAAAATAACCAAACGCGAAGGGAAAGAAAACGCGGATGATCATGGACAAAGGGCTATGAGGCATCTTTGATATCTCCAGAAAACAAGCTCTGGAATATGCCCTTCACCCGTCTAAATTGCAATCGCAAGAAATACTTACGAAGATGGAGCCTGTATTATCCGGGCATGCCGTCAATGCGCGCTTTCCACAAGATCGGGGCGTACACCCAGACAAACAGGGCAAAGCCCAGACACCAGAAAAGCCCGGCCGTATCAATCCAGATATGATTAAGGGCAAAAACGCGGAGGAATGTTGCCATAAACACCAGAAGATACGCGACGACTGTGCGTTTGGATGCTTTCAAGGCACGCCCGGAATGCCCCAGGGCCGCACGTGAACTGACTGCCAAAATCAACAGGCCAATGCCGCCTACTGTCAGCGCATGCAAGGCTGCTGTGGCTTCGAATATATCGGTAAAAACAGCCAAAGCCTTGAGTAAAAAGCCAATCGGCAACCAGATATAAGCTGCATGTAACACCCAGACCAACGGATCAAAAAAGCTGTTAAGGGAACGCCAGCCTTTCATCCGGTAAAAAAGCAATCCTGATATCACCAGAGCCAGAAGTCCACCCGCTTTTTCTGATATATTGAACATTTCAACCAGGGCAAACAGAACCAAAACGCTCTGTAAGGTCATATGCGTCCAGCCCGGTGTTTTGCATTCCACCGCTTCGCCGGTAAACTGACGCAAGGCGTTCTGTGTAAAAGCCGGAATAACCCGCCCGCTGATCAACACGGCCAACGCGGTGACAAAATAAATACCGCCATAAAGGGCCTGTGTTGCATTGCCCAGATGATAATAAAAATTGCTTAGAATCAACCCGGCCAACAAGACAAGAACAATGTAATTTCTGTTATTCTGCCCCTTGATGATCATGCGTGCCGTTACCAGAAAAAGCGCAGGCAAAAACAACACATCGCCGACCCATAACAAGGGAATTTCACTTCCTGTTACCAGCAAGACCATACAGACACGCGCCAACAGCCACAGCAAGACCAGAGCTATTAAAGACAAACCTGTCGGGCTGGCAACATTTGTCCATTTCGGGACAGCCGCCATAATGAACCCGGCAATGGCGGCACCGGCAAATCCATAGAGCATTTCATGACCATGCCAATAAACCGACAAAGGCAAAACACCCCGATACGCCATAATCCACACCAGCACAAACACAAAGGCGGCAGCGCCCGTCAACATAAAGAAAGGGCGATGTCCTGCATCAAACAACACGCCACCACTCAGGCGTTTTTCCGGTTCTTCCACATTTATCATCACGTTGATCCCTCTTCCTGATTGCAGGCGTTTCTCTCTCAGTTCTGCTTTCTATGATCGATACGTTGACTTTCGTCAATGTGCTTTCCATACTGCGCCAATCAAAAACAACCATAGCGGACCTGTCAAAATCATGAAAGCCACCATTATCCCCGTAACAAGTTTTTCCCAGAATTGCTCTCTGATCTGGTGCGAGGAAACCATGAAGGGAGCTCTGGTTGACCCGGGCGGAGACATGCAGGTTTTGATGGATGCAGTTGCCAAAGAAGGGGTAACGTTGGAAAAAATCCTCTGTACCCATGGGCATCTGGACCATGTAGGGGCGGTCGCTGAACTTGCCAAAACCCAGAATTTACCCATTGAAGGTCCCCATAAGGATGATGCCTTCTGGATTGAACAACTGCCTGAACAAACCGTTCAGTTCGGCTTTCCCGAAAGTGAAAGCTTCACCCCGACCCGCTGGCTGGAAGATGGTGATCAGGTGAGCTTCGGCAATGTTACGTTGGAAGTACTGCATTGCCCCGGCCATACCCCCGGCCATGTGGTGTTTTTTGATGCACAGACACGCGTTGCTATTGTCGGCGATGTGTTGTTTCAGGGCTCCATCGGGCGCACAGACTTCCCGCGTGGCAATCACGCAGACCTGATTAATGCCATCAAGAAAAAGCTTTTCCCGCTGGGTGACGATGTGGTGTTCATTCCGGGCCACGGCCCCTTATCAACCCTTGGTGATGAACGCCAAAGCAACCCGTTCTTAATCTAACTGTTTTGCCCCAAATCAAAAAAGGCTGTCGGGTCCTGTGTACGCACCGCGCAAAGACGCTGGACCACTTTGTCCCCATCACGGCCATGTTCGTAGGCGACTACATGCAATTGTTCTTGCGCCAGTTCCAGCAATTCCCCCGGTTTTAACAGAAAGTCCGGGTTGCGCGGACGGCCGAA
Source organism: Terasakiella sp. (assembly GCA_050297075.1). Taxonomy (GTDB): domain Bacteria; phylum Pseudomonadota; class Alphaproteobacteria; order Rhodospirillales; family Terasakiellaceae; genus Terasakiella. The sequence continues at coordinate 38,625 of JBNKSC010000014.1, forward strand.
ATTTTCGTTACCTGCTGCAAAGGTTTCATACAGCAGAACCCCGCCTTCCTTTAAACTGTTGAGCAAATCCGGCCAATGGGGACGATAGAGATAATTGGTCACCACCAAGGCATCATAATTTGCCTCCTGAAAGGGCCAGTCCACGCCAGTTTCCAGGTCCAGTTCACAGAGTTCACCATGGGGGTGGTTGTGGAGGTCGGACAGGGCCGAAACATCCTTATCGACAAACAGCACCCAGTTGCCGCGTTTTAGAAACAAACGGCCATGGCGCCCTTTGCCACAGGCCAGATCCAGCACGCGCCCGTTGGGGGAAACAAGGGGGCAAAAACGTTCAATCCATCCAGACGGGGTCACTTGATTTTCTCCTGCACATAGACATTTGCTGCCCATCAGGGCAGACTGTGTAACAAGAATGCTCAATAATGCTCGTCTCGCCAATAAGAAAAGGAACACTTATGCGCTATATTCTCATTTTACTCGGGGTGATGGGCTTTGCTTTGCCAGCCCATGCTCAGCAGCAGCCGCAGGATGTCCTGCTTGAGGCTGGAAAGGCTGTTTTTAGTGATATGGAACGACAGGTCATTCGCGATGTGCTGAACCGGGTTGGCCTGCCTGCCCCTGAAACCCGCCGTGAAGGCAGCCGAGACGATGACGAAAATGAAGAACACGGTGCCAAAAAACATAAAGATAAGGGCAAAAAAAAACATAAAGGCCTGCCCCCCGGGCTTGCCAAGAAAAAACAGTTACCACCGGGCCTAGCCAAACGCCAGAGCCTGCCGCCGGGCCTGCAAAAACAGGCATTGCCCGAAGAAGTCACCCGCCACCTGCCACCCCCACCCAAAGGAACAGAACGTGTGATTGTGGATAATGATGTGGTGCTGGTGGAAAAAGGCACACAAATTGTGCTCGACATCATCAGGGATGTCATTGCCAAATAATGAAAAAACGAAAGCCCCGCATCAAGCAGACAGCCGGGGCTTTTTCGTATTTACATAGAAATCGGGACTTAACGGTCCAAACCATAGATGGGGAAGCCCATCCATCCGCGCGACATTGTTGACTGTCCGGTATCTTTAAAACTCTCTTTATTTACTTCCGGTTCGATGGACTGGCACAGGGTCGTATGGGTATCGACCGCATTTTCACTTTCATCCATCATGTCCCACACCATCTGGGGGTCCATGCTTCTCTCCTAGACGTCGCTTCGATCTCTTTCTCTTTTTTGCGCTTTTTTTGTAACGGAGTTTACATGGCAGCGCAACATATTTGTCAAAGAATATGGTTGCATATGTAACTATATAAGGAAATACCCTTTCATATAACGATATTATGAAAGGGCTTATTTTAAATTTTTCCCAAACCAAATATTCCCTCTGAACTTTTCATAGGGCATCATGAGAAGAGTTAAAGAAAGGGGTTTCGATTATGCTATTTAGAGTTTTGCTCGCCATATTACTATTTTCTGCCCATATGGCGACCGCTGGTTCTCCCAAAGAAACAATTTCTGATTGGCGAATTATTGAAAGCCCGGATAAGCCGACGACGAGCACTTGCATTGGCAAAATGTCATCACCTGTCTGTGTGGCCGATACCATGGTTGCTTGTGGGGCATGGAGGCACCCACATGGTAAAATAATTGAACGGAAACTCAACTCTTTCTGGATTGAAGATTATCCCGCGATGTGCAATCAACTTCGCATGCACCCCGGTAACTTTGAATATTCTGTTCCTACATTGAATATCTCGGCAAAAAACGCCGATTTCGTAAAGGTGCGATACCGTGTGATAATCACTCCTATAAAGGACGATCTATTTTTCTCAATCACCCGTAACAACCGATATGATTATTATCAAGAATATAAATATGATGATGATTATGTTCCCGCCGATGATTCGGAGCCAGAAGAAAACTTCTGGGACATTAAGATGGGTGATACGATGATATCGGTTGAAGCCATTGTTTGCCAACCACCAAAAGAAGACCTACTTCCCGTAAATGACGAAGAAAAAGGGCCTTTTCTATATAAAAAAGGCACAACGCTTTCAAGTTGCATAAACACAGTTGGGTATAATCCCGCCATTATCCGAGAAACGGCTCCCGGACAATGGCGAACTATTTATGCCCGATAGGAAGGCTCTATCGAGAACTATTTATCTGTAGTCGTCGCGACTTTATCATCCTTGAATGGTTCGAAGCCGGTTGCATGCACCCGTACCTTAGATATAAACTGTCCCCCAAAACGGTTTTAAAGATGCATCATGCACCTTTGGGCATTCTTGGAATTGACTGAGACGCATGGTGAATATCCTTCTTAATATTACTCACCTTATTTATCTCAAGCCGACCACATAGAGTTTTGTTGCAATCTTTTCCAACCGTTCTTGCCCAATCGCGTCATGGCGTACTAATGCAAAGTGTCCATGGAACGGGCGAAATCCTCCGGCGATGAAATCTGGGATAATCTTGAGACCAGATACGACCAGATCAAACATCCCCTGTGTCGGCCCCATTTTATCTCCGTATGGCGACAGTGTGATTTGGTGAATGTGTTGAATATTTGGGTGGGCAATCAGGCTATCCAAGAATTCCGCATGAATTGGGGATGCGATCAATACCAGATGGTCAATCTTTCCACCGACATCAGCATAGTCTGCTGCGACCTGGGCAACTTGGATACTGCCATATGAATAACCCACGAGGTTGAATTGCCCGGTGCCAGAATGAAAATGCGAAAAGTCGGTAGAAACCTGATCCCGCTTATACAGACGCATAACTGACAACCCATCGGCAACGATAGAACCTTGTGACCATACCTCTTTCCGGGCAGCATATGAATTCTTTATCCCAGCATCCTTCAATGCCGTAATCATGTGCTGAATATAGGGACCATCCATCCCGGAACCGCCAAAGAAATACGTGCCAGATAGTCGTTCAGCCTGTGCTGAATGGCACATGACAAACGCGAAAAACAACGTGAGGGATAATCGTCGCATGATGGGTTATTTCAGCGTTTTGACTTCTGGTGCTTTGGGTTCTGATTGACCGACGTCACTACAATCAACCTTCCCACATTCTTGAAGGTTATCCGTTAGAACATAAATGGTTGCGTCTTGAACTAACGTCACCAATACCACACCAAGAAGCACGTAAAGAGCAGGCTTACACCAACCTTTCAGCAATGACTGTGAAATTGACATAAAGATCATGGAGACAAACAGAAACACCAAATCGAAACCAAACCCGATTGCCATATCCGGGCCGACCCCAATCGACGAATCAACACCATCAATCGCCAACAGGTGCAACACGTAATGACTTTTCCATAACCATGGAATGGAAGCTGCGAATGCAGCCCCCACTCCAAAAATTTTCCTGATATTCATTTCTGCCATTGATTACTTTAATCACTAACTTTGCAATTTTAGATGATAAAGCCCGGCGACGTTTTTTGCCAGCTTCACCTTCATCGGAATAATAAAAGTGACGGTAATTCCGGGGCCGCACACGAAATTTAATTAGGTGTACGGCCCGAATAACATGGAACTCTTAAAAAGAGTTACTGAGGCCAATTGAAACGAACCCTGTCCAGACAGTTGACCCCGTCCAAAACCCAGTGCCCGTTCTGATTGACCAGTATAAAAGAAGCTACGGCTTCTTTTCTTCCCTTCCAATCACCAGCCCACGCATAAGTGATCACCGCACTTTGCTCTGTTTGATATTCAGTCCGGTAAAGATATCCAACCTCAGAAATATCTTGAGCACAAAGTAAAGGGTCAAAGCCAAGACCACATTGTTCACCATGAATATACTGCCCATCACAATCGCGCTGGACTTGTTCTTTTTCCGCTTCCCGCCAAGAATTGATCAATTTTTTGGAGAACAACTGATCATAAAGATGATCAAAATCAGTTTGTCTATCCGGATAACCGACCACATATTCCATTAGGTCGCCATATCGCCTATCCTGCGACGTAACAGTGTCATAACTCAATACTGCATTTAAAGCGCTCTCAGGATCACTATTGGTAGGATGGAATTCCTTTTTACTTGAAAGCAAAAATTCATCTTGCACGACAGGAGACGGAATTTCCGCCTCCTGTGCAATAGCATTGTCAATCATGCATACAACCAACAAACATATGCTAGCGTGTTTTACGATAAATAACATGCGGCGGCTTGTATTTACGACGCCCCTTACCACCCCAGAAATCCCATTGAGCATAATCTGACATCCAATTTTTACCATTATACCCTGCCATATGACCTGACGGGTGTCCGCCGGGATAAGTTTGGAAAACAACAACATCGCCTTTTTGCGGTACATAATTATGTTTATCAACTGGTGTGAAGCCGATCTTTTCAAGAGTCGGCCCCCAATCTTTCGCATCTCTAGGGTGGCCTGACGTATCCAAACCAGCTTTTTCCAAAGCAACTCGTACATATGCCGCACAATCACCAAGTTTTTCCCCTTTTGGCTTCAACCTCTTCTCAAGGGTATCAGCAAAGGCATCCGTATTAAAATCCTTTGTTTTTGTACCCGCTCCTTTCTCTTGATATGGACGGTCTTGAGCTGTTTTTTCAGCCCTATCGTTTTGCATATCTTCTGCAACCTGCCGGTCAAGGCGCTGCATCACATCATCAGATAATGAAACGGGCACACCTTTTTCATCATGGTAATTCCCGTAATCATCAACTTGATATAGCTTCCCATTAACAGGATCACGAACTTCCATCAGCTCATAATCTGCAGCATCCAAAATCACTTCTTGATCGGGATAGAGTTCCTCTTGAGAAAATTCTGAGGCTGAGGCGGCATATCCTTGGCGAATATTCTCGCCCGAATTTGCGTCTTTGGGCACAGAGCCTTTCTCATGCATCGCACCGTTGCGCCCCGTCTGCCCATGGGGTTCCTGCTGTGTTGCAAATTGGGTTTTCAGTTTCCCGTTCGGGGTAAACGGTTCGACCTCATAGGGTTGGATAGTGGGTTGGGGCTCAACCATCTTTCCCGTTTCGTCATACTGGACTTCACCGGGATAGGCACGTTTGAATTGTTGTTGTACATAAGCCAGATAGGCGGGGTCTTCTTGTCGATAGAGGGGATGATCAATGATGGTGTTCAGGGCGTCCTTGACGGTTTTGGGGCGTTGTTTTTCCTGAGCCAAATCCGTCAACGCCTTTTTGACAACAGGATTGGTTTTGGGGGCCGGGTCCGGTTTGGGTCCGAAGGAGGCGCTGGCAGTGAACGATTTCTGGTCCGGAGTGGAGGTGGCCGGTTTGCTAACTGTGACGTGAGAAGGCAGGCTTTCATTCACCATTTCCAACGGCTTTGTCTTGTTCAGGCTTTTCTGCTCCAGTGCGCCGGAAAGGGCTTTTTCTGTCGGGCCGCCTTTGTTGATGATGCCATCGACTTTCAGCCCGTTTGCATCCTGAAAGGCTTTGACGCTATTGGGCAGGGCAAATTCGCTTTCGCCGTTTTTACCGAAATAACCAAGGTCGGATAAAGCACCACTTGTCTTGATCGCATCGGGTGAAGACAGGGGAGTATCCGGCGTATAAGCGTTATCGACGGAAAAGAAATTGCCGACACTGTTGGCCAGATTATCGAGAAATTTAACCATTGTTCGTTCCTTTGTTTGCAAACAAAAAAAGCCGCTTCCCCAACCAAGGGAAAGCGGCTTGCTTAAAAGAAAACGCGACCAAGAGGGACCTGCGGGTCACACTTGTCGCGTTGACTGTGAAGGAATGTACTTCATTTAAGCTTAAATTTCAAGAACAAATAACGAACATAAGGCGGATTTAAGATTGAGCAGGGGAAAAGGCAGAGCGCCACACCAACCGGACGGATATGAACCCTGCGGAAGTCATTGCTATCATTGATGTATGGAGGAATGGAGCGGGCGAAGGGAATCGAACCCTCGTATGCAGCTTGGGAAGCTGCTGTTCTACCATTGAACTACGCCCGCTCAGGACAGTGAGGGCTTTTTAGGGGATTTGGCGGGTGGTTTCAACAAAATAATGCGTCTGGGAGGTTCAAAAAGGCTTTAGTCTGCTGAAAGGTTGACGGCTTTTTGCAGCAAGGTGAGGAATTGTACCTGTTCTTCTGCGTCCAGAGGGGCGAGGATGTCTTTTTGCAAAGCTTCGACAAGCGGGGCGACTGCCTTGAACAGAGTCTGGCCCTTTTCACTCAGGCTGACTTCGCGGGCGCGGCGATCGCGGTGGCTGACAACGCGTTCCACATATCCTTTTTGTTCCAGTCGGTCGATCACGCCGCCAATGGTGGCGCGGTCATAGGCGATTTGTGTGGCGATTTGCGCCTGCTCCATACCCGGTGTGGCTTGTAGGGCCTGCATGGTGGCAAATTGTACGGAGGTGAGGTCAAAGCCGGCTTCTTGCAGGTGCTGGTGAAAGACCTGACCGGAAATTTGATGGAGGCGCCGGATCAAGTGGCCGGGCATATGGCTAAGAGGCATGCTTCAGGTTCTTGTCTTATTTTGTTTATCGCTTTTCAGGATCATACGCCACGTCATATAATATGTATACTTATTTTATCTTGACAGGATGCTCGTGCGAATATAATAAGTATACATATTATATGTGTTCTAATTATAAAAATGCGTGAAATAGAGTGACAGAGGAGAGACGTAATGCAGTTTCATCACAACGGTTTTCATGACGGTGATCCGACCCTTTATGCCCCGGCTGAAGGGCGCGCAGGCCCGCAAGGCGAGATGCCCAACGAGCTGGATGTCTTGATTATCGGCAGTGGCCCGGCGGGCTTGACACTGGCCGCACAGCTTTCTTCTTTCCCGCAAATCCGCACCCGTATTATTGAGCGCAAACCGGATGCCATGCGTCGCGGTCAGGCCGATGGCATTTCCTGTCGATCTATGGAAATGTTCAAGGCGTTCGGTTTTGCAGACCGGGTGATGAAAGAAGGCTGTTGGGTGAATGAAACCACATTCTGGGGGCCGAACCCGCAAAATCATGATGAGATTTCGCGTATCGGCCGGGTACAGGATGTGGCGGATGACCTTTCCGAAATGCCGCATATCATTCTGAATCAGGCCCGTGTTCATGATATGTATATTGATTATATGCGCAAATCACCTTCCCGTCTGGAAGTTGATTACGGCCTTGAAATGGTGGACCTGAAGGTGGACCCGGAAGGTGGCGAGTATCCCGTCACGGTCACGCTGGAACGCCTTGGCTTTGTGCATGATCGAAAATATATCACCGTGAAAGCCAAATATGTGGTGGGTTGTGACGGGGCGCGCAGCCCGGTGCGCAATGCTATCGGTCGGGAGCTGAAAGGCGATTTTGAAGGGCAGGCCTGGGGCGTGATGGATGTGCTCGCCAACACAGACTTTCCCGATTTTCGTTTTAAAAGCGTCATCAAATCCGCCAATGAAGGCAACATTCTGTTGATCCCGCGCGAAGGGGGCTATGTGGGGCGGATCTATGTGGAACTGGATAAAATCAAACAACGCGGCGACAGCAAGGGGATTGAGCTGGACCGCTTGATTGAGGCCGCGAATGCGATTTTGAACCCGTACACATTGGATGTAAAAGACGTTGCCTGGTGGTCGGTTTACGAGGTTGGCCATAGTGTGGCGGACAAGTTTGACGAAGTGCTGGAGGAACAGATGGACAGCCGCACGCCCCATGTCTTTATTGCCGGGGATGCGTGTCATACCCACAGCGCGAAGGCGGGCCAGGGGATGAATGTTTCCATGGGTGATACCTTCAACCTCGGTTGGAAATTGATTTCCGTGCTGACAGGCAAATGTGCGCCGGACCTTTTGCATTCCTATTCGGCAGAACGTCTGGCCGTGGCGCAAGGCCTGATTGACTATGACCATAAATGGGCACGGGTCATGAGTGCGCAAACCACCGAAGAGGAAATCAACAGTGCCGATGAACCGCTGTTTAAAAAACATTTCATCGCAGGCGGCACCTTTACCGCCGGCCTGTCGGTGAAATACGAACCATCAGCACTGACGGGGGAGGATACATGGCAGGAACTGGCCAAGGGGCTGGAAATCGGCACACGTTTTCATTCCGCCCCGGTCGTGCGCATGGCGGATGCGAAAATTGTACAGCTCAATGATTCCATTCTGGCAGATACGCGCTGGCATATTTTCGCCTTTGCGCCTCAGGATAATCCGCAAGGGGCAGATTCAGGCATGACGCAGTTGTGTGAGTATCTGGAAAACGATGCAAATTCTCCGGTGCGTAAATATACCCCTGAAGGGCAGAGCATAGATTCTGTGATCAGTGTCTATGGTATTTTCCAGCAAAGCCATCATGATCTGGATTTCAACGCCATGCCTCAATTGCTGAAACCCTTGAACGGTAAATTCGGGGTAACCGATTACGAAAAAATCTTTTGCCCGGACCTGAAAAACGGCAAGGATGTTTTTGAAATGCGCGGCATTGATCGTACAAAGGGCTGTATGGTGGTTGTACGCCCGGACCAATATGTCGCCCATGTTTTACCTTTGAATGCGCATGCAGAACTTGCAGAATTTTTTAAAGGGTTTCTATTGTAGGTTTTGTTGTCTGCTATCATCAGAAAACGGGTGTGTCATAGGGTGCACCTGTTTTCGTTTTCAGGTGGGGGTAGTAGAATGTATATGGGGAACTTGGTGCAAATCAATGGTTGAATTTATGGCGTCTATTTGGTTTAATTGCACTGCAATAAAAGCAGGCTAATGGCATATTTTGAGAAGGTAGATTGAAAGTCAGGAATGGAAAGATGAAAACCTTGTTCCTCACTCTTCTCCTTTGTTGGGCGATGAGCCCCGTTTTTGCCAATTCCGAGATCAGACTTGTGACAGGGGATGATTATCCACCGTTTACAGATCGGGAAATACCGGATAATGGCTTGGCTGTTTCCCTGTTTCGGGCGATTTTTGAAACTCAGGGGATAACGGCAAAGTTTGACTGGAAACCGTGGAAGCGCGGGTATCTGGAAGCCAAGGTAGGGAAATATTCAGGCACGTTTCCTTACCGGAAGTCTCTTGCCAGAGAAACGGATTTTCTTTTTTCAGCCCCTGTCTTTTATCTTCAGGAAGTGATTGTCACCCGTAAAAAAGAAAAGCGAATGCCTGAAAACTATGGCGATCTGGAAGATATGACAATATGCCTGCCGGATGGATATGCTGCGGGAAAAGGTATTGAAGCGTTACTGAAACGAGGCGAAATAGACCTTTTTCGCCCTAAAAATATGGATGGTTGTTTTAAAGCGATCATGTATTTCGATAAGCTGGCAATCAAAACCCATAAGTATCTGGCTTATTATGAAATCAGGGAAAGAAACCTGAACCCGGATGATTTCAATATCTCCAAAATGCCGGGGGGCGGCTATACGCTTCATTTGATTGTCCCAAAAGTATTGCCTGAAGCCCAGAAGATAATTGAAACCTTTAATGTCGGCTTAAAGGCGATCAAGCAATCGGGTGAATTTACCCGTATCTCTGAAAAATTCGGCGTGAAGTAGGTCAACTTTCCAAGCATTTGCATAGCAAACTGGTTCATTATACCGGTACGGGCCATGGTTTTTGGGGATGGGGGCTCTCAACGTTTTCCGGGCCGACTTTTTCGAATTCTCCTGTTGCGGCAGTCCACGTGCTGGCTTACCCTCTAGACGATATTTTTCATGTTTCTCATGGGCTGTCCAATGCGTTGATGACAAAAGATCTGTCATTCCGTGCCTCTGAGGCCATGAAACAAACCCGTTTACTTGTGAACAACCCCAGAGAAGTTGATGAGGCGGCGGCCTTGACAATGTATCAGGCTGTATTTTGAGGTATCTATGTCCGTTAAACCCGTTCCACATTCCCGCAATGAATATTCCTCTTTTTCAATGATCACCACGCGTTGGATGGATAATGATGTGTACGGCCATGTTAACAACGTCAATTATTACAGCTATTTTGATACGGCCGTTAACAAACACCTGATTGACCAAGGTGCTCTGGACATTGCCAATAGCGAGGTGATCGGACTGGTTGTTGAAACCAAGTGTAACTATTTTGCCCCGCTGGTTTTTCCCCAAATCATTGACGCTGGAATTCGGGTGCAGAAAGTGGGAAGAAGTTCGGTTTGCTATGAGATCGGATTATTTGCAAAAGGCGAAGAAACCGCCTCGGCACAGGGACATTTCGTCCATGTATATGTGGATCGTGCCAGCAGTAAGCCGGTTCAGCTTCCAACAAAGCTTCATCAGGTTGTCAGTGCACTTGCCGTTACGCTTTAGGCATTTATTGACTCTCTTGGGGGACCAGCTTCTGCCCCCCAACGAATCATTCCACGGTCACTGATTTTGCAAGATTCCTCGGCTGGTCGACATCTGTGCCTTTATGGACGGCAACGTGGTAGGCCAGTAGTTGCACCGGGATGGCGTAGAGCAGGGGGGCGACGAAGGGGTCGACGGCGGGCATGGGCAGGCTGGCCATGGCTTGGTTTGCCATTTTGGTACAGCCTTCCTTATCGGCCATGAAAATCACACGGCCGCCGCGTGCCACCACTTCCTGTGTGTTGGAGGCGGTTTTTTCGAAGTTGGCATCGCTGGGGGCGATCACAATGACCGGCACGTTTTCATCAATGAGGGCGATAGGGCCGTGCTTCATTTCACCGGCTGCATATCCTTCGGCATGAATATAGGAAATTTCCTTTAGCTTAAGCGCGCCTTCCATGGCGATGGGGAAGCTGGAACCGCGGCCCAGATACAGCACATCGCGCGCCTCAGCGACAGATAAAGCGATTTCGCGCAACGCACTGTCATGATTGAGGATTTCACTCACACGCGCGGGCACTTCGGTGATGGCACGGCTCAGGCAGGCTTCGTTGTCTTTATCAATCGTGCCTTTGGCTTTGGCCAGGGCAATGGCAAAGCAGGCGAGAACAGTCAGCTGTGTGGTGAATGCCTTGGTAGAAGCAACGCCGATTTCAGGCCCGGCATGAGTATGCAGAACGGCATCTGATTCCCGTTCCATAGAGCTTTCCGGCACATTGACGATGGAAAGGATGGACTGGTTCTGGCTTTTGGCATAGCGCAAAGCCGCCAGCGTATCGGCTGTTTCTCCGGATTGGGAGATGAAGATGGCCAGCCCGCCTTCATCCATGGGGGCTTCGCGGTAGCGGAATTCGGAAGCCACATCAATTTCCACACCAAGGCGGGCATAATGTTCAATCCAGTATTTTGCCACTAGACCGGCGTAATAGGAGGTGCCGCAAGCCACAATGGTGATGCGCGGAATATCGGCCAGTTTGAAAGGGAAATCGGGCAGGGTGATGGATTGGGTGGTCGGATTGAAAAAGCCCGCCAGTGTATCGCCGATGACCTGCGGTTGCTCATAAATTTCCTTGAGCATGAAGTGGCGGTGTTCGCCCTTGCCGATCAACGCCCCGGAAACAGCTGTTTCACGAATGGCGCGTTCCACCTGTTGGTCGCTTTCATTATAAAAAGTTACGCCATCGCGGCGCAGAACAGCCCAGTCACCTTCATCCAGATAGGCGATTTTTTTGGTCAGCGGGGCAAGTGCCATGGCGTCCGAGCCCAGATACATTTCGCCTTCGCCGACACCAACGGCCAGCGGGCTGCCCCGGCGTGCACCGATCAACAGATCATCATGACCGGCAAAGAGAATGCCGAGCGCAAAGGCACCATCCAGTCGTTTGAGCGTTGCTTTGACGGCTTCAATGGGGGCCAGACCGTCATCCAGATAGCGGGTAATCAGCAGGGGCACCACTTCGCTGTCTGTTTCGGAATAGGGCTGATAGCCTTTTTCAATCAGTTCTGCGCGCAGTTCATGGAAGTTTTCAATAATGCCGTTATGCACCACCGCAACTTTTTGCGTGGCATGGGGGTGGGCGTTGGTTTCATTGGGGATGCCATGGGTGGCCCAGCGGGTATGGCCGATGCCGATGGTGCCCGCAGCAGGCAGTTCTTCCAGCACATGTTCCAGATTGACGATTTTTCCCTGTGCCCGGCGCCGTTTGATGCAGCCATGCGTCAGGGTGGCGACCCCGGCGCTGTCATAGCCGCGATATTCAAGGCGCTTCAACCCTTCTACCAAAAGCGGGGCTGCTTCTTTTTTTCCGATGAAACCGACGATACCACACATGATGAACTACTCTTGGGTTGCTTATTTTTTCGTTTTCTCAATGGCTTTTTTGGCCCGGTATTTATCGGCCCAGCCAGTGAAGTTTTTCTGCGCTGCACGGGTCAGGCCAAGGTCCCCGGCCTCCACATCCTTGGAAATGGTGCTGCCTGCCCCGACATTGGCATGATCGCCCACCTTGACAGGGGCAACAAGCGCGGTGTTGGAGCCAATAAAAGCACCTGCCCCGATATCGGTATGATATTTGAAAAAGCCGTCATAATTACAGGTGATGGTGCCTGCGCCGATGTTGGCTTCTGCGCCCACGCGGGCATCGCCGATATAGCTGAGGTGATTGACCTTCGCCCCACGCTCAACGGTTGCTTTTTTGATTTCGACAAAATTGCCGACCTTGACGTTTTCATGCAGGTCTGTGCCGGGGCGCAGGCGTGCGTACGGGCCCATCACAACGCCGTTGCCAATTTTGGCATCTTCAATGTGGGAAAAGGCCTTGATGGTGACGTTATCGCCAACTTCCACATGGGGGCCGAAAAAGACATTGGGTTCCACCACCACATCGCGGCCCAAAACCGTATCATAGCTGAAATGGGTGCTGGCCGGGTCCAGCAGGGTTGCGCCGTTGATCATGGCTTTTTGGCGTAACATGTCTTGTACCAGAGCTTCGGCACGGGCGAGTTCCACACGGGAATTGACGCCAAGAAGTTCTTCTTCATCCCCTTCAACAACTGTGCAATGCAGGCCTGCCTGACGTGCCAGTGCAATAATGTCCGTCAGGTAATATTCCCCGGCCGCATTATCATTTGTGACCTGTCCCAGCAGGCTGAAGAGTTTCTTGCCATCCACGCACATGACACCGGAATTGCACAGGTTTACAGCGCGTTGTTCGTTCGTTGCATCCTTGAATTCCACAATGGCTTGCAGCTCACCGGCTTCATCCACAATCAAGCGGCCATAGGCGGCCGGGTCATGGGGGCGAAAGCCCAGCACAACCACATCGGCCTGCGCGCGCGCCTTAAGCATGGCGGCAAATGTTTCAGGGGAAATCAGGGGGGTATCACCAAAGGCAATCAGCACGTTATCTTCATCATGGGCCATGGCGTCTTTGGCGGCTAAAACCGCATGTCCGGTGCCCAGGCGTTCTATCTGTACAGCGCAGCGATGGGGGGCAACGGTTTTTTCCAGTGCGGGCATATCCGGGCCGATAACGCAGACAATTTCTTCCACACCGGCCTGACCCAGATTGTCGATCACATGGCTGACCATTGGCCGCCCAGCCAAAGGATGCATCACCTTGGGAAGGTTGGATTTCATGCGGGTGCCAAGCCCGGCGGCAAGAACGATAGCGGCTGATCTGGTCATGATATAATGTGCTGGTTAGAATTATTTAAGGTTGAGATAGGCTTTATTTACTTTTTACGCTCTTCTTTTAAGCCTAAAAAGGGAGTGACGCAAATTCAAAGATTGTTACGGAATGCTACAAATGCCCTGTAAAGCCATTATTTTCGATCTGGACGGTACCCTGATTGACAGCGCACCGGATTTAAGAACGGCCTGCAACAAGCTGTTGTCCAAGTATGAACGATGTGAGATTTCGCTTGAGGAAACCATGCAGTTTGTCGGTAATGGGGCGACGAAACTGGTGGAACGCGCCTTTCAGGCAACAGGGGAAGCGGTTGACAAAAGTGCCTTGCCCGGCCTGACGGAAGAATTCCTCGGCTTTTATGACGGGCATGAGGCGGATGAAACGCAACTTTTTAACGGAGTGGAAGACACTTTGATGACCTTGAAGGGCAAGGGGGTTCGTCTTGCTCTTTGTACCAACAAACCACGTACCCCCACGCTCAATCTGTTACGTGACCTGAACTTGACCGACTTTTTTGAAGTGATTTATGGCGGAGATGATGTCGCACATAAAAAACCTGACCCACAAATGCTTCACAACGCTTTGATAGACATGGGGCTAGAGGCAAAGGATTGCATCATGGTCGGCGATAGCCCCAATGATATCGGGGCAGCGAAAAACGCAGGCATGCGCAATATTGCGGTTTCATTCGGCTATCGCAAAGTTCCGGTCGAAGACATGGGCGCAGACCATGTGGTGGACCGATTTGGCGATATCACAGATTTGGTTCTGGGATAGAGAAATGGATGCTGGTTTTCACCAGCATGACAAACAAGTCTCGTTACCGAGGTTTGCGCGGCCCTTTATGAGGAACATTACGCCGCCCCTTGCCTGAATGGGTGGTGAGGAACTTTTGGCCTTTGTGTTTGCGCCCGGTGCGTGAGCCTTCACCACCGGCTTTGCCGGTACCTTTAGGTTGCCACAGGGGGACAAGATGTTTCTTGCTGTTGCCGATCAAATCCGCACGGCCCATTTTTTTCAGGGCTTCGCGAAGCAGCGGCCAGTTTTCTGCATCATGATAACGCAGGAAAGCCTTATGCAGGCGGCGCTGTTTCAGCCCCTTGGCGGTAGAGACATGTTCGGCCCCCCTGCGGCGCACCGGCTTTAACGGGTTCATTTCCGAATAATACATAGCCGTTGCCAAGGACATGGGCGTAGGGGTGAAGGCCTGCACCTGGTCAGCACGGTAGTTGTTGCGCTTGAGCCAGAGCGCCAGATTCATCATATCTTCATCGGAACAGCCCGGATGGGCGGCGATGAAATAGGGGATGAGGTAATATTCCTTGCCAGCCTTTTTTGCTGCGGCATCAAACATCTGTTTGAAACGGTCATATGAGCCGATGCCCGGTTTCATCATTTTGGAAAGCGGGGCATCTTCGGTATGTTCCGGTGCGATTTTCAGGTATCCGCCCACATGATAAGTGACCAGCTCTTTGATGTAGGTCGGGCTTTTAACGGCCAAGTCATAACGCAGGCCGGACTGGATGGAGATTTTTTTCACACCCGGCACGGCGCGGGCCTTGCGGTAAAGCTCAATCAGGCTTTCGTGGCTGGTATCCAGATTTTTACAGATGGTCGGATAAACGCAGGACAGGCGGCGGCAGCTTTCCTGAATTTCATTAGACTTGCAGGCTTGGCGATACATATTGGCTGTGGGGCCACCAAGGTCTGAAATTTGCCCGGTAAAGCCTTTGACCTTGTCGCGCATATCCTCGATTTCCTGCAAAATCGATTCGTGGGAGCGGCTCTGAATCACGCGGCCTTCGTGTTCTGTAATGGAACAGAAGGAACAGCCGCCAAAGCAACCACGCATGATATTGACGGAAAATTTAATCATATCCCAGGCCGGAATGCGCGCATCGCCATAAACAGGGTGCGGGCTGCGGGCATAGGGGTGGCCGAACACCCAGTCCATTTCATCAGTGGAAAGCGGAATGGGCGGCGGGGTGATCCAGACATCGCGTTTGCCATGGGCCTGCACCAGAGGCCGCGCATTGCCCGGGTTGCTTTCCAGATGCAGCACGCGTGAGGCCTGCGCGTAGACTTCTTTATCGCTGGCAACCGTGTCATAAGACGGAATGCGTACAACAATTTTTTCATCATGGCGCTTGTCACGCGGGGCAGTATCGTCGATAGAGGTCATATCAACCTCTTCCCAACCCTCCATAGAGTCATCGCGTATCAAGGCACAGCCGCGTACATCAAACATGGTTTTAGGGTCTTGGCCCATGGCGATCCGGTGGGTGACTTCTACGAGTGCGCGTTCGGCATTGCCGTAAAGCAGAATATCGGCCTTGGCATCCAGCAGGATGGAGCGGCGCACTTTGTCGGACCAGTAGTCATAATGGGCGATACGGCGCAAAGAGGCTTCAATACCGCCGATGACGATGGGTACATCCTTGTAAGCTTCCCGGCAGCGCTGGGAATAAACAATCACAGCACGGTCCGGGCGTTTGCCGCCTTCATCATCAGGCGTGTAACTGTCATTGGAACGAATGCGCCGGTCTGCCGTATAGCGGTTGACCATACTATCCATATTGCCGCTGGTGATGCCAAAATAGAGGTTCGGTTTGCCAAGCTTTTTGAAGGGATCGGCCGTCTGCCAGTCCGGCTGGGCAATGATGCCGACCCGAAAACCCTGTGCCTCCAGCGTGCGCCCGATCACCGCCATACCGAAACTGGGATGGTCCACATAGGCATCGCCGGTGACCAGAATAATGTCGCAACTGTCCCAGCCGAGCATATCCATCTCTTCTCTGGACATAGGCAAAAAGGGCGCCACACCAAAACGGTGCGCCCAGTACTTGCGATAGCTGGTAATTTCTTTAGCGGCGTGTGTCATGGCTCTTACATAAGGGATATGGCCGAAAATAAAAGTCTTATTTTAATATGGGTATTATTGATGTGTGTCCCTGCGCAGGCAGGAGCGCACAGGTCATACCCCGCGTTCATTGCCCCAGGCCAGCACATGGAGTTGCGGCAGGACGCACGCCTTTTGCCAGCGATCGTCTGCAACCTTTTCCGCCAGCCAGCGCAAGCGAGCCAGCACACCGGGGATATCGGCGGGTTTGTCATCTGCCACCATATGGTTGCCGGGTTGCAGGTAAAGCGGTAGCTCGGGCAATAGCGTGGCGGCCTTTTGCGCGAAGGCATAGTCATCCTGATTAAAGATGACGACTTTCAGGCTAACGTCTGTGTCAGGTCCGGCGGCTTTGGCACAGTTCTGCAAAATATCCCAATCTGTTTCCATGCCCGAAGACGGGCCTTTGGGGCTGAGCGTCAGGGTATCGAGCTTGGTAAACCAGACACGTTGCAGGCTGCCCTGTGTTTCCATGGAAAAGCTGTAGCCCTTGGCATGGCCCAGATCGATGAGTTCTTCAAAGGCCTGCATAGCGGGGTTGCCACCCGATAAGGTGACGTTCATCGGGGTGTCCTTACTGAGACGGCCGATTTCAGCCATGATGTCCTGTGCGGACATTTTTTGCCAGTTCTTGGCAAATTTTGGTTCGACGGCATAAAGTGTATCACACCAGCTACAGCGATAATCACAGCCCCCTGTGCGCACAAACAGGGTGGGGCGGCCGATTTGTGCGCCTTCGCCCTGAATGGTCGGGCCGAAGATTTCACAGATGTTCAAGAGTTTGCTCATGGGCGATATTCCGCCCATGTTTTCGGTGTTTCGCTGATGCGTACAGCGACGACTTCATCCCAACGGGCCTTGGACCAGTCATAAAGATGTTTGGCAAGGCGTTCAGCAGTGGTATTTTCTGCCCCTAACACATCATTGAGATGGCGGTGGTCCAACTGATCATCAATGTAGTTTTTCAGATCAGATAGTTCGCGGTAATCGCGCACAAAGCCGACACTGTTGAGTTTAGCCGATTGCAGCACGACCTCACAAATATAATTATGACCATGCAGGCGCGAACAGGGATGGTCTTCGGCCAGACCAAACAGTTGGTGGGAAGCCGAAAAATGAAATTGTTTGGAAATGGTAAACATGGGCTCAGTTCTTTTGGTTGGCCTGATAGTCTGCACGTGCCTTGATCCAGAAGTCAGGATCGGCATATTCGGTGGGGTCTTCAACGCCTGCCAGATGGAAGGCTTCGCGGCGTTCCACGCAGGTGCCGCAACGCCCGCAATGAATATCTCCGCCCTTGTAGCAGGACCATGTTTCCTCGAAAGGTACATGGAATTTCATGCCTTCGGTGACGATGGCGTCTTTGGGGATGTTGACAAACGGGGCAAACAGGTTGACCTCGGCATAACCATCAAGGGCTTGAGCCTGCATGGCATTGAAGCTGTCGATAAAGCCGGGGCGGCAATCGGGGTAGATAAAGTGATCCCCACCATGCACGGCTGTTGCTACGCAATCACAGCCTTGTGCCACCGCTGCACCAAACGCGATGGTCAGCATGATGGCGTTGCGGTTGGGCACCACTGTGCTGCGCATGGTTTCCTCGGCATAATGGCCGTCCGGTACATCCACATCATCGGTCAGGGCGGACCCCGTTAGCAGGGCACCAATGGTGGTGATGTCCACAATATCATGGGGCACCCCAAGACGTTTGGCCGCCAATGCAGCAAAGGCGGTTTCCTTTTTATGACGTTGGCCGTAATCAAAAGAGATCAGGCGTTTGAGCTCATGCTCATGGGCCATTTTATAGGCCAGTGTGACGGAATCGAGTCCGCCAGAACAAATCACGATGGATTTCATCTCGGTTATCCTTGTTTTTTCCGGGTAGGCTGCGACCGGGGAGCCTGAAATTCAGACTCTCGCATATATAAAGCGCGGCCTTATGTCATGAATAAGGCCGTGGGGCAAGCAAAAACATTACCTTCATCACATCATAAAGGCCCGATGTGACAGGGAAAGTCTGCGCTGGCATAACGATGAAAAATGAAGAGGTTATTTTTTCTTTTTCTTTTTCTTCTTCTTGTCTTTTTTATCGTCGTTGTCTTCGTGTGAACTTTCTGCCGGGGTGAGATCCACTTCGACATTGCGCCCGCTGATCATCCAGATGTTCAGTAAAGTTTGGCTTTTAACGGCCCAGTCCGGTGCTTTTTCCCCCACTGCGGCTTCAACCGTTTGAATATAGGAACTGTCCGGTGCATTGCTGTCTTCGCCAGCCTGTTTTGCCAGAACCTTGAATGCTTCCTTTGCATCGCCCGGAACCCATGTTGCCAGCCATTCTTTACCTTCTGCGCGTTTGCGCTCCATATAGCTGGCCTGAGCACTGGCATGGCGTGCTTTTTTGGCTTTCACAGTCGTACGTGCAGGTGTTTTTGTATCAGTCATGACGGTTTATCCTCCCAATTATGACACTAAAGGTAACAATTTCCTGCGGTTTCGTCAAAAAAAAGGGCTGGCGATTTTTTTGAAACGGCCTATTGTCTGGAAAATTTTGTTATGAGCGGACTGATATCATGACTTTGGAAACCGAAATTTATAAGCGCAGAACCTTTGCGATTATCTCTCACCCAGATGCGGGTAAAACCACGCTGACCGAAAAATTGCTCCTGTTCGGGGGGGCGATTCAGATGGCCGGGGCTGTGAAAGCCAAGGGGGACCGCCGCCGGGCACGTTCGGACTGGATGAAGGTGGAACAGGAACGCGGAATCTCGGTTGCGTCTTCCGTCATGACATTCGATTATCTGGGCAAAACCTTTAACTTGCTGGATACGCCGGGCCACGAAGATTTTTCCGAAGATACCTATCGCACGCTAACGGCAGTGGATTCCGCAGTCATGGTGCTGGACGTTGCCAAGGGTATCGAGAACCAGACGCGTAAATTGTTTGAAGTCTGTCGCCTGCGCGATGTGCCGATTACAACTTTCGTCAACAAGCTTGACCGTGAAGGGCGCGACCCGTTCGAAATTCTGGATGAGGTGGAACAGGAACTGGCACTGGATGTGGTGCCGGCCAGTTGGCCCATTGGCATGGGACGCAACTTTCTAGGTTGTTATGATCTGTTTAATGATACGCTGATTTTGGCGGAAAAAGGCCATAATGACCAGATTTCCGAAGGCATTGAATGTAAGGGGCTGGATGATCCGAAACTGGATGAGCTCTTGCCGGAAGATGCCGTTGCCAAGCTGCGTGAAGATGTGGAAATGGTGCGCGGCCTGTGCCCGGAGTTTGATCTGGAGAGTTATCTTGGCGGGCATATGACGCCGGTTTATTTCGGGTCCGCCATCAATACCTTTGGGGTGCGTGAACTTTTGGCCGGGCTTGCTGCAATGGCGCCCAGTCCGCGCCCGCAAGCCACAACAACAGGTGATGTTGAACCGGTCGATAAAAAAGTATCCGGTTTTGTCTTTAAGATTCAGGCCAATATGGACCCGAAACACCGGGACCGAATCGCTTTTGTGCGTTTGTGTTCCGGGCATTTTAAACGCGGCATGAAATTGAAACATGTGCGCTCAGGCAAAGTGTTGAATATTCATAACCCAACGCTGTTTTTGGCACAGGACCGTGAACTGGCGGAAGAAGCTTTTGCCGGGGATATTATCGGCCTGCCCAACCACGGCAACCTGCGCATTGGGGATGCGTTGGTGGAAGGCAACGATTTACACTTTACCGGCATTCCAAGCTTTGCCCCGGAAATTCTGCAAAAAGCACGACCGGATGATCCGATGAAAGCAAAACATCTGGGGCGTGCCCTGCAACAGATTGCCGAAGAAGGCGCAGCCCGTGTCTTTAAACCTCTGATCGGTTCGGACTGGATTGTCGGGGTTGTCGGGGCTTTGCAATTTGAAGTTCTGGCAGACAGAATTCGCACCGAATATAACATTCCGGTTCATTTTGAGACAACGCAGCTTTACACGGCGCGCTGGGTCAGTTGTGATGATCCCCTGAAAATGAAAAAATTCCTTGATGAAAACCGCGGTGCCATTGGCGATGACCATGATCAGGAACCTGTGTTTCTGGCCCGCAATGCCTGGCATCTGGAGAAGGCGATGGAAGATTACCCTGATTTGCAGTTCCATAAAACAAAAGAGCAGGTTGTGTAACACCTGCATGTGATTGTCTCATACGTGTTTTTACCATCGAGCCGTTGCGTTGTAGTGGGAAAAAGCGTAGCTTTCATATGAATTGGAACAAATAAAATAAGGTTAAGCAGCGTGTCTGTGTTTTCGGGAAGCGGTAAATCCATCGGGGGGAAGCTGCGTCTGGCGCTCATGCCGCCTTTTGTCTTGGCAACATTGTTTATGGCCGGGCTGTTTTCCTTTTTGACCTATTCAGACCTTGAAGCGGAACTGGAAACAAAGCAGAAATCGCTTGCCGATATTTATGCAACGGCTTTGTCGGATGCGGTATGGAACCTTGACCAATCGGGTGCAGAAGCAATTCTGGCTGCCTTAAGTCTGGATTCAGACGTGGCTGGCGCGGAAGTGAAAGAACAGTTTTCCGGTGTGTTGGCAACCGTGGGGCGCGCCGTTCCCAGTGATGCAGATACCCCGTTGCTTGTCAGGCGCGCCATTCGTTCCGATGCCGATGTCGGCGGAGAAACCATTGGCGAGGTGGTGATCCTGTTTCATAAGGAACGACTGGAAGTTCTGTTGAAGGATTCCGTCATTCAAATTTCCTTTTTGCTGGTTTTGTTGATGCTTGTCCTCAGTGTCAGTGTGACAGGCGCGATCCGGCGCTATGTATCTGATCCGCTGGAGACATTGCTGCGCGGGATTCAGCGAACGGAAGGCAAACATAACCGTGATGCCATTGATTGGCAGACCGATGACGAATTCGGTATTGTGATTGATGCCTATAACCGCATGATCAAGCGTTTGGGGGAAGAAGAACAGGCGCTAATCCATGCTAAAAATACGGCAGAAAAAGCCAACAAGGCGAAATCTTCCTTCCTTGCAACCATGTCACATGAATTGCGCACACCGCTGAACGGCATTACCGGTATGGCGCAGTTGATGGAAGATACCGGGCTGGATGAACGTCAGCGTAAATATTTGCACAGTTTGCGCAGTTCCGGCGAATTGTTGCTGACTTTGGTGAATGATATCCTTGATTTTTCCAAGATTGAGGCCGGGGCACTGGAAATTGACCATTATGCCTTTTCTCTGGATCGGGCAGGTAAAACAGTTCAGCAATTGATCCTGCCTCAGGCCAAGGGCAAGGGCATATCGGCACAGTTGAATGTGGAAATTGACCCGGATAATTATTTCTGGGGAGACGGTGCCAAGATTTCACAGGTGCTGACCAATCTGGCGGGCAATGCTGTCAAGTTTACTGATGAAGGTGAAGTTCGTATATCCATCCTGATCCTTGAACAAACACCGGAAGATGCGTTGATACGCTTTGAAGTGACTGATACCGGTATTGGTATCCCCCAAGAGCAAATCAAGAACCTATTCAGTGCCTTTACGCAGGTGGATACATCTATTTCTCGCCGTTTCGGGGGGACCGGCCTGGGGTTGGCGATTTCAGCCGGGCTGGTGGAAACCATGGGCGGGGACCGCATTCATGTGGAAAGTGAGGTCGGTGTCGGGACAAGCTTTTATTTTGAACTGCGTTTGCCCAAGTCGGAACGCCCCAAACATATTTCAACACCGGAGCTTCAAGGTGAAAGCGGGCGCGAACTCAACATTCTGGTGGTTGAAGACAACAAGATCAACCGCACGGTAGCCAAGGGGTTGCTTGAAAAAATGGGGCATAATGTCAGTATGGCCAATGATGGACAGGAGGGGGTGGAAGCCGTTGAAAATGGCGATTTCGACCTTGTTTTAATGGATATTCATATGCCGCGCCTCAACGGGTTGGAAGCAACGCAGAAAATACGCAATATGGCAGACCAGCGAAAGGCCAGTGTTCCCATTTTGGCCCTGACTGCCGATGTGATGCAGGACAGTATTGATGAATATTCCCGCCATGGCATGCAGGGATATGTGTCCAAACCTGTTCGCCGTGAGGCCCTGATGGATGCCTTGTTGCCCTATACCCTGAGCTCGCAGGACAATAGTTTCATTTAACGCCGTGGCGGTGGCGGACGTCTAAAAGGTGGCGGCGGCGGGGTCGGCCTGCGATTTATTTGAGGTCTTGCCCCTATAATATCGCTCTGGATATTACTTTGTGCGCGTTGTGGTACGGGGCAGCTTTGTGTGATTTGCCGGGCTTTGACAATGAAATCACGGCGGTCCTGACTGCTTTTGAAAGTCAGGGGGCCATATTGATAAACGATGGTCCGCTTGATGATTTCACCCTGTTTGTTTCGGGTCCGCAGGGTACGTTTTTTGATACGGAGGTTTCGCCAGAGGGCTATTTCAATACGGCGGTCATGAATGTTGATGTTTGTTCCGTAAGGGGCCTCATGACGTAGAGAGACGGACGCCTTGATCAGGCAACGTTCCTCTTCAATTCTGATCCAGTTGTATTTGAAACTGGTATAGATGTGCAGTTTGTCATCTGTTTCAATAAAGCTTTGCCGGGCGAGAATAGCCCCCATGGTTTTTAATTCTGTTGCGACTTCTTCACGGTTGAGACGTGGTGCATTCCAGTCCGGGGGAGGGAGCATTTCCTGAGAGGATACGCTTTCGGCTTCATCCTGTTGGGCATCGCTTGCAGGGGGAGGCGGCAACAGGTTTTTTTCAGACAGGCGAGTCTGACTTTCCAGCTTTTCTAGACGTTTTTTTAATTCCCGGATGCTGCGGTTTTCTTCTTCAGTGGCAATTTCTTTTTCTTCGCCCAGCAGGTCTGCAAAAATATAGCCGATGATACCTTCTCCACGTTCTATGGCATACCAGGGCTGGTCAATGATTTTTGCTGCGACATAAACCGGTTCGCCTTTGGGGAACATCATGACCTTAGGGGAACGAACCGTGGGCAGTTTGCGCACATTGGCATTTTTCAGGGCAAACATATTTTGTTCGACCGGATAAAGCTGATAGTTGCCCGTATCAATGACAGGGGGATCAACGGGCGTTTCTATTTTTTCTTGTGCCTGTTCGGAGGCGGGACGGCTGGGATAGATTCCGTTCACTGCACTGACAAGCACCTGTTCGGCCTTGCCCTCGATACTGGGGACCTGATCACGGTTATAGGTGCGCCGGGCCTTATAGCGCATTTCGTCATTCAGGTAGCTGGAAACTTCTGCCAGACGGACGGTGCCATCCTTGTCTTTATCAGCATCACCATAAAGGGCGCGCAGCAGATATTCTGTGAAAAGCCCATGGTGGCTTTCTTCATCCCAACTGGCAAGCTGGTCCTGCGAGGCAGCGGTAATGATTGTAAAGCCGGGGTCCTGCTTTTGGGGCAGGAGAGGCGAGGTAACCGGCAGGACAGTTGCACCGGATGCGTTGGTGATCAAGGGGCCACCGTCACTGTTGCCGGAAAAACAGGCATCCAGCAGAACGGTGACGGAACGCGCACCAATCTGGCGCAGGTTTTCATAGAGGAGATCAACGGGGTAGCCGTTGATATCTGCGGTTTCTATTTCTGCGTCAACGGGCAAAAGGTAACGTTTGGCATCGTTTCGTCCGGGCAGGCCGTGGCCGGAATAAAAGACATAGAGGTTGGAAATCCCGGGTTTGACATATTGGAAGGCTTTGCCGCGAAAGTTGCCTTCACGCCCGAAAGCGGATTGCATGCGTGCCTGTGTGGCATCTTCCATGAAAATGACATTTTCGTCCCGGATGTGCAGGACATCCTGAACAAAATGGCGTATGGCACGGGCATCGTTATCTGCAAAACGCACATCGGGGATTTCATCATCAACATAATTTTTGTTGCCGATGATGATGGCCACATCGTGGTTTTGAGGCTCGCCTGCCTGGGCAAAAGCGCTGGGGCCAGCCCAAAGCAGCGAACCGGTTATGAGAAGATGCAGCAGTTTCATTTTTCTTCCAATGCAGGGACTTCTCTTACACTTATATATCCCTAGTCATACCAATGGCAACGTCTAGCGTTTTTATTACAGACCAGAACTTCATCTCCGTAACGACCTGCACGTTCCCATCTCTGGTGTTCATGGCGTGGTGCGACTTCACGATAGACGACCGTTCTGCGTTCAATGACACGTGTACGGGGGCGTTCATAGCGTGGTGGGTCGCGATAGACAACACGACGGGGTTCATAAGTCGGTTGGCGGTCGTAATCGCGGGTGGCAATTTCACGCCCCAGAACAGCCCCGATGACGGTTCCGGCAGCAGCGCCGACAATACGTCCATCGCCTTTACCGATTGTTGAGCCGAGCAAGCCGCCGCCCACAGCCCCGATGATGGTGCCGATGGCTTCATCTCCGGCTTGGGCCTGTTGCGGTGCAATTGCGCCCAGAGCCAATGTTGCACAAAGAGTAAGAGACATCATTAAGCGTTTCATCGAAGTCATCCTTTCATGTTTTTCGATCTCGTTTCTGGCTATGGGGGGGCCAGGCAGCGTTTTTTTCGCAGTTTCTATTTTTTCTTTCATCCAAAAAGCTTCTCTGGTCCCTCCATAGCCAGAGGCAGCGATGAATTCCCTTTAAAAGAAAGGTGATCGAGATGATGAAAAAAATGATGATGGCCTTTGTTGGTGCTACAGTCCTAACGACAGCTCTGGCAACGGCAGTTCTGGCGGATGCTCCTGCCCGTATTCTTTATATGGAGGTCGATCAGGGGCCTAATCTATTGGACCATAACGATCCGGCTTTTCGGCGTATTTATGACCATACCGGAAATTTTCTGCACCATAATGATATCCTTTTGTTTGAAGAGGACCAAAAGAGCATCACGCAGTCTTTTAAACAAGCGCAAAGAACAGTTCTTCAAATGGGAGATAATCAAGTGGACGCCGCCGTTCTTGTTGGCGTGCGCCACCTCCATCAGAGAAATGCAAATCATGTACGTGATCAACTTGTTATCGTGGCACAAATCATCTCTCCTGCCACAGGGGAGATTCTTGATACTGTACGGGTAAAAAGCCCCAGAGCTACGGTGCAAAGCGGGGTGTGTGGCCCTGACTGTCGTCATATGATCATGCGCCGCCACATCCGTGAAATTCTACCGCAATTCAGGGAAAAACTTGTCAGCCGTTTGCAGAGAATTAGACCGGTGCAACAGGTTGTCTTGCAGAACCCTGATCGGCTGACCCTGACCTTGAAAGGTTTTAGCCCGCGTGAGGTTCGCCATATTGAAGACCGGATTGCCGGTCTTGAAAGTACCCGTGATTTTAGTTCTTTGACATCTACGTCCGACAAACAGGCCTTTTGGTTGGAACGTAGAAAGAGTGATGGCGATGTTCGGCAGGATTTAAACGATATTTTACGCCAGCTTGATTTACAGGCACGCATCGTTCAGACCGAACGCTATGTCACCCTGATCAAAGTAAATAATGATCTCGCCTATCTGCAATGATTTGAAAAGGGACCTTAGAAAATGAGCGATACCACCCAAACCAACGCGATGGCGGAAATTGCATTGGCACTTGCCATGGGGTTCTTTTCCATCATGGTGCTGACCATGGTGTCCATGGGCTCCGGAATGGTGAGCGAGAAAACACCAACGCCAGCCATGGAAGACCCGTTAAACATCGCAAGAACAGTTGAAAAACCGACAACACCGCAAAAGAAAACCGGTGGGCAGAACGTCAAACCGGAAAATCTGGTGATCTTTTATGAGGGGCGTTTTCTTGATCATAGTTTGCAGCCCGTGCAACCAACACAGCTTGTTTCTCAGGACCAGCTGGTGTTGGCCGTTTCACCGGATCTGTCAATGGCTGAAACCATGTCTGTACGACAACAGGTCGGCTCAAAGGATTTGACAGTTGTGGTGTTGAACGATGACTGGCTGAAAGCCTTGAAGGGGGGAGGAAAATGATTCGTATCTTTACATTTATCTGGTTGCTGATTTTATTTCTGGCCGCAGCCTTTATCGCCCGGGTTGACGCAGCCACGCGTTATGATGTGAAGCGCATGGTCATGGAAGAAGCGCAAAACAGTACGGTACCTGTTTCTCTGGCCCTAGCTGTTGCCAAAGTTGAATCCGATTTCAATGCCAAGGCACTGAGTTCCAAAGGTGCACGCGGTGTGATGCAAATTATGCCGCAGACAGCACGTGAGGAATTCGGGGTGTCGGAACGCGAGTTATGGGACCCAAGAGTGAATATTCGGTTGGGGGTGCGTTTTCTTGCCCGCCTTTATAATCAGTATGAGGGGCGCTGGGACCTTGCCCTTTCACATTATAACGGGGGGACAGTAAAGGGGGATAGCCCGCATCAACGTACACGCAAGTATGTTGCCAGTGTTCAGAAATGGCAGGGTATTTATCAGGAACAGGCCAGTCTTTGGGCCGATGTCGGGCAGCCTGTAGAGATGGCAAACCTTGAGGAAGTACCTGCGGTGCCCATAAGGCCCTGGCAGGTGCGAGGCGAAGAAAATGATTTTGTCTGGGAAAGTGGGGCCGCAGATGAAGGTTGGGGAAACCCGCGTGAAGAAGTGGAAGTGGTTATTGTGAGACGCCGCCCGGTTTATCGCTCATGGCACCGTCCACCGCCGCCGCCGCGTCCTTTTGGTCATCATAGAGGGGGACCTGGGCCCCATTTCCATTGATCCTTGAAAGGCTTGTGGATATTCTTGCCTGAGGTAAAGGGAGAATATCCGTGGAAAACGCAGAGTCTATTGTGCTGCGCGCCGGGGCCAGTGAACAGTTGATGGCCGATTTTGGTGCTTTATGCGAAACAACCGCTTTGGAGGGGGAGCCGAAATATGCTTTGCGCCCCACTTTGGAAAATCTGGCTAAATTCATCACGACCCAGACAAGCGGAGCCAATAAGGATATGGCACTTTTTGAACTCAGCCATCTGGTTTATGGGGTCGCGGCCCTGTTGGGAACAAGTGGTGTGAGCGATTTTTTTCTCGCTCCCGAAAAAATGTCACCTCAACGTCTGCGCCATCTTTTGCAAGGCACAGCCCAAGGGGTGGAGGTAGAAGGGGAACAATTGCGCATATCTTACGGTGAAACAACATTTGATGTGCGTTTTGGCCGTATGCCTTTTCTGGTTTGCCTCTATGACTTTCTGTGTTCCATGGATGGATTTTCCTGTTTCGAACAGGTGAGTGTTCTTTTTGAGGAATTAACGCAAAGTGTTCTGAATGAGACCGCTGTGAGGGCTTGTGCAAATGGATTGGCTGCTTTGATGCGTAAATACCGTTTGGCGCATCTGTCTTCTGCGCAGGCCGATGGTAAATTTATTCAGGTGACCAAGTTTTTGCAGGAAAGATCATCGGAAAGTCACATTATTTTGCAGGACGATGCCGTTTTCGACTTCTGGAGCCTCCATAACAGGGGCAAGGATTACAGAGGATACAGAACGGTGTTTGATCTGTTTAATGATTATGCCACAGCATTTGAAGAAACCCGCAACTTTGAAGCCGCCCGTCAGGCCACCCGTTTGGGACTGGACCATGAAAGCGGAGAAATTGATGTCGGGGATTTTGAAATGGAAGAGATAGAGATGTCTGAATGGGTATCTCCTTTCGCCCTGTTTGATCAGGAAGAATTTGACGATATTCGGTTTTTCAAAAAGAAAACGGAACGTGGACCGATTGAAAGCTTAATGGCTTATGGACCGGATGCCCTGCGCTTGCCGCTGGCATTTATACGCTACGAAATATTTGGGCAGGTGCAATCCGGGATCACGAATGATTTACAGGTTGGGCGCGGGCAGGATTCTGTACGCCAGCGGATCGCCTGTGATGATGTACAGACTTATGAGGCTCGGCAGGAACAATGCCGTGATATTTTGCAGCATCTTGAAAATCTGCAAGCTTCCTGTTTGCATATTCTTGCCCAACAGGAAGAACAAGAGGCTGTCATGCCGGAAAATGTCGTCAGTCTGACCAAAACGGCTTTCAGTAAAATGAAACGCAAGGGCTTTGATGTACAAACCGATAAAATACAGGCTTTTCGCCGTGCCGCAGATGCGTTGCAACGTATGAAAACCCATTTGGAACGTTATATCGAGCGTCAGGAAAAAGGGTGTTTTGCGCAGAAGTTCGACGCAGACCGCTGTGCCTTTCGCACCCAGTTTGAACACCTCTACAAGGAGGTTTTACAATGATTGAATTTGATCGTAATTTTGAAACACAAGCCAAGGTGCGCTTTGCTGCGCTGGATACAACACGTCGGCTGATAAACCATGCAGGTAGTGGCGGGGTTTCTGCCAGTCGCCTTTATACCTATGCGATACAAGGCGATGATCAAGGTGTTCGCCAGGCCTTGGGAACGGATTTGGCCTTGCGCCGGGCCTATCGCCGTTTGTTGCAAAAGGTCAGTCGTTTTCATATCCCCGAAGCGGTGGCCGCAAGTACAGAGGAGTTTCCTGAACGTCATAGCGATGGCTGTAAAATCCGCCTTCAGGTCTCGCGCGCGCAACCGGACCAGCTTTATCTTATTATTGAACTTAGTGACCAACGTGCGGATAGCCCGAAAAGCCTGAATGTTTTTGGCAGTGACGAGGCATGTGAAACACTTGATTTGCCAGTACAGCGCAACGGTGTTATGCAGTTGATTATAGAACGTGAATCCCCTCTAGCCCATATGCTGGCTGACCCCAAATCGGAGATTTTCCTGCGTTGAAGCGCATTGCCATTGTCATCGCCACCACAGCTGGCCCTGTTGTGGTGGACCGGATCACCCCGGAACCTGCTCCTCAATCCATGGTCTGTCTGCGCCGCCAGTCGGAAGTTCTGCCAATCAGCCCGGATTACGATGATTTTGTGCGCCCGGGAAGCGGTGTCATCATGCGCGAATTCGGGCCTTACGAAGAAGGGGCTTTTCGCCTTGATGTCAGTGGTCCGATCGGCACAGGAAAAAGCTGGCAGCTCGGGGTTTTTGCCGCTCATGCCGTTTACAGGTCGAAAATATGGGAACTGTCCGATCTTGAAACGGCCGATCTGATTGTTTGGCTGACGGGAACGCTAGATAACGACTTGCAGGTTGGTGATGTTGGCCATATTGCTGAAAAAGTGGAAGCTTCGGCAATGGTGTTGGCTCAATATATTGCGCAGGGCAAACAAATTGTTTTTGGCGTTTCTCCTCAGAATGCTGCTTTTTTGCAGGAACATCAGCCCCCGCAAGGCATTCAGGTGGCCCCGCTTAAAAACGCAGATGATCTTTTGCAGGTTTTAGGACTTAAACGACAGAAAAAAGATCACAATGCCTTTGCCTTCTGGATGATGGCGGCTGTTGTTGTCTTGGCGATAGGCGGTTTGTTTGCCTATCAGAAGATGCAAGTACCACAACAGGTAATCATTGATGTTTTTTCAGATCGCGGGCAAGAGCCGGTTTATCATTTGGGGGAAGACCTTAATCTAACGGTCCGGTTGAGCCGCGAGTCCTGGTTGGCCTGTTTTTATAAACAGGTGGATGGGCAGGTGATACAGGTCTATCCCAACGATGAAATTTTACATGTTTCCAGCTTCCCTGCCGAGGAAGATCATGTTCTGGCAGACCCGCAGAAAGGCCTGTTTCGTATCCGTCTTGGCCCGCCTAGTGGGGAGGAAAGCGTGACATGTTATGCAACCTCCCAACATGTGGATGCAAAACAAATCCCTGAAGATGCTCCGGCAGATACCATGAGGATACACCTTAGGCCATAATGTTTTACCTGAGATGTTCAACTTTTGATTTCAATCTGGCGTGTAATCAGTTATTCTTATGCAAGGGGTATGATGGGAACGCAGTGGGATGAAAATAGCCTTTAAAGTTATAATGCTGGTTGTTGCCATGCTGGCGGTTGCGCAAGAACAGTCTCTTGGCGCAGAAAGGGTAAATGTGCTGGCTTATCCTTTCCCACCCTATTTGTATGAAGATGGGACAACCGGTTTGACACCGGATTTGATTGCCTATTTCAACAGTCATCAAAACGAATATGACTTCAAGCTCAAGGTAACAACACCGGGCAAGCGTTATGAGGATTTCGAAAAGGGCAACAACCATGTGATGTTCTTTGAAATGCCGCAATGGGGGTGGGATACTCCATCACCCAATTATCATTTCAGCAATGAAATTTTTAAAGGTGGGGAAGTTTATATCGGGCTGCGCAAAAAGATCAAAGGCGATGATGTTTCCTCCTTTTTGAAGCATGGAAAAATAGCGGCGTATGAAGGCTATCATTATGCTTTTGCCGATTTTATCAGCGACCCGGCGGTTTTGAAAAAAAGATATCAGATTCAATTGTTAAAATCCCATGCAGATATCATTCAGCAGGTCGTAACAGGAAAAGCGGATATCGGGATTGTAACAGAAGCTTTTTTGCGTAAAGCCTTTCAGGAAAATAAAAACCTTGCCCAAAAGTTATGGATATCCAAGAAATATGACCAACGCTACGAGCTAAAAGCGCTGGTCAGGCAGAATAGCCCCTTAAGTGTGGAAGGTTTGGAAAGCCTGTTTTGGGAGTTTTACAAGCAGTCCGCTTTTCAGGGCCTGTTGAAACGCTATGCCATGTATACGGACTGGCGCCTTAAACGCCTGCACATCGTTGCCTTTCACATTCCCAACGTCATAGAAATAGACGGCAGCGGAACCTATAACAAGATCTTGCAGAAAGTTTCAAAAAAGACCGGCATTGTGCTGGATCTGGTTGTTCTGCCGATTGCGCGGGCGCGTGCTGCCTATGAAGAGGGGCGTTTTGATTGTCTTTTGCCACTGGATACAGGGTTTGAACAGCAATATTTTTCGCATATTTCTTCCACGCCTTTACATATGGCCAAGTCCTATATTTTTACGCGCCGTGGTACGAAGGTGGTGCACTCCCTCAAAGAGTTGAAAGGTTTGAAGCTGGGGGCTGAACGCGGTGTTCCGCATAAGCCAGCGGTGCGGGCTATCGTAGGAACGAATTTATCAAACGGTCTGGATAATCTGGTCATGATGCTGGAACGGGGGCGCTTTGATGCCATTGTTGCTTATACACCGGATATGACTGAATATTTTGCACAACATGGCATTGATCCTTTCCCGTATGACCCTGACAATCCCATTGAGCAGTATCACGATTCACTGACGTGTCGAGCGACCGAACAAAATAAAAATCTCATGCGGATCATCAATCTGGAATTACCGCATCCTTAAACGTTTATACGGTTAGAATTTTTTTCTTTAATCTTTAAGGCAAAAAAAGCCTCTGCCCTCTCCATAAGGTTTGTAAGCACGATAACTTTATGGAGTCAGAAGCATGTCTGCCTTTTCTCAAAAACTGTTCAAGCGCGTCATGATCGCAAGTACGCTGTTTGGCGCAACGCTTACTTTAAGTGCCTGTGTTTCAAAACCACCTTCCATGAGCGGTGGAATTGATTTCCGCGAAGCCCGCTATAATGAAATCACCGCCATGCGCGATTATCGCAATTGTCGCGATCATGCGTTGGAACTGGACCGTGAAGCCCAGATGAACCGGGATGCTGCCAAGTATCTTGCCAGTGCCCAGATGATCGAAAATTGTGAATCCAAACTGGGGCCGGATGTTGCCGGTGTTGCAGAAGATGAACGCATGCGTGCCTATGCCCTGACGGTGCAAAACCACCTTAAAGGCGGGGATGTCGAAGGGGCGCGCGAAAACCTTGACAAGTTTGCCGCCAATTTTGACGGCCGTGACCTTTATTTTGCAGATGGGTCATCTTTTATTCAGACAATGGAAGTTCTGCTGGGCAAACGCGGTGCTGGTTCCATCGGGCGTTACAGTGATGCCAACGTCAATAAAGACCTCAAGGCTGAGTTGCGCCGCGTGCGTTACTGGGAACGCAATTAACAGTAACGGAGAAAAATAATGTCTGATTTACCTTTACTTGTTGACCGAATTCCCCCGCAAAAACTTGCTTTAAGATTGGGGGTGGTTTTCATCGGCGCTGCGTTGTTGATTGGTTCTGCCAGTTATGCCTTTGCCGCCCCGAAATGGACACCACAAAGTTCGGAACGTCTGATCAAGTTGCCGCCCAGCTATTTGAAAAAATCCATCGACCATGATTTTGCCACGTCTGAACTGGGAACGGCCATTCAGAAATCTGAAGAAGATATTTCCCTCAAAGGCAATACGCTGGGAGATTTGCAAAAAGCCATCGAAACAGCCGATGGGGATGTGCGCGGCGAATTGCGCCATCAGTTTCTGACAGAAAAGCGCAATTATCTTGCCATGATGTCGGAACGCAATGATTTGCGCCGCAAGCACCTTTTGACCAAAAAGCGTTTGTTCAACGATATGCTGGATCGCCTCAGCCAGGAAGAAGGGGCGATGACACCGGAAAAGGAAGAACTGATTGAACTGCAAAAAGCAGCTTATGAGCGTTTTGAATCTTCCCTGTCAAAAGTTGACCAGCGTTTGTTTGAGGCACCGGAGCTGGAAGAAAGTAAATATTCCAAGCAATATGCCCAGAACAAGAGCGCCATTGAGCAACTGGTTGCGCGCATTGACAACCATAAAATGAACGAAACGGCAGTTTCGGAAAATGGCGTGCCGCTGACACGCAAGGAACATGTGCGCCGCATGGTGGCCGATGTTCAGACCGAACTGGCCGTTCTGGATCAGGAAGAAACGATTCTCGGTTATATGGCCAAACTGGTGGCGTTGGATGCCATGGCATTGGCGGAAGAAGGCCTTGACGGGGAAATGCTGGACAGTGATGTGACTGCCCAGAACCTGACCCCGGCCAAAAACGTGTCTTTCTTTTTGAATAATTGATTTTAGGAGTGCAGAACATGAAACCGATGAAATTTGCCCTTGTTGGCCTTGCCGCCCTGAGCGCAAGCTACGTAACTACAGCGCAGGCCGGAACATTGGAAAATCTGGAACGCGAACGTGCCATGACCGTTCAGACCTTTCTGGATTCCAGCCTGACAATAGATGAACGTCAGGCAAAAATTGACAGCCAGAACCGTCGCCTGATTGATCTGGAAAGCATGGTGATGCGTGATAAATCCTTACGGGGTGAAAATACCAAAACGGTGCGCATTGCCTTTAAAAACTACGATGTCACCTTTCTGGGCCATGCTTCGGCTGAAAAAGGTTATAGCATGGTGGACCATTGGCTGATGCAATTCGGTGTGTCAACCGATAGCCTGATGTCCACCCGTGTCGGGAGCCGTTAAAATGAATGGCATTGTGCATATGGCCGATAGCGGTTCGCGTGCGCTCAGCTACCTGCTTGGCGCACTGGCATTAACATTGGCAGCGGCTGTCTTTGCAACGTCACTGGCACCCAGTGAAATTGCCCAGTGGACACTGGAAGTTTTCGGTATTTCCTTTACGCTTTTGTTTAGCGCGCTGGTTTTTCTATCCCTTTTTGCCTGGGTGCGTTTGGGGCAATATCCGCAAAAGAGGGAATTCTGGCTTGAAGTCGGTCTTCATGGTGCCAATGGGGTTTCCACGCTGGCGCTGACATTCACCTTGCTGGGGATCAGTCTGGGGATTGGCACATTGGCCGAACAGGAGCTGACGCCGGATACGGTGCAAATGATCATTGCTGATTTAACGAAACATTTCTCTCTGGCCTTTTTGACAACAGTTGTTGGTTTGCCCAGTGCGGCTATTTTACGTGCTTTGTTATCCATCACCCATAAACGGCTGGATGATGAAAAAGAGGAAACAATGTCATGAAATATCTTGTTTTCAATATCACTGTTTTTTTGGCACTGGCTTATCTGATTGTAAACGGCAAGGCACCTGATATGTCAGCAACGGTGCAAAAGGTACGTGCAGAAATACAGCAGGTACGTGAGTCGGAAGTAAAGCCTGAACCTGTTGAGGTTCCAGTGCAAAAGGTTGTGCAGGAAATTGTGCCGGTGAAAACGCCAGAACCACAACCGAAAAAAATAGTTGAACGTGAAGTCGCGGTCCAACCACAGCCACCGGCTGCGCCACCGCCCATGCCCGAACCGGTGGAGGTTGTTAAACAGGAAACAAAAACCGTACCCTCGCGCCGTCAGGAAGCAGCTCGCGAGGTTGCGCAAGTGGCCCCTCAAGTGATTGACGAAAATGTGGCTGAAACGAAAGATATTGGCAATCCGTTGGAAGATGCCAAAGCGCGTTCCATGGAATTGCGTCAGATGGTAGCGGATATGGAACGCATGTTTGCTGAAAAAATGACGCAATAGGCCCGAGGTAAAAAAGATGACACCCCCGATGATCCATAAATTGCCTGCTGTGATTGCGCTGGGCTTTGCGGCCTGGATCGTCTGGTTATGGGTGATGCCAATGCCGGTTGAAAAACAGCAACGCGTAAAACCTGTGGAACAAAGACAGAGTGAACAGGTTCACGAACAAGAACAACCCGCTGTTCCTCTTGCGCTTGTTTTGCCGCAACCTCCCGCACCGAAACCTGTTGTTAAGGCCCCTGCCCTCAAACCTGTAGAGGTGGTGCAACCTGTGCAACCGATTGAAGAACCAATCGAAAAACCTGCTCCGGTTGAGAAAAAGCCTGAACCTGTAAAAGCGCTTACGCCTGAGCCTGTTAAACAAAATCCGAAACCGAAACTACAGCCAAAACCGCAGCAGGCGACCATGGCTGAACCTGTTAAAAATGTGACCCCTGTTGAAGCGGCAAACGGGCGTGCCCTGTTGCGTGTTCTGGAATTCGGCAAAGGCCCGCAAATTGAAATCGCCTGGCCGCGCGAAGCAGGTGCGCGCGACCAGTTGTATCGAACCTTTAAGGGCTGTTACGGGATGGAAAATGCGGTGATGGACCGTCAAGGCAACCTCTTTCGTGTGACGGATGATCGAGGGCAACGTTGGGAAATCAATATGGATCGATATAGCGGTTTTATCCGTCAGGCCGCCGGGCACTTGCCGGGCGCTGAACAGCGTTTGGAACGTGCAATTCTGCACCACCACGGGCGTTTGGTTGACCCGCTGGTGGTGCGTGTATTCCCCCGTGCGGTGGATGCCTCTTTATTGGGGGGGCTTAAAGCCGTTGTTGGAGAGGGGTACATGAAAGCGGATAGCATTCAGGCCCGTTATGCTTTTCGTACCGGCAAGGTTGTTGTTGATGAGATTCGTTTGAATGCACAGCCTGTGGAAGGGGTGATTGCTTTGCGCCCGTTAAGAAGATGTTCGGGGAGGGTATGATGAAAAATTTAGCTTTCTTGGGGATTATGTTTCTGTTGTCTGCCTGTGTGAGCAATCCATCTTATCGTCAGGTTGGAAATAATGAAACGGAACTCAAGGCGATGGATGTGAATTATAAATTATCAACCGAGTTTCATCATGACCCACCCGATTGCGTGGTGGTGATGGATAGCAAGGCGGATGAGCATCCTGAATGGGGCAAGGAAGTGGCTGTTGCTTTTGCCCGTCATCTGGGGGCAAAGGTGGACCGGGTGATTTTCCCGCGCAAACGCCTGATGATAGAACGAAAAAATGCCTATGACCTGTCCACCCAGAAAGGGCGTCACCGCTTTGCCGTGCGCACAGGGTGTCGGTATTTTGGTCGTTCCCAGCTTTACGATATCGGGGACCAGTACGTTGGTTTTGCTGCGGAAAAACATATCGGAATTCGGCTGGAAATCAGCCGGGTCAGTGATGATGAACCTTTATGGCAGGCGGCACATACGGTTTGGCGGGCAAGTGGATCGGCCCCGCTTTCCCCCATCAGTGCGGTGGGCGGGATTGCCTCGGCAACCGCATTTAAAGCCGATGAAGAGGTCCTGCCTTCTTTAATTGATGATGCCATGCGTCGTATGTTGCGCACGCTGCCTTATGGCGTGTCTGAACTTACGCCTGCTGTTGTAGCCAGCACGCAATCCCGTGTGCAGCCTGTTTCCCCAGTGCAAAGCAAGCCGTGAGCAAATAGCCGCCGGTCGGGGCATCCCAATCCAGCATTTCCCCGGCAGCAAAGGTGCCGGGGCGGGATTTGACCATCAGGTTATCATCCAAAGCCGCAAAGGAGATGCCGCCTGCACAACTGATGGCTTCTTCAATAGTCTGGGGTGCCTGCACCTTTACAGGCAGGGCTTTTATGGCTTCAGCAAGGCTGTTTGTATCCTGCATGGTTTCCTGAGCAACGCATTCACGTAACAAGCCCATTTTGACCCCGTCAAGTTTCAGGGTCTTGCGGATGTGGTTGGATAGAGAGTTGGTTCCTTTGGGTTTTTGCAAGGATTTTTGAACATTATCCAGAGATCGGTCCGGGCAGAGGTCCAGCCAGAGCGTTGCCACCCCATTCTTTTCTAGGGCTATTCGAAGAGAACGGCTATGGGTATAGACGACACTGCCTTCTATACCTGCCTGCGTGATCACGAATTCGCCTTTTGTCTGGTGTTCGTCAACTTTCAGACCAACGGATTTGACAGGGGCACCGGCGAAACGTTCGCGAAAGTGATCGGACCAATTGCACATAAAGCCGCAATTGCTGGCTTTGAAGGGAAGGCGTTCAATTTTATTCTGGTCGAACGGCGCAATCCAGTTGCCATCCGAACCCAGTTTAGGCCAGCTGACCCCACCGCAGGCGAACAGAGTTGCTTGACTGGATATGGTTTTAAGCCCCTGTGGGGTTTCAAAAACCAGTTGTTCATCTTGCCAGCCGACCCAGCGATGGTGCACATGGGTTTTAAGCCCCATTCCACGCATATGTTTCAACCAGGCCCGCAAGAGCGGTGCGGCCTTGAAGTCGGTAGGAAAGACGCGCCCGGAACTTCCGACAAAGGTTTCAATGCCCAGATGCTCAGCCCAGTTGCGAATATCCTGTGGGGTGAAGTTTTCAAGTGCGTCCCGCAGCAGGGGGGAGCCATCTGCATAGCGTGTGATAAATTTTTCAAAAGGTTCGCTGTGGGTCAGGTTCATGCCGCTTTTTCCCGCCATGAGAAATTTGCGCCCCAAAGACGGCATGGCATCGAACAGGTCCACACGGTAGCCTTTTTCCAACAGATGCTGTGCGGCCATTAAACCAGCTGGGCCACCACCGATGATATTGATTGAGGCGGGGGGCATGTGCGACACGAAAAGTACCTATATACGTAAAGAGAGGATGGCTCGGGGGGACCATCCTCTCTATAGGGGTAATTCCAAGCGGTGTCTAGGGGACAGAACCCTTGGAATGGGAGGCTTCTCTTGAAGGGCAATTCAGAGAAGATATCTATTATATATCTCAGGTCCGGATAGTTTATCTGTGAGCTTCTTCACAAACCTGCTATTTTATGCGCGATTTTTTTTAGAGCTTGTCTTATTTAACTGTTTCTACTAAGTCGGCTCTAGGATATGGGTTTTATGCAAATGCGGTGTCGCGGCCTTATGGCGGGTGCAGACAGCTTTGCTTTGGGGGATTAAAATGGCTGTTCAGGATAAGAAAGCGCTGTTGGCAAACAGCGAACTTCTCAGCTCTTTGGACGAGGAAATGCTGGAACGCTTGCTGACCATGACGGTTACGCGCAAGCTGGATAAAAACGAAACTCTGTTTGTTAAGGGCGACCCCGGTGATAGCCTGTTCGGGGTGCAATCCGGTAAAATTAAAATCGTTACCACGTCACCCAATGGTAAAGAGGTGACCTTGAATATTATCGAGGAGGGGCAGTTTTTTGGGGAAATCGCCATTCTGGACGGAATGGCGCGCACAGCAGATGCCATCGCTATGGAAAAAACCGAGCTGTTGGTTGTTCAACGCCGTGACTTTATTCCGTTTCTGGAAAAATACCCCAAGCTCTGCATTCAGGTGATGCAATTGTTGTGTCACCGTGTGCGCATTACTTCTGAAATGGTGGAAGATGCCGCTTTTCTGCCGTTGGATGGTCGTTTGGCCAAACGCTTGCTAAACTTGGCGGCACTTTATGGCAACGAACAGGAGAGCGGCGGTGTGCTGATTGGCCTGAACCTGCCGCAACAGGAACTGGCCCGCATGATGGGAACATCGCGCGAAAGCGTGAATAAACAGCTGCAAATTTGGCGCAACGAAGGCTGGATTGAACTGGCGCGCGGTCGTGTAACCATCCTCAATCATGAAGCACTGGAAGGTGTGCTGGAACAGGCGGAGTTTAATTAAGGGGCTTTGGAATGGCTGCGGGCCATTTCTTTCATAGCATGGGCTTCCAGTTGTGAGGTGATATAGTCAAAGGCATCGTCCACGCTGTCTGTATAATAGAACAGATCCAGATCCTGCGCGCTGATGGTGCCGTATTTGACCATGGCTTCAAGGTTCATCACTTCGTCCCAGAATTTTTTTCCAAACAGAACGATGGGCAGTTTTTTACTGACTTTGCCGGTTTGAATAAGAGTGAGCGTTTCGAAAAGTTCGTCCATTGTCCCGAAGCCGCCGGGAAAAGTAACCATTGCTTTGGCCAGATAGATGAACCAGAACTTGCGCATAAAGAAGTAGCGAAATTCAAAGGAAAGTTGGCGGGTGATGTAGGGGTTTTGCGTTTGTTCAAACGGCAGCGTGATATTGAAGCCGAGGTTTAGCCCTTTGGCTTCGGAGGCTCCGCGGTTGCCGGCTTCCATAATGCCGGGGCCACCTCCGGTGCAAAGCACGAAGCGTTTCTTACTGCCTTCCAGTTTCTTGGACCATTCGGTCAGGCGATGGGCCAGTTCACGCGCATCTTCATAATAGCGCGACATTTCCAGATCAATTTCGGCCTTACGCACATCTGCGTTGTTTTTGCGGGCTTCTGCAAGTTTCTCTTCAGCCACATCTTTGGGCAGCAGGCGGGCAGAACCGAGGAAAACGATGGTATCTTCCACGTTCTGTGCTTCGAAACGGGCATCCGGTTCCAGATATTCTGACAAGATGCGCAATGGACGACCTTCGCGTCCCTCAATAAAATGTTTGTTGAGATAGGCCTGAACGGGAGGATAGGGAGTATCAACCATGGAGAAACCTCATTATTATTCTTATTGAACAGTATATTGGAGGATGGGGGAAAGCTGCAAGGTGTCAGGAGTTAGCTCTGCCATTTTGCCGCAGCTTCATCATCACTTTCACGCGCATCAACCCAATTGCCTTTCCCGTTTGAATCTTCTTCCAGCTTCCAGAAAGGGGCCTTGGTTTTAAGAAAATCCATCAGGAATTGGGCAGATTCAAAAGCGGCTTGGCGGTGTGCGGAAGCCGTCACCACCAATACAATATTTTCCCCCGGTTCCATGCGGCCATAGCGATGGATAATCAGCACATCTTCCAGCGGCCAGCGTTCGCGCGCTATCTCTTCGATCTCGGCCAATTTTTTTTCGGTCATGCCGGGGTAATGTTCCAGCGTCATGGCAGAGACGCGTTTTTCGTCATCTTGCTGATGCTGGAAATCGCGCACCAAACCGACAAAGGAACAAATACCGCCAATGGCCGTGTTGTCTTTGCTTAAGGCGTTGATTTCCGCCCCGACATCGAAATTTTCTTCTTGTACGCGGATCATGGCATCACCCTCCGGTAACCGGGGGGAAGATGGCAAATTCGTCCCCGGTTTTTACCGGCGCATCCAGGTCTGCATATTCCTGATTGACAGCAATGCGGATAACTTTGTCATCGCCTAAAGCGTCTTGATAGGCTTCCCCTTTTGTGCGCAGAAAATTCAGTACATCCCCAACGGTTTTCGCATCATCAGGAAGGTCGATGTCTTCTTGTGCACAACCGATTTTGTTGCGCAGCCAGGCAAAATAAAGAACTTTCATCAGCTACTTACCTCGTTATAGGGGATGAAATCTACCAGATCACCGGGTTCAATGCGATGGGCATGATCGGGGATTTCAACCAGTCCGTCCGTTTTAACCATGGAGGTCATAATACCGGAGCCTGTGGTATGGAACAATTCGACAACAGGGCCGTAAGGGGTGTTTTTCAAATAGGCACGTTGCCATTCATAGCGCCCGCCCTTGTGGTTCATTTCAAAAGCGGCCGGAATTTTGTAGCGCACGGCATCCCGGTTTGAACAGCCGGAAAAAGCTTTGATCATGGGGCGCGCGATGGTCATGAAGGTTACCAGTGTTGCCACCGGGTTGCCGGGCAGGCCGATAAAGGGAGTATCGCCTGCCTGCCCCAAGGCAATGGGGCGCCCCGGCTTGATGGCAATGCGCCAGAAATCAACACTGCCGAGACGATTGATTGCCCCTTTGACATGGTCTTCTTCACCCAAGGATACGCCGCCGGAGGTAAACAGGACATCATGTTCGCCAGCTGCGGTTTTTAGGGCCGCTGTGATGGTTTCCAGATCATCTGGCAAAATGCCCAGATCACTGACCTCACAGCCCATATTTTCCAGCATGGAGATCACCGTGTAACGGTTGATATCGTACACACAGCCCGGACGTAAAGGATGCCCGGCTTCCATGATTTCATCGCCTGTGGAAAACACGGCGACCTTAAGGGGGCGGTAGACATTGAGTTCTGCACAGCCCAAGGAAGCAGCAACACCAATATCCTGTGCGCGCAGTTTGTGACCTTGTTTCAGCACCACATCACCTGTTTTGATGTCCTCGCCTTTTTTGCGAAAGTTCATGCCTTTTTTTGCCACGCACCCGGGGGGGAAGATGACATGTCCGTCTTCTTCGCGGGTGTTTTCCTGCATGACGATTGTATCCATGCCATCAGGCACCGGGGCACCTGTAAAAATGCGCAAGGCTTCGCCCGGCTGTGCATCACGTTCCAGTGGATGACCGGCGGCAATGCGTGCGCTTACCGGCAGGCGGGTTTCTGCATCGGGCTTCAGGTCTTCAAAGCGCACGGCATAGCCATCCATAGCCGAATTGTTATGAGGTGGAATGTTGTGTTGGGCGATGAGGTCTTCAGAGAGAATTTTGCCGATGGATTGGCGCAAGGGCAGGCGGGTATGACCTGTCAGCGGTTTAAGGGTTTCGTTCAGGCGTTTGCGTGCATCCGGCCAAGGCATCATTTTACCGGGGGTGTCGAAACAGCTGTCAAAGACCGTGCTCATGCGTGCTCCTGTAAATTCAGATGTTTCATAATATAGTCGGCAATCGCGGAAATATCGTTTAAGTCCAGCAAGTCACGATTGCCAACCTCTATTTTCTCATCCGATGCAACCGCCAGAATATTTGCATCTTCCGGCCACAGCGGCGCGCGGTCATGGGCGGGGCGGAAAATCTCAATTTTAGGGTGGTTGTGTTTTTTGAAGCCTTCCACCAGCACCAGATCGACAGGGCTCATATGGATCAGGAGGTCTTCAATTTCCGGCTCTGTTTCATCGCGCAATTCATGCAATAAGGCCCAACGGTTGCTGGAGGCCAGCATGACTTCACCGGCTCCGGCTTCGCGTTGGCGAAAGGAATCTTTGCCGGGTTTGTCCATATCAAAGGCATGATGGGTGTGCTTGATGGTGGAAACGCTCAGCCCGTGGCGGGTGAGTTGCGGGATAAGTTTTTCCAGCAGGGTTGTTTTTCCGCTTCCGCTGGTGCCGACAATGCCGAAAACTTTCTTCATGCCCGGCCCCGTTTTAATCCACCATATGTTTCAGGCCGGTGCGCAGATAATCGTATCCGGTGATCAGGGTCAAAAGGGCAGCCAGCCATAGCCCGACGTATCCAACGGTCACTGTTTCGGCAATCCATAGATAGGGTCCGGCGTTACCGACAATCAAAAAACCCAGAGCCAGCATTTGAATGGTGGTTTTCCATTTAGCCAGAATGGTGACAGGCACGGAAATTTTTGTTTCGGCAAGAAATTCCCGTAGGCCGGAGACAAGAAGTTCGCGCACCAGAATAATGCCGGCAGCAAGAACATGTACACCTGCAATGGGGCCGAAGCCTGTCAGCATGATAATCAGCGTGGCGATCAGCAGTTTGTCGGCAATGGGGTCCATGAACTTGCCCAAAGCCGATTGCAGGTCCATTTTACGCGCCAGCCAACCATCGAAAAAGTCGGTGATACAGGCATAGACATAAAGGGAAAACGCCATCCAGTTACCTTCCGGCTCCCCCACCATATACAGGCCGACCAAAACCGGAATGATGAGGATGCGTGACGCAGTCAGTATATTGGGTACGTTCCAGAGCATGTCTTAAAAAAATAATGTTTCAATCTATCGTGAAATTTGTCGCATTCTAGGTGGGAATAGGAAGAATGGCTATAGCCATCTTCGCTAAATTTATTTTTTTTGATATGTCCTGTTTTCAGGGAGATGAAGGCACCATCA
Organism: Terasakiella sp.; assembly: GCA_050297075.1. GTDB lineage: Bacteria > Pseudomonadota > Alphaproteobacteria > Rhodospirillales > Terasakiellaceae > Terasakiella. The sequence continues at coordinate 81,190 of JBNKSC010000014.1, forward strand.
AATATTATTCATGAAAATGGTCATAGATGGTTTTGGCTGTGGATTTACTGATGCCTTCCACCGCTTCGAGGTCACTGAGCCCGGCCTGTGCAACAGCTTTGGCGGAACCGAAGTGATTGAGCAGGGATTTTTTGCGTTTGGCCCCGATGCCGGGCACATCATCCAGTATGGATTTCTGAATGGCTTTGCCGCGCTTGGCCCGGTGGGTGCCAATGGCAAAACGGTGGGCTTCATCACGCAGGCGCTGGATGAAGTGGTTGACCGGTTCGGTATGCCCCAGTTGAAAGGGTTCCTTGCCGGGGATGACAATTTTATCATATCCGGCGTTACGGTCCGGTCCCTTTGAAATCCCGGCCAGTGTGACATCGTCAATGCCCAGTTCTTCAAAAACGGAAACGGCAACGTTCAACTGCCCCTTGCCCCCGTCGATGATGACCAGATCGGGCCATTGGCCTTTTTCCTTGTCCGGGTCTTCTTTCAGGGCACGTGAAAAACGCCGGGTGAGAACTTCATGCATCATGGCGTAGTCATCATCACTTTGGGCTGTTTTGATGTTGAATTTACGATAGGCATTTTTCATGAAGCCTTCCGGCCCGGCGGCAATCATGGCGCCGACCGAATTGGTGCCCTGCGTATGGGAGTTATCATAAACCTCAACGCGTTCTGGCATGGCATCCATCTGCATGACGCGCTGAACTTCCTTGAGCAACTTGCGTTGCGAGGCACTTTCAGCCATCCGCCTGCCCAAGGCTTCGCGTGCGTTTGTTTCGGCCATGGTAATGAGTTTCAGCTTGTCCCCGCGTTTGGGGCATTGCACGCTGACTTTGCGTTCCGCCCGCACACTCAGGGCTTCTTCCAGAACGCAGTGGCCGGGCAGGTCGTGGCTAACGAGGATCAGTTTGGGTGGGTGTTTGTCCGCATAGAACTGGCCCATAAAGGCCTCGATGATATCGGGGAGTTCTTCTTTTGACCCATGGCTTGGATAATAGGCCCGGTTGCCGTAGTTCGCCCCGGCGCGAAAGAAAAAGACCTGAATGCAGGTTTGCCCGCCTTCCTGAAACCCTGCAATGACATCGGCTTCTTCCAGCCCCTGAATGTTAATGTCCTGACGTTGCTGAATGCGCGTCATGGCTGAAATGCGGTCACGATAGACCGCTGCGGCCTCGAAATCCAGTTCTTCACTGGCTTCCTGCATGCGCACAGCCAGTTCTGCCTGTAAAGCCTTGCTGTCCCCGCGCAGGAAACGGGCGGCTTCATTGACCAGTTTGGCGTAGTCATCTTTTGAAATGCGCTCCACACAGGGGGCGGAACAGCGTTTGATTTGATATTGCAGGCAAGGCCGGGTTCGGCTGGCAAAAATGCTGTCCGAACAGGGGCGCAGCAAAAAGGCGCGTTGCAGGGTATTGAGCGTTTCATTCACCGCCCATGCCGAGGCAAAAGGGCCGAAATAGGTGCCGCGCCGATTTTTTGCCCCCCGATGTTTGAGAACTTGGGGGAAATCATGATCCCCGGTGACCAGAATCATCGGGAAGGATTTATCATCGCGCAGCAAGATATTATAACGCGGTTTGAGCTGCTTGATCAGGTTGGATTCCAGCAACAGCGCTTCGGCTTCCGTATGGGTGGTGATGAACTCCATGGAATGGGTTTCAGATACCATACGCTGAATACGGATGGTCAGGCGTTGCGGGGTTGTATAGTTGGTGACACGTTTTTTAAGCGACTTTGCCTTACCGACATAAAGAATATCGCCTTTTTCGTTGAGCATACGATAGACACCGGGGCGGCTTGCCAACGTTTTCAGATAGCCCTTAATGACCTCCGTTCCCCGGGTAAGGCTACCTTTGCTGCCTTGTGAGGGGACTTCCAGCCCGCTTTTTTCTTCATGTCGTAATTCGTTCATGGTTTGAGAGATGGAACATTCCGTAGATTTCGTCAACCAATGTCATTGTCCTTGGCTTATTTTGTCGGTTATAACAAACACCCTTTTCATTGCCTGACGAACGGACGACCTTATTTATGGCCCGGGTACCCCATCCCATCAAATCACATGCCGCCTTGACGTACCGCGAACCGCTTTCGGTTCGGGTCGGGCGATATGGCTTGCGAGCAGGGGCTGTTTTGGTTCTGTTGATTGTGCTTTATGTGATTGCATGGTTTGTGACCTCCATGGAGCTGCGCAAAAGTATACGGGGCTGGTTCGAGGCTCGACAGCAAGCCGGATATATTGCTACCCATGATGAAGCCCAGGCGCGCATCAGCGGTTTTCCTTTTGCGGTGAAAGCAACGTTGAAAGATGTTCATTTTGCTCCGCCGAAAAATGGGGGGGAGCCTCGCGCATGGAGCTGGAATGCACAACAGGTTGTTTTCAGCATCACCCCTTTGCCCTGGACGGTGCGGCGGGTCACGGTGGACCTGCATGGGCAGCAGACCCTGAACTGGGACGGGCAGAGTTATAAAGGCCATGCCCGCCGGTTTGACTATACCTTTGACTGGTTGTCGGAGGGGGTGGCGCAAACCATGCAGGTTGAAATACAGAATTTAAGCTTGGAAAATGCCAAAGGGCACGCGTTAAATATTGAGTCCCTGAACGGTGATACAGCGCGCCGCAATAATGGCGCATATGGCTATGAGCTGAAGGCGGAAAATATTATTTTGCCCAAAGGTGTGGTCGGCATGGGGCATAATGTACCGGAACTGATTGTACGAGGGCGCTTTACTCAAGCTTTTGGTGAGCAAGGGGTGGGGCGTGAAGAACTGGCAGACTGGCGCGATGCGGGTGGTACAATGGAAGTTGAACGTTTGCTAATTGGCTATGACCCTTTGCGTTTGCAAGGAAACGGCACCTTGGCGCTGGATGGTGACTTGCAGCCGGTTGGCGCGTTCAGCGCACGCATACAGGGCTTTTTTGAAACCGTGGGGCGTTTGAACCGCGCCGGTGTTATTCGTGGGCCGGATGCCTCCATGGCGAAAGTCGTGCTGGGTATGCTTGCCAAACAACCTAAAAACGGTGGTCCATCGACCATCAGTTTACCTTTAACCATACAGGATCGTGCCCTTTATGCCGGTCCGGTCAGATTGATTGAATTGCCGCAACTTGAATGGTGAAAAAAATGAACGATAAACCTAATTCTCTGTCAGCTAAAGACCAAACCTATCATTTGCACCCCTATACGAACCTTAAGGTTCTGGAAGAACAGGGGCCCTTGGTGATTACCCGAGGGGAAGGCACGCGCGTTTATGGCGAGGATGGCACGGAATATATCGAAGGGCTGTCTGGGTTGTGGTGTGCCTCGCTTGGTTTTAATGAACCGCGATTGGTGGAAGCGGCGAAAAAGCAGATGGAAACCTTGCCTTTCTACCACAGCTTTTCTGGCAAGGTGCCGTCTGTCACGGTGGAGCTGGCCGAACGATTGGTGGAAATGACTCCGGCAGGACTGGATCGGGTATTTTTCTGCAATTCAGGTTCGGAAGCCAATGATACCGCCATCAAGATGATCTGGTATTATAACAATGCCCGTGGCAAGCCGGAGAAAAAGAAAATCATTGCCCGTGAGAAAGCCTATCATGGGGTAACGGTGGCAGCCGGGTCCCTGACGGGGCTGGCTTATGCGCAAAACGGGTTTGATTTACCGGCCAGTGAACGCATTTTGCGCACGGCTTGCCCGCATTTTTACCATGGGGCACAAGAAGGTGAAACGGAAGAAGCCTTTGCCACCCGCATGGCAAATGAACTGGAAGAGCTGATTGTGAAAGAAGGCCCGGAAACCGTGGGTGCCTTTTTTGCCGAACCGATTCAGGGCGCGGGTGGGGTGATTGTCCCGCCGAAAACATATTTCCCCAAGGTGCAGGCGGTCTTGAAAAAATACGATGTTTTGCTGGTTGCAGATGAGGTGATCTGTGGCTTTGGCCGCACGGGTAAAATGTTTGGTTCTGAAACATTTGAGATGAAACCGGACCTGATGACATTGGCAAAACAGCTTTCTTCAGGCTATCTGCCCATTTCGGCGGTGATGGTTTCAGACCATGTTTACCAAACGGTGAAAGCGCAGAGTAATGAGCTGGGCGTGTTTGGTCATGGCTTGACTTATGGCGGCCATCCGGTGCCTTGTGCCGTGGCTCTGGAAGTGCTGAAAATATATGAAGAACGCGACATTCTGGCGCAGGTTAATGCCAATAGCCCCTATTTTCTGGAACGGTTGAACAGTTATGCCGGCCATCCGCTGGTGGGAGAAGTGCGCGCTACAGGGCTAATCGGGGCCATAGAGCTAAGTGCGGACAAGGCAAACAAAACTCCGTTTGACCCGGCTGTGGGTAAAGGCGCGGGATTGGTGAAACGATGCGAGCAACATGGCTTGATTTTGCGTGCGATGCCGGGCGATTGTGTGGCATTCTGCCCGCCATTGATCAGTGAAAAGCCTGATCTGGAAGAATTGTTTAATCGCTTTGATAAAGCCTTGGCGGAGATGTGAGGCTGTGAAAACCATTGGTCTTTTAGGTGGGATGAGCTGGGAATCCACGCAAAGTTATTATTCGGCCCTGAATGAAGGGGTAAAGGTGGCTTTGGGTGGATTACATTCGGCGAAAATTGCTCTCTATAGCGTGGATTTTGCCGAGATTGAAAAACTGCAACATCAAGGCGATTGGCACAGCACAGCAGAAATACTGGTGCAAGCGGCCTTGGGGGTTCAAGCTTGCGGAGCCGACTTCCTGATGATTGGGACAAACACCATGCATAAGGTTGCCCCACAAATTGAAGCAGCCATTGATATTCCTCTTTTACATATTGCCGATGCAACCGCCGAGGTCCTGAAAGGAAAGGAGATTCAACGTGTTGGCTTGTTGGGCACCCGTTTCACCATGGAAGAGGATTTTTATAAAGGGCGTCTGAACAACAAACATGGCATTGACGTGGTGGTCCCTGAGCCAGCCCAGCAGCAATGGGTGCATGACATCATTTATAATGAACTTTGTCTGGGGGATATCCGTGAAGATTCGCGCGAGCTTTATCTTTCGATCATTGATGATTTGTACGAAGATGGCGCTGATGCTGTGATTCTCGGATGTACCGAAATCGCTTTGCTGGTCGGGCAGGAACACAGCGATGTTCCGCTTTTCGATACCACAGCCATCCATTGTCAGAAAGCAGTTGAATGGGCTTTATCTGAAGGGCGGTAGTTATGCCTTATCGGCTGCCCAGGCTTTGGCAGCCTTTAAACCATCTTCCAGCATTTGCGGTAGATTGGGAACGATGGGGGCAACATCGGGGCCTTCACCGGTGACCAGCTTGCGTTCAATGATGGCGGCATTTTCAGAGACAACTTTCAAGCCGAGTGTTCCCGTGGAGGATTTGAGCGTGTGGGCTTCCTTGCGCAGATCATCCATCGCGCCATCAGCCAGCAGTTTCTGCATATTCTGAACGCGATCACCAGCATCCTGTGTCAGGTCATCCAGTAAAGTGACGACCAGTTCTTCACCGACCTGTTCAACCAGTTCATTCAATGTTTCTTCGCACAGTAAATCGCTCATCACTCAGCCTATGGTTTCTTTGTAGTCGTTTTATAATGACGTAAAATAGAGATTAATGCAATGTCGGTTTGTTTTGATCATCTTGTAAACCGGGGATGCGATCAAGTGCGGGCATTTTGATTTCAATAAATTGCGTGTTGAGTTGTGCCGGTTCCACATCATCCAGATGCAGGATAACCGCACGTCCGATTTGCAGGGAGGCTGCAATGGCCCATTCCAGCTGCCCCAATGCTTTCGGGTCCCCATGGGCTTGTGCTTCGGGCAGGATGCGATGTTGTAAAAACTGCGCAACACCGGCAAAGGCGCGTGAGGCTGCCTGCGCCCGCGAAGCCAGCAGGGAAAAACGACTGGCATTTTCCAGTTGGTCGGCGGCTTGATTCAGTTCCGCCATCATGGCGTTGACCATGACATCACTTTTGTCCGTTTTTGCAGCGACAAAGCGCAAAAAACCAGCGTAGAATTTATAATCTTCAGATATCTTCGTCATCGTCCAAATCGTCTTCGGGTATTTCGGAACCGGGCAGGGCATTGGGCATATCCAGCCAGTGCCAATGGCGGTAGACCTTATCGCAGGCTTCGTCCAGTTGGTCCAGAATGTTTTCGTCTTCGCCTGCGATGATGTAGCTTTCGCCATCCTCCCCTTCCACCGCACAGGCGATCAGTTCTTCCATACCGGCAGGGCCGCGTTCCAGCTGGATGAGGGTGAAAACCTCTTCTTCATCGGCATAGCCGCTGCCTTCGATATTGATGGTGAGGATATAGGGGGCAACGTCAAACTGGTCTGCCACTTCTTCACCTTCGCGGTCCATGATAATGTCACGGATGGTGGCAAGGCGTTGGGCGATGGCTTCAATGTCCGGTGCGCTCATGGGGCAATCCTACAAGGGTAAACGACATGTGATCATGGTTCCTTTATCAGGAACGGAGTCCAAAGTCACGGTTCCATCGTGCAGTTCAATAAAGCGTTTGACCAGTGTCAGGCCAAGCCCGGCTCCGCCATGGCCGCTGCCATGGACATCGCCGCGTTCAAAACTGCCGAAAATGCGGTCCTGATCGACTTGAGGAATGCCGCTGCCTGTATCGGCGACACTGAAGACCAGTTGATAGGGTTCGCGTTTGGCTGCCAGTGTGACATTGCCGCCAGCCGGGGTATAACGAATGGCATTGGTCAGTAGATTGAAAATCACCTGTTTGAGGCGTTTTTCATCTGCGGTGATCCAGCCGACATCTTGCGGGCAATCAAATTCAAGGCGCACACGCCCGCGTTTGGCACTTTCCTTGACCAGCCCGAGAACGGTGACCAGCATGTTCTGCACATCCACATTGTCCAGCTCAATGGTGGTTTGTCCGGCTTCGATATTGGCAAGATCCAGAATGTCGGATACCAGCGTGCTGAGCTGTTCTGCACTGTTGTGAATGCCCTTGGCATATTCCATTTGACGTTTGTTGAGCTTGCCGAAATATTCCTCGCAGAGAAGGTCGGCAAACCCAACCAGTGTGGTGAGCGGTGTGCGGATTTCATAAGACACATTGGCAATGAATTCCGATTTTAGACGGTCGGCTTCATGCTGGGCAACGGAACGTTCACGCAAGGCCTGTTCTACCATGGCGCTGTCTGTGACATCCAGATAAGAAAGCAGCGAGCCACCGTCCGGCAGGGGGACGCTGGCGAATTCCAGAATGGAACCATCGCTGCGGACCAGACGCTGGTTACTGGGTTCACGCCGCATGATGCGCGCGCTGAGCTGTTCGCGAAAACTTTCCCAGTTTTCCACACCGTCATAGAAATCCTTGCACTGTTCCAGCACGCTACTGATATGTGGACTGGATGACAGGAAATCGGGTTCAAGGTGCCAGATTTGAGCAAAGGCAGGGTTGAACAGGCGCACCTTGCCGTTGGGGCCAAACACCACCACGCCTTCAAACAGGTTGTCCAGCGTTTCACGCTGTACGGCAGAGAGGGCTTTGTTGGAACTTTCAAGGGCCAGCGTATCGGTGACATCTTCAAAGGTCATGACCAGACCGCTGACCGGGTGTGGGCTGACGATGGCACGCAGGGTTTCGTTATTGGGCAGATGCAGGCTGGTCTGGGTGGTTTTTTGTAACTCGACAAACTGGGCAAGCTGTTCCTGACGGAAAGCTTTGAAGTTGGCATATTCCGGCAGTTTGCGGGTTTCGCGCAGGCGATCCAGAATTTCACCGTAACCGGGGTGTGTGTTCAGCCAGTCCGGGTCAAGGTCCCAAAGCTGGGCGTAGGCGGTGTTGTAAAAGCTTAGCCGGGTATCGCCGCCGAAAATGGCAATGGCGGTGACCAGATTTTCCATGGCGGCACGCAGCAGGCTTTCCCCGCGCTGGGCAGTGGCGACCTGATTTTCCATCTGGGAGATATCTTCGGCAATGCCGATGATGCCTTCCCCGCCGGGCAACGGAATTTCACGCACCTCAAACAGGCGGGCATCCTGTGCAACGGGCAGGCTCATACGTTCGCGCACTTCGCGCCCGGTTTCCACAGCGCGTTGGGCAAGGTTCTGGCTATGGTCTGCATCCGGCGCTGCCGGATTGCGGTAAACGACATGCCCGGCCGGGTCGCGCATCCAGATGGGCAGGGGCAGGCTTTCAAGCACGGCAATCAGGCGGTCGCGCTGTGTGGTCATGGTGTGCAGGGAACGTGCAAGCGGGCCATTGGCGATAGAGGCTTCATTAGCTAAACGCATCCAAAGCAAATCAACCAAGGGCTGGCCATCCTCACTGAGGACACGTTGTCCAACGGCCTGAACCACCCGGTCATCCCCGCCATGCAGCGGTAAAATGATATCAAAACTGACACCTTCGTTATGCAGGGATTTGACATTGCTATCCAGCGTGCGCGCTGCATCATCATCAAAACAGTGCAAAATATCCCCGTAGCGTGACTGGGTGCCTTTGGGCAGGTCCAGCAAAACGGCCATACGTGCAGAACAGTTTTCAATACCGTTGAGCACATTCCAGCGATAAAGCCCATCGGGAATACCTGCCAGAACTTCCTGTAGCTGGATGATTTGTTTGCCCAGAACATCCTGTTCTTTGCGTGCTTTTTTATCTTTGCGCCAAAGCAGATAGATCGCCGGTCCGAGAAGGACGGCAACCGATATCATGCCAAGTATAACTGCGCCGATTGTGTCCATAGACCGCCGTTTCTTTTTTTAAAGGATGCAAAATGATTCTACGCATATAGTGCGCATCATACAATAGGGGCAAGCCTTGCGTATGGATTATGATGAAAAACAATCTGTTAGGAAGGGAAAAATAGTTTCTATTGAAATTATTCATTGCCGGTTTTCTGGTATTCTTCTAAAAAAGAAGGGGTGTCCCTGCGGTTTTATAGGATCGACATTGTGTATTTGACCATTGCCCAACGGCTTTCAAGAAGTTCCAGAGGTGTTTCCTGCGCTCCGCCTGCATAAACGGCTTTTTACAACCGGTTATGACAATTGAATATGTGGAGATCGAAACATGACTGATCTGTTTGAAAACCCGATGGGGCTGGATGGCTTCGAATTCGTGGAATTTGCTGCGCCTGACGCTGGCGTGATTGAACCTGTGTTTGAAATGCTCGGCTTTAGCAAGGTTGCAACGCATCGTTCCAAGGATGTGGACCTGTATCGTCAGGGCAATATTAACTTTATCCTCAATAAAGAACCCAAATCACTGGCGGCCTATTTTGCCGAAGAACATGGCCCAGCACCGTGTGGGCTGGCCTTTCGGGTGCGTGATGCCCATAAGGCCTATCATCGTGCGCTGGAACAGGGGGCACAACCGCTGGAAATTCCGACCGGGCCGATGGAATTGAAACTTCCAGCCATCAAGGGGATAGGCGGTGCGCCGGTCTATTTGATTGACCGCTATGAAGAAGGTTCCTCCATCTATGATATAGATTTTAATTTTATAGAAGGGATGGATCGAAAACCGCAAGGTTGCGGCTTTTATGAGATCGACCACCTGACTCATAACGTTTATCGTGGACGGATGGCATTTTGGGCCAGTTATTATGAAAAGCTCTTTAATTTCAGAGAAATCCGTTATTTCGATATCAAGGGGGAATATACCGGCCTTAAATCCAAGGCGATGACGGCCCCGGATGGGCAAATCCGTATTCCGTTGAATGAGGAAGCCGCAGGTGGGACGGGACAGATTGAAGAATACCTTATGGCGTTTAATGGGGAAGGGATTCAGCATATTGCGCTTTTATGTGATGATTTGCCTGCTTGTCTTGATAAATTGAAAGCCAAGGGAGTACCTTTCATGACGGCCCCGCCGGATACCTATTACGACATGCTGGATGAACGTCTGCCCGGCCATGGGGAACCTGTTGATGAATTACAAAAGCGCGGCATTTTATTGGATGGTTCTACAGAAGAAGGTGATCCGCGCCTTTTGCTGCAAATCTTTTCAGAGACTTTGATGGGGCCGGTCTTCTTTGAATTTATTCAACGTAAGAAGGACGAGGGTTTTGGGGAAGGTAATTTCAAAGCCCTGTTTGAGTCGATTGAACGCGATCAGGTGAAGCGTGGTGTGATTGAAACAAAATAAAGAGGTGCTTGTGAGGGGAGAGCTTCCTTTGAAATAGGGAGGCTCCCAAGCTAAGAGACTTGTCAGCGTGAGCAAACGGGGTATGATCGCCCGCATGTCACAGATAAAACCTCATGCCCTGATTTGCAAATTACAGCATTTGCTCAATTTGACTCTCCGCGAAGAGGAAATTTTGCAAGATTTGTGTTCTGAAGAAAAAGTGCTGTCCAAAGGGCAATCCCTTACCAAACGTGATGATACGCTGAGCCTTGTGCTGACAGGATGGGCCTGTCGTTACAAAATATTGGATGACGGGCGACGCCAGATCACCAGTTTTATTCTGCCGGGTGATTTTACCAGTATCAGAGCCTGCCTGTTTGGTGTGTCTGATTTTGAAACGGAAACCCTGACGGCCTGCAATGTTGTCAAGATCAGCGCACACAAGCTGATCAATCTGTTCAAGGAGCATCCCCGTCTGGCTGCGGCCCTTACCTGGGGAGCCGCTCGTGAAGGCGCGATGATGACGGAACGGGTGGTCAGTCTTGGCCGGAGAAATGCCAAGGAACGTATGGCGCATTTATTTCTGGAATTGCAGTGGCGCTTACAAAATGTCGGAATGCAGGACGGACAGGTGAACGAGTTCCCCATCACACAAGATATAATTGCAGATTGTCTGGGGTTGAGCATTGTTCATGTCAACCGAACCTTGCAGGAAATGCGCAAAGAAGACCTGCTTCTTTGTCGCAAAGGCCATATTCTTTTGAAAGATCCACAACGCTTGGGCGAAATCTGCTCGTTTGATAGCCAGCACCTTGGAGGCAAGATGCATCCCGGTCTGGTTGATCTTTACGAGTCGTAGAAAGAAGATAAAAAGCAAAAGAGCCCGCGAATTAGGGGGGCCGCGGGCTCTTTCTATCCTTGGTCGTTTGCTTGATATTGCTGAGGTGATCGATTCAGCTTAGGCATAAAAAGCTGCGTTCATAACTAAAAAACGCTTAAAGGCAACCAGGGAATTCGATTATTTTTGTGTCTTCAGGTAAGCGATGACGTCTGCGCGACTGTCGGCTTTTTTGTCACCTTTCAGTTTAAACGTCATTTTTGCTTTGACTTTTTTACCAGCCATTTTGGAGAGGTATGCAGACGGGTCTTGCAGATACTCATTCAAAGATTCTTCATTCCATTCCAGCTTTTCAGCAGCTGCCATATAGCCTTTGGAATATTTGTAATCTTCTTTCGCGCCACCTTGGCGGCCGAAAACGCCAAACAGGTTGGGGCCGACTTTGTTTTTGCCGCCTTGTTCAATTGTGTGGCAGGCTTTGCATTTTTTGAAAACTTTTTTGCCTTTTGCAGCATCGCCTTCGGCATGTGCTGAACCGGCAACCAAAGCTACAACCATCGCGGTTGCCAAAGCATAATATTTGACCATGAAACTTCTCCTTGATGATACTGTAGAAATGAGCCGGTAGTTTCTAAAAACGTACGGCGCACATCATTGGGTCTTTTAGAGGCTGTGCAGGTGCAAAACATTTACATATGTTATAAATGAGTGGAAAAATGACTGATTTATTTAGAGTTTTTGGCATAAGAAAAGCCTCCTTTTCCGATTGGAAAGGAGGCTTTTTACAACTATAAACCGATAGGTCTTAGTAGCGGTAGGTATCCGGTTTGAACGGACCGTTGACCGGCACACCGATGTAATCGGCTTGTGCCTGAGACAGTTTGGTCAGTTTCACGCCCAGTTTTTCGAGGTGGAGCGCTGCCACTTTTTCGTCCAGATGTTTCGGCAGAACGTAAACTTCCTTGCCGTATTGGCCATCTGCATTGTTTTTGTAGAGTTCGATCTGAGCCAGTACCTGGTTGGTGAAGGAGGCAGACATCACAAAGGACGGGTGACCGGTTGCGCAGCCGAGGTTGACCAGACGGCCTTCGGCCAGCAGGATGATCTTACCGCCGTCAGGGCGTTCGATTTGATCAACCTGCGGCTTGATGTTGGTCCATTTGTAGTTTTTCAGTGCGGCAACCTGAATTTCGTTATCGAAGTGGCCGATGTTACAAACAATCGCACCGTCTTTCATGCCATCCATATGTTCTTTGCGGATGATATCGAAGTTACCGGTGGTGGTGACATAGATGTCGCCTTCTGGCAGTGCATCTTCAACCGTGACAACCTCGAAACCTTCCATGGCGGCTTGCAGGGCGCAGATCGGGTCGATTTCTGTGACCAGAACACGGCAACCGCAGGAACGAAGAGATTCAGCAGACCCTTTACCCACGTCACCGTAACCGCAAACAACAGCAACCTTACCGGCCATCATGACGTCGGTTGCACGGCGGATACCGTCTACCAGAGATTCGCGACAACCGTATTTATTGTCGAATTTGGACTTGGTCACAGAATCGTTCACATTGATGGCGGGGAACAGCAGGGTTCCTTTGCGTGCCATTTCGATGAGACGGTGAACGCCTGTGGTGGTTTCTTCGGTGACACCTTTGATGTCTTTTGCCGCGTTGGTGTACCAGTTGGCATCTTGTGCCAAAGTTTCCTTGATTTTGGCAAACAGAACTTCTTCTTCTTCGGAACCCGGGTTGTCCAGAACGGAGATGTCTTTTTCCGCATCTTGACCAAGGTGCAGTAGCAAAGTTGCATCGCCACCGTCATCAAGGATCATGTTGGGTGTGGAACCGTCATGCCATGTGAACAGGCGGTGGGTGAAGTCCCAGTATTCTTCCAGTGTTTCACCTTTATGGGCGAAAACCGGGATACCCGCTTTGGCGATAGCCGCTGCGGCATGATCTTGTGTGGAGAAGATGTTACAGGAAACCCAGCGGACTTCTGCGCCCAGTTCCACCAGTGTTTCAATCAGAACAGCCGTTTGGATGGTCATGTGCAAAGACCCGGCGATTTTAGCGCCTTTCAGCGGTTTGGACGCGCCATATTCTTCGCGCAGGGACATCAGGCCCGGCATTTCAGCTTCGGCCAGATCCAGTTCCTTGCGGCCCCACTCGGCCAGACTGATATCGGCAACGGCGTAATCGGTAAATTCACCCATGAGAGTTGTCTCCATTTATGCCGCCAAAGGGCAGCGGTCGTAAAAAGTAGCCTTCGTGCCAATTGGCGGGAAGGCATGGAATTGGTTTGCGCATAATATAAAGAAATCTTTATATGTTTATCAAGATGTATTTTTGATAATTGTGCCTATATCCCTGTTTAATTAATTGGTAATACCAATGTGTATATCATATTGGAAAAGGAGGAGCCGATATGGCTTATAAAGACAATCACACCCGCCAAAACAGGGATGATCAGGCAGATTTTGCGCAGCGCCTTGTAAAGGCAGTTGGTTATGACGCTGCCATTAGCCAGTGTTATGAAAACCAATGGCTGGGAATTTTGATTCATATTCGCCAAATGCAGCGTACTTATAGAAGCAGATAGATGAAATTAAGCTTTTAAGGGGCTAAAAAATCTGTGCGAGGCAGAACCGAGTGTGCTTTCTTCAGGCAGCGCAAGGCAAAGCTTGAACGGGAGTGACGAATGCCGGGAACCTTATAGAATTTTTCCCGTAAAAATTCCTCATAGCCACGGGTCCCTTTTACTGCAACCTTGATCTGATAATCATATTCACCCGTTGTCAGATAGACTTCCAGAACCTCGGGCAGGGCGATCATCGCTTGGCCGAAACTTTCAAGAATTTCTTCATCATGGCGCTCCAGCGTGACCTCAATGATGACCAATTCTGTCATTCCCAGTTTTTCTGCATTAAGCAGGGCAATATAGCCTTCAATATAACCTTCCTCCTCAAGGCGTTTAACACGTTGCCAGCAGGGGCTGGAGGACAAGCCGACTTTTTCGGCCAACTGATTATTTGTTAAGCGGCCGTTCAAAGATAATTCTTTTAAAATTTTCAGATCAATGCGGTCAGGGATTTTGCTCATTAAAAGTTTTCTCAAAAGAAATATCTGCATATATGTATAAAAGAAAAATAATATTTTGATTTTATAGAAAACTCAAGAAAAGACAAAAGCAAATTCTGCGCAGGATCACCTAATCTTTTCGCCTTGATAAAGGAGGAAGACATGAATTTTCTGAGTTTCAATTCACAATCACCTTGTGAACATGTACCAAGGGTATTGGATTTATTGCGGGTGATGAGCTTTGAACTGGATGAGCTGAAGGTAGACCCGCACGAGGGTCGGTCTTTTTGTGTGGAAATGACCTGCAAGGCGGTGGGAACCATGAACCCGCAAACCTTGAAGAACCGGGTTGCCAACATTCCCGGCATTCAGAAAATTCATTTCCTGTAAGGTGCTTTTATGCGCCTTCTACTTTCTGCAATAAAACATCCAGCGTACGGCTCAGACGTTGCAGGTCCTGTTCTTCGCTGAGGCGATGATCCCCTTTTTTGACAAAGGTGATTTCCACATCTTCTGAGGTGAGCATTTGCTGGATACGCAAGGCCGTTTGCCAGGGAACATCGGGGTCTTCCATACCGTGTATGAGGTGGACGGGCATATTCAGTTCAATGGGTTTGCGCAAAAGCAGGTTGTTGCGCCCGTCATCAAGCAGGGTTTTGGAGATAATATAAGGATCATCCCCGTAATCGCTGGGAATGGCTACGTAGCCCTGTTCATTGATCTGTGCATGTTGTTCGCTACTTAAATCATTCATCATCAAGTCTTCGGTGAAATCGGGGGCGGCGGCAATGCCAAGCAATGCGGCAATGCGTTCAGGACGTTTCAGTGCGGTGAGCAACATATTCCATCCCCCCATGCTGGAGCCGACCAGAATTTGCGGGCCTTGGGTCAATTGGTCCAGTACGTCCACGGCATCGCTTGACCAGCGGCTCAGGCTACCATCCTTGAACAAACCATCGGATTGCCCGTGGCCTTGGCAATCAAAACGCAGGAAAGCATTGCCGCGTTTTTTGCAGTATTCTTCCAGCCAGAGTGCCTTGCCGCCATCCATATCAGACATCAGGCCATGCAAAAAAATCACCCCCGGGGTGCGTCCCGGTGTAAAATGGTAGGCAATTTGTTCACCATTTGCTTGTGTTAAAAAGGCGGGTGCGTTATTTCCTGTAGGAAGATCAGATGCCATGACTTATAACTGTCCAATAAGAATGCAAAAAAGAACGAGCACATGATAGATAGCACCATTCCTTCCAAGCCGCAAATGACGGAAACTTCTAGTCGTTTGGCAACGGTTTTACAGGTTCTGCCTGCCATGGTTACCGGCGGTGTGGAACGCGGCACCGTTGAAATGGCAGAGGCCATTGTCAATGCCGGCGGTCGTGCCCTTGTGGTTTCTGCCGGTGGGCCTATGGTCCATGAATTGACGCGTGTGGGCGCAGAACATATCGAAATGCCGGTTAATTCGAAGAATTTCTTCGTTATGCGCAAAAATGCCACCCGCCTTGCCCTCTTGATGAGTGCAGAAGGGGTTGATCTGATTCATGCGCGTTCGCGCGCCCCGGCATGGAGTGCCTTTTGGGCATCAAAGCGGACCAACACCCCTTTTATCACAACGTTTCACGGCACCTATAGTCACGGAAATCCGCTTAAGCGCTGGTATAATTCTGTGATGACAAAAGGGGACCGTGTGATTGCGATTTCCAGCTTTATTGCGGGGCATATGCGTAAAATTTACGGGGTGCGCCGTGAAATTATTCGTGTGATTCATCGCGGGGTTGACCTGTTTCGTTTTGACCCTGAAAAAATTACTGCCGAACGGCTGGTTAAACTGAGCACGCAATGGAATATTCCCGATGGGGTGCAAGTTGTGGCGCTGCCGGGGCGTTTGACACGCTGGAAAGGCCAGCTCGTGTTTATCGATGCTATTGCCAAGCTGGGGCGAAAAGATATTTGCTGCCTGTTGATTGGTTCCGATCAGGGGCGTACGGATTATCGCAAGGAACTGGAACGCCGCATCAAACATCACGCTTTGGAAGGTGTTATTACCATTGTGGATGAATGCAACGATATGCCAACGGCTTATATGTTGTGTGATCTGGTCATTTCAGCTTCAACGGACCCGGAAGCGTTTGGTCGCGTGGTGTGTGAAGCGCAAGCCATGGGGCGCCCGGTGGTGGCGACAGATCATGGCGGGGCACGTGAAACTGTGGTGGAAGACCTGACGGGTTGGCTCTGTAAACCCGGCGATGTGGGCTCCATGGCAGATGCGATTGCAAAGGGGTTGAATTTGAGCGCAGAAAAACGCGAACGAATGGCAAAAGAAGCCATGAAGCACATTAAAGGCGACTTTTCCAAGGAAGCCATGTGTTCCAAAACCCTTGAAGTCTATAATGAAGTATTGAGTCTTGAAAGCTGATGCCAAACAGCTCTAACAAGAAAGAACGTATTCTGGTCATCAAGCTAAGTGCGTTGGGAGATTTTATTCAGGCCCTTGGCCCGATGAAAGCCATTCGTGACCATCATGCAGATGCCCATATCACTTTATTGACAACCAAACCCTATGTGAGTTTGGGTAAGGCCTGCGGTTATTTTGATGTGATCTGGGAAGATATCCGCCCCAAAGCGTGGCAGGTTAAACGGACATTGAAACTGCGCCAGCAATTGCGCAGCGGTAACTTTGACCGGGTGTATGATTTACAGACTTCGGAACGTTCTTCAGGGTACTTCAAATTGATGGGCGGCAAGGTCAAATGGTCAGGCATCGCACGGGGCTGTTCACACCCCCATGCCAATCTGAAGCGTAATTTTATGCATACGATCGAACGTCAGGCAGATCAACTGGAAATGGCAGGCATTTATAAAACGCCTTTGCCGGACCTTTCCTGGGCGAAGGCCGATTTGTCACATTTCGATCTGGATACGAATTTTGCCTTGCTGGTTCCCGGCGGTTCTCCTCATCGCCCGGATAAACGCTGGCCGGCAGAAAACTATGCCCGGTTGGCAGAAGCCTTGCTGGAACGTATGATCCAGCCGGTGATGCTGGGCACCGCACAGGAAAGCGATGTGCTGGATGCCATTTTGGACCGCTGCCCGGATGTCAAAGATCTTTCCGGGCAAACCGATTTTATTGAAATTGCAGCACTGGCACGGGCGGCGAAACTTGCTGTGGGCAATGATACCGGCCCGATGCATATGATTTCATTGGCCGGATGTAAATCCATTGTGCTGTATTCCCATGCCTCAGACCCTGAATTATGCGGGCAGCGCGGGCCGGATGTGACCATCCTGCGGGAGCAAAAGCTGGCAGACTTGAGTGTGGAACAAGTCTTGGATGCTCTGAATTAGGCAATAAAACAGGTTATCTGTTTGAAAATTCATCCAGCAGCATGGCGATGCGCGCACTGTCGGTTTGTTCCATGATAATGTCGGCACGCTGTGTCGCAGCCGTGGCTTCCATATCCAGAAGGCGTTGTTTAACCTTGGGAATATTGGAGGCGCTCATGGATAAATCGCGAACGCCCAGACCTAAGAGCAAAGCGCTGAAACGTGGGTTTCCGGCAATTTCACCACAAACGCTGACGGGAATGCGGTTGCGCAAGGCTGCCTGTGTGGTGAACTGGATCAGGCGCAAAACAGCCGGGTGAAGCGGGTCATAGAGGTGGGCAACCTGTTCGTCCGCTCTGTCTGTTGCCAGTGTGTACATGGTCAGGTCGTTGGACCCGATGGCAAAAAATTCACAGACATGGGCAAGCGCATCGGCAGCCAGTGCAGCACCGGGTACTTCGATCATGGCCCCCAGTGGGGGCAGATATTGTGGCAATTCAACCTGTTTTCTTCGCAAGTTCGCCGCAACGGTATGAAGCAGGCGGCGGGCTTGGCGTACATCGTTTACCGAGGTGACCATGGGCAGCAGAATTTGCACAGGGCCATGGATGCTGGCGCGTAAAATAGCCCGATATTGGGCTTCCAGAATATCCGGGCGATTGAGGGACAGGCGAATGCCGCGCATGCCCAATGGTGAACAGATGGAATCACCAAAATCTTCAATCAATGCCTTGGCGGTTTTATCGCCACCGATATCTAGCGTGCGGATGGTTAAGGGGCGCCCTTCAAGTTTTTCAATAAGGTTTCTGAAAATATCATATTGGTCGTCTTCACTGGGCAACTGGTCCCGGTTCATAAACATGAATTCTGTACGCAGCAGGCCGACCCCTTCGGCACCATTTGCCAGAATGTTGTCAATTTCCAACGGCAGTTCCATATTGGCTTTTAGTGTGACCTTTACACCATCGCTGGTAATGGCCTGACGGTCTTTCAGGTGTGCCAGTTGTTTGATTTTGATTGTGTTTTCTTCTGCGCGGGTGCGATAAAATTGTGCCGTTTGTTCGCTTGGGTTAACGATGATGCGCCCGCCATCCCCATCAATAATGATGTTGTCACCGGTGTTGATGGCCCCGATGATTCCCGTTGCCCCCAAAACCGCAGGCAGGCTAAGTGCGCGCGCCATAATTGCAGTATGGCTTTCCGGTCCGCCTAAAACGGTGGCGAAACCTGCAATGGTTTCAGGGTTCATTTGTGCGGTATCTGCCGGGGTCAGTTCTTCAGCCAGAATGATGGCGTTTTTTGGCAGGTCATGGAACGGTTGAGCCGGAACATCACAGAGGTTTCGCAAAACCCGCGCAGCCACCTGATGCACATCGGTTTGACGAGAGGCGATATAGGCATCATTCAGCGTTTTGAAGCCTTCGGTAATTTCGCCCAGAACATGTTGCAGGGCTGCTTCGGCATTAATGGCATGGTTGCGGATGAACAGTTCAACACCGCGTACCAGACGCGAGCCTTTCAGCATATGAATATGGGCATCCAGCAGGAAACCGAGTTCTTCGGCTGCGGCATCGGGCAAGGCATTTGATTTCTGGCGCAGATTGGCCAGTTGATCACGGGATTTTTCAAGGGCATTTTCAAAGCGTGTGAGTTCTTCTTCAATACCGGTATCCGGAATGCAGTATTCCGTGATTTCGCCGCAGCCCCCGTTTTCACGAATATGGGCAATGCCAAATCCAATACCACCTGAAACGCCTAAGCCTTCGAAAATCTTTTCCATAACTGTTGTTTTTGGCTCGTTAGTCTTCGCCGAACTTGTCATTCACCAATGTGGTGATGGCATGCATGGCTTCATCGGCGCGCGGACCGTCCGTTTTTACGTCAATGGAGGTGCCGATACTGGCAGCCAACATCAAGAGACCCATGATGGAATTTCCGGAAACTTCCTGTCCACCCTTGGAAACGGTGATGGTCGTTCCATCAAATTCGGCTGCTGTTTTAACAAATTTCGCGGCGGCACGGGCATGCAGGCCACGTTGATTCTGGATTTCTAATGTCTCGTTTAAACTCATGGAGGTGATATTCTCAGTCTTGGCCCAGCAGGCTGGAGGCAATGTTGATGTATTTCCGTCCGGCATCCTGACCCTGTGCAGCCGTTTCTGCGAGGTCTTCGTTTTTGCGCACACTGGCCAGTTTAACCAGCATGGGCAGGTTGACACCGGCAATGACCTCAACCTGTGCCTTGTCCATGATGGAGATAGCAAGGTTTGACGGTGTGCCGCCGAACATATCTGTCAGCAGGATCACGCCATTGCCGCTGTCACAGTTTGAAACCTGTTCAAGAATATCTGTGCGCCGTTTTTCCATATCGTCATCGGGGCCGATACAGACAGATGAAACATTTTCCTGTGGCCCGACCACATGTTCCAGTGCGGCGATAAGTTCATCAGCCAGTCGGCCGTGTGTGACCAACACCATTCCGATCATTCGATCATACCTTTTTCATTTTCCTCAAGGGCGCTATCTTGGTTTAGTGTGAACCGTTCGTCAACTCACGATGTTGCAATTGTGTATTTTCTCCCAGCTTACTCAACCAGTCATGCAGGAGGCGCGAGACATAAACCGACCTGTGTTGTCCGCCGGTGCATCCTACGGCAATGGTCAGGTAGCTTTTGCCTTCCCCAAGATAGCGTGGCAACAGGGGCATGAGCAGATTTTGCAGATTGGTCATAAAATCTGCAAAGCCTTCGTCTCGTTCAATGTAGGCACCAACGGCTTCATCACACCCGGTCAGCGTGCGCAGGGATGTATCATAATAGGGATTGCGCAAAAAACGCACATCAAAGACAAGGTCGGCTTCGCGCGGGATACCTCTTTTATAGGAAAAAGAGGTCACGAAAATCGTTAGCGGTTTTTTGTCACTTAAGGAATATTGGCCTTGCAGTATTTGCTTGCAGTCTTTGATGGCCATATCTGTTGTATCGATTACCAAATCGGCACGTTCGCGCAACGGAGCAAGTAACTGGCGTTCATGGCGGATACCGTCTGAAACCGGGCGGTCATCGGCCAAGGGGTGACGGTGGCGGGTTTCCACATAGCGCCGCTCAATAATTTCATCATCGCAATCCAGAAAGACCAGTGAAAGATCAAGCCCCTCATCTTCGCGCAGCTGGTCGAGCTCTTCCAGCAAAGGGGCAGCCCCAAAACCACGTGTGCGAATATCAACGCCGATGGCCAAAGGGTCGGGTTTGCCAACCAGTTGTGGCAGCAAGGACAGCGGTACCCCGTCAATGGTTTCATAGCCGATATCTTCAAGGATTTTCAGGCTTGTCGTCATTCCCGCACCGGACAGGCCGGTGACCACCAATACTTTTTGCATTATTCCATCCGTTCGATATGTCCAAGCGCAATGGCCAGAGCCAGAGAGACCTTAGCCGGTGCACTGGCTTCAAAGGCGGCAAGCCTGAAAAGGGGCAAGTTCATGCCTTCCAGTTCAATTTGATGATCTTGTGGCAGGCGGTCAAGTTCTTCTGGCGACACCAGATCAATGACCAGACGAACAGGACTAGCATCCAGATTTTGCAATTTTATGATACCAACATGGCGCACTTCAAGTAAACCGGCGATGGCAGGGGGGGCAAAGGCAACCAGTTCATTCCCTTTGGCCATCAGTTCCACACGGTCATCACTGATCAGTTGCGCGCCTTGTTCAATCAGGCGCAGGGCAAGGTCGGATTTTCCACTGCCGCTGGCACCGCGCAGCAAAATGCCCTGTTCGTCAATGGCAACACAGCTTGCATGTATCTGGCTCATGAAATTGGCAAGGTGACGATAAACCTTGCTCCCTTGATTTGTTGATGTTGGTCCCGACGGTTTTCACACCGGATTGTCCCGCCATGGGCTTCTACAATTTGTTTTGAAATAGCCAGCCCCAGACCCGAATGATTGCCAAAGGCATCGCTTTCCGGGCGTTCGGTATAAAAACGTTTGAAGATTTTTTCCTCATTGCCGGGGGGGATGCCCGGGCCTTCATCCTCTACCAGAATCAGGATGCCGTTTGCATTTTTTTCAAGATGCAACGAAACCGTACTTTCAGGAGGGGCAAAAGTCAGGGCATTACCGATAAGATTGCGAAAAACCTGCACAAGCCTGCTTTCCATACCGGAGATAATATAAGAGCCTTCCCTCTGCGTTTGCAGTTTGAGCTGTGCCTGATTATTCTGCTGATCGTCTGCTTCTATGGGGGCCTGATGAATGGTCACCAATGTTTCAAGCATAGCGTGCAGGTCAACGTCTTCTTCGTGGGCGCGTGACATTTCGGCATCCACGCGTGAGGCTTCGGAAATATCGCTGATCAGGCGGTCAAGGCGTGAGACATCATGTTCGATGATTTTGAGCAGACGTTTTTGTGCATCCGGATTGTCAATGCGGGTGACGGTTTCAACGGCACTGCGCAGGGAGGTTAGCGGATTTTTCAATTCATGTGAAACGTCTGCTGCGAAGCTTTCAATGGCATCCATGCGTTGCCACAGCGCGGTTGTCATCTGGCGCATGGCCTGGGACAGGTCGCCGATTTCATCCTTGCGATGGGTCAGGTCCGGGATTTCGTCGCGTTGGTTCATGCCTTTGCGCAAGGTATGGGCAGCACGTGACAATTTACGCAAAGGCCGTGCGATGGTGCCGGCAAAATAAAGCGACAGTAAAATTGTAACGGCAAAAGAGATCAGGAAGACTTTGAAGATATGCAGGCGGACCTCAAACAGGGCGGCTTCAATGTCTTCAGAGCCCTTGGAAAGTAACAAAGCCCCCAGTACGTTTTGGTCGCGTGTAACGGGTACGGCAACCGAGATCATGATCCCACCGTTGATCGTTTCGCGGATCATCCCGCCATATTCACCATTCAGGGCAAGGGCCGCTTCGGGGAAATGTGCCGCGCTCTGGATGGGCGGTTCGATATAGAGTGGTAAATCCTGTTCCCCAAAAATCACGCGTGCGCTGAATTCCTGCGCCAGACGTAAACCTTTATCAATCAGCGTTTCATTTTCGCGCATTTCCTGCGCCGTGTTGGTGGGAATAAGTTCTCCACTGTCTGCTATGATGGACCCGTCCAGTGCAAAAAGCCTTGCGCGCGTGCCTTTTTGCACCAGACGGCGGACCATCTGACGGGCAACCGTGAAGATAAGCGTTTTATTTTGATCCACCTGTTTGATGGAGGCGCCTTCACCCAAAGCAGCCGCAAACATTTCTCCTTGTGTTTCCAGACTGGAAACTTCGCTTAAGATCAGGCCCCGGCGGTATTCCCCAAGATAGAGGATACCGACAACCAGAATACCAAGCGCCATCATGTTGACCACCAGAATGCGCAATGTAATCGGTGAAAACATACGGTTGGGTCGGTTTTTAAAGGGAGAAGCGAGCGGTGATTTCATATTGAACCTTGTCATTTTCAACGCCAAGCCGGGTTATGACTCCACCGTTTCCTTATAGCGATAGCCGACACCGTACAGGGTTTCAATCTGGTTGAAATCCGTATCCACCTGTTTGAATTTTTTGCGCACCCGTTTGATATGGCTGTCGATGGTGCGGTCATCGACATAAATATGTTCACCGTAAGCGGCATCAATCAATTGATCGCGGCTTTTGACATGGCCGGGGTGGCGTGCCAGCGATTCAACAATCAGAAATTCGGTGACCGTGAGATTGACATGTTCCTTTTTCCATGCACAGAGGTGACGCCCTGCATCTAGCAAAAGGGGCCCGCGTTTCATCACGTCATCGCTTTCATTGCTTTGACTGTTTTGCTGGCGCATGGCGGCCTGACGGCGTAACAGAACACGAATGCGTTCCAGTAAAAGACGCTGGGAAAAAGGTTTGCGAATGAAATCGTCCGCGCCCATACGCAGGCCGAGAAGTTCGTCTATTTCATCGTCTTTTGAGGTCAGGAAAATAACCGGGACCTGACTGTCCTTGCGCAGTTGGCTGAGCATTTCCATACCATCCATGCGCGGCATTTTGATGTCCAGTACCACAAGGTCCGGCGGATTGCTGCTGATCCCGGACAGGCCTTCCTCTCCATCGCGATAAGTGCGCACGTTATATCCTTCAGCCTCCAGAAGAATGGAAACGGAGGTGATGATGTTGCGGTCGTCGTCTACAAGGGCAATCGTATGGGCCATACGGAAATTTCTCTAATTACTCTGTTTATAAAAACAACAATTTGCACGACTATATGGGGCGAAGGGATGAAGGGTCAATCAAAGAAACAAGGGGAAAGATACAAATGGAAGCAGCTTTTGAAGCCAGAAGGATGGCGCGCATGTGCAGGAGCGGGGCGTTGGCAACGCAGGCACGTGATACGGGAACACCTTACGTGTCATTTTGCGCAACGGCGTTTGACGGTATAGGACAACCGGTTTTTCTGTTTTCGGATTTGGCGGATCACACCCGCAATATTCAAGCCTGTGAACAGGTTTCCTTTCTGTGTGAACGGGCGTCTTCTTTATCCAATCCTCAGGCAGGGCCGCGGGTGACTCTGGTGGGGCGGATGGAACGAACGATACAGCCTGATCTATGCTCATTATTTTTGCAAATGCACCCATCGGCTAAAATGTATGCAAGTTTTAATGATTTTAATTTTTACCGCTTACATATTGAAAAAGCCCATTATGTTGGTGGTTTTGGGCGTGCAATTTGGATGGATGCCGGACAATATCTAGGCGACTCGGCAGCTTTCCTTAGTTTTTTGAAAAAACAGGAAGAAATGGTGCAACTGCTAAACCGTGATTTCCCAACATTTGCAGCAATTTGCGCAACAAAGTTACTCAAACTACGGGGTAAAAATTGGCAAGTGTTGCGTGTGGATACGGATGGGATAGACCTGAAACTGGCGTCAAAAGTTGTGCGCTACCCTTTTGAAAAAGAAGTGAAAACTTCCAAAGAGTTGCTGCAATGGGTAAGAGAAATTTGTTCATGAAGACTTAGTTGCAAAAAAAACGAAATAAAAATGCAACGCGGCGGTTGTTTCAACCGCCCTCAGGCGTTATTCTCCGCCTCACTTTTAGGCAGGGGGGTGCATAAAAAAACAGCTCAACACCCCCTTTTTTTACGGATCAGCACGGCCACCATAGCCTGCATATAGAACAACACCGGAGTGTTAAATGAGCCCGACCAAAACCAATATCGACCTCTCGAAATATGGTATCGAAAACGTTCAGGAAATTGTCTACAACCCATCATATGACCTACTTTACGAAGAAGAGACCAAAGCTGGTCTGGAAGGCTTCGAAAAAGGGGTGGTCACCGAACTGGGCGCGGTTTCTGTAGATACGGGCATTTTCACCGGTCGTTCCCCCAAGGATAAATATTTTGTTCGCGATGAGGTTTCCAACGACACTGTCTGGTGGGCTGATCAAGGTAAAAACGACAACAAGGCCATTTCTCAGGACGTCTGGTCCGATCTCAAAGGTCTGGTGACTGAACAACTATCCGGCAAACGTGTCTTTGTTGTCGATACTTTCTGCGGTGCTAACGAAGATACCCGTTTGAAGGTTCGTTTTATTACCGAGGTGGCCTGGCAGGCACACTTTGTAAAGAACATGTTCATTCGCCCGAGCGATGCCGAACTGGCTGATTATGAACCGGACTTTATCGTTTTGAATGGTGCAAAGACCTCCAACCCGAATTGGGAAAAACATGGTTTGAATTCTGAAAACTTCGTTGCGTTCAACCTGACGGAAAAAATGCAGCTGATCGGCGGAACATGGTACGGTGGCGAAATGAAAAAAGGGATGTTCTCCATCATGAACTACCTGTTGCCGCTTAAAGGCATTGCTTCCATGCATTGCTCTGCCAACGTAGGGAAAGACGGTGACACGGCGATCTTCTTTGGCTTGTCCGGTACAGGTAAAACAACCCTGTCGGCTGACCCGAAACGTCAGTTGATCGGTGATGACGAACATGGTTGGGATGATAATGGTGTTTTCAACTTTGAAGGCGGTTGTTATGCCAAGACCATCAATCTTTCCAAAGAAAACGAACCGGATATCTATAATGCCATCCGCCGTGATGCCCTGCTGGAAAATGTCACTGTTGCAGATGATGGCGTGATTGATTTTGATGATGGTTCCAAAACGGAAAACACCCGCGTTTCCTATCCGATCTACCACATCGAAAATATCGTCAAGCCGGTTTCAAAAGCGGGTCATGCCAAGAAAGTTATCTTCCTGACAGCTGATGCCTTCGGTGTTCTGCCTCCGGTTTCCAAACTGACACCGGAACAGACACAATATTACTTCCTGTCCGGCTTTACTGCCAAACTGGCCGGTACAGAGCGTGGGATTACAGAGCCGACCCCGACTTTCTCTTCCTGCTTTGGGGCTGCTTTCCTGAGCCTGCACCCGACCACTTATGCAAAAGTGCTGGTGGAACGCATGAATGCATCCGGTGCAGAAGCCTATCTGGTCAACACCGGCTGGAATGGCACAGGTAAACGGATTTCCATTAAAGACACCCGTGCGATCATTGATGGCATTCTGGATGGTTCCATTGAAGATGCTGAATTCAAGCAATTGCCGTTCTTCAATCTGGCCGTTCCGCAGTCTCTGAGCGGTGCTGACAGTGGCATTTTGAACCCGCAAGATACCTATTCAGATGTGGCTGAATGGGAAGAAAAAGCCAAGAAACTGGCTGCCATGTTTGCGGACAACTTCACGCGCTTTACCGATAACGAAGAAGGTAAAAAGCTGGTCGCTGCCGGTCCTAGCGTTTAAGTTAAGGCAAATATAAGAATTTTACGTTTCTTTAAAAGCCATGCTGTATTTTATAATACAGCATGGCTTTTTCGTTTGAATTGAAAGTCTTCGCAGTTGTGCTTATCTTTGATATGAGAAAATCAGAACTTAGGGTGTCAGATGCAAAACAGAGGTGTTACGCTTGAAACGACAAAAGCCTATGCAGAGGCATTCAACCGGCAGGATATTTCTGCCATTGAAGATTTGCTGGATGATGAAAATGTGATTTTTTCCCGGCAGGAACAAAACAGCATTGTCGGCAAGGACAATGTTATGCGCCGTATCCGCAGCGTGCTTGCACGGGCAAAAGAACATAAACTGGATCTGCATCTGGTGAATGCGATTGCTGATATGGGGCATTCCAAGGCACGCCCTTGTTTGATTTCTTTCAGGAATGGGGTTCCTGTTGCTCTTTGTGTACTGGCTTGCAAGATTAATGGTAAAATCACATCCATTTCCATTATTTTGAGCGGCGGAGTCGTTGCCAGTGCGCGGGCAACGGAAAAAGTCCCGCAATGGAAAGGTGGCAAGAAACAGGCAGATGAACGCCGCCAAGAAGTTCTGGCGATGAGCAAGGTCTATGTTGACCTGTTTAACCGTCGTAAATT
Organism: Terasakiella sp.; assembly: GCA_050297075.1. Lineage (GTDB taxonomy): Bacteria > Pseudomonadota > Alphaproteobacteria > Rhodospirillales > Terasakiellaceae > Terasakiella. The sequence goes on from JBNKSC010000014.1 coordinate 107,900, forward strand.
GAAAAAGCTCGGGGAATTGTTTGATGATACCCAGACGGTCTATCACCGTTCCGACCAGTCAGCAGCGATTGGCCGCAAGGCGATTTTGAGACGTATAAAGGAAATGCATAAGCGTCTGGATGGAGAAGGCAAAAGTTTGAAGCTGGTCAATGCCATTATTGATCACGATGGCAAAACGGCTTGGCCCTGCACTTTGGGCGTGCTGGATGGGCAGGTTATTTCCGTTGGTATGATCAGTTTGATGGCAGAAGGTGGCAAGATCGCAAAGCTTATGGTTGATCTTAATCCGGTCACGGTTACCAAGGCGCGCCCGACCGAACCGCTGTCAGGAAAAGTCGAACAGAAAGTTAAGCTGGAACAGGTTTTGGAACGCGAAACATCCTTGCGTGAAATGGAAGAAAAGCTCAAAACCGAAATTGATAAAAACGGCTATCTGCCTCATTTGCTGGTTGAACAGATGAAGGTGGAACAGCAGCTTGAACAAATTGAGAATCTGAAAAAGAAAATCGGTTCTTCGACTTGATTAATCTGTGGCTTGGGCTACTTTGAATGCGTTCGGATCAATCGTCTAAGACCAGAGGTTTTCACAATGTTTTGTATCGTTTCACCGGCTAAAAAGCTTGATTTTGACAGCCCGGTTCCGGCGTTTGAGATCACGCAACCTGTTTTTCTGGATGATACGAAGGAATTGGCCCAGACCTGCAAAACACTGACACGTAGTGATTTATCGCGGCTTATGAAAATCAGTGAAACATTGGCTGAGCTGAATTATGCCCGTTTTCAGGGGTTTTCAACACCTTTTACGCAAGAAAACGCCAAACCTGCGGCGCTGGCTTTCAATGGGGATACCTATGTCGGGCTGGACGCGCAAAGCCTTGATGAAGAAGACTTTGCCTTTGCCCAGCAGCATTTCGGCATTCTTTCCGGTTTGTATGGCCTGCTGCGGCCTTTGGACCTGATGCAGCCTTACCGTTTGGAAATGGGCACAAGGCTTGGCAACCCGCGCGGGGCCAACCTGTATGATTTCTGGGGAACCTTGATTTCCGAACGCCTGAATGAGGTGATGGCGGATCAGGATGAAAAAGTGCTGATCAATTGTGCCTCCAATGAATATTTCAAGGCGGTGGATAAAAAGGCGCTGGATGCAACGGTCATCACCCCCGTCTTTAAGGAAATCAAAGGGGGGGTGGGAAAAACCATCGGCCTGATGGCCAAACGTGCACGGGGCATGATGGCACGCTACATCATCAAAAACCGTTTGGACAGGGCCGAAGCCATCAAGGATTTTGCTGAAGGCGGTTACGTTTACCGCGAAGACCTGTCCAAAGGCAATGACTGGGTCTTCACGGCAGAACGGGATTAACCCCGCCCATGAGGGGCTAGGAAATCAATTTCAGGCCCCAAAGGGATGACCCCGGTCGGGTTGATGGTTTTATGGCTGGCGTAGTAATGGGTTTTGATATGATCCATGTTGACCGTTTCAGCAACGCCGTCAATCTGATAAAGTTCGCGCAGGTATCCCCAGATGTTGGGGTAATCGACAATGCGTTTTTTGTTGCATTTGAAATGCCCGACATAAACGGCATCAAAACGCACCAGTGTGGTGAACAGGCGCCAGTCGGCCTCGGTCAGGCGTTCACCGGTCAGGTAGCGTGAATTGGCCAGAATGTGTTCCACCCGGTCCAGTGCATCAAACAATTCTGTGAAGGCTTCTTCATAGGCGCTTTGAGTGGTGGCAAACCCGGTTTTATAGACACCGTTGTTGATGCGCCCATAAATGAAGTCGTTGATCTCATCAATTTTAGGGCGCAATTCTTCGGGGTAGTAATCATCCCCGCGTTCCCCAAAGGCACTATTGAGCATGCGGATGATATCGGCGCTTTCATTACTGACAATTTTTTCCTGTTTTTTATCCCATAAAACGGGAACAGTCACGCGCCCGGTATACTCCGCTGAAGCTTGAGTATAAAGCGTATGGAGAGGGGCAGCGTTGGGTAAAACCCAGCCATGTTCAGCCATGACCGGTTCAACCACAACCACATCTATATCGTTTTCCAGCCCTTTGAGTTTGCGAAAGATCAAGGTGCGGTGTGCCCATGGGCAGGCCAAAGAGACATAAAGGCGATAACGCCCGCTTTCGACAGGAAAGTCGGTGGAACCATCAGTGCTTAACCAGTTTCTGAAACTGCTTTCCTGACGTTTGAATTTCCCACCTGTGCTTTTGGTGTCATACCATTGGTCGTGCCATTCACCATTGATTAACAAGCCCATCTCAACTCTCTTTCTTTCACTGTGTTATTTACAGGTTGCATCCTGCACTGTTTTCAATGTAGTGATAATTAGTCAATATGGAATATAATTGTTTCCTGAGGTGAACGATGAATAACCTCACCGGTATGGTTATTTTTGCACAGGTTGTGCAGTCCGGTAGCTTTTCAAAAGCCGCAGATGCCTTGGGGATGTCCAAATCTTCGGTGAGCAAGAAGGTTTCCTTTCTGGAAGACCGCCTTGGGGTGCGTCTGCTCAATCGCACCACGCGAAAATTAAGCCTGACGGAAGTCGGGCAGGTTTTTTTTGAGCGTTGCGAACGTATTATGAGCGAAGCCGAAGAGGCGGAACTGGCCATCACCCGCTTGCAGGATGAACCGCGCGGGGTGTTGAAAATCAGTGCGCCGGTCAGTTTCGGAATGCGTCATATCGGGAAACCTTTAGCTGCTTTTCTGGCAACCCATGACCAGTTGTCTGTGGATGTGCAGTTGAACGACCGCTATGTGGATATTGTTGAAGAAGGGTTTGACTTGGCAATCCGGGTCGGTCAGTTGCCGGATTCCTCCCTGATTGCGCGCAAGGTTGGAAACGCCCGCCTGATGGTTTGTGCTGCCCCTTCCTATTGGGAAAAACACCCCAAACCACAACATCCACTGGATCTGGAACAACACAATTGCCTGATTTATACTCTGGCGCGCACGGCTTCCTTCTGGCCGTATCAGGAAGGCGGGAAAACACATCAGGTGAAAATTGAAGGCTCGATCAAGGCCAATAATGGGGAAGTGCTTCGCGATCTGGCACTGGCCGGGATTGGTCTGGCGGTCTCACCTTCCTTTATCGTTGGGCCGGATGTGGCAAAGGGAACACTGGAATGTGTTCTGGAGGGGTTTGACCATAACCCGGTGAATATTTATGCCGTTTATCCGCATAACCGGCACTTGTCAGCCAAAGTGCGTTTGTTTGTTGATTTCCTCAAAAACTGGTTCAAGGATTGCCCATCTTGGGAACAACATCCCGATTAGCGGCTTTCGCGCCACCAGGCGGCGGCCCAAAGAGACGCGCCAAACAGGAAGAGAAGCCAGGGGGGCAAGAGCGGGGATTGTCTAATACCGATAACCGCCTTGGCCTGATTACGTGTCAGGCCAAGCCAACCGCGCCCGCCTGCGCTGGCTTGCGGGCTGATCCGTTTTACAGTGGGCATACCGTCTGTCAGCCAATGAATGGTGCCGCCTGATTTTTCTACGGTTGAGCGCAAAGGTTCTTCACTGGCGCGCGGGTCAATCAGTTCAACCGGGTTTAAGCTGCCTTTGGTTGTCAGAGTTTGAAAATCATTATCTTTTGCCCGATAAATGCCGTTTTCCACAGCTTTAATTTCTGCGCCCCAAACCCCTTTTCCCCTTTTTTTCAATGACAGCTCTTCTTCACTTTCATCGGGATAGGTGATGGTTACCTTTTTGGGGGAAGGGGACAAACTTTGACGTTGAACCTCTATGCGATTGTCTGAAAGCACATGCATGCTCAGGCGTTCTTCTTCAAGTTCCGGTTCTTTCATCAACCAGTGAACCAGATTGCGCACCAGTTCCGTATGGGGGCCGCCACCATCAAAGCCACGTGCCCAAAGCCAGAGCTGGTCACTTAACAAAATGGCGAGACGGCCATTGCCAACGTGTTCCACCACCAATAAAGGGTTGTCTTGGTCATCTTGCAGGATGGTTTGCCCGTTCACATGATCTGCCTCAATCAGGCGCATCCAGCGTCCCCAGTCTTTTTCCGGACGTTCCAGCCGTGCGGTAATGGGATGGCGTTTGCCTGTTGGCGTTCTCTTTAAGTGATAGGGGTGTTCCTGACTGATTTGCCCTGTGGGTTGCAAGGGCAGGATGGTACTCAGTGATGTTTTGGCAAGACTGCGCCCCCCTGAAAAGGACGGCCCGGCAGAGATAAGGATGGCACCGCCACCTTGTACGTATTCATTGATGTTGTTGAAATATCCGTCACTTAAAACATTATGTTTGTGATAGCGATCAAAAATGATCAGGTCAAAGTCCTTAAGCTTTTCCTCAAACAGTTCACGCACGGGAAAAGCGATGAGGGATAATTCATTTAACGGTGTGAAATCTTCTTTTTCCGAGGGGCGCAGGATGGTGAAGTGCACCAGATCGACGGCCGGGTCTGAGCGCAAGATATTGCGCCAGGTGCGTTGTCCCTGATGGGGCAGGCCTGAAACCAGTAAAACACGGAGACGGTCGCGCACACCATTGATGGACAGAACGGCGCGATTGTTGGTTTGGCTGATCTCGCCTTCGAGACTTTCGCTTTCTACAACGAAAATACTGGGACCGGGATGGTTCAGGGAATGGGTAACTTCTTGCAAACCATTCTTTTTCGGGCGGAAATCCAGCTTCATCCCTTCCGGGGTTATCAATTTTAACGGAGCCTGCGGGGTGACATGCCCGTTATCCAATACACGTGCGCGAATGGTTAAAACATCATCCACCAGACTATACCTTGGGGCATCAATGATTTCGACACGGCGGTCTTTTTCCTGTTTCTGACCACTTAACAACACATGGAATGGGCCGGGCAGGTCAAAGTTGGGGGCAATGTCGTGAATTTGACCATCGCTGATGAGGATGCTGCCGCCATAACGGGCCGGGTCAATGCCGGCAAGTGCCTGCCTCAAAGGGCCAAAGGCACGTGTACCGAGTTTGTCTTCCTTGCCGTCTATGTTAAGCGGGATAATACGCAGCTCAAGATTATGGTAGTGGGCGGCTTCTTCCTGAAGAGAGCGCAGGGCTTTTTCTGTTTCCTGCCTGCGTGCTGCGATGGATTGACTGGGCGAACGGTCAACCAGAACCAGGGCAATATCATTTAAGGAACGGGTGTCCTGTGTCATGATTTCGGGGTTGGACAATCCGGCCAAGACAAGCAGGCAGGCCGGTAAACGAAACCATGTGGAAGCCCGTGCGCGAACAAGGCTTAAAATGGCAAGGATAACAACGACAGCACCAAAGCCTGATAAAACAGGCCAGGGTAAAATGGGGTTGAATACAATATCGGTCATAGCCCCAGCCTTTGCATAATGGCGGGAATATGCACCTGATCACCTTTATAATTGCCGCTCAGAATATACATCACCAGATTAACGCCAAAACGATAGGCCTGTTCACGTTGAATTTCCCCATTGGGGACAACGGCATAAAGGGGGCGCAGGTTGTCGTCACGTGCCCAGGCCTGTGCCCAGCCATTATTGCCGACAAGAACCGAGGAAACCCGGTCATTTTGGGTGTCTTCATCGGACTCCACCCAGACGTCATGATGGTCAAAGCGACCGGGGAAATCGCGCAATAAATAAAAGGCACGGGTCAGAACATGGTTAGGCGGAACCTGTTCAAGGGGGGCGATATCCAGTTTCCTGCTTAAAATCTGTAATTGCCTGCCCTGATTGCGGCCCATGGTGTCAAACAGGATAAAGCCTCCTGTCTTGAGGAAACGGTTCAGTTTTTCTGTGGCGTCTTCGCTAAGGGTTTGTTGCGTTTCATCAATTGCCCAATAGATCATGGGGAAAAGGGCAGGGTCATCTTTTTCCGGATTGTAGGCCATGGCCGGGGCAAGTTCGACAGCGGTGCGTCTGCGTAAGACAGAACCCAGTCCATCCAGCCCACGCCTTACCGTTTCATCCAGTTTCGGGTTCCCTGTGACCATATAGGCCAGCCGCATGTCATTGGCTGCGGCCATGGCTTTTTCCCAATCCGTTTTAGCCTGTACAGTTGCAGGGATGAGCAGGCAGCACAGGCACACAGTTGCAGCACGTGTGGTACGTTGCGTCCAGCCTAAAGAAATACCCCAGTCGATAAGAGCCAGTATAAGAACAATAAGCAAAGACCATGGCGCCAGATTGATTGTTTCATTGACCTGAAAATGTCTCTCCCCAACCGTGGCAGGTAGACGGTGCATTATGCGCAAGGGGGAAAGATGCGGCCCGAGGTTCAGGGCTGTCAGGGCATTTTCCTGACCGTATAAACCCGGAGGATGGTCTTGTGAAGGAGAGGGTGGCTCTTGCGGGCCTGTTTTTAAAGGCTGTGCCTGCCCGCTGGGGGAGACAAGAGCCCCATAACTGTCAAACAGGCGGTAGGGAGGCAAAAGAGTTTCGTCTTGTTGCAATACTTTTCCGGCAGAAAGACTGAGAAATTGTTTGAGCATGGCCTCAAAAGTACCGGAAAGGGGTAGATTGGACCAACTTGGAATGGCATTCACGTGAAAGAGGACACTCCAGCCTTTGCCCATCTGTTTTGCCGTAATCAGCGGTGTGCCGTCTTCCAGTTGCGCCCATGTCTTGTCGGCAAGGCTGGTTTCCGGGCGGGCAAGGATTTGTCGTTTGACGGTAATATCCTGCGCCGCATGCAGGTTGCGAAACGGGCTGTTTTCAGGGAAGGGGGAAAGCCTTGCAGGTTTTTTCCAGCTTAAGGTACCACCGAAAGAGCGTTCTCCCGCCATGATCTTTACGGGCATCAACGGATCGCTCTGTTCTTTTGTCTGTCTGGCAGCTTCTTCGCCTGCAAAACGGATGAACAGGCCCCCTTTTTCTATCCAGTGCGTTAATCTTTTTTGTTCGTTTTGGGTGAAGGTTGTGAATGTGACATCAAAAATCAGGGAGGTTTCCCGGTTTAACAGCGTGTTCAGGTCTGCTTCCCGCAAGGTTGTGTAGGGAATAAGGCTTTTGCGGACATAATAGGCTGGTTCCAGCAGAGATTTGTTCACCCCCAAGTTTTTGATGATACCGACAGGGTGATCGCGCCATTTTTCGTCCAGAAGATATTGCCCCGCCGGGGTAACCTGTCCCTGAACTTGAAGGCGTACGGCTTGATGTTTTAGTTCAGCGGGAAGGGATATATCCACTTCCTTGTCAGTCTGTTTGGCTGCAAGTGTGATTTTATTGCGGTGTAGAACCTGTCCCTTTTCGTCAAGAAACTGAATATGGATGATGTGAGGGCTATCCTGAGGAGCACTGTTCAAACGCACATGAAAACCGCTTGGATTTCGGTCGACCTGTTTGATAATGAATGGGAAATCGTTATTTGAGGCACGCACCAGTGTGGTTTTTCCAAGTTCGGCAAGATGGCTGAGGAAGGTTCGGTTTTCCTCACTGTCCAGATTGTTGCTGATCCAGTCAATTTGTGGGTGTTTATCCAAGAGCTGAACGGCTTCTTCAATTTGTGCCGTCAGGTTCGCCCGATTGGCAGGCCAGGGTTGAGGGCGCAGAACTTGTGCATTTTCAAGCGTCTTGTTTGCGTCTTGCGGGGAAGGGGACAAGGATGTATTGCTGCTCAGAAGAATGGGGTTTTTTCCCTTTTCTTTTGCCTGTTTCAACAGCTCATCCAGTTCCCGCCGCCTGTTTTCCCAGTTATCCATGACGGACCAGTCATTATCTACAATGATAATATCCGGACTGTCGGTCTGACCATCTTGTGCCGTGTTGGTGAGAACCGGGCGCGCCATGGCAAGGATGAGGAAAATAACCATAAGACTGCGCAGCAGCCAGATCCACCATGGGGTGCGTGTGGACAAAATCTGGGATGAATGCATTTCTATGAGAAGACGCACGGCGGGGAACGCAATGCTTTTGGGCCGTGGCGGCAAGGCCTTGAACAAGTGCCAAAGCAAAGGCAAAGCCAGCAATGTACTGAGGCTCCAGGGAGCTTGGAAGGCAAAATCGCCAAAATTCAGCATTGCCGCCCCCCTTGAGAAATAGACTGATATAAGGCCAGCAAGGCAGCTTCGGCGGGCTGGTCCGTGGTATGGCGATGAAACCCCCACCCCAGAGAATGGGTCAAGGCACTCAAGGCTGCCCGTCTTGCAGACAGGCGTTCGCGGTAAGCTTCGCGAACGCTGGCGACATTGCCAAATGAAATACTGCCTTCTCCTTCCAGACCGGTAAATTGAATGCGTCCTTCAAAGGGCAGGTTTTCCTCTGCGGGGTCCAATACCTGAAGAAGATGGCCGCGTAAGTGGCGGCGGCTATAACGTTTCAGGGCTTCTTCAATTTCATTGAGCGGGGAAAGAAAATCACCGATCAGAACCAGTTCACCATGGCGTGGCAGATGGGCGTGGGCGGGAAGGCTTTGCTGATGATTTTTTTGGGCGGATGGTCCTTGTGTCATATTTTCCAGAAGTTTGGCCATGCGATGAAGGGCTGCACGTCCTGTGCCGGGCATGGCATCTTCCCCCAAAAGGGCAATTTGTTCGCCACCTCTAATCAGTAATGATGCAAGCCCCAATGTCAGGATTTCGGCACGGCGCAATTTATCTGGCCGGGTGGGAGATGCACTGTATTGCATGGAAGGAGACGGGTCACACCATAACCAGACGGTCTGGGCAATTTCCCATTCATTCTCTCTGACAAAATGATGCAAGGTTTTGGCTGATTGGCGCCAGTCAATGGATCGGGTTGATTCACCGGGTTCGTAAGGGCGAAATTGCCAGAAACTATCGCCTTGTCCTTTTTTGCGCCTTCCGTGTATACCCTGTGCAACCGTTGCTGCAACCCGTTCAGCTTCCACCAACAGGGCAGGCAACTGGCTGGCAACCTCTTCTGCTGTATGGATGATGGGGGGCTGTTTCATGGCGGTTTATCTTAACTCTGTTTTGCGGGTTGTCAGGTATGGGTCACTTTTTCAATCAGTTTGTTAATGATACTGGAAAGGGAGATGCCTTCGGCTCTGGCGGCAAAATTCAGGGCCATTCGGTGGCGCAGAATGGGCGCAGCCAGTGCTGCAATATCATCCAATGACGGGCTGAGGCGATTTTGTAACATACAACGTGCCCGCACACCTGACATTAAAGCCTGACTGGCTCGCGGCCCCGGCCCCCATGCAACATGCTTGCGCACATCTTCCAGAACAGAAGTTTCCGGGCGGCCTTCACGCACCAGTGTCAGAATGGCTTCCAGCACGGTTTCACCAACGGGAATTTCACGCACCAGTTTCTGGGCATTGAGCAATTCCTCAGCCGTACAGATGGTTTGTGGTTCAACCTGTTCGTTTCCTGTGGTGGCAAGCAGAATTTCGCGTTCGGCATCGCGTTCGGGGTATTGAACGTTGATTTCCATGAAAAAACGGTCAAGCTGGGCTTCGGGCAAGGGGTAGGTGCCTTCCTGTTCCAGCGGGTTCTGGGTGGCAAGCACATGGAAAGGGCGCGGCAACTCATGATAATGTCCGGCAACGGAAACCCGCTGTTCCTGCATGGCCTGCAACAAGGCTGACTGGGTTCGCGGGCTGGCCCGGTTGATTTCGTCAGCCATCAGTAATTGTGAAAAGGCCGGCCCCTGCACGAAGCGAAAATGACGTTTGCCATGATCATCTTCATCCAGAATTTCCGAACCGATGATATCGCCGGGCATCAGGTCCGGGGTAAATTGCACGCGTCTTTCATCAAGCCCCAGAACGGTGCCCAAAGTTTCCACCAAGCGGGTTTTGCCAAGGCCCGGCAGGCCGATCAACAGGACATGCCCACCGGATAAAATGGTAACAAGCGTTTCTTCGATGACCCGGTCCTGTCCGAAGATAATTCTGTTTACCTCTTGATGGACGTTTGCCATATTCTGGCTCAACGCTTCAAGGGCCTGAACGGTTTTGGGATTGTCCTTCACGAGAATGCCTCTTGTTTTATTTCAGCCCCACCCTATCTGAGAGATAAGGTTTTATCCAATGCGATGAAATTTTAGCTCGCTTGTATGATAATGATATGATCGGATGAAAAGAAAACCAAACTTTTATATTTTTTCCGACCTGAAAATATTCTAGAAAATGCGGGTGTGGGGGAGGATGACATACTCATGGTTCAGACATTGGCACAAAAAACAACGCCGCTTCAGCAGGAGCCTTTTTGCGGGGATATAGATATCCGTATTGCGAAGGATGGAACATGGTTTCATGAAGGCGGACCGATTGGACGCAAGGAACTTGTCTGTCTGTTTGCCAGTGTTTTGAAACGCGATGCTTTTGGGGACTACTGGCTGCAAACACCGGTTGAGAAAGCAAGAATTCAGGTGGAAGACGCTCCGTTCATTGCTGTGGAGCTGTTTGCCTGCGAGTGTGGGAGTGAACAAAAACTGTCCGTTCGCACCAATATTGACGAAGTTATCCCTATTGGGCTGGACAATCCGCTTCGGGTGGAACATGATCCTGTTACGGGAGAACCTGCACCGTACGTTTTAATTCGTCCGGGCGAAGGGCTTTTCCCTATCGAAGCCAAGATTAACCGGGCTGTTTTTTACGAACTGGTCAATCGTGGCGTGGAAGAAACAATAGACGGCGAAGTATTTTACGGCATATGGAGCAACAACGAATTCTTTCCTCTGGGGCAGTTGGAGACCGATTAGATAGTCAGACGTTGATTGAGGTGTTTAAAAATTTTACGCCGAATCCGAAAGATATCTTTGGGGATCACAATCTTAACGGGTTTTGTCCTGAGCCTGACAATTGTGAAGCTGCGGTGCTGGTTCCTCTGGTGAAACGTGAAAACGGCCTTCATGTTCTTTTTACTCGCCGCACGGAGCATCTGACAAATCATCCCGGGCAGATCAGTTTTCCGGGTGGCCATACCGAAGAAGATGATGAAAGCCCCGAACATGCCGCTTTGCGCGAGACGCAGGAAGAAGTCGGCCTGCCGGATGATTACATTCATGTGATTGGTCGTTTGAATGATTATGTCACACGGACCGGCTTTCGGATCACGCCGGTTGTTGCCCTGGTTGATGCGCCTTATCCGACTGATCCTGATGACCATGAAGTCGCCGAAGTGTTTGAAGTGCCGCTGTCTTTCCTGATGGACGAAGCCAATCATCAAAAGTGTTCACGCATTTTTATGGGCAAGCAACGTCATTTTTGGGCGATGCCTTATGGGGATTATTATATCTGGGGGGCAACGGCAGGTATGCTTAAGAACTTCTACAATATCGTGCAAAAATATCGATGATCAGATTCCTCCTGCAATATATTTTTCCACTGGCTTTTCCGGCCGCTCTTTATCTGATCTATGCCCTTTATCATCAAAAAAACAACGATGATGAACCGTTCGATATTACAAAGGGGCCGTGGTTATGGTTGCTCGGGGCCGGGGTTGCGTTAATGACCATTGCTTTGGTCGTTTTTAATCAGATGGATGGAGAAAAGCCGGGCGGGGTGTATCAGCCGCCAGCTTACAAAGATGGAAAAGTTGTGCCCGGCCATGTCATTTACGATGAATGATCTTGTTCAGCAAGACTGGTTTATCAAGCCGTCCAGTCGTAAAATTATAGACATTTTAACATCGCAGGGAAAAGAGGCCCGTTTTATTGGCGGTTGCGTGCGTGATGCGCTGGTCGGACGTGAGGTGTCGGATATCGATATTGCGACCCAGCATGTGCCAGAAGAAGTGATAAAGCTTTGTGAAGCGGCCGAAATCAAGGTTCTGCCGACTGGAATTGACCATGGCACAGTTACAGCGATGGTGGAGGGGCAAGCTTATGAAATCACAACCCTGCGCGCCGATGTGGAAACCGATGGCCGCCATGCGGTTGTCGCGTTCAGTGAAAGCTGGGAAGAAGATGCCCGGCGGCGTGATTTTACGTTTAATGCGCTTTCCCTTGATGGGGCAGGAAACCTGCATGATTTTTGTAACGGGTTGGATGATTTACGTACAGGGCGTGTAAGGTTCATTGGTGAACCCGTGACACGTATCCGTGAAGATTATTTGCGGATTTTGCGTTTTTTCCGATTTAGTGCCGTTTTTTCAAAAGCACCTGTTGATGCCCTTGCCTTGCTGGCCTGTCGGCAAGAGGCACAAGGCTTAAGCCGCCTGTCAGGGGAACGCATAGCAAAAGAGTTGTTAAGTCTTCTGATTACGCAACGTCCGGCCAAATGGCTCAATCTGATGATCAGATATGATATTTTACAGGTGATTGTTCCAGAGGTTCAAAGTGGGCCGATGCTGGAAATGCTGTGTGCTTTTGAAGACCAGCCGGATGCGCTTCGCCGTTTTGGGGTATTGCTGCCAGATCAGAAAGAAGCCGTTTGGCAAACCGCAAGACGCTTGCGTCTTTCCAAAGCGCAGACCAATCGCTTGCTGGCCATGCGGGGCAATGAAAATAAAATCAACCCGATGATGGATGAAGATACTTTGCGCTGTTTTCTTTATCGTAACGGTGCGCAGGCTTCATATGATCAATTGTTGCTTTACTGGGCTGAAAAGGATTTCAGCGGGTTGGGGCCGCGTGAACAGAAAATACTTGATCTGATAGCTCAATGGCGTGCTCAACCGGTTCGGTTTCCCTTGCAGGGTAAGGACCTGTTGGAACAAGGTGTTGAAGCCGGACCCAAAATGGGGGAGATGCTTCAAGAAATAGAGAGCTGGTGGTGTAAGCAAGGGTGCCGTGCAGACCGGGACGCCTGCATTAGGCAGCTGCGCAAAAATCAATCAGGTGAATGAAGGAGGCAAAACAGCTTCCGTTTCTTAGGCCTGCTTCTCCCATCTCAATACCTGCGGCATTTTGACAGTCAAACAGCGGCTGGCCCTCTTCATGAATGATGCTGGCATAATGGAACTCATGGGCACGCAGACGATCCCCGCGTTTGGCAAAAGGAAGATCCTGTAGGCAGGTGACCTCACGATAACCAAGATGCAGCTTGCGCTGGGCAAAGGAGGTTTCGAGATTCAGCAAACCGGCCATTTGGTGGGCTTGCCCCTCTTTATCGGTGATAACGTTGCCTAAAGTCATATAGCCGCCACATTCCCCGAAAATAAAACGGCCTTTTTCATGATGGCGGTGCAAAGAATTGAGAAACATTTTGTTGGCAGCAAGTTTGCCCGCATGGAGTTCCGGGTATCCGCCGGGCAGATAAATCGCATCGCAGGTTTCATCGGGAACTTGGTCTTTCAGCGGAGAAAAGAAACTCAGTTCAGCCCCTTGTTTCTGCCAGTATTCCAGCAAAGCAGGGTAACTGAAGGCAAAGGCTTCATCCTTGGCGATGGCAATACGTTGTCCTAAAGGAGCAAAAAAGGGCGAACCGACTGCGGTTTTTGTGAAAGGTTGCGTTTCAGCCAGCCGGGTGAGGGCTTCCATATCTATATGTTGCTCAATGAAGTCAGCGGCCTTGTTGAGGAAGGTTTCAAGTTCGGGGTGTTCATCGGCCAGTACCAGCCCAAGGTGGCGTTCTGGCAAGGCAAGGTCATTTTGCCGTGGGACATAACCAAGGATAGTGATGTTCGGCAGGTGTTTTTCGACAGCTCGTTTAAGTACCTCGATATGGCCCGCTCCACCGACTTTGTTGAAAATAACCCCTTTGACCTGAACGTCCGGGTCGAAGCTTGCAAAACCATGGATCAGCGCGGCAGCAGATGCAGCCTGTGCATTGGCATCAATCACCAGTACCACGGGCCAGCCGGTGCGCCGTGCAATATCGGCAGGGCTGCCATCGCGGTTATGGGAAGTTCCTGCGGGCAGGGTTGCGCCGTCAAACAGGCCCATCACCCCTTCGCAGATGATCATATCAGATGTTTGCGCCAAGGTCTTAAGGGTGTGAGACAGGGTGGTCTCACGCATGGCCCAGCCATCCAGATTGGGACACAGGCGCTGGGTTGCCGCCCCATGGAAGGCAGGGTCGATATAATCCGGTCCAACCTTGGCAGAGGCCACTTTCACACCACGACGAGACAAGGCGCGCAAACTGGCAAGGGTGATAAAGGTTTTGCCACTGTTGGAATTGGGGGCAGCGATGATTAGGCCGTTGGCACTCATTGAATATACTTTTTCAGCTTCTCAGCCATGTCTTCTGGGCTGATGCCATGGGGGAAATGGGTAAGATATTTGCCGTCAGGGCCCATTAGATAGACAAAGGCAGAATGGTCCATCAGGTATTCATCTTCAGGCTTCCCATCTTCAACAACCTTTTTGTAATAAATCCGGTAGGCTTTTGCAGCCTGTTTAACCTGTTCCAGTGTGCCGGTCAGGCCGACCAGACTTTTGTGGAAATGTTTGACATATTCCCCCATGACCTCGGGTGTATCGCGTTCCGGATCTACCGTGATGAAGAGGGAAATCACCTTGTTGGATTTGCGTGCCGGAAGCAGGTCAAGAGCCATAGCGCTGGTTTGCAGGCTGGTCGGGCAGACATCCGGGCAGAAGGTATAGCCGAAATAAACCAATGTGTAGCTGCCGAGCAGGTCTTTTTGCGTAACGATGTTGCCCTTGGGGTCAACCAGTTCAAAAGCTCCGCCGATGGCGACATCACCGGTGGCTTGTGTGACCGGCTCTTCGAGCAATTGCGGCAGGCGCATGGTAATGCCGACAACCAGAAAAACGGCTGCAACAACAAAATACAACAAAATGCGTGAGCGTGATTTCATGGGGAAGTCCTTGTCTATGCCACCAATGTCCAGGCCAGATAGACCAGAACACCTGAGTTTATGATTAAAAGCATGGGTGCCAAATCTGTAACGGCTTTTTGCCACTTTTGTCCAGCCATATGTCCGGCAAGGCCGATCACAATTAGGCTGGGAACCGTGCCTAAAGCAAAGGCGGCCATACCAAAGGCACCTGCCAGAAAGTCCCCGCTGGCACCGGCGGCAGCCAAGGCACCGTACAGAAGGCCGCAAGGCAGAAAGCCCAGCCCAACGCCCAGAATATAACCGTTCAGGCCTACAGGGCGGGCGAAAAACGGTTTTAACAGATGACCGAGCTTGGCGGAAAAAGCACTTTCCTTTTCTGCACTACCGAAGAAGGGCATATGGGGGAAGCTGACCCCAAGTCGTCTGAGTGCGTAGCCCAGAAAGAAAATCGCTGCCAGAAGCAATAAAACGGCAGAAATCCATTTCATGCCGCTGAACTGAATGGCCCCTTGCGCCAGCAGGCCGACAAAAAAGCCCAGCACAATATATGTGGTCATCCGCCCGAAATGATAGGGCAACAGGGCCGCACCGCTGAGGCGTTTAAATTCCGACATATCCTTGAGAGACACCATTTCCAGGCGTGCGCTAACTTGCGAAAGGACGAAGGGCGCACACATGCCGATACAGTGGGTCGCGCTGCCTAAAAGCCCTGCCATGAACAGGCTGATGAGCAGGCTGCCGTTATCTTCAACAACCACGGTGCAATGGGCGAGACCTTCCTGCAACATGGTCATAAGGAGAAGTTCTTGGTCCATAAGGTGTCCTAAGTAAAACAGGCCATAAGGTGCTGACGAAGGTTAACTGTTGGGCCGACGATCAACAGGGCAGGTGATTTTATATTGGAATTCTCTAAATCGATCAAACATCTCTGCAATGTTGTTTCGCAAACCGTTTGTTCCGGGGTTGTTGCCTGTGAGACAGCGCACACAGGCTCATCATTGTTACGTCCGGCGGCAAGCAGGTTTTGCCGGATATTTTCAAGATGCTTCATAGGCATGTAAAAAACAATGACCGGAGAAGATTTTGCCAAGGCTTCCCAATCCACCGCAGGCACTTTGCCGCCTGCATCATGACCGGTTACGAAACTGATGACCTGATTCATCTGCCCGTCACTGACAGGCACCCCGGCATAGGCTGAACCGGCAATACCAGCACTGACACCGGGGACAATACGCAGGCCAATATTTTGTGCCAGAATGGGCAGGGCTTCTTCCGCGCCACGGCCAAAGACAAAGGGGTCGCCGCCTTTAAGGCGCAACACCCGTTTGCCCTGTTTCGCCAGTTCGATCAGGCGCGTGGTGATCTCTTCCTGTTTGGGGGAGGCCTTGCCACCGCGCTTGCCCATGGGTTCCAGCACACAATCATTGCGTTTCAGTTTGAGAATGTGCTCATCAACAAGGGCATCATGCACAATCACGTCAGCTTGCCTGAGTGCGTGGTAGGCATAAAGGGTTAAAAGCTTGGGGTCCCCCGGTCCGGCCCCCACCATCCAGACGGTGCCGGGGCTAAAGGTTGGGAAGTCAATATTTGCGAAATTTTCCATGATCTTGTGATAGCCTGAAAACCAGACGATGACAAATGATTCAAAATCGCTATCTTGTCTGTTTATGAAAACCAAGGAACTGAGAAAAGGCTGGACGACAGGCGCTTGCGCAACGGCCGCCGCCAAGGCCGCATTTTATGCGTTACGGAACGGGGAATTCCCCGATCCTGTGCAAATCCGTTTGCCCAAGGGACAGACACCGTCTTTTGTTCTGAACCGCCATGGTTTTGAGGGAGAAACAGCTTGGGCATCCGTGATTAAGGATGCCGGTGATGACCCGGATATTACCCATGGGGCGGAAATTCTTGTCCGGGTGAAAACGACAGATGCCGGAGCTGGCATTATATTTAAAAACGGCACCGGGGTTGGGCTTGTGACCAAACCGGGCTTGCCTGTGGATGTGGGTGAACCGGCCATAAACCCCATGCCGCGCCAGATGATTACGGATAACCTGAACGATATATCTAGCCAGCCGAATGTGGTTGTTGAAATTTCCATTACCAATGGGGAAAAACTTGCACAAAAAACCATGAATCCCCGCCTTGGTATCGTTGGCGGTCTATCTGTTTTGGGAACAACCGGCATTGTGGTGCCTTATTCCTGTTCGGCCTGGATCCATTCCATCCATCGGGGTGTTGATGTGGCCCGTGCGATGGGGATATCCCATGTTGCCGCCTGCACAGGTTCAACCTCGGAAAAAACGGTGCAACAGCTTTACGGGCTGGAAGAAAGCGCGTTGATTGATATGGGGGATTTTGCAGGGGGGCTCTTGAAATATTTGCGCCGCCATCCCATTGAAAAAGTGACCTTCTGTGGTGGCTTTGCCAAGTTGTGTAAATTGGCACAAGGCGAGATGGATTTACATTCGTCACGCTCACGCGTTGACTTTGGCCAATTGGCGCAATGGATGCGGGAACTGGGGGCGGATGCAGATGTTGTGGAACGCGCAAAACAGGCAAATACGGCGCTTGAAGTTCTGGAAATTGCGCAAGAGGCTGGGCTGGCAATGGGGGATCTGGTCGCTTTGAGGGCAAAAGAAGTTGCGCAAGCGATTGTAAGTGGCCATTGTCATATTGAAATCATTGCTGTTAATCGCAAAGGGGATATGGTCGGCCATGTCAGCTAAAAAGCTTTTAATTCTGGGAGGCACAGGTGAAGCTGCGCAATTGGCCCGGCGTGTTGTTGATGTTTTTCAGGGGCAACTGGAATGTATTGTCTCCTACAGTGGTGTTACGGGGCATCAGCCGGACCTGCCGTGCAAGGTTCATGTCGGTGGTTTTGGCGGTGCTTCAGGGGTGATACAGTATCTTGAACAAGAAAAGGTGACTCATCTGGTTGATGCCACACATCCGTTTGCTGAAAAAATTTCCCAGCATGCTTATATCGCTGCAAATGCCTGTAAAATTCCGTTGGTCTTTTTTCAACGCCCCCCATGGCAACCCCACCCCGGTGATCGATGGTTGGAAGTTGACAATATGGAACAGGCGCTAGAGCAAGTTGCCAAACTGGAAGCAAAGACATTTTTGACCATTGGTATCAAGGAATTGTCGCGCTTTGATGGTCTGGGAAATGTGCCTTTTCTGGTCCGATTGGTCAACGAAACGAAAGAGGCCTTACCTCTTGCGAAATATGAGAGTGTTGTGTCGCATCCTCCCTTCGATGTGGAGGGAGAGAAAAATCTCATGCGCGAACATGGCATTCGTTTGTTGGTCACGAAAAACAGTGGCGGAGAACAGACCGAAGCGAAGATCATAGCGGCACGTGATGAAAAAATTGCAGTACTGATGATCAACCGTCCGCCACGTGAACCGGGTGAATATGTCTCAAATGTTGAGGATGTGATAAAATGGTTATCCACACACGGGGCTTTAGCGCAATAATATAAGTCATGCATCAAGCGCAATACTGCGTTGCACAAAATAATGTTGTTGCAAGTGCGAACGAAGGCTAAATAAAGCTTAGATACATTCAAAAATTCTGTATGTGAGTTTGAAAAAATGATGCTTCGCTTCCCCATTACGTCTTACGGCAGTCACCATGTTGAATTGACAGGTGGATTGCTGACCCGCTTTGAAGATTTCGTCATCGCCCAGTTTGCCAAGATGAAAGAAAAAAGACGCCTGCGCCATGAATTGGAAATCATGAGTGATCGTGAATTGTCTGATCTGGGTTTACAGCGCACCGACATTGCCCTGATCGTTGATGGCACATACAATGCTTATCAGGATGATCGTCGCTAAGTTTACGCTCTGACTTTTGCGGTTTTGGGCCTGTGGCCTAAATCGGAAAGCGTAGCTTGGAACGCAGCCCACCCTGGGGGGAAGATGACAGTTGAATGTCTCCCCCGTGGGCACGTACAACATCACGCACGATGGAAAGCCCCAGACCAACGCCACCGGTTTGCACGTTGCGTGATTTATCCAAACGGAAGAAAGGTTTGAAAACCTCTTCATACTTGTCTTCTGGAATGCCGGGCCCGTCATCATCAACGGTGACTTCAATCATATCATTGCGTTGGCCAACCCGCACAGATGTATGTTGCCCGTAGCGTGCGGCATTTTCAACCAGATTGGTGACGCAGCGCCTGAAAGCATTGGGCCGCACGGGAAGATAAATCTGCCCTTCACAATGGTAGTCAATTGCGACACCTTTGCGTTTTACGGCATTGACAATTTGCGCAATCAACTCTGACAGATTGGTTTGTGTTGCCTCTTCTTCTCCTTCGCCCCGGGCAAAGGCGAGATAGCCTTCCAGCATATGTTCCATCTCAGTGATATCTTCACTCAGGTCTTTGATGTCATCATTATTTTCCATCATCGCCAGTTGTAGTTTCATGCGTGTCAGGGGTGTACGTAAATCATGAGAAACACCTGCCAGCATGTGGGTGCGCTGTTCGATCTGGCGTTCAATCCGGGCTTTCATTTTTAAAAAAGCCGCCGCTGCCTGGCGAACTTCACGTGCGCCTTCGGGTTTGAATTTTTCCACATTCTGGCGTTTACCAAACGCATCGGCAGCAACAGCAAGGCGGCGAATAGGGCGAACCTGATTGCGCATGAAGATGATGGCAACACCGAACAGTAACAATGAACTGCCAACCATCCACAGAACAAAGACATAGGTTGTGGAACTGAACAGGCGTTTGCGAAGGGCTGTGACGCTTAAAACACCGTCACTCAGTTGCACCTCGATGATAATGTGTTTCTCCCCATCCGGCGCGATGATCTGATAGGGCAGGCCCACGCGTTCATTTAATGCAGACAGGAAAAACGGATCAGGAATGCTGCCTTGTACGATTTTACGGTCATTGGGTAAAATTTCACCAACGCGCATGTCTGCCGGCATGTTGAAGCGGCTTCGGGAAACAGCAAAAGCGCGCTTTCGCCCTTCTGGTGTGGGGGTGTCACGCACCATATCGACCAATGCCCCGACATCCCCGGCCAGCCCGCGTGAAAGATATTGTGAAACCTTGTCCCAGTGGGCCTGATAAAAGATGAAGGCGGAAATAACCTGCAAAAGTACAAGAGGAACAACAAGGATCAGCAGGGAACGCCCCAGAAGACTGCGCGGCAGGATAGCTTTGATCAGTTGCCCCATGTTGCGGTTACTCCGGCCTTAAAACGTAGCCCTGCCCGCGCACTGTATGGAGGTAGCGTGGTGTTTTCGGGTCGGTTTCAATTTTGCGGCGCAGGCGGGTGACCTGTACATCAATGGTACGGTCATTGGCTTCCACACCAGAGAGTTCTGCCAATTGCTCACGGCTCAAAATCGAACCTGCCTTTTGGGCGAGTATAACAAGCAGACTGGCTTCGGAAGCCGTCAGATGCACAGGTTCACCATTGCGGCTCAGGCAATGGCGGGCAGGTTCGAAGGTCAGTTCACCCAGTTTTATCATCTGGCTGGTTTCTTCGACAGGGGCACGAACAATGCGTTTCAAAATGTTATTGATGCGTAGAACAAGCTCTCGCGGTTCAAAAGGTTTGGTGAGATAGTCTTCCGCACCGCATTCCAGACCGTTGATCCGGTCATTGCTTTCACCCATGGCAGTCAGCATCAGGATGGGCGTGGTGTTTGCGCGTTTGAAGTCTTTGGCAAAGTCCAGCCCGCTTTCCCCCGGCATCATCAGGTCAAGCACGATCAGGTCAAATTCCAACAGGTCCAGCTTGTTGCGTGCATCAAGCGCATCCTGTGCGATACTGACGTTAAAGCCATTTTCGCTGAGGAACTTTTTGAGCAGGCGGCGCAGGCGTTCATCGTCATCGACCACCAGAATATGGGGCTGTTCATCGTTCATGACGTGCAGTATGCACAGCTGTGTTGTGACTGTCTATTCCTGAGAATCATCATCTATATGGGCAAAGCGTTCTTTTTCATCTGTGATACCCATCAGGACTTTGCGAAACCCTTCCACGGCATCGGCCCCGGCTTGGCGATAGGCCTCTGCGATACGGCGGCTTTGACGCTGGGTCAGTTCTGTTTCCAGTTTTTGGCCTTTGGTTGTCAGGTAAAGCAGGCGTTGGCGGCGATCCATAACGCCTGTACGCTGTTCGACAAATCCTTCTTCGACAAGCTGGCTTAAAACGCGTGACAGGCTTTGTTTGGTAATGGACAGGATGTTGAGCAAGTCCTTTACCGACATACCGGGGCTGCGCCCGACCAAATAAATGACCCGGTGATGTGCTCTGCCGAAATTGTAGGATTCGAGAATTTCATCCGCGTCACCGGTGAAATCGCGGTAGGCGAAAAAAAGCAGTTCTATGGCCTGGCGAAGCTCTTCTTCGCGTAAAAACAAAGGATTGGCACGTCTTTTAATATCGGACATTTTTTAGCCACTGTTCATATATGTCAGCATTATTGACATATATGGCAGAACGGATTACTAGTGGCAATATCATTTATGCCCATGGGGGTGTAAAAGTAATTTTGTTACATTTTAAGAGAGCTAACCATGTCCAACCTTTCGTTTGATGATCGCGATGGTTCCATCTGGCATGATGGAGAAATGATTCCTTGGCGCGAGTCCAAGGTGCATGTTCTATCCCATGCCCTGCATTATGGCTCTTCCGTATTTGAAGGTATCCGCGTTTATGGTGGTCATATCTTCAAATTGAGCGAACATAGCCAACGTCTCATTGATTCAGCCAAATTGCTTGGTTTTGAAATTCCCTATTCTCTGGAAGAAATTGATGCGGCAACAAAGGCGGTGGTCGAAGCAAACAATATTGTAGATGGTTATATTCGTCCGGTGGCATGGCGTGGCTCTGAAATGATGGGTGTTTCTGCACAGAATAACACCATCCATTTGGCGATTGCCGCCTGGGAGTGGCCATCTTATTTTGACCCGGAAGCCCGCATGAAAGGCATCCGTCTGGACAATGCCATTTACCAGCGCCCGGACCCGAGAACAGCGCCTTGTAAATCCAAGGCTGCGGGCCTTTACATGATTTGTACATTGTCCAAACACGCTGCGGAATCAAAAGGCTACCATGATGCGATGATGCTGGATTGGCGCGGTCAGGTGGCCGAAGCAACAGGTGCCAATATTTTCTTTGTCAACAAGGCTGGTGAAATCCATACACCGACCCCGGATTGTTTTCTTGACGGGATTACACGGCGCACGGTGATCGACTTGGCAAAACAGCGTGGGTATAAAATTATCGAACGGGTGATTATGCCCGAAGAACTGAACGATTTTGAAGAATGCTTCCTCACCGGTACGGCTGCGGAAGTGACACCGGTTGCTGAAATTGGCGACTGTCGTTTCACGCCGGGCGCAATTTCAAAACAATTGGTGGAAGATTATGACCGCACGGTTCGTGGGCAGCCATTGGAAGATGTCTCTGCCGCTTGAGTGCGTGATTGAAATTATAACTGTAAATAAGGGGGGGGCCGTTTTAACTGCCCTCCTTTTCTTTTAGGGGAGTTGTTTGCGGTTGGGTTAGATAAGCTGCCTTATCCAGTGTGGTCGCGATGGCTTCCAGACGCGCCATAACGTTTGGGGCATCCGGGTAGTCTTTATGCAAAATGAGATAAACGTTTGTTTTTTTCAAAGGCGTGAAGGTGATGTTTGCAATCGGTTTTTTTTCAAGGATTTCAGCGGCTGGAAAGGCGTAATCAATGGCGTAGTCTGCCCGTCCGTTTGCCAGCATGCTAAAGGCGGCAGTATGATTGGGAGCAGGGTTGTTTTCAATTTTGTTTTTGGGGTCCTGAATATATTTTAGAGTACCGGCATAGCTATACCCACGGATGGTAATAACACTTTTGCCATTTAAATCTTCCAGTTTATGGATGGCGGGTTTGTCGGCTTTGTTGAAGATTCGAATTTCGACCAGAGCAACAGGCGATTGGCTGATCAGACAACAGTCCTTGAGCAGGGACTGGGCGTTGACCAGCATGGAGAATTTGGAGTGGCCTTCGCGCAAATTGGCAAACATACGTTTTGCCGGATAATCTTGCGCGTGCCATTGGATATTAGCTTTTGTAAAGAGTTCATCTGCCAGTTTGATCAATGGGTTTAGGAGCTTGCCGTTGCTGTCGCGCTTGGTTGTCCAAACGGAAATATCCGGATAGGCATATTCCAATTCAGGGGAACCGGCTTGTGTATATTTCGGGAAAACGCAGAATGAAGCGATGGCAATGCCAAGGGCAATGACGGGGCTGAACCTGCGTAAAAAACAAGGTGTCACGGGAGCCTCCTTGTATTTGCAATGGTGTGGTTAATCGTTTGAATTAATTTTGGAATATCAATTGGTTTGGTCAGAAAACCACTGAACCCGATAATTTTGCTGTGCTTGATGGTATCGGGGTGGGCGTTTGCACTTAAGGCAATGACAGGTATTGTGCGGGTTTCATCATAGCACAGCAGTTTCTTGAAAGCTTCAAAGCCGTCAAAATCGGGGAGGTTGATATCCATAAGAATCAGGTCCGGCTGTGTTTCACGGGCTTTGGCAATCCCGGCTTCTGCGGTTGTTGCACATAGGAGTTGAGCATCTTCGAAATTTTCAAAAATTTCCTGCAACAGGGTCATGTTTTCCGGATTGTCTTCGATATAAAGGATACGGCATGCCAAGAGAGACAGAGGGCTTGCGGATTGTTTTGGGGCTGCCAGAAACGGTTGTGGCGTTTTGGTTTGAGCCATTGTTTTAAATTCAAACCAAAAGGTACTGCCCTGGGTGGGAACGCTTTCTACACCAATGTGCCCGGCCATGAGGTCGACCAGTTTTTTTGTAATGGATAAGCCGACACCGCTTCCTTCTATCGTGCTGTTTTCGGCGCCCAAACGGTTAAAGGGCGTGAACAGGTGTTGAAGTTGTTGTTCATCCAGACCGGGGCCTGTGTCAGATACAGCAATACGCAACCAGTCTTTTTCCGGTTGGGATAAAGAAATTTTTACAAGCCCGTTTTCTTTATTGTATTTGATGGCATTGTTACACAAATTGATCAGAATTTGCCTGAAACGGGTGGCATCAGCCTTAATGCGAACAGTCCTGTCAATTTGTGAGAAATCCGTTTCAAGGGTGACCTGATGCTTTTGGGCCAGCGTTTGCAAAATATCCAGATTTGTTTCGATGACTTCGACCGGAGACAGAGCTTCCAGTGACAATTGCATTTTTCCGGCTTCGATTTTGGATAAATCCAGAATATCGTTAATCAGTTCCAGCAAATGACGCCCGGCATTGATGATATGTTCGACATAGGAATGCTGCTGTTTGTTCAACGGGGTGTTTTTATTCATATCCAGCAATTGGGCAAACCCGAGAATGCCGTTAAGAGGTGTTCGTAACTCGTGACTGATATTTGAAATGAATTCAGATTTTGCTTTGCTGGCCTGATCTGCATCTTCTTTGGCGTGACGCAGGATTTCACTGTCATTGACCTGATCGGTAATGTCACGGGCGGCACCGCGATAGCCCATAAAGGTGCCAGCGCCATCGTAATAGGGCCGTCCGCTCAGTTCGACATGTAAAATTTTTCCAGCTTGTGTTTCCAGGCGATAATGGAAATTATCCAGCGGAAGTTCGTTGCGCAAGATTTCTTCGTAACTTTCCCAATCATCCTTTTTTTCGGTTGAATTGGAAAAATCTGCCAGATCGTAGCGCTTTCTGCCAATCACGTCTTCAGGCTTGAAACCGGTTACTTCGTAACATCGCCCGGAAAGATAGGTGAAAAGGTGGTCCGGCCCTGTTTCCCAGAACCAGTCCGATGCAGATTCAGCAATATCGCGAAGGCGCTGTTCGCTGTTGGTCAAAGACTGCTGGATATATTCGCGTTCAATGATTTCCTGACTGAGGTGCTGGGTGCGTTCATGAACGCGTTGTTCCAGTTCCTTGTTAATGGTTGTCACTTCCTGATAGGCATCTTGCAGACGCTTTTGATTTTCTTCGCGTTCTTCATGGGCGCGGCGCAACCTTTGGGCCATATCATCGAAACGGTCCTGAACCAGTTGAATTTCATCTTTTTCACCATCCTCAGGGGCAGGTAGGGAAAGGGCGGGAAGGGACAGTTCATCCGCTAAATTTTCAACATTTCTTGTCAGCTGATAAATCCGTTTGGTGATGAAATAATACGTCAGGGCGAACATGAACAAGGCCACTAAAAAGGTCTTAACGGCGTTGCTAAGTAGAATACCCAGAGCTTTTGCCATCACCCGTTCATATATGGCGTCAAGACTGGCCGTGACGCTCAACGTCCCAATCTCGATCGGTTCCTTGCGTTTTTTACTGATGAGCTGATACGTGCGTTTTACAACATGTTGCGACTCTGCCTTGCCAGCCTGCCAAAGGCGATTCTGGTCTTCTGTCGTGATGCTTGCATGTTCGATGTTCAGCAGATTGACCAGCCCTTCAAGGGACAGTTTCAATTGGTCTTCATCAAAATTCCAGAGGCTATTGGTAATGGTCGGGACGTTAATGCTGACAGTATTGAGGGATGTATCGAGATCGGAAAGTTGTTGGCGATAGTCCCAGAAAAGTTGCAGCGCTGTGATGAAAAAAGTAACAAGGGAACTGAAGGCGATGATCATAACCATCAGTTTTTTACCGATTTTATTTCCTGTATGAAATGTATCGATCATGAAGTGTTACCGCTTTGCTTCCACTCACAGGTGTTTTTTAAGGCGAAAAACCATAAAATGATAAGTAATAAATCCCTTAAAAGATAGAGGTAATTGGATACGCCTTATTTTTCGGAAACAGAATAGGGCAGTTCCTCTTTCATGCTATTTAGCCAATCCATGAAATATGAGATTTTTTCGATTCTGCTGCGGTTTTTATCACAAGCGATGAAATAGCCTTTGGGGCTGATGACGCGGGCGTCAAAAGGCTGGACGAGTCGCCCTGCTTTTTGTTCATCCTCAGCAACAAAGCTTGGCAATAGCGCAATGCCAAGCCCGGCAATAGCCGCCTGAACCGCCATGGTGAAGTGTTCGAACTTTGGCCCTGCTGCACTGTCAATCCCGTTTGCCCCCACTTGTTCCAGCCAGTAGGGCCAGGCATCGAGGCGGGTGGTGATGTGAATCAGTGTCTGGTCTTTCAGGTCTGCGTAGACGGGCGGGTTTGAGAAAGAAGTGAGTAAGTCCGGGTGACATAAGGGGATTAATTCTTCCCCACATAAAGGCAGGGCTGTCAGGTCCGGCCAGTGGCCATCCCCGTAAAGAATGGCAACATCAACGGCTTCTTTTTCGAAGTCCGGTTTGCCGATGCGGGAAATGAAATTGATGGCAATGTCAGGGGCATGTTTTTTAAATTCCGGTAAAAGCGGGATAAGCACTTTTGTACTGAAGGTGGGCTGGGCCGCAAGATTCAGCACACCGCTTTGAGTTTTGGAGGACATCAGTTTCAGGGTGACTGTTTCCAGCCCATCCAGATGGGGTTGCAGGTCATGCAGGTAGGTTTTGCCTTCCGGGCTGAGGCGCAAGCGTTGTTTTTCGCGAATGAACAGGGCAATGTTCAGGAAATTTTCCAATCCCTTGATCTGTCTGCTGACGGCACTTTGGGTCAGGTGCAATTCCTCTGCTGCCCGCGAGACACTTTGGAAGCGTGCAGTATATTCAAAACAGAGCAAAGATTGCAGGGAGGGAATGCGTCTGGCCATTACTTTATGAATTTAAATCATCAACTATGCGAAATTACTCATTTGATTATGGGGAAAATCGCAAATATATTCAAGTTAAAGGAATAAAGTTAACCGTGAAAGGAAAAGGTAATGGCTGCCAAAGTGGCTTTTAAATGGGAAGACCCGTTTCTGTTTGATGATCAGTTGAGTGAAGAAGAACGCATGGTGCGTGACAGTGCGCGCGCTTTTTGTGAAGACCGGCTGATGCCGCGCATTCTGGAAGCCAACCGGAACGAAACCTTTGACCGTGAGATCATGAATGAGTTCGGTGAACTGGGCCTGCTGGGCTGCACGATCCCGGAAGAATACGGCTGTGCCGGTATGAACAGCGTCTGTTACGGTCTGATCGGTCGTGAGGTTGAACGTGTGGATTCCGGTTATCGTTCCGCCATGTCTGTGCAATCCTCGCTGGTGATGCATCCGATCTATGAATATGGTTCTGAAGAACAGCGCAAAAAATATTTGCCGAAGCTGGCAACGGGTGAATTCGTGGGCTGCTTCGGTTTGACCGAGCCGGATCATGGCTCTGACCCGGGCAGCATGAAAACACGCGCTGAAAAGGTTGATGGCGGCTATCGCCTGACCGGTAACAAAATGTGGATCACCAATTCCCCCATCGCTGATCTGGCCGTTGTTTGGGCCAAGCTGGACGGTGTGATTCGCGGCTTTATTGTGGAACGCGGAACAGAAGGCTTCAGTACGCCGAAGATCGAAGGCAAAATGAGCCTGCGTGCTTCCATCACCGGTGAAATTGTTCTGGATAATGCGTTCGTTCCGGAAGAAAACCTGCTGCCTAACGTACAAGGTCTGGCCGGTCCGTTTGGTTGTTTGAACAAAGCGCGTTACGGCATTGCCTGGGGCGCACTAGGTGCTGCGGAATTCTGCTGGCATGCGGCGCGTCAGTACGGGCTGGACCGCAAACAGTTTAACCGCCCGCTGGCACAAAACCAGCTTTACCAGAACAAACTCTCTACCATGCTGGTTGAAATCACACTGGGCCTGCAAGCTGCTCTGCGTGTCGGCCGTTTGATGGATGAAGACAATTGTGCGGTTGAAAATATTTCCATCATCAAAAGCAACAACGTCAATAAGGCGCTGGAAATTGCCCGTATGGCGCGTGACATGCACGGCGGTAACGGTATTTCTGACGAATTCCATGTGATCCGCCATATGGTGAACCTGGAAACCGTTAATACCTATGAAGGGACGTACGATATTCACCGTCTCATTCTGGGGCGTGCGCAAACCGGTTTGCAGGCGTTCTTTTAATGACTGAGGCTGCACTTTCCCATATCCGCGTCCTTGATCTTTCCCGTATTCTGGCTGGCCCGTGGGCCAGTCAGACGCTGGGGGATCTGGGCGCAGAAATTATCAAGGTCGAACGTCCTGGCCCCGGTGATGATACCCGTGGCTGGGGGCCGCCCTTTGTGGGGGAAGATGCAGCCTATTTTCTGTCGTGTAACCGCAACAAGAAATCACTGGCGCTGGATTTTACACAAGTGGCCGGGCAGGAAATCCTGCACGAGCTGGTGAAATCCTGCGATGTGGTGATTGAAAACTTCAAGGTCGGTGGTCTGAAAAAATACAATCTGGATTATGACAGCCTCAAGGCGATCAAGCCGGATCTTGTTTATTGTTCCATCACCGGCTTTGGCCAAGATGGGCCTTATGCGGCGCGCGCAGGATATGACTTTTTAATTCAGGGAATGGGCGGGTTGATGTCTTTGACCGGCACCCCTGAAAGCGGTCCCGTGAAGGTCGGTGTTGCACTGGCGGATGTGATGACAGGGCTTTATGCCACCATCGCCATTCAGTCGGCGCTGACCTATCGCGACAAAAGCGGCCGGGGCCAGCATATTGACCTTGCCTTGCTGGATGTACAAATCGCAACCCTTGCCAATCAGGCCATGAACTATCTGGGCGGCAATCTGGTGCCCAAGCCTATGGGGAACGCACATCCCAACATCGTTCCTTATCAGGCCTTTGCCACATCGGATGGCCATATGATTTTGGCCGTGGGCAATGATGGGCAGTTTGCTAAATTCTGTAAGGCCGCGGGGCATGAAGAATGGGCCTGCGATGCGCGTTTTACCACCAACGAAGCCCGGGTGAAAAACCGTGAGGCACTGGTGCCTTTGCTGGAAAAACGCATTGCGCAAGATTCTCTGGACTGGTGGATTGCAACCCTTGAAGGTGCCGGTGTTCCTTGTGGGCCAATCAATACATTGGATCGTGTCTTTGCAGACCCCCATGTGCGCCATCGCAAGATGGAACAGCGCCTTGAAGGTGATATCCCCAGTGTGGCCAACCCCATGCATTTTTCCGAAACTCCGGTCAAATACGATGTAGCCCCGCCTTCTGTGGGCCAGCATAGTAGGGAAATTCTCAGCCGTTTGTTAAAAATGGATGAAGACACATTAAAAGGCTTGGCGAACGAAGGGGTTATCGGTATATGACAGTATGGACTGGACCATTGAGACAGAAGCCGACTGTCCCGTTTCGGAAGACCTGATTGTTGGTCTGGTGGAACGTGCACTGGGGATAAACTGGACCACCAAATCCTCTCACCAGTTGCGTATCGGCCGCGACCCCATAAAAGACATTTCGCTCGTCGCTTTTATAGATGACAAGCTGGTCGGTACTGTACGCCTGTGGCCTATTCAGGCAGGAAATGCCGGTGATGCCCTGTTGCTGGGACCTTTGGCAATTGAACCTGCGCTTCAAGGTAAAGGTTTGGGGCAGGCGATGTTGCATAAGGTCATCAAGCTGGCAGGAGATGCCGGGCATGGTGCCATTGTGCTGGTGGGCGATGCCCCTTATTATGAGCGGGTGGGTTTTAGTGCCAAGCCAACATGGTTTTTGCGTATGCCTGGCCGTTATGACCAGAACCGCCTCCTCGGGTATGAGTTGAAGAAGGGCTATCTGGAAGGTTATGACGGGGTGATCAGCCGTGAATAAACTGTCATCTTGACGTCTTCAAACTGTCATGAATTCTGTGTTTGACTCTTTCGATTAAATGGATTGAAAGAGGATGGACGGACGTGCATATCCTGATCGCTACGGATGCATGGCATCCACAAATCAACGGGGTGGTGCGTGTTTTAGATACGTTGCGCACCCGCCTGCTGGACCGTGGCTTTGATGTTACTGTTATTTCCCCGGCTGATTTTTTAACCATGCCTTGCCCCGGTTATGCGGAAATCCCGCTGGCACTTTTGCCGCAACGAAAAATTCGTTCCATGCTGAAAAAGATACGCCCTGATGTGATCCATATTGCAACCGAGGGGCCGATCGGCTGGTCCATGCGCAAGGTTTGCCTGAAAAAGGGGTTGCCCTTTACCACGGCCTATCACACCAAGTTTCCGCAATATGTGCATGAACGTGCGCCCTTTCTATCGCTTAACACCCTCTATGGGGCCATGCGGCGTTTTCATGGTCCCAGCACATGCGTTTTTGCCCCTTCGGTGACAGTTGCCAGAGAATTGGAAAAACAGAATTTCGAAAATGTGTTTGAATGGTCCCATGGGGTGGATACGGAAACATTCAGCCCGCAGGAAAAAGATTTTTTCGACCTGCCGCGCCCCATCCATATGTATGTCGGGCGTTTGGCGGTGGAAAAGAATATTCCGGCTTTTCTGGAGCTTGACCTGCCCGGTTCCAAGGTGGTGGTCGGGCCGGGTCCGCAACGCGAAGAACTGATGGAAAAATACCCCGATGTTCTGTTCCATATCCCCTATAGTGACCGGGAACTGGCGCTTTGTTATTCCTGTGCCGATGTGTTTGTGTTTCCGAGCCTGACCGATACATTCGGGTTGGTCATGGCGGAAAGTCTGGCCTGCGGGGTGCCGGTGGCCGCTTATCCGGTTTCCGGCCCGCTGGATGTTTTTGGGGAAGCTGGGGCTTGTGAAACAACGTTCGGCGCATTGAATGAAGATTTGAAAACGGCTGTAAAGCAGGCCTATGGAAAGTCTATTCCGGCCTGTCGCACCCATGCGTTGAAATTTTCATGGGACCGGGTGGTGGATGAATTTCTCGACAACATCCAGCCTATAGACTCGGCCCTGAAAAACAAACGCTGGAAGTTGCGCAAAAAATCGGCACGTTTTTTGACCCGGCGTGCCGTTTAGATGGCGAGAGAGGAAGTAATAAAATTATAATTTAACTCTCCTCTTGCGAAATATTCACTCCTTTTATATAACGCGGTGCAGAAAAATATCGTTCTTTAGGGCATTCCCCTATAGCCATTGCGGGTACAATTTGGTAAAACGGTATTGTAATACGTATTTATTTTCGATGACCTCGAAAAAGGATGATCATGAGCGATGCACGTTTAGCCCTTGGGGCTGAATTTCCGGCGACGTCTGTAGACGCGTGGAAAGAGTCTTTGGAAAAAGTTCTCAAAGGCGCACCCTTTGAAAAAAAGATGGTTGTCAAAACCTATGATGGAATCGACATCCAGCCTCTCTATACAAAAGATGACTGGAAGGCCGAAGGCAACCCGTCCGGTTTTCCCGGTGCTGCGCCTTTTACGCGCGGCAATAGTGCCAAGGGCCGAAGCCTTGAAGGTTGGGATATCCGTCAAATTCATGCTCATGCTGACAAAATAGTCGCCAATCAGCAGATTCTGGATGATCTGGAACGCGGTGTGACCTCGTTGATTTTGAAACTCGATGCGGCAGCACAGGCTGGTAAAAACGGTGCTGATGCCCCTGAGCTTGCTGGTCGTGACGGGATGATGATTTATTCCAAGGAAGACTTGGGCGATGTTCTGGATGGTGTTTTGCTGGATTTGGCCGGGATTTCATTGGAAGCCGGTGATCAGGCCGTAAATGCGGCTACCTTCCTGAAAGGTTTGTGGGCAGACAAGGGCATTGCCAACGATCAGGCCATGGGCGCGTTTAATGCAGACCCGCTGGGCACGCTGGCCGCAAGTGGCACTTTGTCCAAATCCGTTGAAGATGCGTTAAAAGATATGGCTGAACTGGCCAAGGAAACAGCCACCACCTATGCCAATGTTACGGCGGTGAAAGTCGATACTTCTGCCTATTACGGGGCCGGGGCTTCTGAAACGCAGGATTTGGCCTGTGCGTTGGCAACCGGGGTTGCTTATCTGCGTGCCATGGTTGATGCCGGGATGTCTGTTGATGCTGCCGCCGGGCAAATCGTTTTCAGCTTTGCAAACGGTTGTGAGGTCTTCCCCGGTATTGCCAAACTGCGCGCGGCCCGTTTCTTGTGGGCGCAAATTGTCAAGGCAAGCGGTGGTTCGGAAGAAGCCTGCGCTATGAACCTGCATGCCACCACTTCTGAGCGCGCCATGTCACAACGTGACCCGTGGGTGAATATGCTGCGCACCACGGCGACCTGTTTTGCCGGGGCCATTGGCGGGGCGGATGCCATAACGGTTTTGCCGTTTGACCAACATTGCGGTGTGGCAGATGACTTTGCGCGGCGAATTGCGCGTAACACGCAGGTGGTGTTGCAGGAAGAAAGCTCACTTAACAAAGTGATCGATCCGGCTGGTGGTTCCTGGTTCATTGAAAATCTGACGGAACAATATGTAGAAAAAGCCTGGGCACTGTTTCAGGCGATCGAAGCCAAGGGCGGCATGGTTGGCGTTCTGGCTGATGGTTCCTTGCAGGCACAAATTGCAGACACATGGGCTGCACGGGTCAAAAATATTGCCAAGCGCAAAGACCCGGTGACGGGCGTTTCGGAATACCCCAATATTGCAGAAGATGCTGTGGTGCGTGAAGAACCCGATTATGCAGCCTTGCTGGCAAAGGTCGCCAAGGCCGATGTCACCATTGGGTCACTGGCAACTGGTGGGGAAGGTGCCAAGGTTCAGGCTCTGCCTGCACACCGCTTAGCCGAAGATTTTGAAAAACTGCGTGATGCGGCGGATGCTTATAAAGCGACCAAGGGGGATTACCCGCAAATCTTCCTTGCCAATATGGGGGCAATTGCCAAACATACGGCACGTGCCACCTTTGCCAAAAACTTTTTCGAAGCCGGTGGCGTAGAAGCCAAGGGCAACAACGGTTTTGCTGATGCCGCTGCTGCTGTTGAGGCTTTCAAGGAAAGCGGGGCACAGGTTTGTGTGCTGTGTGGTTCTGATGACCAATATGAAGAACTGGCAGCCGCCTTTGCCACAGCCTTGAAAGAGGCCGGGGCAAGCAAAGTTTATCTCGCCGGGCGCGGTGATTTTGACGGTGTCGATGCAGCTATCGGCATGGGAAGTGATGTGCTCGCCACATTGCAGGACCTCCACACTGTTTTGGGAGTGTAAGAAGAATGAGCACGATTCCTGATTTCTCCAAGATCGCACTGGATACCAAAGGGCTGAATGCCAAAGATGCCAGTGACTGGAAAAAACGTATTGAAGGCGAAAGCGCAAAAACGCTGGATGAGTTGAACTGGCACACACCGGAAGGCATTGACGTAAAACCGCTTTACACAGCGGAAGACCTGAAAGGGTTGGACCATCTGGAAAGCGTACCCGGTTTTGCACCGTTCAAGCGTGGCCCGTATAACTCCATGTACACCACACGGCCCTGGACCATCCGCCAATATGCGGGTTTCTCTACGGCAGAAGAATCCAACGCCTTTTATCGTCGCAATCTTGCAGCCGGTCAAAAAGGCCTGTCTGTGGCGTTCGACCTTGCGACCCACCGGGGCTATGATTCGGATCATCCGCGTGTAACCGGGGATGTCGGTATGGCGGGTGTGGCGATTGATAGTATCTTTGATACCCGCACCTTGTTTGACGGCATTCCACTGGACCAGATGTCTGTTTCCATGACCATGAACGGTGCCGTTTTGCCGGTGCTTGCCCTTTATGTGCTGGCAGCCGAAGAACAGGGGGTAACACCGGATAAACTGTCGGGCACCATTCAGAATGATATTCTCAAAGAATTCATGGTGCGCAACACCTATATTTACCCGCCGACCCCGTCCATGAAGATCATTTCGGATATTTTCGCCTTTACTTCTACAGAAATGCCGAAGTTTAACTCCATCTCCATTTCCGGCTATCATATGCAGGAAGCCGGTGCAACGGCTGATCTGGAACTGGCCTATACGTTGGCAGATGGTGTGGAATATCTGCGTTCCGGGATTGCCGCCGGGCTGGATGTGGATGCCTTTGCGCCGCGCTTAAGCTTCTTCTGGGCCATCGGCATGAACTTCTTTATGGAAGTTGCCAAGATGCGCGCAGCCCGTATGATCTGGTCGCGTCTGGTCAATCAGTTCAACCCGAAAAACCCGAAATCACTGGCACTGCGGACGCACAGCCAGACATCGGGCTGGTCTTTGACCGCGCAGGATGTGTTCAATAACGTGACCCGAACCTGCATCGAAGCCATGGCTTCTTCGCAAGGTCATACCCAATCCTTGCACACCAACGCACTGGATGAAGCTCTGGCCCTGCCGACAGACTTTTCTGCCCGCATTGCGCGAAACACGCAAATCTTTCTGCAACAGGAAACCGGCACTTGTGATGTGATTGACCCGTGGGGCGGATCGTACTATGTGGAAAAACTGACGCAGGACTTGGCTGAAAAAGCCTGGGCACATATTCAGGAAGTGGAAGAACAGGGCGGCATGGCAAAAGCCATTGAAGCCGGTATTCCGAAAATGCGCATTGAAGAAGCAGCAGCACGTACGCAAGCCCGTATCGACAGTGGCCGCCAGACTGTGGTGGGCGTGAACAAGTATCAGCTTGAAAATGAAGAAGCCATCGATGTTCTCAAGGTCGAAAACTCAGAAGTGCGCAAATCCCAGATTGCCAAGCTGGAACGCCTGCGCAGCGAACGTAATGAAGCTGATACGACAGCCGCGCTGGATGCCCTGACAGAGGCAGCCAAAAGTGAAAACGGCAACTTGCTTGATTTGGCAATCAAGGCAGGTCGTGCCAAAGCGACAGTGGGTGAAATATCGCTGGCACTGGAAAAAGTCTATGGCCGCCATCAGGCCACCATCCGCGCCATTTCCGGCGTTTATAAAAGCGAGGTCGGCGAAATGGATGAAAAAGTTGAGGATGTCAGCAAACTGGTTAAAAAGTTTGAAAACCATGAAGGGCGCCGCCCGCGTATCCTGATTGCCAAAATGGGACAGGATGGACATGACCGGGGCCAGAAAGTGATTGCCACAGCCTTTGCCGATTTGGGTTTTGATGTGGATATCGGCCCGTTGTTCCAGACCCCGGAAGAAACCGCCCGTCAGGCCGTGGAAAACGATGTCGATATCGTCGGGGCCTCTTCACTGGCTGCCGGTCACCTGACCTTGGTGCCGCAATTGCGTGGGGAACTGGAAAAACTGGAACGTGACGACATTCTGATCGTTTGTGGCGGTGTCATTCCGCCGCAGGATTTTGATGCCCTTTATGAAGGCGGGGCCGAAGCCATCTTCCCGCCGGGGACCGTTATTTCCGAAGCCGCGATTGACCTGATGAAGAAACTCAACGAAGTTGTTGGGATCGAAGGCTAAGTTCCATTCGGCAAGTGGGTCCCTGCCTGTGCAGGGACTCATATTTGTTAATCCCTGTGAGCTCCTGCGCAGGCAGGAGCCTATTTTGCATACATAAACAGGTACTCAATGAACGATAGTGTCAATCATTCAATATTGCGAGAAAACCTCATAGCTCAAAAACCTCATGACGGTTTGATCAAGAATATTGTCGCTATGGCCGAGAAAATTTTATCTGTAATTGATGCCAAAGAAGATTGTTCTCAAACAATTGATGAAATTTGTCAGGCAACGGGCTTACTCGATTTAGATGAGGATTATTTTCGAACTTTATACACTCATTCCAGTGTAGAAGATTTTGCAAATATGGCAGCACTTCCTCGAGCAAAATATGTTCCAGACCTGAATCGTGACGAGCTTATAGAAATTACCAAAAGGGCAATGAACACGACAAGCTGGGATAGTGAATACTACATGGAATTATTAGATAAAAATGTGTCTCTTTCAGGCGCGTCGAATCTAATTTTCTATCCTCCTGATAGTTATCAGGGCGATATTTCAGATTACAATCCAACAGCGGAAGAAATTGTAGACTTAGCGACTGCCGAAGATAATGTAATCAAACTATAAACAAATTTCAAAATGATTAGAGATTACTCATGAACGACATTGTCAATCATTCCGTCAAAAAAGGTCCGGTGCGCAGACGCAGACAATTGTCTGTGGATGAATATGTTGCCGGTGTTTTGGCCGGTGATCGCACAATGATCGGGCGCACCATTTCCTTGGTGGAAAGCACATCCCCGCGTTATCGCCAGATGGCACAGGAGGTCTTGCTTAAGCTATTGCCTCATGCCGGTAAAGCCCATCGCGTTGGCATTACCGGTGTGCCCGGCGTGGGGAAATCCACCACCATTGAGGCACTGGGTTGTAATCTGGTGGAAGCCGGGCACAAGGTTGCCGTTCTGGCAGTGGACCCGACCAGTTCCGTTTCCGGTGGCTCCATTCTGGGGGATAAAACCCGCATGAATAACCTCGCCATTCAGGAAAATGCCTTCATCCGCCCCAGTCCATCATCCGGAACATTGGGCGGTGTCACCAAGATGACGCGCGAAACCATGATTGTCTGTGAGGCAGCAGGCTTTGATGTGATCCTTGTGGAAACCGTTGGGGTCGGTCAAAGCGAAACCGTGGTTGCCGATATGGTTGATTTCTTTCTTGTCCTCATGCTGCCCGGTGCAGGCGATGAATTGCAGGGCATCAAGAAAGGCGTGTTGGAACTGGCCGATATGATTGCGGTCAACAAGTCCGATGCGCCGAATGAAAAACGCGCCAAGATGGCGGCACGTGACTATAAGAACGCT
The DNA here is from genome assembly GCA_050297075.1 of Terasakiella sp. Classification (GTDB taxonomy): domain Bacteria; phylum Pseudomonadota; class Alphaproteobacteria; order Rhodospirillales; family Terasakiellaceae; genus Terasakiella. The sequence continues at coordinate 144,071 of JBNKSC010000014.1, forward strand.
TTACATATCATGCGTCCGCAAAGCCCGAACTGGTCCCCGCCGGTGGTGTGTATTTCCGGCCTATCCAATTTGAATCTGGATGAAATGTGGGCCAAGATCGAAGATCATCGCACAAAATTGACAGAGAGTGGTGAGCTGCACAGCAAACGTACCGAACAACAGTTTCGCTGGATGTGGGCCATGGTGGAGGATCGCCTGATGGAGGCGCTGAAGTCCCACCCGGATGTGGTCTCACAGATTGACGGGATTCATGAAGCGATTACTCAAGATACATTGACTGCGACAGTGGGGGCACAGCGTATCCTCAATGCTTTTGGGCTGACAGAGATTTTATAATTATTTCTGTAGCAGAGCTTTCTTGGCTTTGCGCAAGCCGCTCCAGATCAGGAAAGCGACAATGGGGACTGCAACACCAACAGCCATGTCGGGGTTGATGGGCAGGCCGCTTGCCTTGGCGCCTTTAAAGGCATAACCCAGCAGGCCGACCAGATAGTAGCTGATGGCAACAACAGACAAACCTTCCACTGTTTCCTGCAAACGAAGCTGCAAGCCAGCGCGCTTGTTCATGGTGGCGAGCAGTTCCTGATTTTGTTTTTCCTGTTCCACTTCCACACGGGCACGCAATAGGCTGGCAACCCGGCTGACGCGTTGCGAAAGGGCATGTTGGCGGTTGGCGGTATGGTCGCAGGTTTGCATGGCGGGGGCCATCCGGCGTTCAATGGTTTCTGAGAGAGGTGGCAAACCTTGCAGACGTCCTTCGCGCAGTTCTGTCAGGCGCTGTTGGACGATGGCGTAATAGGCCTTTGTGGCGCCGAAACGATAACTGTTACGCGCTGAAATTTCTTCAATTTCTGCGGCCAGACCGGACAGGTCATCCAGCAGTTCTGAATCACTTTTCGGTTCGCTGCGATCAGACATTTTGCTGGCAATGACAGCCAGACTTTCATCAATGATTTTTATGCGCGGGCTGGCTTCGCGGGCAAGGGGCAGCCCTAACAACGCCATCATACGATAGGTTTCTACTTCCAGAATGCGTTGAACAACACGGCCTGCCTGACGTTCGGGCATGGAGACGTTGCGCATGAGAACACGCATATAACGGTCATTATGAACGCGCATGTCGGTCCACATCAATGCCGCGCCCCCGGAAACTTCACAACCGATATAGGTATTGCCTTCGAAGTAACGCGCCATTTCAATCTGGTTGCGTACCGGGGCATTTTCATCTTCCAGTTCCAGATGGACGGCATTCATCACCTGACCGGGCATGTTTTGAACCCAGTCCTGCGGGACGAACTCAATCACCGGGTGAAGGAAGGGTTCTTCACAGGCCTCGTTCCTGAAAAAAGTATAGGTGGAGAATTCTGTATGGCGTTCCCAGCGCAGGCGGAAAGCGTCTGTTTCAGCAATAAAATGGGTTGAACCTTCCAAGGGCTGGGCAACGTTGAATTTTTCACATAATCGGGCGAGGTGAATGCGTTCTTCTTTAGCACCATGTTCACCGGTCATGACAGCTATATGGGACACCCGTTCCGGCACGCTCAGGGGGATATAGGGCCGGGCGCGAATTTCTTTATCCAGTGTGTCGCGCAAGGGATGTTCCTGTCCCAGATAGGTCATTTGTCTGAAATCCTTATCAAATTTAATAGATTAGGGGCGTTTAAAGTATGTTAAAATGGTATTACCATTATATTTTAAGGGAATTCAAGATGTTTTCAGGCTAAACTTTCATTTTCCTGTCACTTGCGTGATTTCACTGGCTTTTCTTTCTAACCATGATAAGAAACGCCTCTCAGCACACAAAAGGGAATATATTGATGAGCGAGAACCAAGCCAAATCGGCCTATGGGATGGGCCGTGCCGCCCGCCTCAATCTGGCTTATGAAATGTTGAATGAACTGGCAGAGGGTTCACGCACATTGGATGCCATTTTGGCCGGGCGTTTCAAACATCTGGCCGATACCTTGCAACGGCGTGATCGTCGCGATCTGGAAGGTCGGGTCCGTTCTGTGCTGGGGCATTACCGCCGTTTGATCTGGTGGCTGGAACGCGTCAAGCTTGAGCCTACCATGCGCAGCCTGTTGCTGGCCGATATGATTTTGAATGACAAAAGCGATATCGCCCAATTGGAAAAACTGTGTAATGGCGCGCAGAACCGCATGTCCATGCTGAACAAGCAGGAAATTGCGGCCCTTAAGCGTCTTTTGGGGCAATCAATTGATCATCAAGATATGCAAGAAGCTGTTTTGTGTGAATGCCCGAACTGGGCGGAAAAAGGTTTACGTAAGGTTTTTGGAGAACATTTTGGGGCAGAACTGGCGGCGTTGAATATGCGTGCGCCAAAGGATTATCGTATTAACCCCTTGCTGGCGAAACGCACACAAGTGCAGGAAAGTCTGGCCGGGCAGGGTTTTAAAACTCAGGCGATGGACCTTTGCGCACTGGGGCTGCGCCAAAGTGAAAGCGGCGGGCCTTCTCTGGCGGAAACGGATGCCTTTCGCAAAGGCTGGGTTGAAGTGCAGGATGAAGGTTCCCAGATTGTTGCCTTGCTGGTCGGGGCAAAAAAAGGCATGCAGGTGGTTGATTTTTGTGCCGGTGCCGGAGGCAAGACACTGGTTTTGGCAGCTGAGATGGAAAATTCCGGCCACCTGGTGGCTTGTGATGTTCATTCCAAACGCCTGCAACGTGCCAAGGTACGTTTAAAAAGGGCAGGGGTGGTCAATGCGGAACGGCGTGTGCTGGAAAATGCCTATGATAAATGGGTGAAGAAAAGCCGGGGTAAGTTCGACCGGGTTCTGATTGATGCGCCATGTAGTGGCACGGGAACATGGCGGCGAAACCCGGATTCAAAATGGTCCAAGGATGAGACGGATCTGGCAGAACTGGTTGCCTTGCAAAAAGATATTTTGGCCAGTGCAGCCCGTCTGGTGAAACCCGGCGGGCGTCTGGTTTATGCAACCTGTTCTTTGCTGCCACAGGAAAATGAAGAACAGATTGAGGCGTTTCTGGCACAAAATGACAGTTTCAAAAAACTGTCGGCCAAAGATATTTGGATGGAACGCTTTGAGGGGAATTATCCGGGAACGGAAGAAAGTTGTCTGCGCCTGAGCCCTGCACAGAACGGTTGTGACGGTTTCTTTGCCTGCATCCTTGAAAAAGCCTGAGTACGCTTGCCAAGCGCTATGATTGACTTTAGACTTTCAGCCTCAACTTTGGGGTAGTGTGATGGCACAAAACAAACAATCGGGTTCGGACCTGCCATGCAGGCAGACTTTTGCGGCTGCGGTCGAGCTGTTTCTACAACTTGCCAAGGAACAGGCAAAGGGGGGGCAGGTTAGTGTGGATGCGCTGGATATGGTTGCACAGGTGATTGAAAGCGACCCGGATGTGCGCAAGAAATATTGTGATGAACAGTTTGAAAAATGTTCGCAATATGTGCGTTTGTCCATGCAGCAGACCCCCCGGGTGAATGTGTTTGGGCGCATTATTGCTCAGCCTTTTGAAAACCTTCTCAACGGGTCGCCGCCGGTTATGGCAACGGGGCAACTGGCAAATTTCTTTTATACGGTTGAAGCCATTTTGGGGCGGGCGAGTTATGAAACCTACATGGAACGTTCCTTGCGGCTGATGGAACGCGTTTCTCATGAAAAAGGCAATGAGTTTACCTACAATGATTTGTACAGCCATCAGCAATGTTGGGAAATCCGTTGGGACACCTATGTTGCCTTGGCGGAATTTTTTACCAAGTTCGAGTTGCGCAAGGATTGGTATAAACGCATGATGCAAAGCGATCCGGATACACCGGGTCAAGGCATTGGCCCCTATCCTTTCAGCGATTATCAGTTTAAAGCCCAGATGATGTGTGTCTTTCGTGCGTTTACAAATCTAACGGATGAAGAATTGAAACGCTTTGAGCATCGTTTCAAGGAAAAGGAACGTGAAAACATGTCCCGGTTTCTGGCACATGTGGCCTCCATTGAAGATGAGGCATGATCAGCGCTGATGACTGTTTCATTTCCCGGCTACCCGGTTGAGGAAACCTTTGCGGATTTACGCCTGTCCTTGTTGCAGGGAAACAAGGTTGTGCTGGAAGCTCCGCCGGGAGCCGGTAAAACAACGTTGGTCCCTTTGCTTCTTATGGGGGAAGGATGGCTTGAAGGGCGTAAAATCATCATGCTGGAACCACGCCGTCTTGCTGCGCGTATGGCTGCGCAGCGTATGGCGGACTTGCTGGGGGAAAAGGTTGGCGAGACGGTAGGCTATCGAATTCGTCAGGAACGGAAAATCAGTTCCCGTACCCGTATTGAAGTGGTGACCGAAGGGATTTTGACACGTCAAATCCAGAATGACCCGGAACTCGATGGAGTGGGGGTGGTTATCTTTGATGAATTCCATGAACGCAACCTTCAGGGGGACCTCGGGCTGGCCCTTTGTCTGGAAAGTCAGGAAGCCTTGCGCGATGACCTGCGCCTGCTTGTGATGTCTGCGACACTGGATGGACAGGGGATCAGCGATTTTTTAGGGCAGGCACCGCGCATTACAAGTCACGGGCGCAGTTACAATGTGGAAACCCGCCACCTTCCCCGCCCGGCAGACTTATTTTCTTTGCCTGAGGCTGCGAGCCGGGCGGTAAGGCAGGCTGTTCGTGAAGAAAGTGGAAGCTTGCTGGTTTTCCTTCCCGGTGAAGGCGAAATTCGTAAGGTACAGGCATTGCTGGACCAACATTTTGCCCATGATACCAACATTTTGATTGCCCCTTTGTATGGGGCCTTGCCCGCAGCCCAGCAACAGGCGGCGATCCGGCCTTGTGCACAAGGGGCGCGCAAGATTGTACTGGCAACGACCATTGCAGAGACAAGCCTGACGATTGAAGGTATTCGGGTGGTCGTGGATTGCGGATTTAAAAGGGTGTCGCGTTTTGACCCCGCCCGGGCCATGAGCCGTTTGGAAACTGTGCGAATTTCCAAAGCATCGGCAGAACAGCGCAAAGGGCGCGCCGGACGTCTGGAAGCCGGCGTTTGTTATCGTCTTTGGCCACAAGCGGAAACGCAAGCCTTGGCAGAACGCGAAGAGGCGGAAATTCTTCATAGTGACTTGGCGCCTTTTGCGCTGGAATTGGCTGCATGGGGGGTGAAATCGCCTTCTGATCTTCGCTTGCTTGATCAACCTGCACATCGTGCTTTTGCACTTGCACAGGACCTTCTGGTGAAGCTGGGTGCATTGTCACAAGATTTCAATTTGACGGACCATGGGCGTCAGGTGATGGCGTTGGGAATGCATCCCCGCATTGCGCATATGGTTCTGCAAGCGTGTGAAAATGCCCCTGAAGATGCTGTTCTGGCTTGTGATATTGCTGCAATTCTAAATGATGGCCCGTTGTTCAAGGGGCGCCGTGAATGTGACCTTAGAGACAGCCTTTCTCTTTTTCATGGTGAGAACGCAAAGGGACAGATTGCAAAAGGGGCTCTCCACCGTGCACGCCAGACCAGTAAAGAGCTGCAAAAACGTTTGGGTGTGGGAAAAAATCGGGTTGCCGGGGTGCTTGAAACCGGAAGACTTCTGGCCTTGGCCTACCCGGACCGGATCGCCAAAAGGCGAAGTTCTGATCAGCCGGATTATTTGCTCAGTGCCGGGATGGGAGTGCGTTTGCCTGAACATGATAGCCTTATGGGGGAAGAATATCTAGTGGTGGCGCATATGGACGCCAGTAAGGCGCAAGGGCGTATTTTCAGTGCTGCACCGTTGAGTTTACAGGAAATTGAAACCGATTTCGCAGACTTGATTGAGGAGATTGATGAAATCGGTTGGGACAAACGTACGCAGGCGGTAAAAGCCGAGCGGGTGCGCAAACTGGGCGCAATCGCCTTACAGGTTAAGCCGCTTGCTTCGGTATCTGCTGAACAGCGTTGCCTTGCACTTTGTTACGGGATCAGGCAAATGGGGATCGGGGTGCTGCCCTGGACAGCGGACTGTGAAGCCTTGTGCCAGCGTCTGGAATGTTTGCGCGAGCTGGATGACAGCTGGCCGGCGGGGGATGCCGATTCTCTTTTGAATGATCTGGAAAATTGGTTGATGCCCTTTTTAAATGGGTGTTCGCGCATTGAACATCTCAAAAAGGTTGATTTGCAGACAGCTTTGCTTTCACGGATGGATTGGGGCCAACAACAGCGCCTTGCAGAATTGGCGCCCACGCATTACTGCGTCCCCAGTGGCTCATATGTTCGTTTGGATTATAGCAATCCATTAAAACCTGTTTTATCGGTGAAGTTACAGGAAATGTTCGGGGAACCCCAGACGCCGACAATCAACCAAGGGCGAATATCCTTGCAAATCCACCTCCTTTCTCCGGCCGGGCGCCCTTTACAGGTGACAGAGGATTTGGCGAGTTTCTGGAAGAATGGGTACGATTCGGTCAAGAAAGAAATGCGAGGACGTTATCCGAAGCACCCCTGGCCGGATGACCCGACACAGGCCATCGCAACGCGCAAGACAAAAAGAAATCTTGCCTGATCACCTGAACAGGTGACGAAAATGCACATTTTTAGTGTTTTTTTAGTGACTTGACTGTTGCCCCATCAGATCAACGTAATGTAAAACAGTGGGTGGGGAGATAGGATAGACCCACTGATGTTAGGAAGTTGGTAAGGTCTGCTCAATAAGATAAGATGAAGAGTTTGCAGCAATAACAACAATGGCAAAAGAATAAATGGATCTCGCAACGCTAATAGGTATCGCATTCGGTATGGTCCTCATCGTGGGTTCTATCATGATGGGGGGAGATGTTGGTTCATTTGTCAATATTCCATCCATTGTTGTTGTTTTCGGTGGGGTAACGGCTGCCACACTTGTGAAATTCCCCCTGTCGGATTGTATTGCCGCACTTAAAATTGGCGGTAAAATCGCTTTTAAAAATTCAGCGGATGACCCGCGGAGCGTTTACGATATTGCCATTGAGCTGGCCGGTATTGTGCGCCAGAAAGGTTTGTTGGGACTGGAAAGTATTACCGTTGAAAATGAATTGATGGCGCGCGGCATCCGTATGTGTGTGGACGGCATGGCGGCAGAGGTAATCAAGGAAAGTATCACCAAAGAAGTTGATATGGCGATCAAGGCTGAAATGCTGGGTGAAAGCTTCTGGCGCGGGATGGGCGACATGGCCCCGGCGTTCGGGATGATCGGGACATTGATCGGTCTGGTACAGATGTTGGCCAACCTGTCCGACCCGGCAGCCATTGGGCCTGCGATGGCGGTTGCCATGCTGACAACTTTTTACGGGGCTGTTCTGGCCAACCTGATCTGTATTCCGTTGGCGGATAAACTGGGTATCAAGATTGACAATACAAAAAACACACGTGCATTGATCATCGAAAGCGTGATGCAGATTCATGCATCACAGAACCCGATGGTTCTGCAAGAACTGTTGGGCGTCTATTTGCCGGGTGGTAAACCGCCTGAAGAAGACAGCGGTGAATAAGAGAGAGCATTTAGCCCATGGCTGAAGAAGAAAAGAAATGTCCCCCAACGGGTGCGCCGGCGTGGATGGCAACATTTGCCGATCTGATGTCGTTGCTGTTGGTGCTTTTCGTGCTTCTTCTGACCTTTTCGGAAATGAACGTCATCAAGTACAAACAAATGGCCGGGGCCATGCGCAATGCGTTTGGTATTTCCAAGCAGGACCGTCTTGCCGGTGTGATTGAGGTCGATGGTCAACTTAACCGAAAGGCTGCGCACAATATTTCGCCTACCAAGTCCCCTGTGCCGACCGTTTCCATGGATATTCCCGATACAACCGATCAGGAAGAGTTTGATATCAACCCGGCTGAATCACCGGAGCAACAAGCCAGTGATGTGGAAAACGAAGTTGCGAAAATTATTGCCGAACAAGCCGCAGACAAAGGCGTTGATGTTGAACGTAACGGTAATGAAGTAAAAATCCGTTTCCCCAGTGAAATTGCTTTTGATTCGGGCTCGGCAACTGTCGGGCAGGACTTTGCTGACCTGCTGGATAAATTGACGGACGTTATTAAAAAGTCAAAAGGCGAGGTTCTGGTCGGAGGCCATACGGATAATATTCCCTTGGGTTCCGGCGGGCCGTATCGCTCCAACTGGGAACTGTCTGCCGCGCGGGCAACCTCCGTTGTCCATCACTTCCTGAATTATTCAGATATTCCGCCAAGCAAAATGGCTGTTCAGGGGTTCGGGGATTCCCGTCCTCTGGTGCCCAACGATACACCGGAAAACCGGGCTCGTAACAGACGCGTAGAAATTACTTTGGTTTTAGGTGACAAAGAAGTACCAGAAGCCAGCAATGTTCAAAAGCAGCTTGAAAGTGTTTTCGGTCCTCGACCGGATGCAGGATTAAGTTCACCTTGAGGATTGTGTAGAAGTCTCTTTTTATAATCTTATGGTTGAGATTACGTCGTTTCAGTTATATGATATAGGCAACTTCTGAGTTTAAAAATATTAAGTTTATGGCTGACTTCAAATTTAGTAGCTTAAAGGTCATGTTGTGTGATGTGGATCCCAGCGTTATCGACACTGCACGCACGGCCTATCACGATAATGACGTAGGTGATTTTGTCGCGACTCCCTCGCCGCGCGAAGCATTGGCACATCTTACACAGATGAAGCCGGATATCATTTTATTGGGAATGGAATTTCCCGAACATCATGGTATTGAAGTCATCAAGAAAATAAGGGCTCTTGATGATGGGGCGTTTTATACCACGCCAATCCTGCTTTTGCTGGAAAAGGCATCTCAGCATATCTTGCGAGAAGCGTGTCGGGCCGGGATTGAAGGGGCTTTGCGCAAACCACTGAGCCCTGAAAAATTGCTGCGGTTTTCGCGTGCCGTGATCCTCAAGCCCCGGCGTTTTATCTGTATGTCGCATTATTTCGGGCCGGAACGGCGTATGAACAGTGACCCTCATTTCAACGGGGCAGAAAGACGTGGGGCATATACCTCTTCTCGTTCTTCTTCGAAGGCGGGGGTGGTTTTAACAGATTCGTCTGCCCGTAAAACATTGGATACAAGCGTGAATCTGGACTGGGGCGCAAGCCAGACCCGCCCCAAAGCTGATGGTGGCGTGATGGATTATTCCAGTGCGGAATTTCAATCAAAAAATTCAGTACCCTCAAATGAACCCTATGATCTGGTGGACTCTGGCTTGTCGTCTGCCAAGGGGGGAGGCAACGAGGAATACGATTTTACTTCCGCTGACAAGACACCTTCATATGAAGCTGACTTTGATGATATCGCGGTGCAGGAAACACAAGCGAAACAAGAGATTGATTTTGGTGTCAGTGAAACAAGGGCGGATGATCGCACAGAGGATCTTGAAGCGGAAAAAGCAGAGCAACCGGAAAGCTTTGATGAACAACCAATCGAAGTTCAACAAACCGGCCCGGACAATGCCGTGTTCGAAGAAATTCTTAATCTGGATGAATGCCTGGATTTGCACAAGCAATGGATCAATAGCGGGGGCAAAGATGGTAAACAGGCCCAACGACCTCATTCGGATTTTAGGGGACAGGAGATTTCTGAAGCCGATTTTACCAAGGCGATCCTTCCTCAATCCAATTTTGAAGGTGTGGATTGTTCTTCCAGTGTTTTTCGCAAAGCCGATTTGAGCGGATCAACTTTCCGTCAGGCTTTGTTGTTGAGTGCTGATTTACGTGTTGCCCGCTTAACCAAATCGGACCTGCGTGAGGCGCGACTGGACCGGGCCAATATGCTGGGGGCGGATTTATCCGGGGCAAATCTGGAAGGTGCATCTTTGCGCAAGGTTAATCTAAGTGGTGCAAACCTGCATCTGGCAAATTTGCGCGGGGTCAATCTGGCTTCGACCCAAGGCTTGATTTCAGAACAGATTCGTCGGGCAATTACGGACAATACAACAAGGTTGCCCGCTAATTTACTGATGGCGCCGTAACAGCGTTTCCAACAGGTCTTCTTCGGCAATAGCAATGGGCAGGGTTTCGTTATCCCAGCCCTTTAGGACATGTTGGATGACATCGCGCAATATTGCTTCCTTTAATGGTAGTTTGGGAAGTGCAAGGCGGGAAATCCAGCGCCGTAAGGTTCCAATCAAGGAGGCATAGGCTTCTTCACGGTCTTCAAACGGGCGTTCGGCCAGTAATTCACCAATCAGCGCATATTTGTCCATGGCGGGGTGATCGGGTAAAAAATCACCCAGATAACTGATTTGTAGGTCGGTGATTTCTGCACAGATGGTGGCACCGGCTTGGGCATAGCTCAGTTTTGAGTTTTGTTCGATGGTTGCTGCCAGACGGTGGGTCAAACCAAAGCCGGTTTGAGGAGAGGCAATTCCTGCGATGAGAGAGGCGTAGAAAACACGGTCTCTTCCGTTTGTATCACCTTCTACTCCTTTGACAAAACCTTGCGCGAAGGCTTCCAGCCCGGACCAGACCAAGGCGTCTGAAAAGACGGAGGCTTTCGGGGAAATATAAGCTTCTGTCAAGAGCATCAGCACGCCAAGGGCACGCGCGGCAAAACCGTCACGGTCCATTTCATCAAGGAAGGAAGGATCGGCCAGCACCATATCCGGTTGCAAAATGCTCAGGTGGGTTTCCTGCAAGGCATCATCGCCGCCGAAAATGATCGCGTTCATGGCAGCGCCTGTCCCGGCTGTTGTCGGTACAGCGATGTGAGGACATTGTTTAGAGAGAAGTTTGCCTATATCAATCGCACGTCCCCCGCCGATGGAGACAATACAGTCATAGGCATTCAGATTTATTCGGGCCTCAATTTTGTTGCTGGCTTCCTGTGTTTGTTTTCCCCGTGCATGGACGTGTTCAACGATAAGGCCTGCGGTTACAAGATTGTTGATGATATCTTTCAACAGGCTGGGGTGGTCCTGAAGATATTGGTCACCGACCAACAAAATACGCGTCCCGAAAGAAGAAGCCCGTTTCGCCAGTTCATGAAAACTGCCGCGCCCGAAAGTCAGTGCAGGTACAGCGTTGATCGAAAAAGAATTCATTTTTCTTTTGCGCCTTTCATGATGTTTTTTTTCAACACTCTCGCATAAAGTGTTTGAAAAACCAATTAAGAAAAGCTTCAATGCCGGGCAATTCTACGTGGGATGAAAGTATTTTTATGACAATTGAAACCGTTGATGTGCTTATTGTCGGGGCTGGGGCTGCCGGGATGATGTGTGCCATTGAGGCTGCAAGGCGGGGGCGCAAAACCCTTGTGCTGGATCACAGCAAGAAACTGGCTGAAAAAATCCGTATTTCCGGTGGGGGGAAATGCAATTTCACCAATATGGATGTGACGGCTAAAAATTACCTGTCCAATAACCCGCATTTTTGCAAATCAGCACTGAAACGATATACCAACTGGGATTTCATCAGCCTGATCAGCGAATATGGCATTACTTACCATGAACGCGACCACGGCCAGCTCTTTTGTGACGACTCCGCCCAACAGATTGTCGACATGCTTGCGGCACAATGCAAAAAGGCCGGGGCGGAGATTCGCCTGAATTGCCGCGTGGACGGGGTTAGCCGCATGGAAAACGGTTTTCGCATCCTGACAGAAGAACATGAAATTGAATGTGAGAAACTGGTTGTTGCCAGCGGGGGGCTCTCAATTCCTAAAATCGGGGCCAGCAATTTCGGTTTGCGCTTGGCGGAAAATATGGGGTTGGCCGTTGTTCACCCGCGCCCGGCCCTTGTGCCTTTTACGTTTGATGAACAGACCCGCACAGAATTGGCCGGTTTTCAGGGCATTGCCCTTGAGGCTGTGGTGAAACTGGATAAAACGGAATTTCGCGAAGCTTTGTTGTTTACCCATAAGGGCGTAAGTGGCCCGGCAATTTTGCAGATTTCCTCTTATTGGCAGCCGGGGCAGGAGGTATTGATTGACCTGTTGCCTGATACGGATGTTTTTGAGGTTTTGAAAAAGGCCAAGCAGGAGCAACCCAAACAGGAAGCACAAACAGCTCTGGCAAAACTGTTGCCCAAACGACTGGCACAACGCCTGTGTGAGAATGCGCATTGCAAGGGCAAGCTTGCTGAACAGCCGGATAAGAAACTCAAAACATTGGCGGACAGTATCAACAATTGGTGTCTCTTGCCCAGTGGCACAGAAGGCTATCGCACCGCAGAAGTCATGCGCGGTGGGGTGGATACGGATGAGTTGTCTTCCAAAACCTTTGAAAGCAAAAAAGTGCCCGGTCTTTATTTCATTGGCGAAGTTGTTGATGTGACCGGGCATCTGGGCGGGTTTAATTTCCAGTGGGCCTGGGCATCGGGCTGGTGCGCGGGGCAGTTTGTTTAACTCTTTTCGTGATTTCCTGCGCAGGCAGGAACCTTTGTTTCACGATCTTGTCACAGTGAGCCTTTCGGGTCCGTATAGGTATAGCCCAAGTCATCCGCGACTGCCTTATATGTCACCTTGCCAGCCTGCACGTTAAGCCCGGCAAGCAGGTGGGGATCGTCTGCGCAGGCCTGTTTCCAGCCTTTATCGGCCAAAGCCAAGGCAAAGGGCAGGGTCGCGTGGTTAAGCGCAAAGGTGGAGGTGCGCGCTACGGCACCGGGCATGTTGGCAACACAGTAATGCACCACGTCATCGACAATATAGGTCGGGTCCTGATGGGTGGTGGCTTTTGAGGTTTCAAAACAACCGCCTTGGTCAATGGCAACATCCACAATGACGGCACCCTTTTTCATGGAAGAGAGCTGATTTTTACGAATCAGCTTGGGCGCAGCCGCACCGGGGACCAAGACGGCCCCGACCACAAGGTCAGCCCCATAGACCAGTTCTTCTGTGGCATCCACGCTGGCATATTGGGTTTTCAGGCGTGGGCCGAACACGTCATCCAGATAGGCCAGACGTTTAAGGGATTTATCAAGAACGCTGACATCTGCGCCCAATCCCATGGCCATGCGTGCCGCATTGGTGCCCACAACACCGCCGCCGATGACAACCACCTTGCCCGGCATGACACCGGGCACCCCACCCAGCAGAGTCCCCAGCCCGCCATTGGCCTTTTGCAGGGCCACGGCCCCGACCTGAATGGCCATGCGCCCAGCGACCTCAGACATGGGGGCAAGCAGAGGCAAGCCGCCCTGATTATCTGTAATGGTTTCATAGGCAATGCAGGTCGCTCCGGATTTGATCAACCCTTCTGTTTGCGCAGGGTCAGGGGCGAGGTGAAGATAGGTAAAGAGAATCTGGTCTTGCCGTAACTGTTCATATTCAACCTTTTGCGGTTCCTTCACCTTGATGATCATTTCGGCTTTTGAGAAAATGTCGGAAGCCGAGGAAATGATCTTTGCTCCGGCTTTTTCATAGTCCGTATCCTCACAACCGATCCCGGTCCCGGCCTGCGTTTCTACAATGACAGTATGGCCATGATGAACCATTTCACGCACAGAACTGGGGGTCATGCCCACGCGATATTCGTGGTTTTTAATTTCTTTGGGAACACCGATCAGCATTGTCTATCTCCTTGATGTCGAGGAAGCACTCGCAGATATCGTTGAATTAAAAATATTGTATCAAAATAAAAGAAAAGAGGCGGAAAATATTTTGTAAAAGTGGTACGGTTTGCGGATGAAACAAGCATTTTTTCCAAAAGGCCGACAGGTGAATGAAACACTGTCTGCGGCCGTCACTGACCTGCTGGGCGCAGATGCCTCTCAGGGCGATCTTTTGATTGAGAACCTCCATCGTGTACAGGACCATTATGGTCGGCTGGATCATGATCTGATTGCAGCACTTGCCGATGTGATGAAATTGTCTCAGGCACAGGTTTATGAAGTCGCAACTTTCTATGCCCATTTCCCCATCGGGCAGGATGTGCGTGCTGAAAAATCCTGCACCAGTCTGACCTGCACCTTGTTCGGGGCGGGAACGGGGCAGCCGGTTCCCTGTGTTGGCCAATGTGCGCAGGCACCGGTTTCCTTTTCAACGGCTGATCCCGTTCATATTGCGGATTATGTGCCTTATGAAGATTATTGTTATGCAACCTATCTGGGACATCGCGGGCAAAAAGACAAGGTGATGGAGGCGCTGGATCGTTCCGGTCTGCGCGGCCTTGGCGGGGCCGGTTTCAAGGTGGCAGATAAATGGCGCTTCCTGCTGAATGCATCGGGCTCACCCGTGCTGGTGATCAATGCAGATGAAGGCGAACCGGGCACCTTCAAAGACCGCTACTGTTTTGAAACCAGTCCGCACAAGGTTCTGGAAGGCGCCTTGATTGCGGCTGATGTGATTGGCGCGCACGACATTTATATTTATTTGCGCGATGAATATGCGGGCGTGCGCAAAATTTTGGAAATGGAAATCCCAAAAATTGAGGAAGCCGGGGATGTCACTATTCATTTGCGCCGTGGTGCCGGGGCTTATATTTGCGGTGAAGAAACGGCCCTGCTGGAAAGTCTGGAAGGCAAACGGGGCCTGCCGCGCATTAAGCCGCCTTATCCGGCACAAAGCGGCCTGTTTGGTCGCCCGACCCTGATCAACAATGTGGAAACGCTGTGGCGGGTGCAGGACATTTTGCAAAAAGGCATTGAGGCTGGCAGTAAACGGTTTTATTCCCTGTCCGGTCGGGTGAAAAAACCGGGTGTCTATGAAGCACCTGTCGGAATTACCGTTTCAGAACTGATCCATGATTTCGGTGGTGGTATGTTGGAAGGCCACAGTTTTAAGGCCTATCTGCCCGGTGGGGCTTCAGGCGGGATTTTGCCGGCCACGATGGCCGATTTATCGCTCAATTTTGGCAGTCTTGAAGAACACGGCTGTTTCATTGGTTCGGCTGCCGTCATTGTGTTGTCTGATCAAGACAATATGAAAAAGGTAGTGGCGAACCTGATTTCCTTTTTTGACCATGAAAGCTGCGGGCAATGTACGCCATGCCGGGTAGGCTGTGAGAAATTGAATATGATGTTGTCTGAGGGTGCACCATTGGATAAGGACTTGATTGAGGAACTTTGCACTGTCATGCGTGACAGTTCCATCTGTGGGTTGGGGCAAGCGGCACCTAATCCTTTGATGACAGCACTCACTCATTTTGCGGAGGACTTTGCATGATCTCCTTCACATTGAACGGTCAACAAGTCAGCGCACATGATGGTGAGACTTTATTCGAGGCGACGAAACGGCTGGGCACGACCTTGCCGCATCTGTGTTCCGGCTATCACAGCTATAATAAGGCCGATGGCAATTGCCGCCTTTGTGTGGTTGAGGTCAAGGGGGAACGCACCCTGACGGCTTCCTGCATGCGTCCGGTGAGTGAAGGCATGGTGGTTGAAACCCATTCCGAGCGGGTGACGAAGTCGCGCAAAATGGTTATGGAACTGTTGTTGGCAGACCAGCCCGCACGCGATGGATGCCCGGACCCGGCCTCGCATTTCTGGAAAATGGCCGATGAGGTTGGGGTTCATAACTCACGTTTTCGCGCCCATGAAAAGGTTGCACCGGATATGAGCCATCCGGCGCTGGCCGTGAACCTTGAGGCCTGTATTCACTGTACCAACTGTGTGCGGGCCTGTCAGGACTTGCAAAGCAACGATGTTCTGGGTATGGCTGGGCGAGGGGCGCGCACGCATGTTTCCTTTGATCAGAATGACCCGGTTGTCAGCAGTACCTGTGTGGCTTGTGGGGAATGTGTGCAGTCTTGTCCGACCGGGGCATTACTGCCGCGTGATCCAGTGAACGGGCAAGCGGTTGCCCATGAAACGGCAGAACGGATGGTGGATTCCCTATGTCCTTTCTGTGGGGTCGGGTGCCAGCTGACCTATCATGTGAAAGAAGGTCGCCTGATCAAGGTGGAAGGGCGCGATGGTCCATCCAACGAAGAAAAACTTTGTGTCAAAGGGCGTTTCGGGTTTGACTATATTCATCATCCGCGTCGTTTGACCAAACCTCTCATTCGTAAAGAGGGCACAGCAAAGGAAATGTTTGATCCGGCTGATCCTTCCAAATATTTCCGGGAAGCCAGTTGGGAAGAAGCGCTGGATGTTGCCGCCAAAAGGTTCCAAAAATTTCATGGCGGGGAACTGGCCGGATTTGGGTCTGCCAAAGGTTCCAATGAAGAGGCATACCTGTTCCAGAAACTGATCCGTACCGGCTTTGGCACCAACAATGTGGACCATTGTACGCGGATGTGCCATGCCTCTTCCGTAGCTGCCCTGATGGAAGGCATTGGTTCGGCTGCGGTGAGCGCACCCTTCAACGATGCCTTGAAAGCCGATGTGATTATTGTGATTGGCGCGCGCCCGGCACAAAACCATCCGGTTGCGGCGACCTATATCAAACAGGCGGTGAAACAGGGCTCAAAACTGATTGTGATGGACCCGCGCCGTCAGGTCCTGAGCCGCCATGCTCATCACATGGTGCAGTTCAAGTCCGGCTCGGACGTGGCGTTGCTTAATGCCATGATCCATACCATCATTGACGAAGGACTGACCAATCCGGACTATATCAACCAATATACGCAGGATTTTGACTTGTTGGCCGAGAAGGTCAAAAGCTTTACCCCGGAAGCCATGGCGCCGATCTGTGGCATTGAAGCCGATGAAATTCGCACCATTGCGCGCCTTTATGCCGGTGGTGAGCGTTCCATCATCTTCTGGGGCATGGGGGTGACCCAGCATGTTCACGGTACGGATAACGCACGTTGCCTGATTGCATTGGCTCTGATTACCGGGCAGGTCGGGCGTGCGGGCACAGGGCTGCACCCGTTGCGTGGACAAAACAATGTGCAAGGGGCGTCGGACGCCGGGTTGATTCCGATGGTTTATCCCGACTATCAGGGGGTCAAAGACAGTGCGATTCATGATCGTTTCGAAGATTTCTGGGGGGCCAAGCTTGACCCGGAACCGGGTTTGACGGTTGTTGAGATCATACACGCCATTCACGATGGGCACCTGAAAGGCATGTATGTGATGGGGGAAAACCCGGCCATGTCGGACCCCGATGCCAATATGTCACGTGCGGCTTTGGCCAAGCTGGAACATCTGGTGGTGCAGGATATTTTCCTGACTGAAACGGCCATGTTTGCCGATGTGGTTCTGCCCGCAAGCGCCTTTCCTGAAAAGAACGGAACCTTTACAAACACGAACAGGCAGGTTCAGTTGGGGCGTCAGGCCATAGAGCCGCCGGGGGAAGCTCGTCAGGATCTGGAGATCATTATTGATCTTGCCAACCGTTTGGGGCTGAACTGGTCCTATGAGGGGCCACGCGCGGTTTATGAGGAAATGGCGCAGGTGATGGCGTCTTTGAACGGGATCACATGGGAACGACTTGAACGGGAAAACAGTGTGATCTACCCCGATGGCAAGCCGGTGTTGTTTGGCGAAGGTTTCCCGACCAGCAGCAAAAAGGGACGTCTTGTTCCTACAGATTTGGTGCCGCCGGATGAAGTGCCGGATCAGACTTACCCTTGGGTTCTGACCACCGGGCGCATGCTGGAACATTGGCATACCGGGGCAATGACACGCCATGCCTCTGTTCTGGATCAGATTGAAGGTCTTCCGGTGGCCTGCATCAACCCGAAAGAGTTGAAAAAAATGGACATTAAAGCTGGGGAAATCATTCATGTGGCAACCCGGCGCGGGGAAGTGGAAATCCACGCCCGTCCGGACCGCGATGTGCCGCCGGGCATGGTGTTTATCCCCTTCTGTTTCAAGGAGGCCGCTGCCAATTTGTTGACCAATTCGCAACTTGACCCCTTCGGTAAAATCCCCGAGGTCAAAACCTGTGCGGCAAAGGTGGAAAAAAGGTAGAGCAAAAGCCCCGTCCTGATCAGGAACGGGGCTTTTCTTTGTTGGGAGAAATTGAAGGGTTAAACAACGGTCAGGATACTGGCAACCAGAGGGTGGCGCACAATGTCACGGTCTTTCAGGCGCACGGTGGCAACATCGTCCAATTGTTCCAGTTTGTCGGCAATATCCTTAAGCCCGGAAATACCCGGCAGAAGGTCGCTTTGGTCCGGGTCACCGGTCAGTACCATGGTGGAATTCCACCCCAGACGGGTAATTAGCATTTTGATTTGACCATAGGTACAGTTCTGGGCTTCATCGATGACGACAAAGGCGTTGTTGAGGGTACGCCCACGCATATAGCCGACCGGGGCCAGTTCGATGGTGCCATTGCTCATCAAGGCTTTCAGGCGCTTGTTGCCCAGACGGTCGGTCAGCGCATCGTAAAGCGGGCGCAGGTAGGGGGCGAGTTTTTCTTCCATATCACCGGGCAGGAAACCGATGCTTTCCCCGGCTTCGACAGCCGGGCGTGAAAGAATAATGCGTTCGATTTTGCCTGCTTCTAGTGCTTCCACGGCTTTGGCAACGGCGAGGTAGGTTTTACCTGTTCCCGCTGGACCAAGGGCAACCACCATATGGCGTTCATCAATGGCTTGCATCAATTGAGCCTGATTATCGCTACGGGGGCGAACGTTTTTAACGTATTTCTGGTCGCGTGTTCCTGTTGGGGTTTGGTGATGACCGTTGATCGGATCCCATTCTTTTTTGCTCATTTCCTCTTCGCGTTGGTGTTCATCAAAAAACAATGCTCTGACTTCTGCATCAATTTTTGTGGATCGACGTGCGCGTTTACCCATGGGCTTCTCCTAAAAGATGGGATGTGCCAATAAAAAAGCCCCCACAGGCAATTCGTGGAGGCAGACACATCTTCAAAACGTTAGTTTGACTGAAAGGGAGGCTTAGAGACGCTGAGGATGACCATATCCGCATCGGCGGTGGTGCAGTCTCACTATATGGTGCTTTATGCAACCCGAGAAGGTGCATAGGCAACTCCTTCGTTCGTACTCTAATACCACAGAGTCTAGCGTGCGACTCGGTAAAATCCTAATACTTTTTTTACTTGTCAAAAAACGATAATAAACTGAGTCACTTATTCTTTCGTATAGGTGGAGAAAATGATGAAACAATAGAAAAATCTTTCTATTCTCTCTATAGCCAGTAGACTGATAAAAACTTCCATAATGGGGTATGTGATGAAAAAGTTTCTTGCCGGTCTGGCTTCTTTGGTTGGTGTTGCCGCCTGTGGGCAGGATGCCCCATACGGTTCTGTGGTGAATTTTTCGGCCGTAGAAAGCACAAACAGTTATTTCTTTACAGCGACATCCCGCGGGCCTTTGTTTGTTGATGTGCATGGAGCCTATCCGGGATATGAAGCAGATAGCATTGCCCATACCATCACAGCAGCCATGGAACGCGGGATGCCCAGCCGCCCGTTCAAGGCAACCACCCGTATGGAAGAAGCCCATTCACCGGCCTATCGTGTGATCTGGCTGATCTCCCCACCGAAAAGCTTTAACGTTAACCGTCTCTGCAAAGGGGAAGTTCCCGAGCCTGTAGCCGGGGAAAAACCAACTTTTTCCATTGTTTTTTGTGTTGATGATCGGGTTTATCGCGATATTTCAGGCTGGGTGCGTCAGGATATCACAGCTGATTCGGAAACCTTCAAGAAATTTGTCGGCGTTGTAACCCGCGACCTGTTCAAGTGACCAGAGCGACAGGCAGGTAGACATTGAAGCGACAGCCGCCTTGTTCCGGCAGTTCGACCTCAATTTTACCGTCAACCTGTTCACATATTTTTTCAACGATTGTCAGGCCGATACCACTACCGGCCACAGGGCCGTTTTCCCGGCCCAAGCGGTCAAAGGGTTTGAAGACGTTTTTCAGTTGATCTGGCGTCATACCTATCCCGGTATCGGTGAAACTGACGCAATATTGCCCCATGGAAGTTTCATCCACATCAATGCGTACACTACCATTTTCAATGTTGAATTTGATGGCGTTGGAAAGCAGGTTTTCGAAGATGATATCCAGTGATTTGGCGCTGATTCGAACAAAGGCTTTTTCATTTAGGTGGTTGTGAACTGTAATGCGGACCTCGTGTTTTTCTGCAAGATCTTCCAAGCGCTCTATTGCAAATGAAATGCGTGCGCCAAGTTCACAGGTTGCTTCGATGAAGGGGTCATTTTCATTGTCGATAGCAATGAGGTCGAGGGCTTTATCAACGATATCCAGCAGGCTTTGACCCGCGCTGCGGATTTGGCGCAACCACTCCATACTGGAAGGGGGTAATTGTTTTTGTTTTGAGCTACCTTGTAAAAAAAGATCCGAATAGCCGATGATCGAATTGAGCGGGGTGCGTAGTTCGTGGCTCATCATGGATAGAAAATCGGATTTTGCCCGGCTGGCCTCTTCGGCTTTTTTGCGCAGATAGTCCAGTTCCTCAATATGTGCCATGGTGTCACTCATATCATGGGCAATGGTCAGAATGACTTTTTCGTCATCCAGTATGCCGTTGGCCATATGAACTTCAACGGGGAAGGTACTGCCATCGCTTCGTCTATGGTAGGCTTGTAAGGTTTCAATCGGTTGATAGCTTGTGTGATGTTGGGAAGAATCAAGTGAGATTTTGTTTTTTTCAACGGGCGAAAAATCACTGACATGCATGTCTTTGAGTTCTTCAAGGTCATATCCCAAAGATTCGGCTGCTGCCATGTTGGCATCCAGAATATCGCCCTGGGTATTAAAAATGACGATTGGGTCCGGTGTGAGTTCCAGCAGAACACGAAAACGATCCTGACTGTCCATCAGGTCACGCAGGGTCTTTTTCTGTTCGTTGATATCCAGCAGGTTGACACAGATGGCGGGGCGTCCATCCCAATCCACGTTGAAAGATTTATAGAGAACCCAGCGCGTTCCCCCCTTTTTATGACAGATGCGTAACTCCATGGCTGATTGCTCCGTCTCTTGCAAGGGGGCTGTTTCTGTCAGGCTTTCCCGGTCAATCGGATCAATGATATCCAGAGCATGAGGTAGTTTCAGAAACTCTTCTTCATTTTCAAAGCCACAGAGGTCCAGCAAGGAACGGTTGGCATATAAAAGTTTGTGATCTTTATTGAACACATAGATTGCCGTACTGGAGTTGGAAATCATTCTTTCAAAACGTGAATGGCTGAGACGCAATTCATTTTTCATGCCTGTTAGCCGTTCTGCCAGCCAGTCCAGTTGCGCAATGCCTTCAAGATTATTTTCCAGACTTTTTTGCCAGTCTTCATCGGGGAACAGTTTTTGGAAACGTTGGGTGATGTGTCTGATTCGCCTTAATGTTTTCAGGCCGATGACGCTAAAGAACAGGCACAGAAAAAGAGCAATGGAAAACAGGACCCACCATGTCCAGGAAATGGTTTGGCTCGCCTGATCCATACGATTGTGAAGTTTGGAATGGAAACTTGTATCCAGCTCATCCAGCACCTGATGGATCTGCACATTCATCGAAGCAGCATGACTGCTGGCCGAGATCATGGCCTGTTCCCTGCTTAGGTTTGTGTTTTCTATTGCCGTGATCAAGCTCTGGGTACTGTCCAGATATTGTTTCATGGTGGTATCGAGAAGAGCCAGGACATCTTTTTGTTCTTCAAGAATTCTGTGGGAAGCATTGGTCTGGATGAGACCTTTTAGCTCATTGAGCTGAATTTGCATGTCCTTTTCCAGCTCTGCGATCATGCTGCGTATGGAGAGCTGTTTTTTCGGTGTGGCGACCCCGCTATTGAGTTTCCATAATTTTATGGAGAGGCGGAAATGCTCGTTGCTGAGTTCTGACAGGTTGTCAAAGGCATGAAGAAGGTTGTTTTCCAGAATAAAGAGCGTCTCGAGCTTGTCATGAACCGATCGGGAATGTTTGAACTGTTGTGCTCCCATTCCAAGCAATACGGCAAGAAACAAGAGGACGGGAAGTATAATCCAGAGACGAAGTTTCATTTTCTGGCTCAATGCGTTAGTTCTTTTTTCTTATCACAGTCTTGCACATGTTTGCGCCTAGGTATAGGGTTTCGGCCAAATCAACCCCATTCTTTTGCCTCTTTTTCCAAGAGATAATTGAAAATCTAATGTGAATATGGAATTTCTGATGAACGTGATTCTCCTGCCTCTCTTTCAAGTCTTGCTGGCCATTTTGAATATTTTTGAACTGGTTGTCGTGGTTTCAGTGGTGATGAGCTGGTTGTTTCATTTCAATATCATCAATTACAGCAACCAGTTTGTGCGTATGGTCTGGGATATTACCTACAAGCTGACAGAACCTTTTTTAGGGCAGATTCGCCGTTTTATGCCTGATCTGGGCGGTTTGGATATTTCACCAATCATTTTGTTGTTGATTGTCTTTTTCCTGCAAAATGTGGTGCATCAGTTAATGTATAGAATAGGGTAATGGGCAAGGAACTGTTTATTTCCCATGCTGACGGGGTGCGCCTTCAGGTGCGTTTGACCCCGAAAGGCAAGAAGAATGCCATCAACAACCCTGTTGAAGAGGCAGATGGCACACTGGCTTTAAAGATTTCCGTGACGGCGGTGCCGGAAAAGGGTAAAGCCAATGCGGCGCTGATCAAGCTCTTGTCCAAGGAGTGGAAGTTGGCAAAATCTGAAATCGAAATTCTCGCCGGAGACTTGAACCGGCATAAAACCCTGTTGCTTAAAGGGGACACAGAAACTCTCAAGCAACGCCTAACTGAATGGATAGAGCAGAACAATGTCTGATGCCAAAATCATTGATGGTAAGGCTTTTGCCCAATCGGTGCGAAAACGTGTCACCAAACAGGTTCAAAATCTGAAAGATTATGAAAATATTACGCCGGGGCTGGCTGTGGTGCTGGTGGGTGAAGACCCGGCCAGTCAGGTTTATGTGCGCAACAAGGTCAAGCAAACCGAAGAATGCGGCATGAAATCGTTGGAATACCGCCGTGACCCGGATATTTCGGAACAGGAATTGTTGACGCTGGTGCAAAGCCTGAATGAAAACCCGGATGTTCATGGGGTTCTGGTTCAGTTGCCCCTGCCCAAACATATCAGCGAAGAAAAGGTGATTGCCGCCATCGCACCGGAAAAAGATGTGGATGGCTTTCATGTCATCAACACCGGCCTGCTGGCGACAGGCTCCAAAGATGCCATGGTACCCTGTACGCCGCTGGGCTGTTTGATGATGCTGCAAGATCATTTTGGCGGGGATTTATCGGGCAAGCGTGCTGTTGTCGTCGGGCGTTCCAACATTGTGGGCAAACCCATGAGTGCCTTGTTGCTCAATGAAAACTGTACAGTCACTACAGTTCATTCACGTACGGTGGATATTGAAGAAGAATGCCGCCGGGCCGATATTCTGGTGGCGGCTGTCGGTCGCCCCAAAATGATCAAGGGGGACTGGATCAAGCCCGGTGCCGTGGTGATTGATGTGGGCATCAACCGCATTGAAACCGAAGAAGGTAAAACCCGTCTGGTCGGTGATGTGGATTTTGATGAAGCCGTTGAAGTCGCGGCTGCAATCACGCCCGTGCCCGGCGGTGTCGGCCCCATGACCATCGCCTGCCTGCTGGCCAACACGGTGACAGCGGCCTGTCGCCAGCACAAGGTTTGCGAACCGAAAGTGGATTAAGTTCCTGTGGAAAAATGAAAAGCGGCTTTCATTGAGAGCCGCTTTTTCTATTTACTGTTTCTTGACCACCAGCCACAGGGCGTGGATCATACCGGGGAAGAAGAACAGCAGGGTCAAAATCAGGTTCAGCCAGAAGTGCAAGCCAATCCCGACAGTAAGGAAAGCTGCCAAGGGCGGAATGAAAATGGCAATGATGATGCGAATGATATCCATGAGAGAGCCTTTTAATCATATCTGTTTGTATCAAAAGACATTAAGCGTTTTGTCATTCTGTTGGCAAGGGACAATCTGTCTGATGTTATCCATCGGCATTTTGCATGCCGCAGATTGGAGCAAGACGGAACCGCCGATTAATCTAAGCCATATTTTTGCAGGTGAGATCAACAAGAAGGGCAAGGCAGTCGGTTTTCATGCTCGCTCTTTTGGACGTGACCCGAAAGGGGCTTATCTTTCGCAGTTGATTTCCGGGCCTAATCCGCTTGGGGTTTATACCGCGTCCAGTGAGATTTATGATGCCAAAGAGGAACGCTGGAAACGCAAGGCCTTTTCCAGTTTCTTTCCTGACATATTAAGCCGAAAACAGGTGGTGAATTTGATCCTGAAGGCCTATAAAGCGGGGCGGGCTGACAAACGCGGCAAATGGCGTGGTGACAGTGGTGCGGGTTTTCGCATTGAAGGCTGGCTTTGCCCCAAAGATGGTACACCCACATGCCCCAAGGGCGCGATCAACACAGCTTATCCCATTTACCAAAAGCAATAAGATATGAAACTTTATCGTGATGAACATAATGCCCCGCGTGCCGAAGCCGAAGGAGAGCTGGCGCTTTTAGCTTCCTTTCTGGAAAGTGACGTTCAGGAAGATAAACAGGGCGCGATTGAATTGTTGCAGTTTCTGGAACGAAAAGCGGGCGAACGCATCGGCAATGCCTATAGGGTGTCCTTTGATGATCAATTCGTCACGATTGAAGCCTTGGAAGGCGAAGAAGAAAGCCAACAGATCAGCCGCAATATGTTCTTTCAGGCGGTTGAAGCCTGGATTGTCTTTATCAGCGGGTGACTGGATACTGGCCTGCGCCAGCATGACAATATAGGGCGTCACTCTGGCGCAGGCCAGAGTCTAGTTTTCGCGCTGTTTCACTGTTTCAAGCAATTTCTCTGTCCAATGTTGGGATGGCAGGCGATGAGTGTCAATCTCATGAATGGCGCGGATGCGCATCAGGCTGTTGGTGAGGAAGGCTTCTTCACAGTTGGTGATCATATCTACAGACAGGCTTGCTTCGATCACTTCAAGGCCGAGTGCCGGGGCGCAATTTAGCACTTCCTGACGCATTACACCGGGCAGGCAACCGTCACTGATAGGCGGGGTGAGCAGTTTAGAATCCTGAATGAAAAAGATATTGCAGATGGTGGTTTCGCAGATATGGCCTTGGGTGTTGAGCAGCAGGGCATCGTCTGCGCCATGGGCATGGGCGTCTTGAAAAGCGAGAATATTATCCAGATAACACAGGCTTTTGATCTGACTGGTGGGGCTGAATTCGTTGCGCCGGATGTCAGATGTTTTCAGGCGAGCAGCCGGGTAATGGTCCGGTGCTTCACTGGCGCTGAGGATCATTTGCGGGCAGCATTCCAGCGGCGGAGTGAGCCCGCGTGGGCCACTGCCCCGGCTTACGCTCAGGCGCAAAGCGGCTCGACTGTTTTGTAACTGGCAACCTACCAGAACATCAGTGATGGCCTGTTCTATTTCTTCTGTCTGATAAGGTAGCGTCATTCCCAGCAAACCTGCTGTTTCCTCAAGCCGTTTCATATGGGCATCGAAAAGGGCAATATGGCCTTGATTGGCCGCCATGGTTTCAAAAAAGCCATCACCCAGTAAAAAGCCCCGGTCAGTGGCATCAACCTGAATGGCGCTTAAGGGAAGCAGTTCGCCGTTTTTCCAGCCAATCATGACAACACTCCGGCCAGTTTGAGGAAGTTTTTCAGAAGGTCATGTCCGTGATGGGTCAAAATGGATTCTGGATGGAACTGCACCCCCCAGACAGGCAGTTCTTTATGACGTACAGCCATGATTTCACCGTCCGGGCTGGTGGATAAAACATCAAGCGCTTCAGGTGCTTCAATGCTGAGAGAATGGTAACGCCCGACCTGTAATGGGTCTGGCAAGCCGTCAAACAGGTCATTTTGATTGTGTGTAATCCGGGAAGCTTTGCCATGCATGGGCTTTCCTGCCCGTTTAACATGTCCGCCAAAGGCCTGTGCAATGACCTGATGGCCGAGGCAGACGCCTAGGATGGGAATGCGTCCGGCAAAACTACGCACCAGCTCAAGGCAGATACCGGCCTGATCCGGTCCGCAGGGGCCGGGGGAAAGCACAATGGCTTGCGGGTTAAGGGTTTCAATATCAGCCAGCGACAAGGCATCGTTGCGCACGACCTGTGTGTCCTCATGCAATTCTTGCAGGTAGCGCGCCAGATTATAGACGAAACTGTCATAATTATCGATGAGCAGGATCATGACGGAACTTCCCCAAAGGCGCGAAACAGGGCATTGGCTTTATCCAATGTTTCCTGATATTCCGCTTCGGGCTCGGAATCGGCCACAATGCCGCCGCCGACCTGCACGGCCACCTTGTTGTTCTTGAACAGGGCGGTGCGAATGACGATGTTGGTATCCATGGTGCCGTCAAAACCGATATAGCCGATGGCCCCGCAATAGGCCCCGCGTGGCACCGGCTCCAGTTCAGAGATGATCTCCATCGCGCGCACTTTGGGTGCCCCGGTGATGGACCCGCCGGGGAAGCAGGCCTGCAACAGGTCAAGGGCGCTTTGGCCTTCATGCAATTGCCCGGTTACGGTGGAGACCAGATGATGGACGCTGGCAAAGGAATGCACCGCGCAAAGTTCCGGCACCTCAACCGAATGAGGTTTGCAGACTTTTGATAGGTCATTGCGCAAGAGATCAACAATCATGGTGTTTTCGGCCAGATCTTTTTCAGAATGGCGCAATTCATCAGCCAATGCTCTGTCTGTTTGATGATCAGAACTTCGCGGGCGTGTGCCTTTGATCGGGCGGGTTTCAACCTGTCCGTCTCTCACGGTTAAAAAACGCTCTGGGGAGCTGGAGGCCAAGGTAAAACCGTCAAAATTCAAATAGGCTGAAAAAAGTGCAGGATTGATACGGCGCAAGTTTTGGTAAAAGCCGAAACGGTTCAGCCCTTTGGGTAGGTCTGCACAAAAACGCTGGGTGAGATTGGCCTGAAAAATATCCCCTGCATGAATGTAATCAATGACCCGTTGTACCGCTTCAATATAGTCTTGGGCGGTGAAATCCGATTGCCAGTTCAGCTTCTGCGGTTCAAATGAGGGGGGGGATGTAGGAGTGTTAAAAAGCAGGTCTTTAAGAGCATGGGCGGCCTGTCCATCTGCCAGAGAAAAAATCCAACCCTTTTTTTGCAGATGGTCAAACGCGCAGACCGTTTCATAAAGACCGAGACACACATCCGGTATATTCAGTCCATCGTTTTGAGGGCGGGGAATATTTTCAATCTGGTGAAGGACCTCATAGCCGAAATATCCTAACAGCCCCCCCTGAAACGGGGGCAGTTCAGGGTGACGTTCCATCGGATATGCAGCAAGGCAGCTTTTCAGTTCTTCAAAAATATTTTGTGCCGAGGTGAAGGTTTTTTTCGGCTCAAGGGCAATGAAACTGTAGCGCCCTTGTTCATTATCAAATTGCGCGGAATCAAGAAGCTGCGCAAACGGTTTATCCGCATGTGGGGCAAACAGTTCGGCAGGGTCACCATAGGGCGCATTTATGACAAGGGGTTTCTTCATGTCTCGTCTCATACACGAAAGCATCTTGGCTTGTCGAGAAGAGTCAGCTATGAAAGAGCACGCTCAATTCGAATGCAAGGATACCCCATGCCCAAGACTTTTCGCTGTCACCTCTTCTGGTGTGGACATGAACGCGATGACGAAAGCAAAGCTTCCTGCGCCAAACGCGGTTCACACGATATTGGCAAGCAGTTGAAGCAGGCGATGCGAGACCGGGGTTTGCGCGATCAGGTGGCGGTCACCAAATCCGGCTGTCTGGGCCAATGTAGTGTTGGCCCGGCGATGATCGTCTATCCCGAAGGGGTCTGGTATAGTGTACCGACTCTGGAAGATGCCATGGAGATTCTGGATAAGCATCTGGACAGAGGCGAAATTGTGGAACGGCTGGTGATACGGGATTAAGCCGTTACAATCAGGTCGGCATCGAGAATGCGATCAATGACCTCATCCCAGTCTTCTTTGCTTTGGCATTTGCGCAGGTCAATAACGGGGGCATTGGCAGCGTCTTTAACAATATCACCGTCTTCGAACAGGCCAGTATAAAGCGTTACAATTTCCATCAGAAGCTCACCACACGATCGGCATTGCGAATCAATTCACCCAGATTGTCACAAGGTACGGTATCAGGAATACCGGGTACAGTGGCACGTGGGATGATTTCGGCCAGTTCCATCATTTCAAAATTTTCAAATTTACCGTTGGCGGCCAGCGGGGCTTCTCTCATAAAGACAAAATCCACCGCATTATTGCGGATGGTCAGGCCAGCAGCGACACGAATGGCTTCGCGCACATCGCGGCGTGCCAGAACAAGGACTTTACAGTTCATAGGCTGACCACCTTGTCGGCTTTGGCAACAAGGCCGCTATGGTGAAACTGGCTGCCCAGATCAACGGGGCAATCTTTTTGCGCCATATGGTCTTTCCAGGCTTCGGCACAGACCACGGCTTCAATGCAGTTGGCGGCCACCAGATCGGCGAAATTTTCATCCTGCAAGGCTTTAACCCCGGCCCCGGTAAAGAAGCAGCCCCAGTCCAAATCGGCACGTACGCAGGCCTCCCCCAAAGGGGCGGCAAGCGGGGCGGCATCGGCACTTGAAATGACGAGAAGAAGGTCCATTGTCTTTTGCATTGTTTTCGTATAGGGTGCGCCGCCTTGATAGCACACCTTCGTTTAAAAACCTAAGAGGATTCATGATGAAAGTCGATGATTTCGACTTCGATCTGCCGCGCGAGCTGATTGCGCAGCGTCCTGTCAACCCGCGCGATGCCTCCAAGCTTTTGCGTGTGGATGGGACGTTGGAAGATCATCGCTTTGCTGATTTGGTCAATATGCTGGAAAGTGGTGACCTGCTGGTGTTCAACAACACCCGTGTGATTCCGGCCCGCCTGCAAGGAAAGCGCGGGCAGGCCCATGTTGAGGTGACGCTGCATAAAAACGAAGGCCCGGATCAATGGGTGGTTTTTGCCAAAGGGGCCAAGAAGCTCAAGCCCGGCCAGACGATTCATTTCGAAAATGACTTTACAGCAGAGGTTATTGAGAAGGATGGCGGCGAGGTCACGTTGAAGTTTGATCGTGGCGGTGCTGATTTGATGGCCGCACTGGAAGCTCATGGCGGTATGCCCTTGCCGCCATACATCAAACGTGACGGCTTGGCAGATGAACGCGACAAGCAGGACTATCAAACCATCTATGCCCAAAAAGAAGGGGCTGTTGCCGCACCGACTGCCGGTTTGCATTTTACGGATGATCTGATGTCACGTCTGGCTGATAAAGGTGTGCGTTCGGCTTATGTCACCTTGCATGTGGGGGCGGGTACATTTTTGCCGGTCAAGGTTGATAATGTGGCAGATCACCAGATGCATTCAGAATATGGGGTGGTCAGTGAAGAAACCGCGCAATTGATTAATGAAACCATTGCAGCCGGTCATCGTGTGGTTGCCGTGGGGACAACCTCTTTGCGTTTGCTGGAAAGTGCTGCGCCTGAAAAAGGCAAGATGGTTCCCTTTGCTGGCGAGACGGATATTTTCATTACACCGGGTTATGAATTCAAGATTGTCGATCTGCTGACAACCAATTTTCATTTGCCGCGTTCCACCCTGTTTATGCTGGTTTGTGCCTTTGCCGGGTATGAGCGCATGAAAAAGGCCTATGCATATGCCATTGAACAGGGCTATCGTTTTTATTCATACGGGGATGGCTCCTTGCTGACCCGGTTTGATCGGATTGACTAAAAGATGACTGACTTCAAGTTTGACCTTCTGTGCACAGACGGCAAGGCCCGTCGCGGGCGTGTCCATACCGCCCATGGTGCTATCAACACACCTGCTTTCATGCCGGTGGGCACAGCAGCGACTGTAAAAGCCATGATGCCGGAATCGGTTGCGGCTACGGGTGCTGAAATTCTGCTGGGCAACACGTACCATTTGATGTTGCGCCCCGGGGCGGACCGGGTGGAAAAGCTCGGTGGCTTGCACAGGTTTATGAACTGGGACAAACCGATTTTGACGGACAGTGGCGGCTTTCAGGTGATGAGCCTTGCCCAGTTGCGCAAAATCACCGAAGAAGGCGTGCGTTTTCGCTCCCACATTGATGGGGCCTATTATGACCTGACGCCTGAAATTTCAACTGACATTCAGCGCAAGCTCGATGCCGATATCACCATGTGCTTTGATGAATGCCCGGCCTTGCCTGCGCCAAAAGAACGCGTCAACGAGGCCATGCAGCTTTCCATGCGCTGGGCGGTGCGTTCGCGTGAAGCCTTTGTGCAACGCCCGGGTTATGGGCAGTTTGGCATTGTTCAGGGTGGCACGGAACAGGACCTGCGCGAGGAATCGGTGGAAAAACTGACCAAAATCGGTTTTGAAGGCTATGCCATCGGCGGTCTGGCTGTGGGCGAAGGGCAGGATTTGATGTTCTCGACACTGGATTTCACCACACCAGTGATGCCCGAAGATAAACCGCGCTACTTGATGGGTGTTGGCAAACCGGATGATCTGGTCGGGGCCGTGGCGCGCGGGGTGGATATGTTTGATTGCGTGCTGCCCAGCCGTTCCGGGCGCACAGCCGAAGCCTGGACGCGCCGGGGGTCTGTAAACTTGCGCAACGCGCGCCATAAAGATGACCCGCGCCCGTTGGATGAAGCCTGCACTTGCCCATGCTGCAAAAGCTATTCGCGCGCTTATTTGTATCATCTGACCAAAACCAAAGAAATTTTGGGTCTGATGCTGCTGACATGGCATAATCTGCATTACTATCAGGAACTGATGGCCGGGATGCGCCAAAGTATTGAGGAAGGCAGCTTTGACAAGTTCGTCGTTGATTTCCATGCTCTGCGCGAACAGGGTGATATTGAACCGATTTAAGGAAAATGGATGCTGGTCTGCACCAGCATGAGGAAAGGGAAAGCTGTTATTCTGGCGAAGGCCAGAATCCAGCATAAGGATGAGAGAGATGTCTGATCAAACCATTTATGCCAATCTGGAACAACTTGGCGCGGCAACAGAAACCCCGACCAACCCGGATGACGCCAAGCTGGAAGCGGTGAAGAATCCGCATCCGGGCACGGACTATCTGGTGCGTTTTACCTGCCCGGAATTTACATCACTGTGTCCGGTGACCGGCCAGCCGGATTTTGCCCATATCGTGATTGACTATATTCCCGAAGACCTGCTGGTGGAAAGCAAGTCCCTGAAAGTTTTTCTGACGTCTTTCAGAAACCATGGAGATTTCCACGAAGCCTGCACAGTTGGTATTGCCAAGCGTCTGGTGGATTTGTTAAAGCCGAAATGGTTGCGCATTGGCGGGTACTGGTATCCACGCGGTGGCATTCCCATTGATGTTTTCTGGCAAACAGGCGAAGCCCCGGCAGGGGTGTGGATTCCCGAACAGGGCGTTCCCGGCTATCGCGGGCGTGGGTAAGGCAAATGTATAAACTTTTTTATCTGCCCGATACGGCCTCTTTGGCGCCACATATTGTTTTGCAACGCCTTGGTGCAGCCCATGAATTGATTAAAATGGGCAAGAATGACGGCAGTTTGCAAAGTGAAGACTATTTAAAACTTAACCCGAACCAAAGGGTGCCCACCCTGATTGACGGTGATATGGTTTTGTTTGAATCAGCAGCCATTTGCCTTCATCTGGCTGATAGTGATCCCGATCTGGGATTAATGCCGCCTTTGGGCAGTGCAGAACGCGCGAGCGCTTATCAATGGCTGATTTTCCTGACCAATTCGGTACAGGCAGACATTATGCTTTATTTTTATAAAGAACGTTTTGCTAAATCCGAACAAGCCATTGAAGAAGTGCGTCTAACCGGGATTGAACGGGTGACAACCTTGATGCAACGCATTGATGACACCCTTTCAGACGGGCGTGCGCATCTGTCCGGCACGCCCAAAACCATTGTGGATGATTACCTGCTTATGTTGGGGCGCTGGTTTGTCCAGATGGGGCAGGAAGAGGCATTAAAATCCATGGCTCACCTCCATGCATTACTTTGTGTGCTGGAAGATGACGTTCATGTGAAAGCCGCTTATGAAGCCGAAGGCTGTCAAGCGCTTTTCATGGCTTGAAACACTGATTTACAAGACGTGGGTTTTCTGCGAAGTTTTCTCTTGTTTTATGCGTTTATGTCCTAAAGCGAGTGTATCATGTCTGTTAAAGAAGTGCCTGTCTCTGGGCAGGATGTTTCGCATCTTCTCAATAAAATCAGTTTCGTGGATCGCTATGAAGTTGGCCCGCTCAACAAAACAGAGCTGATTGAGATTTATTGGAATATTTTCTTTTTCACGCCGGGCTGGATTGAGCTGCTTATGAATCTGCGCAATCGGCTGGTTTCTTTTGTCGGTTTAAAAGGCGTGACGGCTTCCGAATTGAAGGCGGAGCAAAGGAAACCGCTTCCCAAACAGGTGGCTGTGGGGCAAAAAATTGGTGCCTTTACGCTTTTTAGTTCCGATGAGAACGAAATGATCATGGGTGAAAATGATCGCCATCTGGATTTCAGAATTTCTGTCAAAAGGGCGAGCCCTTCTTCGGTTTATGTCACAACCGCTGTTAACACCCATAATGGGTTGGGGCGGATTTATATGGCGTTGATCAAACCATTTCACAAGATCATTGCCCGCAGCATGATTTCGCGCGCTTTCAAAGCGGGCCGTTTGTGAACCTGGCGAGGATTAAAACTCAATACAAACCTTGCCGAAGTGACTGCCGCTTTCAAGATGTCTGAATGCGGCCGGGACTTCGTCAAAGCTATAGACGCTGTCGATGACAGGTTTCAGGTTATGTTCGGCCATAAAGGTGTTCATGCGTTCAAAGCCGTGGCGTGAGCCTACAGTGACCCCTTGAATGCGAATATTGCGCATCAAAATCAGCGGCAGGGGAATGCTGTTGGTGTTGGTGCCGCTGAGCACACCGATGAGGCTGATATGCCCGCCGATGCGTACCGAACGGATGGATTGTTCCAGTGTCTGTGCCCCGCCCAGTTCAATGATATGGTCCGCCCCTTCTGGCCAGATTTTTTTGATTTCCTTGCCCCATGCGGGATTGGTGTAATAATTAACCGTGTGGTCTGCGCCCAGTTGTTTGGCCCGTTTCAGCTTTTCATCGCTGGAAGAGGTGATGAGAACCTGTGCCCCAACCGCCTTGGCAAACAAAAGGGCAAACAGGGCAACTCCGCCCGTTCCCTGAATGACCACGCAATCCGATGAATTCAGGGCACCATGTTCGAACAGGGCGCTCCAGGCGGTCAGGGCGGCACAGGGCAGGCAGGCGGCTTCCAGATCACTGAGATGGTCGGGGATTTCAACGAGCGATTTTTCATCGACAACCATATATTGGCTTAAGGTCCCGTCATAACTGCCGCCAAGCCCATTGGGCAGGACATAAGGGGTTGCGGGGCCTCCAATCCATTCAGGGAAGAAAATCGGGGCAACGCGTGTGCCTTTTTTAAAGCGTTTGCTGTCCTCTGCACACTCTTCAATGATGCCTGCGCCATCTGAACAGGGGATGAGCGGTGTCTTGACCGTTTTTCCGTAACCGCCTGCAACTGTGACAAGGTCGCGGTAGTTCAGGGAAGCGGCATTCATTTTAAGCAGCACCTGAGTACTTTTGAGACTGGGGTGTGGCAGATCATTCTGTACAAGATATTCAAGGCCAAAGTTTTTTTCGATTTGCCACGCTTTCATTGAAACCCCGCTGTTGAGAAAAATCTGCCTTGATTTAAACACGATTTGAGGCAACTAATGAAGCCCTTGATTGAAAAAAAGATGTGAGATCAATGATTAAATTTGTCGGTTTGAAAAATTGCGATACGTGCCGCAAGGCTAAAAAATGGCTGGAAGCCGAAGGAATTGCCTATGAATATCAGGATGTCCGTGGCGATGGGTTAAATAAAAACGATGTCCAAAGTTGGGCATCTGCCGTTGGCTGGGAAAATCTGCTGAACCGCAGGGGGACAACATGGCGCGGACTTGACGAGGCAGATAAGGCCGAGGTTGATGAAACCAAAGCCGTGGAACTGATCCTGACGCATCCTGCCCTGATGAAACGCCCTGTTTTTGTGAAGGGCAATGATGTGATTTTAGGTTTTAAACAACCGCAAATGGATGCCTTGAAGGCATAAACAAATAAAGAAAAGGCGCAAAAAAAATGTCTGAAGTAACTGGTGCTCAGGTTCTTGTGGATCAACTGGCTCTGCATGGGGCCGACAAAATTTTCGGTGTTCCCGGTGAAAGCTACCTCAGTGTACTGGATGCCCTGTATGATGCCGAGGGGCTGGATTTTATCACATGTCGTCAGGAAGGCGGGGCCGCCATGATGGCGGAAGCTTACGGCAAGTTGACCGGGAAACCGGGGCTCTGCATGGTGACCCGTGGCCCCGGTGCAACCAATGCATCGGCCGGGGTGCATGTGGCTTTTCAGGATTCCACCCCGATGATTTTGTTCATTGGTCAGGTGGCACGTTCCATGGTGGAACGCGAAGCCTTTCAGGAAATTGATTATCGTCGCATGTTTGGTCAGATGGCGAAATGGGTGGCGCAAATTGATGATGCGAACCGCATCCCTGAATTTATTTCACGCGCCTATCACACGGCTGTTTCCGGGCGTCCCGGCCCGGTTGTACTGGCTTTGCCGGAAGATATGTTAAGCGGGGCTGCCAAGGCTGCGGCACAACTCGCCCCTTATCAGGTGGCCCAAGCTGCGCCCGCACCATCAGATATGGCCCGCCTTGCAGAGATGATGAAAGAGGCATCCAAACCATTGATGATTGTCGGTGGTGGGGGCTGGTCACGTGAGGTGCAGCAACGTCTGGAAGCTTATTGTCTGCGCGAAAACCTGCCGGTTGCAGCCTCTTTTCGCTGTCAGGATTATATCGATAATCAAAGCCCGGTTTACGCCGGGCATGTCGGCATCGGCATTGATCCCAACCTTGCGCAAAAAGTACGTGAAAGTGACTTGCTCATCGTTTTGGGTGCCCGTCTGGGGGAGATGACCACCAGTGGCTATAGCCTGCTGGAGGTGCCGAAAACAGCACAAAAACTGGTGCATGTCTATCCACAGGCCGAAGAGTTGGGTCGGGTTTATCAACCTGATCTGGCGATTGTTTCAAGTTCAAAGTGTTTTGTTGAGGCTTTGGAAGAAGTGTCCGGCGCTCAAGGTAAGCATTGGCAGAATTGGTGCGAAAGTCTGCATGCGGTTTATCAGGATTTTTCCCGCCCGCTTCCTCATTGCGGCGATGTGCAGCTTTGCGATGTGGTGGGCCAACTGCGTGAAATTTTGCCCGAAAATGCGGTTGTTTCAAACGGGGCAGGCAATTATGCCATCTGGACCCATCGCTTTTTTGCCTACCGTCAATATGGCACGCAACTGGCACCGACCAGCGGCTCCATGGGCTATGGCCTGCCTGCTGCTATTGCTGCGGCTATTCTTGAACCTGAACGTCCTGCTGTTTGTATGGCTGGCGATGGCTGTGTGATGATGACTATTCAGGAGTTCGCAACCGCTGTGCAGTATAATGCCAATATCACGGTGATTGTGGTGAACAATTCCAAATACGGCACGATTCGCATGCATCAGGAAAAACGTTTCCCCGGCAGAATCTCCGGTACAGATTTGCAAAACCCGGATTTTGCAGCTTTGGCACAAGCCTGTGGCGGGCTGGGACTGAAGGTTGAAAAAAATGAAGACTTCGCCCCCGTATTTCTACGTAGTTTGCAACATGAAGGACCGGCATTGATTGAAGTTATTGTTGATAATCAAGTAATTACGCCAAATCAAACAATTGAAGGCCTGCGTCAGGGTTAGGACGTTCCGGTTGTGTATCTCTCGATGCTTTTTACGGTCAGGCAACTAAGTTCAAAAGATTGCCTTTGCTTGTTCTAAACTGTTGTTTTTTCTGAAAATCGTCTTCGCTCTATCGTATCCTCCTGTCAGGCAAATGTATCGTCGTGGGTTTTCTATGTTCCATGACGATGAAACTCATGGAGACTTACGATGGCTGAAGACGAAGGTACACGTCCTGAAGACCAGCAGGAAGGATCGGAAAGCAAAATTGCTTCTTCTTCCGAGGAAGATGCGCTGATCCTTGATGAAATTACAACCTTGCAAGATAGTGAGGATACGAATCTCGGCGGCGTCATGCAGGGCCGGGAAAGTGCCGGTTTAGACTCGGCACGCGACGAAACAAACTATATGTCCTCGGTTCACCGTGGCGGTTTTTCAACTGATGAAGAAGTCCTCGCCGGCATTGTTCCTCAGGAAGACAATGCTTTTATTTCAGATGCACGTGTTCAGGTTGATGATGAAAATGCGGTTGATCGTAACCTCGGAGATGTCTCCTTTAACCGGGGTGATCGCCAAGGTGACGTGGGAGATGAAAACCCGCCTTTCAATGTGGACCGGATTCCAACATTGGATAATGGCAGGGGACAGGACGATCAACCTGTTGTGGAACCTTCTCTGGGGGACCCTGATGGAGATACCATTTCCCCGTCCGTGGATACGCTCGATACATTTGCCGATGTTGTTGAAGATACACCACCTGCTGCGGTAGCGCCGGTGATTGACGAAGATCCAATCCCGGTGGATCCGCCGGAGCCGTTTAAGCTCCCAGATGATTTCCTTGATAATATCATCACTAGAGATCCAGACCCGGATGATCCCAATGGGGATCCCGGTCCGGAAACTCCGATCATCATTCGAGAATTCGATATCATCAAGCAGATCGGTCCGTTTGATGACATAGACATTAATGCCTTTTATACGGAACAGGATTCCTATCTTGGGGATGGAACCAACGGAACAGAAAATGTTGCCGATATTTTGGCGAAGGGTATTGCCGAAGGAAATGCTGAAGGCGATGGTCGCATCGTTTTGGAACATGATGAGGAAGGCCTGCGCGTTTGGAAAATCTATACCGGGTTTGACCAGCAGGACAGTGGCATCGGCGTTGAAGTTACGGTGACACGCAATGGGCAAACGGCCAGTGCGTCCGATACCTTCTCCTTCGATGTGGACAACACAGCAAGTGATGATACGGCCTCTCTGGACTGGAATACCACAGCGACGATTGATGTTCTGAATAATGATACGATTCAGGATAACAACATCGATTACGCCAACGGGGAAACACCGGATGCCAGCGTTATTTCCAAAATTAATGGCGAAGAGGCTCAAGTCGGCCAACCGATTGATCTGATTGTTGACGGCGCAAAAGTCGCAACCCTGACCCTGAATGCAGATGGGACCATTTCTTACGATCCGGAAGGGCGTATTGAAGGAACGTATTCATTCGATTACGAAATAACTGATGATAATGGTGAAACAACCACGGCAACCGTAAGCGTTGAGGTGGATGGCAACGGTGTTCCCACCGTTGGGGATGTCACCCTTCCCGATGGGACGGAATATGCCTCCTATACCCTGACGCAGGCGCAATTGCTGGCAAATGCTACAGATCAAGACGGTGATGCACTTAGCGTAACCGCCGTGACAAGCAATGACCCGAGTGTGACGATTACCGATAATCATGACGGGACCTGGACCATCGTGGGCGATGAAGAAGGCTCACATGACCTGAGTTTCACAGTTTCCGATGCTCATGGCGGGCTAACCACGCAGACAACCTCTATCAACTTTGCCGATGTGGACAACACAGCCAAGGCAGATACGGGTACAGTTGCCGAAGATGGTTCCAAAACCATCAACGTTCTGTCCAATGATCAGATTGTGGACGGCAACACAGCCATGAGTGCGAGCGACCCGCAACATGGCACGGTTGTGGTCAATAACGATGGCACCATTACTTACACACCGGATGAGAACTTCAACGGCACGGATGTCTTTACCTATACCATCACCGATGAAGATGGGGAGACCACAACTGCCAGCGTTGTGATGACGGTGACCCCGGAAAATGATGCGCCGGTGATTGATGAAATCACACTGGCCGATGGCACGGAATATCAGACCTATACGCTGACAGAAGCGCAGATTCTTGCCAATGTTTCCGATATTGATGGCGATAACCTTGATGTCACTGCCATCACCGGTGGCAGCAACCTGACCATCAATGACAATGGCAACGGTATCTGGACGATTGTGTCCAGCGAAGAAGGTCTGGAAAGCCTCAACATCACTGTGTCCGATGGGACGGCAGAAGTCACGACCACAACCTCTATCAACTTTGCCGATGTGGACAACACGGCAAAGGCAGATACGGGTACAGTGGCCGAAGATGGTTCCAAAACCATCAATGTTCTGTCCAATGACCAGATTGTGGATGGCAATACGGATATGGTTGCCAGTGATCCGGAGCATGGCACGGTTGTGGTCAATACCGATGGCACGATCACCTATACACCTGATGCGGATTATAAC
>JBNKSC010000015.1:0-95270 GCA_050297075.1 Terasakiella sp.
GCAGCACTTTATAGCGATATTTAGGAACCCAAACGACGTGATAACGATGGTGAAATTTCGTGTGACTGCCAGTATTGTAAGGCATATTCTCTCTCCATAAAATGAACGTTTACGCTCCGCCTGACGTTCATTTTATGGAGAGAGAATATGCTGGCTAAAGCCCTTCCCGTCTAAAGACGGGGGATTAAAACCAAAGAAGAGACATCGAACGATGCCCGCATGGCAATTTCGCGCAGTGCACTGGCGCTATCTGCGCCATGGGATGTCTCCTTTACGTCATCGCTTTGCCCGTTGTTCCAGCCCCATGGCATGGCGACCAAACCGGTCAGACTGTTTTGCGCCGTGGTGTCCGTGTTGCCACCCGGAACGTCCCGTCCGGCCCCGTTTGGCGTGGCGCGCCCCACCCCGGCGGGGCTGCCAATGGCCGTGATCCGCGCGCCGATATTGGTGGAAACCAGACGCGTCTGCGACTGGGTAATCTGCGCAATCTCCGCCGTGGAGGGCGTCGCGGAGGACGAAGTAGAAGAACTTGTGGGCAACGTCACAGAAGCCGAGGAAATGGTGACGCTGGTCCCCGCCACCACTGTGTATGTCATGGAAAAAGTCGCTATGCTATCTGCATCGACATGCGCCCTGAGGGTTGAAGTATAGGTGCCGCTTGCAATAGAGATATCGCTACATGAATCTCCAGCTGCTACTGCGCCTGCATCGCCAACAGTACAACCGAGGTGGTCTCTGGATAATCCTGACCCATCCAGATTGTTATCCGCATTCATCGTTATGGTGGTGCCACCGCCAAAAAGTGGACTTATCGCAACGTATATGTCCCCGGTGTCTCTCGTGGACGAGGAATCACTAGCCGAACAGGTCCCTGCGGAGGCATCATAGAACACAAAAGAGTTTGAGGTCGGCGTTATCGCTCCTGAACAGTTTACCGCATGCGCGACAGAGGAAAAGGTCATTGCGGCAAACAAAGTGGCAAACAGGACCACAGCCCCTGCCATATTCCTGCGCACGAGATTTTTTATGAAAACAGACGTTCCAACAACATATTTTTGACGCGTTAAACAGAGATGATTGATCACCCTCAGGCTCCAATATTTTTTATTTCACACCGATTCACAGCAGATCGTATCTTCCCGCCCGAAATCGACAAAAAATTGAAATGTTAAAAAATATTGCAATTAAGAGAAGTGAATCCGCAAACAAAGCTTGCAGACCAAATCCCGGGGCCGCACATGAAATAAAACAACGTCAATTCGGAATCTGAAACACCGTCATGCTGGCGAAGGCCAGCATCCACACCATTAAAAACAACGACTTATGGACACTGGCCTTCGCCAGTGTGACAATATTCTTTATCCGCTTTAATCTGTTAATCCTTGCGCAGCAGGAAAACCGCCTGTTCGCCCAGCAGGTTGGCGAAGAACAGGCTGGTGCGGATGCGGTGGCCCTGACCGTCTGCATCCAGTGCGATGGAACGTTCAATAGTGACACCCATTTCGTCACACATGACGATGAAATCCTTGATGGTGCAGAAATGCATGTTGGGGGAATTGTACCATTGATAAGGCAAGGTATTATTAACCGGCATACGCCCTTTAAAGAACAAATGGCTGCGCACCCGCCAATGGCCGAAATTGGGGAAGGAGACAATGGCATGCTTGCCCAGACGCAGCAGGTCTTTGACAATCTGGTCCGGGTGGTGGGTGGCCTGCAAGGTCTGGCTCAGAATGACAAAGTCAAAGGCATAGTCCGGATAATAGCCCAGATCTTCTTCGGCATCGCCCTGCACAACGGACAACCCTTTGGCAACACAGGCATTCACCCCTTCAGGGCTGATTTCAAGGCCGCGACCCTGCACCTTTTTTTCAGTCACCAGATAGTCCAGCAACTGCCCGTCCCCGCAGCCCACATCCAGCACGCGGGAGCCGGGCGTAATCAGGTCGGCAATGAGTTGCAGGTCAACACGAATGGCTTTTTTACTGTTCATGGCTCCAGCCCCTTACGGCGCGCGGCCCCTTTCAGGAAACCGTCCAGCACCTTGTGGAATTCCGGTTCATCCAGCAAGAAAGCATCATGGCCTTTATCGGACACCACATCCACGTAAGAGACATTGGCCGCCGCCCCGGTCAGGCCACGCACAATGACCCGACTTTCTTCGGGCAAATAATGCCAGTCCGATGAAAAGGAAATCACGCAATAGCGGATTTGCGTACCCTGAAAGGCATCAGCCAGCTTGCCTGCCCCATGACTTGCAGCCAGATCAAAATAGTCCATCGCACGCGTGACGTAGAGGTAGGAATTCGCATCGAAGCGATCCACAAAAGTAGAGCCTTGGTAACGCAAATAGCTTTCTATCTGGAAATCGGCTTCAAACCCGAAAGTGATCTGTTCACGGTCTTGCAGGCGCCGCCCGAATTTCTGCGTCAGCGCGGCCTCTGACATATAGGTGATATGGGCTGCCATGCGCGCCACGCCAACGCCTGCGCGCGGTTTTTTACCTTCTTTCAGGTAATGGCCCTTGCACCAGTCCGGGTCCGCCATAATGGCTTGCCGCCCGACTTCGTAAAAAGCGATATTCTGCGCCGAATGCTGGGCTGCCGTGGCAATCGGCACGCAGGAAAAGACCCGTTCAGGGTAAGCTGCCGCCCATTCCAAGGCCTGCATTCCCCCCATGGAACCACCGATCACACTGAATAATTTTTCAATCCCGAGGTAATCCAGCAACATGGCTTGTGCGCGCACCATATCGCCAACGGTGATAATGGGAAAATCAACGCCCCAGGGCTCGCCTGTTTTTTCATTGATCGCCGCCGGGCCGATGGTGCCCATGCAACCGCCCAGCACATTGGTGCAGATGACGTAATATTTATCCGTATCAATCGGTTTGCCGGGGCCAACCATAATTGACCACCAACCAGCCTTGCCTGTAACCGGGTTTTTCCCGGCCACAAACTGGTCTCCGGTCAGCGCATGGCAGACCAGAATGACGTTGGATTTATCATCATTCAGTTTGCCATAGGTTTCATAAGCAACCGGAAAACCAGATAATTCCACCCCGCAGTCCAGACGCAAGGGCGCCTGCTTTCCCAAAACAGCTTTTTGTGTAGGAAAGTCATCCCCGTAAGGGTCAAGCGATATGTCGTCCGTCTTGCGCATGAAAAATTATATGACCTGAATATCTTTAAGAACCGTTAGCTATGCCAGAAACACACAAGGGTCAATGTTTTCTTTGCCTTTCTCATCGCTTGGCAGTATTTCTATGGGCAAGGAAAACTCAGATAAGACAGACAAGGCAGCCATGTCCGAAAACCAACTTGCCCAATTGCGAAACGAAATTGACCGCATTGACAACACCATCCATGACCTTTTGATGGAACGTGCGCTGGTGGTTGAACAGGTGCGTGCCGCCAAAGGGGCCGATGGAATCAAATTGCGCCCGGGCCGCGAAGCTGAAGTTTTAAGACGCCTGATTGCCCGCCATAGCGGCCCCTTTCCCAAGGGTGCACTGGTGCGCATCTGGCGCGAAGTCATGTCGGCCTATCTGAAATTGCAGGGCCACCTTGCCATGGCTGTCTATATGCCTGAACCCGGTGCGGCTTATTGGGACCTTGCACGTGATCAATACGGTTCCCAAACACCGATGAAGTCCCATGCCTGCGTGCGTGAGGTTATTGAAGCCGTCCAAAACGGGGAAGCGGCCATCGGTGTTTTGCCGGTGCCGGACCTCACCGATTCGGACCCTTGGTGGCGACACTTGTATTCCAATGCGGAAAATACCCCGCAAATTTTATCACGCCTGCCGGTGGCACAAACCGAAAAAGTGCGCGGCACCTATGAGGAAGCACTGATCATAGGCCTGCCGTCTGATGATCATACCGATAATGAACGTTATTACACAGCCTTGGCATTCGATCAGGAGATCAGCCCACGCACCATTGCAACCCAGTTTGGCGAGGCCGGACTGGATGTGGTGGTGCAGGGCTTATGGCATAACGAAGATATGCGCAACCAATGGCTATTTCTGATTGAAGCCGATGAAGTGCTCACAGCTGAAACCACCGCCGTGCAAAAGTTCCTCGACAAAAGCGATGTGCATGTTAAAGGAATGATGAAGCTGGGCGGTTATGCCGTGCCCTTTAGTGCAGAAGAACTGGCTTAACCTCACATAAACGACACACGAATATCTTTTACGGAAAAATTGAAGATGGGTATTTTGACGCCACGTCCGGGCATTATGGACATTACACCTTACAAAGGCGGTGAATCCGCACTTGAGGGTGTTTCACGCGTGATCAAACTGGCCTCCAACGAAGGACCTTTCGGCCCGGCTCCCAAAGCCGTTGAAGCCATGAAAAAAGCCTCCCAAACCCAGCATCGCTACCCTGATGGCGGAGCCACCGCCCTGCGCCATAAACTGGCTGAAAAATACAATCTGGATGTAGAACGCATCGTCTGCGGGGCAGGTTCTGACGAACTGCTGACCCTGTTGTGCCGCGCCTTTGCCGGGCCGGGCGATGAAGTTCTTTATTCCGACCACGGTTTTTTGATGTACCCCATTGCTGCCAAAACCTGCGGGGCAACCCCCGTCACCGCCATGGAAACCAACCTGACAACAGATGTGGATGCCCTGCTGGCTGCGGTAACGGATAAAACCAGAATTGTCTTTGTCGCCAACCCCAACAACCCGACAGGCACCTACATCCCCAAGTCTGAGATGAACCGCCTGCGTGCGGGCCTGCGTGACGATATCTTGCTGGTGATTGATGCAGCTTACGCCGAATTCATGACCAGAGAAGATTACGATGCTGGCATTGAACTGGCGGAACGCACCGATAATACCGTCATGACTCGCACATTTTCAAAAATGTATGGCCTGGGCGGCATTCGTCTGGGCTGGGCCTATGGACCTGAGCAAATCATGGATGTGCTCAACCGCGTGCGCAACCCATTCAACGTTACCGCGCTTGCACTGGCTGCCGGAGAAGCCGCGCTGGATGATGATGAATTCGTTCAAAAAACACGCGACCACAACACCCGCTGGCTGCGCTGGACGGAAAATGAAGCCCGCAAACTGGGGTTGGAATGTACCGATAGTCAGGCCAATTTTGCCCTCATCCGTTTCCCGCATCAACAGGGACATTCCTCACGTCAGGCTGATGAATTCCTGCGTTCCAAAGGCATTATTGTACGTGCCATGGCGGCTTACGGGCTGGGTGATTGCCTGCGGGTTTCCATCGGTACGGAAGAAGAAATGAAGGCATTTATGGATGCCTTGAAAGAATTTATGGAAAGCTGACATGTCACAGGACGGCATTCTTTTTGATCGCATTACCTTTATCGGGATTGGCCTGATCGGTTCTTCGCTTGCCCACAGCATTCGAAAACACAACAGCGCAGGCCATATTACGGTTTGTGACATTAATCAGGCCTATCGCGAAAAAGCACTGGAACTGGGCCTGTGTGATGCCATTACCGGTAATTTTGTTGAAGCGGTCAAAGATGCCGATCTGGTGATTATCTGTACCCCTCCCGGTTCTTGCGGGGCCGTAGCAGCCGCTTTTGCGCCGGGGTTGAAAGAAGGGGCCATCGTCAGTGATGTGGGCTCCGTTAAACAATCCATCATTCATGATGTTTCCCAACATCTGCCGGACGGGGTGCATTTTGTTCCGGCCCACCCGATTGCGGGGACAGAACATTCCGGCCCTGAAGCAGGTTTTGCAGAACTGTTTGAAGGCCGTTGGCTGATTCTGACCCCCCCTGTGGGAACAGATGACGACGCCATTGCCAAAGTCAGAACCTTATGGGAACGTGCCGGTTCCATGGTTGAAATCATGGATGCCCAACATCATGATATGGTTCTTGCCATTACATCCCACCTGCCCCACCTGATTGCCTACACCATTGTGGGCACAGCAGATGATCTGGGTGAACACCTCAAACAGGAAGTCATTAAATTTTCCGCTTCCGGTTTTCGTGACTTTACGCGGATTGCGGCTTCCGACCCGGTCATGTGGCGCGATGTCTTTTTAAACAATAAGGAAGCCGTGCTGGAAATTCTGCAACGCTTCAGTGAAGACCTGACATTTCTTCAGCGTGCTATCCGCTGGGGAGAAGGTGAAAAACTGGAAGCCTTGTTTGAGCGCACGCGGAAAATTCGCCGTGAAATCGTTGAAGCGAATCAAGCCTGATCACACAGTTTTGAACTATTATACATTCGTATAATTCCTTATGGATATTGCAGAAATAAGACAATTTTCAGTTTTCATTTCAATTAAAACAAACTTCATAGTTTAACTTCATGACCGATTTTTATCTTTTTTATATATGAAATCACTTATCTGTTTCTCTCCCTTGGGAAAATAACGTACTCTTTACGTTCAATCACAACAAAGTGTTCCCCAAAAGGTGGAACGATAAATAAGAATGCCCTACACAAGGGTATGGAATAACAGCGGAGATTTCGGATGAAAAGCAACTTGCTTATACGCCAGCTGCACCTTTTACTGATTTTAATAGGAGGAAGCCTGTTCTTTGCCCAATTTGCCAAAGCTCAGGACATTACACCCAATCAGGTCTATCAGGTTACCGAGGATATCCTGTCACAACTGGAAAGAATGCATCAGTCCAATCTTACAGTTGCAAACCTGGATGAGCTAAATCTTGAGATTCCTGAACGCCTGCCACGCCACGTGCTTCAGGAAGCGTTAAACGTACG
Organism: Terasakiella sp.; assembly: GCA_050297075.1. Classification (GTDB taxonomy): domain Bacteria; phylum Pseudomonadota; class Alphaproteobacteria; order Rhodospirillales; family Terasakiellaceae; genus Terasakiella. The sequence goes on from JBNKSC010000015.1 coordinate 6,722, forward strand.
CTTCAAAATCCAGATCCTGAAACGGGTCAACGGGATGGAAATTTCGGAAATAGCACTCCCCCCTGTCAAAGACGTGGCACCGCAGGATGTTTACAAGGTGGTAAGTGCCATTCTGGAAGAATTGATCCCGTTTGACAAAACATACGGGTTGAAAACTTTTAAGAAATCAGCCCCCTTGCCTCAGGATAAAACACCGACAGACGTTTATATCAATTTGCTTAAAGCCCAAGCAATGATTACCCAATTGGGCATTCCTAAAACAGTCCCCAACGATGTCTACAGGCTTGCCGTTGCCGTTTCTGACGAACTTGTGAAAATCAGTAAGGCTGTCGGAAAAAATGCCGAAGTAGAAGCTCCGTCTCCCTCTGTTGGCAAAGGCCCGCAAGATGCCTACACGTTGGCCTATTATGCCCTGAAAGGGCTTAAGTCTCTTGCCAAAAAAGATAATTTCGCCATCCCCAAGGGCGTTATCTTGCCCAAACGCCTCAAAAAAGGCATTACTCCTGACCATGTTCAACAAGTTTTGCTTTATTGTCTGGCAGAACTTTCTTCAATCGCCGTCAAAGTCGGAGTGAAGGAACCTATGGTTTTCCCCGAAATTGTTGGCGGGCAGACCCCCTCATCAACCTTTGACAAACTGGGTCTGGTGAACCGTCAAATTCAGGCATTACAGTGGTAGGAGAGGCCAAATGAATACAACAGCTGAAAAGATGAGCACTGGCGCTAGAAAACGCGGCCTGGGTTTTAAAATTATTTTACTGGGAATTCTTCCCGTTTTACTCATGGCTGTCATCAACCTAGGTGTCAGCTACAGAACAGGGACCTTGTTTGAAAACACCCTGAATACGCTGAACACCAAAACAGACAATCTTGACGGATTACGTATGGACAGTATCAATGTCCGCGACAGCCTCACCCATTTGCGGGACCAGTTTGCCGCCCTGACCTCTTTCCATCAGAAAAGCATTTTACAACGCAACCATGCGGCAACCAAAACAACCCGTGAAATGCGCGATGCCATTAATCCGATTTTCACGGAACTTCAGCAGAAAGTGGCCACACTGGGCAAAACAGTCAACAGCGTGCATAAGGTCAGCAACCCGGCCGACAAGGAAGAAAACGATATTCGCCTGCGTTTTCTGGTACGCACAGCCAACAATCTGCCACGCCTTTTTGAACTGTTTGTTGAATCCAACGAACCCAGCCTCAAGTTTCTTGAAAAAAGACGCGCAGATCAGGCCGGAAACAATCTAATTTTTGAAGAAGCCTCCCGTCAGGCGGTATTGCAAGAGACATTGGATCATACAGCCGATGTTTTAAGTGAGCTCCTGTTCTTCATTCAGACACAATCTGCTGATGAGCGTAAAACTTTTAAGGAAGATGTTACATCCCAGCTAAGTTCCACAAAATACTTCACCATTGCCACGATTGCCGGTGTCTGTGTTGTTCTGATTATTGTTGCTCTGCTGTTTTCTTCACGGGTTATTTCCAAACCTCTGGAAAACATGGTTGGTGCCATGGGTCGTCTCAGCAACGGTGAAGTTGACGTCGACATTCCGCAAAATCAGAAAGATGAAATCGGGGCAATTGCCAAGGCACTGGAAATTTTCAAACAAAACCTCATAGACACCAAAAAGGTCGCAGAAGAAAGAGCTCAGGAACGTGCCCGCGCGGCAGAAGAACAGCGTGCACAACGCAATGAACTGGCCAACGACTTTGAAAGCAAAGTCGGCGAAGTGGTCAATGCTGTTGCAGCCTCTTCCACTCAGCTTCAGTCCACAGCACGCGATATGAGCACCATTGCCTCACAAAACAGGGAACGCGCCACCAATGCGACCTCTGCGGCAACTGATGCAACAACCAATGTACAGACCGTTGCATCCGCTGCGGAAGAGCTGAGCAATTCCATTAATGAAATTTCCAGACAGGTTGCCGATTCATCCAACATGGCTTCCCAAGCGGCCAGTCAGGCTGAAAACACCAACGCGACCATGCGTGAACTTGCCGAAGCTGCCGCCAAGATTGGTGAGGTGATCAACCTGATTACCGATATTGCCGAACAGACCAACCTTCTGGCCCTGAACGCAACCATTGAGGCAGCACGTGCAGGTGAAGCAGGCAAAGGCTTTGCTGTCGTGGCTTCCGAAGTGAAAAATCTGGCCAACCAGACAGCCAAAGCGACAGAAGAGATTTCACATCAGGTCACGACCATTCAAGGCACCACCAACAATGCCGTTGGCGCCATTGAAGAAGTTTCCAAAATGATTGATCACATGAATGAAGTCTCGGCTGCCATTGCCGCCGCTGTCGAACAACAAGGTGCTGCAACGCAGGAAATTTCTACAAATGTGGCTTCCGCAGCGCAAAGTACGCAGGATGCTTCAAACGATATGGGCGAAGTGACGCAAAGTGCCGAACGCAACGGTCAGGCTGCCGATGAAGTCCTGCACGCCGCAGAAGCTTTGTCCAGCCAGTCCGACAGCTTGCGCCAGCAGGTGGATGGCTTCCTTGAACAGGTTAGAGCCGGTTAAACCAAAAGGCCCGCATCGCGCGGGCCTTTTCATTTATAATGCTTCTTTATTCCGCGGCTTGCTTGTTGCTTCGTGCAGCAAGGCGACCGGCTTCAAACGCCTTGTCGTTGAGTTCTGCCAGTTCCGGTTTTTTCTGACGGAAACGTTCAACAATAATGTTTTTCAACACATCTGCCTCAAACGGCAAATAGTCAGAAATCGCCCCCAGCATGATTGTATTAACCAGCTTGACTTCTCCCAAACGGCGCGCCAGTTCACCGGCATCAAAATCATGAACCTCAATTCCCTGAGAACGGATAAGCTGGACCGGATCATCAGGATAATCAAACAAACCCACATTAACCACCGGCGGCTTGATGCGAAAGGTGTTGACCATCGCCACCCCACTTTCTTTCAAATGTCCACTCCAGCGCAGGGCTTCCGCCGGTTCAAAGCCGAGGATAATATCGGCCTCTCCCTTGGGAATGGCAGGTGAAAGGACTTTGGAACCAAAACGTACATGCGATGTCACCACGCCACCGCGCTGTGCCATGCCTGCCACTTCTGTTTTCTTAACATCCAGCCCCAGCTCGATACCTGCCAAAGCCAAAATTTCCGATGCTGTCATCACCCCTTGGCCGCCAATGCCCACAACCAGAATGTTTGTCAGATCACTCATTATTCACCGGCCTCCTGAAGATAATTCATCGGTTTAATCACATCCGGCCCACAGGTGCTGACACACAGGTTACAGCCTGTGCAGGCTTCGCTTTCAATTTCAACATAGGCCTTTTCAACCGTTTTGCCCGACTTGCGGGTTTCCGTTTCCCGGTGGGTGACAATAATAGCCGGGCATCCCGTGGATAAACAGTTGCCACAGCCCGTACAGCCCTCAACCACCTGAAGCGGTTGGTGACGATGGAAACGATTGGTCAACACACAGGGCTGGTCGGTAATAATGACCGAAGGTTCATTTTGTTTGATCTCTTCCTTGATGACCTTGAACATCGTCGGCATTTCATAAGGATTAACGCGTTTGACACGTTCTTCCTTTACACCAAGCGCGGTCACGATTTTTTCAAAATTCGCACGCGGGGCTTCCTTGCCGTGAATATCGTATCCGGTTCCGGCATGTTCCTGTCCCCCCGTCATCCCTGTGGCGCGGTTGTCCAGCAACAAGATGGTGACGTTCCCCTGATTATAGATCACATCCAGAAGCGGCTGCATCCCCATATGCAAGAAGGTGGAATCCCCGATTACCGCAACAACCGGTTTGTCCTGATCTTCCTCACTGGCCCCAAGGCTCATGCCCAGTGCCATGGAAATGGATGCTCCCATACAGGTTGTCGTATCCAGCGCCTTCCACGGGTGACCTGCACCCAGGGTGTAACAGCCAATATCCCCGGCAATGCGGATTTTTTTATGGATCTTGGATAAACAATAGTAAGGAGATAAATGCGGACAGGCGACACACATGGTCGGCGGGCGCGGGAAAACATTCACCTCTTCTTCCTGTTGGTCTGCGACTTCTTCGCCCAGCAATCTACGCACCGGGGCCGAAATCACCATGGGGCTAAGTTCCCCGGTGCGCGGCAGAATATCCTTGCCATAAACATTAATCCCGGCTGCACGCAGTTCCGTTTCCACCAGAGGCTCCGTTTCTTCAACAACCACCAGTCTATCAACCGTTGCTGCAAAGGCTCTGATTTTTTCAATCGCCAGCGGATAGGAAAAACCCAGTTTAAAAATTGGCGCCTCGGGAAAGGCTTCACGCACATGCAAATAGGCCGGACCGGAGGTCACAAAACCAACTCTGCGGTCTTCCCCTTCATGCACCCGGTTCAGGTCGCACTCATTCACATAAGCCTGCAAAACCTTGTCGCGTTCGCCTTGTTTGGCCAGCAGGTTCTTGGCATTGCTCGGCACCATGACCCATTTAGCCGGATCATCCAGAAACCCCTTATGTGCGATGTTCTGACGTTCACCAACCGTGACCAGACTTTTCACATGACAAACCCGTGTGGTCAGGCGAATGATCACCGGCACCCCGAACTTTTCCGAAAACTCATAAGCCCGGCGTCCCAGCTCATACGCCTCCTGAGAATCTGAAGGTTCCAGAACCGGCAAATGGGCAAAACGCCCCCAAAAACGTGTATCCTGTTCATTCTGGGATGAAGATAGCCCCACATCGTCTGCAACAGCAATCACCAAACCACCATTCACACCTGCCAATGTTTGCGACATCAAGGCATCTGAGGCCACATTGACCCCCACATGTTTCATGGCACAAAAGGCGCGTGCACCCACAACGCAAGCCCCAATAGCCACTTCCAATGACACCTTTTCATTGACGGACCATTGCGCATGGATATCCGGATAAAGAGCGAGGTTTTCAAGAATTTCTGTTGAAGGTGTCCCCGGATAAGCGGTAGCAACCTGCACACCCGCTTCCCAGACGCCACGCGCCAACGCTTCATTGCCGGACAAAAGATGCTTGCTCTCGGCAATGGCTTTTACAATTGCATTCACATTTCACCTGATGGTTCGTTCTTCCCAAAGAGAGCTTCAAGCCCCTATTCGGACAGAGCATAGGCGAATTACATCAGAATTCCCATTATTTTTGTAAGTTTATTAATTTCATAGGGATAAAAACGAATTAAAGTATCAAAACACTACACTTAATACATTAATCATCAATTTTTTGTAACATAAATTGGAATGATTACACTTAAAAACATCCCCTTCCCCAAGCTTGTCGAATCCCTTTAGGGAGAACGCTATAGGCGCAGAATCTACGGGATCATGCATTTAATTATTGCAATTAATTATCATTATTAATATAAAGCCAATGATATAGAAAAGGGATAAAACACAATGCTCAAACCCGCTTCGCCTCATTGCGTTGACTTGAATGCAACATTGGCTTTGCGCCTCCTGCGAGCCTGCCCGCATGCTGTCGCCAATATGAACCTGTCAGCGCAACAAATGGAGCAACTTAAAGAGTTCAAGGCCCTGTTGGCACGCACAAGCCGCCGCCCTTTAAAACTCGCTGCACAGAATACACCGGCCCTGAGTTGTGACGAACGCTGCCTGCTCAATGCTCTGGCCTATGCGCAGCAAGGTATGATTGCACCGTTTGATAAACTGGTGCTTTGGCTCTTTCCAAACTGGGCAGCTGCTATGGTTGCCAAGCAGTTTAAGCAAATGGCCGACATGTTTGTTCATATGAATATTTCTCTGTTGCCAGATCATGCCAAGCCCCCCCTACGCCGTGAAGAGCCCGCTTTCTATGCGGTCATCGGCTCGGTTGCCCGGAACGCACTCTAGCAGGTGTTTTTCCGACTTTGCGATACAAGCGTTCCCCCAGCAACAGCACCAGAATTGCCCCGTAGACTAAAGGCTCACGTACATCGGCCTTGACCAGCAAATAGAAATGCACAACAGCGGCAATGGCGATGAGATAGACAAGTTTGTGCAGTTTTTTCCAGCGCACTCCGCCCAGTTTCTTCACCATGGCCTTGGGGGAGGTAAGCGCCAAGGCCAGAAGCCCCAGCAATGCCGCCATACCAATGGTAATATAGGGGCGTTTGACCAGGTCTTTCCAGATGGTTGACCAGTCAAAGAAATGGTCCACCCCAATATAAACGGCCAAATGCAGGAAGGCATAAAAGAATGCATAAAGGCCTATCATACGTCGAAAGCGTATAAATTCCGCCCTTCCTGTTACACGGCGTGCCGGGCTGATGGCGAGGCCCAGCAACAAAAAACGAAGCGCCCAATCACCAAGATCACGCAACAGGGCCTCAATGGGGTTTGCCCCCAAATGGCCAGTAAACACTGCGTAAGTTAACCAACATGCCGGTAGCAGGCAAATCAGAAAAACAACCGGCTTAAGCTTTGCCACCATTAAAAAAACTTCCTCAGGTCCATATCTTTATAAAGGTCTGCAACTTCTTCCGCATAACCGTTAAAAGGCAGAGTCGGTTTGCGGAAAAACTCCCCAATCCGGCGTTCTTTGGCCTGACTCCAGCGCGGATGGTCAACTTCCGGGTTTACATTGGCATAAAACCCGTACTCACTTGGGGCCAGCCCCATCCATGTGGAAACCGGCATTTTATCTGTGAAACGAATACCGACAATGGACTTGATAGATTTAAAACCGTACTTCCACGGCACCACCAGACGCAAGGGCGCGCCATTTTGTGCGGGCAGTTCTTCCCCAAAAATTCCCGTTGCCAGAAGGGTCAATGGGTGCATAGCTTCATCAATGCGCAAGCCTTCGCGATAAGGCCAGGGCAAGATGGCATATTTCTGCCCCGGGAACTGTTCCACATCCTTTAAGGTGATGAATTCCACATATTTTGCCTCTGAAGTCGGCTCAAACTTTTTCAGTAATGTTCCGAGCTCCACCCCAACCCAAGGAATCACCATCGACCAGGCTTCCACACAGCGCATGCGATAGATGCGTTCTTCCTGCTGGAAATCCTGCATCACATCTTCCAGCCCCAATGTACCCGGCTTGTTACACAGGCCGCCGACCTCAATCTGCCAGGGTTTGGGTTTGAAATGGGAGGAATTATCAACCGGGTCACTTTTGCCCGTGCCAAATTCGTAAAAATTGTTATACCCCGTCACTTCATCATAGGTATTTTGCTTTTCGTCCGTGCTGTATTTGCTTTTGACAATCCCCCCTATTTTGTTAGGCAGGGCCGCGTGTGCCTTAGTCATCGACCAGGGCATCACCGTAGCCCCGATTGCAACAGCCGAAGCCTGCAAAAAACGCCGCCGGTTCATATAAACAGAATGAGGCGTGATTTCGAATGATTTCGGGTCGCTGGCAATGGTATGTCTGATCAACATGGTTCTCGCACTTTCATAAAACTTTACCTGTGTCTTATACTAATATGGTAAGACTTTCCCCGCGCCCCACATTTAATAACTTTTTCGTGAGCATCATGAGCATCGAAGACCGCATCACCGATCTGGAAATCCGTCTCACCCATCAGGACGACACCATTGAAGACCTCAACAAAACAGTGTTTGAGCAATGGCAGATGATTGAACAGTTGACCAAGGAAATGCTCGCCCTCAAAGACAGGCTCAAATCGCTTGGTCCCAGCAATATAGACGATGCTCCTTACATCCCACCGCACTATTGATAGAGAAAGAACATGATCAAATACGCTTTGAAATGTGCCGAAGGCCATATTTTTGAAGACTGGTTTGCCAGTTCCTCCAAGTTTGACGAACAACGTGCAGAACACGAAATCACCTGCCCGACCTGTGGTTCAACCGATATAACCAAAACGGTTATGGCCCCCAATGTCTCCACAGCGTCCGCCCAACCCACACCCAGTTGCGGTGCTCCCTCCTGCGCCAATATGGGCTGTCCGGCAATGCAGGGATAAGACAGGATGAACAAGACAACATATCTTTGGTTCATCCTTTCCGGTCTTATGGGGATGAGCGCCGTTATTGCCGGGGCTGTTGCTGCCCATGGCGGTCTGGATGATGCCGGGCAGTTTCTGGTCGAAAAGGCCGTTGACTATCAGTTCTGGCACACATTGGCTCTTTTGGCTGTCGCTCTTCTTTCAAAAGAAAATTCACGCCTCGTCACAGCTGCGGGTGCCCTGTTCAGTATTGGCATTTTATGCTTTTGCGGGGCACTTTACATGAATGGATTTTTAGGGCTTCCCCTTTTCCCCATGGCTGCCCCAACCGGTGGGATCTGCTTTATTCTGGGATGGGGATGTTTCGTTCTATACGGGGTCAAGCGTTTCCCACAACAGGCGCAATAGCATTTGCCCCTTTCAACAGCGCCAATTGTGCCGATGCCATTTTGAGACCGGGAATTTGATGTTCGTAACGAATCGTCATTGCCAAACCGCCATATCTGGTGGGGGATAAAACCTTTCTGCCTTCACGCGGAAGAGGGATGGAATTCTTTTTGGAAAAAAGAACCATCACGGCAACGCAGGTGGCATGGTCAAAAACTTTACGAGACAGAACATCATCTCTTGCTGTAGAGACTTTTGCCACTACGTTAAAGTCATCTCCCCCCATCACCTTAATACCGCTGATGCGTACACTATCCGGTGCACCGCCTTCTGTTTTGGAGTGATAAAATGCCAAAGCATTTCTCAATTCAATTTCACTGAATTCAATGCGGCGGGTTTCAATTGGCATTTATACACATTCCTATAATGACACGCATTATTATCTAAATAACACCCACCATTATCCATATGCAGTAATACCAAACATCCCCAAAACAGGTGATTTTTTAAATTTTTATTATTACAAATTTAGGGCCTGTTGACCCTAAGACGTACGGATCAGCAGCGCCAAAGTATCGCCATCCAGTTTCAAGACTTTCTTTCCGTCTCTGGGGACAGGAATATTGTGTGCCTGACAAAAGACCAACAGAGCCGCAATCATTTCACGTGCTTGCAGACTGAAGCTTTTACTCTGGTCTTCCCCAAACATGACGCTAAGACGGCTGCCTTCTTCCTGAATTGCACTTACCGGCTCCTCCGGAATTTTTTGCTGGGTTCTGCCCGCAAATATTTCAAGTGCTGCGTGGATTTCAGCTATGTTAAAAGCAATTTTTCTTATTTCTTGCGCCATTTTCTGGTTACGTTACTGTCGCCTTAATGCGCTTCCTGCCAGTTGAGACCGGTTCCGATGTCCACAACAAGAGGCACGGTTAATTGGGCAGCACCTTCCATAATTTCTTTTAAAACGTCTTTTGTTTTTTGTTCTTCCTGCGGGAGAACCTCAAGTACAAGTTCGTCATGGACCTGCAAAAGCAACTTAGACGATAACCCCGTCTCACGCAAGGCATCAGGCAAACGCACCATCGCACGCTTGATGATATCTGCCGCCCCTCCCTGAATGGGGGCGTTGATGGCCGCACGTTCCCCCATGGCCCGAAGTGCACCGTTTTTATCATTAATACCGGGAATGAAGCATTTACGCCCCATGAACGTTGTCACATATCCGTTTTCACGGGCTTCTTCCTTCGCGCGTTCCATAAACTTGCGAATGCCGGGGTATTGTTCAAAATAGGCGTTGATATATTCCTTCGCCTCGTCATTCTTGATACCGAGCTGTTTGGCAAGCCCGTATTGGGATTGACCGTAAATAATACCGAAGTTAATCGCCTTGGCATTACGGCGCACCATCGGGTCCATGCCTTCCACCGGTACGCCAAAGACTTGTGACGCCGTCAGGGCATGAATGTCGATCCCTTGATGGAACGCCTCCTTCAGCGCATCAATCTCCGCTACATGGGCCAGCAGACGCAGTTCGATCTGCGAATAATCCGCCGCCATCAAAATCTTGCCTTCCTCGGCCACAAAAGCCCGGCGGATGCGCCTGCCTTCTTCGGTCCGAATAGGAATATTTTGCAGGTTCGGGTCTGACGAACTCAAACGCCCGGTCGAAGTTACCGCCTGCTGAAAGGAGGTATGTACACGTTTCGTTTTAGGATTAACCTGTGCAATCAACGCATCGGCATAGGTGCTTTTCAGCTTGGCGAGCTGGCGCCATTCCATCATCTTAACCGGCAGTTCATGCCCGTCATCGGCCAGTTTTTCCAGTACACCCACACTGGTCTGATACGCCCCTGTCTTGCCTTTTTTGCCACCGGGCAAGCCAAGGTCATCAAACAAGACTTCCCCCAGTTGCTTGGGCGAGGCAATATTAAATTCCTTACCAGCCAAGGCGTGAATTTCTTTTTCCAGCCCCGCCAGACGAACGCTAAATTCTTCACTGATGGCATGAAGTTCCTGCACATCCACGCGGATGCCGTTTTTCTCCATCAACTCCAAAACCGGAATCAAGGGGCGTTCAATGGTTTCATAAAGGGTGACGTTGCGCCCTTCTGCCAGTTTGGGCTTTAAAAGCTTATGCAGGCGCAGTGTGATATCGGCATCTTCTGCGGCGTAATCACAGGCCTTGTCCAGTTCGACCTGATCAAATGTAATTTGTTTTTTACCGGTGCCGCACACTTCCTTGAAAGGAATGGGCGTCACACCGAAATGCAGTTGCGCCAGTACATCCATACCATGCTTGTGTGTCGCGCCATCGTTGATGTAGGACAGCACCATGGTGTCATCAATTGGGGCAACTGTAATACCGCCATTATCCGGGTTGGAAAGAACCAGCATGTCATATTTGATGTTCTGGCCAACCTTAAGCACGCAGTCATCTTCCAGCAGACTTTTCAACAGCGCAACCGCTTGCTTGAAATCAACCTGTCTCGGTGCATCTGCCGGGCCTTCGTCTTCCCCAAACAGGGATGTTTGAGCCGCTTGACCGGAAACATGGCGCAAGGGAATGTAACAGGCTTTGCCAACTTCATAAGACAAAGACACCCCGACCAGACGGGCAGAAACGGCATCCAGTGAATCGGTTTCCGTATCCACCGCCACACAGCCTTTCAAGCGCGCACCTTCCACCCATTTTTTAAGGGTATCGAGGTCCTGAACCAGTTCGTACGCTATTTCCTTCGGGCAGAGTTCTGCCACAGACGGCACGGCCACATCACCGCTTTGGCGCGCTTGCGCAGGTGCATCTGCACCATCAGCAACAGCCACATCAAACTTGCCCGCAATCCGGGTAATCAGGGAACTAAAAGCCTGTTCTTCAAAGAAATCAACCAGCTTTTGCGCATCCAGCGGCTTCTTGGCAAAGGATTCCAGCGTCACGTCAATCGGCACATCCTGACGCAAGGTCACCAGTTCCTTGGAAACACGCGCAAGGTCCGCCTGTTCAATCAAACGTTCGCGGCGTTTGTTCTGTTTAATCTCGCCTGCGCGTTCCAACAGGGTTTCCAAATCACCATATTCATTGATCAGTTGCGCCGCTGTTTTCGGGCCAATGCCTTCCACACCGGGCACATTATCCGAACTATCGCCCGCCAAAGCCTGCACATCAATCACATGCTCCGGCCCGACACCGAATTTTTCCACCACTTCGTCATGCTTGATGACCTTGTTCTTCATCGTATCCAGCATGGAAATATTGTCATCCACCAGCTGCATCAGGTCTTTATCGATAGACACAATAGTCACTTGCGCGCCCATGGCAGAAGCCTGCTTGGCATAGGTGGCAATCAGGTCATCGGCTTCATATCCGGCCATTTCCACACGCGAGACATTGAAGGCTTCCACGGCCTGGCGCACCAGATCAAACTGCGGGATCAAATCATCCGGCGGCGGCGGACGATGGGCTTTATATTCAGGGTAGACATCATTTCGAAAAGTCTTGCGCGCAGTATCAAACACCACTGCAATATGGTCAGCATCCGTGTCGCTGAGCAGCTTCATCAGCATGGAACAAAAGCCGTAAACAGCGCCGACCGGCGTACCGTCCGGGCGATGCATGGGGTTGCGCATATTGGCAAAATAGGCGCGAAAGATAAAGCTGGAACCGTCAATCAAATAAACGTGTTGCGGCTTGGCCGAAAGTGTCGATGTCTCTGTCATGAGGTGACTATAGCGAGATCGATTTCAAGGGCAAGTGCGATCTTGCCCGACACAAAAAAAGAGAGCCGCCTCTTGACGCGACTCCCTTTCGTTCTACATACACTGAACCGGCATTAACGATTAATGGCCGTGAAGAACAACGCCTTCTTTCAGTTTGTAATGTTTGGAGCAGTACGGACAGACCACTTCATAGGCGTTTTCCTGTTTCAGGCTCAGGTACACGCGCGGATGGCCTTCCGCCCCACCGCCGCCGTCACAGGCTACGCTGGCCGTTTCAACCTCGATAATCTCTTCAGGCTTCATAGATGCCCCCTAAAAACATTGTCATAAACTCATCAGGATGATACCGATTGCATCCAAAGATTACAACCGGAGCAAATTTCGTGACAGCTTCTATAGCGCATAATCAAAACAATAACACCTCTAATTCCACCCCCGAAGCGGCAATTGAGGTAAAAAATCTCAGCAAAACGTACAAAAGTGCCTATGGGCAACCGGAAAAGCATGCCCTTAAGGATGTTAGCCTGACCATCCCACGCGGCTCTTTCTTTGCGCTTTTGGGGCCGAACGGAGCCGGAAAATCTACCTTCATCAATATTCTCGCCGGATTGGTGGTTAAAACATCAGGCGATGCCAAAATCTGGAATTACGATATTGAGGCCGAAATGCGCGCGGCCCGCCGCTCTATCGGAATCGTCCCGCAGGAACTCAACCTCGACCCGTTCTTCACCCCGCGTGAATTGCTGGAAGTACAGGCAGGCCTTTATGGTGTCCCCAAAGAAAAACGCCGCACCGACGAGATTCTGGAAGCCGTTGGCCTTGCCGATAAAGCCGGGGCTTATGCACGTACCCTTTCCGGCGGGATGCGCCGCCGCCTGCTGGTCGCCAAAGCCATGGTCCATTCCCCACCCGTTTTGGTACTGGATGAACCGACAGCCGGGGTTGATATCGAACTGCGCATGCAGCTTTGGAACTATGTGCGTGAACTCAACCGCATGGGCACCACCGTTTTGCTCACCACCCACTATCTGGAAGAAGCCGAAGAACTGTGTGACAAGGTTGCCATTATCAACCATGGCCGTCTTGTCGCCTGTGATGAAACCCAGACCCTGCTTAGTAAAATGGATGCCAAGGAACTCAGTGTCACATTGGGCGAAACGATTGACGATGTGCCCTCTATCCTACGCGGCCATGGCTATAACGTGACGCTGCACGGTAACAACCGTCTGACCTTCCAATATAGCCCCAGCAAGGTAGAGATCGCCAAAATTCTGGACCTTGTTTCACAGGCCAAGCTAACCGTCAGCGATCTTTCCACCAAGGAAAGCGATCTGGAAGACCTCTTCCTGCGCCTGACCCGTGAAGACAATGCCAAGAGCGCTTAGTCTTTTTCTTCTCTTCCTCCTGCTCAGTGCCTGCACCCCCGTTATGGAAGGCGCAGGCCTGAGAAAAAACGTGCCCGAACTTACAAACAATCATTTCCTTGCTGCTGATGGTTCCCAGCTTCCCCTACATATCTGGGAAGCCAAGGAAAAACCGAAAGCTGTGCTGCTGGGCGTGCACGGGTTTAACGATTACGGCAATTTCCTCATGCCCGGCATGCCCTCTTTTTTACAGGAAAACGGCGTTACCCTAATCACCTATGACCAGCGCGGGTTTGGCGCTGGCCCCAATCGCGGTAAATGGCCGGGCACAGATACATTGACCAATGACCTCGCCATGATGGTTCATCTGGTCAAAGCACAGTATGAAAACCTGCCGCTTTTTATTCTGGGCGAAAGCATGGGTGGGGCCGTGGTCATCAACACCCTAAGCCGCATCAAGCCCCTACCAGTGGAAGGCGCCATTCTTTGTGCCCCGGCGGTGTGGGGCATGAGCACATGGCCATGGTATCAAAAGGCGGCACTTTATGCTGTCAGTTATACCCTGCCCTGGCTGAAACTAAGTGGTGGTGGGATTGTTCAGCCAACAGACAATATAGAGACATGGAAAAACTGGAGCCTTGACCCAATGGTCATTAGCGCCACCCGGGTGGATTCACTGTACGGTGTCAGCAAAACCATGTCCGAAGCCTTCCATTCTGCACCAGAACTGGAGGTTCCCAGCCTGTTGCTCTATGGCGCAAAGGATGAAGTCATCCCCAAAAAGCCTGTACGCCAAATGATCGACAGCCTAAAAGGCAACTATCATCTGGCCTATTACCCAGAAGGCTGGCACTGGTTGCCCAGAGACCTGAACGGACCTGTCGTCTGGAAAGATATTCTAAGCTGGATGGAAGACAGAACGGCCCCCCTGCCCTCAAAGGCGGACGATAACGCCCGCCAACGTCTGATGGCCGGGAAAAAGTAAAAGCCCTTGCCCTCCTTCGTCATGCCCGGCCTGCACCCAGCATGACATTTTCTCTACATCTCAACCGCTTCAATCACCCATTCTTCCCCACGCGCAGATTCTGTCCATTCTTCCATCATGGAAAGTGTCAAAATCGCCTGCATATAGTCTGCTGCAATCCCTTCCAGTTCTATGCCATAGCTGTGAAAGCGGCTAACCACAGGCGCAAACATGGCATCAATAATACCGAATTTTCCGCACAAAAACGGCCCGCTTTGTCCGAAACGCTGACGGCAGCTTGTCCAGATTTCCGCCACCCGGTCTATTTCCTGTTTGCACAGGCTGGAGGGTGTAAAGCCGTCGATTTTACGGCGCACATTCATCGGCATATCATTGCGGATACTGAAAAAGCTCGAATGCATTTCATAGGCACAAGATCGCGCCACCGCACGGGTATGTTCTTCCTGCGGCCACAGCCCTGCATCGGGGTAACATTCATTGAGATATTCACAAATCGCCAGAGAATCCCAAATCTCTTCCCCATCCACCTTCAACACCGGCACTTTGCCTGACGGAGAATGACCCAACAGTTCTTCCTTAAAATCACCTTCGAACAACGGCACAACATTTTCTTCAAAATCCAGCCCGAGGTGCTTCATCACCAGCCAAGGGCGCAGGCTCCAGGAAGAATAATTCCGGTTTCCCATAATGAGTTGTAATTTAGACATGATCTTTTCCTCGTCATTTCAAAAGGTTTCTCCATTAAACACATGAATTGCTGTCTGTTGCAATGGGGCTTCGCCTTCACTATGGTAAAGACTTCAAAATCCGTTCCCTAGCGATAAGGTTTCTCCCATGCCCGCCCTTGATTATCTCATTGAAAAAAGTGATGCTTCTGCAATTCAGTTGGTTCCTTTATCACCCGACAACTTTGAAGAATGGTTACAAAAGCAGCCTCAAGACCTGCAAAACTGGATCGCTGCCAACGAATTCAACGCAACAATCGGTTCGACTTTGGCAGTGGCAGATAAAAAGGGCGAAATTCAGCAGGTCCTTGTCGGTATTTCAGAAGATAACCTGTTATGGGATTACGCTGCGCTGCCCGGAAAACTGCCAAAAAGTACGTATAAAATTGCAGGTCAGCTAAAAAAAGCACAAGCAAGTGATGCTGCCCTTGGCTGGGCATTGGGGTGCTATGCTTTTGACTGGTATAAAGAAAGCACAAAGGAATTCCCCGTCCTCATCACACCCAAATCATGCGATTTCAAGACGGTGCAGGCCTTGGCGAGCGGAATTGAGCTGACCCGCGACCTGATCAATATTCCCGCTGCCGATATGGGACCTGCTGAACTGGCGCAAGCTGCACAGGATCTGGCCAAGGAATATGGTGCTTCCTGTGGTGTAGAAGTGGATAAAAACACGCTCAAGGAACATTTCCCTGCTGTTTATGCCGTTGGCAAAGGCGCAACCAAGGCACGCCGCCCCCGCCTGATCAATCTGAGCTGGGGCTCTGACAAAAACCCCAAGATCACACTGGTGGGCAAGGGCGTTTGTTTTGATACCGGCGGGCTGGATATCAAACCGGCCCAGTTCATGAAACTGATGAAAAAAGATATGGGCGGGGCGGCTCATGTTCTCGGCCTTGCCAAAGCCATCATGCAGGCTGAATTGCCGGTGCATTTGCGCGTCCTCATCCCCGCTGTGGAAAATGCAGTGTCCGACAAGGCCATGCGTCCGCTGGATGTTGTCGACTCGCGCAAGGGCAAAACCATTGAAATCGGCCATACCGATGCAGAAGGCCGCGTTATTCTGGCAGATGCCCTGACGTTAGCCTGTGAAGAAAACCCGGAAATCGTTCTGGACTTTGCCACCCTGACAGGGGCCGCGCGCGTGGCACTGGGTACAGACCTGCCTGCCCTGTTCTGCAACAACGATACACTGGCCAACGACCTGTTGAAAGGGGCCGAAGAAAGCGGGGACCCACTGTGGCGTCTACCCCTGTGGAAACCCTACCGGCAAATGATTGATGGTAAAACCGCCGACCTGTCCAATGAAGCTTCTGCCCCTTATGGCGGGGCAATAACGGCGGCCCTGTTCCTACAGGAATTTGTCGATTCCTCCACCGCATGGGCACATCTGGATGTGATGGGATGGAACATCGCCAGCAAGCCGGGACGCCCTGAAGGCGGTGAAGCCATGGGTCTACGGGCAGCCTTTGCGATGATAAAAAAACGCTTTTAATTTATATTAAAGGTTGCCCTGACAGGGGAGCTATTCTAAAACTGTTCGAAACCGTAATGAAATGGCGAGAAAAATGGGTGTAGAACTCGAACCGGTTCAGGCATTGGACCTCTGGCGAAAGGCCATCATTGAAAGTGTACGCCGTGACGGCCCGGACCTTTCGGCCCGACAAATGGCGCTTTTATTGACTGTTTATCTGACCCCGCCGCCGCATACCGTGCGCGGTTTGGCAGAAAGCCTGAATGTTTCAAAACCAGCAATCACGCGCGCGCTTGACCGCCTCGGTCAAATGGAGCTTCTGCGCCGTAAGGTCGATGACAATGACCGCCGCAGTGTGCTGGTTCAACGCACTGTCAAAGGTTCGGTTTATTTGCGTGAATTCGGTGAGATCATTGTGCAAAATGCCCAGAAAATGGGTGAAGAGGCATAACACGAAGCAAATTTCACCTGATAGAAATAGAAAGAAGATAGAAATAAAAAGGCCGGAAAAAAGGAACACCCTTCTTTCCGGCCTTTTCTTTTGATTTCAAGCCAACTTTAAATGCGGCGCTCCACATGGCGCGGTTGATTTTTCAATTCCTTGAAACGGAACAGATATGTCGGCAGAATGATGTCGAGCAATGTAGGCTCTGCCACCCCAAGATCTTTCAGGCCCAACGCCCCTTCTGAAACCACATTGTCGGTTTCCAGCATACTCACCTGATCTCCGGTCAAAAGTGGATTCGGCAGGAACCCCAGAACGCCACCAAGGATTTTGGCAAAGGGATAAGAAACCGGCGCCAAGAAACGTTTGCGTTGCGTATGCTTGAGCAGACGTTTCATAACCCCCATAAAAGTTACGATCTCAGCCCCGCCCAACTCAAAGGTTTTGCCTTTGGCATCTGGGTTATCAATGGCATTCACCGCAGCCTGCGCCACATCCCCTACATAAACCGGCTGCAATTTGGCACCGCCATTCCCATAAAGATTGACATCCACACCGCCTTCAAATTTGACTTCAGGCAGAACCGGCGCACCGATTACCGGCAATGCAGGAAGGAAACGCATCATGCCGGCGAACTTATTGAAAAAATTGTCCTCCGGACCAAAGATAATGCTGGGACGCAGGATGACCGCGTCAGGAAAGATTTCACGCACTTTCTTTTCACCGGCTGCTTTTGTGCGGGCATACTGGGCTTCGCCCTGTTCATCAGCCCCCAGCGCAGAAAGATGAATCAGATTGGCAACACCAGTGTCTTTACAGGCTTGCGCCACATTGGCCGCCCCTTCCACATGCACCGCTTCAAAAGTTTGCTTACCGGACTGGAACAACAGGCCAACCAGATTGTAGACCACATCAGCCCCGGCAACGGCCTTTTTCACCATGTCGGCATTTCGGATGTTACAGGCTTGAAGAATGATCTGCCCCGGATTGCCATTCGGCTTCAGGCACATGCCGGATTCCACATCGCGCACGGCAACGCGCACGGTATATCCCTGATCTGCCAGTCGTTTAACAATATGACGACCCAAAAAACCGGATCCCCCAATAACTGTCGCAATACGGCGCCCCATACCTTTACTCCTTATCACTCGGCCCACACAAAATCCGGCCAGTAACCCTGTTCAATATACCAAATTCTCTAGGGGTTATATACCCCTTCACCAAAACCGACAACCTTCGACTTTGGGAAAAAATCACCTTTTAAGAAAAAAAACATTTTTGTTGTTGACTTCACCTTCATGGAGTTCTAAAACCCGCCTCGTCCTCATACGGACACGCTACTTGAAAATATGTGCCCAGGTGGCGGAATTGGTAGACGCGCAGGTTTCAGGTACCTGTTCTTTAACCGGAGTGGAAGTTCGACTCTTCTCCTGGGCACCATTTCTCGGTTCAGAAAACGACTGGTTTATTTGTGCCCTCGTGTTATCGACACGAGGTTTTTTATTGCCTTTTTTACGTTGCCACCTGTTTCAATCTCTTTAAAAGACCGCTACAGTTCCTTCCGTCTTTTGCAAGTATTTAGGAAAACAACATGAACACAGGGCGATGTGAGTGCGGGCAGGTCCGTTTCGAAATAAAAGATCTCACAGAAAAAGCTGTCACTTATTGTCATTGTAGCCAGTGCCGTCGCATAAGCGGCCATCAATGGGCTGCCTTTCATATACCGACAGACCAGATGACTTTCGTCACGGAGAAAGGGCTAAAGTGGTATAAATCGTCCGCGCATGCCCAACGTGGATTTTGCCAAAATTGTGGCTCCAGCCTGTTTTACCGCCTCAATGCAGGGAACAACATCTCCATCGCGCCGGGATGCATGGACGACACAAAAGGCCTAAAACCCGAAAAGCATATCTTTGTTGCTGACAAAGGGGATTACTACGAAATTACAGACGGGCTTGACCAAATCGACAAGTACTGACAAAAACCCGGTTCTCTTTTGAGGGAATTGTCTGATACACTCCCTGAAAATGACAGTGCCTTTAATATGATTACATTAAGACTTGAAAGATTTTGTTGTGGCAATTGAACTCCATATCGGCGACCTTCCGGAAAATATTGATTTTGGCAATTGCGTTGCCATTGATAGTGAAACACTGGGGCTTCACCCCCATCGTGACCGGCTTTGCGTTGTCCAGCTTTCCGGTGGGGACGGCAATGCCCATCTCGTACATTTCAATGAACCGGTCTACGATTGCCCCAATCTAAAAAAGCTTCTCTCTGATCCCAAGATCGAAAAGCTGTTTCATTTCGCACGTTTCGATGTGGCAGTCATCGAAAAATATCTTGGCCTCACCTGCACCCCCGTCTATTGCACCAAAATTGCTTCAAAACTGGTGCGCACCTATACGGACAGGCATGGCCTTAAAAACCTCTGTCACGAACTTTTGGGAATTGATCTCTCCAAACAGCAACAATCCTCTGACTGGGGTAAAAAAGAACTGTCCCCGGAACAGATCCATTATGCTGCATCGGACGTATTATACCTTCACCAGTTGCGCGATATTCTGGATGGCATGCTGGTCCGCGAAGGCCGCCGTGAACTGGCACAGGCCTGTTTTGACTTCCTGCCGACACGTGCCCGTCTCGATTTGGGCGGTTGGCCGGAAATGGATATCTTTGCCCATTAAGCTATATACGTTTGCCTCTATTGACGTTTCAGCTCATTAGGGCCTATATCAGGGCTGTTTTTCCATCCACTTTTAAAGACCGCATAAAAATGTCACCCAATTCGCGTATTGCACAAGACAGACCCGCCGAAGATGACTTGAAATCGGCGCGCCGTGTCTTGCAATTGGAAGCAGAAGGCTTAAAAGCCCTTTCCGATACGCTGGACCATGACTTTGCTTCTGCGGTCTGTCTTCTGTCCAAGACCAAAGGGCGGATAGTTGTGACAGGCATGGGCAAAAGCGGCCATATCGGGCGCAAAATTGCCGCGACTCTGGCATCCACCGGCTCGCCTGCCTTTTTTGTACATCCCGGCGAAGCCAGCCATGGCGATTTGGGCATGGTCACCTCACAAGATGCCATCCTAGCCCTTTCAAATTCCGGTGAAACGGCTGAACTTTCAGACTTTATCGCATTTAGCCGCCGCTTTGCCATCCCGATGATTTCCATCACATCAAGGCGCGACAGCACCCTTTCAGAAGCCGCCGATGTCAGCCTGGTTCTCCCCAATGCGCGCGAAGCCTGCCCGTTGGGACTGGCCCCGACCACATCTACGACCCTGACGCTGGCTTTGGGGGATTGTCTGGCTGTTGCTTTGCTGGAAAGACGCGGGTTTTCTGCCGATGACTTCCAGCAGTTTCACCCCGGCGGAAGTCTGGGTAATCAGTTGATCAAGGTAAAGGAGCTGATGCATTCAGGCGATGCCCTGCCAATCGTCAAACCTGATATGCTGATGAGTGACACCCTGATTGAAATGACCGCCAAACATTTTGGCTGCGTTGCTGTCACAGATGACAAAACCAAACTTCTGGGTGTGATCACCGATGGTGATTTACGCCGTAACATGACAGATGATTTGATTAAAAAAGCGGCACGCGATATTATGACAACAGGCGCCAAAACCATAACGGCAAATGCACTTGCGGTTGAGGCGTTGGGGATCATGAATTCCAAGGCTATAACCAGCCTGTTTGTGGTCGATACCGATGGACATATCGACGGTATCATTCACATTCACGACTGCCTGCGCGCAGGTATCGTGTAAATATAACGACAAGGACGCCAATCATGGCACTGGCAACATCTCATCGTCACGAAAAGCCGGCCTCACGGCAAACATATCGTGAGATTCATGCCATTTCCCTGTCAAAAAAATCAAAAATCAGCCGCGCCTACAGCCGTTTTGTTCAACTGACAAAACTACTGCTGCCCCTGATTGCCGTTATTCTGGTTGTTATGATTGTGATCTGGCCCCATCTGCGTGCCGATTCGAAACGGTTTAGCATCGGTTTTTCAAATATCGAACTGTCCGAAGCCAAAGACCCCTCCATGATCAATGCGCGTTACATCGGCACAGATAATGACAACCAGCCTTTTTCCGTTACCGCCGATATTGCCAAAAAAACAGACGATGTCACACAAAGCATCCTCCTGGAACTTCCAAAGGCCGACATCACCCTCAATGATGGCTCATGGCTGGTGTTAACGTCACAAACCGGGGTTTATGACCGCCCGACACAATATCTGGAACTGGAAGGTGCCGTGAATCTCTTTCATGATTCCGGTTATGAAATGCATACAGATGCGGCCGGGGTTGATTTATCCAACGGTTCGGCACAAGGCCATACCCCCGTACAGGGGCAAGGGCCGTTCGGCAGCATCGAATCGGAAGGTTTTCGCTTGATTGACAAGGGCAAAACCATCATCTTCACTGGCAAGACAAAAGCCAAGCTTCTCTTGAACCGGATAAATCAAAACTGATGTTGAAACGTCTCTTTGCCCTTGCCTTCGGCCTCTGCATACTGCCTTTGCCAAGTCCTGCACAGGACATCACGATGGCCAGCGGTTCACAAAATGCCCCCCTTGAAATTTTTGCCGATAACGGCATTGAATGGCAGCAAAATAAAAATCTTATCATTGCGCAAGGCAATGCCGTTGCCAAACGCGCCAATGTCACCTTAAACGCCGATGAATTACGCGCCTATTATGAAGAGACCCCCGGTGCAGCTGATGGCAATACAAACATCCACAGACTGGAAGCTTTAGGGGCGGTCAAAATCGTCTCAGCCACAGAAACAGCAACAGGGGACAAGGCTGTCTATGACCTCAAACGCGCCATTATGGTTTTGTCCGGCACCCGCCCGACACTGGTAACCCCGCAAGACGTCATCAGTGCAGATGATACGCTGGAATATTGGGAAGAACGCGCACAGGCCGTTGCACGCGGTAACGCCACAGCAGTGCGTGAAGGACGAAAAATCAAGGCCGATGTCATCGCCGCCCTTTTTCGTAAGGACAAACAGGGCAATAGCCAAATCCACCGTGTCAACGCCTTTGGCAATGTCGTGATTGTTACACAAACAGACCATGTCACGGCAGACAAAGCCGTTTACAACGTCAATAGCGGTGTGGCAACTTTAACAGGTGCCGTCAAAATTAAACGCGGCTCACAGCTGCTCAACGGATGCTCGGCGACCGTAAACCTCAAGACCAATGTCAGCCGTTTAAAAGCCTGCGCAGGCACAAATGATGACCGAGTACGCGGGTTAGTCTTGCCAACTCAGAAAACTATGCAATAATAGTGCCACGAAAACCCAACAATAAGGAACGGTGTTAGACCGCCCATGGCTGAAGAAATCAATACAAATCAAAGACAGTCACCGAAAGTCGTTGCCGATAACGATGGCCTGATTGCCGATGGATTGGGAAAACGCTTTAAAAAAAGACCCGTTGTACGCGGGGCAAGCCTGCGCATTCAGCGTGGAGAAGTGGTCGGCCTGCTTGGCCCCAACGGTGCGGGTAAAACCACCTGCTTTTATATGATCACAGGCCTGATCGCCCCGGATTATGGGCAAATCAAGCTGGATGGACAGGATATCACGGACCTTCCTATGTATCGTCGCGCCCGTCTTGGAATCGGCTACCTGCCGCAGGAAGCTTCCATTTTTCGCGGCATGAGCGTGGAACAGAATATTCGTGCGGTTCTGGAAGTCGTCGAACCAAAACGCAACCGCCGCGAAGCCCGTCTGGAAGCTTTGCTGGCAGAATTTTCCATTACCCATTTGCGCCGTGCACCTGCCCTTGCCCTGTCAGGCGGGGAACGCCGCCGGGTGGAAATTGCGCGTGCCTTGGCCTCTCAACCCCATTTCATTTTGCTGGACGAACCTTTCGCCGGGATCGACCCCATTGCGGTGGGGGATATTCGCGAACTGGTTAAACATCTGAAAGATCGCGGACTGGGCGTTTTGATTACGGACCATAACGTACGCGAAACGCTGGATATCATTGATCGCGCCTATATTATCCACGATGGTTCCGTTCTGATGGAAGGTAGCCCGCGTGATATCGTTGGCAATGAAGACGTTCGCCGTGTCTATCTGGGCGAACGGTTCAGTCTGTAAGCTGAGAGGATAGAGCATGTCACTCAGCGTTCGTCTGGATCTCAAACAATCACAATCCCTTGTGATGACGCCACAATTACAGCAGGCGATCAAGTTATTGCAGATGTCAAATCTGGAACTAACCAGTTTTGTCGAAGAAGAGCTGGAACGAAACCCCCTTCTGCAACGCGATGAAAACGAGAATACACCGACACAGGAAGGTGGTGAGCCAGACACTTCCGATATTGCTCAGGAAAATGCCGCACCGCTGGAAGATATCAATCTCAACACACAGGAAACCAGCAATCAGGACTCCATTGATGCCGAAGTCGACAATCAATGGAGCAGTGATACCCCCGGTGATCAAACCCTTGCCGGTTCCGGCGGGCTGGATACGACCGTCTCAAGCAAAGGTGTCGGCTCCCTTGAAAGCGATGGGCTGGATTGGGAACAAAACATTCGGGCAACAGTTTCCCTGCGTGAGCACCTGATTGAGCAAATCAATCTCGATATGGCCGACCCGACCGAGCGCCTGATTGGCGTTCATATGCTTGAATATCTCGATGACAGCGGATACTTCACCGGTGATCTGGAAGAAATTGCCGAAACACTGTCCTGTGAAACCATTTTGCTGGAACAGGTTCTGGCTCATTTGCAAAAACTGGAGCCTATCGGTATTTTTGCGCGTAACCTGTCGGAATGCCTTGCCCTGCAATTAAAGGAAAAAGACCGCTTTGACCCCTGCATGGAACTGTTGATCGACAATCTCGACCTGCTGGGTAAACGCGAATATGCCAACTTACTGAAGCTGTGCCGCGTGGACGAAGAAGACCTGCGGGATATGATCCATGAAATTCAGGCTCTCGACCCACGCCCTGCGCTGGCTTTCGATACCAGCGAAGTTCAGGCCGTCACACCCGACATTCTCATGAAACGGGGGTTGAAGGGAAAATGGCTTGTCGAGCTGAACAGTGAGACGCTGCCCAAGGTTCTGGTTGATAACTCCTATTATGCCGAAGTCACTCAGCTCGGTCTGGATAAAGAGTCCAAACATTACATCAGTGAATGCTTTCAAAATGCGAACTGGCTGGTTAAATCCCTGCACCAGCGCGCAACAACCATTCTGAAAGTTTCAACCGAAATTGTCCGCCAGCAGGATGCTTTTTTCAAACAGGGCATTGAATATCTCAAACCCATTGTCCTCAGAGATATTGCCGATGCTGTGGAATTGCACGAAAGTACAGTTTCACGGGTCACCTCCAACAAATACATTGCTACACCACGCGGTATTTTCGAGCTGAAGTTCTTCTTCACCTCTGCCATTAACAGTGCCGCCGGTGGAGATGCCCATTCCGCAGAATCTGTAAAATATAAAATCAAACGCCTGATTGACGAAGAAGATCCGAAGAAGATTCTCTCCGACGATAAGCTGGTACAACTTTTGAAAAATGATAGTATAGATATTGCCCGCAGAACGGTTGCAAAATACCGTGAAGCACTGGGAATAGCCTCATCAGTTCAAAGACGTAGGGAGAAAAAAGCGTTCCTGACAAAGTAAATTGACATCGTGCTTTAATATTCCCACATCTACATGATGGAAATCAAAAAGGAGGGGGAATGAATGACCTATAGTTAAACTGTAATCAAGACTATTGACATTAAGGAACTCTGCCACTAAGTTCCCGGCCTTCGCGCATAGAATAATGCTTTGAATAGAAAACGTGTAACGTTTGAAAGACAGTCGCTTGCCGAGCCGGGATATTCACAGGCCAATAAGCAAGCAGGAAATTCTGAAATGAGAATTGCGGTACAAGGTAAACAAATGGACGTAGGCGACAGCCTGCGCTCACACATTGAAGATGCTTTGAAATCTCAAACAGGGAAATACTTCGACAAGGCAGTTGAGGGAACAGCCACTGTCTCCAAAGACAAGCATCTGTTCAAATCCGATATCACCGTTCATGTTGGCAAGGAAATCCACGTGCAGGGACGCGGCACAGCCGAAGATGCCTATGCAGCCGTAGATGAAAGCATTGAACGGATCTCCAAACAATTACGCCGTTACAAACGTCGCCTGCGTGACCACCACCGCGAAAAAGACGCTGTGCAGAGCGAAGCCGTGCCCTACACCGTCTTTGATGGCCATGAGGCTGAAATTGCCGAGGAGGCCATTGGTCCGGCTATTGTTGCAGAAGTGGACAAGAAAATTCATAAACTGGCTGTCGCTGACGCGGTCATGCGTATGGATTTGGCCGACCTGCCGGTACTGGTCTTTAGAAACAGTGCAAACGGCAACGTAAATGTGGTATACCGTCGTGAAGACGGCAATATCGGTTGGATTGATCCAGCATAGGCCACAAGAGGGACCCTCTGGTCATTTTACAAGTAACCGGATACGATTTACTCATGGAAATTTCAGATATTCTAACACCGGAACGTGTTGTTGCAGGTTTGCGTGCGACAAGCAAAAAGCAAGCCTTGCAGGAACTGGCTCGTCATGCGAGCAACGTAACAGGATTGAATGAACGTGCAATCTTCGACGTCTTGCTTGAACGCGAACGTCTCGGGACAACAGGTGTCGGTAACGGCATTGCCATCCCGCACGGAAAACTGAACGAACTGGACGGCCTTTACGGGGTTTTTGCCCGTGTGGACAAACCTGTCGATTTCGATTCCATTGACGATAACCCGGTCGACCTGATCTTTTTGCTCCTCGCTCCGGAAGGGGCCGGTGCGGACCATCTTAAAGCTTTGGCCCGTGTCTCACGCCTGTTGCGTGATGACACTGTGTGCGAAAAGCTGCGTGGCTCGGATACCGAAGATGCCCTTTATGCCATTTTGACCGAACAGGGCGAAAACAATCAGGCAGCTTGAAAACACCTCCAGACTTAAGAAAAACACCCGTCTTTAAAGGCGGGTGTTTTCTTTTACCTCATATTGGACAAGCAATTGATTGACGCCTTCTTCCGGCTCACCTATATCCTACTTAAGAGATTTATGAACAAGGGAGACATAAGAACATGGCCATGGAAGCACATGAAATCGAAAGCATGATCCGCGAAGCCCTGCCCGATGCCGAAGTCCGCATTGAAGATTTGCGCGGCGATGGCGACCATTATGCCGCTTATGTGATCTCTCCTTCCTTTAAAGGCAAAAGCCGGGTTCAACAACATCAAATGATCTATTCAGCACTGCAAGGTAAAATGGGCGGCGAATTGCACGCTCTTGCCCTGCAAACCAGTGCACCTGAATAAGAAGAAATTCTTTGAACCCTCTTTCTTCTTCCCTTGGTCTGGCAGCCGGATCTGCAATTAGCGCCTACATCTGTTGGGGCTTTTTCGGCGTTTATTTCAAAGCTCTTGACGCTGCACCGCCGGTTGAAATCCTCGGCCATCGCATTTTATGGTCTCTGCTTTTACTTGCCTTGCTCATCAGCATCATGGGGAAATGGCAGGAAGTGAAGGCCATTTTATATCAACCTCGCAAACTGGCCCTGTTTGCCCTCAGTGCACTGTTGATCTCCATCAATTGGGGCTTCTATATCTATTCTGTTGTCTCCGGGCAGGCGCTGGAAGGCAGCATGGGGTATTTCATCATGCCCCTTGTGGCCGTCATGCTGGGAACTCTCTTTTTTGGAGAACGTTTTTCCATCACACAGGGGCTTGCCATTGCGCTGGCCGTCTGCGGTGTGTTGTACCAGATTATCGTTTATGGCAAACCACCGCTGATCGCCTTGACTTTGGCCTTTTCTTTCGGCTTCTACGGCATGTTGCGAAAAAAAGCACCTGCGGATTCCATGGTCGGGCTGTTTCTGGAAACCCTGCTCATTGCCCCGCTTGCGCTGGCCTATTTTGCCTCTCTCTACCATCAGGGCGAACTTCATTTTGCCAATGCAGAACTGCCCATGCAGGCCTTGCTGATGCTGGCCGGTCCGGTTACGGCGATCCCGCTTATTCTGTTTGCTTTCGGGGCACGCCGGTTACGCTATTCCACCATTGGCCTGCTGCAATATATCAACCCGACCTGTCAGTTTCTGGTGGCAATCTATATTTTCAAGGAACCGTTTGACAGCCATAACCTGATTACCTTCGCCTTTATCTGGGTCGGTCTGACACTTTACAGCCTAAGTGGCCTGCAACAGAGCCGACGCAGCAAAACATCCGTTGCTTGACAAAACCGCGAAACCCCGCCATATCCGTAGTCAAACACAGACGAGAAGGATTCTAAAGTCATGACTGACAACCCTGTTTTCGAACGCATCGAACAAGATATTGCCGACAACGACATTCTGCTTTTCATGAAGGGCTCTCCCATGTTCCCGCAATGCGGTTTTTCCGCTGCCGTGGTTCAGGTTCTGACGCACATGGGCGTCAAATTCAAAGGCGTTGATGTTCTGACAGACCCGGAAATTCGTGAAGGCATTAAACAATTCTCCAACTGGCCGACCATTCCGCAACTTTACGTCAAAGGCGAATTTATCGGCGGTTGCGATATCATTCGTGAAATGTTCGATAGCGGCGAACTGGCCCAGCTGTTTAAAGACAAAGGGGTTGAAGCAGCCTAAGGCTTCTCTCCTGTTCAAATAAAAAAGCAGCGGTGTTCATTTCAGAACATCGCTGCTTTTTTTGTTTTCACTGCTTTTTATTACGCCGGGTCATAGCCCAAAACAGGTGACAGCAGTTTTTCCGCCTGAGAAAGGGGAATTCCTTTGCGGCGTGCATAATCTTCCGCCTGATCTTTTTCAACCCGGCCAACCCCAAAATATTTGGCTTCGGGATGGGCAAAATAAAACCCGCTCACCGCTGCCGTTGGCAGCATGGCAAAACTTTCCGTCAGTTCGATACCTGCCTGTTTTTGGGCATCAAGCAACTTAAACAAGGTTACTTTTTCAGAATGTTCCGGGCAAGCCGGATACCCCGGTGCCGGGCGAATACCTGTATATTCTTCCTTGATCAAAGCCTGATTATCCAGTGCTTCATCTGCTGCATAGCCCCAGAACTCCTTGCGCACGCGTTCATGCATGCGCTCGGCAAAGGCTTCTGCCAGCCGGTCTGCCAAGGCTTTCAGTAAAATGCTTTTGTAATCATCATGATCAGCTTCAAATTCAGCCAGTTTGGTTTCAATGCCATGCCCGGTCGTTACAGCAAAACCGCCTATATAATCTTCGCCATCAGGCGCAATATAATCGGCCAGACAATTATCATAGCGCCCTTCCGCTTTGGGGATTTGCTGGCGCACCATATGGAAAGAAGCCAGTTCTTCCTTGCGTTCTTCATCGCTGAACAGGCGAATACTGTCATCCGGTGTGGCATTTGCCGGCCAGAAACCGATCACGGCCTTGGCTGTCAGCCATTTTTCCTCAATGATCTGTTTGAGCATGGCTTTGGCATCATCAAACAAATGACGTGCTGTCTCGCCAACCACCTCATCTTGCAAAATTTTCGGATAAGTGCCTGCCAGTTCCCATGTGCGGAAAAACGGTGTCCAGTCGATACGTTCGACCAATTCTTCCAGCGAATAATCCTCAAAGGTTTTAGTGCCTAAAAAACTGGGTTTCGCCGCTTTAAAATTATCCCAATCAATGGGCTGTCTGGCGGCACGCGCTTCGCTCAGGCTCATCCGATTACCGGTATTCTGTTTTTTCGCCCGCGCCAGGCGTGTCTTTTCATAATCCTCAGTAATCGCGTCCATAAAGTCTTTACGTCTCGTATCAGACAAAAGATTGGAACAAACACCAACTGCTCGTGAGGCATCCAGCACATGGATGGTCGGATGTTCATAAGCCGGATCAATTTTCACCGCCGTATGAACCTTGGAAGTCGTTGCCCCGCCCACCAGCAAAGGGGTGTTCATGCCAAGGCGCTTCATTTCACTGGCCACATTGACCATTTCTTCCAAAGACGGTGTGATCAGACCGGACAAACCGATGATATCGACGTTGTTTTCATTCGCGGCTTGCAGAATTTTTTCCGTCGGTACCATAACGCCAAGGTCAATCACTTCGAAGTTGTTACATTGCAGCACCACCCCGACAATGTTTTTACCAATGTCATGGACATCGCCCTTCACGGTTGCCAGCAAAACCTTCCCGGCACTTTCCGAACCCGCTTCCTTGCCTGCTTCGATAAAGGGCATCAAATAAGCAACGGCCTTTTTCATCACCCGGGCAGATTTCACCACCTGTGGCAAAAACATTTTACCCGCCCCGAACAGGTCCCCTACCACATTCATGCCATCCATAAGCGGGCCTTCGATGACCTCAATGGGTTGATCAAACATCTGGCGGGCTTCTTCGGTATCAGCCTCGATAAACTGGTCAATCCCTTTGACCAAAGCAAAAGACAAACGTTCGGCCACCGGTTTTTCACGCCATGAAAGATCAATCGTTGCAGCTTTGGAACCGCCCTTTTCCTTATATTTGTCGGCAATTTCCAGTAGACGGTCGGTTGCATCTTCGCGGCGGTTTAAAATGACATCTTCCACACGTTCGCGCAGTTCCAGCGGAATTTCGTCATAAACTTCCAACTGAGCCGGGTTGACAATCCCCATATCCATACCGGCTTGAACAGCATGATACAAAAAGACCGAATGCATGGCTTCACGCACCGGGTTATTACCACGGAAAGAGAAGGAAACGTTGGAAAGGCCACCTGAAATATGACAATGCGGACATTGTTCACGAATAATGCGCGCTGCCTCAATAAAATCCACCGCATAGTTGTTATGTTCTTCAATCCCGGTGGCGACCGCAAAGATATTCGGATCAAAGATAATATCTTCCGGCGGGAACCCTACCTGATTGACCAGAATATCGTAGGAACGTTTACAGATTTCGATTTTGCGTTCCTTGGTATCGGCCTGACCGTTTTCATCAAAGGCCATCACCACCACAGCCGCACCATAGCGTTTGATTTTCTTTGCCTGATGCACAAAAGGTTCTTCACCTTCTTTCAAGCTGATGGAGTTCACCACAGGCTTGCCCTGCACACATTGCAAGCCTGCCTCAATCACCGACCATTTGGAACTGTCGATCATCACCGGCACACGGGCAATATCGGGTTCTGCCGCTATCAGATTCAAAAAGCGCACCATGGCTTTTTCAGAATCCAGCATGGCATCATCCATATTGATATCGATAATGTTCGCCCCGTTCTCCACCTGTTGCAAGGCAACGGACAGGGCTTCGTCATATTGTTCTTCCGCAATCAAACGCTTGAATTTTGCAGAGCCCGCAACATTTGTGCGTTCTCCGATATTGATGAAGGTTGCTTGTTGTATCGTCATTTTTCTAATCTTTACTCTCTCGTCATATCGGCGAAGGCCAATATCCATTTTCAGTCATTCCCTCTGGATGCTGGCCTTCACCAGCATGACAAGGAAGGTTAGGATGCTACGTTAAAAGGCTCCAACCCGGACAGGCGCATTTTTGCTTCCAAATCAGGAACTTCACGCGGGGTTACCCCGGCCACGGCTTCGGCAATAATCTTGATATGGGCCGGTGTGGTGCCACAACATCCACCAACCACATTGATCAAACCGCTTTCAGCCCATTCTTTTAAGGCTGCCCCCATCGCTTCAGGGGTTTCGTCATAACCACCCATTTCATTAGGCAGGCCTGCGTTCGGATAAGTTGAAACCCGAACATCGGCCACCTTGGACAAGGCAGCGATATGCGGGCGCATCAAATCTGCGCCCAGCGCACAGTTCAGGCCGATGGAGAACGGATTAACGTGTCGAACCGAATTCCAGAACGCTTCCGCCGTCTGGCCGGAAAGTGTACGTCCGGAGGCATCGGTTAATGTCCCAGAAATCATAATCGGCACACGCCAGCCCTGTTCATCAAACAATTCTTCAATCGCAAAAAGGGCTGCTTTGGCATTCAAGGTGTCAAAAATGGTTTCCACAATCAAAACATCCGCACCACCTTCAAGTAATCCTTTGGCTGCGGATTTATAGGCAATGCGCAAAGCATCAAATGTCACGTTTCTGAAACCCGGGTCGTTCACGTCCGGGCTGATGGAACAGGTTCTGTTGGTCGGCCCCATGGCACCAGCGACAAGCCGTGGACGATCCGGTGTCTGAGCGGTCATTTCATCGGCAACTTCGCGGGCAATGCGGGCACTTTCCACGTTCATTTCATAGGCCAGCTCTTCCATGGCATAATCGGCCTGTGCAATGGTTGTGGAAGAAAAAGTATTGGTGCCCAGAACATCGGCTCCGGCTTCCAGATATTCTTTATGAATTTCCTTGATGACCGTTGGTTTAGTCAGGGAAAGAAGATCGTTGTTGCCTCTGACATCCCGTTTCCAGTCGGCAAAACGCTCTCCTCTGTAGTCTTCTTCCTTGAGGTTGTACCTCTGGATCATGGTGCCCATGGCGCCGTCCAAAACGATAATGCGTTTTTTTGATTCGGCTTCCAGATAAACCAGTCTTTCTTCACGGGTCATCATGATTGGGCTCCTTTCGGGCGAACACCCAAAATATGGCAGAAGGCATAAGTCAAATCTGCCCGGTTTAATGTATAAAAGTGAAAGTCTTTCACGCCGTTGGCATGCAGCACACGGCACAGTTCCGATGCCACCGTGGCCGCCACCAGCTTGCGGGTTTCCGGTTCATCATCCAGCCCCGCAAACAGTTCCGCCATCCATTGCGGGACATTGGTGTTGCATGCCTTGGAAAATTTTAACACCTGTTTGAAATTGGTTACCGGCAATATGCCCGGCACGATCGGCACATTCACACCGGCAGCAGCAGCCTTGTCACGGTAGCGCAGGAAGGTTTCGGCTTCAAAGAAATACTGTGTGATGACACGGCTTGCTCCGGCATCCACTTTCTTTTTCAGATAATCAATATCAAACTGGGCACTCGGCGCATCCGGATGGGTTTCCGGATATCCGGAAACACTGATTTCAAAATCGTGACGTTTTTTCAAGCCTTCAACCAGGTCAACCGCATAGGCATAGCCTTCGGGATGAGGTTTGTAGGTTTCATCACCTTCTGCCGGGTCACCACGCAGGGCAACAATATGACGAATGCCTTCTTCCCAGTAACGGTCTGCAATTTCGTCTATCTCTGCCTTGGAAGACCCGACACATGTCAAATGTGCCGCTGCCACCATGGAGGTCTCTTTTTGAATGCCCACAACTGTATTATGCGTGCGTTCGCGCGTGGACCCACCGGCCCCATATGTGACAGAAACAAATTTCGGTCCTAACGGTTCCAGTCTTTTTAAAGATGCCCAAAGCGTTTCTTCCATTTTTTCTGTTTTCGGCGGGAAAAATTCGAACGATACACTCACGTCATTCGGCAAAGGGGCTGCAACCGGCAGGCCGCTTAAAACCGCTTGTTGCTCTTTTTCTGTGTTTGTCACTTTACTCTCCGTTGTCTGAAAAGACAGGTCTTCTTTTATATAGGTTTTATGTTTCAATTATCTTGTTTGAGCGAGCCAGATGGTTACAGTCAGCGGGTCCCCCGGCAAATGACGTACTTGGGAAACATCAAGCCCGCACTCATGGCAAAGCCGTGAAATTTCTGAATCGGAAAACCCAAGGCGGCGGTGCTGGTGTTCACTTCTCAGACTTTCTTCTTCATGTGGCGCAAAATCTATAATCGCCAATGTCGAATTTTCCCGCATAACCCGTACAGCTTCCATAATGGCGCGCGCGGGCTCATCGGAGAAATGCAACACTTGATGGATCGTCACCAGATCAAACGTTTGGGCACTAAAGGGCACCTGATACATATCGCCCTGGCGTACCGCGCAATTTTTCACCTCTGCCTTTTCCAGATTGGTACGTGCGACACCTAGCATCTCTGACGAAAGGTCTATGCCCCAGCCTTGACGGATGTGAGGGGCAAAAAGTTCCAGCATGCGCCCGGTACCGGTACCGATATCCAGAAAATCCTCGCTGCCTTGCGGGTTCAACATTTCAAGCAAGGCTTTTTCGACCTCTCCGTCATCAGCATGTAAAACACGAATCTGTTCCCACTGGCCCGCATT
Source organism: Terasakiella sp. (assembly GCA_050297075.1). Lineage (GTDB taxonomy): Bacteria > Pseudomonadota > Alphaproteobacteria > Rhodospirillales > Terasakiellaceae > Terasakiella. The sequence goes on from JBNKSC010000015.1 coordinate 39,820, forward strand.
CTGGCTGAAATACTGCGCTGCTTTTTCCGCCCGTTCCTTTTTGACTTCCTGCAAACGTTCCAGATCGCGTGTCAGAATTTCATCCTGCTGGGGAATCAAATCAACCAGCTTTCTGACCAGTTCATCGCCTTCCCGATCTTCTGCCAACCGATGAAAAACCCAGCTCCCCTCTTTCAGACGCTGCAACAAACCGGCCTCACACATAAGCTTCAAATGCCGCGAAACCCTAGGTTGACTTTGCCCAAGGATATGAACGAGCTCAGAAACCGTCAAATCTCCGTGCGCGCACAATGCCATAACCCGCATACGGGTCGGCTCTCCCAATGCCTTCAGTGCTGCTAATAATGTTTCCACGTTTCTCTCATTCAAAAATTCATATTCAAGATATAAAGATATCTTTATATTGTTGCAAGAGGAAAAAGCTCGATGTTGCATTTTTACAACAGCAAGTACCGATTGATGTTTCTTTAACCTTTTCCTGTACTGGTATTTTGCGTTACCCTATGGTACTTGAATTATTGAACCTGTGCAGGACAGTACAGAATGTACTTGGAGTCTGTACAATTTCAGGCTTTAATAACAAAGATTATTTCCCTGATAATCCTTTGTTATTAAAGCCATAAGGGATAAACAGAATGAGCTCGATATAAGATGACAAAGCCCGTGTCGCGAAAGAAGTGGTTAAAAAAACTTGGTGGAATCGCAGCTATTTCAGTGATTCTGGCTGGATGCGCAACTCAGCCTCAACCTGTAGATGAAGTCAATGATCCCCTCGAAGGGATGAACCGTGCTGTTTATGGCTTTAATACAGTCATTGACACCTGGTTCCTGCGCCCTGCCGCAACGCTTTATCGCAGCTTGTTACCGCCTCCCCTTCAGGAAGGCATTCACAATATGCTGTCTAACCTGAGCGCACCTGTCGTTTTCCTTAACGATTTACTGCAAGGTGAACCTGACCGTGCCATGACAACTGTTTCTCGCTTTGCCATCAACAGCACTGTCGGCGTCCTTGGCTTTGGTGACCCGGCTGCCGAAATGGGCTATAAAAAACATTCTGAAGATTTTGGTCAGACACTCGGCGTTTGGGGTGTCGGCGAAGGCCCGTACATTGTCTTGCCTATTTTCGGCCCGAGCAACCCGCGTGATGCTGTCGGCAAGGTTGTCGATTACTACACCGACCCGATCAACAGATGGGCAGATAATACTGACCGTGACGGCCTCCCCATTGGGCGCGCTATTGTAGGTGCGGTTGATACACGTGCCTATTACTATGATGCGCTGGAAGACATCCGTAAAAACTCGCTTGACCCTTACGCCGCCATGCGCAGCTTCTATCTGCAACGCCGCCGTGCTGACGTTTTAAACGACGAGGCGCCGAAAGTTGCTCCGGCTCCCAACCTGTCCTTCGACTTTAATTCGCCTGCTCCGGGTGATGAAGAACTCACCGAAGCGCGATAAAATTAAGGGATAGACGAAAAATGATGACACGCCGCCTTTTTCTCGCTGTCGCGATGACTGTCAGCCTGTCCTTCGTAAGCTCGGTATCCTGGGCAAAAGATTTTGGACACGATGCTGAAACCTTCATTCAAACCATGGCCGACAAAGCCATGGTTTCCTTCCGCACCATTGATGACCCGAACAAACTTCAGGACGAGTTTCGCACCATCCTGAACGAAGGTTTTGATGTTCGAGCCATTGGAAAATGGGTCATGGGGCGCTACTGGCGCAAAGCCAAGGCGGAAGAAAAAGACGAATATTTAAAGCTTTTCGAAGACTTCATCATTGTCACCTACTCTAATCGGTTCAAGGATTACTCCGGTCAGGATATCACCTTGAAGGTCACGCAGTCCGTCACAAAAAATGACAGTGATGCCATCGTACGTTCCCGCATTGACCGCCCGCAATCCGCAGAACCCATTCTGGTTGACTGGCGTGTCAAAATGAACAAGGAAGGCACCCTGAAAGTTGTCGATGTTCTGATCGCCGGTGTCAGCATGAGCCAAACACAACGTTCTGAGTTTGCTTCCGTTATCAAGAACAGTGGCGGCAAGGTGAGCGGTTTGATTGATGCCCTGAAAACCAAAACAACCCAATTGGTTGATTCGGTCGAAAAAGCCTCGAACTAAGCCCTGCCTTAAAAATCTGGCGGACAATCAAACGCCATCAGCTCCTCTTTAACGGGGTGCCAGAATTCCAGCGCCTGTGCATGCAAGCACAGGCGTTTTGCTTTAGTCAGTGCAGCCTCGGGTGCATAGAAACGATCCCCTAAAATAGGGTGTCCCATACTCAGGCAATGAACACGCAATTGATGAGACCGCCCCGTCACCGGGGTCAAAGCCAACCGGGTATGGTCGCTCCCACGTTCCAAGACCTGCCAATGGGTCAGAGCCTTTTTACCCAACTCATGATCGACCATCTGTAACGGTCTGTTGGGCCAATCGCAGCGCAAAGGCAAGTCGATTGAGCCATTTTCTTCAGCAACAATTCCGTCCACCAAACAGACATATCGTTTTTTCGTTTGCTTCAATTCAAACTGTCTGGAAAGCTGGCGGTGCACATCTTGTTGCAGCGCAAAAACCATCAGCCCTGAGGTATCCATATCCAGACGATGCACGGTTCGCACCTCAGAGGATCTCTCTTTAAGGCGGTTTTCCAGACAGTCACGGTGAGCAACATCACGCCCCGGCACAGAGAGTAGACCACTAGGTTTATTAACAACCAAAAGAGAATCATCTATATAAAGTATTTCCAATGGCACGTCAGGTGGACGATATTCAAAGCTCATGGCACCCTTGTTTGGAACGATTTAAAACTTGACAAGTCTAACCACTATTCAAAAATCGTGCAATATCATCCTGTTAAACTGTGCTATTTTTGCAACGCACCATAACCTTGACTTCAAATGCAGTTTTTCATATATCAGGGGCGCGCTGTGGGAAAAGCGCAGTTATCGTCCGGCTCTCGCGATCCGAAGATTTGATCGCATGTGTAAAAGAGAAGCACCCAACCGCAAATGGTTGCCAGATTTGCCGGACATGTTTTTGATACAAATGTGGAAAATAACATGTATACGAGGAAATCGGTCCTCCGCCCTGCGGCGGTGCGCTTGTTGACTATTCTTTTTGTCACTGCTTCCCTGTTCTTTGGCGCAACAGGTTTTATTGGCATCGCGCAGAAACAGGACCAACGCTATATCAACCGCAATGCTGAAAACTTTGTCCAGCAATATAACAGCATCATGTCACATAACCTGATTGTCGATACCGGTGAATTGCGTTGCCTTGCCCTGAATATTTACTGGGAATCCCGTTCCGAACCCCTGAAAGGGCAATTGGCTGTTGCCGGTGTCACCATGAACCGTGTCCACAGCGATAAATTTCCCAACACGATCTGTGGCGTTGTTCAGCATAGCCGGAGCATTCGTAAACACAGCTGCCAATTTTCATGGTGGTGTGACGGCAAACGCGATGACCCCGAAGAATTATCGGCTTGGCGCAATGCCCAGCAATTGGCACGTTTGTTCCTTGCCGGAATCTATCAGGACCCGACAGCCAATGCGCTATGGTATCATGCTGACTACGTCACACCGGACTGGGCGGACAAAATGGAACGCACCGCCAAGATCGGGCATCATATTTTCTATCGTGCTGAAAACACCCACATGGCGGCACGTTCCTGAGCTAAAAAGCCTTGGCCTTTTTACGCTGCCTTGCGCGCAATGATGAAATGTGCCTGTTTTTCACCGGGTTGCCACATGGTTTCAATATCGAAAGAAGAGGTTTTCAACGCTTCTTCCAGTTCCTCCTCACTCAGGAAATAGACCTTGGGTAAAAGGCCGAAAAAATTTCCCACCGGCAACACCACTTTAAGCCAGGGCATAATCCCTTTGAGACAGGCGGTCGAACTGACAAAAACCCCACCCGGTTTCAATAAACAATGGATTTTACCAATCGCGCCTTTCCAATCCTTCAATAGGTGCAGGACGGAATGGGCCATAATCACATCATAGCGGCTTTCCTCAACCGCAAGATCATCGATACTACGTTGACGAAAACGGATATTGTCTATGCCCTTCTCTTTCGCCTTTCTCACAGCAATTTCCAGCATTTCCAGCGAATAATCCACCGCATGGATTTCACGCACAAAAGGCGCGTGATGAATCGCCGTTGTGCCCGTACCACAGCCCAGCTCAAGCACAGTCATATTATCTTTCAGCATCGCCTGCGTCATGGCCAGTTTTTTGCGATAGGCTTCTTCATTATCGATTTTACGTTTGGAATAACGCACAGCGTGCCTATCCCAAAAGCGGCTTGCTTGCCTCATTATCCACTCCAGATCATTTCTGATGATTCATTTTTTGGTGTGAGCCTAGATTACCTATACGTAAACAAAAATAAATTGCGATTTTTTGCATATGAAATATACATATATGCATGAACTGGAAATCAATTACCTTTGACTGGAATCAGGTCCGCGCCTTCCTTGTCAGTGCAGAAGAAGGCTCTTTTTCAGCTGCCAGTCGTGCTCTTGATATTACACAACCTACACTAAGTCGGCAAGTCGCAGCTTTGGAAGAAACGCTTGGGGTCAGTCTGTTTGAACGCGGTGCACGTCATCTCTCGCTCACCCATGCCGGTCTGGAACTGTTGGAACATGTACGCGCCATGGGGGACGCTGCCAACCGGATTTCCCTCACCGCTTCCGGGCAGTCCCAGCAGATTGAAGGTCATGTCTGTATCAGCGCGACCGATATTATGTCCGTCTTGTACATGCCGGAAATTGCACATCGTATCCATCAGGAACAGCCCGGCATCAGCATTGAAATTCTGGCTTCCGATAGCCTGAGCGACCTGCAACGCCGCGAAGCCGATATTGCGGTTCGCCACACCCGCCCGACTCAGCCGGACCTGATTGCAAAACTATTGCGTGAAAGCACGGCTCACCTTTATGCCGCCCCGTCTTTTCTAGAGACCCATGGCACCCCCAAAACATGCGAAGACCTCAGCCGCCTACCCTTTATCGGCTATGACCAGAAGGGCCGTATGCTTGGATATCTCAACTCACAGGGACTTGAGCTCAAACAAGAAAGCTTCAAGGTTGCCAGTCAAAACGGGCTGGTCTGCGCACAACTTGCACAAAAAGGATTAGGCATTGCCGTTTTAATGGAAGAAATCGCCGATGCAACACCCGGCTTACAACGTCTGGATACAGACTTTCCGCCCATCCCCATTCCCATCTGGCTTGTAACACACCGCGAACTCCATACGAGCCGACGCATTCGCCTTGTCTTTGACATCCTTGCAGACTATCTCAGTAAACCCTGACTTCCCCCTTATACAGGAGACTATACATGACCATTAAAATCGGTGATCGCATTCCCAACGCCACTTTGGCTGAATCTGTTGAATTTGGCGATGTCTGCCCGCTGGGGCCGCAAAATGTTGATGTAACAGAAGCCATGGCCGGTAAAAAAATTGCTATTTTTGCCGTACCCGGTGCCTTTACACCAACCTGTTCAGCCCAGCATGTACCTGGCTATCTCAACAACCTTGACGCGCTGAAAGCCAAAGGGGTGGATGAAGTCTGGTGCGTTGCCACAAATGACGGCTTTGTCATGGCCGCCTGGGGCAAAGACCAGAATGCCATCGGTAAAATCCGTTTTCTCGGGGATGGCAGCGCAAAATGGGCTAAGGCACTGGGGCTGGAGCTGGACTTGGATGCCCGCAACATGGGCATGCGCATGCAACGCTTTTCCATGTTGGTGGAAGACGGCATCGTTACCCAGCTTAATGTGGAAGCACCGGGCAAATTTGAAGTCTCCAATGCAGAGACATTGCTTCAGCAACTGGGCTGATTCCTGTTGAACTGTCATTCTGGACTTGGGCCAGAATCCCGTTTGTCGACTCTGCCCTGCACCAGAGTGACAACGGGGAAACCCTTTCAGAGCTTTATCCCCGCACATTTTGCGGGGATATTTTTTTGCCTGCTGACGTTACAAAGCGTTACAATAAGACGCAAATGCAGCAATATTTGCGCAATGCACAATCGCTATACTCTTTGTCATTGTAACGCAGATGATCATGGGGGCTAAAATGATCAAATTTCTAAAAACACATGGCACAACTTTTACAATTGGGCTGTTTCTCGTTTCCGCCATCTCCGGCGTCTTTCTCTTTTTCCACCTTTGGTCCTCGGCTTTTCATGGCATGCATGAATGGCTCTCCATGCTTTTATTGGTGCCGGTTGTTCTGCATATCTGGAAAAACTTCCCAAGTCTAAAGGGCTATTTCAAACGTAAAACCATTGCCATTCCACTTGCCCTGTCCCTAATCGGTGCGGTGATCTTCGCCTACCCGGCCCTGACATCAAGCGGTTCAGGCGGGGGCAACCCCATGCGCGCCGCCATTGGGGCCATTCAAAACGGCAGCATCGAACAGGTCGCCCCGCTTTACAACATCTCCGCATCAGACCTGCAAAAACGTCTCGAAGCCCGTGGTTATAAGGTTGAAAGCCTGAACGCACCCTTAAGCGAGATCGCCAAAACATCCGGCAAGCCCCTCGGCCCATCCCTCATCCGGGATGTCTCTTTTGGCAGATAGGTTTTGACCTTTATCACATAGACAAACAAAAAGCCCCGCTCCTCATAAAGGCAGCGGGGCTTTTTGTTTGTCCGTCCAAGAGGATCACAGCCGATATTCCATCACGAAATTAGTTAGCTCCACCTCTCTGGCAGTCACCTTCTGCTGCGCTTTCTCCTGCCATCCTTTTTTTAGGAAAAAAGATCGCGCCAGATAACTGGCCTCGGAAAAAAGCTTTTTCATCCCCTTTTGCCGGGCCTCAAAAATCAGCTTGTCATACAAAGCTGTGGAGACCCCCGTTCCCATATAATCCGGATCAACAAAAAACAGATCAATACAGCCATCGTCACGCAAAGTGATAAACCCGGCCATCTTCTTTGCATCCATCGCCACCCAGACCTGCTGAGAAGCCAACATTTCCCGCCATCTTTCCTTTTCAGGCGGCTTCGGTGCCCAGGCATGACGTTGCACATCATCATAATGATTTTTTGTTCCCTCATGCACCGCCCGGTAAAATATCCTGATGATATCTTCAAGATCGGCACATCCGGATTCAATGACAGATATGTTTTTCATGGTCTCTTCCTGCATTGAAGAAGTAAAAAAGGCGACCATTTGGCCGCCTCTTTTGTTCCTGCCTAAAGCACACCGAATTAACGGGTAAGCGGTTTGAACTTCAAGCGATGCGGTTGGTCCGCATCAGCACCCAAACGGCGTTTGCGGTCTGCTTCATAGTCTTCGTAGTTACCTTCGAACCAAACCACTTCGGAGTTGCCTTCAAAGGCGAGAATGTGGGTGGCAATACGGTCGAGGAACCAGCGATCGTGCGAGATCACCACGGCGCAACCGGCAAAGTTTTCCAGCGCTTCTTCCAATGCACGCAAGGTATCGACGTCCAGATCGTTGGTCGGCTCATCGAGCAGCAGCACGTTGGCTTCTTCTTTCAGCATTTTGGCGAGATGCACGCGGTTGCGTTCCCCCCCGGAAAGCTGACCGACTTTTTTCTGCTGGTCCCCGCCTTTAAAGTTGAAACGGCCCACATAGGCCCGGCTTTGCATTTCGCCTTTACCGAGCTGGATCATGTCATTGCCGTTAGAAATTTCTTCCCAGACGGATTTATTATCATCCAGACTGTCACGGCTTTGGTCGATATAACCAAGCTTTACGGTTTCCCCAACTGTGAAGGTCCCGGCATCCGGTGTTTCCTGACCGGTGATCATGCGAAACAGCGTGGTTTTACCCGCCCCGTTCGGCCCGATGATACCGACAATCCCACCGGCGGGCAGGTTGAATTCAAGGTTTTCATAAAGCAGCTTGTCTTCAAAGCCCTTGGCAACGCCTTCGGCCTTGATGACCACATTACCCAGACGCGGCCCCGGCGGAATAACAATCTGTGCCAGACCGATCTGTTTGGAAACATCCTGATTAAGCAGTTCTTCGTAAGAGTTGATCCGCGCTTTGGATTTGGCCTGACGCGCTTTCGGGGATTGTTTAATCCACTCCATCTCATGGGCCAGTGTTTTTTGGCGTGCCGCTTCTTCCTTGGCTTCCTGCATCAGGCGTTTTTGTTTTTGTTCCAGCCACTGGGAATAGTTGCCTTCGTAAGGAATGGCGCGGCCACGGTCCAGTTCCAAAATCCAGCCTGCCACGTTATCAAGGAAATAACGGTCGTGGGTGACGGCCACAACAGTGCCTTCATAGGTTTCAAGGAAACGTTCCAGCCAGGCAACGGATTCCGCATCCAGATGGTTGGTCGGTTCGTCCAGCAGCAACAGGTCGGGTTTTTCCAACAGCAGTTTACACAGCGCAACGCGGCGTTTTTCCCCACCGGAAAGTTTATCGACAGACCAGTCCCCCGGCGGGCAGCGCAGCGCATCCATGGCAATTTCGATGGTGCGTTCGATTTCCCAGCCGTTGGCGGCATCAATGCGTTCCTGCAACTCACCCTGTTCGGCCAGCAGCGCATTCATTTCATCATCGTCCATCGGTTCCATGAACTTGGCGCTGATTTCATTGAAACGGTCCAGATCGGCCTTGGCTTCACCCAAGGCTTCCATCACGTTTTCGGCAACCGTTTTTGACGGGTCAAGCTGCGGTTCCTGCGGCAGATAGCCAACCTTGGCGCCTTCGGCTGCCCATGCTTCCCCGTTATATTCATTATCCAGCCCAGCCATAATGCGCATCAGTGTGGATTTACCTGTGCCATTGTGACCCAGAACACCGATTTTCGCCCCCGGCAAAAAGGACAGGAAGACATTTTCCACCACTTTTTTGCCGCCCGGATAGACCTTTGTCAGGTCTTTCATGACATAAACATACTGATAAGAAGCCATCGTGCTTTTATATCCAAATTAAATGAAAGAAGAGATTTGCATGTCTTTTAGCAGAGTGCATGGGCTATGTCATGTCCATAAAAACATGTTAAGCTGCATAAAAAAGGATTATATATATCCACAAAAACTTATGGGAGGTTGAAATAGAAATATGACCAAACTGGTCCTTGTAGTTGATGATGAGCCGAACATTGTCCTGTCTTTGGAATTTTTAATGACCAAAGCGGGCTATGAGGTGCGTATTGCACGTGATGGTAACGAAGCCCTTGAAGCGGTCGTTGAAAGAACGCCCGACCTGATCCTGCTGGACCTGATGATCCCGGGACGTGATGGCTATGATGTCTGCCAGACCCTGCGCCGCTCAGAAGAATGGGCCAGTATCCCGATCATAATGCTCACCGCAAAGGGCCGCGAAGTGGAAAAGGAAAAAGGATTAGCCCTAGGTGCAAATGACTATGTGACCAAACCTTTTTCCACCAGTGAACTGACCACGCGGGTAAAGGAACTGCTGGGCGACGCCTGAAGCAAAAACGGAAAACCGGGGGATCATGCTGACAAAACTTTCCCAACTCAGCCTGCGCCTGCGTACGCTGCTTTTCTTTTCTCTGCTGGCATTCTGCCTTGTGTGCCTTATCGGCATTACTTTTTATTACGCCTATGGTCATTTAATGACCCATAATACTCCGGCGGATACATTTTTCCTCTTTGGCCTCGCCCTCGGGCTGGGCAGTGTTTTATGCATTATTGTTATTGCCGCCCTGTTTGATGTGAATGTCGCACGCCCCATTCAAGGCTTGATCCGCGATGTGCAAACCGTATTGCACAGCAACCGCGAACATCGCATTGACACCCTTTCAGGGCGTTATCTGGACCAATTGCCTGAAACCGTGCGTGATCTGGCACGCCAGTATCGCAAACAACGCTTTGAGGTGGATGAAGTCATTGCCGATGCCACGGCCAGCACCACACAACAGAAAAAAACATTGGAAGCCATCCTCAATGATCTCTTTGAAGGCGTGATTGTCTGTAACCTCAATAATCAGGTATTGCTTTATAATCAGAAAGCCCTTTCCTTGCTGCATGTCAGTGGCGAAATCGGGCTGGGGCGCTCTCTCTTCAGTGTGATCGACCCGCCGCCTTTGATGCACAGCTTGCGCCGCTTGCGCAATCGTCTGGCTGAAAACCGCCATATTGACCACCCCGAAGGCCTCAGCACCTCGTTCGTCTGTGCCACAGGTGACGGGCGCTACACACTGGAAGCCCGCATGACACTGGTACTGGATGAAAAGGAAACTACCCCAAGCAGTTTTGTCCTGACCTTTGAAGATATGACACAGGAACTCGGCGCGCTTGGCAAACGCGACCATCTGTTACGCGATGCCACCGAAGGTCTGCGCCGCCCCATTGCCAACCTGCGCGCCGCAGCAGAAATGCTGAACAGTTGCGACCATGATATCGAAACGGACATGCGCAAGCGCTTTCAACAGGTATTGCATCATGAAAGCGTTGCTCTAGCCGAAAAAATAGACCGTCTGGCGGAAGATTTTCACAGCCTGTCCACCAGCCAGTGGCCCATGGCGGATATCTACACAGCCAATTTGCTCAGCCTTGTTTGCCTACGTTTAAACGATGGGCAAAAAATCAAAGCCGTCATGACCGGTATCCCGACATGGATTCACGCAGACAGTCATTCCCTTCTGCTGGCACTGGACCATATCATCCATCATATTCACAACGCCACGGGAGCTTGTGACTTTGACCTGCAATGTGACAATCGCAATGGCCGCATTACGCTGGATATCGTCTGGGCGGGTGAAGAATTGTCTTCCGCTGAAATTGACGGCTGGCTGGATACCGCTTTACCGGAAACAATCGGCGGTATGAGCCTGCGCGATATTCTGGAACATCACCGCTGTGAGATGTGGAGCGAACGCATCTCAGCAACCGAGGCCCGTCTGCGTCTGCCCATGCCCAAAGCCCAACGCCCCGGTGCCGACCATGCCAGCACCGAACTCCCCGCACGCCCCGAATTTTATGATTTCAGCCTGCTTCAACAAACCGCCCCCCTTCCTGATGAAATGGGCCAGCGCGCGCTGAGCAGCCTGTCTTTTGTGGTATTCGATACCGAAACCACAGGCTTGCGCCCCTCGGAAGGAGATGAAATTTTGGCACTGGCCGGGGTTCGTATCGTCAATGGCCGCATTCTGACCGGGGAATCCTTTGCCCGGTTGGTAAACCCCAAACGCGACATCCCCAAAAGTTCCATCAAGTTCCATGGCATTACGGAAGAAATGGTTACGGACAAACCGCCCATCCAGATCATTTTGCCGCAATTTCACCAATTCACACAGGAATGTATTCTGGTGGCCCATAATGCCGCTTTCGATATGAAGTTCCTGCGCCTCAAGGAAGAAGAATGTTCCTTGCGCTTTGACCAACCTGTTCTTGACACTTTACTTCTGTCCGTTTTGTTGCATGATCATAAAACCCAACATGGTCTGGATGATATCGCCCAGCGCTTTGGTGTGGAAATTGAAGGACGCCACACCGCCATTGGTGATGCGCTGGTCACCGCCGGAATTTTCCAGCGGATGATCCCCATGTTGGAAGCTCGTGGCATTGTAACCTTGAACGATGCATTAGAAGCCAGTAATAAGGTGGTAGAAGTTCGCGCCCAGCAAGCAGATTTTTAGAAAGGCCCCGGCTTGGAAATCATTCGCAGACCCTTTCCCGTAACAGGCAGCCCCGAAGAAGGTGTCGCCGTTGTTGCCATCGGTGATATTCATGGCAGATACGACCTGTTTAAACAAGCCCTTTCCTGTGTAAAAAAAGCACTGAAGGCCCTGCCTGAAAAACCAAAACAGGTTGACCTTGTCCTGCTCGGAGACCTGATTGACCGTGGCGAGAATAGTGGCAAAGTACTTGATCTGGTCCATAAGGGGATTAAGGGATACAACATCATTCCCTTGATGGGAAACCATGAACAGTTGCTCCTTAATATTCTGGACGCCAATATGGAAACCTATTGCACCAAGTGGCGACTTTGGCGCGGCAATGGCGGACAGGCTACACTTGAAAGCCTGCCGGTTAATATCCCGGCCATATGCGATCTGGATGCAGAAGGGCATAAAAAGGTACTTCTTAAGAAACTGGGGCAAAAACGAATCGATTTCATCAATGGTTTCAAGTCTCATTATCGCAGTGGCAATATCTTGTGCGTTCATGCAGGCATTGACCCAACCAAATCGCTTGCAGAAAACTTTGAACAGGACCACCTTTCCCAAAGCCCGAAGCATTGGGCCTGGATCCGGGACGGTTTTTTAAATCATCACGGCCCCTTCCCTGAAGGTGTCTTTGTTGTGCATGGTCATACGGTCATTCCCGGGCCGAAGCTGGAACCTCATCGCATCGGTCTGGATACCGGTGCCTGTCTCTACGGTGTGTTGAGCGGTGCGGTTTTTTACAACCACGAAATGATGGTCTTTCAGGTTACGCCTGATTAGGACCTGTTAACCAATTCTTTTGATTTATCCCCCCCCCACACACGAAGCCCCCTGATCTGACCAGAAAAGCATGACCTAAAATGACGATGCAAGACATCCCCTTTCAAACAATTGATTGGAGCTCAGTCCCCAAAACGGAACACCCCGGGGAAACGGGCAAAGCTTATTGGCAAACAATTGAATTTGAAGGCCTTCGAATTAGGTGCGTAGAATATTCACCTCAGTATAAAGCGGATCATTGGTGTCAAAAAGGCCATATCGTTTATTGTCTAAAAGGCAAGGTTACAAATGAATTAAAAGACGGCACCCAATCAGTACTCAGCGAAGGCATGTCCTATGTCGTTTCCGATGACCTGAGTTCTCACCGCTCTATAACTGAGGACGGAGTCCTGCTGTTAATTATTGATGGTGATTTTTTAAAGCCCCGTGGAATTCAAGGCTCAATCGCCTAGGGTTTGTCGGCAAAAGGAGTATTCTCAAGATATGCGCTATCTCGCCTGGGCACTGATGGCCCTTGTCTTTCTTGTGACTTTCCTTCTCACACAAGACCTTCTTCTGTCTTTTGCTGCTGAACTGGTAGCCGTTTTCCTCATGCTGGTTTTCGCCAAACAGTTTTTCTTTGGCGAAGCAACGAATTCCAAACGTAAATAACGTGAATTCAGGATAAGCATTCACTAACATGCTGATTTAACATATTTCCTTATCCAAGCCTGAAAGCAGATAAAGATTTTGTCACACTGGCGAAGGCCAGTGTCCAGATCTTACGGTCTAAAACGGTATGGATGCTGGCCTTCGCCAGCATGACAATCTTTCCTTATCCCGAGTTGGCGTTAAATAACCTGCCGCCCGTTCATTTACGCACGAGGATGCGCCTTTTTATAATCCCGGTTCAGCTTGGCACCATCCACCGCCGTATAGCGCTGCGTTGTGGAAAGCGAGGCATGGCCCAGCAATTCCTGAATAGTGCGCAAGTCCCCGCCACCGGCCAACAGGTGGGTTGCAAAACTGTGACGCAACGCATGCGGGGTGGCATTTTCCGGTAGATTGAGCAAGGAGCGAAGTTTGCGAATTTGGCGTTGTATCACACCGGGATCAAGCGGTTTCCCACGTGCCCCGACAAACAGGGCATCCTTATCCTTTAATTTAAACGGACAGGCCGCACGATAGTCCTTCACCGCCTCAACCACCAGCGGCAACACGGGCACAAGACGTTCCTTGTTCCCTTTACCCAGAATACGCAGAACATCACTGCTTGGGGCATCTTTCTGCTGTAAGCCCAACGCTTCCCCAATCCGCAGGCCGCAGCCGTAAAGCAGGCTTAAAACAGCCGCATCGCGTTTCGCAATCCAGGACAGACCGCGACTTTCATGCCAGTTTCCCGCACTTAATTGCGAAATCGCCTCCAGAGACCCGACAGCTTCCTGCTGGTTCAGGGCTTTGGGCACAGCCTGTTTCTGTTTTGGGGTGCGCACGGCTGATAAAGCCGGGTTTTCCAGAATATTCTGGCGGGCAAGAAACTTGTAGAAATTGCGCAAGGTGGACATTTGACGGTTAATCGAACTGCGCGCAATCCCGGCTTCCGCCCGGTCTGCCAGAAAGCCGCGAAAATCTGCCGTGCTAAAAGTACGCAAATCCTCCACACCTGCCGGATAGCCAAGCAAGGTTCGGGCAAAAACAAAGAAAACAGCCAGATCGCGCATATAGGCATCCAAGGTATGTTTGGAAGCGCGGCGTTCACTTTCCAGCCAGTCACGCCACCTGCCGATCGCTTCTTTCAACGCCGGTTCGCACTCAAACGAAATCCGGTCCAATGCTTCTTTGCTGGTGGCCACGCTCAGGCCTCCTCCGCCTCGGACTGGACAAGCCACTTTTCCACCAGAATTTCAGCCACACGGGCCATAAAGGTGATAAGCTCAGTCCCCTGATGCGGGTTAAACGTCTTTTCATGACGTGCCCCCAAAATCAAAAGTCCGGCCGGCATCACCTCACTGGGGTAAAGCCGCGCCAAAGCAACAGAACGCACCAGATCACAGGCCGCACCAAACAGGCTGTCACCGGCTTCCACTTGAGAAATCAGCAAAACGTCCTCATCTCCAAGGCGTTTTTGAACTTCTCCACCGGGTAACAAAACCGGCATGCCTTCAGCCGACATATCAATGGTTTCCACCGCCCCTTCAAGGGCGACAGCCGCCATGTCGATATCCAGCAGGATCGGCACTTCATCCTGCACAATGCCGATAAACTCATCCAGTGTACGTGCCTCCAGCATGGCCAAAATCGCTTCATGGGTCGCCATCTGCACCGACATGTTGGAACGGGAATTATCCACCAGCACATCCTGTCTGGCACGCAGGCGTTTCAGGGCTTCATGTTGCAGGTCCACAATTTGCTCACCACTGAAACGCGCTGGCAGTTCAAGCACTTCCAGCATTGCCGGATGTTTGACAAAATAGTCCGGATGTTTGCGCAGATATTCCGCTATTTCCTGTTCGGAAACACCGGCTTGCACATCACGATCCTTTTGTTCCGTACTCATGCTTGAACCTTTCTGCTCTTTACTTGCGCCATTCTAGCAGATCAGAGGATGCTCTGACCAGTTTTGGCCCAATCGGCCTCAAATGCCGCCAGTCCCTTATCGGTCAGCGGGTGATTGAAAAGTTGCCACAAGGCCTTGGCCGGCACAGTTGCCACATCGGCACCGGCCTGTGCTGCCTGTACCACATGCATCGGCCCGCGAATGGAAGCGGCCAGCACTTCTGTTTGCAGGTCCGGATAATTGGCATAGATTTCCACAATATCTTCAATCAAAGACATCCCGTCCTGCCCGATATCATCCAGACGCCCGATGAAAGGCGAAACGAAAGCAGCTCCGGCCTTGGCCGCCAGCAAAGCTTGTGCGGCAGAAAAGACCAATGTGACATTCACCTTGCAGCCATCGTCAGACAAATGTTTGCAGGTTTTAATGCCGTCACGTGTCATCGGCACTTTAATGGCTACATTGTCGGCAATTTTGCGAAGGACAGCTGCTTCCTTCATCATGGTTTCAAAATCCGGCGCGGTCACTTCCGCACTGACAGGTCCGTCAACGATATCGCAAATTTCAGCCACCACATCCAGAAATGGACGGCCGCTTTTGGCAATCAAAGACGGATTCGTGGTCACGCCATCCAGTAAGCCGACATCTTCCAGTTCCTTGATTTCGGTTACATCTGCGGTATCAACAAAAAACTTCATAGGAAACTCCAACAACAAAAGTCATGTGCATTTTCAAACAAATTGGCTTTTTATCGGGATTCAGTAAAGACTTTATGACATAAAAACACATAATAATAAGACTCGACCTTCAACAGACCCCATTATCCATGTCCCTTTTTGCCGACCAAGAAAGACGCATCTCCGTCCTGCTTCCCTTGCCTTTGAGCGGGGTTTACGACTATGCCCTGCCACCGGGCATGGAAGTTTGTGAAGGGGATTTTGTTACCGTGCCCCTTGGCCCGCGTGAGCGCACGGGTGTTGTCTGGGAACTTGACCCGACAGACAGCAATGTTGCATTTGAGAAACTGAAACCCGTTCTTGAACGCCTCAACCAACCACCCGTCCCCCAACCTTCGCGCCAGTTTGTTGACTGGGTGGCGCGCTACACCCTGCAACCAAGCGGTTCCATTTTAAAAATGGTCATGTCCGTGCCCGGTGCCCTGAAAGACCCCACCCCGAAAACCGCCTATATAAAAGCAAGCCAAATCCCTAAGGGGTTGCAACTGACCAAAGCGCGCCAGCGTGTGCTGGACTTCATGCAGGGCTTACCTCCCTTGCCTGCCAATGAAATCGCCCATGAAGCCGGGTGTGGTGCTTCCGTCATCAAGGGACTCGCCAATGCCGGGGCGCTGGAGTGCGTACAATTGAACGACCCAAGCCCTTTTAAGGAACCAGACTGGCAAAAAGACGGCTATGAACTGGCCGACCAACAACAAAGTGCCGCAGATGATCTGGTCAGTAAAACAGACCATGGCGGACAGGAAGACGGTTTCAGTGTCACCTTGCTGGACGGCGTGCCCGGTTCGGGTAAAACCGAAGTTTATTTCGAAGCCGTTGCCAAAGCGCTGGAAAAAGGCAAACAGGTCTTGGTCATGCTACCTGAAATCGCGCTGTCTTCCCAATGGTTGGGGCGTTTTAAAAAACGTTTCGGGGTAGAACCCGCCGTCTGGCATTCAGATATCGGGCAGGCACGGCGCAAACAAACCTGGCGTGCGGTCATTCGCGGGCAGGCCAAGGTTATTGTTGGGGCCCGTTCTGCCCTGTTTCTGCCCTATCGCGACCTTGGGCTCATTGTGGTCGATGAAGAACATGACGCCTCCTTCAAACAGGAAGAAGGTGTCATATATAATGGGCGTGACATGGCCGTGGTCCGTGCCCAACTGGGTAAATGCCCGGTGGTGCTGGCTTCGGCCACCCCGTCATTGGAAACAGCGGTCAATGCATGGGAAGGGCGTTATAGCAACCTGCATATGCCTGCGCGCCATGCAAATGTCCCCCTGCCCGATGTGGAAACCATCGACCTGCGTCTTGATAAACCGGAACGCCAGCACTGGCTTTCGCCCTCCCTGATTGCCAACATTAAAGAAACGGTTGCCCGTGGTGAACAGGTGATGCTGTACCTCAACCGGCGTGGTTATGCTCCCTTGACCCTGTGTCGTTCCTGCGGCCATCGCCTGCAATGCCCCCATTGCACAAGCTGGCTGGTGGAACATCGCAAGGCAGGCAAGTTACAATGTCATCACTGCGGCTATTTTACCCGCCCGCCACGCACCTGCTCGAACTGTGAAAGTGAAGACAACTTCGCTGCCTGCGGCCCCGGCGTGGAACGCCTCGCCGAAGAAGTTGCCGAAACCTTTCCCGATCTGCGCTGCATTGTGGCCGCCAGCGATACGGTCACTTCTCCCACACAAGCCGCAGAACTGGTGCGCTCCATCGAAGCCCATGAGGTCGATATTCTGATCGGCACCCAAATGGTTGCCAAAGGCTACCACTTTCCTCTTTTGACTCTTGTCGGTGTGATTGATGCCGACCTTGGCCTCTCGGGTGGTGATTTACGGGCGGGTGAACGCACCTACCAGCTTCTTTATCAAGTCGCCGGGCGGGCCGGACGTGGCGATAAGCCCGGCCATGTCATCCTGCAAACCTATATGCCCGACCATCCGGTGATGAAAGCCCTCAAATCCGGGGAACGTGACCGCTTCCTGCAAACCGAAGCCGATGCCCGGCGCGGCGCCGGTATGCCGCCGTTTGGTCGTCTGGCCGCCCTGATCGTTTCCGGCGAAGATGAAGTGTTGGTCGATGATGCAGCCAATCAACTGGGCAGAACAGCCCCCCATGGCCCCGGCATTCTGGCACTGGGACCGGCACCCGCCCCCCTTTCCATGATCCGGGGACGCCATCGCCGCCGTCTGTTACTCAAGACGGAAAAGAAACTTCCCATTCAGACCATCTTGAAAGACTGGTTGACACGTGCTGTTCCCCCTCGCAATGTGCGTGTGCAGGTGGATATCGACCCCTACAGTTTTTTGTAAGAATCTTTCAACCAAATCCCCTCTGAAAAGCCCCGATTCTCTCACCAAACAGCGTATCAAAGCCCCCCCTTTGGTATGACCACACAGGCAAAAACCACCTTATTTTCCCAGTGTTTCGTTTTATTCGCGCATGTGCGAGATGCCCGCTTGCATCTTGGGTCAACGGTGTGTTATGACATCGCCACTCTTTTGCGGGACATCTATGCCTCGCAAACGGAGTGTTTTGTCGTATGGGGATGTGATGATCATATCCCTTCGGGTGGACCAGATATCGAGGGCTGTCCCAGGTGGCTTCTAAAGCACAAGGTGCAAGCGGACTTGCCGGTCGTTATGCCGTCGCTCTTTTCGAGTTGGCAGTTGATAACGATGCGGTCGATCAAGTGGCTCAGGATCTCTCTGACCTCAGCGCAATGCTGAGCGAAAGTGATGATCTCAAAAAACTTGTTCAAAGTCCTGTGATTGCACGTGAAGAACAAGGCCGTGCCATGGCGAGCGTCATGGACAAGGCACAAATTTCAGATCTCACAAAACGTTTTATCTCAGTGGTGGCGCAAAATCGCCGCCTCTTCGCGCTGGAAAGCATGATTGGTGCCTTCCAGATGCTCCTTGCGGCGCATAAAGGCGAAGTATCCGCTGAGGTTATTTCGGCCAAAAAGCTGACACAGAAGCAAGTTGATTCGTTGACTTCTTCTTTGAAACAAGCAATTGGCAGTGATGTTGCTGTTGAACAGAAAGTGGACGCTGCACTTCTTGGCGGATTAATCGTCAAGGTCGGTTCGCGCATGGTTGATTCATCCTTGCGCACCAAATTGCAGCATCTTCAACTCGCCATGAAAGGGGTTGGGTGATGGAAATCCGCGCCGCGGAAATTTCTGCGATCCTCAAGGATCAGATCGCAAATTTCGGAACTGAAGCTGATGTAGCTGAAGTTGGTCAAGTATTGTCTGTGGGTGATGGTATTGCCCGCGTACATGGTTTGGATAACGTTCAAGCCGGGGAAATGGTTGAATTTCCTGGTGGTTTGAAAGGTATGGCACTGAACTTGGAAACCGACAATGTCGGTATCGTTATTTTCGGTGATGACCGCTCTATCAAAGAAGGCGACGTCGTAAAACGTACCGGCGCCATCGTGGAAGTACCGGTTGGTAAAGGCCTCTTGGGTCGCGTTGTTGACGGTCTGGGTAACCCGATCGACGGCAAAGGCCCGCTCAAAGACGTTACAAACCAGTTGATGGAAGTGAAAGCACCGGGCATCATCCCGCGTAAATCCGTTCATGAACCGGTTCAAACCGGTCTGAAAGCCATCGACAGCCTGATCCCGGTTGGTCGTGGTCAGCGTGAGCTGGTCATCGGTGACCGCCAAACCGGTAAAACAGCGGTTATTCTGGATACCATCCTGAACCAGAAAAACGTAAACGACAACGCTGCTGACGAAAGCGAAAAGCTGTACTGCGTCTATGTAGCCGTTGGTCAAAAACGTTCTACCGTTGCCCAGTTCGTTAAAGTTCTGGAAGAAAACGGTGCGCTGGACTACTCCATCGTTGTTGCCGCTACCGCTTCTGACCCGGCACCGATGCAGTTCCTTGCCCCATATGCCGGTGCGGCGATGGGTGAATATTTCCGTGACAACGCCATGCACGCCCTGATCGGTTACGATGACCTGTCCAAACAGGCTGTTGCTTATCGTCAGATGTCCCTGCTGTTGCGTCGTCCGCCAGGACGTGAAGCATATCCGGGTGACGTTTTCTACCTGCACTCTCGTCTGCTGGAACGTGCCTGTAAAATGTCTGACAACATGGGCGCCGGTTCACTGACCGCTTTGCCGGTTATTGAAACCCAAGGCGGTGACGTTTCTGCGTTTATTCCGACCAACGTAATTTCCATTACTGACGGTCAGATCTTCCTGGAAACCGAACTGTTCTATAAAGGTATTCGTCCGGCCGTGAACGTTGGTCTGTCTGTATCTCGTGTAGGTTCTTCTGCGCAGATCAAGGCTATGAAACAGGTTGCGGGTTCCATTAAACTGGAATTGGCTCAATACCGTGAAATGGCAGCCTTTGCCCAGTTCGCATCCGATCTGGATGCGTCTACGCAAAAACTGCTGGCTCGTGGTGAGCGTTTGACAGAGCTGCTCAAGCAAGCTCAGTTCTCTCCGCTTCCGGTTGAAGAGCAAGTCGTGTCCATCTACGCTGGTGTGAATGGCTACCTCGATGGTATTGCTGCTAATGACGTTAACCGTTACGAAGCTGCTTTCCTCGACGACATTCGCGCAAACGGTTCTGAAATTCTTTCCACGATCCGTGGCGAGAAGAAACTCAGCGATGAGACCGAAGAAAAACTGAAGAAGTTCCTCGACGACTTCACCAAGTCTTTCGCTTAATCGTTTCATCGTTGAAGAAGAGGATATAGGCATATGCCCAACCTCAAGGACCTAAAAATCAGGATCGACAGTGTCAAATCGACACAGAAGATCACTTCGGCCATGAAAATGGTGGCGGCCGCAAAACTGCGTAAAGCCCAAACGGCAGCAGAAAGCGCCCGCCCCTATGCCGAGCGTATGGAAGGCATGGTCGGAGCTCTGGCAAAGAGCTTCGATGGTGTTGAAGGCGCTCCGAAACTACTGGCTGGCAATGGTTCTGATGACAAGCACCTGATTGTGCTGGTTTCATCTGATCGTGGCCTGTGCGGTGGTTTCAATGCAAACATTGGTCGTTTTGCCCGGAATAAAATTGCCGAGCTTCAACAAGCCGGTAAATCCGTTAAAGTCTTGTGCATTGGGCGCAAAGGTCGCGATCAGGTTCGCCGTCAATTCGGGGACGCCGTTCTCGAAACAATGGAAGACCTGACCAAGAACGGCGCTCAATATTCAGATGCCGATGAAATCGCTCTTCGCATCCGTACGATGTTTGAAGAAGGTGAAATCGACGTTTGTACGGTGGTATATAACAAGTTTATTTCCGCCATCACACAGGAAGTCACGCCGTTGCAGGTCATTCCCTTCCAGGTTTCCGAAGAGGAAACGGCAGAAGAGGAACAGGATGACACTCTCAAGGCGCTCTATGAATATGAGCCCTCCGAGGAAGACATTCTGGAAGAACTGTTGCCGCGTAACCTTTCGGTACAGATCTTCCGCGCCATGCTCGAAAGCTTTGCTTCCGAACAGGGTGCACGAATGGCTGCCATGGACAACGCCACACGTAACGCCGGGGACATGATTGATAATCTGACCCTGACTTACAACCGTGCACGTCAGGCCGCCATTACGAGTGAACTGATCGAAATCATTTCCGGCGCAGAAGCGCTGTAACCGTTAGCTGCAATATTGCAAGTAGGAGCTTTTTGCGATGAGCAAAAAAAATGTAGGTAAGGTAACCCAGGTACTGGGTGCGGTCGTCGACGTACAGTTCGACGAAACCCTTCCGGAAATCCTGTCTGCCCTGGAACTTCAAAACCAAGGCAAACGTTTGGTGTTGGAAGTTTCCCAGCACCTTGGTGAAAACACTGTTCGTTGTATCGCGATGGACACCACAGACGGTCTCGTTCGTGGTCAGGAAGTCACTGATACAGGCGCTGCGATCTCTGTTCCGGTTGGTCCGGAAACTCTGGGTCGTATCATCAACGTTGTTGGTGAAGCCATTGACGAACGTGGTGAACTCAAAACATCCAAAGGCACTTTGCCGATCCACCGTGACGCCCCGGAATTTGCTGAACAGTCCACCGAGACTGAAATTCTGGAAACAGGTATCAAGGTTATCGACCTTCTCGCACCTTATGCGAAGGGTGGTAAAATTGGTCTGTTCGGCGGTGCCGGTGTTGGTAAAACCGTTTTGATCATGGAGCTGATCAACAACATCGCGAAAGGCCACGGTGGTTTCTCCGTGTTCGCCGGTGTTGGTGAACGTACCCGTGAAGGGAACGACCTGTACCACGAAATGATCGAATCCGGCGTTATTAAACTGGACTCTGATGATTCCAAAGCTGCACTGGTTTACGGTCAGATGAACGAACCGCCGGGAGCACGTGCACGTGTGGCCCTGACAGGTCTGACTTTGGCGGAATATTTCCGTGATGAAGAAGGCCAGGACGTTCTGTTCTTCGTTGATAACATCTTCCGTTTCACCCAAGCGGGTTCCGAAGTGTCCGCCCTGTTGGGCCGTATTCCTTCTGCGGTGGGTTATCAGCCAACGCTGGCTACCGAAATGGGTAACCTGCAAGAGCGTATTACCTCTACCAAAAAAGGTTCCATTACATCCGTACAAGCCATTTATGTACCTGCCGATGACTTGACTGACCCGGCACCGGCTACATCATTTGCCCACTTGGATGCAACAACCGTTTTGAACCGTTCCATCGCCGAGCTCGGCATTTACCCGGCCGTGGATCCGCTGGACTCCACTTCCCGTGTACTTGAACCGCGCGTCGTTGGTGAAGCACACTACAAAGTGGCTCGTGAAGTACAGCGCGTACTGCAAACATACAAATCTCTGCAAGACATCATCGCCATCCTCGGTATGGACGAACTGTCTGAAGACGATAAAATGCTTGTGGCCCGTGCGCGTAAGATCCAGCGCTTCCTGTCTCAACCGTTCCACGTTGCCGAGGTCTTCACAGGCTCACCGGGTAAATACGTGAAACTGGAAGACACCATTAAAGCGTTTGAAGGCATTGTGGCCGGTGAATACGACCACCTGCCGGAAGCTGCTTTCTACATGGTTGGCGGTATCGAGGAAGCCCTCGAGAAAGCCAAGAAAATGGCTGCTGAAGCTGCGTAATCAAACGGAAACAACTAGCCAGGAGACACTACAATGACTGACACTGTACAGTTCGAACTCGTTTCCCCGGCCAAGCTGCTTCTGTCTGAGGATGTGGAAATGGTTGTGGTTCCGGGTGGCGAAGGTGACTTCGGTGTCCTGCCCGGACACACCCCGATGCTGACGACAGTTCGTCCCGGCATCATCAACATCTACGAAAACGGCAATATTGTGAAAAGCATTTTTGTCGAAGGCGGTTTCGCTGAAGTGTCCGAGACACGATGTGCCGTTCTTGCTGAAGAAGCAATCGCGCTTGATGAACTTGATCGCGATCACGCTGAAGCCCGTCTGCAAAAGGCCAATGATGACCTTCAAAAAGCAGACAACGACATTGCCCGCAAAGTGGCTGAGCGAGAGCTCACTGCTGCCGAAGCAATGGTAGCGGCCTGTGGTGCTTAACTAAGTATCCCTCAGGATAAGGAATTCGGGCGTTGGATTAATCCAACGCCCTTTTTCTTTGACTTATTCCCCTCGCCTCCTTAGCCTTCCTCTCTCATGGATTCAAAGGAGGCCCCTATGTCTACTGCCATTGCCTATAAGGATTTTGTCGATTACCGTGCCAAACTGAACCTTGCTGCCAAAGATCTGGCCAGCGATAAAAAAGCCGCAGCAGGCAATCGTATGCGTGCGGTCAAAAAACATCTGGATACTCTGGAAGAAAACCGTAACGACCTGAACTGTGAAAGTCTCGGTCGTCTCAACCACCTGCAAAAAATGCTGCGGGAACTGGAAGACCATAAATAACCCATGCTCAGTTATCAACACGGCTATCATGCCGGGAATTTTGCCGATGTCCACAAACATACGGCGCTTTGCCTGCTGCTTAAACATTATCGGCAGTCCCCGAAACTCGTCACTTATATAGACAGCCACAGTGGCCGTGGGCTTTATAACCTGAACGATCTTCAGGCACAGAAAACCAGCGAATATAAAGACGGTATCGAACGCTTGCTAAAAGCAGATCTAGAAAGCGAAGGGCTGCGCCTTTATCTGGAACAGGTGAAACATTTTGAAGAAGGTATTTATCCCGGCTCCCCTGCCTTGATGCAAGCCATGATGCCTGCAAACCATCGCGGTCTGTTTTTTGAACTCCACCCGGCTGAATATGAAGAACTGAACAAAAACCTTCGCACAGACAACCGCCTGAGAGTCGTTCAGGAAAATGCTGAAGAAAGTCTGATCAATTACTTGCCTGCGCGCAAAAGCGAAGGCCTGCTTCTGATTGATCCTTCCTATGAAATTAAAGAGGAATACCAAACGATTGCCCGCCTTGCCCTCAGTGCACATAAAAGATGGGCACAGGCTTGCATTGTGGTGTGGTATCCTCTTCTCCCCGAAGCGCGCCATGAAGAACTGAAAGCCGCCTTGCGCGGAGCAACTTTTTACGACCTCATCGGCCCGGCCAAAGA
This sequence comes from Terasakiella sp., assembly GCA_050297075.1. Taxonomy (GTDB): domain Bacteria; phylum Pseudomonadota; class Alphaproteobacteria; order Rhodospirillales; family Terasakiellaceae; genus Terasakiella. The sequence goes on from JBNKSC010000015.1 coordinate 64,021, forward strand.
GCGTGGCATGTATGGCACCGGGCTGGCCTTGTTCAATGCCCCGCAGGGCTTTGAAGATGTCTTCAGGCAGGCTGAAGAGGAAATGCACCGTCTACTGTGGAGATAAGTATTCGCCATGACAAGAGAAGAATTTGACGCCTATTGCAAGAGCTTGCCAGCCACCACTCATGTCATCCAGTGGGGTGGTGCCAGTGTCTGGAAAGTCGGTGGCAAAATCTTCGCCATCGCCCCCAATGTTGCTGAAGGAGAGGCACAGCCCATCAGCTTCAAGGTCTCCGATTTCGCCTATGAAGTTCTGACACAGCTTGACGGTATCACCCCTGCGCCCTACCTCGCACGGGCCAAATGGGTTCAGCTTGTCCAGCCAAATGCCTTGTCTAAGACGGACCTTGAAGATCATCTAAAAGAGGCCCATGAACTTATTGCTGCCAAACTGACAAAGACCCTGCGCAAAGAGCTGGGACTCTCCATATAAAGGGAGGTCGGCATGTACAAACTTTCAGAAAAGATCATGGGGATGGATGAAAAAACATGGCAACGCCATGCCAACCCCTGGAGCGTCTATAGCCGCTTTAGCGCCCTGCCCCTGCTTGCGCTCTCCATCTGGAGCCGCTTTTGGCTGGGCTGGGAAGCCTTGGTTCCCTTTTTCCTGAGCGTTTTTTGGATTTGGCTCAACCCGCGCCTGTTCAAAGCACCGAAAAATCTGGATACATGGGCAGCCAAAGGTGTCATGGGGGAACGACTTTTCCTGCAAAGACAAAAGCGCGCCTTGCCCACACATCATCTCCGTGCAGCCCATCTGCTTTCAACCCTGTCAGCCCTCGGTGCTTGTATCATGCTATACGGTTTATGGGGGTTTAACTTCTGGGCTACCCTCTGCGGCATGGTTTGCTCCATGGGGGCAAAAACATGGTTCTTTGACCGGATGGTCTGGCTCTATAATGATGTTGCACAAACATCCCCCTAAACTGTGTAAAAGCCAAGGGTTGCTTCAAGGTTCAGGGCCTACCAACACGCCAAACGATTTCAAGAAAACCATTCATCTTGTATAGGTTGAAATCAAGCATCTTTTATTCATAGATGAGCATCCTTTTGATTTCTTTATTTGATCCTGTTCGCCACCTAGAGTACATTTGACTCATCTAAAACAAAGTCAAGTTTTCTCATGACAAATGCAGCCGAAATTGTCCTGGAAACACCCGACAGCAGTATTCATGAAGATACCCTGTTGCAGGCAGTCATCAATTCCATTCCCGCCCCGCTTTTCTTTAAAGACGGAGCAGGGCGCTATCTCGGGTGTAACAAGGCATTTGAAGCCTTTGTCGGCCTTGCCCAGGAAGACATGATCGGTAAAACCGTTTTTGAACTCTGGGATTCAGAGCTGGCCCATGTCTATCATGAGGCGGACAAGGCCCTGTTCCAGGAAGGTGGCAAGCAACTTTATGAAGCACAAGTCACCTATGCAGATGGCTCTGTTCACGATGTCATGTTTCACAAAGCCGTTTTTCATGCCAAACAGGATGGCATCAGTGGAATTGCCGGTGTCATGCTGGATATCACCAATAGAAAAAAGGCCGAGCGAAAACTGGAACGCATGGCAACGACAGATTCCCTGACCGGCATAGACAACAGACGTTCCTTTTTCGAAATCCTTCATCTGGCTTATAAACGGGCAGATCGACGTGGCAGCGACATTGCCGTTCTTGCTCTTGATCTGGATGGCTTCAAGGATGTGAATGATCACTTCGGCCATCCTTTGGGTGACAAAGTTCTCATCGAAACAGCCAAGCGCCTTAAAGGAGCCATACGGGAGACGGATACCGCAGCCCGTCTGGGCGGAGATGAATTTTTTATTCTGCTGGAAGAAATCGGTGGGCAGGAAAATGCAAAGAAAATTGCCCAAAACCTGATCAATAAAATTGCCGAACCTTATATGATTGAAGGCAAAGAAATTAAAATCGGTGTCTCCATCGGCATTGCCCTTGTCGAAAGCTGTTCAACCCCTGAAGGTATTATCTCAAAAGCAGACAAAGCCCTTTATCAGGCAAAGAACACCGGCAAAGGCTGTTTTGCAACAACAGCCTGAAACCTTCCCCGTTACAGCACTATGATTTCCTGCGCAGGGGCTCACAGGTAGGCTATTCTTCTTCCCGCCATTCACCCGTATCAAAGGCCCGTTCAATACATTGTAGATAAGGCGTTAGATGAAAGCCTTGCTTTGCAACCCAGTCTACATTGAAATAAGTATCCATATAGCGTTCACCTGAATCGCAAATCATGGTGACGACACTGCCGTGTTCACCTTTTGCTTTCATTTCACACATCAGTTTAAGCGTAGCATAAAAGTTTGTCCCTGTTGATGCCCCGCATTTACGGCCCATTTTCTTTTCCAGAAAATGGATACTGGCAATGGAAGCGGCATCCGGCACGCGTTCCATATGGTCCACAACCGTGCGAATAAAAGAAGGCTCGACACGTGGTCGGCCAATACCTTCAATGCGTGGACCGTAAGGTGAGGTCACAGAAGCATCACCACTATGGAAATAATCAAAGAAAACGGAATGTTCCGGGTCGGCCACACACAGCTTTGTATTACCGAAATGGCGTGAATGATAACGCTTGTAGCGCCCGATGGTTGCCGATGTTCCCCCGGTGCCGGCACTGACCACCACCCAGCGCGGCACCGGATGTTTTTCCGCACTCATCTGCGCAAAAATACTGTCGGCAATATTGTTGTTGGAGCGCCAGTCCGTTGCCCGTTCGGCATTTGTGAACTGGTCCATATAATAGCCGTTGAGTTCCTGTGCCAACTTATGGGCATCGCTATAAATATCACCGGGATCAACCAGATGACATTTACCGCCATAAAACTCAATCTGCCGGATTTTCGCTTTTGCGGTGTTGTTTGGCACCACAGCAATAAAGGGTAAACCCAGAAAGCGGGCAAAGTAGGCTTCCGAGATCGCCGTACTGCCGGAAGAAGATTCAATGATGGGCGTGCCTTCATTGATGAATCCGTTACAGACAGCATACAAAAACAACGAACGTGCCAGGCGGTGTTTCAGACTGCCCGAAGGATGGGTTGATTCATCCTTGAAATAAAGTTCAATATCAGGACAGCCCGGCACATGATGGCGGATCAGGTGAGTATCGGCCGAACGGTTGTAATCCGCTTCAATTCGCCGCATGGTTTCATTAAGCCAGCTCATGGTGTTTTTCGTTGCTCAATCATCAGCCAGCATAAAGGCACCGGCACCGATCAGCAAACTCCCGCTCACAACATTCAAAACCCGCATTGGCATGGCTTCCTTGAACAGTTTACGTGCATGATGTGCACTCAAAGCCCAGCCAAAATTCACCAAGGCAAAGGTTGAAGGGACCAAAACCGCAGCCATCATCATTTCACTGAACTGCAACGCCTGCATATCAATGAATGTGGGCAGGAACCCGACATAAAAAGCCACAAGCTTCGGGTTGCCAAGTGTCACCAGAAGCCCGTTCAAGAAACTGGCCCCTTTACGTGCCTGTTTGGGGATGCGGACTTCCTGATTTTTATCCAGTGCATGACGCAAAGCCTGCCCCCCCAGATAGATCAAATAAAGCGCACCGATATATTTAATGACCAGAAACAGGGTCGCATAGGTTGCCGCCAGATAACCCAGACCCGAAACCGCCGCCAGCAACCAGACAAGGTCCCCCACGAAGACGCCCATCAAAAAACCCAATGTGGATTTCACTCCGCCGTACAAGGCACGCCCAACCAGCGCGGCAACAACCGGGCCGGGCACCAAGGCCAGAATAATGGTCGCCATGACCAAAGTGATTAAAGATTCAACATGCATCGTTTTTCTCCATCCAAGACCATCTATTGAATATCATTTTTTGCTAAATATACAGGTAAAACAGCCCACCCTCTTACATTACTTCTAAAGTTTCCCATTCAAAGCTGATTTTAATATTAAACATTAAAATCAGCTGAAAAAATAATCGGTCGTATCTTTTTCATCGCAACTTTTCATTAGAGGTTGATTTTTATCTCGCATATGCGAAATACTGTTTCGCAATGCAGTATTGGAGTTCGCAATGAATGTCAAAAGTCTGACACGCTTCGAGTTGTCTTTATATCGGGAACATTTGCTCCGGCTTTCTCAACAGGACCGTTATCTGAGATTTTCCGGTTACGTTGCTGATGAAAGCATCCACAAATATGTTGATGGTATTGATCTGCGCAACGGCGTGGTCAAAGCCATTTATGATGATGACTTGAACGTTGTTGCCGCCATCCATGTGCTGATTTTCAACAATGGCAAAGACGCCGAAATCGCCCTGAGCGTGGATCAGGACCATCGCCGCAAGGGCTATGGACATGCCTTGTTTGAAGCGGCCCTGAAATGGGTGCGCAGCCGTTCGGTTGAAAAAATCTATTCTCTCTGCCTACAGGAAAATCGCCCGATGGCCCGTATTGCCAATTCGCGCGGCATGACCATCCACCATGACAGTCAGGAAACAGAAGCCTACCTGAACGTGGACAAACCCACCCTTTCCAGCCTGTGGGAAGAAATACTGGGCGAACAGTTCGCCTGGGTGGACTATACACAAAAACGCCTGAAATATCTGAGTATGCCGACAACGCATTTTTTCAATCACCCGGTTAAGAAGCGGGCTTCGTAAGGCTACAGTCTAACGTGAATTCGGGATAAAGAAAGCATCGTCAGTGTGACAAAACCTTTATCGGCTTTAAGGCTTGGATAAGAATTCCCATTAAAGCCTGACTTTCCCCCGCCCTTTCTTCGTTTCCGAAAGCCGCTTTTTCGCATCAAGCCGTCGCATTTTTGACGCCCGCGTCGGCTTCGTCGCCCGGCGTTTTTTGGGCGTTACACTGGCTTGTCGGATCATCGCGATCAGACGCTCCAGCGCATCCGCCCTATTCTGTTCCTGCGTGCGAAATTGATGGGCTGTGATCACAATTTCACCGCCCTGCGTCATCCGGCTTCCGGCTATTTTTTGAAGACGCAAAAAGATCGCATGATTGATCGCGGGGCATTTACGCGCATCAAAACGCAACTGTACCGCCGTTGCCGTCTTGTTCACTTTCTGCCCACCCGCACCGGGACTGCGGATGAATTTTTCCTCGATTTCAGACTCGTCAATGGAAATGGTGTCGGTTATCTTGATCATTCCCAATCAATACCACCAACACCACTCTCATTGTAGGATTAATCCTTCATCACGAAAACCCAAGGAAGTACCCGAAATTATCGGTCAGGTCTTCGACATCTTTCTTCTTCACTGTGATGCCGAAAACATCTTCGGTAACAGGGCCAATGATCCCATCTTCTTTCAACTGCGGGATTTGGCTATCATTCTTGTTGGTTTCGTTGATGGCTGTTTGCAGGGCCAGTCCAACATCACTTTCCGGCTTGTCTTTCTTTGCAGACAGTAGCGAATTGAATGAGGTGCTTACATCTTTGATTAAGTTTGTGGTATCACCTGATTTCTCGGCCTTATCAGTTTTGTACTGAAACTGTCCCAGAGCATTCGCTTCTGTTATTTTTGTTGGACCAAGAGCAGCGATGGCTTTCTTTAAACCCGTGGCAGACTTCGGACCGAACATACCGTCAACTTTCAGCGGTACTTCTGTTTTGTTCTTCGTGCGGTTGATCCCAGTTTGTAGACCACGAATGGCATCAACTTTATTGTCAGGAGATTTGTTCAACTGAGCTACAACCACTTTGATTGCATCTGCCATAGTTTGTCCACCGAGGACCGTTAATAGTTTTGGTTCTTTTGGGGCCGGGTTCGTAGCAACTGGCTGGATCATTTTACCGATTTCATCGAACTGAATGGGGTCATCACCATATCGGGTTGAGAACCATTTGCGTTCTTTCTCAACAAGTTCATCAAATAACGGTTTGTCATTCTGTGAATTGTTACGTTTGACCATCAGGTCTTTGACTTCGCTTTCGGTCAAATCCTCTGGTTTCTTAAACAGGAAATCATCTGACGAATCAGCAATCGCTTCACTCACTTCCTTGGCAGCTTCCGATGTTTCTTCCGTATCCGGGTTTTCATCATCATCAACATTTTGTGATTCCGTATCGTTATCTTCTTCCCCGTCATCTTCAATCTCGGTGATTTCACCAGCATCATAGCCTTCATGCTCTTCAATTGCATCTGCGACCAAATGAATGTAACCGTCGTCAATGATGTCTTGCATTGGAGTATCCCGGTCATAACCCGTAACTTCTTCAACATGACTGATATATGATTCTGTGTCGTTTTCAGAAGCAGGAGCATACCGGACAATAGCTTCACCCAAAGTTCTACTTCTGTAGCCACGACCATTCAGCAACACAATAATCGCTGCACGACCATCTTCATAATCGGCAAATACTCCGAAGCCACCGGCTTTACCAATAGCACCCTGTCCGTCTACGAAACTACCAGAACGGATGTTGCCCGGATTATTGTTTCGCCATGCTCGTGTACCACCGGACCATTTTTCTTTAGTGCCGTTGGCATATTCATAAATGACGCTGTTTCCTTCACCGCCATATGCGTTTGTTGCACTCATTAAGATTTCTCCATAAAAAAAGGCCCCGAAAATCGGAGCCTTGGTTGCTAAAATGATGCGATGATTATTGAAGGAGTTCAGCTTTCATCGCGTTATGAACATCACAATAGATTTGCTTTGATGTGATGGTTTTATACCGCTGCCAGTATCGGTGCGGATCACCCGGAATACCTTCTTCGTTCCGGATTAATTTGTAGAATTCAAATGTAACTGGATATTTGCCGCCATAACCATCTATCGTAGGGCGGGAGCTTTTCAACAACACCAGTGCTAATTCATCATCTGCACGAATCAATGTATAATCAGTGACCGTGCAATCAGCCCCCTCACTTGATCGGGCCATGTCCCAGTGTAATCCTTTATCTGGTGCCCGTACGGTGATCGTCGATGTGATCTGGCCCTTGTAGTAAGATTTGCGGTTCTCAAGAAAGAGGTATGAATGATACCCGTGGGCATTGAAGTTTTCCCGCCATGATTTGACAACCTGTTCGGCCTTGCCATCACCATCCAGATCGATGGTGTTACTGCCGTAATTGAGAGAGACAACTTCCATCTGGGCAAATGCCGGAGAGACACCGAACAGAACCATAGTCAGGATTACAAACTGAAAAACACGAAACATTCACTTATCCTTTAAAGTTGCTTTTCATGGATTATGAAAAGCCTAAAGCGTTTTTATGTGAAATGAAATGACAACTGGAAATGAAAAAACAGCAGGGGACCGTCTGGTCGCACTTCTGCTGTTGACTACACCTTATTTATCCCAGACAAATAAAATGCAAGCCCTTTACATCGATAAAGTCATTTAATCGGTCAGAACATCTTCACTTTCTGCCCACCCGCACCGGGAGAGCGGATAAACTTCTCTTCGATTTCAGACTCGTCAATGGAAATAGTGTCGGTGACTTTGATCATTTTATCAAACCTGAATGATCCAATCGGGCATATGCTTACCTGTTCAGTAAGCATTTAAAATAATAACTTTGTCTCATGGTCACAGTTGGAAAATCTCACTGGCGCAGGAAAAGATGCTTTACCAACTTGTCCAATTAGATAGGTGACCCATTCCAAAGCTGTTTCAGAAACAGCATTTCCAACATCAAATTTCTCTTCGTTCGGGTCGAACATAGGCAATGAATAATTTAATTTTCCATCCTCGAACTTCACTTCAAATAAGTAGCGGAAATCTTCTATTGCTTTACATAAGGCATAAGTATCGGGGCCATCTGGAGTGATAAGAACACTCACAAATCCTTCTGCATCTTGATCAATGAACGTATCAAAGCTAAAAACATCTGCCTTTTCAGGCCAATTAGCAATTGCACCTTTAATATTCTGAATAGCCGTTTGATTACAAGACTGCATCGCCTCAAGCAGTTTTAACTTATATTCAGCCTCGTCACACATTTTACAATTCCTTTTGTTCCTGCTCGCGGCTTGCCTATAGCTTTACCGTCTTCTTCTGCACCTTCATCTTAAGGTGCCATATGCCATAATGATAAATCTGCAAAATGACTTTGGATACCATCATCATCAAAATAAATTTGAAAAAGGCAAACATGGCATCAATGAAACTTGATGGTAAAACCATTGAACTAATGACCGCTACAACCACTCCAAGGACGGGATAAAACAAGATCATCTTCAACATTCACTTACCCACTCAGCGACGTTTCTTCTTTTTCCGGCCACCGACACCGGCGCGTTCTGTGGCGCCTTTGGCGACACCGGCGCGGTCCAGGCCGAGTTCGCTGGCTTCAAGGCGGCGGATTTCGTCGCGCAGGCGCGCGGCTTCCTCGAATTCCAGATTGGCTGCGGCCTCTTTCATTTTCTTGTCCAGATCCCCCAGAACGGATTTCAGATCTTTGCCGACCAGATGCTTGCCGCCGGTGACGCTGATATCCACATCAACGTAATCACCTTGTGAGGCATCTTCCAGAACATCGGCAATATGGGATTTGACCGATTGCGGGGTAATGCCGTTGGCCTCATTATACGCCTGCTGTTTGGCGCGGCGGCGGTTGGTTTCGCCAATGGCGTAATCCAGACTTTCCGTCATCTTATCGGCATAAAGGATGACCCGGCCATTGATATGACGCGCAGCGCGCCCAATAGTCTGCACCAAAGAACGTTTGGAACGCAGGAACCCTTCCTTATCGGCATCCAAAATCGCTACCACCGAACATTCCGGAATGTCCAAACCTTCGCGCAGCAGGTTGATGCCGACCAGCACGTCAAAGGCCCCAAGGCGCAGGTCGCGGATAATTTCAATGCGTTCCAGCGTATCGATATCGCTGTGCATATAGCGCACACGCACACCCTGTTCGTGGAAATATTCCGTCAGGTCTTCGGCCATGCGTTTGGTCAGGGTGGTGACAAGCACGCGTTCACCGCGCCCAGCCGTTTCCTTACATTCATTGAGCAGGTCATCCACCTGCGTCTCCACCGGGCGCACAATGCAGACCGGGTCAATCAACCCGGTGGGGCGGATCACCTGTTCGGCAAACACACCACCGGTGCGTTCCATTTCCCAATCCCCGGGTGTTGCCGAAACAAACACCGACTGCGGGCGCATATGGTCCCATTCCTCAAACTTCAACGGGCGGTTATCCACACAGGACGGCAGACGGAAACCATAGGATGCCAGTGTGCTTTTGCGGTTATAGTCCCCGCGATACATGCCGCCGATCTGCGGCACACCCACGTGGCTTTCATCCACAAACAGCAGCGCATCATCGGGCAGATATTCAAACAGGGTTGGCGGCGGCTGGCCGGGGTTGCGGTCCGTCAAATAGCGGGAATAGTTTTCAATGCCCGAACAAAAGCCGGTGGTCTCAATCATTTCCAAGTCAAAGGTGGTGCGTTCTTCAATACGTTGGGCTTCCAGCAATTTGCCGTTTTCCTGAAACCACGCCACACGTTCCTTCATCTCCGCCTTGATCTTTTTGGAGGCCTGCATCAAGGTCGGGCGCGGGGTGACATAGTGACTGTTGGGATAAACCGTGACTTTCTCCAACGTGGTGATCTTGTCACCTGTCAGCGGGTCAAACTCCCAGATATCTTCCAGTTCTTCACCAAAGAAGGACAAGCGCCAGGCGCGGTCTTCAAAGTGGGACGGGAAGATTTCCACAATATCGCCACGCACACGAAAGGTGCCGCGATGAAAGTTATTATCATTGCGCTGATATTGCAGTTCCACCAGACCTTTCATCAGCTCGCGCACGTCATATTCACCGCCGGCTTCAATGCCCAGCGTCATTTCCGCATAGGTTTCCACCGCGCCGATACCATAAATACAGGAAACAGACGCCACAATAATGGTATCGCGATATTCCAGCAAAGACCGCGTGGCGGCATGGCGCATGCGGTCAATCTGTTCGTTAATGGAACTGTCTTTTTCGATATAGGTATCGGTTTTGGGAACGTAAGCCTCAGGCTGGTAATAATCGTAGAAGGAAACGAAATATTCCACATGGTTATCGGGGAAGAAGCTTTTCATTTCCCCGTAAAGCTGGGCTGCCAGTGTCTTGTTGGGTGCCAACACCACCGCCGGGCGTTGCAGTTCATTAATCACATGGGCAACAGTAAAGGTTTTACCGGAGCCGGTTACCCCGAGCAACACTTGATCCTTTTCCCCGGCCTTGAGGCCTGCCACAAGTTCCTTGATGGCTTCGGGTTGGTCCCCGGCAGGTTCATAGTCGCTGACAAGTTTGAAATTCTTGCCGCCACGCGGAATAGGGTGCTTGATGGGTGTAAAGACAGGTGCGTTTTCCATGGGTTAAGATATAGCAGCTTTTTGATAAATCTCTATACGGTTGCGGCCATTATTTTTTGCCGCATAAAGTGCCTGATCTGCCTGCTTGAACAACAGGTCGAATGTCTCACCTTGCCCGGCCGTTGCAGGTGCCATTCCGGCACTGAAAGTATGGATGATCTTGTCTTCATCATAAATTGTCGGTTTTTGATGAAACAGATCCAAGAGACGCTCAATCGATTGAAGCGCATCTTGTTCAGCAATGTTATGCATAATCAAGGCGAACTCTTCACCACCAAAACGGCAAATCACATCGTCACTTCTACAATGTTTACGTAAAATTTCCGCCAAATGCACAAGCACATGGTCCCCCGCATCATGCCCATATGTATCATTCACCTTTTTAAAATGGTCGACGTCCAGCAAGACAAGCCATAACCCCTCATCTCCTTTGCGGGAAAAGGTCAAATTATGTTTCAGGGTTGCATCAAAAGCGCGCCGGTTAAGCAACCCGGTCAAGGCATCGTGGCGGGCATCGTATTCCGCTTCCTTTCTGACTTTTTCCTGCCCCTCAAGCCAGCGTGCGAGCGAAAGAGACAGCAAAATGGCATCCAGCACAAAGAAGATCAGAATGACATCCAGAAAGTCACTGAAAATGAACAGGTCATCCGCCCAGCCGAACATCGCATTGCTGAACAGCAGTAAAACCGCTGTTGCCGACATGATCCAGGCGGTCATAAACCAGAACACATATTCTTCATGGCGTGTAAACCAGACCTGTATGGCGACAATCAGGTTCAGCGCAATCGTTATAGCCGCGAACATGGAAATAACGGCAGCAATCCCATGATGAATGCCGCTTAATGTAAAGACCGCCCCAATACAATAGAACGTAAACAGGGCGGTAAAGAGCCTGTGCCATTTCAAAAAACCGTTTCGCACAAGCTGCAAATGCTGGCTACAGAAGGCCAGACTGAACCCCGCAGTCATAAAAACACAGGCGACAAAGAGGCGGTTATGAAGGTCCGGCCAATCGGGATATAAATATTTAAAAGCAATCCCGCGTGAATCTGCAAAGACCAGAACAATGCACAGAATGAATCCGCAATAGCTGAATAAACGTTTTAAATTCAAAGTAATGGCAAAAATCAGCCAAATCATGACGATTGCCAGCATCAAACCGCAGAACAGGGCAATCACCAACGTTTCACGTTCACGCTGTTCGCTCAGTTCATCGCCTTTCCATAATCGCATGGACAAGGTTGTCTGCTCGACATATTCGTTTTCCAGTCTGACATAAACCAGCGCCTTTTCCCGCGCCGGAACACTATCTTTCATGCCGAGGCGAAATGTCGGCAACTCCCGGTCGGAAAAAGGGATTCGGCTGGACAGTTTGTGAACGTGCCAATTGCCTGCATCATATTCAAAAACATCAACATAATCCTGAAAGGCCAGATCATGGAACATATACCAGTCTTGTTCCGTATCGCTGTTGTTGACGATTTCAAAACGCAGCCAAAAGGCGGAGGTCGACAACCCCATTTCAAGATTGTGCTGGTCCAGTTCTAGCCAGTTCAGATTTGCCGGTAAATCTTGCGGTGTTTTATATATTTTCCCGGCATCTTCAAAAACCTCGGCCTTACCGATCAGCTGGAGCCCCATCAACGGTTTTGAAATGTCAATCGCTTCGCGTGCCTGCACCACCGTGGCAAAACAGAACACGATCATCGAAATCAAAATAATTTCAACTGTTGATAGAAAACGCACAAAAGCCGCCATAATATTTTTTAATGCTCTTCTATTGAATAAATTTGTTCTGCCCAATCTTCAATCATCAATTGGTTTAATTTCAAAGAAATTGACCCATATCAGAGACATATGACAGAAAATTACTACGATTGTAGAAGATAATGTAACAAGAAAAGAGGACGTCCTGCATGAGTGTAAAAAAAACTTCTGCTAAAAAGATAAAATTTGATTCCGATACGCTTGATGACGAACTCATCGAACAGGAGATCATTGCCACAGATAATCTTGAAGATATCAAGCCTGCCGGGCGTGATGCCGAAAGGTTTAAAGGGAAAAAAGACGCCAAACAAAAAATAAAATCAATGGGCAACGGGTTGATCAACGGCACCCCGATTGATCAACTTGAAGGTGAAAATGCCCCTATCACAAAACTCAAGACCGCAGACTATCTTGAAATCATTGCACCGTTACACGTAGAACTGCTTCGGATGCAAAACTCCGTCAAGGAAAGCGGGCAAAAAATTCTGTCCATTTTCGAAGGCCGTGATGCCGCCGGTAAAGGCGGGACGATCAAGCGTTTCATTGAACATATCAATCCTCGGGGTTGCCGGGTCATTGCACTGGAAAAACCGACCGAACGTGAACGCAATCAATGGTATTTCCAACGCTATGTGGAACATTTGCCCACTGCCGGTGAAATAGTTCTGTTTGACCGTTCGTGGTACAACCGCGGTATGGTCGAACGTGTCATGGGTTTTTGTGAGCCTGATGAGGTCAAGGAATTCCTGCGCTCCGTTCCCGAATTTGAACGTATGCTGTATCGTTCAGGTCTCAAGATGTTCAAATTCTATTTTTCCGTTTCAAAAGCCGAACAGTCCCGGCGTTTTTCCAGCCGAGAAAAAGACCCGCTGAAACAATGGAAACTTTCCCCGGTGGACAAGGAATCGCAAAAGCACTGGGAAGGATATACCAAAGCCAAGGAAGATGTCTTTTTCTATACCGACACCAAAGAGGCGCCCTGGACCATTGTCAAATCCGATGACAAGAAACGCGCGCGCATCAATGCCATCCGTTACTTCCTGTCTCAGGTCAAGTACGAAGGCAAGAACGAAGAACTCTTGCAGTGGGACCCCCGAATCGTGCGCACCACGGAACAGGAGCTGGATGTGGAAGACTAGTTTCGCCCTCTTTTTAAGCAGCTCCCGATTTATACGCATCGGGAGCCTGTTTCCCTGCTTTATTTCCTTGCGTCACCTCACACTCAGGCGTAGGGTCTGTTCTGTTATGAACAGGCTCATCAAACGGCCTGTTGATACCTCTGTTTTTGCAAATATACCTAGTTGAAAAGGTCTGGACTGTTATGTCTTTTCTTGCCGACAAATTGTCACGCATCAAACCTTCACCGACCATTGCCGTTTCCACCAAAGCTGCCGAACTGAAAGCTGCTGGTCGCGACGTTATCGGTCTTGGCGCCGGTGAGCCGGATTTCAATACCCCTGAGCACATTATTGAAGCTGCGATTCAGGCGATGAAGGATGGCAAGACCCGCTACACGGCTGTTGCCGGTACGCCGGAACTGCGTCAAGCCATTTGCGACAAGCTCAAACGTGACAATGACCTGACCTATACGCCGGATCAAATTTCTGTCGGCTGTGGTGGCAAGCAAACCATTTACAACGCCCTGATGGCCACTCTCAACGATGGCGAGGAAGTCATCATTCCGGCCCCGTATTGGGTATCTTACCCGGACATTACCCTGCTGGCAGGCGGTGTGCCTGTTTTTGTTGATTGCCCGGCAAGCAGCAATTTCAAACTGCAACCGGCTGATTTGGAAGCAGCGATTACAGATAAAACCAAATGGGTCATTCTCAACTCCCCATCCAACCCGACTGGGGCTGCCTATACACGTGATGAAATGAAAGCCCTGACCGATGTTCTGGTCAAATACGATCACGTCCATATCATGACAGACGATATGTACGAACTGATCACCTATGATGACTTTGAATTCGTCACTCCGGCACAGGTGGAACCGAAACTGTTTGATCGTACTCTGACCCTGAACGGTGTCTCCAAAGCCTATTGCATGACCGGCTGGCGTGTCGGCTATGCCGCCGGGTCGGTTGAACTGATCAAGGCGATGAACAAAATCCAGTCCCAAAGCACAACGCACACCTGCTCCATCGCGCAGGCAGCCGCGGTTGCAGCGCTGAACGGCCCACATGACTTTGTTGCCAAACACAACGAAGTCTTCAAAGGTCGCCGTGATCTGGTGGTTAAGATGCTCAATGAAGCCGAAGGTCTGGAATGCCAGACACCGGAAGGTGCATTTTATGTCTATCCAAGCTGCGCCGGTGTGATTGGCAAAAAGACCCCGGATGGCAAGACAATCGAAAACGATGAAGATTTCGTCACTTACCTGCTGGAAGCAGAAGGTGTTGCTGCGGTTCATGGTGAAGCATTCGGTCTGTCACCCCACTTCCGTGTGTCTTATGCAACCAGCAATGAAGCTCTGACAGAGGCCTGCACACGTATTCAACGTGCCTGTGCAGCCCTGAAATAAAAGACCTTTAAACAGGTCTGATGATCAAATGCGCAAGAGGATGTCATCCTTTTGCGCATTTTTTCTGGCTTTTCTCCTGCTTCGTTTCCCTATAGACTGAAAATCAAACAACGGATTTTGCGTACGATCTCAAAAATGGCAGACGAACAGGACATAAATGACCTTCACCGGCAAATTGCAACCTTGAAGGGTCAGCTGATTGCACAACGCCGTGAGGTTGAGCGCTACCGCATGATGTCCTCTGTGTTTCAGTCTGCCACCCAGCCAATTGCTTTGGTCAATTCCAACTACCAGATTTTAGGCGCCAATCCGGCTTTTTATCAGCTGACAGAATATACTGAAAACGACCTGCAATTTTTCCCGGTCAATGGCCTGATTGCCCACCACAAACGTCAGGAACTCTGGCCTTCTGTTCAAAACAGTCTGGAAGAAGAAGGCCATTGGGAAGGTCTTTTATGGAACGAAAGTAAAAGCGGAAGCATTTACCGGGTGGAAACACATATCCAGAGTCTGGATTCAGAAAGTCTGGACATGGCAAGTTTCGTCTTTTTCTTTCGTGACGTCACCCACGAAAAGGAAACCGAAGAAAAACTCAAACGCCGCAGTAACTATGATTCCGTGACCGGCCTTCCAAACTGGAACCTGTTCCTCAACCGTTTTATCAGCGCACTTTATACCTGTGGGCAGAAGGGCTCAGAAACAACCTTGCTGTTTATCGGCCTTGACGGTTTCAAGGTCATTAATGATACATTGGGCTATACCATAGGTGACAAGCTTCTACAGGAAGTCGCCATCCGTTTCACCGAAGCCTTGGACGAAAACACAACCATTGCCCGTTTCAGCGGTGACCAGTTTACAGCCGTTCTGCCGAACATTGATGATGACGATACCTCACGCCGTGCGGCTGAAAAAATTCTGGATTGTCTAAGCCGGCCCTTCGAAATTGAAAATGAAGAACTGCATATTTCCTGCTCTATTGGCATTTGCAGTTGGCCCGGTGATGGCGATGATGTGGAAACACTTCTCAGAAATGCCGATAGTGCCATGCATAAAGCCAAAGACAGAGGACGCAACACCTATCATTTCTTCACCCCCGATCTGGATGCAAAAGCGCAGGCCCGGCGCCTGATTGAACGTGACTTGCGCAAAGCTGTCCGCACCTTTGAAGAATTTCACGTTGTTTATCAACCAATTGTAGATTTAAACACTGGGCAAATGAAAAGTGCCGAAGCCCTGATCCGCTGGCACAGTGCAGAACGCGGCCTTGTTTCACCGGACTATTTCATTAAACTGGCGGAACAGAATCACTTGATTCTGCCCATCGGTGAATGGGTTCTGGAAACAGCCTGTCGGGAAATTCAGGCCTGGTCCAAACAATCGCAAACCCCGTTTCGTGTCAGTATCAACCTGTCCAGCCGACAGTTTCGCGAGGCAAACCTGCCCCAAACAATTCGCAATATTCTGGAGCGCACCGGTTTCGACCCCAATCAGCTCTGCCTTGAAATCACAGAAACCCTGATGATGACAAACATTGATGAAGCGCTTGTCATGTTGCATGATCTCAAGAGCATGGGGGTTCGCCTGTCCATTGATGATTTCGGTACTGGTTATTCCAGCCTGAACTATCTCAAACGCTTCCCGCTGGATACACTTAAAATTGACCGGATGTTTGTACGTGACGTCACCACAAACCCGGATGATGCCGCCATGGTCACCGCCATTTTGACCATGGCGCAAAGTCTGGGCCTTGAGGTCGTCGGGGAAGGCATAGAAACCCGCGACCATAAAAACTTCCTGCTCTCAAAGGGATGTGAACTGGGACAGGGCTATTATTACAGCCGTCCTTTGAAGATTGAAGAGTTCAACCTGTTTGCCGAAAAATGCGAATTCGAAAGCGCTATTTAGCAACCAAATTTCATCAAAATTCTATCAACATCACCCACATAAGACCCGCCGAACAAGCGAACGTGCACCAGGAGCGGATAGAGGTTATAAAGATCACACCTTTCTTCCCAAAAGCCCTGCTCAAGACAGAAATGTTCCTGATAACGATCATAAAACCGTTGGCCGAACGCATGAAAAAGGGTGGAAAAAGCCAAATCCATTTCCCGATGACCGTAATAAATGGCCGGATCGATAAACCCGCTGAGCCGTCCCTTGTCAGCCAGAACATTACCGCCCCACAGGTCCCCATGCAGCAAACAGGGCGCATCGGCTGGCGGGGCTATTTCAGGCAATTTAGTGACCAGCTTTTCCAACCGCTCAAGGAAACCCGCCTCTAGACGTGCATGCTGCACAGCCTGTTTTGCCATATACAGCAAACGTGATGTTCCATAAAAATCAAACCAGTCATCTGTCCATGGGTTGGGCTGATGCAAGCCGCCAATCAATGTATCAAATGCCAACCCAAAACGGTCTGCCTTGACATGATGCAGTGCTGCAATTTGATCGGCAGCTTCTTCTTCCCCCAATTCATTCAACTGAGTAGATTGTTCCAGCCGGGACATCACCAGTAATGTTTCATCAGCATAGATGACATCCGGCACCTTTAAGGTGCTATGTTCACGCAGGTATCCCAGCATCCGCCCTTCAATTTCCAACCCTGCCCCATAGGAGGCGGATTTGGCGACCAGTCGCCCACCATCCTGTAGAACCAGACCATAAACATCCCCCACACACCCGCCTGACAGGCTGGTCATTTCCGAAAGTGTTTGCCTGATACAATTTTCAATGTGTTTTTGTACATCCATTATGTCAGCTTGATAGAAAAAAGTATCAAGATCAAGGAAATGCCATTTTTGCATCCCTCCTACTTGATCTAGGTCCTTTTCAACGCCTTCAAATCAGGTTAGCCTTTAGATGTCATTAAGAAAGAACAAACGGCACGCGCCTGTGCCAATTGTTACGGACGCGGGCCCGAAACATCTTTGGGAGGGCTTAAATCGTGTCAAAACAAGTTTTACAACCACGCTGCTGCGCCATTGTCGGCGGCTATCTCAGTGGGAAAACAAGCCTGTTGGAAGAGTTTCTCTTCACAACAGGCGCCATAAAACGCAAAGGCAACGTCAATCAGGGCAATACGGTCGGGGATGCATCGCCAGAAGCACGCGCCCATACCATGTCCACCCAGATCAGTGTTGCAACAACAACCTATCTTGAAGAAGAATGGACCTTTATCGACTGTCCCGGTTCAGTCGAATTCATGCAGGATACATTTGCTGCATTAATGGTCGCAGATGTCGCCATCGTGGTGTGCGAGCCTTCACCGGACAAAGCCGTGCTGGTGGCACCGATTTTGAAATTTCTGGATGACCACGGCATTCCCCATATGATTTTCATCAATAAAATGGACCAACCCGAAGCCAGCGCACGAGACTTGCTGCACGCCCTGCAAGACATCAGCGAACGCCCTTTGCTGCTGCGTGAAGTTCCCATTCGTGAAAACGGTGAAATCACCGGCTATGTGGATCTGGTCAGCGAAAAAGCCTATCGCTGGCATGATGGAGAACATTCAGAACTGATCTCTATGCCTGAAACAATTCTGGAACGTGAACAGGAAGCCCGTGGCGAACTGCTGGACGCCTTAGCCGATTTCGACGATCAATTGCTCGAAGAGCTGCTGGAAGATGTCAAACCCTCTGAATCTGAAATCTATGACAACATTCATAAAGATTTGGCAGAAGACAGTATCGTTCCGGTCTTTTTCGGTTCGGCAGAACATCGTGGCGGGATTGTCAGGTTACTTAAAGCATTACGCCATGACACCCCGCCCCCTACCGTTACGGCCGACCACCTCGCAATTTCTAGCAATGGTGTGAAGGCGCAGGTCTTTAAAGTCCTGCATGCTGCCCATGCTGGCAAACAATGTTACGCCCGGGTTTGGGCCGGTAGTATCAAGGATGGCATGATCCTGAATACGGAAAGAGTTTCAGGTGTTCAGCAAATGCAGGGGGCTGAGACAACAAAACTATCCGAAGCCCATGTTGGACAGGTGGTTGCCCTTGGCCGTTTGGAAAATGCCGACTGCGGCACCATGTTGTCTGAAGATGGCCGGGCAGAAACACTGGATTGGCCCCATGTGCTTTCCCCCATGTTTGCCAAGGCCATTCACGCTACCAAACGCGCTGATGAAGTCAAACTGTCCAGTGCCCTGCAAAAACTTTGTGATGAAGACCCTTCCTTGCAAGTGGAACAAAACCAGACGACAGGTCAACTTCTGCTCTGTGGGCAAGGCGATATGCATGTCAAAATCGCACTGGAAAAACTTCAAGATCGTTTTGGCATGTCTGTCACGGCTGAAACACCGCGTGTTGCCTATAAGGAAAGTATTCGCAAAGGGGCGACAAAACATGCCCGCCACCGCAAACAAAGCGGCGGTCACGGGGAATATGGCGATGTTCATATCGAGATCAAACCCTTGCCGCGCGGCAGTGGTTTCACTTTCTCAGATACCATCAGCGGCGGGGTTGTACCCAAGCAATATATTCCCGCTGTTGAAAACGGTGTGATCGAATATATGCAACAGGGGCCACTGGGTTTTCCGGTCGTGGATATCAGTGTGGTACTGACAGATGGCGGCTTTCACGCGGTAGACAGTTCTGAAATGGCTTTCAAAAAAGCGGCTCAGGCCGCCATGCGCGAAGCCTTGCCCGACTGTTCCCCGGTTTTGCTGGAACCTGTTCATAGTGTCAGCATCAGTGTGCCACAAAGCTACACTTCCAAAATCCAGCGTCTGATTACCGGGCGGCGTGGGCAAATTCTGGGTTACGATGCCAAGGAAGGCTGGAGAGCCTGGGATGAAGTCAACGCCTTGATCCCGGAAGCAGAACTGCATGATCTGATTTTGGAACTGCGATCCCTGACATTGGGGGTCGGGTCCTATGAATATCAGTTTGACCACTTGCAGGAACTGAGCGGCAAACAGGCTGATCAGGTTGTGACGGAAAGACAACAATCTTTAGGAAAATAATTGAACGCAGTGAAAGAAAAGGCCCCCTCAACCGGGCCTTTTCTTCAATCTATCCGGTATTTTTCTTCTGCCTCATAATAGGCAGGGAAACCCACCACATCCTGAAGGTGAGTAAAACCAGCCAATCCCTTGGGATGTTCATCCTGTTTCAAAGAGGCCAGGGCCTGCTCCATCGCCTGCACAGCAGACAGCATCAGGGTCAGAGGGTAAGCAGCAATCTTGAAGCCCATGGCCGCAAGTTCATGCTGGGGCAAAAGCGGCGTTTTACCCTGTTCCAGCATATTTGCCATTTTCGGGCCTTTGACATCTGTGCAGAAACGCTGCATTTCCGTTACCGATTGCGGGGCTTCCAAAAACAGGATATCGGCCCCGATCTCTTCAAAAACCTGCATGCGTTTTACCGCTTCCTCCAGCCCATCGGCTTCGCGCGCATCTGTGCGTGCCATGATTAAAATATCTGCCCCTTCATTACGCGCATCCACAGCGGCCTGAATACGCATGCAGGCTTCCTCAAAACCAACCGTTTTCTTTCCTTTTGTATGACCGCACCGCTTGGGCGAAAGCTGATCTTCAATCATAATGCCAGCAAACCCGGCTTGCGCATACCCTTGCACTGTTCTTTTTACATTCAGCGCATTGCCATAGCCTGTATCGCCATCACCAATCACCGGCAAGCTTGTTGCCTGACAAATCGCGCGGCCCTGTTCCAGCATTTCCCCATAGGAAAGAAGACCGGTATCCGGCACTGCATTGCGCGCGGCAGAAACGGAAAAGCCGCTCATGAAGGTTAAGGGAAAACCCGCCCGTTCAACCAGTTTTGCACTCAGCCCATCATAACAACACGGCATCGCAAGGAACGTGTCACTTTCCAGCAGTTTTCTCAATTTATCGGTAGCAGACATTGCCTTACCCTTTATGCAAAGACTTCATTTGTGACGACAGCGTGACTTTGCCATCCGTACTGTAGGCTTCATGGTTTTTCTCGATATCATCCAGTTTGTAAAGATAATTCATCATCATACCAGCCGATTGTGCGATGCCTTTGGGAGAGATATCTCCCAGCCAGTTCAAGCGTTCCATGCGCGCGCCATTGCTGAGATGGAAATGGGCCACCGGGTCCAGCGTGCGCGTGCCTTTGCGTTTGGCCTCCACCAGATAACGCGCACTCAGACGCATCAAGGGTGCTTTCAGGGCATCACAAGCTTGCGGATCATTTTGCCAACCATCGCGTTCAAGCAAGGTTTTCAAGCCGCCTTTCGCTCCTTTTTGACCGCTGGCTTGCTTCAGTCCTTCACGTTCTTTACTGCCCAGCAAGGCACTGTCGCCTTCAGCCATCACACCGTCCAGCCATTTACAGAAACCCGGAATGGGTGACAGGGTGGCAAAGGTTGTGAGATTGGGGAACTCCGCTTTCAATTGGCCAACAACTTTCTTGATCAGAAAGTTCCCGAAACTGATCCCGGCCAACCCGGCCTGTGCGTTGGAAATAGAATAAAAAATTGCCGTATCCGCCTTTTTCGGGTCCAGCAAGGGGGCTCCTTCATCCAACAGTGCCTGCACATTATCCGCCATGCCGTTGACCAAGGCCACTTCCACAAAGATCAATGGTTCATCCGGCATACGCGGGTGGAAAAAACCGAACAGGCGACGGTCGCGTGCCAGCCGGTTTTTCAGGTCAGACCAGCTTTGAATGGAATGTACGGCTTCATATGCAATAATCTTTTCCAGCACGTTGGCCGATGAACACCATGTGATTTGCTGCAACTCCAGAAAACCCACATCGAACCATGCAATGAGAATGTCTTTCAGGTCACGTTCCACCACTTTCAGTTCCGCCGTGGTGCGGGCATATTTCATAAGCTCTGCGCGCAGATCGACCAGAAACTTCACCCCTTGGGGCAGGGCATTAAACTGGCGCAACAACGTCATACGCGCCGGTTCAAGGCAACGGCGCAACTCACTTTCCAGTGCCTGACGTTCATGATCATCCGTTGCCTCTTGCAGCTTTTGTGTCGCTTGAGCAACCGCCTGTGCATCCGTGCCGAATTCATCAGCCAATAACTTGAGAAAACGCACACGCCCTGTTTCACTGAGGCCCAGATAAGCCTCCCCCAAAGCAGCCGCACGCTGACGGGCTGACACTTCGCCACCCTTGCCTTCAAGGCAGGCCTGCATCTGTTTGCGCACCAGATTCAACTGCTGTTGTGGTAAATCCTGATGAAGGTCAGGCATATCCTTGCTGTCGCCTGTGCGGGCTATATCACGCCAGGGAAAACGCCAGTTGCGAATTTTATCAAACAAATCAGTCATGATATCTCCCCTTGCCTTTGAAGCGCTGCTCTGATCGGCGCGATCCGATACATAAATTCCAATGCATTTTGCGGCCTATTTTCCGGCTTGGCGGACAATGCATCCATAATCAGTCGATATAGTCCATCCGGCACATTTTCGAAACCGTTTGAGTTGTTTTCTATCACGCCTGCGGGTAATTCACCTGTCAACAGACGAAAGCCCATCACCCCCATGGCATAAATATCGGCACTGGCCTGAACGTGCGTTGCACTGCGTTTTTGTTCCGGTGCGATATAATCATCACTGCCGATCCAGTAACCTGCCTGTGATTCTTCAAAATCAGGATATTTCACCATGCCCGGATCACACAATTTAACCAAACCGTTTTCCTTTTTGGTCAAAAGAACATTGGCCGGTTTGATATCACGATGGACCAGCCCCCTGCCGTGAAAAGCTGCCAAAGCACTGGAAAGTTGATATAAAATTTCAACGCTCCTTTTGAGAGAAACAGCACGGGCTAATGGCGCATCGCGCACTTCCGGTGCATGATATTTTCTCTCGCCATCCAGACCTGCTTCATAAAGCAGGCTGTGTTTTACAAACGGCATGACATAAAAAGGCTTCCCATCCCAGTTGGACAGTTCACGAACCTGAATAACATGAGGATGGTCGATCTGCGCCAAAAGCCTCGCTTCTCTCACAAAGCGTTCTTCCCAGCTTTCCCGGCTATAGGGGAGCTTCCTGAGCAGCCGATTTTTAATATTGAAGAGCTTAACCGCAACAACGCATTTCAAATCAGGATCAAGGCATTCATATAAATCCGCACTGCCAGAGGAGCGGATAATCCGCTTGGTAATGTATTTCCCTATTTTTGGGTAAGCAATCTGGGGCATTTTTCTCATGGCAAAAACAAATCAAATTTATGGGACAAGTGCAAATAAAAAGGTCACTGCCTGAAAAAGACAGTGACCTTTCATAAGAAGATAGAGTCAAACCTACCACTCGATTTTTTCGACGCCTTCAAAGATGACCGTCGAACCATCGTCGAATTCGATCTGACCGCTCATACCGGAAGCGTCCTGATAATCCTCCATCTGACCAACAGCATCGGAAGAAATGACTTCTTGCGATCCATCGCCAGCCGTGATGGTAAGGGTCCAGCTTTCCGAACCGTTGAGCTGGATGGTGTCGAAATCGGCGCCCCCGTCAACCCAATCGCTTCCGTTAACGCTGTCATGATTAGCCCCACCGAAGACAAACAGGTCATCCCCGCTGCCCCCCATCAGGCTGTCATCACCCCAACCGATACCACCGGTAATAATGTCGTTCCCGGCACCACCATCAATCACATCGCTTTCCGCGCCGCCGTCCAGATAGTCGTTTCCGTCACCGCCGAAGATGGTGTCGTTATTGGCTTCCCCATAGATGGTATCGTTACCGCTACCACCGGACAGGGTGTCATTATCGGTTCCGCCGTACAGGGTATCATTGCCTGAACCGCCATCAAGGATGTCGTCATTCGAACCACCATACATCCGGTCATCACCGGAACCGCCATGCAGGGTGTCAAAATCCGTTCCACCGGTCATATAGTCATCGCCGGAACCGCCAACCAGCAGGTCGTTACCGGAACCACCATCAAGGTAATCATCACCGCCTTCACCGTAGATCTGATCATTTTCAGAACCACCGAACAGGTAATCATTGCCCCCTTCTGTGTTGGAAGAACCACCGGAAGAAGACCCATCAGGCAAGTCAACATCGCCAAAGTCGATATTCAGGTTCGTGCTGGTGCTGGCCGTATCATTATTGCTGCTCTCTTCTGCGGTTGTGCTCACCGTCAGGTTCAAACCATCTGCCCCGTAAGGAACACTGACTTGCAACCCGAGCAGATCACCACTGTCCAAAGTCCAGCTGCCATCTGCATTGTGCGTTCCGGCATTCAGGCTGGCACCATCAGGCAGACCGGAGATAGAGATGCTGACACTTTCCGAACCATCGGAATCGGTGCTGGCGGTTGAGATATTCAACGGAACGACATACGCACCGCTAAGCCCGCCACTTGCGCCATCCAGAGCATCACCGTTATCCCCATAAATCACATCGTCATGTGCACCGCCATAGACCCAGTCATTGCCTTCGCCGCCGCGCATGACATCGTCGCCGTAGTTGGACCACTCACCGCCCATAACATCGTTACCGCCCTGGCCGTCATAGACTTCACGACCATTCGTTTGCCACTGCACGCCGCTGGGGCCGATGTTATTGTTCCAGTCATTGCCGGTATTGGTAATATGGCTACCCAGATCATCAACCGCATCACCAAATTCCTGATAGGCTGAGTCATCAACGCCTTCGTTATCGGCATCGCTGCTGGCGTCTGCGCTATCGCTTTCGTTGAAGACGATATCGCCAACACTAACAGACAGAGTAGGCGTATCGGCATCGGCTGTTACACCAACCACCGCCGTGGCTGTTGCCGTTTCGCTTCCATCGGAAACGGTATAATCGAAGGAAACAGAACCACTGTAATCGTCAGATGGCATAAAGGTAATAGACCCATCTGCATTCAGCGTCACAGCACCATTATCCACATGAACGGTTTCACCGATAGAAATATCCTGACCGTCAATCTGTGTAATGGCCAGACTGTCGCCATCCCCATCACTATCGTTAGCAACCAGATCAAAGGTTTCAGAGGTATCTTCAAGCGTTGAGAAGCTGTCATCACTTGCAACAGGTGCCTCATTGGCATCCGGTACTTCAACCGTTTGATGAACAGTTGTTGTCTCTGTATCACTGCCATCGGTAGAGGTAACAGCCGCGCTCAGGTCAAAATCACTAGCCCCTTCTGGCACCCGCAGAACCACATTGTCCAGATTATCAGATGCAATGGTGGCTGAATCCCCGCTGATGGTGACTTCTTCACCATCAACCAGCAGCACAGCCCCTTCCGGCAGGCCGGACAGGGTGATGGCAGACAGGCTTTCAGAACCATCTACATCGGTTGTACTGGCCGACAGGTTGACAGGATATTCGACATAGTCGCCACCGCTGCCACCAGCCTCGGTATAATCAATCTGATTAACGCGGAAGCTTGAACAATTGCTGCCATCAATCACAATCTGGTCAAAGTGACCTTCGTAATCACCGGCCGGCAAGTTCAGTTGGTCATCACCGTTTCCGTAGATGCTGCCGCTTTCAACCAGTTGACCATCCAGATATAGCTCATAAGAGGCATGTTCGGAGTCACCAAGGCTACCAAAGCTGATGGAGGAAGACGACAAGTCATCATCGAAGCTGATCGTCAACGATTCACCATTTTCGATGTTGTTGCTGCCCCCACTGCCTTCAACGCCCAGACCACCATGGGTATCGCTCACATTATCTGTGGATGTTGTCTGCTGATAAGACCCACCGTGAGAGCCCCAACCGCTATAAGTCCAGTCGGTTCCTTCAACCGTAACCCCATCAAGGCTGTTGTAGTTATCAGCTGTGATAGAGCCGCTATCACCAGCTTCCACAGACACACTTTGCGCATCGCCCAAAGACATGCTCAGGGATGGTGCATCTGCAACAGCTTCAACATCTACAGTTGCCGTTGCTGTTGACGTAGCACCGTGTCCATCGGAAACAGTATATTCAAACGTTTCCCCACCGGCATAATCACCATCCGGTGTAAAGGTAACCGTGCCATCCTGATTCAGAGTGACAGAGCCGTTGCCCACATCCACCGTTTCACCGGCGGCAATGTCATGACCGTCGATTTGCGTAATCGTCAGATCATCACCATTCGCATCGCTATCATTAGCAACTAGATCAAAGGTTACGCTCTCATCCTCAGTGGTATTAAGTGTATCTGCCGCGGCAACCGGTGCTTCATTAACTTCCGGCACTTCAACCGTTTGATGAACGCTCGTTGTAGCCCGATCACTGCCATCGATAGAGGTGACAGTCGCTCTCAGGTCAAAATCACTAGCCCCTTCAGGCACCCGCAGAACCACATTGTCCAGATTATCAGATGCGATGGTGGCTGCATCCCCGCTGATGGTAACTTCTTCACCATCAACCAGCAGCACAGCCCCTTCCGGCAGGCCAGACAGGGTGATGGCAGACAGGCTTTCAGAACCATCTACATCGGTTGTACTGGCCGACAGGTTGACAGGGTATTCAACATACTCGCCGCTGCTACCAGCTTCGGTATAATCAATCTGATTAACACGGAAGCTTGAACAATTGCTGCCGTCAATCACAATCTGGTCAAAGTGACCTTCGTAATCACCGGCAGGCAGGTCCAGTTGGTCATCACCGTTTCCGTAGATGGTACCGCTTTCAACCAGTTGACCATCCAGATACAGCTCATAAGAGGCATGTTCGGAGTCACCAAGGCTACCAAAGCTGATGGAGGAAGAAGATAGATCATCATCAAAAGTGATCGTCAGCGATTCACCACTTTCAATCTTGCTGCTACCACCACTGCCTTCAACACCCAGACCGCCATATTCACTTGTGACATTATCTGCGGACGTGGTCTGCTGATAAGACCCACCGTGGGAACCACCATGTGAACCGTTGCTTGTATAAGTCCAGTCCGTCCCTTCAATCGTGACACCATCAAGGCTGCCATAATTATCAGCCGTAATGGAACCGCTTTCGCCGCCTTCCACAGTAACGTTCTGCGCATCACCTACAGACAGGCTTAAGGAAGGCGTATCTGCAATCGCCGTAACATCAACCGTTGCCGTTGCTGTTGCCGTCCCCCCTTCTCCGTCAGAAACGGTATATTCGAACGTTTCGGAACCAGCATAATCGCCATCCGGTGTAAAGGTAACCGTTCCATCCTGATTCAGGGTCACAGAACCGTTACCCACATCCACCGTTTCACCGACCGCAATATCCTGACCGTCAATTTGCGTCACGCTCAGATTATCACCATCCATATCCGTATCGTTGGCAGCCAGATCCATGGTGATGGCATTGTCTTCTTTGGTTGTTGCACTATCAGCCGCAGCTTCCGGCGCATCGTTGATATTAACATCAACAGAAGCCTGAACCGTTTCACTGTCACCATTGCTGGCTTCGGTAGCTGTTGCGGAAACATCAATAGTGAAGTCATCCGCATCGCCCGGCACTGTCACCGTCAGACCTTGCAGATCACCGGCTTCCAGCGTCCAGCTGCCATCTGTATTTTGCGTTCCGGCAGAAAGAACGGCGCCTTCGGGCAAGCCATCAACCGTCAGGCTCAGGCTTTCCGAACCATCCGTATCATTCAGGCCTGTGGTGATATTCAACGGATAGGTCGTTGTTGTTTCAGACCCATCAGAGGTTTCAAACTCGATGGAATTGATCAGGAAATCATCCCCGCCACCCGGTGCCGTAAAGACAATCTGGTCAAATTCAGAACTGCCATTGGCTGCCAGTGTAATTGCCGGGTCCACCCGATCACTGCCGCCATCGATGGTGCCGCTACCAACAGGAACACCATCCTGATACAGGGTATAGGTGGCATCCTCGCTGCTGTTCAACCAGGCAATGGAAACATCGACAGAAGAAACATCATTATCAAAATCAATAATCAGCTGTTCGGAAACATGATGTTCAGAATCATAGCCGATTTCACTATCGGCACCAGAGGAAGCCCCGCTGACACCAAAACCAACGGGTGATCCAGTATGCAAGCTGACATTTTCACTTGAAGCTTCAGTCAAACTCCCATCCGGATTGATGGCCCGCGCTGTTACGCTAAAGCCACTGTCGTCGTTCATAACCGTATTATTATCAATACGAACCTCAACAGGCTCACCGCCCACCACATTGGTGGTGCCTTCACCCAACGTAACGCTCAGGTCCGGCACATCGGCATCGGCTTCGACATCAACCGTGGCCGTTGCTGTGGTTGTACCCCCCTGACCATCGGAAACCGTATAATCAAAGCTTGGGCTACCGGCATAATCGCCATCCGGGGTAAAGGTCACCGTGCCATCCTGATTCAGGGTGACAGAACCATGTTCCACCTCAACACTTTCACCAACCCCAATGTCCTGACCATCAATTTGCGTAATGCTCAGGCTATCGCCATCCGCATCCGTATCATTGCCCAACGGGTTAAAGGTAACCGCATTGTCTTCCAGTGTAGATGCCGTATCGTCGCTACCGACAGGCCCGTTGTTGATATCCAGATCCGGCACAACAGCGCTGTCAGTAGCACTAGAGGTCGCTTGATCACCATTGCTATCTGTTGTGGTAACAGAAGCTTCAATACTGAAATCATCCGCCCCGGCCGGAACGCGCAGGCTCAAACCATCCAGATTATCTACTGACAATGTTGCATGACCGTCCGTAACGGTAATTTCCACACCATCCTGCGTCAGAACTGCCCCTTCCGGCAAACCACTCAGGGTTACATCGGACAGGCTTTCGGAACCATCCTGATCCACCAGTTGTGCACTTACATCCAGCGGATAATCATAATAGGCCACTTCACCACTGGCATCGGCGTAAGTGAATTCCAGATTGTCGATTGAGAAATCGGAATCCCCTGCTGCCGTTGAGCCATCGGCATTGATGGTTGTATCGGCTGTAATCACCAGCTTGTCAAAGCTGACACCGCTGATATTAACGCTGCGCGTATCATCAGCATTGTTCAGGTCACGCCCGTCAAAGGTGCCGGCTGCAACCAGTTGGTCACCGTCATAGGCTTCCCATATGCCCTGTTCATAGCTGGCATTATGGCCCGAACCACCTTCACCAAACTGTTCCACATCGAAGCTGACGTTATTCACATCTTCATCAAATTCGAAGATCAGTTTTTCCGAAGCATTTTCCTGACTGTCGTAGCCCAACAGGTCTTTCGGCCCGGTGGTATGGGATGCAACCCCGATGCCACCGCCATGACCGGCTGTAACCTGTTCAACCGCTGCGGGGTTGCCAGCACTATCCAGTGCGGAAATGCTCACCCCTTCAACCGTGTTGTTGGCAACATCATCGCCACTGACCACGCCACCGGCAACCGCATTATCATCAGATATTGCTTCCGGCGAACCAATATCAATACTGATGATCGGCGCATCGGCCACAGCTTCCACATCAATTGTTGCCGTGGCTGTATGAGACCCGCCGTCTCCGTCAGAAACAGTATATTCAAAGCTTGGGCTACCGGCATAATTTTCATCCGGCGTAAAGGTCACGGTGCCATCCTGATTCAGGGTGACAGAACCATGATCCACCTCAACACTGCCACCCACAGCAATGTCCTGACCGTCAATCTGGGTGATGTTCAACCCATCATTGTTGGCATCCGTATCATTGCTCAGCGGGTTAAAGGTCACCGCATTGTCTTCCAATGTATCGGCCTGATCGTCATGAGCGACCGGTGCCACATTGCCATCCTGAACTTCCAGATTAACCGTTGCCGTGTCGGTGCCCCCGGCACCATCGGAAACCGTATAACTGAAATCAGCCGGGCCTTCATAACCATCATCGGCATTAAAGGTCACTGTCCCGTCTTCGTTCAGCGTAACCGAACCATGATCTACCTCAACCGTTTCGCCAGTTGCAATGGTTTGACCATCAATTTCACTGATGCTCAGATTATCATGATCCGCATCCGTATCATTTGCCAGCAGATCCAACTGAACAGACTGGCCTTCTGTAACTTCGCCAGTGTCATCCACAGCATCCGGGTTAAAGTTCGGGCTCACTTGCAGTGATGTACTTGCTGTTGAACCGTTGGGTTCTTCAGCCGTTGCTGTAACATCCAGACTAAAGTCGGCAACATCACCGCTAACTGTCATGCTCAATTCATCCAGATGATCCAGATCATCACCGCTGATCACCAGTTGGCCGTTGACAATCTCACCATAGTTGAAACTTGCCCCGGTCGGGAAGTTATCAATGGTAATGCTCAGGCTTTCAGAAAGGTCATTATCAGTAATGGCCGCAGAAATATTCACATCATAGGTGGTTGTGCTGTTGGATGTATCCCAGTCGATGTTGAAAGAAGCATCGTCAAAGTCAAAGTCATTGCCGCCATATTGGCTTTCCTGATCTTCCCAGTTCTGATCGCCCACAACAGAACCATCGTCAAAAGCATGATCCAGACTGTCTTCATTGAACTCTTCATCACTGAAATACAGGCCGCCGTTGCTGTCATGATCAAGCATCTGACCATTGCCGTCATAGACCTGCCAATTACCGTTCTCATCCTGCGCAAAGGTCACATCCATGCCATTGCTCAAACGGGCATTTTCCCCGTCACCATCAGAAAGCAGGAAGAAACCGATGCGGTCCTGATCCACCCCGTCCAGTGTGAAGGTATCCCCAACGGACTGGTCATGCAGATCGGAGAAAATAATCTGGCCGGAACTCGGTTCCCCATTTTCATCAAGAACATAATAACCATAGGTATTGTGATATCCGGCCTCACTACCCTGATAGGTCACTGTCAGGTTATCACCCGTATGTGCGTTTTCAATCACCGAAACCGCCAGATCAGGCGTATCGGCCACCCCTTCCACGTTCAGGGCAATATTGGCCTGTGCAGAACCGCCATCTCCATCGGTAACCGTGTAACTCAGGTTCTGCGTTCCACTCCAGTCCTCTGTCGGGCTGAAGGTGAAGACACCGCTTTCACTGTCATAGCTCAAAGTTCCGTCATTCAGCTCCAGGCCTTCAGCCGGGAAATTATCCAGACTGACACCATTGACCTGAGCAACACTCAAGGCATCGCTATCCACATCGCTATCATTCCCCAGCAGATCGCTCGCGCTGAATGTAATCGCATTGTCTTCATTGCCGCTAAAGCTGTCATCCACAGCAACCGGGCCATCATTGACCGCATCTACCGTAATAGTCGCTGTGGCCGTATCCGTCCCGCCGTGACCGTCCGAAACGGTATAATCAAAGCTGACATCCCCATTATAATCATCACTGGGCTCATACGTAACTGTGCCATCTTCTTTCAATGTCACACTACCGGAACCATTACTGAGCGTAATCTTTTCGCCAACAGCAATATCCTGACCATCAATCTGTGTAATCGTCAGGCTATCACCATCAATGTCATGGTCATTGCCCAGCAGATCAATCGTCACCGGCCGGTCTTCAACGGTCGTAGCAATATCATCCACTGCAATCGGATCATCATTGCTCGGATCAATCGTCATGGTTACAGTCGCCGTGGTGGTCTCGCCATCTTCATCGGTGATCGTATAGGTGAAGCTATCGGAACCGTTATAATCCGCATCAGGTGTATAGGTGATCGTGCCATCGGTATTGACCACAACCGTGCCATGCTCCGGATCACTGGCAACCATATCCGTATTGCCATCCACAATCTGGTCATTGGACA
>JBNKSC010000016.1:0-61624 GCA_050297075.1 Terasakiella sp.
GTCTCGTGCAGCAGTGGATGCAGGCTTTGTACCCAATGACCTGCAAGTCGGTCAGACCGGCAAAATCGTTGCCCCTGACCTTTACATTGCCGTTGGCATCTCTGGTGCGATCCAGCATTTGGCCGGGATGAAAGATTCCAAGGTGATTGTTGCGATCAACAAGGACGAAGAAGCGCCGATCTTCCAGGTTGCCGACTATGGCCTGGTGGCGGACCTCTTCGAGGCTGTGCCTGAACTGGAAAAAGAGCTGGGTTAACCCCGGCTCTTTGCCTTTTAAATTTTTTTGGCCGAAACAGATCCCTAGCTGTTTTGGTAACTGGCCCCGCTGCAAAGCGGGGCTTTTTTTGTTAGATACTGCTCAGAATGCTGCGGGCGAGTTCGCAAAAACCGTAACCACCATTATTTTCACAAAGGTAGCGTGGTGGATGAGACATGCTTTTAAGGAAAGGGGCGATATTGGCAACCCCGATGCTTTGAGGGAACTGTTCGAACATGCTGTCATCATTGAGTGAATCACCGATAAAGAGGCAATCTTCAAGCGTGATATGATGTTGCTGCCTGAGCCATTTCAGGGCTGTGCTCGCCTTGTTATAGGAGCCGATCCAGACATTGATGTGAATGGAACTGCATCTGGCCGTAATGCCGCGATCCCACCACCATTGGGTTGCTTTTTCTGCGATGGCACGGTCAATCTCGACATGCTGACCGATATCGAAGGCAATATCACTGAGGCGGAAATCCTGATCCTGTGTGAAATCAATCATCGGATAGGCGGTGCGAAAATCCTGTGCGATTTCATGAAGTTTCTTCAGGTTTGCTGTTCGCTCATCCGGCTTTTCGATGAAACGGCGTTCAACAATACCGCTGTCATCACGGTTAAGCCAGAAACTGCCGTTTTCGGCAATGAGCGTATCAAGGGGCCATGTTCTGACAATGCAATCTGCCCATCCGCCGCAGGCACCGGTCACCGGAACGACTTTGACCCCGGCATCGCGTAACTGTTGAAGAGCCATGAATGTGGGGGCAGGCAAGCGCCCTTCCCATGTCAAAGTGTCATCAATATCGCTGAAAATGACTTTGATGGGGGTGGGCCAGTTTTGAGGCAGAGCAAGAGGTTTTACCATGTTCATTTTTATTCTTTTCTTAAATCAAGGATAATGGGTTGGTGGTCCGAGGCATTGGTTTTTTGATCGACCTGCATGGAAATGAGGTTTTCTTGTAGAGAAGGGGTGATCATGAAGAAATCCCGACAATTTTCCCCTTCTTTCCATTGGATATGATCAAAAATGCCGCAGGTTGCAGGGTGTTTTATGTTTGGATAAAGGGCTGTCCAGCAGTCAACCCATTGGGCAGTTGAAATCAGGTATTCGTATTCCTGTGTGTATTGTGTCAGGTTGAGGTCTCCGCACAATAGGAAATCATCAGCTTCCTGAAGCGGGTGGTAGGCCCCGCTGCCTTCAGCCTGAGAGGGGGCACGCTGGCGTTCCATACCTTGGGCTTTGAGCTGGCAGATATATTGTACCTGTGCCATACGTTCTGCCTGATGATGATAGGCGAGATGCGTGTTAAAGAGGCTCAGGGTTTTATCCTGATAGGCAATGCGGGTTTCCACAAGGGAACGCGGCATTTGCATGAGGCCTTGCGCTGGCGGGTTGGGCAGGCTGTGCAGATGGGCATTCAGTAAAAGAGGGGAACGCACCAGTGTCAGGTTGCCGAATTCACGCCGACATTTGTTTTGTGACCGCAGGCTGAGGGCAGGGGCCCAGACGGCTTCGAAATCCGGGAAAGCTTTTTGAAACAGGGCCAGTTGGTCGTTTGCGCCATATTCTTCGAAGTTGCGTGAAACTTCTTGCAGGCAAATGACATCTGCATTTCCTTGCGCATTGAGGGTATCGCAGATGCGTTGAAAATCGAATTTTGCGTCACAACCTTGTGTGCTCTGGATATTCCAACTGATGATTTTCATTATTTGATCCCCGCATTCATAAAGGATTGAACGAATTGACGCTGGAAGATCAAAAAGATCACCAAAAGAAGGGATACGGAAATTAAAGTCCCGGCAGAAATGATGGGCCAGTCCACACCGGATTCAGGCGCACCGAAAATAGCCATGCCAACGGTCAGGGGGCGGCTGTTTTCCGTGTTGGTGGTGACCAAAGGCCAGAGGAAATTGTTCCAGTGATAGCTGATGGAAACCAGCGAAAAGGCCAGATAGGTAGGACGTGCCAAAGGAACATAGATTTTCCAGATAATTTGCAGGCGTGAACAACCTTCAAGGCGCGCAGCATTTTCCAGTTCCTGCGGGACGGTCATGAAGGTTTGGCGCAGCAGAAAAATGCCGAAGGCACTGGCAAAATAGGGCAGCCCGACACTCAGGTAAGTATCCACCAGCCCCAGTGAGGCGATGGTCTGGTAGTTTTCAACAATGAGAATTTCCGGTACCACCATCAACTGCATCAAAATCAGGGCAAAAACAACACCGCGTCCCCAAAAATCAATCCGCGCGAGCGCATAAGCTGCCAGTGTGCACAAAACCAGCTGAACCGACAGAATCATGAGGGTAATGACAATGGTGTTGAACATATAGCGCAAAAAAGGCGCTTGCTGCCAGGCGGCAATGAAATTGTCCAACGTCAATGGCGCGCTGAGTGAAAAGCTGGTGGCATCTTCACCGTTGTGAAACGCTGCCCAGAACGCATAGAGCAGGGGGAAAATCCACAGCAGGCCCAAGAACCAAGCGGCAAGCGTCATCAGAGATGTTTTAAGTTTTGTCATGATGTCACCGGTAGTGAATACGGCGTTCCAGAACACCGAACTGGAACAGGGCCAAAAGCACCAGAATAGCCAGCAAGAGCACGCTCAGGGCAGATGCATAGGCTGTATCGAAGAAGCTGAAGGCGTTTTCGTAAATATAATAAAGCAGCAGGTTACTGGCGTTGTTCGGCCCGCCCTTGGTCAGGATAAACAGGTGATCCACCATCTTGAAGGCGTTCAAAATGGCATTGACCAGTACAAACAGGGTGGTGGGCATCAAAAGGGGCAGGGTAATGCGCCGTAAAATGGTGAGGGATCCAGCCCCTTCCAGACGGGCAGCCTGATAAAGGTCGGGTCGGATACCTTGCAGGGCAGCCAGATAGAAAATCATAAAAAAACCGGCTTCTTTCCAGACAGTCATTAACATGATGCTGCTTAAAGCCGTTTGCGGGTCCCCCAGCCAGTTGTAGCCATCATGCCCAAACCAGCCCAGAACCGTATTAAACAAACCGATTTCAGGGCTGTAGAAAAACAGCCAGATATTGGCGACCGAGATCATGGGCAGGACGGTCGGGGTAAAATAGGCCAGTCTGAGCAAGCTGCGTCCGCTTAATCTGGCATTGACCCAAAGCGCCATGGTCAGGGCGATTACGATGGAAGCCGGGACGGTCACAACCAGATACCAGAAGCTGTTGCTCAAGACCTGCCAAAGCACGCTGTCATTCAGCAAATAGGTGTAATTTTCAAGCGTAAAGCCGGTATCGGTTTTTTCACCGATGGAGAAAAAGCTGCGCCAGACGGTTTTAACAGTCGGCATATGGGTAAAGGCGACCAGCAGAACCAGAGCAGGCAGCAATAATAACCAAGCTTGTATGATATTGATTTTTTTCATATGTGCACAAAAAAAGAAGCAGGTGCTTTCAAGGCAATGAAAGCACCTGCGGGGTAGATTTATTTATAGCGTTTCAGGATATGGTCTGCCTGTTTTTGCGCAGCATTCAACGCATCCTTGGCAGATTGTTGCCCTGTGAGGACGGACTGAATGGCATCATCCAGCAGTTTACGTACACGACCAGCCTGATGGGTGGACAGTTCAGCCGTTGCATGTTGCAATTGATCGCGGGCTACAGCGGCTGGCGGGAAGTCTTTAACGTATTGTTTCAACTCCGCTGTGTCATAAGATGCCTGACTAACGCCCATGTAGCCGGTGGCAATGCTCCATTTCGCAGCTTGTTGTGCAGATGTCATGAATTGCACCAGTTTCAGCGCTGCTTTGCGCTCTTGCGGGCTGGACTTTTTGAAGAGATAGAAATTGCCGCCCCCGGTGGGGGAACCGAATTCTTTATTTTTTGGCAGCATGGCTACACCGAAATCGAACTTGGCGTTCTTTTTAACGGCTGTCAGGTTACCGGTGGAATGCCACATGATGGCGGTTTTCTGTTCCAGAAAGTTCTGGCGCAGGGTGCCCCATTCAATGGTGCCTTGGGGCATGATTTTATGTGTACTGCCCAGAGATTTCCAGTATTCCAGTGCTTCCACAACACCGTCTTTGTTGAAATAGGTTTTGTTGCCCGCCTGATTCATCAGGACTTCGCCGTTTTGCTTGGTCAGGGCACCAAACATCCAGTATGGATACCCCGTAGACGGGATCATTGCCCCCCATTGGCCGTCTTTGGTCAGTTTTTTACCCATGCTGACCAGTTCGTCCCATGTTTGCGGGGCCTTGTTGGCATCCAGACCGGCTTTGCGGAACAGGTCCTTGTTGTAATACATCACAATGGTGGAACGCTGGAACGGAACGCCCCATGTTTTGCCGTTTACTTTACCATTTTCCATCAACGGGCCATAAAAGCCGTTCAGCCATTTTTTATCCGCTTCGGTAGAGACAACATCGTCAAAGGGGATAATGGCATCAAGGTCCATCAATTCATGAACATCGATGGAGAACATAACGGACAATTGCGCCGGTTTGCCGCTTTTCAGGGCTGCCAAGGCTTTGATGCGGGCATCGTTATAGTTACCGGCATAAATGGCGGTGACATCAATGTCCGGGTTTTTCTGTTCAAATTCGTCAATCATGGAGTCAACGACTTTGGTCAGCGGGCCGCCAACAGCAACCGGGTAATACATGGTCAGGTCTGTTTTGGCTTGAGCGACAGTTGTGATGCTTGCGGCCAGCATTCCTGCAAGCAAACCTTTTTTTGCAAACTGCAACATTAGGTCAATCCTTCATTAAATGAATGGGTGGGAGAGGCATTGGCCAGTCTTCGGCCGGTTTTTACACAGAAGTGATGTTCCTGTTGGCGGTCCCATCGAAGATTCAAAGGGGTGCCGACAGGATGGTTGTGGTGACCCTGATGAATGAATTTCAGAGTATGACCACGATAATCAACTGCGATTAATGTGTTGGCGCCGTGGTA
Source organism: Terasakiella sp. (assembly GCA_050297075.1). Taxonomy (GTDB): domain Bacteria; phylum Pseudomonadota; class Alphaproteobacteria; order Rhodospirillales; family Terasakiellaceae; genus Terasakiella. Next base: position 5,175 of record JBNKSC010000016.1, read on the forward strand.
ATCACAGTTGATAACTGTTGTCGAAAGCCCGTTTTGTGCGCAGACTTGAATATCTTCCGGGCGGATACCCAAAATGATGTCGCCATCTGTTAACAGGTTCATCGGGGGATGGCCGATAAAGCCTGCGCAAAACGTGCTTGCGGGTGAATTATAAAGATTTTCCGGACTGTCATTTTGTTCGATCCGCCCTTGATTGAGCAGAATGACCCGGTCCGCCATGCTCATGGCTTCGACTTGATCATGGGTGACATAAATGACCGTCAGGTCCAGCTTTTTTTGCAAGGCTCTGATTTCCGTGCGCATTTCGTTACGCAACTTGGCATCCAGATTGGAAAGCGGTTCATCCATCAGGCAGATGGGCGCTTGGGAAACGATAGCGCGCGCCAATGCAACACGCTGGCATTGCCCGCCGGAAAGCTGGCCGGGTTTTTTATGCATATGATTTTGCAAATCAACCAGTTCCAACACGTTTTCAAGACGCTTTTTTTGTTCGGCTTTGGCTGTTTTGCGCGCTTTCAGGCCAAATAGAATATTTTCACGCACGCTCAGGTGAGGAAACAGGGCATAGGATTGAAAAACCATGGACAGACCGCGTTGACCGGGGGCTTTGGCGGTGATGTCTTTTCCATCGAAATAAATTGTCCCCGAAGTTGGGGTTTCCAGACCGGCCAGCATCATCAATGTGGTGGATTTGCCACAGCCGGAAGGGCCGAGCAGAGCGATAAATTCACCTTTTTGGGCTTTAAAATGAATATTATCAACGGCTTTCACGCCATCGAAGCTTTTACACAATCCTTGGACTTGAATGTAGCTCATTGCCCGCCTCCTTCGGGCTGACACAGAATGACCTGCGTGTCCAGTGTAGTGCAAAGATGACCGAGTGCATCGGGCATTTCGTCAATATAGAAGCGGTCAATTTCATGCAGGGTGCCTGTACGCACCGGTGCACTGCGCATATATTTCTGTTTGTCGGCAACAAGAATACGGGTCTGGCAGTTTTCAAGAATTGCGCGTGAGACATGGGATTCTTCTGGTGAAAAATCCAGCAAGGCGCCACCTTCGCCCAAACCGCCAACGCCGAAAATGCCGAAATTAACCTGAAACTTGCGCAGGTAGGTGGTCGTTTCTTCGCCCATTGTATCCTGATCGGAACTACGCAGGCGACCACCGGCCAGATAGGTGTCTATGCGGTCATTCTGACATAAAATCAGGGCCGCATTGAGATTGTTGGTCACGACTGTCAGGCCGGGGTGGGCAAGCAGGGCTTCTGCAATTTTCTGTAACGTGGTGCCGATCCCCAAAAAGATACTGGCACCTTCCGGCAAGTCTTCAACCAGCCGTCTTGCAATATTTTCCTTGGCTTCGAAATTGATGATCTGGCGGTTCTGAAAGGACAGGTTGCGCGATTGGACCGGCATGGTGATGCCGCCATGAACGCGTTTGACCAACCCCAGATCGCTCAGTTCATTTAAGTCTTTTCGGATTGTTTGAACCGAAACGGCGAAACTGTCGGTCAGGTTATTGCTTGAGATGGTGCCGCCTTCATCGCGTAGGCGGCGTAAAATTTCCTGTTGTCTTTCAGATAATTGCATTTCGTACGTGCTTTGAAGTGATGAGTGTTTCGTACGAAAATATAATTACTTCATAAGAAAGTTTGATTTGTTTCTTATGAAGGTTTTGTGACGAATGAAGGAATGTCCTGAAGGGTCAGGCGAAAGACATCATGATAGATACAATAAAATATTTAAAATCGTCATCAGGACAAATGTGGTGAAAAGGGAAAAGGGACCTTGCCATTGCCAGGCGATGGTCCAGTTTGTGCGCTGCGTCACCTTGGTCAGATAAATGACGGTGGCGGACAGAGGGGATATATTAGTGCCTTGCCCCCACATGGACATTAATGACAGGGCGAAAATTTCAGCGGGGATGCCTGTTGTTTCGGGCGAAAGCAGCGACGAAAGAATAATAACAATAATGACAGGGTGAATCCCCATGGCACTGATTGCCAGAAAAGTCAGCATGATCGCGCAAAGATAAAAATGAGGCGATAAGGTGACATCCGGGGTAATCAGGTGCAGGTCGGCATGGGCCAGCAGGCCGGAGAAACTGACTCCGAAAATATTGGCGGCAGAGAAGAGAAACGTTTCTCCGCGCAAGGAAGGGAAACTGCCAAAGACATTGGCGACACTTCTTTTCATGGAGAGGTTGTTGTTGCGATCAACGATAATCGCAAGCCAGAGAAGAGAAAAAACCGGGGCAACAACAGCCAGTGAAATGGATATTTTCCAGTCCAGAAATTCAGACAGGGTAATGACGCAGGCAAACAACAGCCCCAGCATGAAGACAGAGACGAAAAAATCTTTTTTAATAAACGGCGGGCCTGATTTTGCTTGTGCATTGTTCGTGGTGCAGTCTGTACGGAAAACAAGACGGTCCAGCAGCCAGCCCCCCAGCAAAACACAAAAGCCGAGAGCGAGGCCCATAGGGGCAAGGTCAATCCATTCAACACCGGGTGTGGTCGCAAGGACGATCACCGTGCCAACAAAAAAAGGTGACCAGCAGCTTGATGTGCCAAACCCATGCGCCATGGCCCGAACAAGGCGTGATTTTGTGACCGGATTGCCGACCTTTTCGATCATGGGGCTTAATAGGGAAAAACTGGCAAGGTTAAAAGCCGCGCCTAAAAAATGCGAGGCGGCAGCCAGAAAGAAAAAACGCCGCCCCTGTGGTTGATGCAGGACGTAATTGCGCACAGACAGTAAGGCCGGGCTATATTGGGACGGGGCCTGCAACCATGTGACCGAGGCAAAGAGAAGTAAAAATCGTAATGATTTTTGTAAACCCAGATGCAGGACCTGTTCCGTATTACCTGTGTAAAACGTAATCAGGATACCGATTGCACATAAGACACCGCCGATGATTTTGGCCAGCATCTTGATTTCACGAAATTCAAGAAACAGAAAAAGCAGAGACATGCCTATGGCAATATCACCAAAGACTTCTCTTCCGCTGACCATATAAATGACCGTGAGAACGGACAGGCTGAAAAAAAGCAGGGAAGATAAGCTTTCTTTCCTCATTTTCAGGTTTCTTTCAATTGTTTGTTTTTCTCTCATGCCAAGGCATGTCTCAAGGAAAGCAGGCCGTATTCCTTGGTTTGATCAAGGTATGATACATATGAGATATTCGCTAAGTTGTGCAAGGTTTTTATTTACACCTGATAAACGGGTGGATCAACGACCTATGCCTCAACTTCTTTTGTATTTATGATGTTTTTTTCTCGCCAGATGTAGCGTGCCATCATGGGGATGAGAGAGACAATCACAAACAGGCGCAGTAAATGGTGCAAGGCTACATAGCCAGTGTTTTCCCCAAGTGCAATGGCAATGATGCTGGTTTCAGCCTGTCCGCCGGGTGCATAGGCCAGCAGGGCGGAGAGGAATGAAAAATCCGTGACGCTGCTGACAATCCATGCTGTCAGGGCTGACAACCCGCCCAGCAGGAAAAGAAAGCCGGTGCTTTTAAAGATGGTCATGATCATGTTTTTCAATGAATAACCAAAAAATACGCATCCGATAGAGGTACCAAGCAGCAACTGGGCACATTTGAAAAATTCGTCCGGTGGTTCCTGAGGCAAGAGGTCGTTCACACTGAGCAAGGCAGAGAAAATCATCGGGCCGATGATCGGGGCACCGGAAAGCCTGAGGCGGTCAAAGCTATACCACCCCGCGATACCGATCAGGGCAAGCAGACCAAGGGCAAAAGGGTCACTTTGGCTTAAGGCCGGCATGAACTGTTTGACCGCACCGACCTTCATCCCTTTGAGGTTTCCTGCCAAAAAGGGCAGGGTGTAAATGACAACCAGAATACGAATGCCTTGTATCAGAGCCATTTGCGGTACGTTGGCTTTGATGTCTTCGCCAACCAGCACCAGTTCGGCAATGCCACCGGGGGTGGAGCAGAGAAAGGCTGTGCGTTTATCCAGCTTCATAAAATAATAAAAATAAAACCAGCCGCAAAATATGGTGACCCCGATATGAAAGGGCAGAAAAGCAATGCTGGTTGCGTAACTTGAAAGGTCATTCAGGATAGCGGGAGAAAACTGTGCGCCGATGGCAAGGCCGATGGTAATGCGCGCCACATTTAGATAAGAGCGCGGCAGCTTTGCCATGGGGATTGATAGTTTGGAAACAATGATGACCCCGGTGATGGAACCCAAAATCCACGGTAAAGGAAAAGACAGTATGGAAAACAGCAAACCACCAACAGCACCTGAGATCATTGTGATCAAGAGAGGAGTGTTGAGTTTCATTGTGTTTTCCTGTTTTAAAGACAAAAAAGGGGAGAAGCTGAGCTTTGAAAACAGCCTCTCCCTTTGAATATCTAATTATACAGCTTTTTACTTTTTGTGCAAATGCTGCCTGAAGGTTGTATTAGCTATTGTTTTCAAGACACAAAAGCCCCGCACCCGTATTTGAGATCGGGATATGATAATTACTGCTGATTTGTGTAACCTGTTCCCCCATGGCCGCACGCATGATCAGCCACAGAATGAACTCGGCCCCCTGAGCACCGGCTTGTTTGACCAGATCATAAATGCTCATGTCCTGATAGAAGTACGGGTCAGTAACGATTTTTTCCATGCATTGCATATCAAACTCTTTGTTGATGAAGCCTGCACGTTCGCCGTCCAACTGGTGGGAGAGACCGCCGGTTCCCAAAATGACCACCTTCAGGTCTTCGGGGTAACTTTCAACTGCCTTTCCAATGGCTCGTCCGATATCAAGGCAGCGTTTGGGCGAAGCAATCGGATGTTGAACGGTGTTGACGCAGAAAGGAACCGTTTTGATCTGGTCTGCGCCACGCTCCGGCCACAACAGGGACATGGGAACGGTAAAACCGTGATCAACCAGCATTTCCTGACAGGAGCAAATATCGAATTCATCATTGACGAGTTCGTTGATCAAATGCCATGAAAATTTCGGATCGCCCGGAAATGGCGGGATGGTAGGAATGCCCCAACCTTCGTCATCGTTTTTATATTCGGCTGCGGCTCCGATGGAAAAGGTGGGCATTTTATCAAGGAAGAAGTTGAGCCCATGGTCATTGTAAACCACAATGGCAACGTCCGGTTTCACCTTGTTTAACCAGTCGCGCACGGGCGGATAGCCGTCAAAAAACGGTTTCCAGTACGGGTCTTCGAACAGTTCATTGGCAATGGCATTACCGATTGCCGGAATATGCGATGTTGAAATACCGCCTACGATTTTAGCCATCAGTCTTTCCCCGCATCTACCAGCATTTGTTTGAAGTCATCGACCGTTTTTCCGGTCATCTGTGCGCCGACATCCTGAACGCTCAAGCCCAGAATGCCCGCCAGTTTGGCAAGATAGTAGATGTTGCCGCCTTCAGCGATCATGTCCAGCACGATGCGTTTGCGCACCGCTTCTTTCTGTGCATCGCTGAGGCCATATTTGTCATAATAGGCTTCTTCATCACGCAGGAATTCATCGCGGTTTTCCTGTTTGTTGAAGGAATAGCACATCTTGTTGAGACCATAGCCTTTCATGGCCATTTCCCCATCAAAGAATGTGGTGCCGAAAATCGGCTCTTGGTTAAGTGTCATTATCTGCCCCCCTTTGGTCAGAAATGAGTGGTGAGGTTATTTGCGACACCCTTCTTAAGTGAGGGCTTGGATAGAAAATTAGTCCCAATAAAGCTTCATCGGGTTGTCGACCAGCAGGGCTTGTTGTTCAGCCTCACTGACGGCAATTTTCGGGATGACATCAACCAGCACGCCTTCGTCCGGGACGTGGGATTTCATGTTCGGGTGTGGCCAGTCCGTTCCCCAAAGCACACGGTCGGTGAATTTTTCCACAAGGGTGCGCGCAAAGGGAATGACATCGTCATAATCCGGGCCGGCAACCGTGAGACGTTCCGGGCAGGAAACTTTGACCCAGATGTTTTCATTGTCCTGCATCAACTGGATAAAACGCTGGAAGTCTTCATGATCCACCCCTTTGGTGACATCGGGGCGGCCCATATGGTCCACCACAATAATGCCGGGCAGGCTGTTGAGGAACGGGATCAGGTCTTCCAGATCCTGTGCTTCGAAATAGACGACAATGTGCCAGCCAAGTTTTTGAATTTTTTCAGCGATCCCCATGAAAACTTCGCGCGGGGTGGCATCAACCAGTCGTTTGACGAAATTGAACCGCACCCCACGTACCCCGGCGTCATGCATTTCCTGTAACTCTTCATCGGAAATATCTGGGTTGACGATGGCAATGCCACGCGCCAGATTATTGGCTGATTTCAGAGCATCGACCAAAGCGCGGTTGTCTTTACCATGGCAGGATGCCTGCACAATCACATTGCGTGAAAAACCCAGATAGTCGCGCAGTTCAAACAGTTTTTCCTTCGGGGCATCGCACGGGGTATATTTGCGTTCCGGTGCGTAAGGGAATTTTTCAGCCGGGCCGAACACATGGCAATGGGCATCTACTGCCCCGGCGGGCACTTTGAAGGTCGGTTTGTGCGGGTTCGGGTGAAAGGGAAGATAATCGGGGTCCATTTTTGTTTTCCTTATTCAGTAAAGACAGTGCCGTCAAAAAGCTTGCGCGCAGTGCGTAAAATGGCGGCGCTTTCAACGGTGTTATCGTCATTCATGTCCAAAATAACCGTGGTCTGGCCGATGGGATGTTCCACATCCAGCGATTTGCGTGACCCGTTGGGGATTGACGCATATTCAGCCGCTGGGGATCCATCCAGCATACAGGCCGTGGCAACACTGACCGCGCCAAGCACACCAATAGAGGCATGGCAGCGATGGGGAATGAAGGTGCGTGTGTTGATCGCCCCGCCGTTTTGCGGTTTTGACACCATGGTCATTTTGGGAACGGATTTTTCTGTTACATCCCCCAAATTCATCATCGGGCCGCAGGCAAGGCGGATATTTTCAAGCTTTTCGCGCAAAGCGGTGTTGCTTTCCAGTTCTTCACGGCTTTCCTGAGCGGTGATGCCCAGATCAGCTGCGCGCATCACCACACAAGGCATGCCGTTATCGATCATGGTCACCTCCACGCCTTCAACAACATCCACCGCATTGCCGGTGGGCAGCAGGGAACCACAGCTTGACCCGGCAGTATCCTGAAAAACAATGGGAATGGGGGCGGAGGTTGCAGGCACGCCATCAATAGCGGCATCGCCCTGATAGGTCACTTTCGCTTTCGGGGTTTGCACCTTGGTGGTGGCGATCTGGCCGGTATTTTCCATATAGATGGTTACCGCTGTTTCGCCGTTCTGGGCACTCACCAGCCCGCGTTCAATGGCAAAAGGGCCGACACCGGCAAGGATGTTGCCGCAGTTTTGCGCGTCACTGACCAAAGCCTGATCGACGAAAACCTGCAAAAACAGGTAATCCACATCCACGCCATCACGTTCGGACTTTTGGACGACGGCCACTTTTGAAGTCAAGGGGTCAGCCCCGCCCATGCCGTCAATCTGGCGATCATCGGGTGAGCCCATGACGCGCAACAGGAAAGCGTCACGTTCAGCAATGTCTTGCGGCAGGTCGGCGGCCAGAAAATAGCCGCCTTTGGAGGTTCCGCCGCGCATCCACATGCAAGGGGCTGAATTAGACATATTTCAGGCCTTTTTCAGCCAGACGCGGGCGCATGTTGTACATGTCGATACCCAGCGTGCCTGATGCCAGTGTCTTGCGTTTTTCTTCTTCCAAAGCCACGCGCGCACGGGCTTTTTCCAGAACGCTTTCGGCTTCTTCACGGGCAACAACACAAACACCGTCATCATCGGCAACAATCACATCACCGGCATTGACCAACTGGTCGGCACAAACAACCGGGATATTGACCGCGCCCAGTGTTTCCTTGATGCAGCCCTGTGCATGAATGGCTTTAGACCAGACCGGGAAGTTCATTTCTGTGAGGTCTTTGACATCGCGCACCCCGGCATCAATCACCAGCCCAACGCAGCCGCGTGCCTGAGCCGATGTTGCCAGCAGGTCGCCGAAATAGCCGGCATCCGAGGGCGAAGAGGTGCCCAGCACCAGCATGTCTCCTTCCTGAAGCTGTTCGATGGCAACATGGACCATCCAGTTATCACAGGGCGGGGCAAGAATGGTCACGGCAGAACCGGCAACCTGTGCGCCCTTGTAGATCGGGTTCATGTAGGAAGCCAGCAGGCCTTTGCGCCCCTGTGCTTCATGAACGGTGGCAACACCGCATTCACCAAGGCCTTTGACAATTGCAGGATCAGCCCGTTCGATATTTTGGACAACAACACCCATCTTAGGCTAGCTCCTCAACTGTGCGCGGATAGATGGACTGGAAGCCTTCGGCATATTTGGCATTTTTGCCGCCAGCCTGACCGCCGGAGTTACGGCGGAAATGGTTGGCACGGTTTTCTGCAACATTTTCGTAGAAATGCCAGAGATGTTCCTGCCCCTGCATGCATTGAATGGCAGCCCATTTGTTGTCCCAGACATCGGTAATGTCTAGGAAGACATCCGGTTTCCATTCCATCTGTTCGGTCTGGTGCGGTTCAAACAGATAAAGCTGCGGCGCACCCAAAACCTTTTCACCCGGGTTATGCCCCCAGGCCTGCGCAATCATGCGGCACTGGATGGCAATTTCTGTGGCATACATATGGTCCGTATTATAGGGGTCCCATTTGGAATGGCTCATCATGAAGTTCGGCTGAACCTTGCGGATGAGGTCAACAATTTTATATTTCCCGTCCGTGTCAATTTCCAGCGGATAATCGCCGAAATCAAAGAACTGAATGTCGTGTGCGTTCAGGGCAGTCGCAGCCGCTTCTGCTTCTTTGCGCCGGGAAGTTTTGACCTGTTCAAGGGTCATGCCGTCTTGTTTCCACAGCTTTGCAGACTCGCCTCTTTCACCATAGGAAAGGCACGCAATGGTGACGTCATACCCGAGTTTCTGGTGCAGGGCGATGGCACCGCCGCAACGCCATACAAAATCTGCCGCATGGGCGCTGATGATCAGAGCCGTTTTTTTGTCGCTCATTTAAAAGTCTCCTTAGCAAAGCTGTTTTATGTGAACTGCTCTTCCCTGTACGTTGTCGAGCTTCACGAAGTTTATTGCCTCTACTTTTAAATAAAATGTGACAAAAGACTATTTCAATCCCTCCCACAGGCTATAAGTTTTTGCTATAGTTATGTGGATTTTAAAATTAGGAAATAGGTAAAATGAACCGTTCCGTCCCCAATCTCCGTCATTTGCGTGCTTTTGTCGCTGTGGCAGAATGTAAAAGTATTTCGCAAGCTTCCCGTGCGATCTATCTGTCGCAACCGGCCATCACGCAAGCCATTGCCAAGCTGGAAAAAGAACTGGACCTTTCCTTGTTTGATCGTCGCACAGACGGCATGTACCTGACCGAAGCAGGACGTTTGTTTATGGACCGGGTGAACAGGATGCAACGCCATTTTAAAGCCGGTGCACAGGAGGCGGCCAGTACAGCCTCACGGCGCAAGGTCAAAGGGTTCCAGAATCTGGAGCAATTGATGAGTGGCGTGCAGGTGCGTGCCTTAATCGCCCTTTCCGAAGCCGGGAATTTCAGCTTGGCAGCGCGTTTGATCGGGGTGTCGCAACCTTCCTTGCATCGTGCGGCGCGTGACCTTGAGCATATGGCAGGGGTGACTTTATTTGAAAAATCCCGCCGTGGGATTGATCTGACCAAGGCAGCGGAAAGGTTGGCCTTTCATTGTCGCCTTGCCATGGCGGAACTGGAGCAGGGCATTGATGAGATTCAGGAATGGAAAGGGCTGGATAGTGCGGCCATTGTGGTTGGTTCCATGCCTTTGGCCCGAACGTTTGTACTGCCGACAGCCATTAACGCGTTGCTGCGGGATAAACCGGATATTAAAATGTCGGTTGTCGATGGGCCGTATGATGACTTGTTACATGGCCTGCGTCATGGGGCGATTGATATTCTGGTCGGGGCATTGCGTGATCCTGTTCCGGTTGATGATATTGAACAAGAGGCCATCTTTGACGACCCCTTGGCTATTGTCGGGCGTAGCGGGCATCCGTTGAGTTTAAAGGCTGAGATTATCGAGAAGGATTTGGCGCAATATTCCTGGGTGGTGCCACGCAAAGGGGCGCCGACCCGCGATGTGTTTGAGCGCCTTTATGCGGATGCCGGTGTGTATCCACAGAGTATTATTGAAAGTAATTCACTAATCTTGATTCGCAGCCTGTTGATGGCGAGTGACCGTTTAACGGTGATTTCCCTGCATCAGATCAGGCACGAAAAACAAATGGGGCTTCTTTTGCCTCTGATGTTTGACATGTCGACAACGTCACGCCCGATTGGTTTAACAACCCGCAAAGACTGGCGTGCAACGGCAACGCAGGCAAGGTTTATGCAGCTTTTACGTGATGCGGGCCGGGTGATTCATGCTGCCTGAAATGCATCTTCTATAGAAAAAATGAATAGGGTAAAGAAGCAATCAATTTCCTCCACCCCTGCGGGAGTGTTAACACAATAACAAGCAGGTGAGAAAAATCTGTATTAGAATTGTGTGTAACAGGACGGATGCTTTCATGTCGGCATTTCATTGTCATACCATTGCCTTTATTGGCTTTGGCGAAGCGGCCATGGCTTTTGTCAAAGGCTGGCAAGCCCCAAAGGATGCGTCTATTTTTGCCTATGATATCAAGACGGATCATGCAGATGAAAGGGTGCGTTCGCAAAAACAGGCGGATTATGAAAGCTTGAATGTCAAAGGTTGTGACACCTTGGCGCAAGCCCTTGAAAAAGCCGATCTGGTCTTTTCTTTGGTGACGGCAGATCAGGCGGCGGTGGTTGCCAGGCAGGCAGCAGGTTTGATGGCACCGGCGGCTTTTTTCTTTGATTGCAATTCCTGTGCACCGGGAACCAAGCGCAGAAATGCCAGCCTGATTAATGAAGTCGGTGGGCGATATGTGGATGTTGCGGTGATGGCACCGGTTTATCCCAAGCTCCACCAAACGCCTGTTGGCTTAAGCGGTGAGCATGCCCAAAGTGCCAAAAGTGTTTTTGACGCTTTGGCGATGAACGCCAGCATTGTTGAAGGTGATGTTGGGGCATCTTCTTCTATCAAAATGATCCGCAGCATCATGATGAAGGGGCTGGAAGCCCTGTTCGCAGAATGTGTTCTGGCCGGGCGCAAGGCCGGTGTGGAAGATGTGGTGCTGGACAGTCTGGATAAAACCTACCCCGGTTTCGATTTCAAGACCAAGGCGGCCTATATGATGGAACGTTCCATGACCCATGGTATTCGCCGGGCCGCAGAAATGCGTGAAGTCGCCCTGACGGTGGATGAGCTGGGGCTGAACGGTGATATGGCCCGCGCGAGCGTCCAATGGCAACAGCGACTGGGTGAGTTGAAGCTGGTTGCCAATGAACAGCATGATTATCAACAACGCGCCGACCAACTGTTGGATGCGTTGGAAAAAGGTAAAAGTAAAAATGGTGAATAAAGACTATGACGATATCCCGGGCACCTATGTGTTTGACGGAAGGCAGAACAGAAAGGGCTATCACCTTAATATGTTCTGTATGTCGCTGAACAAGGCGGAAAACCGTGAACAGTTTGCCGCCGACCCGGAAGGCTATTTAATGACATTCCCCATGACGGATGAACAGCGCAAAGCGGTGATGGAGCGTGACTGGCTGGGTATGCTGCGTCTAGGCGGCAATATCTATTACACCTTCAAACTTGCGGCCTTTGATGGTTTGACCATGCAGGATGCAGGCGCGGCTATGTCGCATGTGAATGTGGAAGAATTTAAACAAATGTTGTTGGATGGTGGTCGCCCGGTAAAAGGTAATCGTTTTAAGACGGAGTGGGAAAATAATGGCTAAAATTACTGCCGGTGTTGGTACGTCACATATCCCGTCCGTTGGGGCGGCGATGGATAATGGGAAAACCCAGATTGAGTATTGGAAGCCCTTGTTTGATGGCTATGGCCCGGCGCGTGAATGGATTGAAAAAGAAAAACCCGATGTCGTGATTGTGGTTTATAATGATCACGCCTCTGCCTTTTCTCTGGAACTGATCCCGACATTTGCCATTGGTGTGGCGGCGGAATTCCAGCCTGCTGATGAAGGGTACGGGCCGCGCAAGGTACCTGTTGTTCAAGGCCATCCTGAACTGGCGTGGCACCTATGCGAAAACCTGATTTTAAATGAATTTGATATCACCATTGTGAATGAAATGCCGGTGGATCATGGGCTGACCGTGCCGCTTTCCATCATGTATGAGCAGCCGCAACAATGGCCGTGCAAGGTCATTCCACTGGCGGTGAATGTGGTGCAATATCCGCAACCAACAGGCAATCGTTGTTATAATCTTGGCAAGGCCATCCGCAAAGCGGTGGAAAGTTTTGATGAAGACCTGAAGGTCATGGTCTTTGGCACAGGGGGAATGTCGCATCAGTTACAGGGCGAACGTGCCGGGCTGATCAATGCTGATTTCGACAAGGAATTTCTGGATGACCTGACAGGTGATGTGGATCGTCTGGTGAAAATACCCCATACTGAATATATGCGTGAAGCCGGTTCGGAAGGCATTGAGCTGGTCATGTGGTTGATCATGCGCGGTGCGCTGGATGATCAAGCCAAGGAAGTTTACCGCCATTATCATGTCCCCGCATCCAATACGGGGGCCGGACTGATTATTTTGGAGAATGAACAATGAGAGTATGCGTAGCCGGTGCAGCCGGTGCCTTCGGGATGAAACATCTGGATGCCATCAGCAATATCGACGGGGTGAACGTGACTTCCGTTGTTGGTGGTGGCCCGGACGATATTGAAGGTTTCGCCAAAGATCGCGGTATTGCTCATGCCACAAAAGATTTGGCAGAAAGTCTGGCGCGTGATGATGTGGACGCCGTTATTCTGGCAACCCCGACCCCGGTACATGCCGAACAGGCCATTCAATGTCTGGAAGCGGGCAAGCATGTTCTGGTTGAAATTCCGATGGCGGATAATCTGGCAGATTCCAAACGTTTGCTGGAAACACAGCAAAAAACGGGTTTGGTTGCCATGGCCGGGCATGTGCGCCGCTTTAACCCGTCTCACCAATGGATGCATAACAAAATTGTTGCTGGCGAACTGAAGTTGCAACAACTGGATGTACAGACCTATTTCTTCCGCCGTAAAAACATCAACGCAAAAGGCGAACCGCGCACATGGACGGACCACCTGCTATGGCACCATGCCTGCCATACGGTTGATCTGTTCCAGTATCAAACAGGCGGGACCAAGGCGGCTGAAGCTTTTGCCCTGCAAGGCCCGAAACACCCTGAACTTGGGATTGCGATGGATATGGCCATTGGCCTGAAAGCCGATGGGGGGGCGATTTGCACCCTGTCCCTGTCGTTTAACAATGATGGACCATTGGGCACTTATTTCCGCTATATTTGTGACAACGGAACCTATGTTGCACGTTATGATGATCTTTATGATGGTAACGACAACAAGATTGACCTGTCAGAAGTGGCGGTTTCCAACAATGGGATTGAGCTGATTGATCGTGAATTTTTCAGCGCCATTCAGGAAGGCCGTGAACCGAATGGCAGCATTGCCCAATGTTTCCCGGCGATGGAAACGCTGGATAAACTGGAACAATGCTTCGGCTCAGACAAATAAGGACAAAGGCTTATGACATCACGCAAACTCGGTCCTTTTCAGGTTAGCCCTGTCAGCCTTGGCTGTATGAACCTTTCCCATGCTTATGGCACGCCACCATCCAAGGATTACGCGGTGCGTTTGCTCAACGAAGCATTGGATCAGGGCTATACCATGATGGATACCGCAGCCCTTTACGGCTTTGGGGCCAATGAGGAACTGTTGCGTGATGCCATCGGCCATCGTCGTTCGGAATATACGCTGGCCAGTAAATGCGGCATGTTTAAAAATGATGCCGGTGCGCGTGCCATTGACGCGCGGCCGGAGGTCCTTAAAAAGACCTGTGAGGATTCATTGCGCCGCCTTGGTACGGATGTGATTGATCTTTACTATCTGCATCGTTGGGAAAAAAGCATCCCTGTGGAAGACAGCATCGGGGCGCTGGCTGATCTGGTCGCTGAAGGAAAAATCAAAACCATCGGCATGTCTGAAGTTTCTTCTAAGACACTTAAAAAAGCCCATGCGGTTCACCCCATTACGGCTGTACAGACAGAATATTCACTCTGGTCGCGCAACCCGGAAATCAGTGTGTTGCAAACCTGCCGTGAACTGGATGTCACTTTTGTGGCCTTTAGCCCGGTTGCGCGTGGTTTCCTCTGTGGCCTTTTACAAGACCCGTCAGAACTGGTGGAAAAGGATATACGGCGTACAATGCCGCGTTTTCAGCCGGAACATTGGGAAAAGAACAAGCAATTGCTTATCGGTTATGGCGAAATTGCCAAGGAAGTCGGTTGCACTATGGCACAGTTGGCGCTGGCCTGGCTTTTGGCGCAAGATGAAAACATGGTCACCATTCCGGGGACGGCCAGCATAGAGCATATGAAAGAAAATTTTGCGGCCGCCGAGGTGAGCCTCAGTGCGGATCAATTGGCCCGTCTTGATGGGCTGATCAACCAAAAGACAGTTTCCGGCCCACGCTATGGCCCGGTTACGCAGAAGGAAATTGATACAGAAGAATTTGTCTGAGATCCAATGACAAGATGCGAGAAACGCACGTAGTTAAGTATTTAAAATATTGAACTTTTTTCGGGAGGCATATCTATGCTTAAAAAATTGACCATGACGGCTGTTGCCGGTTTGATGGCTGTCGGGGCGGCTTCTTCGTCTCAGGCTGCTGACGTAACGTTGCGTTTTGCACATTTCTGGCCAGCAGTTGCCGGGGCGCATAAAGAGCTGTTTCAGGTTTGGGCGGATAAAGTAAAAGAAGAGTCCGGCGGTAAAATTGATGTTCAGATTTTCCCGTCTGCGACATTGGCAAAACCACCTGCTCAATACGAAGCGGTGAAAAACCGTATTGCAGATGTAACGGCAACGGTGCAAGGCTATACCGCCAACCGTTTCCCGTTGACGCAGGTTGTTGAATTGCCGGGGCTGGTACAAACGGCCAAGCAAGGGTCCTGCATCATCCAGGGGCTTTATGATGAAGGTCTGATTGCGGATGAATATAAAGATACCAAGCCTTTGTTCTTCTTCACCCACGGCCCGGGGCATATTCACACCAGCGAAAAAATTGTCAAGGAACCGGCTGATCTGGAAGGCCTGCGTATTCGCCGCCCGACAGCTGTTGTTGCCAAAATGCTGGAAGAACTCAAAGCCCAGCCTGTCGGTATGCCTGCGCCGCAGTCTTATCAATCCATGCAACGTGGTGTGATTGATGGTGTGGCGCTGCCTTATGAAGGTATGGTTGCCTTCCGCTTGAACGAATTGGCCAAGAACCACACCGAAGTGGGGGGGCTTTATACCCTGTCTTTCATCATCACCATGAACAAACAGGTTTATGATGGCCTTCCGGCTGACCTGAAAAAAGTGATTGATCATAATTCCGGTAAGGCATGGTCTGAAATTGCCTCAAAAGTCTTTGATAAAATGGATGTCATAGGTCGCAAGCAGGCTGTTGAGCAAGGCCATACCATCACGACTGTTGAAGGTGGCGTGAACAACCCGGCCTGGAAACCGATTATGGACCGTGCGACAGAAAACTACCTGTCCGAACTGGAAGGCAAAGGCCTGCCTGCACGTAAAGTCTATGCCCGTGCACAGGAACTTTCCAAAGCCTGCGGCCAATAAGCCCAATGCCTAGAAGGAGGAAGTCCTGATGAGAGCCATAATGGACGGCGCACGCAAACTTGCATTTTATATGCATTGGATAAGTGGCGTTCTTCTCATTGTCATGATGGTGACCATTCTCGTTGATGTCTTGGCACGTGCCGTGTTCAAGGCAACGGGCGGGAGTGTGGACTTCACCTTCACCGGCGGCGTTGAGATTGTCAGTTACAGTCTTTTGTTTTGTATTCTTTTTGCTTTGCCTTATTCCGTTCGTCGCGGGCAGGTTATTGTGGACCTGTTTACCGAAGGGATGAGCGAACGCCTGAAAGGTATTCTGGCCGGTGTTTATACGCTGGGGTTCGGGGTGCTTGGCTTCGGGATGACGTTCAGGCTTTATCAGGCGGTGGATCGGCTTAATCAGTCCGGGGAAACAACGCAGGATCTGCTTATTCCCATGTCATATATCTACGGTGTAGCTGCTTTTGCTGCGGCCGTCTTGATGGTGCGCGGCGTGCTGGTGGCCTTTCAGCAATTTATGGACAGTGGGAGATAATAAAAAATGAGTGCCCCTCTGATCGGTTATCTCTGTGTGTTCGGTATGCTTGTTCTGATCGCACTCAGATGTCCTATTGCCTTGGCGATGGCGGCAACCGGCTTTATCGGCTTTGCCTTGATTGTTGCATTTGAACCGGCGGTTTCCCTGTTGGAAAACGGCCCGATTGAAACGCTTTCAAATTACAGCTTCAGCCCCATTCCGATGTTTATTTTGATGGGGGTTTTTGCTTCCAAAGCCAAAATGTCGGCAGAATTATTTAATGGTGCGAAATCCCTTTTTGGTTCCTGGCGTGGTGGTATGGCGCTGGCAGCGGTCAGTTCCTGCGGTGTTTTTTCCGCTATCTCGGGGTCTTCTTTGGCAACGGCGGCGTCTATGGCACGTGTTGCCTTGCCGGAAATGAAGCGCAACGGCTATGCGCCGTCTCTGGCGGCCGGTACGTTGGCGGCCGGGGGCACACTTGGTATCATGATTCCGCCCTCCATCGCTTTGTTGTTGTATGCCTTGATTACGGAACAATCCGTTGGTGAGATGTTTATTGCTGGCATCATTCCCGGTATTTTGGGGCTGGTTCTTTATTGTGCCACCATTGCCATTACCGTTTGGCTAAAGCCTGAACTGGCCAAGCAGGGTGAGAGCACAACGATCAAGGAAAAAATTATCGGTTTGAAAGGCTTGATCCCTTTTGGTGGTATTTTTGCCCTGATCATCGGCGGCATTTACGGCGGCTTTTTTACCCCGACAGAAGCGGCGGCAGTTGGTGCATTCGGTGCGCTGGTCATTGCCCTGTTCCGTGGAATGACATTTAAACAGTTTAAGGATTCCATTGAAGAAACCCTGTTTCTCGCGGCCATGATTTTCTTCATGATTGTTGGCGCGGAAATTTTTGGTTATTTCCTGTCTGTCTCGCGTATCTCGTTTGATCTGGTCGATTTCGTTGCCCATCTCGACCTGCCGCCCTATGCCATTTTGTTCTGTGTGTTGCTGCTTTACATGCTGCTGGGCTGCGTGATGGATAGCATCGCCATGTTATTGCTGACGGTACCGGTTGTCTTTCCGGTGATTCAGGCGGCTGGCTTTGATCCGATCTGGTTTGGTATTATTTCTGTCATTACCGTTGAGCTCGGCTTGATTACACCGCCGGTGGGAATGAATGTTTTTGTCTTGAAATCCGTGGCACCGGACATTCCAATCCAGCAGATTTTCAAAGGGGTTTTTCCGTTTGTCTTGTCCGATATTGTTCGTTTGGGTCTGTTGATTCTATTTCCGTGGCTGGCTTTGGGCTTGCTGTAAGCAAAGGAAGGATGTGCAATTATGTCTGAATATAAATGGACAACGGCGCTTAGTGTCGGTGACCCGGAAATCGACAATGACCATCAGGAACTTTTTGCGCTGGTCGATGAAATGGTCGATGCGGATTTAAGTGACAGTTTTCTTCTTGGTATCATCGGGCGTTTGGAAAAATACACCGAATATCATTTTGCCCGTGAAGAAGATTACATGAGGGAAAACGGTTATCCGGGCTTGGCGGAACATATTGAAAAGCACAAGCTCTTTGTTGAATGGCTTAAAACTGTGGAACAAACCTACCGCCGTGCAGCTGAAAGCCCGTTTCAGATTGCAGATCTGGTGAATGATTTCCTTGGCACATGGCTGGTGGAGCATATCATGCATGAGGATATGCAATATCGGGATTTCATTGTGCAACGTATGCGCAACGTAAAAAAATCCTAAGTGGATTTTTCCTGACGAAACTGTTTGGGTGTTTGGTTCGTCTGTTTTTTGAAAACCCGACAGAAATAGGCCGGGTCATGATAACCCAGGTCATAGGCAATTTCGGCAATGGGGGCTTTGGTATAGATGAGAAAACGCTGGGCCTCCAGCAAGAGGCGGTCTTGAATCACTTCAAAGGCGCTTTTGCCGGTAAAGCTTTGGCAGACACGATTAAGGCGGCTTTCCGTAATCCCCATCTGGGCGGCGTATTGGGGGACGGATAGTTTTGTTTTATAGTGTTCATCTACAAGTTCACGAAAGCGTACAAATACGGTTCGCCGGTAGTTTTTGCGATTGTCCCGGGTGTGGGGCAGGATCATTTTGCGCCGCACCTGTAGTAAAAGAATGCGAATAAGCGCCCCCATCATCAAAGAACGCCCGGTTTGTGGCCAACGGTATTCATTAAAAATAGCTTCTACAATTTCATCTGCCATGCGAAAGCGTTTTGATGAATGTGAAAAATCCACCATGGCTGGAAAGTTCAAAACATCCTGCAAGGTTTGCATGTCGGCAGGGTGGGAATGCTGAGTCAGGAAATCATACGCGACACTGATGACAGCCCCTTTGGTATGGGGCGAAAACTTAAATCCATGCACCAATCCATGAGGTATGGAAATAATACAAGGGCCGCTGATCTCTTGTGTCTGCTCATCAATCCTGACAACGACATCCCCGTCACGCACACACAAAATCTGCAATAAATTTCCATGTGTGTGGGGGGTAATTTCCCAATCATAAAGGCTACTACGGCTTTCAACTTCTTCAATGTGAACGAACTCGCTGTCTTCAACAGGTGTTTCCTCACCATAAAGGGCATAAAGAGGAATGCGTCTTTCTGGGGATTTCATCTTTGCACTGCACAATAATTTAAAATGACATTTTGTCAGAATAGTACAATTTTTGTGCCGGATTGTCCATTCAACAGAAAGGGGGGCAAGGGTACTATGCAGGCAAGAATAATAAAGGGACAGGGATGGCGATAAGCAGCCCTGCCGTTCACAGTGTTGTTAATTGGGAGACATAGTAATGGTTCGTTTTAACCTTTATTCCACCGAATTTGATGCCAATCCGTTCGATGCCTATAAGGAATTGCGCGATAATCACCCCTGCTTCTGGAGTGAGGATGCTGATAAATGGGTCCTGACCCGATATGATGATGTCATCAATGCGCTGAATGACTGGCAGACCTATTCATCTGCCAAAGGCAATCTGGTTGATGAATTTCCGGGGCGTGCGGGCAATACACTGGGAACCATGGACCCGCCGCGCCATGATGAAGTGCGCTCCATTGTGCAGTCCGTTTTTATGAAACGAAACCTCAACCATCTGGTGGAACCGATTCAGCAAATTGCGCATGATGCCATTAAAAACAATATCGGGGAACGCAAGGTTTTTGATTTTGCCGCTGATTTTGCCGGGGATGTAACATACAAGGTGTTGGCCGCATTATTGGGTTTGCCGGAAAGTGACGAGACGGAAGAAGTTAAACGCAATGCTCTGTTGATGGTTCAGACAGACCCGAAAACCCGGCAGAAAGGGGCCGAACATCTGGCTGCTTTTGAATGGATGAAAGATTATTCTAACGAAGTGATTGCTCTGCGTGCCAAAAATCCGGGGGATGATTTGATTTCCCAACTTATCACCGCAGAACTGGACGGGCGAAAACTGGACCTGATTCAGGTGCAAATGACGGTCACAACCCTGATTATGGCCGGTATTGAATCATTGGCAGGTATGTTGAAAGTCTTTGGCTATAACCTTGCCACCTGGCCCGAAGAACGCGGCAAATTGGTGGATGATATGGCTCTCATGGCGGGGGCGATTGAAGAGTCCATGCGCTTCAATACTTCTGCACAGCGTTTTCGCCGTTGCCTGACCAAGGATGTAACCCTGCACGGCCAAACCATGAAAGCCGGGGATTTCGTTATTCTGGCTTATGGTTCTGCCAATCGGGATGAGCGTAAATATCCCAACCCTGATGTTTTCGATATCAGCCGCAATGCACGTGGGCACGTGGGCATGGGCGGGGGGACGCATACCTGTCTGGGCAATTCTGTAGCGCGTTTGGCGATGAAAACGGCAATGGAAGTCTTTCTGGAAGAAATTCCGAACTTTTCATTGGCTGAACCGGAAGATAAACTGGTATGGCTGGCCTCTTCCAACTTCCGCAGCCCGGTTAAACTTTTGCTGGTGCGCGACTGACCCCACCTAGCATTGACTTAAAGGAATTATAAAAAATGGTTAAAATCAATTTTATCGAAGCCGATGGCACAGAAACCGAACTGGACGTTCAGGAAGGATGGAGCCTGATGCAGGCCGCTGTATCCAACGGGATAGACGGAATTGAAGCCGAATGTGGCGGTTCCTGCTGCTGTGCAACCTGCCACTGTTATGTGGATGAAAGCTTTCTGGATAAACTGGAAGCCCCCAATGATAACGAACTGGGCATGCTGGATGAAACGGTTTGTGAGCGCAAGGATAACAGTCGGCTGGCCTGTCAGGTCAAAGTCACCGGTGCACTGGACGGAATGGTCGTTCATTTGCCTGAGGCCCAAAGCTGATGTCCCGCCCCATTGTGATTGTCGGGGCCGGGCAGGGGGGCTTGCAGGCAGCCGAAAGCCTGCGTAGTGCCAAGTATGACGGGAAAATCCTGTTGCTTGGTGATGAAGTCCATGCCCCTTACAGTCGCCCGCCCCTGAGCAAAGCGTTTCTGTTGGGCGAAGCCAGCCGGGAGCAATTGACCATTCGTCAACCTGGCGTGTTCGATAAGAAACGGATCACCTTGCAAACAGGTGTGCATGTAGAGAGCGTTGATCGTGAAGCCCATCGCCTTCAGTGTGCCGATGGGCAGGACATTATCTATGACAAGCTGGTGCTTGCAACAGGTTCTCGTGCCCGCATGTTGCCGATCAAGGGCGTGGATGCCAAAGGGGTGCATTGCTTGCGCACATTGGATGACACCTTGAAAATTGCTGATGAGATGGCGGCTGTTGAAAAGCTGGTTGTCATTGGTGGTGGCTT
The DNA here is from genome assembly GCA_050297075.1 of Terasakiella sp. Classification (GTDB taxonomy): domain Bacteria; phylum Pseudomonadota; class Alphaproteobacteria; order Rhodospirillales; family Terasakiellaceae; genus Terasakiella. The sequence goes on from JBNKSC010000016.1 coordinate 26,284, forward strand.
TATCGGTCTGGAAATGGCAGCGGTTGCGCGTAAACTTGGCAAGACGGTCACGGTGGTGGAATTTGCCGAACGCCTCATGGCCCGCGTGGTTTCCCCCATGCTGTCGGATTATTACCGTGACTTGCATGAATCTCATGGCTGTGAAATCCGGCTTGGGGCGGGGGCCGAAGAAATTGTCATGGATGCAGATGGCAAGGTACAGGCTGTACGGCTGAACACGGGTGAAGAATGCGCAGCAGATATGGTGGTGCTAGGGGTTGGGGTTCTGCCCAATCAGGAACTGGCGCAAGCTGCCGGACTGGACTGTGAAACTGGCATCATCATTGACCATCAGGGGCGTACCAGTGACCCCGATATCTATGCCCTTGGTGACTGCACAGCACAGCGGCTGGCAGACGGAAGCCTGCTGCGCCTTGAATCGGTACAGAACGCCGTGGAAATGGCCAAAGCTGCGGCCAACCATATCATGGGTATCGACAAACCCTTTGTAGCCGCCCCGTGGTTCTGGTCAGATCAGTATGATGTCAAACTGCAAATGGTTGGCCTGTCTGCGGGCTATGATCAGGCCGTTGTGCGCGGTGACCCTGAAAGCGGGGCCTTTTCATGGCTCTATTTTGGTGACGGAAAACTTATTGCCATCGACAGCCTCAATCAGGCGGCTGACCATATGGCTGGGCGAAAGCTGCTGGCAAGCCCCAACAGCCTGACACCCGAGCAGGCCGGGGATATCAGCTTCGCTTTAAAAGACGCACTGGCCTAAAAACGAAAGGCTCCATTCATTGGGGCCTGTTGAGGAAGTCGAAGCTGGATTGAATCATGTCGGGTTGTTGCTGTAACCGAAATCACTTTCCTTGACCGATTGCATCGCAACGAATGTACTCGTATGCGAGACGTGGGGAAGGGATGAGAGTTTTTCACCCAGAAATTTCCGATAATCCGGCATGTTGCGGGTTCGAACCTTAAGGAGATAGTCGAATTTACCGGCGATCAGATGGCATTGTTCGATTTCTCCGATTTTGGCAATTTCCCGATTAAAGGCATTTAACGCAGCTTCTCTTGTGTCGCTTAAGGTGACTTCTACAAAAGCAATATGATCCAACCCCAAACGGATCGGATCAAGCATCGCGCGATAGCCGATAATATACCCTTCGGCTTCCAGACGTTTGACCCGCATTTGGGTCGGGGTTTTGGATAAATTAATTTTGCGTGCAAGCTCACTTATGCTAATCCGCCCATCGCCAGAAAATATTCGTAGAATCGCATTGTCATACGAATCAAGTTTGCAAGGTGATTTTTGACTTTCTAATTCTGATTTTTGGACCATTTGAACTGCAAAATTTAAATTAATAGGACAAAAAACTATGCTAAATTTCTTAGCATTAAGTCAATCGTTTTGTGTGTCAAGTGCATGTCAGTCATAGCAGCAATGATGAATACGCATTAACGCTGAGATGGATTGCTCTTATTTACAAAAAAAGAGTATGCTATCGAATTTAATACCCTGGTTAGGTTTTAAGGTGAATTCTGTACTGATGAAACAGAACTCTAATCAACATGAAAACATAGAAAATATTGAAACAGGTTCATCCAAGAGAGAGGTTTAAGATGAAATTTTTGAAATTAGCAAGCATCGTAGCCGGTGCAGTCGCAGTGATGGCTTCGGGTGCGGCCCAAGCAGACCAGCTTGACGATGTGATCAAACGTGGCACACTGAATTGTGGTGTTGTTCTGGACTTCCCACCAATGGGTTACTTTAATAAAGACAACAAACCGGCTGGTTTTGATGTCGATTATTGTAACGATCTGGCTAAGGCCCTTGGTGTGAAATCAAATGTTCTTAACCTCACTTGGGGGGATCGTATTCCTTCTCTGGTGGCTGGTAAAACCGATGTCGTTGTCGGTTCAACTTCCGATACACTGGAACGCGCCAAGTCTGTTGGTTTTACTTATCCCTATTTCGTTTTCAAGTTTCAGACGATTTCCAAAAAGGGTACACCAATCAAGACTTTTAATGACCTGAAAAATGTTAAAGTTGGTGCGGCACTGGGAACCACTTACGAGACAGAATATCTTGCCTACGCCGAAAAAATGGGTTGGGGTAAAGATAATTACACGTCTTTCAAATCCGAAAATGATGCCTATCTCGGTCTGTACCAAGGCAAGGTTGATGCAATTATTTCAACCAATACAAATATCGCAACAAAACTTCAGACTGCGGAATTCAAAGACTATGTCGCAGGTCCGTATGTTCCCAATTATGACGATGTTGTGGGCCTGATTGCCAAGCGTAGCGAAGTCGCCTGGATCAACTATCTCAACCTGTTCCTGATCCACCAAATCCGTGATGGAAACATGAACAAGCACTATAACACACACTTTGGGTCAGATGCTCCGGCAGACCTGATCCAGTCCTTACGTGATAATAAATAATCATGTTCTGGCGGTGATGATTTTTCATCACCGCCAGCTTTTTTCAAGCATCATTCTTTAAACATTTTAGGGTTTCCCGTCCTTTTTAATTTGGGAAATTACACACCACGTTTGGAAGGATAGGGATGGATTACCAATTTCACTGGAATACAGTATTCCAGAAAATGCCCGAATTGCTTCAAGCGGCATTCGTTACGCTACATGTTTCGGTATTATCAATGATACTGGGAATTGTCATCGCCATTTTTCTGGCGATTGCCAAAATGAACAACACACGGCCTTTTTCCTATGTTGCGGTGACCTGGATTGAAATTGCCCGCAATACGCCTGCATTGTTTCAGATTTACATGGCGTATTTCGGCCTGGGAGCATTTGGTATTAACTTAAGCCCCTATATGGCCGTTCTCAGTGCCCTGGTTTTTATTAACGCTGGCTATTTGGCGGAAACGTTCCGTGGTGGTTTTAAATCCATTCCCGATGCGCAATATAATGCGTCCAAATCCTTGGGGATGACCAGTTTTCAAAGCTACCGATACATTATTCTGCCCCAGATGTTTCGCCGTATTTATCACCCGATGACCAATCAGTTTGTCTGGTCTATTTTGATGAGTTCTCTCGGCATTCTGGTCGGGATGAACGAGCTTTCCGGTGAAACGCAAAGGCTTCAGTCCCTGTCTTTCAGAACACTGGAATTCTTCATGGTGACAGCGGTTCTTTATTACATCATTACAAAGTTCGTCCTGATCAGTGCTTCAATGATTTCCAAAAGACTTTTCAGAGGAGAAATATAATGGGTGGTTTATTTACCCCTTTGTCCTGGAACGATACAGGCTTCATCCTCACAGGTGTTTGGAACACCATCACCATTTCGGCTGTGTCCATTTCCATCGGTACCGTTCTGGGGGTAGGTGTTGGTTTTGCCCGTGCAGAAAGCAGTAAATGGGTAAATGCCCTTTTCGGCAGTGTGCTGGATATATTCCGTAGTGTTCCCCTGATTATTCAATTGGTGCTTTTTTCAACATTCATGGGGGTTATTGGCTCTCCTTTGGAGCCTTTTGTTGCCGGGACAATTATTTTGTCGATTTATACCATGGCCTTTATGGCCGAAGTGTTTCGTGGCGGCTTTGAAAGCGTTCATAAATCCATGATTGTTGCTTCGCGTTCGTTGGGGATGACATACTGGCAAACCATCCGTTATGTCCGCTTTCCCATCGGTTTGCGTTCGGTCTTTCCTGCCTGGTTGGGGGTGGCGCTTAGCGTTATTAAAGATTCCGCACTGGTTTCGGTTATCGGGTATGTGGAATTGTTGCGCACGTCTGATCAGTTGATCTCTCGTACGCAACAACCGCTGGAAATTTTGATCGGTGTCGGTTTTTTCTATTTCCTCATCTCTTATCCCTTATCCGTATACGGCCGTCGTATCGAAAGGAAACATGCTCTATGATTAAGATTGAAAACGTACATAAATCCTTCGGCAATCTGGAGGTCCTGAAAGGCATCGACCTTGATGTTGAAAAAGGTGAGGTGCTGAGCATTATTGGCGGTTCGGGGAGCGGGAAATCCACACTGCTTTACTGCATCAATGCCATTGAAGATATTCAGGCCGGCAAGATTGTTGTGGATGGCGTTGATGTTCACGATAAAACCACAAATAAGGATAAGCTGAGACAGAAACTTGGCATGGTCTTCCAGCAATGGAATTCTTTCCCACATCTCACAGTAATGGAAAATGTGGCTCTTGCTCCTCAAATCGTCAAGAAAATGCCGAAGGAAGAAGCTATTGCAATTGCTGAAAAAGAACTCAAGCATGTGGGGCTTGGTGATAAGTTCGATATGTATCCGACCAAAATGTCTGGGGGGCAGCAACAACGTTTGGCGATAGCGCGTGCCTTGGCTATGCGCCCTGACTATATGCTTTTTGATGAGGTTACATCTGCACTTGACCCGGAACTCGTTGGCGAAGTTCTCGATACATTGCGTATTTTGCGCGAGGAAGGCATGACCATGATCTGCGTAACACACGAGATTGCCTTTGCCCGTGAAGTTTCTGATCAGGTTGCCTTTTTCCATAAAGGCGTGATTGAAGAAATGGGACCACCGGAACAGGTGATTTCCAATCCGCAAAAGGAAACAACTCAGGCTTTCTTAAGCAAAGTTCTTTCATAACCCTAAAAGGCGCTGCCTTCTATCGGGCTGCGCCTTATTTTTCTCAAGGGATAAACGGATGACGGACCAGCGCCGTGCTATTTTGTTGGCCTTCACGGCTGTTAGCTTTTGGTCGACCGTTGCGGTTGCCTTCAAATTCTCCTTGAGACATCTTGATGTTATTGAACTTCTTTTTATCTCGACTCTGGTTTCCACAATCGTGCTGGGTGCCATCCTTGTTGGACAAGGTAAATTCAAGCAAGTTTTTCGCTGCACTGTTAAAGAATATAAACTGTCTATTTTATTGGGTTTTTTGAACCCTTTTCTTTATTACCTCACCCTATTTGAAGCCTATGACCTACTGCCTGCACAACAGGCACAGCCCATTAATTACACATGGGCGATTATGCTGTCTTTATTATCAGTTCCGTTTCTTAAACAGAAAATCACTGTTCGCCAGGGTATCGCTTTAATTGGTGGATATCTGGGGGTTGTGGTCATCGCAACAAAAGGGGACCTGCTACAATTGGATTTCACCAGTCCCTTTGGTGTTTTTCTGGCTTTGCTCAGTACGGTGATCTGGGCTCTTTACTGGATCTTTAACACACGGGAACGTCGTGACCCTGTCGTAGGTCTGTTTGTAAACTTTGTTTTCAGTTTGCCCTTTATCTTTGCCTATTATATCTGGAGTACAGACTTCAGGCCTTTAGCAATAGAAGGTCTGTTGGGCGCGACCTATATTGGCGCTTTTGAGATGGGGATTTGTTTTGTCATTTGGTTAAAAGCCATGAAACTGACAAACAGCACCGCACAAATCAGCACAATGATATTTTTGTCTCCGTTCATGTCTCTCATGCTCATCAGCTATTTTCTGGGGGAGACAATTGAGAATGCAACTTTACTGGGCTTGGCATTGATCGTTGCCAGTATTATTTACCAAAATACAGGACGTAAAACAGCGTAGATGGTGGTGTTGTACCGTAAAAGGCAAAATGACTTTCATATGATGATATTGGGTATGTTTGAGCTATTCGCCTAAATAAAAAAAGAGAAAATACCTTATATAATCCAAAATATGAGAAAAATGACCTTCTATAAGGCTGTAAGATGTCTACAAACGAATTTTATGAAGGTAAGACAAAATGCCAGTTATTGCAGACATCCGAAAAAGCATCAGGGAAGCGCATCTTAAAAACGAGGAAAGCGTTTTATCCTCCATGGCGCAAGCTTCTAACATCACGGTTCAGGACCGGCTGAATATTCAGGAAAAAGCTGTCGCTTTGATTGAAGGCATCCGAAAAGACGACAGCCCCGCTTTGTTGGAAGTTTTCCTGGCGGAATACGGTCTTTCTACGGATGAAGGTGTTGCCTTGATGTGTCTGGCCGAAGCCCTGATGCGGGTGCCGGATGCGGCGACGATGGATGAACTGATTGAAGATAAGATTGCACCCTCCGCATGGCGGGAACACCGCGGGCATTCAGACTCCCTACTGGTGAACGTATCCACATGGGGGCTTATGTTAACAGGTAAAGTTCTGGATGACCGATATTCAGATGGACTTGGATCAATTTTGCATAGCATGGTCAAGCGGTTGGGTGAACCTGTGATCCGCACAGCCGTTAAGCGTGCAATGAAAGAGCTCGGCAGTCAATTTGTCCTTGGCGAAACCATTGAAGACGCCATAAAGCGTGGTAATAAACTGGCACAAAAAGGCTATACCTATTCTTATGATATGCTTGGGGAAGCGGCCCTGACAAAAGCTGATGCAGAGAAATTTTTCAACGCTTACAAGTCATCCATATTATCTTTGTCAGATGTAGCCACACACGGTTCAGTCGTTAAAAACCCGGGGATTTCGATTAAGCTGTCGGCGCTGCACCCTAGATATGAAGTCGCTCAGAAAACCCGCGTCATGAAAGAACTTGTTGAAAGTACGCTTAACTTGGCACTTTTGGCAAAAGACGCAAATATGGGTTTCAATATTGACGCGGAAGAAATGGACCGACTGGACCTTTCTCTGGATGTTATTGAAGCTGTCTTAAGTGATGAACGCCTAAAAGGGTGGGATGGCTTTGGGGTTGTCGTGCAAGCCTATGGCAAACGATCTAATCTGGTCATTGACTGGCTTTATAGCGTTGCCCAAAAATATGACCGTAAAATCATGGTGCGGCTTGTAAAAGGTGCTTACTGGGATAGTGAAATTAAACGAGTTCAGGTTGAAGGCTTGTCAGATTTCCCTGTTTTCACACAGAAATCGGCAACCGATTGCTCCTACATTTATTGTGCAGAAAAATTATTGGGAATGACGGACCGCATTTACCCTCAGTTTGCCACCCATAACGCAAACAGTGTCGCAATGATTTTAGAGTTGGCAAAAAACGATGCCGCTTTCGAATTCCAGCGTTTGCACGGTATGGGCGAAGTGCTGCACCGTCTGACGAAGGAACGCGGGAATGTAAACTGTCGGATCTATGCACCTGTTGGACCCCATCGTGATCTATTGGCTTATCTGGTACGCCGTCTCTTGGAAAATGGGGCCAACTCGTCTTTCGTCAACCAGATTGTTGATACGTCTGTTCCGGCATCCGATATTGCAGAAGATTCCATTGTTGCGGCGCAGGCCGATTTTGCAAAACCCCCTAAAATTTTAAAATCTCAGGAGCTTTTTGGTGAGAATAGGGCAAATTCAAAAGGGTGGGACCTGCATAATGATGATGATATTGAAAAAATAGAAACAGCACGCACGGCTTTCAAAAACAACAAATGGGCGGGTGGTCCATTGGTCGTTGCTGAGGTAATGGGCGCTGAGAAGGTGACAATTAAAAACCCGGCAAACCATAGCGACATTGTTGGAACCGTTACATACGCCAATGTACAGGATGTGGAAAATGCAATTCAAAATGCAGCTCGCTGGGAGGATTGCAGCCAGAACGAACGTTCCCGTGTATTGCGTATAGCTGCTGATCTGTATGAAGAGAATTTTGGTGAATTTTTCGCACTTCTGAATCGAGAAGCAGGTAAAGTGACGACAGATGCCATCGGTGAATTACGCGAAGCTGTCGATTTTCTGCGTTATTACGCAACGCAGGCAGAAAGGCTGAAAGGAGCTTCTCCAAGAGGTCTCTTTACCTGTATTTCGCCATGGAACTTCCCCCTTGCGATCTTTACAGGCCAGATTGCCGCCGCTCTTTCCGTTGGTAATGGCGTGCTGGCAAAGCCGGCGGAAACAACTTCATTATGTGCGACTGTGGCTGTGAAGCTACTGCATGAAGCGGGGGTGCCGAAAAATGTTTTACAGCTCCTTCCCGGTGAAGGCAGCGTTGTCGGAAGCGCATTGACGCAAAGCCCTTCTCTGAATGGCGTGTGTTTTACAGGGTCTACATTGACGGCTCAACGCATCAATAAGGCCATGGCGGATCAAGCGCCTGTGAGCGCACCGCTTATTGCGGAAACAGGGGGGCTGAATGCCATGATTGTGGATTCAACAGCCTTGCCGGAACAAGCGATCAAAGACATTATTGCTTCGGCTTTCCAGTCTGCCGGGCAGCGCTGTTCTGCTTTGCGCATTCTATATCTGCAAAAAGACATCGCACCTGCTTTTATGGAGATGCTTTATGGGGCGATGGATGAACTTGTCATTTCTGATCCCTGGCAGCTTTCAACCGATATTGGCCCTGTGATTGATCAGGTGGCTCAAGACAAGATCAATGCTTACGTTGAAACGGCCAAATCGGAATCTCGCCTTCTCAAACAGCTTGATTGCCCCGCTGGGGGTACATTCGTTGCCCCGGCTGTGATTGAGGTAAAGGGCATAGGCGATATGGCAGAAGAAATTTTCGGCCCGATCCTTCATGTTGCAACATTTGAGGCCTCTGCACTTGAGCAGATTGTTGATGATATCAACGCCTCAGGGTTTGGCCTGACATTCGGTCTTCACACACGTATTGATGATCGTGTTGAAAAAATCACCTCTCGTTTGAAGGTTGGCAATATGTATGTCAATCGCAACCAGATCGGCGCTATTGTCGGCTCCCAGCCTTTTGGCGGGGAAGGTTTGTCTGGCACCGGCCCCAAGGCGGGGGGGCCGAACTATGTAAAACGCTTTGTTGTTGATGCAAAACTTGAAAGCCATCCGGTATCAAGCAAACAAACTTTATCATTGGATACAGTACAAAAAGCTATCAACGCGCTTGATACATTTAATCAGAAAAAGTTGACTTCAGAAGTCATGCCGGGGCCAACGGGGGAAAGCAATGTTTTGTCAACCTTTGCCAAAGGTGTGATCTTGTGTCTTGGCCCAACATTGGAAACGGCAATGCTCCAGTCGCAAATTGCAAAAGAAAACGGGTGCTCTCCCCTGATTATTGTTCCTGAAGCAAAAGGTCAGGCCACATTGTCAGGCTTTCTCTCACGCCAAGACCTGACAGGACTGCAAGGTTTTGATGGTGTTGTTATCTGGAGTGATGAAACGGATCAACGGGCTATCCGAAAGGCTCTTGCGGAAAGAACAGGGGCACTTCTGCCTTTGATCATCGAAAAGGATATGGCTGATCGGTGTCATCTGGAACGTCATCTCTGCATTGACACAACAGCAGCAGGCGGCAACGCTGCGCTGCTGGCAATGACGTCTTAATCCTTATCAGGGCAAGTCAGCGGTCCACGACACCCTATTCATTTTTGAATAGGGTGTTTTCTATTCAATTTAACATAAAACTTTTTACATGTGGACATGACAGCCATCTTTGAATTTCATAGCTGCGCGTATGGTTCAAAAGAGACCGTATTAAAATGCTAAATTTTGGATAATGGTGCCGGACTGAATTGAAGGCAGTGTCAGGCTGTTTATCAACGCCATCAGAACCTTCGAATTATGGGACCAAAATGAATAAAAAAGTTGGAAAAGTTGGAAATCCAACTCTGAAAAAGTTGGAAAAGAACAAAAGTGAACAAAGAAAAACCCGCTAACTCTTTGAATTAGCGGGTGAATTCTGGTGCCCCCACACGGACTCGAACCGCGGACCTACTGATTACAAATCAGTTGCTCTACCAACTGAGCTATAGAGGCTTAATGCTTGTCTTCCCTTGGGAAGCGGGCGGAACTTACTCCAAGCTTTTGGTCTTGGCAAGAGGGAAAATGCATTTTTTTGTAAAAAAAATTACTCAGTTAAAACGGTAGGCATCCATGGCTAAAACGCCGTAATCAATGCTCTGGTGTAAAATGTCCGGAATGGCGGTTTCGTCGGTTGCGCCCATGGCGACAAACAAGGGCAGGAAGTGTTCGGTTGTCGGGTGGTTTTCCCGGCTGAAAGGGGCACGTTCTTCAAAATGAATGAGGTCTTCACGGCGGTTTTCTGTGATGGCCTTGCGCGTCCATTCAACGAACGCCTGCACCCAATGCGGTGCTTTTCCATGCTGGCTTCGGGTAATGGCGCGCAAATTATGTGTGGCTGAACCGGAAGCAAGAATGAGAATGTTCTGTTCACGCAGAGGGGCCAATGCTTGCCCGAGGCGATAATGCCAGCTTGCATTGCGGTGCGGTTGGATGGAAAGTTGGAGAACGGGAATGTCGCCGGCGGGTAGGCCCAGAACTAAGGGCACCCACGCGCCATGGTCCAGCCCGCGTTTGGGGGTGATTTGGCTTTCAATACCTGCTTGTTGCAGCGCTTCAAAGACCAGATGCGCCACTTCTTCACTGCCTGCTACCGGATAGCGCATTTGATAGAGCTCTTCAGGAAAGCCGCCGAAATCATGAATGGTTTCAGGCATCGGGTCGGCGCTCACCACAGGGGATTGTGTCATCCAGTGAGCCGAGATTGCTAGAATAGCCTTTGGTTTTCCAATATATTTTCCGATGGTTTTGAGAAAGTCGCGCCCTGCGCTGTCCTCAATCAGGGTCATGGGGGAACCGTGGGAGATAAAGAGGGGAGAAGCTGACATTATTGTATTCCTTATGGTCCGCATGTGGCTGTTGATATTTGTCTGAAATATATTATTCGCATGTTGATTTATAAAGTAGCTTGTTGGTGTTATATTATAAATGATACATTGATAATAAGATGGATAAGCTGGAAACCATACGAACCTTTGTGCAGGTTGTGCAGGCCGGTTCCTTCAAGGAAGGGGCGCAGCGCCTTGGTCTTTCTGCGGCGTTGGCCAGTAAATATGTCGCCCGTCTGGAAGAACGCCTTGGGGTGCGTTTGCTTAACCGTACCACACGTAGCCTGAGCCTGACGGAAGCCGGCGCGGCTTACTTGCAACGTTCGCGTCAGCTGCTGGATGATTTTGAAGAACTGGAAGCCGTTGTTCAGGAAACAACGGCGCAGGCCAAAGGCACCATTCGCCTGAGTGCCCCGCATACATTCGGGGAGCAATATCTGGCTGATGCCATCTGCGATTTTTTGGCGCAAAACCCCGAAGTCAGTGTGCGTATGGAACTGAATGACAGATATGTGGATATTGTTGAGGAAGGGTTTGATTTGGCTATCCGGATTGGTTCCTTGCAGGATTCCTCACTCTATGCACGCAAGATCGGACAAACCCAGCGTTTGCTTTGTGCTGCCCCGGCATATCTGGAACGAAGGGGGCGGGCAAAGACAGTACAGGAGTTGCCGGAGCATGATTGTATCATCGATACCAATCAGGCCCAGCCCCACCTCTGGAGCTTTTATGGGGTTGATGGCACTGTGGAGCAGGTGGAGATCAACGGGCGCTTGCAGGTCAATAGCGCCCTTGCCGTACGTCAGGCCTTGCTTAAAGGGTTGGGTGTTGCCTTTGTACCGGCTTTTGCGGTGCGTGAAGAGCTGCAAAATGGCCAACTGGAAGTTTTACTGGGGGCAAGCCAAATGCCCTCTATCGGCATCTATGCACTTTATCCGCATACCCGTCACCTGACTTTGAAAGTCCGCCTGTTGATAGACTTTCTAACTGAAGTTTTTGCAAAACAAAGCAAGTCGCCTTTTGTGCTTTAACGTTAACCCGGGCTAGAAAAAAATCGTCACACAGGTTTTCACCCGTGTGACGAAATTGTTGTTGCGTTAAGTTTTATTCTGCGCTTTGTGTGATCATTTCGTCTGCCCCGTCTTCGCTCATGGAGGCATCGTTTTCAGCATTTTCGGCTTTGGCGACAACCCCTTTGGCCATACGTTTGACGAAATAGTAAATCCGTTTCAGGCGTTCTACCGTTTCCATTTCACGGGTATAGGTGTGTTGGCGGTTCGGGCTGTCCGTCAACAGACGTTGGGCACCATATTGTGCGATTTTGTTGGATTCATCGGTAATGACATCTTTCATATCAATGACTTTCTGAGCCAGTGCGGCATCTTCATCCTTTATGGCCTGCAAGGTATGAGACAAGGCCGTGTCGACTTTGTGGTGCAGGTCTTTCAACAGGCGCATGGTCTCGGGGCTGACGGTCACGTTTTCATCAATGCGGCGATGGCCGATTTGCACAAGGTCGGTTTCAATGAGATCGCCGATATTTTCAATATGGTTGGCCGCAGACATCAGGCGGACAACCTCGCGCATGTCTTCTGCCCCGATGGACTGTGAACCGATTTTACGGACATATTTCAGGATATCCATATGCAGTTTATCGACGTTGTTGTCCATTTCCACAATCTTGTCGAGGGTACTGTGGGTACCTGTCAGGGTGGCGGGCATAATGGCGGTCATCATTTTCTGCACATGTTTGCCCAGTTCCCCAATTTCCATACGTACAGCATGTAGCGCAATGGAAGGGGTGGAGATCAGAGGTTCTTCCAGATATTTCGGTTTGGCGGAAATATCTTCCGGTTTTTCCCTCAGAGGGACCAGTTTGTTGACCAGTTTGGCAAAGGGGGTAACAAACCAGATGAACAGGCAGGAGTTGGCAACGTTGAAAATGGTATGGGCGTTGGCGATGTCGCGCGCCGTGCTGCCGTGAAGGCCGCTCAAGCTGTGTACCATGGCAGCTAATTGATCGACAAAGCCGATCCAGAGCAGCACCCCGGCAACGTTAAATAGAACATGCACCACAGCGGCTTGCAGGGCTTCGCGTGGCTTGCCGATGGAAGCCAGCAAAGCGGTCACACAGGTGCCGACGTTGGCCCCGAAGATCAGGGCAATGCCGCCGGGCAGGGACAAAAGCCCCTGTGAGGCAAGGGCAATGACAATCCCGGTGGTGGCGGAAGACGATTGCACCAATGCTGTAAAGCCAGCGCCAACAAGAAGCCCAAGGAAAGGATTTTCCATGCTGACCATCAGGTTGAGGAACGGCTCATAGCTGCGCAGGGGTTTCATGGCATCGGACATCAGGTTCATGCCAAGGAAGACAAGCCCCAGTCCCATGATCATATTGCCGTATTGCTTAAACTTGTCGCCTTTGCCGAAAAAGAACATGAAGAACCCGACCGCGACCATAACCATGGCAAAATGGGTGATTTTAAAGGCAATGATTTGCGCGGTGATGGTGGTGCCGATATTGGCCCCCATGATGATCCCGATAGATTGGCTGAGCTTCATCAACCCCGCACTGATGAAGCCGACAACCAAAACGGTGGTCACGGAAGAAGACTGGATGATGGCGGTGACAAAGGCACCGGTGAACATTCCCAAAAAGCGGTTGGACGTGAGCTTGCCAAGGATGGTTTTCATTTTTTCCCCGGCCACGGCCTTCAAGCCGGCCGAGAGCTGTTCCAGCCCGAACAGGAAGATGGCCAATCCACCACCCAGTCCGGCCATAATCGTAAAGAGGTCTAGTTCTGCACCATGTGTCATGATCTTACCTACCTGTCCCCGTTGGTGTCATATATTCGTAACATTATATATAACTCTGCGAAATTTGGAAATGAAACCCTCGTTTGGGGGGAGAGGTATATTCAGATAGATATGTTTTTGGTTGTGCAAAACGATGAAAGGGAACTAATCTGATGCCCGTTTTGAATAATGTTAAAAAGCAAAAAGGAACTGAGTGTGGACGCGGTTTTTGCAGATCCTGCATTGTTGGTGCAAATTGTTATCGCGCTGGTGATTACCGGCGTCATTGCCGGGTTGCTGGCGGGGTTGTTGGGCGTTGGCGGCGGCATTGTGATTGTCCCGGTTCTGTTTTTTTTGTTTCAAACCATTGGTGTTGACGGCGATGTTGCCATGCATGTGGCTGTCGGTACCTCCCTTGCGACCATTATCGCAACCTCTATTTCATCGGTCAGGTCGCATCATCGCCAAGGGGCTGTGGATTGGACATTGCTGCGCAGGTGGGTGCCCGGCATTGTGGGCGGTGTGGTCATTGGGACGGTTCTGGCCGCACATCTGAGCGGGCATATTCTGACCCTGATTTTTGCTATTTTTGCTTTTTTGGTCGCCCTGCGCATGCTGTTTTCAAAGACGGGGGGATATGTTGTTGATGGTTTACCCGGTTTGGCACTGCAACTTTTCTATAGTTTGGTGATTGGTATTGTCTCTGTCATGGTCGGCATTGGCGGCGGGGCGATGACGGTGCCGATTCTGAATGCGCACAATTATCCCATGCGCAAGGCCGTTGCGACAGCTTCGGGGATTGGGATGGTCATTGCGTTGCCCGGAACCGTTGGTTTTATTGTCGCAGGGTGGACTGTTCAAAACCTGCCGCCTTTTTCATGGGGCTATGTCAATATGCTGGGGTTTTTACTGATTATCCCGCTAACCGTTTTATGCGCCCCTTGGGGGGCGAAGATCGCACATAGCGTCAATCCGACATACCTGAAACGAGGATTTGCCGTTTTTCTGCTGGTTTCCAGCGTCAAGATGCTGCTGAAAGTTTTTTCTTGAAGCGTAAAAATATAAACATTTCTCGTTGAAAGCTTTGAAACCCATTTTCTTTTACGCTAACGTATAGAAAACAGTATCCGTTTGTTGAGGGGCTGCGGTGCGGTTCCATCAGAATTAAGAAGGAGTTACCCATGGGGGAGAAGTTTCGTCTGGTGACGCGAAGCGACTTTGATGGTTTGGTTTGTGCCGTACTGTTAAAAAAAATGGATTTGATCGATGAGATTACGTTTGTTCATCCCAAAGATATGCAGGATGGCAAAATTGAAATTTCCAAACGCGATATCACAACCAATCTTCCTTATGTGAACGGGGTGCATCTGGCGTTTGACCACCATCTCAGTGAAACCTTGCGCCTTGATGACAGTCCGGCAAACCATGTGATTGACCCGGATGCGCCTTCTGCCGCACGTGTTGTCTGGCGCTATTACGGTGGCCACGGTGAATTCCCGGCCAGCTGGGATGAAATGATGGAAGCGGTTGACAAAGGCGATGCCGCCCAGTTCAGCCGCGATGAAATTCTGAAATCCGAAGACTGGGTCCTGCTCAACTTTTTGATGGATGCGCGCACCGGTCTGGGGCGTTTTCGTGATTTCAGGATTTCAAACTATCAGTTGATGATGGAACTGATAGATTGCTGTGCCAGCATGTCCATCAAAGAGATTCTTGATCTGCCCGATGTCAAGGAACGGGTGGAGATGTACAAGGAGCATGAACCCAAGTTTATTGAACAGCTCAAACGTTGTACGAAAATTCATGATAATGTGGCGGTGCTGGACCTGCGCGATGAAGAGGTCATCTATACCGGTAACCGCTTCATGATCTACGCCCTTTTCCCGGATACAAACATTTCCATCCACGTTTTGTGGGGGCTGAAAAAGCAGAATACGGTCTTTGCCTGTGGAAAATCCATTCTCAACAAGTCCTCCCAAACCAATGTGGGCGAATTGATGCTAAGCCACGATGGCGGGGGGCATGAAAATGCGGGGACCTGTCAGGTGCCGAACGATCAGGCTGTTGAAACATTGGATGCTTTGGTCAAACAGATGAATGCGGATGGTTGAGTTCTGCTTCTTGATGTCATTTTGGACTTGATCCAGAATCCATTAAAACAATGAAATATAGGGCAGGCCTCAGTTGAAAATGGACTCTGGCCTTCTCCAGAGTGACAAAATAGAAAGTTTTATCAGGAAGTTGAGCCCTGCTGAATGGTGCAGGGCTTACTTTTTTTTTGTGAAGTTGCGAAAAGCGCTTTATCATTACATCTATATAGAAGATCCAATTGCTGAAAGCCGAAGATATGAAGTTCTGGTCCCGGTTGCCGTCCATTCTGATGATTGTCCTTGCTCTGGCCGTGACAACGGTATTTTTGCCGTCTTTAAGCGGATGCGCCATACAGGACGGTCCGGTGGGACGCTGGATGTCACAACTGACCGGGACAAACGGTTTACCTACAGAAACACAGGAAGACCTGAGCCGTTTTGAACAGGTCTATGATGAAAAATCGGTTGATGACGGCACCCGTGATGAACAGTTCAAGCAGTTTATTGATGCCTTCAAGGTGGTGCGGCGTAGCTATGTGCGCGAAGTGGCGGATAGGGACCTGATCACCTATGCGGTTGAAGGCCTGAACAGCGAAGAACAGGATTGGCTCAATCAGGAAGACGGGACGCCCGAAGGCAAGGCCGCCCCGGCCAAGGTGGTGGAAGTTGCGCTGGACAGTATGATGGCCCGGCTTGACCCCCATTCCGGTTACATGACGGCGCAGGAATTTCAGGAACTGATGGTTGATACCAGCGGCGAATTTGGCGGGTTGGGCATTGAAGTCCAGCAGGGTGAAGGTTTTCTGAAAGTGGTGTCTCCCATTGAAGATACACCGGCAGACCATGCAGGCCTGAAACCGGGGGACCATATTACCCACGTGGATGGAACATCCATCAAGGACTGGACTCTGACGCGTACCGTGCGGACCCTGCGTGGCAAACCGGGTGAACCGGTCACCGTAACGGTGGAACGTGAAAAAATGCTGCCCTTTGATGTAACGATTATTCGCGATATCATTCAGGTACGTGCCGTACGTTCTGCACTTTATGATGATTATTTGCATCTGCGTGTCGTGGCTTTTTCCGAACGTATGGACAGCGAGGTACGCAAGGCCTTTGAAAAGGCACGTGCCAAGGTGGGTGATCACCTGAAAGGGGTGGTTCTGGATTTGCGCAATAACCCCGGTGGGCTGTTGCAGCAATCGGTTGCGTTAAGCGAGATGTTTCTGGATGGTGGCAATGTGGTGTCCATCCGTGGGCGTGACAAGGACGATGTGCGTAATTTTGGTGCCAACAGCGGTGATCTGGCGCAAGGCTTGCCGGTGGTTGTGTTGGTCAATGGTGGCTCGGCCTCTGCTTCCGAAATTGTTTCTGGGGCCTTGCAGGACCATAACCGCGCCATTTTGATGGGACGGCGCACCTTTGGCAAAGGCTCTGTACAAACCATCATGCCCTTGATGCGCGAAGGCGCGGTGCGCCTGACAACAGCCCTTTATTACCTGCCGTCCGGTCGCACCATCCAGAAAGTCGGTGTCGCCCCGGGTATTCGTCTTGATTTACCGGAAATAAAGAAAACGGGTGGGGAAAAAGAAAAAACATCTGGCGCACAGAATGAATATAAAGCACCGCGCGAAGCCGACCTTCCCTATGTTTTGAATGCCGATCAATTTGCCAAGAATACCTATGATAAAGAAGGCATTCTGGGGCATACGTCAATTGACACATGCCCGGAGATTGGTGAGAAAAAAGATAAAGAACTCGGCTGTGCGCTCGAGTTCCTTAAAGCTGGAACGGCCAAAAAGTTTTTGGCCTCCCGTGTCAGCCGGGAACAGGGGTAACCTGCCTAATAGGTACCAACGGTCAGTTCATTTTCAACTCTGACGGTGTAAGTGGAGCTGGTATAGCTTGTATAGGTCCCATCGTTTGCTCCGGCAACCCAACTATCTGATGTCAAGAAGTTCACAGTATCGCCTGCATCGCCTACAACCGTTATCGTATTAACGGCATTTCCACTCATGCCTGCTTGATCAATTTTAAAGGTATTATTGATCCCACCGGATGCGCCGGTAATGTCAAAAACCTCAAAGTCGACGATGTACAGGCCGGATAAGGCATGGGTTTCTAGGGACGAGTTTTGCCAGGTCAACATATCCCCGTTTGTTTGCCCTGTACTTCCTCCTGTCAAATGGCTGGAGCTCAGGTTGGTAAGGTCTGTCACATTAAAGGTGTCGTCCCCACTGCCTCCTGAAAGGGTGTTATTAACAGTGACTTGTGATGTGATGTTAAAGGTATCATTGCCATTGCCCCCCAAAATAGTGTCTGCTGTCGAGAAAGAGGACAGGTTCAGGGTATCGTTACCATCGCCTGCATCAATGAGTCCTATGATAGCGGCTGAATGGTTGATGGTATCAGCATTGGCTGTGGCAATGAAATTATCAATCTGGTCGAAGCTGTCTGACGCGGAGCCATCTGTTACAACGCCTTTTGTCGGGTTGGTAAAACTGACAGTAATGCCACTAGATTCATCGGCATAAGTTAAGGTGTCTACCCCAGTGGAAGCATCGAAGGTGCCATTGTTTCCGAAAAAGAAATCGTTTGCCCCGTCAAGGGTCGCTTTAATGACGTCATCACCGCCACCACCGTAAATGCTATCACTGCCCGTACCGCCGTTAATCGTATCATTGCCGTCTGCGGTAGCACCGCTGGTGATGTCCCCGAAATTGTAATGCAGGAATTTTGCATAACTTGTGTAGGTTGACGCCGGTGAATCCCCGAAGATCACATCATCGCCTGCACCGCCATCAATACTGGTATCGCCATCGCCGCCCCCGGCAATGACATCGTTTCCATCTCCACCATAAATGATGTCTGCGCCATTATTGCCCCACATGACATCCCGGCCTGTTGTGCCGTTCAGACTGTTTGCGCCAGTTGTCGCTCCTGCAACGGCATTATAGTATCGGTTGGTGGTTGTAATCGTGTCTTTGATGTTGAGGGTGAAGTCTAACCCGGTTGTTTTGAAAATGTTATATCCGCCGGAATTCGCGGTATAGACCCATCCACCATTCAGATTGATGCTGTCCCCACTGCTACCGTTGATGTTGAAAATGCCGGTGGCATCCACAAAATTGGCATCAATCGCTACGGCAGTTGTATTCGTGCTTAAGTCGAGGGTTTCAAAATGGATGATTTTAGAACTACCATTGGTGTATCCCGTGAAATCATAGGAGCTTCCGGTCAAGGCAAGAATGTCTGTACCGCTGTTGCCGTCAATGGTGAGTGTAGGGCTCGTTGTTACCAAATTTACTGTATCGGCACTGCTTGTCGCCGTCAGGTGTTCAATGCCGGAAAAGGCATCTGTCACACCATTGCTGGTAATAATGCCACTGTCAGAGCCGGATATGGTTATGACAAGATTACCATCAGCCGTAGGGTAACTCAGGGTATCACTACCATCGCCACCGGAAAACACGTCACTGTATGGGTCGTAGGCTGCGTTGATGATGTCATCACCCGCGCCGCCGTCTATGGTATCAGACCCGTCATTGTCAGAAAAGATGTCGTTACCGGCACCACCGGAAAGGATGTCGTTGCCAAGTCCGCCGATGAGGGAGTCTGCACCATCTCCACCGTCGATGGTGTCGTTGCCCTCTTCGCCATACAAATCGTCATTTCCACCGCCGCCGTAGATTTTATCATTTCCTAGGCCGCCATAGATGATATCTCTGTCATCAGAGCCGCTATCGGAGGCAAAGAGGGATGAGATATAACTGAAGCCTTCCAGCCCGCTATCAGGGTTGTCCCCGTGAATGAAATCATCGCCCGCCCGGCCATAAATTGTATCAATGCCAGACCCGCCTGCGATCACATCATCGCCTGCCCCTGCGTCAATGTAGTCATCGCCACCCAGACCTATGATCCCATCATTTAGGGATGTGCTTGCCGTCAGGCTGTCATTGCCACTTGTTCCGATATGGGTGTA
The DNA here is from genome assembly GCA_050297075.1 of Terasakiella sp. Lineage (GTDB taxonomy): Bacteria > Pseudomonadota > Alphaproteobacteria > Rhodospirillales > Terasakiellaceae > Terasakiella. The sequence continues at coordinate 45,665 of JBNKSC010000016.1, forward strand.
ATCGATTTTCCCAAGGGCATCGGTCAGTTCGTTTTCTATTTTGTTTTCTATTTCTTTTCGTTCGTCTTCAATCACGTTTTTTATGGGTTTGTCATCATCACCATTTCCAAAGCCAACAGGGCCTATTTGTGCAATGATGTTTTTTAAAATTTCATTGAAATTAATGGTAATAGGCTCTGGTACAGGAGTCGGTTGGTCGGTATTGCCCTGTCCCTGTGGGTCGCTTTGCCCCAGAAGGCTGGCCGGGTCATTCAGGCCGCTGTTGATGAAGTCATTAATCTGTTGTTCCAGTTCCTGCATCTGTTCGCTATAGGCTTGGGCTGCCTCTGCAACAAGTTGGGCCTCGGCCGCCGCGGCTTCTGCTTGCGCTTCTGCTTCTGCCGCTTGGGCTTCCAGTGCTTGTGCTTCTGCCTGCAAGGCTTCTGCTTCGGCACCTTCTGCCTGTGCAGCTGCTTCTTTGGCGGCTTCAGCTTCGGCACGCAAATTATCAGCTTCTTCCTGACGGGCCTCTGCGCGGCGTTGGGTGGCGGATTGGCGTGATGAATTGAGCACCTGAATGGTGCGTGTGCCGAAAGACCCCGCAATTTGAACCGTATTCAGGTTGACCGGTTTCCCCGGTTCGGCAGTGAAGGAGATAATGGCCGTATATTGGCCGGGTTGGTTCAGCGTAATGCTGCCTTTTCCATTGGTGAGGGTCAGTTCACCCGTCAGGCCGCCGGGTTCTTGCAACAGGGCGGTTTGCATCGGGCCACCATTTTCCTGCTTGATGACACCTTGTGTGCCGCGAATCCCGATGGTGGCAACCGGGGTGGTGATTTCCATGGCGTCCGGGTTGGTTTTGGCAATCTGTCCGGAAACAAAGGAAAAGACACCGCTGGTCAGGGTAGAGGAAAAGCTGCCTTCGCCCGTATCGGGGTCATAGACCATTTCATCAAGAACCATTTCCCCGTTTTCATCCAGAGAAAAGGCGCTGTCATCTTTAAAGGTGATCCCGACACTGCCGTTTGAAGCAGTGCGGATCACATCACCCTGAAAAACCGGATCGCCAGCGTTTAAAACAACGCTTGTGCCATCGGCACGCACGGCAGACACGCTGCCTTCCAGTGTTTCAACCTGCCCGATAGGTTCAACTGTTGAGGTTAAGGCGGCCTGCGCATAGTCGCCGGGGGTGTTGCTGCCAGCCAGTTTATCAATCAGGTCATAGGAATACTGCCCGGGGCCGCTGATCAGGCCGACAGGTGGCTGAACATAAAACCCTTCGACAAGCAGGGACTGTCCTGCCTCACCGTGAATGATCAGGTCGGGGCCTGCTGCTTCAAAACCGCCAAGCGCGACTTTGAAGCCCGCAGGCAGAGAGAGCTGTTGCCCTGAATGTGAAGAAAGGACATGGTCAAACGCTTCATGCGTTTCCAGAAAGGAGGCCGTCATTTTACTATTTCCGCAGTCTCTAAAGTATGAGATTTTCCCTTAATCGGGGGTATACTACACTTTATTACAAGGAAAAGACAGTGATTATGCTCACTCGGAAGGGTAAAAATGAATGAAATGGTATGTTTTGGTCGTGTCATAAAAATAAATCTTCATTTCACCCATATGGGTGAAGGCAGCCCGCAGGGAATGGGGCATGTTTAAGATCAGTTCTCCGTATTGGGGTTCTGAGTACGACGTAGTTTCTCGGCGGACTTGGGTGATAAGGTTTTCTTATCACCCTTTTTTTTGTTTCTGGGGTGCTGTGCAGAATTGAGTTTATCTAAAAAAGTAGGAAAGAATTTGTTTTTTCACCCAAATGGGTGAAGGCACCGCCGTTTAAATAGGGCATTCTACTTTTCGGAACTCCTTCTGGGGGTTCTGAGTACGACGTAGTTTCTCGGCGGACTTGGGTGATAAGCTTTCTTATCACCCTTTTTTTTCGGTTTCGTTATTGAATATGATATGTTCTAAGCTTTCCAGAAGGTTATTAGGAAAGAGTGCAGTTGGAAATCTATGGTCGGTTTTCGTTTCGGTGTCTTCGCGCAGTTGATTTCAGGGTTTATACTGGCCATCGTTTTTACGATTGTTGCGGCCGGTGTTGGCATTTTTTCCATTCAAAAATTTCATAACGGTATTGAAGAAGTCGCCTTGACCCGTCTGCCGGCGATGACGTTAGCCTATCAACTGGGGCAACAAAGTGAAGCCATTGTGGCCAGTGCCCCTGTTTTGGTGCGTGCTGCAACACAGGCCCAGCGTGAAACTGTTTCTTTTCGCATTGCAGACCGGGTGCGCTGGCTTCAGGAAATCATTGATTCCCTGCAAGCTTACGAGACCGAGGCAAACGTTCTAAAAGTGATTGTCCGAACCCGTGAAGAACTTGTACAAAATTTCGACTATCTGGATACGCAGGTTAAAAAGCGGATCAATATTTCAGAGCTGAAGCAGAGACAGGTTTTCAATCTGCGCCAACTGGTCATCAGAAAAGCTGAAATCGATGCACAGGAAAAAGCGCTCTGGTTTGAAGAATTCAATGATCTTCTCTTGCGTTTGTTGGTTTTTTCCAATTTGACGGATACATCGCGTTTTGCCGCACAACATCAGGCCCTGCTGGTTGATCTGGCCGCCCTGCACGAAACAGAACAGAAATTGAGCGACCCGGCAGCGAAAAAATTGCTGAGTGATTTTCATGACGTGGCATTGGGAGAAAACGGCATTATCTTTCTGCAAAAAAGATACGCAGAAGTCATTTTGCAAATTTCTGAAAGTCTTGCGCTCAATGAACGTTTGTCCAGCCGTTTTGTCTATTCCATTAATGACCTGATCCGGCGCATGCGTCAGGAGGTGGAAGACAGCAGCCGTGACTTCCAGCAACTGGTGGAAAGCCGAACATCCCTGTTGGCCTATATTGTGTTAACGGCAATTGTTTTACTCAGTTTGATCAGCGGTGTCTTTTTCTGGCGGGTGGTGTTGCGTTTGCGTTCGTTGAAACGATCCATGCGTATTCACGCCGAAGGGGGAGACGCCATGATCAATATTACCGGTGCGGATGAAATTTCAGATATGGCCGATGCCTTGCGCTACCTTGTGCGTGAAATCAAACGCCGCGAAGAAGACATGCGGGTGAGTGAAGCACGTTTTCGCGATGTGGCGGAGGCGACATCGGACTGGGTTTGGGAAACGGATGAAGAATTGAGCTTTTCCCTGATATCGGATCGTTTTTTTGAAATGACGGGGTTTAAACGGGAAGATGTTCTGGGGGCTTCGCAATCTGACTTTATCAGAATTACAAAAAGTGAAAGCGAAGATCCTGAAAAGTGGATGCATCATTCCAATGACTTGCGCAACAGAAGACGGTTTCGCGATTTTTCCTTTTCCATAAAATGCCCGGACGGTTTATGGCGCCAAGTCAAAATCAGCGGCAAGCCCATCTTTAATTCGGAAGGGGAATTTATGGGCTATCGCGGTACGGGTAGCGATATTACCGCAGAAACGCAGGCAAGAAGCCGCTTGATGGCGGCTAACGAAATCATGCCCGGTGCGTTTGCTTTGTGGGACCATGAAAACCGTCTGGTGCTGTGTAACCGTAAATATTACCAGTTTTACAAAGTTCTCAATGACCGTATCCGCCCGGGGGTGACGTTTGAGGAACTGGTTAAACTGATGGAGCAACGCAATGCCATCGTCGATGGTGATGGCTATGGCGAACGCAGAAAAAAATTCAGGATGCGACCAACGGGAATTTTTGTAGAAGCCTTGTCTGATGGTCGTTATTTGCAGGTTAGCGAGGCGCGGACACTGGATGGCGGCATGGTGTCGCTGGTGATTGATATTACAGACCGGATTGTGGCGGAAACCCGTTTGGAACAGGCGCGTCAGGAAGCGGAAAATGCCAATAAGGCAAAATCGAAATTTTTGGCCGCAGCCAGCCATGACTTGCGCCAGCCTTTGCACGCAATCGGCATGTTTCTTTCCGCTCTGGAAGAGCGCCGCCGTAAGGTCAATGATGAAAACGCACAGGATGATTTGCGCATCATTGCCAATATTTCGGATAGTCTGGGGGCTTTGCGCAGCTTGCTTAACTCTTTGCTGGATATTTCAAAGCTTGATGCCGGTGTGATGAAAGCGGACAAAACCGCTCTCTCTCTCTGTCCATTAATCGAGCGTCTGGTGAAGCAATATCAGGGGCGTGCAGAAGAAAAGGGGTTGGTCCTGAAATCTTTCTGTCCAGATGTGATCGTTAACAGTGACCCGGTTTTGTTGGAGCGGGTGCTGTCCAACCTTTTGTCCAACGCTGTGCGTTACACACAGGATGGTGGCGTTTTGATCGGGGTACGCCGACGCGGGGAAGATGTCGTGGTGCAGGTGAGTGACAGGGGTGTCGGGATTCCGGCTGATAAATTGTCAGATATTTTTGTGGAATTTCATCAGCTTGATAATCCTGCACGTGATCGCCGCCGTGGGTTGGGGCTGGGGCTGGCAATTGTGGAACGGGTCATTGCCTTGTTGGGGCATCGTTTGGACGTGAAATCTGAAGTGGGCAGGGGGACAAGTTTTTTTGTGACGTTGCCCCGTGATGAACTTGTTGTGCAGCCCGTAATCGATAAACCGATTGAAGTGGCTTTGAGCGGGGGAACGGTTCCGTTGATTCTGGTGATTGATGATGAACCGGAAATCCTTGAGGGAATGGAGCAGCTGATTCTCGGGTGGAAATATCGTGTTATAACCGCGAGTTCTTCTAAGGAAGCGCTGAGAAAACTGGATGAAAGCGAAGATGAACCCAATTTGATTCTTGCTGATTATCGCTTGCAGGAAAATGTTACCGGGGCAGAGGCTATTCGCCTCATTCAGGATAAATTGGGCCGTTCAATACCAGCAGCCATTATTACCGGAGATACGGCACCGGACAGGATACAGGAAGCCAAGGCAAGCGGATTTGTTTTGTTGCACAAGCCGTTGCGTCCGGCAAAGCTGCGTCAGTTGATCCGTAGTCTTCAGTCTCAATATTCCGCACGCATGTAAGTAAAATCTGATTGACCTAACGTATTACTGCTTTACCTTTATGGAATAAAAATAAAGCAGGGTGTTGAAACTCATGAAAACAACATTTGTGGTCGCTGACGACCATCCGCTGGTACTAGAAGGCGTAAAAGGCGTTTTACGCGACATTGACCCCGAGGCCGAGATTTTGCAGGCAGTCAGTTATCCTGACCTGTTGCAGGTCTTGTCTCAGGATTTGGACTTTTCTTTGGTTGTGGCAGACCTGAACATGCCTGGTATGGCTGGGCTGGAAGGTATTCGTGCTGTTCAGAGCAAGCGCCCGGAAGTCCCGCTGATGATTATTTCTGCAACGCAGAGCCAGAAGGCCATCAACAAAACGCTGGAATGCGGGGTTGCTGGCTATATGTTTAAATCCTTCAGTCCGCAACAGATGAAAGAGGCTGTGCAGGCGGTGATGGAAGGTGAAACCTTTGTCCCCGAACCCAGTGCTGACAGTTTCAGCGAGGGGGAATTTGACGATGAACGCAAGCTGGATTTCGGGGCCGCTGCTTTAAACCATCTGCCTATGGGGGTTGTGATCGTTGATAAAGCGGCACAGGTGCAGTTTATGAATACCAATGCGAGCGACCTGTTTGCGCAAAGCGATGGAATCGATGTGGGGGCAACCGGTATTTTCAGAACGGCGAAAGTGGCTGAAACCAAGAATTTGCATGCCATGATTGCGGAGGCTGCGGCAGATCATGAAAGTGATGATAACCGTGAAGGCGGGGCCATGACCGTGTCACGCCCTTCCATGAAGCGCTCTTTTGCCCTTCTTGTCGTGCCTTTGCCCAATGAGGATGATATTTTATCGGATTCAGGCCATGTGGCCGTTTTTATCAATGACCCTGAATTGCATAATGAATTGCCAACCCGTGTGCTGGCTCGCCTTTATGGTTTGACAGAAGCCGAGGCGCGTTTGTTGCAGGCGCTGATTTTGGGCAAAAAGCTGGAAACGTTTGCCGATGAGGTTGGGGTGTCCATGAATACGGTGCGTTCGCACCTTAAACAGGTCTTTCGCAAAACCGGCACGAACCGCCAACCGGAACTGGTTAGTCTGGTGATGAATAGTTCGGCGTATCTGGCCTCAAATCCGGTGGCGATTGAAGAAAACTATGATGAATGAAGCGGCTTTAAGATATTGTATTTCCTGTGATGAGGAAAATGCCGTAAAACACTTGGAACGGGACCCGGCTGTGCCGATCTCTCTTCATTAAGCAGAAAAATAAAGGAAAACGGACATGGATGATCAAACACGCACAGAACTTGAAGCCGCTGCTTTTCGCGGCCTTGTTGAGCACCTGCAAAATCGCGGTGATGTGCAGAATATCGACCTGATGAATTTGGCGGGCTTTTGTCGCAACTGTCTGGCCAAATGGTATAAGGCCGCCGCTAATGAACAGGGCGTGGAACTGAGCATGGATGATGCCAAGGAAGCGGTCTATGGCATGCCTTATGGTGACTATAAGGACAAATATCAGGAAAAGGCGAGTGCCGAGCAGATGGAAAAATTTGCCGATAAAACCGGCCATGCGGTGATTGAAGGGCTGTAAACCAACAATGAGCGCGTTCGGCACAGAAGGTTTTTCAGAAGAAGGCCATGTTCATATCGGTTTGACGGCGGTGATCGTCGCCATTACCGATGCCGAACCGCGTATTCTGGTGGTGCGCCGGGTGGACCATGCGTTGGCTTCCAATGAGGACGGGGTGGCAAAACAGGGTGAAGCCCTGCGTGATGATGCGCTGGAAGCCCTGCCTTACGGCCCCTTTTATCCGGGGCGTCACCGCACGCTGGATATGGGCTTGCGTTCCTGGGTGGAAGAACAGACCGAGCTTGATCTGGGCTATGTGGAACAGCTTTATACCTTTGGCGATAGGGGCCGTGACCCGCGCGAGCAGGAACTGGGCGGGCGTGTGTTGTCCATCGGTTATCTGGCCCTGACTCAGGAAGCCAACCCTGCGGGGGCGGGCGAAGCCCTGTGGCAAAACTGGTATCGTTATTTTCCGTGGGAAGACTGGCGCGCGGGCAAACCAGCTATTGTGAGCGAAGAAATTGAACCGGGCCTCGACCAATGGGCAGCGCAAGCTGAAACGCCAGCAGAAATCCGTGAACGCTTTGCCCGCATTGATGCCTGTTTCGGCTCTGAAGATGTGCGCTGGAACGAAGACCGGGTGCTGGAACGCTATGAACTGCTTTATGAGGCCGGTCTGGTGATGGAAGCTGGCCGTGACCGCGCGCTCAACCCTGCGCCAAATGACAGCAGCCACGCCATGGTGCTGGACCATCGCCGTATTCTGGCAACCGCCATGGGGCGCTTGCGTGGCAAGGTGAAATACCGCCCGGTGGTGTTCGAAGTCCTGCCGCCGACTTTCACGCTTTTTGAACTGCAAAAGGCGGTGGAAGCCATTACCGGCAATTTGCTTCATAAACAAAACTTCCGCCGTCTGGTGGAAAAAAGCGGCCTTGTGGAAGGCACCGGCACCTTCGAAAGCCGCACCGGCGGCCGCCCGGCTGAAACCTACAGATACGTGCGCGACATCCTCGCCGAACGCCTGACCGCCGGGCCGAGGTTGCCTGTGGGAAGGCGTTAGAGAAGAAACCAATAGCTTCTCCAACTGTTAGTCCTGCGCAGGAATGATGAGGGATCTGTATAATGTGAGGTGTTTTGTCTGGTTAAAGTTCGAGGTTAGGAAATCTCTGTCAAAAAACTTTCACACTAAAATATATATAAAACAATAGCTTATATTTATTTTTCTCTCATTCTGACAAAATATTCTTGACCCTTGTGCGTTGCAGGATTACCTTATGCTCAAATGGAGGTTATTAAACAGCCTCCGAAAATTTTTGCCAAATATATGCTCAAGTTGAGCATAAGGAGCCTTAAAAATGACTGTTGCTGCCCAGCGGATTGAAGATGAATTTGAATTTACGCCGGAAGTGGCCGAGCGTATGCAACCGCTTTTTGAACGTGTGAAAGAACATATCTCTGCTGAAGAGTGGCCGGTAATTGCCCCTTACGTGGATGAAATTCTGCGCCTCAAGAAAGAGCGCAACGCAGTCATTCTGGCGCATAACTATCAGACCCGCGATATTTACCACTGTGTGTCCGACATTGTGGGCGATTCACTGGCGCTGGCGGTTAAGGCCAAGGAAGTAGAGGCCGATGTCATGGTGGTCTGCGGTGTGCACTTCATGGCGGAAACGGCCAAGCTGTTGAACCCGTCCAAAAAAGTGTTGATCCCGGACCCGCAAGCGGGCTGTTCACTGGCGGAATCCATTACCGGGGCCGATGTGCGCATGCTGAAGGAAAAACACCCTGGCGTGCCGGTTTGCACTTACGTGAATACCTCTGCCGATGTGAAGGCGGAAGTGGATATCTGCTGTACGTCAGCAAACGCGAAAAAGATTGTAGAGTCCTTAAATGCGGATCGTGTGTTGCTGATCCCGGATGAATTTCTGGCGCAAAACGTGGCCAAGACCACCGATGTGGAAATCCTCACCTGGGCCGGGCGCTGCGAAGTTCATGAGCTTTATCGCAAAGAGGATATTGAACAAATCCGCAAGGACCACCCCGAATGTGTGGTTCTGGCCCACCCGGAATGCCCGCCGGAAGTGCTGGATGCGGCGGATTATTCCGGCTCCACCACCGGGATGGCGGATTATGTGAAGGATAATAAGCCGGAAATGGTTGCGCTGATTACCGAATGTTCCATGAGTGATAACATTCGTGCAGATAATCCGGAGACGGATTTCATCATGTCCTGTTCCATGTGTCCGCATATGAAGAAGATCACCTTGCAGAAAATCATTGATTGCCTGCGTGATCTGTCTAACGAAGTTCATGTTGATGATGCCATTGCGGTTCCCGCACGCGCCTCTATCGAAGCGATGATTGCGGCGAGCTAAAGCTGATAAAAGGAGGCGATGATGAAACGCCTTGAAACAGATGTCTTGATTGTCGGGGCTGGTGCGGCCGGGCTGGTGAGTGCATTGGAGCTGGAAGGTTTCGATGTTACCGTTCTGGCAAAAGCCCCGGTGGGTGAAGGGGCCAGCTCTGCCTGGGCGCAGGGCGGCATTGCCGTTGCTATGGGCGAAGATGACCACCCGGAAAACCACTTGCGTGATACGCTGGATGTGGGGGGGGAGCTGTCTTGTGACAAAGCCGCACGGGTGATTACCCATGAAGGCCCGGAACTGGTTGAAGCGCTTATTCAATGGGGCGTGAATTTTGACCGCACACCGCAAGGCAAATTGTCGTTGGGGCGTGAAGCTGCGCACTCTTTCCGACGTATTCTGCACGCCGATGGTGACAGCACGGGCAAAGAGATCATGCGTGCACTGGGCCAAGCTGTGGCCCATAGTGCCCACATCCGCCTGTTACAGGATGTCAGCGCACAGGAACTGATTGTGGAAAATGGCCGTGTATGCGGTGTTTTTGCACAGGATGAAAAAGGCCAATGGCTGAAACTGCTGGCCGGTGCGGTTATTCTGGCAACAGGCGGTGTCGGTTCCCTGTTTGGGCGCACGACCAACCCGGTCGAGGCCTGCGGGGAAGGCGTGGCGATGGCCGCGCGTGCCGGGGCACGTCTGGCGGACCTTGAATTTGTACAATTTCACCCCACCGCTATGGATGTGGGCCTGACCCCCATGCCTTTGGCAACCGAAGCCCTGCGCGGCGAAGGGGCGCATTTGATTGACGGGCGCGGCGTGCGCTTTATGCCAGCTGTGCACCCGGATGCTGAACTGGCCCCGCGTGATGTGGTGGCCCGTGCCATCTGGCGTAAAATCAAGGGCGGTGACAAGGTTTATCTGGATACCCGTGAGGCTGTGGGCCAATCGTTCCCAGACCGTTTCCCGACCGTGTGGGACTATTGCCAGCAAGCCGGGATCGACCCGCGTAAGGAGCCGATCCCGATCACGCCTGGGGCACATTATCACATGGGTGGCGTGGATGTGGACCTGCAAGGGCGCACCAGCTTGAACGGTCTGTGGGCTGTGGGCGAAGTTTCCTGCACAGGGGTGCATGGTGCCAACCGTCTGGCCAGTAATTCCTTACTGGAGGCCGTTGTGTTCGGTCGTCGTGTTGCGCGTGATGTTGCAGCAGGAAAGCCCGCATTTGTTGGAGATGTTATGTGTGAACCCAGTATGGGGGGATCACTGGATGTCAGTCCGCAGCTTGCTAATGTGCTTTACGGCGCCTGTGGCGTAGAACGTAGCGAGTCAGGGCTTTTTGAGGCTCTTGCGCAAGTCGTGGACTGGGAAAAACATCAGGCCAGCTTCAGCCCGGCTTTTTGCAACCATTTGACCACGGCCAAAATGATTTTAGTTTGTGCGCTGGAACGCCGTGAAAGCCGCGGCGGGCATTTCCGCAGCGACTATCCGGAAACAGACCCGGCACAGGCCAAACGCAGCAAAACCACTTTAAAGGAAGTGGATGCCTTTATTCGGGGCCTCAACCTTGGGGCCGACTTACAAGGAAAAGTGAATTCATGTCAAACGCCAGCCTAACAGTTGAGCCTTTATCTTCCATCCTGATTGAACCTGCCGTTCGTGCCGCCTTGGCCGAAGATCTGGGCCGGGGGGGCGATTTAACTACTGATATCGTCATTGATGAGGATGCCTGGGTGAAAGCATCCATCAATGCGCGTCAAACCGGGGCCATTTCCGGGGTGGATTTTGCTGAAATGACCTTTGGTCTGGTGGACCCCCGCGTTGATCTGGAAGTCTATATTGCTGATGGTGGCCGGGTGGAACCGGGCGATACGGTCTGTGTGCTGGAAGGCCCGGCACGTGCCATTCTGACCGGGGAACGTGTGGCGCTTAACTATATGGGGCATCTTTCCGGCATTGCCTCTGTAACCCGCAAGATTGTGGATGCCGTGGCCCATACCAAGGCGCGCATCACCTGCACGCGTAAAACCACGCCGGGCTTGCGCGCCTTTGAAAAATATGCCGTGCGTTGTGGGGGCGGGTTTAACCATCGTTTCGGTCTGGATGACGGCTTGATGATCAAGGACAACCATATTGCAGCCTGTGGTGGGATTACTCAGGCTGTGCAACGTGCCAAATCCAAGCTCGGCCATATGGTGAAAATCGAGGTGGAGATTGACCGCTTGGACCAACTGGATGAAACCCTGTCTGCCGGGGCTGATGTGATCATGCTGGATAATATGGCCCCTGCGGATATGGCAGAAGCGGTTAGGCTCATTAACGGGCGCGCTGTTGTGGAAGCTTCCGGCGGTGTTACGCTGGAAACAGCTGCTGTTATTGCCGAAAGCGGGGTTGATGTGATCTCCGTTGGTTGGCTGACACATAGTTCTCCCTGCCTTGATCTGGGCATGGATTTTTAAGATTTACATTAGAATAACTTGATTTTTTCGCAGTTGCAGCATATCTATGGGTTGAGTTCAGATTGGAGATATGTGATGACTGATAAACTGCCTTATGAAATTGATGTTGCAACCCTGCGCGAATACCGTGAAAAAGGGGTTCCCCATGTGGTGCTGGATGTGCGCGAACCGGGGGAAATTGCATCGCATGCTTATGATGAGGCACTGGAAATTCCCATGGGAGAAATTCCGCAAAGTCTGGACCAGATTCCGCAAGATAAAACCGTTGTTGTCATGTGTCATATTGGTGGGCGTTCCATGCAGGTAACCGGCTGGTTGCGCCAGCAGGGCTATGAAAATGTGACCAATCTGCGTGGCGGCATTATGGCTTGGTCCTAAGAGTTCAGGGCTTTTAAGAAGCCATCTACATCTTCTTCTGTTGTATTGAAGGCCATAACAAGGCGGATCAGGGGAGAAGCCTGATCCAGCCAGCGATAAAAGCCGTATCCGGCTGCACTGGCGCGCTGGAGCTTTTCTTCCGGTAAAGAGACGAAAAGTTCGTTGGCTTCCACCGGGTAGTAAATTTCTGCGCCTTCTGTTTTGAGTAGCCCGTTTTTCATTCTTTGTGCCATCGCATTGGCATGGTGGGCATTTTTCAGCCACAAGCCATCTTTCAGGAAAGCATCCCACTGGGCGGCAATAAAGCGCATCTTGGAATTCAGGTGACCACCGCGTTTGCGCCTGTATCCACTGTCAGCGCCAAGGCCCCGGTTGAAAAAGATAATGGCTTCGGCATTCATGGCGCCGTTTTTGGTGATGCCGAAGCTCAAAACATCTACACCGGCTTTCCAGGTGATGGCCGCCGGGCTACATTCCAGTGTGGCAACCGCATTGGAAAAACGCGCTCCATCCATATGTAGGTAAAGACCGAATTCCTTGGCAACCTCGCTGATTTGATGGATTTCGGATGGTCCATAGACCGTACCGGATTCTGTGGCCTGCGTAATGCTGATGGCAGCGGGTTGGGTATGGTGTATATCCTGAGAACTGGCAGCCAAGGCGCTTTCGAGTTCGCCAGCATGCAATTTCCCATGTGGGCCGGGCAGGGTAACCAGTTTGGCCCCGTTGGTGTAAAATTCTGGGGCGCCGCATTCATCAACATTGATATGGGCATCGCGGTGACAATAAATATTGCCGTAAGGTGGGGTCAGGGCACTTAAGGCGACTGCGTTGGAGGCCGTGCCTGTGCCCATCAGAAAAACGCTTGTTTCGCATTCAAACAGGTCATTAAATTGCGCTTCGACTTTTTTTGTGAGCTCGTCATTACCATAGGGCATGGCTGGGCCAAGGTTGGCTGCATTTAGCGCTTCGAGAATTTCAGGGCAGACGCCTGTTGTATTGTCACTTGCAAAATTCATCACAACATTCCTTGGACTTGATGCGTTCTCTTGAGCTTACTCCGTCTTGAGGCTGATGGAAAGTTCTTCAAAGTCCTGTTTTTCCTGATTAAAGCGAAAGGCCTTGATTTCTTTCAAGGTGGCAATCACCCAGATCAGGCCGGGTTCATAGACCATGGCTTTGTCTGTTTCGGAAGGATAAGGGACGCTGGTGGGATGGGAATGATAAAAGCCCAGCAGCATACGTTCCCCGCTTTCACGGATTTGATTGAAACGAACCTGCGGGTCGATTTCAAAACGGCGTGTGCGGTCTCCTTCGGCGACATTGGGCGAAGGAAGTATTTTTTCAACGATTTGGTTGTTACCAACCAGCAGGCCGCAGCATTCTTCAGGAGTCGCCTTTCGGGCTTCGTTTAGAATGAAATCAATCTGGGCCTGCGTGAAAATCATTGTGCCGGTTGCAGGGAAAGGCCGCCCAGTTTGGCCCCGGTGTTGATATCCAGAATCATCAAGCGGTTGACGCCCTGTTCATTGACCAGACGCAGCACAAGACGTTGGGAATCCATATCGGTTTCCACCACTTTGAACCCGGCCGGGATTTCAAGGCGCATATCGCCGAAGGCACGGACAGGAACAACCGGGGTAACAGAGGCAGGGGCCGATGCAATGGGGGCCTCTTTTTTCTTGCCGACCAACGGAACCTCGACGTCCTTAAGGGCTTTTTCCAGCTCCGGTGCTTCTTTGGCAAGATCAAAAAATTTAAAATCGGGGTTGTCTGACTTCTGTATTAGGCCGTAAACCAGAGCAATCATTCCGAGGATAATTAAAATTCCCATGCCGACAACGGCAGAAACGAGTACAGTTCTCATCTATTTAACTCTTGCTTGGTGACAATGACCGATCAATTTACTGTAACAGCGCGCGATCAGGATCAGGGGGTCCGGCTTGATAAACTGCTTTCTTTCGGTGAAAGTGGTTTATCGCGCTCACGTCTTAAAGCCCTGATTGAAGAAGGTGCGGTTACGCTTTCGGGGCAGACCATAACCGACCCGTCATTCAGGGTCAAACCCGGACAGTGTTTTTCTTGTGAAATTCCCGAAGCAAAGGAATATGAACCCGAAGCCGAGGATATTCCCCTTGAAATTGTTTATGAAGATGAAGACCTTCTGGTTTTAAACAAGCCTGCGGGGATGGTGGTTCATCCGGCTGCGGGTAATTATAGCGGTACGTTGGTCAATGCCCTGTTGTATCATTGTGGCGATTCGCTTTCCGGGATTGGCGGGGTTAAACGTCCCGGCATCGTTCATCGTCTGGATAAGGAAACCAGCGGCCTGATGGTGGTGGCAAAAAACGATATTGCCCATGTTCATTTGAGTGAGCAGTTTGCCGCACACAGTCTACAACGTGCTTATTGGGCGGTTGTGTGGGGCGTGCCAAGCCCTGAATTAGGCCGGATTGAAGGTAATATTGGGCGCAGTCCGCAGAATCGGAAAAAAATGGCGGTTGTTACGAGAGGCGGGAAAACGGCATTTACCAATTATAAGTTGGTGCGCAAGGTTGGTTCTTTTGCCTCACTGGTGGAATGCCGCCTTGAAACGGGGCGAACGCACCAGATCAGGGTGCATATGTCTACACAAGGCCATACAGTTGTGGGGGATGCTCTTTATGGTCGTACACCGCCACGCTTTTTGCGTGTGCTCAATGGTGCGGAAAAGATTGAATTTGAAGGATTTAATCGTCATGCATTACATGCATTTCTTATAGGGTTTTTGCACCCGCGAACAAATGAAGAATTAATCTTTCAAAATAATTTACCTAATAATATCAAATCTTTATGTGAGTTGCTTAAGAAATTTTAAATTTTTTATATACCTGAGTGTTGTAGTTAGGTACTATCGCTGATGTAAGGGGATTACAAGGAGGGCATCCATGACGGATGGCTCCACGCCGGACCGTCCGTCCAACCTACATTTGATAGGGGGAGTGGTACATGGCGACACAAACACTTGGACTTACATTTACACCGGAAAACAATCTTTCCCGGTATTTAAACGAAATTCGTAAATTTCCGATGCTCAGCGTCGAGGAAGAATATTCACTTGCGGTGCGATGGCGAGAGGCCGAAGACCATCAGGCCGCCCATAAACTTGTGACCAGTCACTTGCGCCTTGTGGCAAAGATTGCCATGGGGTACAGAGGCTATGGTTTGCCTGTTGGTGAACTGATTTCCGAAGGAAATGTAGGCATGATGCAGGCGGTCAAACGCTTTGACCCGGACCGGGGGTTTCGTTTGGCAACTTATGCCATGTGGTGGATCAGAGCGTCCATTCAGGAATATATCTTGCATTCCTGGTCTCTGGTGAAAATGGGAACCACGGCAGCCCAGAAAAAACTGTTCTTCAACCTGCGTAAGCTCAAAGGGCAGATGCAGGCTATTGAGGAAGGGGATTTGCACCCTGAACATGTCACAGCCATTTCAAAGAAACTGGATGTACCGGAAGATGAAGTCATTCAGATGAACAGACGTCTTGCCAGTTCCGACCATAGCCTGAACTCCCCCTTGCGTATTGATGGGGAAGGGGAATGGATTGACTGGCTGGAAGACGATACGCCTAATCAGGAACGTGAACTGGCAAAACGTGAGGAACTGGATAATCGGCGTCATATGTTGGAAGCCGGGCTGGAAGTCCTGAATGAACGCGAACGTCACATTCTGGAAGAGCGCCGCCTTAAAGACCGCCCGACAACTTTGGAAGATTTGTCGCAGGCCTATGGCGTATCGCGAGAACGCATTCGCCAGATAGAGGTGCGTGCCTTTGAGAAACTTCAAAAAACCATGAAGAACGCCATGCTGGAACAACGCCTGCAAGAACGTGAAATGCGGGATAAATATTGAAGTTTCCTCAATGCTTTAAAAAATAAGGTCCGGCTGTGCGCCCGCCGCTCCGTTTCATGTGGCTATAAAGTAAAAAGAATCAGATTCAAGTTTGGATCTGGTTCTTTTTTGTGCTTCGTAAAGGGAATGCTATTTTTGCCCGCTAGGTTAGAAAGATAAACAGTTTCTCGTTTTAATTTTATTTCTTTCGTGCCATTTTAAATGAAGTGTATCAGAGTCTGACTCAAAACTTCACTTTTGATAACAATACCTTGCCAGTCTTCGCGTCATCATCCTTATAGAGGATACCAATATCCATGCTTCTGCAGATTGGATGGATTGCTCCCAGTC
>JBNKSC010000017.1:0-153637 GCA_050297075.1 Terasakiella sp.
ATCTGGTAACGCTTGAAGGAACACCGCATACCCTCACCGAAGGAACCCTGTCCTATATCAGTGGCTCGCAAACTTTCACCTTTATGCCGAATGCCAATTATAACGGCACGGTGAATTTCGAATATACCATCAATGATGGGACTGTTGATACGACCTCCAGCATTGATCTGACGTTTGATCCAGTTAATGATGCACCCGTTGCTACACCTCTGGACCTCAATCAAGACGAAGACCTGAGCATTACTTTCACCAAAACAGACCTCTTGGCGAATGTGACGGATACCGATGTGGGTGATATACTGGATATCACCGCGATTGACGGTATTGACCTTGCCACCCTTGAGGGAACCCCGTATGCGGTTTCAGAAGGTGTGTTGTCTTACAATAGTGGTAGTGAAACTTTCACTTTTGTGCCGACAGCAGATTATAACGGCACAGTGAATTTCGCCTATACAGCCAGTGATGGAACTGTAGATGCGACTTCCAGTATTGACCTGACGTTTAACCCGATTAACGATGCCCCGGTTGTCACACCGTTGGCGCTCAATCAGGTTGAAGATACAGCGATTACCTTTACAGTATCTGATTTGCTGGGCAATGCATCCGATGTGGACATGGGTGATACGTTGGTGATTGCCACAGTGGATGGCGTTGATCTGGTAACCCTTGAAGGAACGCCGCATACCCTTGCGGAAGGAACCCTGTCCTATATCAGCGGTTCGCAAACTTTCACCTTTATGCCAAACGCGAATTACAACGGCACGGTGAATTTCGAATATACCATCAATGATGGGACTGTTGATACGACCTCCAGTATTGATCTGACCTTTGATCCGGTTAATGATGCGCCGTTTATCCAAGGCGTTGCAAGCCATCCGATTTCTGCTGTTTTTGACGGCGTGGACGATATGGTTATTGCGGGACGCGGCACGGGCGGTAACCTTGAAATTACCGATGATTTGACCCTTGAAAGCTGGGTGAAATTCAATAGCTTGGGCGCTAATCAAACCCTGATGGCGTATCTCGGCGATGGCGAGACAGTTGATACCAATGCGGTCTATCAAGTTTACGTAGATGGCGCAGGGGACATCCATTACAAACATGAATATGGTGCTGGTGTAGATGTCGACCTGACATTTACCACAAACCTGTCAACGGATGACTGGCACCATATTAGCGTTGTGCGCGATGATAATGATGCCGGTAATGCGACCGTGACGGTTTATGTTGATGGAGTTTCGCAAGGCAGCCAGATTTATGACGGCCAAACTGCCGGGCCTGCTACTGCGGCTAATTCCCAACTTTATCTGGGGGGCACGCCGGATGGTTTAACCTATCTGGATGCAGAAGTTTCCGATGTCCGTATTTGGGGTGTGGCCCGTACGGAAACAGAAGTGAAAGACACATACAACACACCAATTGAGATGCCTGGTAATTTTGCTGAGCTGAAAGCGTATTGGACATTTGATAGTGTGATGGAGGATCAACAATATGTACCTGATCTTTCATCCGGTGGTAATAACCTATACGTCTTTGATAGTTTGAGCTTTGATGGCAACACGGCTGTTGAAAGCAATAATACAGTCAGTTTGAGCGGGCATTCCTTTGATGCATGGGTAAATACAACCCATACGGGGAGTGACGGCACCATTATGTCCACCGTCAATGGGACACAACAGTCTGAATTCAAACTTCTGGCGGACGGTAACCTGAGCTTTACGGCAACGGATGGCACCAATAACATAGATTACGTCACAACAGGCATGAACCTGAATGATGGCCAGTGGCATAACATCGGCTATGCGGTTGACCCGTCAACCGGAACACCAGCCATCTTTGTTGATGGGACCCAACCGGGCCTTTCCATGACAAATAATCAGGCACTGACCTTTAACCCAGATACAACCATTACTTTGGGGGCGGATGCAGCAGGCACGACAGATTTCATTGGTCAAATGTCTGAAGCTGCTGTTTTTGAAGGTGTGCTGACGCTGGCTGATTTTACAACAATGACAAATTCCGGTGTGCATTCCATTATAACACCGAAATTGGGTTATTGGCCGCTGGATGATGGTTCCGGTATGATTGCAGCCAATGACGCCTATAATTCAGTCTTGGGAGATGGGACCATTACCGGCACGCCGGTTTGGGAAAACCCGACACCAGTCCTGAATGGATATGCGCAACCTTCTGTGGCGTTGGCTCAGGCAGACCAGATTTCATTTGGCACGATCACACCGCTAGGTGGAGACTTCAGCTTTACAGCATGGATCAACCCTGATGATCAGGTCGGGGTAGGGGAACTGTTGAACCTTGGTGGTGGCAAGCTTGTTTTCTCCCTCAATGCAAGCGGTGAACTGGAACTGTCTGTTGATAACGGAACGCCTTATTCGTTGTTTAGCAATTATTGGGGCCATGATGGGGAATGGAATGAGGTTGGCTTTAGCTATAATGCGACCTCCGGTCAGGCCACGCTTTACATTGACGGTGAGGTGATGTTCTCCGATATGATCGGGATGGCTGATCTGAGCGGACAAAACCTGACGGCTACGATGGGGAGTAACTACATTGGTTCACTTGGTGAAGTTCAGCTCTGGAATACGGAGCTGAGCCTAAGCCAAATCACAGACTATATGAGAACAGGGCCGATTGGAAACGAGACTGACCTGTTGGGTTATTGGCATATTAATGAAGGCAGTGGAAGCGCCGTTCTGGATAGCAGTAATAACAATTGGAACGCTACATTATCCGGTTCTTATTCTTGGAATACAGGCTTGGCCACGCTCAATCAGGGCTTGGCGATTGAAGTCAAGGAAGATGTACCCTTTGTTTCTTCTTTGTTGATCAATGATTTGGAAGGCGAGACTTATACGGTTGTCTTGAATGCTGCGCCGAGCTCCGGCACGGTTGTTGTCGAGCCTGACGGGTCATTTATCTATACGCCAGATACCAATATTACAGGGGCGGATAGTTTCTCCGTCACTGTTACGGACTCTTCCGGCAACGCACGTACAGAAACAATTGGCATTACAATTGTTGATTACAATATGGACCCGGTCACGGTTTATGACCAATTGACGACACCGCAAGATCAGGCCATTACGATTACTGCTGCCGACCTGATCACCAATGATACAGACCAGGATGGTGACAGTTTAACTCTTGTGAATGTTTTCGGGGGACAAAACGGTACCATTGTCGATAACGGAAACAGCACTTGGACTTACACGCCGAATACAAGTTATAACGGCATGGATAATTTCTCCTACACCGTTTCTGATGGTAACGGTGGGGTGACGGTTGGTTATGCTGAAATTGTAATTGGTACGGTTATCAATACAATTTTAGGAACGACTGGAAGTGATACGATTTCAGGCACATCTGCCTCTGATTATATTGTTTTGGATACGGGGGATGATACGGTTTCTGTATCAGACGGGAATGACAGCCTATTTGGTGAGGGTGGCATTGATACACTGGATTATACTCTTGCGAGTGAAGGTGTAGTCGCCGACCTGTATGGTCAACAGGTGGATAAAGGTGTCGCCGGTCTTGACAGTGTCATCGGTTTTGAAAATGTTGTCGGGTCAGACTACGCTGATAGTGTTTTTGGCGATGTAAACAACAACTTTGTCAATGGTCGCGGTGGTGATGACAGCTTGTTTGGCGGGGATGGTGACGATACCCTGCTGGGCGGTGCCGGTAACGATACACTCTTCGGTGACGCAGGTAATGATATCCTGCAAGGTGATGATCTGAACGATGTAATCGGCGGTGGTACCGGGGCCGATACGATCAGTTTGGGAACAGGCAATGACACCTTAGTCTATACGTCTGGTCAGGAATCCAACTTTACAGAAATGGATATCGTAACGGATTTCGTTGAAGGTGAAGATACCCTCTCTTTGGAAAACGGCGGTCATTTAGCGTTCCATGGTGATCTTGGCGATTTATCCGGGCAAGGCACACTGAGTTCAATTATGACGTATGTTGATGGTTTGGGCGCTGTTGCTGATGGTTCACTTGTGTCTTTCAACGATGGAACCGATACATACGTTTATGCCAAAGTCAGCGATACGGGTGATGCGTATTATGACTATCTTGTACGTCTGGATGGCATTCATCCATTAACGGCGGGGAATTTCTCCCTGACGGGGGATGGCAGCAGTGGCGCGATGAGCGTCAACTACATTACGGGCTCAGCAAGCAATGACACATTGGTTGGCACCACGGCTGATGAAATTATTGATGGTTGGACGGGTGTTGATACACTGACCGGTGTTGGTGGGTCAGATACCTTCTTCTTTGCCGGAGATGCCGATAGTAATAATTCTGCGCCGGATGTTATTACAGATTTTGTAATCAACGATGATGTGATCAAGCTGGAAGGTGATACGGGCACTCTTCATTATGATGGTACTGTAATATCATTTAACACTGATATTACAACGACGATCAGCGATATTGAAAGTAATGGTTCTATCACGGCAGGGGCAGTTGTCCACTTTACATATGGCGGCAATACCTTTGTTGTGGTGAAAAGTGGTTCCACTGGTTATGACAACTTTATGGTGACCTTGTTAGGGAATCATAATTTGACAGCAGCGGATTTTGAGTTCGTTCAAACATCAACACCACATACAGCAACTTCAGCTGCTTCTGAAACCCTGATGGGGGCGGCTGCCATTGTGGATGAATTTATCTTCACCGGAGCAGTTGATTCAGCAAATGATGGCAACTACGATACGATCAGCACGTTTGATCCGGCGGAAGATTTCATTACGCTGGAAAATGCCGATGGTTTGAATTTCCTTGGTGATGCAGGTAACCTGGGGAGCCCGGCAACGGTTATTTCAAATATTAATGCTAATAATGGTACATACCCGGATGGGTCCTTGGTCCTCTTTAATGACGGGACGGATACTTGGCTTTATGCCAAAACATCGACGGGTGTTTATGTTGACTTCCTAGTCAAAATTGCCGGATTACCCACATTGACGATGGGGAACTTGAACCTTCATGGTTCAGGCGGCATGAACAATGTACCTGTTTCAGTTGATGATATGTCCACAACCGGGGTTGATACAGCTGTAACATTGAATGTGTTAAGCAATGATACGGATGCAGATAGTGATACGCTGACGATTACTCAAATCAATGGCTCTATTATTACGCTGGGGAGCCCGTTTGCTGTAGATAATGGGTCGGTTATAGCTTATGCAAATGGCAATATTGATTTCACACCAACTACTGGTTATCAGGGAATGGCAAGCTTCAGCTACACCGTTTCTGACGGTAATGGCGGGGTATCTACAGCCAATGTTGATATCATGGTAACCGATGGAACAGCAGGGGCAGATACCCTTGTTGGGACAGCGGTTGAGGATGAAATCTTTGCCCTTGCTGGTGATGATGTGCTGACAGGCGGCGGCGGTGATGATGTGCTGATTGGTGGCGACGGTGTAGATACGGCAGCTTATGATGGTTTCTCTTCCGAGTATGTGATCCATAACTATGGTTCAATGATTGAGGTGGAAGATATCAATACAGCCATAATAGATGAAGGGCGTGACACCCTTTTGGGTATTGAGACCCTTTATTTCGATGCCGAAGCCAGTACGCCGGATCAACGCACTTTTAGCCTCAGCAAGCTGGATGATGTACAGGTCAACTCTGCCTCAATCGCTTATGATGAAGTCAGTCCAGATGTTGCCGGTCTGAAATGGGGGGGCGAAGTGGTCGTCTGGGAAGTCTTTGATGGCACAACGCACAAAATCTATGCCACCCTCTTTGATGATGGAAATCATGTTATCAGTGAAAGCGTGATTGCATCCAGCAGCTCTCAGGTGGGGGCAGCGCGCGTTGCCGCCTTGCAATATGGTGGCTATGTTGTGACCTGGACCGAAGATAACGGTACAGACCTTGATGTCTATGCACAGGTTTTCCATGATGATGGCAGTGCCAATACGAACTTTAATTCAGGCACAGCATTTGTGCTGGATTCAACCCCCGCAGGGCATGAAAGCGATGTCCGTGTTGAAGCGCTCAATGATGGCGGGTTTACAGCGGTTTGGAGAAATGAAACCGACATTCAGGCCAAACATTTCCATTATGACGGCACATCAAATGCCCAGTTTGGTGTGACCTCTACAGGGACCAATTCCGGGCCCGAGGTTATCGGCTTGCAGGATGGTGGCTATGCTGTGATCTGGCAGGAAACAGGCGGGGCAAACTCAGACCTCTATATGAGCATTTATAATGCGAATGATACTATGGCGATTGGAAGTAGTATCATCGTTGATAGCAACTCTGTTGATGATATCAGTTCGCGTGATATTTCAATGCTCAGCAACGGCAATATTGTAATTTCCTGGGTTGCTGAAAAAACCGGGGATGGCAATCTGGATGCCATGGTGGCCATTTACACGCCGGCTGGTATTCAAGTCGGGTCGAACATCAATGTAAACCTTTTGGATACAACGCCGGAAACGGAAGTTTCGGTAACGGCATTGAATAATGCTACCTTTGTTGCCGTCTGGCGGGCCGAAGGGCTGGATTCAGATCAAGGTGGCATTTTTGCCCAGCTCTTTAATAATGATGGAACCTTGATTGGTGATAGCTTCCTGATCAATTCCAACATTAGTGGTGATCAATCCATGCCGCGTGTTGATGCCATTCAGGAAAACGATGAAGGCGGTTTCGTCGTGACTTGGGAAGGCGATGATGCGACAGGTCGCGGTATTTACAAAATGTCCTTCAATAATGATGGATCCCTGTTAACTGGGGTGACGATCGGCGGTACAGCTGGTGACGATACGATTGTTGCCGGGGATGGCACGCAGTTCATTGATGGCGGGGAGGGGCTCGATATTATATATGGCGGTGCCGGGCAGGATTATATCTATGCCTCAGCTGGAGATGATAGTTATACCGGCGGGGATGGCACAACCGATACCGAGTTGGACTTTGTCAGTTATGCCCATGCGGTCGTGGGGCCTGATTCAGTTGGCGTAACCATAGACTTATCGGGAACGCCGACTGTAACCGGTGATGGTTTGGGGGGAACTCCTTCAGCAACCTTTACCCATACTCTGAATGGTATTGACGGTATTGAAGGGTCCAATCTGGATGATAATTATATCGGTTCTGCCAATGCCGATATGTATATTACAGGCCTTGGTTCGGATACGGTGAATGCCGCTGCGGGCGATGACCAGATCGAAGTTTCACTGGATGATACATTGACGGCCAACCGGGTTCTAAGCATTGATGGCGGTACGGAAATTGATCAAATCTATCTTGATGCATATGATACGGTCTCGCTGACTAACGGTGTGGATATTACCATGTCGGCAGATAATGCAGGAACGGTTACACATACTCATCTCGATTCATCGATAACAACAATCAACTTCTCCAATGTTGAAGTCATTCACGGTACGGAAAAAAGCGATACGTTCACCGGCTCAACCGGGGATGATGTTTATAATGCCGTTAGTGGTGGCGATATGATGAGTGGTGGGGATGGTGCGGATACTTTCTTTGCCAGCGATGGTATGGATATGTTTGTCTACAATAGCGCAGCGGAATTCAGCACCGGGGTTGATACAATCAACTACTTTGAAGGTGGTGGAAAAGATACCTTTGCCTTTGATGCTGCCGGTGTTTTGAGCGATGGAGGCGGAGCGACGACAGCCAGCTTGTCTGCTATTGGGGCAAGCTTGGGAGTTGAATTAGCTATCGGCAGTATTACGGATGACCAGACTGCGGTTGAAGGGAATAATTATGCAGGTGCTGTATCCAGTGATCTGACCAGCATCGGGACAAAGGCATTCATTTTCCTGACAGGTGACGATGTCAATAAATCTGCCTTGTATTATGATGATGATACAACAGATGGCGTTGCTGCCGAGAAAGTGGCTGAAATGGATGGGTACACGACCATAACAGAGGATGATATCATCATCGTGGATGCCAGTGTTGCTCTCCCCTAATTGTATGTGAGACAAAAAAACAGGCCAGATAAAGTGTTTTATCTGGCCTGTTTCTATATGGGAAAGTCGTTAGGTGACGTTTTTAATTGTCGTCACTTTCAGCCCCATTGGGGTAAAGACGTTTCAGCTGTTTGATCCCGCCTTTATAAGAATAGGCTTCATATCCGGCTTTTTGCATGCGCTCGGCCAGTACAGCGGATTGCGTGCCAAACGGGCAATAAAGCACATAGGGCTGGGTCTTTTTCAGGTTACGTAAATTCCCCATCAAGCGCCCGGCGCTGTAATTTTCAGCACCTGCCACATGCCAGTCGTCATAAAGGCTTTCTGGCTGACAGTCGATAATAATAGCGTTTTGCGGGATTTCTTCAATGAAGACACTATGCTGGGCAACATCGGCATCTGTCACGTCAAACATATCGTAGATTTTAGCCCCTTCAACCGCATCCGTCAGGATGGTGAAGTCCATTGTGGTTTCCGCCTTTTCGATGGTTTTACGACCGGACTTGATGGCCGGGCGGCGTTTGTTCAAGGCGCAATATTCCGGGATTTTTTCAGACAGTTTATCGGTGCCGATCATGCGTGCATCTTTAATGATCTGTTCCTTGTCAAAACCGATCAGTGGACGCAGCACAGGAATGTCGGCTACATCATCAATTGTATTCAGGTTCGACAGCGTTTGTGAAGAAACCTGTCCTAAAGCTTCACCTGTAACAATAGCATCTGCGCCAATGCGTTTGGCAATTTCACAGCCTGCACGATACATCTGGCGTTTCAAAATAACCTGCCACCATTCCGGGCTGGTGTTTTCACGCAGGTTATTGATGACATTTTCAAAATCAATGCAATAGAGCTTGGGCTTGGTCCCAATTGCCCAACGTTCACACAGCACTTTGGTGATTTCAACAACCATGCGTTCATAAGCACCACCAGCAAGATTGCAGAAGACAAAATCATTCATGGCGCCGCGCTTCATCAGATACCATGCCGCGACGACAGAATCAAATCCACCGGAAATCAGGGTGATGGCTTTGCCCTGAATGCCGATGGGAAAACCACCGGGCCCCTGAATTTTGCGGGTGTAGAAATAAGCCAGATCCCCGGCAACATCGGCCTTGATCATGACTTCCGGGTTATCCAGTGAAACCTTGAGGGCAAAGGGGCGTAAACAACCACCAATCTGGCGTTCCATTTCGACAGAGGTGAACTTCTTTTTCTGGCCCAGACGTTTGATGCGAACGGCGTATGTTTTGTCTTTTACCAGTTCCTTATAAAGCTCTACAGCAGCTTCTTTATGGGCTTCAAGCCCGCCATCTATAATTTTGTCGATGGGGGAATAACTCGCTACACCGAAAGTGTGGGCTAATACATCCAGTGCCATATCCTGATCATCTGTATGAACTTGCATACGCCCTTCATGACCGATGATCTCAAAATTGATGCCACGCGCGCTCAGACCCTGATGGATGTTTTCACGCAATGCGCGTTGAAATTTTTTGCGGGTGCTCGGTGCCTTGAGCAAAATTTCCGGGGCAAGGCGAACAATAATGACATGCGGATATCGTGTGGACACTTCCATAACGCATTCTCTCAAATTCAAACTGTCTGTGGGTTGGGCGCCTTGTACGCTGAGTCGGCTAGGAAGTCAATCTAATCCCCGCCGAAAAGCCGTTCAAAGAAGCTTTTCACCTTGGCAATAGGTTCTGGCGGGATATCACCGGGTAATGGTTTGGGCGGCACATCACGCAATGCAGCTTGCATGATGTGTCCCCACAGCAGGGCAGGCAGGCTACCACCACTGACTTTTTTCATCGGTTTTTCATTATCGTTGCCCATCCAGACGCCCAGCACAAGGTCTGCACTGTATCCCATAAACCATGCATCACGAAAAGATTGCGAGGTTCCGCTTTTACCTGCCACACTGCGTTGGGGAAGATTGGCTTTCTTGCCGCTACCGCTGGTCATTACCGCCTTGAGCATTTTGTTCATTTCAGCGATGCTTTCTTCTGAAACGATACGCCCGGCACCACCACCACTGCGCTGATAGAGAATGCGCCCGTCTGCTTCCTTGATCATTTCAATGCCATATGGAAAAACACCGTATCCACCGTTTGCAAACGGCCCGTATGCGGCGGTTAGTTCCAGCAAATTGACTTCACTGGCCCCAAGGGAAAGGGCAGGCTGCGCCTGAAGGTCCGAGGTAATGCCAAGGCGATGGGCGGTTGCGGCAACTTTAGAAAAGCCGACTTTTTGCCCGATTTGGGCAGAGACCGTGTTGATGGAATGTGCCAGTGCATCCTGCATCGTGACCTGCCCGCGATAAGTGCCTGAATAATTGCGTGGTTTCCAGCCCTTTATGGAAACAGGTTTATCATTGAATATACTTTCAGCCTTTAGCCCCTGTTCAACACCGGCTAGAAAAACAAAGGGCTTGAAGCTGGAACCGGGTTGGCGTTGCGCCTGTGTGGCCCGGTTGAACTGGCTTTGGGCATAGTTCTTTCCACCCACCATGGCACGAACGGCTCCATCCGGGGAAAGGGCAATAACGGCACCTTGTCCAACATGGCGCTTTTTGCCATTTTTATCCAAAATATCGCGCAGTTCGGTTTCCGCTATTTTTTGCAAGCCCATATCCAGAGTGGTGATGATGGTCATGTCTTTATTGACGGGGCCGACATAATCAATCACCTGATCCATAATCCAGTCGGCAAAATAGCGTGCCCGGCGATGGGGGCGCGCCTGCGTGATGACACGGTGCTTGCTGCGCTTGGCTTTATCGGCTTGCTTCTGGGTGATGTAACCGGCATTAACCATATTCATCAAAACAACGGCGGTTCTTTTTTCAGCCTGTTTTGGGTTGGCCTGCGGGTTATAGCGGCTCGGGGCTTTAAGCAGGCCGGCGATAAGGGCGCTTTCATAAAGGCTAAGACGTTTGGCCGATTTGGAAAAATATTTCTGTGCGGCGGCTTCTACCCCATATGTGCCTGCACCAAAATAGACCCGGTTCAGATAAAGGGTGAAAATCTGGTCTTTGGTGAATTTATGTTCCAGCCAAAAGGCCAGCAGGAGCTCCTGTACTTTGCGTTTGAGGGAGCGTTCCGGGGAAAGAAAAAGGTTTTTGGCAACCTGTTGGGTCAGGGTCGAGCCGCCTTGACGGATTTTGCCAGACATGATGTTGGTCACCATGGCACGTGCCAGACCGATGAGGTCTATACCGAAGTGACTGTAAAAACGGCGATCTTCCGTAGCCATAACAGCTTGAGGTAAATAGGGGGGCAGATCATTGACCTGCACGGCCTGTCCATAAAGATCACCACTGGTGGCAATGGTTTGTCCATCGGCAGAAAGAAGGGTCAGCCCGGGGCGACGTTCCACTTTTGTGGCTTCATCCACGTCAGGCAGGTCATAAGCATAATAGGCCAGTACGCCCCCAATCAAAAGCGTAGCCCAAACACTAAGAGTGGCGAGCCACATCAATACGCGTTTCAGGGTCAAGGGGGCACGGGGTTTCTTTTGTTTTGTGCGCCGTGTATTTTTCTTTTTTTCACTCATGAAACAGCTTATGCCTGATAGCGGGTTAGAAAATTATTAACTTGAAGAAGAATGAATAATTTTTTGTTTTTCTTATCGGTAAAATCTGCGCATAATGTGCAAAACACGTTAAAAACAATCGTTTCTCGAGCGAATACCGTCTTCATCATGGCCAACGAAGAATTAGACATCAAGCCCAAAAAGCCTTTGATTGAGGCAATTTCGATCCAGCTTCCACCTGGCGTTGCGGTCGATAAAGCGGTTAAGGCCCAGATCATTCAGGGAACCAAAAGCGCGATTTCCCTTTTGCAGGAAAACGATGTGCTGGATGCTGGGTGGGACTTTGATGCGATTCTGAATGAACCAGATCATTTAAAGCACTTTTTTCAGGTCTTTCGCGATAATATTGACCTGTTTGCAGAAACGGTCGTTGATAAAAAAGGCGATCCGATCACCGATGAAATGACGGAAACATCATGCGGTGTTACGTTGCAACAGGTTCAGAAGTTGTTGGTTTCCACCTGCGCAAGGCGTTTCTTTATTCGCAACGATGGTGAAATTGTCACCAAGAAATCCAAGAAAAAAGTTAAATCCATGGTGTTCTTCACCAAGGAAGTCACGGTAACAAAAAAAGTACGCCTTAAAGAAGGTGCCAAGAAATTTGATGCCATGAGGCGGGTGATCGGCTTTGACTGGCAATTGGACCTGTTGCCGTTCTATCGTGACAAACTGGGTTATGCCCATTTACTGGTTTTGGGTGATGATGTTCTGGCTATCAAAGATGAACAAAACGGGGAAGAGGTTGCAGCCGTTCACCATGAGGATTTCAAAAAAGTCAAAGACGCTGTTGGTGTCTATTTCAGAAATTTGATTGCCCACGGTGCGTCCTCAATTCCCGGGATACTTGTTTGGCGTAAGGATCTGGTCGGTTCCTTTATCAAGGCAATGGGAGAGAAGGCATGGGATTTCTTTAAACGGGAGAAATCCTTTTTTGATCATTGTACAGAACTGGATAACGCACGCATTGAAATATATGGCGATGTGTTGACCTATATTGCGGCCGAAAACCTGACGGAAATGGGCCGTTTGAATCTTGATCGGCTTGACGGCACTCTCAATGCGATGAAGGAAACATTTGGCGACAATCTTCCCGAAGTTCTTGGGGAGCCGGAATTGGCCGTCGATATTTTACGTCCCACTGTCGACAGTTTCATTCATCTGGAAGCCAAGGATAATGCGCAGTTTAACGCGGGCTGCTCAACGGCCATGAAGTCCCTGAAAGATGAAGTGCTGTCCTTTATTAAGGAAGTCAAGGCCAATAAGGGGGATGGCTGAAGGGCCGTTTAGATTACCGGACGTCCCATTGCGTAAGTAAATTTACCTGAGGCCCCATATCTGGCGGTTGTTTCAGCCTCATTCATTGCATTCACGCCGTAATGATTTAAGGCGGAACGATGAACTGTTAATGCATAGCTTTCTATCGCATCCATCCCACTGTGAATGGCTGTGTCTCGAGTTATGCCGTACTTTTCTTCATAATCCACTGCTGCTTTTGCGTATGCATAAGGCACGCCTTTTTCAGTGATTTCCTTATGCTCAGCACGGTGATCTGATATCCAGCCCATAATCTCGTCGCGCTTTTTTTGTGCTGCCTGAAGTTTTTCCGAAATGCTTTCTGTCGTAGGCAGGTTCGTCAGTTTTTCATATTCATTATTCATCTCGACCTGAGGTCCGTTAATGGTGAAACGGAATTCCAAAAGCCCTGTATCATCCATTGCACGCATCTGATCAATCACATTTTGTCCACCTTGCAAGAATTCATCATAAGATTCCTGATGTTCTTGCATCGCTTTTTGTGGATTTGACATTATTTCAAGGTAATCAAATGATTCATACTGTGCCGTCAAGAGAGATTCAATCGACATCATGACATCTGATAAAGGTGCGATATCTGGGGTGAGACGGCCTGCACTTTCTGTTTGTTGATCGCTTTGTGTTAGAGCAAAGACCGTTGTCTGCGTATCATCTGATAATATATTGACATTAGTTAAATGAACGGGAAGGTTTGTTACTGTCTCAGTCACATCGGCATTTTTTGCCTGCTCGGGAGTAGAATTTTCCGCCCTTTGCGGGTTTCCAATATTGCGGATATGTTGCTGATACATACTATACAAGCCATATAGTTGCGATGATATGCTATTCATTACCCATCTCCTTTGCGCATTTGAATAGGTTTACGCAAAATGCATACCAACCTAAAAGAATGATTTTCTAATATTTAACTACATTAGATTGTGACTGAGGATGACGAAATCGGGTCATAATGAAGTAAATGTGGCCTGGGTTGGGCGGAAGTGTTGTGTTACTTCACGGGAGTTAAGGGCAATAGTGTTAAACACTTATTTATGCGCAATCAGGAAAAAACGTTTGAAGGGAAGCAAGGTCTTTCCATCTGCCTGTTTAGGGTAGGCTTTGGCAATACGTTCGCGATAGGCTTGTTCAAATCTCTGTTTTTCTTCTTCTGTTTCAAGCCCGGCAAGTACAGGTCTCAGGGCTGCGCCTTTTGTCCAGTCTGCGACCGGGTTTTCACCTTCCAGAATGTGACTGTATGTGGTTTCCCATAGGTCCAGATATTGGCAAAGCGGGCTTAGCCAGTTGTAGTAGTCTTGTGGTTGATGAACAGGATGTCCGGGGCAAAGGGGATGATCATGGCCCAGTAGGTCACCAATGGCACGGTGGGTGGGTTGGGAAAAATTGTTAGGCATTTGTACGCCCAGCACACCGTTCGGTTTGAGGAAGGACAGCAATCGAGGAAACAGGGTTTCATGATCACCCAGCCAGTGCAGGCAGGCGTTTGTAAAAATCAGATCGATTTTTTCTTTTGGGGTCCAATCAACAATATTGGCGTGTTGCCATGATATATCTTGATAATTGTTTTTTGCTTTTTCCAGCATCTCCGATGAATTATCTATACCCATGACATCTGCCTTGGGCCAACGTTGTTTGAGTAATTCGGTCACATTACCGGGACCGCAGCCGAGGTCGACAATCCTCTCAGGGCTCTCAAGTGGAATTTGTTCCATCAAATCCAGTGCCGGGCGCAAACGTTGGGAACCGAATTTCAGGTATGTAACCGGGTTCCATTTTGCCATCAACTGTTCTCCGGCGTTGGTAAGATCAGACGAAAACATGTGCCTTTGGCACCGCTGTGAATGAGAACAAGGTCACCGCCATGGCTGCGCATAATGTCACGGGCAATCACCAGCCCAAGGCCGGTGCCACCGCGCCGCGCGGAACCTTTAAATGGTTGGAATAAAAACTGTTTTGCTTTTTGTGGCAGGCCGGGTCCATTATCCAGAATATCAATCAGGCAATCGCCTTTTTCATCATATTCACAACTGTATTGTACACATGTTGCCCCCATTTGCAGGGCGTTGCGTGACAGGTTGACCAGAACGCGGCGCAAATGTGTGACGTCCCCTTCGGCCTCTGCCATGGCATCGGTTTCATTAATGAGTTTGGTTTCTTCATCACACAGGTCTTCCATATGGGTGATGACTTCCTCAATCAGGTCACCGATATAAAAAAGTTCTTTCTCAATGCGCGGGCTGCTGTTGGCGACATAGTCCATGGTTTGGGAACACAGGTCGATGGCCTGATCAACAGTCTGGCAGAGTTGAGGGGCCATTTCACGCACTTTCTGGTCAGCACTATTAGCCAGTTGGTCAGACATGAGCATGGCTTTGGACAGGCTGTTGCGTAAATCATGGTTGATTTTGGCAACGGCAGCGCCAACGGAAGCCAAGCGGTCTTTTTGACGCAGCAGTTTACGTAATTCACCTTGCATGGCCCTCAGCTCATCTTCGGCCTGTCCCAGTTCATCGCGGCTGTGTGAGGGGTGAATAATAGTGTTTTCGTCTTCGGGGTTTTCGCGAAATTCGGCCATGTTGCGTGCAAGCCTGCGAATGGGACGGATCAAAAGACGGTGCAGGCTAAGATAAATCAAAATCCCTGTCATGAGAGAAATGATGAGGGAGAGATTCAAAATCCGTCTCGAATAGTCCACCATTTCCATATGCAAGGGCGCTTCATCAATGATGACTTCAAGCAGGACCTTCTCATCGCGTGGGCTGGGGCCTATCACCCGCAAAACGCGGTTCTCGGGCTGAGACAAGGTGTCAAACGCACCTGTGATGAGAGAGGCCCAGCTGTTATGTTCCATATTGACGGTATGATCTATGGCCGGGGGCATGTCCTTGGAAAGGACGAGTTTGCGCTTGTTTCCTTCAATCAGAATAACGCCATAGGATGCCGCATGTTTTAGCAGACGGTCTTCCAGTTCCTTATCAACCATATGGTCCGGTGCGGCTTCCAAAGCCAGAGCCGCAAGATGGGCGGTTTCCATATGTTCTTGCAGGTAGACCTTGCGATAACGTGCAATGGAGGGAATATAGATCAGGGCTTCTGCCAAAAGAATGAACAGGGCTGTCAGAATCAACAGGCGTGTGGATAGGCTGAAGCGAATGGGTGAGGCTTTATGTTCCATGCCTGCAATTTACTCCAGTCATCCTTGCCTGTGAAGAAAAAGACGCCTGCTCAAGCTTTTGTGATCAAGATACCAAACTGCCCCAAAGGTCGTAATCTTCTGCCTGTTCTATTTTGACTCGCACGATTTGCCCCGGTTCAAGTTGGCTTGCTGCTTCTTCATTGAGGAAAACTTCACCGTCAATTTCAGGCGCATCCCCTTTGGTGCGCCCCACAGCACCGTCTTCATCAACTTCATCAATGATGACATCCTGAATGGTGCCGATTTTAGCTTGCATGCGTTCATCCGAAATCTGGCGTTGGAATTCCATCAGGCGGTTCCAGCGTTCTTCCTTGACTTCTTCGTCTACATGGTCGGGCAGGTCATTGGCCGCAGCGCCTTCGACGTTTTCATACTTGAAACAACCAACGCGGTCCAGTTGGGCTTCTTCCAACCAGTCGAGCAAATATTCAAATTCTTCTTCCGTTTCACCGGGGAAGCCAACCACAAAGGTGGAGCGAATGGTGATTTCGGGACAGATTTCACGCCATCTTTTAATGCGTTCCAGCAGTTCAATCTGGTTGCCGGGGCGTTTCATCAATTTCAAAACTTTTGGCGAAGCATGCTGGAAGGGGATATCCAGATAAGGCAAAACCTTGCCTTCGGCCATCAGGGGAATGATGTCATCAATATGCGGGTAGGGGTAGACGTAATGCAGGCGCGCCCAGACTTTCAGATCACCCAGGGCATTGCAGAGGTCATACATTTTCGTGCGCACAGCTTTGCCGTAAAAATCACTTTCCGCATAGCGCAGGTCGGACCCGTAAGCTCCTGTATCTTGCGAGACAATGAGCAATTCTTTAACGCCACTCAGAGCCAGATTTTCAGCTTCTTTCAACACTTCACCAGCGGGGCGGGAACGTAACTTGCCACGCATGGACGGGATGATGCAGAAAGTGCAGGCCTGATTACAGCCTTCAGAAATTTTAAGATAGGCATAATGGCGCGGTGTTAGTTTAATGCCGCCCGCCGGGATCAGGTCCGCATGCGGGTTATGTAAAGGAGGAGAGGCTTCATGAACGGCCTGCATCACACTTTCATATTGATGCGGCCCGCTGACCGCCAGAACACCGGGATGAACTTCGCGAATGCCTTCTTCATTAACACCAAGGCAGCCGGTGACAATCACTTTGCCGTTTTCGCTCAATGCTTCGCCGATGGCATCAAAAGATTCCTGCTTGGCACTGTCGATAAAGCCACAGGTGTTGACGATGACGGCATCTGCGCCATCATAAGACGGTGAAATTTCATAGCCTTCAGCGCGCAGGC
Organism: Terasakiella sp.; assembly: GCA_050297075.1. Lineage (GTDB taxonomy): Bacteria > Pseudomonadota > Alphaproteobacteria > Rhodospirillales > Terasakiellaceae > Terasakiella. The sequence goes on from JBNKSC010000017.1 coordinate 17,377, forward strand.
GTGTCAGGATACGTTCAGAATCAACCAGCGCCTTCGGGCACCCCAGGCTGACAATACCGATTTTTGGAATGTGTGTGTTCATGGCCGCTTATATAATCCACGTTAATAGCCAAGTAAAGCAAAGGGAGATGAAAGAAAATGAAACTGGTACGTTTTGGTGAAAAAGGCGAAGAAAAACCCGGCATTCTGGATGCAAACGACCGTGTGCGCAGCCTTGAAGGCCATGTTAACGATATTGAAGGGGCTATCTTATCCGAAGAATCCTTGCAAAAGATCGCAGGCCTTGATGTGGAGACATTGCCCTTGGTTGGTGATGTGCGGCTGGGACCATGCGTTGGCAATATCGGTAAAATTCTTTGTATCGGGCTGAACTATTCCGATCATGCCGCTGAAGCCGGGATGGACGTACCAAGTGAGCCGATTTTATTTACCAAGGCTACCAGTGCCATCAATGGCCCCAATGATGATGTTTTGTTGCCGCGCGGTTCTGAAAAGAGCGACTGGGAATGCGAACTCGCTGTTGTTATCGGGTGCGAGGCTAAATATGTTAGCGAGGAAGAAGCCCTCAATTATGTGGCGGGATATTGCATTTGCAATGATATTTCCGAACGTGCATACCAACTTGAATGTGGCGGACAATGGGTGAAGGGGAAATCTTGCGATACCTTTGCACCACTGGGTCCTTGGCTGGTCACCAAAGATGAAATTGATGATCCGCAGGATTTAACAATGTGGTTGGATGTCAACGGTAAACGCTTTCAGGAAGGCTCAACCCGGACAATGATTTTCGGGGTGAAGCATTTAATCAGCTATCTTTCACGCTTCATGTCCTTGCAGCCGGGCGATATTATCTCCACAGGGACGCCTCCGGGAGTGGGCATGGGGCAAAAACCGCAAGTTTACCTGAAAACCGGGGATAAAATGACACTGGGTATTCAGGGGCTGGGTGTGCAAAAGCAGAAAGTAGTAAGCGATTGAATAAAAGGTTTGAGAGCTCTCCATATTATCGGGGAGCTCTCAACTTTAATCGGAATAAAAACTAAGAAACTGTTCAACAATATGAATTTGTTGTGTCTTGTTTAGGGCTGGGGCATGGCCGCACCCCGGTATTTCAACCAGATGCGCCCGGGGGCCGACCTCTGTCATCCGTTCGGCCCATTGAGGCAAAAGCAAATCTGAATCCTGTCCGCGCAGGAGCAGGGTTTCAGCTTCGATTTTTTCATAAGCTTCCCACAGATTATAATCATCAGGGTGTTCGCTGAATTGCATGACCATTTTCGGGTCATAATGCAGGGTGATTGTTCCATCATCCTTGCGTCGCAGGGATGTTTCACACATCAAGCGCCATTGTTCATCGCTAAGATACCCGTAAGGCACATAAATGGTGCGTAGATAATCTTCCAGTTCAGTGATGGTATCGAATGCGGGTGGGGCAGAGGCATAAGTCAAAATACGGTTGACGGCTTCCTGAGACAGCTCCGGTCCGATATCGTTGATCACGAGATGATTGATGTTATCTTTTAAAGGGCCTGCGGCAAGACGCATACCCAAGGCACCGCCCATGGAGGTGCCGATATAGTCAAAATGGTAAAAGCCGAAAATTTCACAGATTTTTAAGGCGATCTTTTCATAAAAATCAAAACAATATTCTTTTTCGGGATGTTTTGACCATTGTGAAAGGCCTCTGCCCAGTGTATCGGGGCAAAGGATGCGGTACTGTTTGGCAAGAGATTGCGCCAGATGGTCAAAATCACGCCCCGTGCGTGCAAGACCATGCCACATCAACAGCGCAGGGGCATTGTCAACACCCCATTCCGTAACGTGAATTTCATAGCCTTCAACATTTATATAATGTGAAACGGGTTCTTTTTGTTCAAACATGGCATAACCTCATCACTTTGCCTTTCTTCATAACAAATCTCTCAGCAAAGAAAAAGGCTTCTTGCCTTGGGGAGACAAGAAGCCTTTCTTGGGAACGCTGTTCGGAAACTAGGTAATGGCATCAGTCTTTAAGGGAACCATGGGTGCGCAGATTGGGGGAAGAGGAACCCGAAAAAACGATGCCGTTCTAAACAACTTGTTTGTAACGTACATTTTTCTGACTTACATGAAAATCCCAATGATTACGCAGTTTGGCTACCCAAAACTGCGTAGTGGGTTTTTATGGTGAAAGTGTTATGCTCTGTTGCAACAAATCATCGTGGAATTTAACTGATGTTACGCCTCAAAATTCTTTTACTTGCCGTTTTGCCGTTGTTTTTTGCGGTGAGCGCTATTGTCTTTCTGCTTTTCTTTCAGTCCGATACGTTGATTGAGGAACAGTTGCAACGCGTAGAAAGCAACGTCATTTCTGCCAAGCATGAGGAATTGCGTAATTATATGAACATGGCCCTGACGGCTGTTGACCATGTGTACAGGGGAGCAAGCGGTGATGATGAAGAGGCCAAGGAAAAAGTCAAAGCGATTTTGCATGACCTGACGTATGGTGAAGACGGATATTTCTTTGTGTATGACAATAACGGAACAGGGCTGGTTCATCCGACACAGCCCAGTATCGTCGGGCTCAACTGGTGGGGGTTGCAGGATAGTAAAGGTAACCTTGTGATCAAGGAATTGACCGAACGAGCCAGACAAGGCGGGGGCTTTTACCGTTACCTGTGGGAACAGCCTTCAACCGACAAGATTGCGGAAAAACTCGGTTATGCCGTGATGCTGGATAAATGGGACTGGATGATCGGAACGGGGATTTATCTGGATGACATCTATCGCCAGATTGAAGCACGCAAAAAGGAAATTAAAAACCGTATTCAGCGCACTTTCTTTACCATTTTCTGGATCGCCGTTATTGCCCTGATCGGGGTTTTTCTTTCCGGTCTTGTGATTAATGCCAATGAGAGAAAGCTGGCTGATACCCAATTGAAAGAACTCACCCAGCGCATTGTTGCCTTTCAGGAAGAAGAACGCGGGCGTGTCTCGCGTGAGTTGCATGATGGTATCAGCCAAATCCTTGTATCTGTTAAATATTCCATAGAATTGGCAATGGATAAAATTAAAGCCGGTGAAGATGCCATCAAACCGATTGAAAAGGGCGCACAGGGATTGCAGGAGGCCATTGGGGAAGTCAGACGGATTTCACGTGACCTTCGACCGAGTGTGCTGGATGACATCGGGTTGTCGGCTGCCCTTGAATCCATGTCCAATGAGTTTGGTCATCGCACCGGGATCAGTGTCAGTTTTAAACGGCACTCCTTTACCCGCCAATTGTCTCCCGATGTAAAAACAACTTTGTTCAGGATTGCGCAGGAAGCCTTGACCAATATCGAGCGTCATTCGGGTGCTTCTGTTGTTAAAATTGAACTGATTAAACGGATTGACGGTATCAGGTTGTTGATTACGGATGACGGGGTCGGTTTTGATGTACTGCGCATGGAAGGGAGAAAAAATGCTTTTCAGGGGATTGGCTTGCGAAACATGCAGGAACGTATAGAATTTCATGGTGGCGAGTTGACCGTTTGGTCTTCACCGGATAAAGGTACCGTTGTTGAAGCGAAACTGCCGCTTCGTGTCTTGCAGGAAAAACATGACTAACATACTAAACAATATTCGGGTCTTATTGGTGGATGATCACCCTTTGGTCCTTGATGGCATCCGTTCCCGTCTGGAAGTTGACCCGGAAATAACGGTAATTGCTGAAGCAGCCAATGGTGAAGAAGCCCTGTCTCTGGCAGCACAACACAATCCGGATATTATTTTGATGGATATCAATATGCCGGTGATGAACGGTTTGGAAGCGGCAGAACGTTTTCAAAATGAAATGCCGGATATCAAACTTTTGATGCTGACAATGCATGACAGTCGTGAATATATCACCCGCGTTTTAAAGGCAGGCGCAAAAGGCTATATTCTCAAAGACGTTTCTTCCAGCGAGATGGCTGTCGCAATCAAGGCTGTATATGAGGGGAAAACCTATTACAGTTCTGGCGTGACAGATATTCTGGTCAATCAAAGTACGGTTAGGGAAGTCCCTTTGACCGATCGGGAAAAAACAATTTTACAGTTGTTGGCTGAAGGAAACAGCAATAAACATGTTGCACGTGAATTGGACATAAGTGTGCGCACGGTTGAGACGCATCGCCGAAATATCAAACGCAAACTTGATGTCAAAACATCCGCAGGGCTTGTCAAATATGCCATTGAAAACGGCATTGTTGAACTTTAATAGGCCTTGCCTGCAAGACGTGTTAAGCTTGTTTTTATTAAATATAAATAATTAAGCGTTCTTTATCGGTGTTTCCATGAATAATATTCCAGATATGGCAGAAATTCTGGCGCAAATGAATGAAAAATTTCTTCAGACGGCACAGGAAAAATCTGCTCGGCTCAATGCCCTGCTTCAGTTGCTTGAAAAGGAAGGAGGAGACGTTGATGAAGAGGTTTACGGGGAATTTTATCGTGAAATTCACAGCCTGAAAGGTATGGGGGCGACATTCCAAATGCCTTTGCTAAGCGAGCTGTGCAAGAAGCTTGAAGGTTTTCTTCAGCATCGTAATGGACTGGGAACAAAGGACTTTACAGTTTGCCGCCTTTATTTTGAGCGTCTGGAAAAAATGATTAACAGTTCTGATCCTCAGGATGGAAGCCTTACAGAAAAATGGTTGAAAGGCTTGCCGGAAAAGCCCTAGGTTCGGCCTTCAAAGGCTGCATATTGCTTTTAAACATATGAATGTTTTAAAAACATTTTTCCTCTCTTTGGTTTCGTTCGAAAATTGAATATCATATTTTCGCAAGTCTTTGTGACACCTTTAGAAAGTATTTTCATTTTCTGTGAGGACTGTTAGCATAGTGTATTCGCCTTTTTATTAAGGCGCTTCAATAAGTCATGGAAAATACGTGTAGCCACAGGACGTTCTGGTGGAAGGAGTCGTGTAAATGAGTGATAATTTTATAATCACGACTAATAATGATAACGCGACAATAGCACTTGTCGCGATTTTGGATATGGCTGTTGCAGAGGAATTGTTAAATACACTTCGTGAAAGTCTGGCCCTTGCAAAAAATATCATTCTGAATGCAGAATCAGTTGATAGAATTTCAACGCCCTGTATTCAGATCATTCTGGCCTGCGCGGGCGCCGTTGAAAAAAAAGGCGGTCGTTTTTCTCTTGCGGAGGCGAGTTCGGCTTTTGAACGTGGTATGCGAGATCTTGGTTTATTGGAATATTATAAAAACTGGAGTGAAATTTAATGGGTTTGCGTGTTTTAGCTGTTGATGATTCCAAAACCATGCGCGATATGGTCGGTTTCACACTACGCAATGCAGGACATGAAGTTATCGAAGCCGGAGACGGTGAAGATGCCCTTAATAAACTGGGTAACGACAGGGTTGATTTGATCATTACAGATGTCAATATGCCGCGAATGGACGGTATTGCACTTATCAAGCAACTGCGCGCCAATGCTGTTCATAAAACAACCCCGATTTTGGTACTGACCACTGAATCGGACAGCAGTAAAAAGAATGAAGGGCGCCAAGCCGGTGCGACAGGGTGGATTGTAAAGCCTTTTAGTCCTGACAAGTTATTGCAAGTTGTTGCGAAAGTCTGTCCTTAAAAATTGCGAAAGGTAGACGTTCGTGCCGCAAGATTTTGATCTCAGGCAATTTCAGGCCACGTATTTTGAAGAATGTCAGGACTTATTGGCTGCGGCTGAAGAGCATCTTGGCGTCCTTCAGGCCAATCTTGAAAATGTAAACGTTGATGTGCTGCATGCCATTTTCCGTTCCGTGCATTCCATTAAAGGCGGTGCCGGTGCTTTCAACTTTACTGACTTGGTCAATTTTTCCCATATCCTTGAAACAACACTGGATAAATTGCGTGAAGGTAAAATTCAACCAACGCAGGAATTGGTTGATTGCCTGATTTCAGCGAACGATGTGTTGGCAGATCTGGTGCTGATGGCACAGAATAGTGAAAAAGTTGATCCTTCAATCTGGAAAAATGTGGCTGCCCAGCTGGAAACTTTTGGAAAAGAGGCTACATCGGCTGACCAGAAAATATCTTTGTCATCGCGTTTTGGTGACTACAATAAAACACCCCAGGAAGAGGAAGAGCAAGGCTGGGGGCTTTTTCTTGAGAATGACGTTACAGAATTAGAAACCGGTTCGGCAGACTTGCAAATTGATGCAGATGGTCAGGGATGGGGGTTATTTATTGATGAGGCTGAACTGGAAAAACAACGTTTCGAGGCTTTGAGTGCAAGTGATGAAAAACTGCCGCTCTATAAAATCAAATTTGTCCCAGAACCCCACTTGCTACAATTTGCCAATGAACCCCTGTTGTTGGCACGCGAACTGAAAACATTGGGAAAATGCGAGGCTCGGGCTGATCTGTCACGCTTGCCGGATTTGTCTGAGGTTGTTTCCGACGAAGCCTATTTAAGCTGGTTTTTTGAATTACGTACAGAACGGCCGATTGAGGATATCTATGAAGTTTTCGAATTTGTCATAGATGACTGTGAACTTGAAATCGAAAAAATTGAAGAGCCGAATGCTCCGCCTTCCCGCGAAAGTGTACAGCAAGATCAACAGGTAGATGAAGTTCCTGTTTCTTTAAAAAAAGAGCAGACAGCAGTTTCGGAACGTGAAGAACCGGAAAAACGCGACCTTACCCAGGTTTCTCAGGATACAGCCAAGAGTGATGCACAGAACAAAGCAAAGGCGGAGAACGGCGTTAGCATTGCAAAGGTTTCATCCATTCGTGTGGATCTGGAACGTGTCGATAAACTGGTCAACATGGTCGGTGAATTGGTGATTACACAGGCAATGCTGAAACAACAAGCAGAAGAGCTGCCCGGTAATGCGGGGCATGTGATGTCTCAAGGATTTGAGGATTTAAGTGCACATACGCGAGAGCTTCAGGAAAGCGTTATGGCGATCCGTATGCAGCCTGTTAAATCTGTTTTTTCACGTATCCCGCGTCTGGTACGAGAGCTTTCTGCCAAGCTGAATAAAAAAATTGACCTCATTACTTCAGGGGAAATGACGGAGGTCGATAAAACCGTTATCGAGCAGTTGATGGACCCGCTTACCCACATGATCCGCAATTCGGTCGATCATGGCATTGAGACACAGGCAGAACGTCTTGAAAGCGCTAAACCGGAACGGGCACGTATTCACCTTACTGCGGCACATCGAAGCGGACGTATCCAGATTGAAGTCCATGATGATGGCCGTGGGATTAATCGAGAGCGGGTGCTTGCCAAAGCGATTGAGAAGGGAATTATTGACAATAATCACAGTCTGGAAGATGACGAAATCGATAATCTGATCTTTGCTCCCGGGTTTTCGACGGCTGAACAGGTTAGCGATGTCTCAGGACGTGGGGTTGGTATGGATGTGGTTCGACGCAATATCGTAAACCTCGGTGGGCGTATTTCCGTTTTTTCAACGCCGGGGGAGGGGACGCGTTTTGTTTTATCCTTGCCTCTGACATTGGCCGTTTTGGATGGCATGATTGTGAAATGTGGCGGGCAAAAATATATCGTTCCCTTAACCGCTATTGTCGAAAGCATCCATCCGGTTAAAGAGGAAATCAAGCCGCTGGCGGGTGGGGCAACGTTGATTGCTGTACGAGGGGAATACATCCGGGTTGTTAATTTGTATCGCCTGTTTAACATCAAGGGGGCTTTGACTGATCCTTGTGAAGCTCTTGTTGTTATTGTCGAGACGGAGCGGTTCGGCAATGTGGGCATCATGGTGGACGAACTGCTGGGGCAACAACAGGTGGTGATCAAGTCTTTGGAAGATAATTATGACCCCGTTGCGGGGATTGCTGCGGCAACGATTATGGGCAATGGCAAGGTCTCTCTTATATTGGATGTAGACGGTTTGGCTGAAATGGAACATGGATATGGTAAGCGGCGCAAGCATGCTAGTCTTACCCAACAAGCACTTTTGAGTGGAGAGTAAAGGTATGATATCGAGAGATAACAATCTTGTACCCGGTTTTACAGAGGGTACGGAACTGGATGAGGCAGTACAGGATGCCAGCCAGTTTATTACCTTTACCATCGGTCCGGAAGAATATGGCGTTGATATAATGGCTGTGCGTGAAATAAAAGCTTGGACAGAAACAACAAATTTACCGAACACACCGGAATTTATGCGCGGTGTTTTGAACCTGAGGGGCGTGATCGTACCTATTTTCGATTTGCGTTGCCGTTTTGGCATGGGGTTGACCGAAACCACCAAGATGCACGTTGTTATCATTGTTCAGGTGGAAAAACGTATGGTCGGTATGTTGGTTGATACCGTGTCCGATATTGTAAGTGTTTCAAATCAGGAAATTCAGGATGTTCCCAGAATGGACAGGCATATTGACGATGAATATCTCAGTGGATTGGTGACGGTTAAGGAACGTATGGTTGCTTTGCTGGATGTGGAACTGCTTTTTAAACCGCAGGCGATTGAAACGGGTATTGTGCTGGGTGAATCAGCCATAGGGGATAAATAACATGAATAATACTATAAACCCGAAAAAATCTTTTTGGCAGTTGTCGCGAAAAATTCCGCTTTTAATTGCTGCTATGGCAACGCTTAGTGCCCTTGTGATCGTGTTTTTAGCCCAGCTTGAATTTAAAGCTGTTCAGAAAAAGAATATTGAACAAAATTTTCAGCAGTTGACAGAACAGCGCCGCGAACAGCTTAAAACATATCTTGAAGGGATTGAAAGTGACCTGAGAGTGGTTGCCGCATCGCCGATGACGAAAAACGCTTTGCGTTCCTTCAGTCAGGCCTGGAACCTGCACAACGAAAACCCGACACAGGACCTTAAGCGCCTTTATATCAAGGAAAACCCTTATCCCATTGGTGAAAAGGATAAAATGGATCATCCCACCGGTGATGGCAGCCTCTATAGTCAGGTCCATAAAGAGTATCATCCATGGTTTCGCACCTTTTTAAGGGAAAGGGGGTATTACGATATTTTCCTTGTCGATCTTGATGGCAACCTTGTTTATTCGGTTTTCAAGGAAGAGGACTTTGCCACCAATTTGCGCAATGGAGAATGGAAAGATACGGACCTGGGCAAGACCTTTCGAGAAACCGTCAACTTGCAGGCTGGAGAACAGGTTTTTTACGATTTTAAATCTTACAAACCCAGTGCAGATGCCCCGGCCAGTTTTATCGGCCAACCGATTGTTGTTGATGGCATTACTCGTGGCGCATTGATTTTTCAAATGCCGATAGACCGGATCAATCAGGTCGTAGGCAATCGTTCGGGATTGGGAGAAAGCGGTGAGGCTGTTCTGGTTGGGGCTGATGGTCTGGCGCGCAACCAGTCCCCTCTTACGGATGAACCGACAATTCTGAAAAGGAAAGTGGCCGGGACTTATGTGAGTGAGGCCCTTGCCGGAAGAGCCGGTGTTATGACACTTGATCTGGCGAGTATTGGCAAGAATAAAGCGGAAAAACAAATTGTTGGCTACGCGCCATTCAGCTTTAAAAATGCAAAATTCGCACTTGTGATGATTCAAAATACCCATGAGGTTATGGGGATTATTGATGAAATTCGTAACACATTGCTGAGAACCCTTGTCATCGTTGTGATTGTTGTCATTTTCATTGGCATTGCTATTGGTCGTGGCATTGCAGGCCCGATCAGACAGTTGACAGATCTGATCGGAGATTTGGCCGCTGGTCGTAACCGACAGATCGTTATGCAGGAACGTGGGGATGAACTTGGCGAAATGGCACGTTCCTTACAGCATATTTACAGGCTTAATGTTGAAAATGCCCGCATTCGTGCCGGGCTGGATAATACAACGACCTGTATTATGTTGGCCGATGCCGAGCGAAACATTGTTTATATGAACCCTGCCATTCAGGAAATGTTGCGCTTTGCCGAAGACGATATCAAAAAGGCTTTGCCGGATTTTGACGCGGATAATGTTGTGGGTCAGTCCATTGATATCTACCATAAAGATCCTTCGCATCAGGCTGCAATACTGGAACGTCTGCATGATGTTCATAAAGCCCGCATTGAACTGGGCGGGCGAACCTTTAACCTGACAGCTGCCCCGGTTATTGGGGAAAACGGTAACCGCTTGGGAAGTGTGGTTGAATGGGCCGATATCACCGAAAGTTTGAGGCGCGAGGAAAAGAAGAAAAAAATAGCTATCGAAAATTACCGTATTCGCACAGCTTTGGATAATGCAACAACCTGTGTGATGGTTGCCGATTCAGATCGAAACATTGTTTACATGAATGCTGCTGCCCAACAGATGTTTAAAACGGCGGAAGCTGATATCCGTCAAAGTTTGCCTGAGTTTGATTGTAATAATGTGTTGGGCCAATCTATTGATGTTTACCATAAAAACCCGGCACATCAGGCAGACATGCTCTCTAAAATGGAGCAAAGCTATACGACCCGGATGTGTATGGGCTCACGCACCTTCACCCTGACAGCTGCACCGGTATTGGATGCGGATAGAAACCGTCTGGGAAGCGTTGTGGAATGGAAAGATATCTCCCATGAACTCCTCGTTCAGGAAGAGGTTGATAATGTTGTGAGAGCTGTTGTTGAAGGGGACTTCACCAAGAGTATTTCCCTTGATGATAAAGAAGGCTTTATGGCCTCTCTTGCCCAAAGCATCAATGCATTGAAGTTTACAATGAGCGATGTGTTTGAGGAATTGGCGGAATCTTTATCCTGTCTCGCCAAAGGTGATCTGGAGTTCACGATCACGAAGGATTACGCAGGGACATATGAAACCCTGAAGCAGGATGCCAATCAGGCTTCGGCCCGCATCAAAGGGATTGTCACGGATATTATCGTGGCGTCCAATGAAATTACCAATGCAGCCAAGGAAATTTCTTCAGGGTCCATTGATCTTTCACAACGGACGGAAACACAGGCTTCCAGCCTTGAAGAAACGGCAGCTTCCATGGAGGAAATGGCCACCACGGTTAAACAAAATGCTGAAAATGCACAACAAGCCAACCTCTTGGCAATTCGGGCCAGAGATGCCGCAGAAGAAGGTGGCAATGTGGTGAAAAAAGCTGTCGAAGCCATGTCTTCCATTGAAGAGTCTTCGCAAAAGGTTTCCGATATCATTGGGGTCATTGATGAAATTGCGTTCCAGACCAATCTCTTGGCTTTGAATGCGGCCGTTGAAGCTGCACGTGCCGGGGATGCAGGCAAGGGGTTTGCCGTGGTTGCTTCTGAAGTTCGTACTTTGGCCCAGCGTAGCAGCGATGCGGCCAAAGATATCAAAGGTTTGATTACAGATAGTAATCATCAGGTTCGTGACGGGGTGACGCTGGTTGACGAAACCGGTGGCTCCCTTGCCAATATTGTTGAATCCATCAAGCGTGTGGCAGATATCGTTTCGGAAATTGCTGCTGCCAGTCAGCAACAGGCAGCAGGTGTTGGCGAAATCAATGCGGCTGTAACGCAAATGGATGAAATGACGCAACAAAATGCGGCCCTTGTCGAGGAAAGTTCAGCCAGTGCTCGCGCCCTTGAAGAACAGTCAGAAAAAATGATGCATATGATGTCTTTCTTTCATCTCGGTGAAGAAAGTACCCCGGGTTTGCATTTGCAACCTGCACAACAGGCAGGGAGAGAGGCACCTTCTAGTATATCTTCTGCAACATCCTCCTTCAAAAACAATGTAAAACAGCAGGAATTGAAAGTTGAAAACGATGGCTTCGATGCTGATTGGGAAGAGTTTTGATCCGGAAGAACGAAGACAAAGGTGTTAAAGTAACTGACAAGGAGGATGTTGGTTTGCTTGACCTCGTCAACCCTAATGAGGAGGAACGCGAATTTCCTTTTTCCTATGATGATTTTAAAACATTGTCCAGTCTGGTGTATCAGAGAAGCGGAATCATCCTTAAAGATCATAAAAAAAATATGGTCTATAGCCGTTTGGCACGAAGGTTACGCAAGTTAAGAATAGGCTCGTTTGCTGACTATCTTCATTATCTGGGCGGGGCAAAAGGAGATGAAGAAATCTCCTTTTTAATCAATGCCATAACAACAAATTTGACCAAGTTTTTTCGGGAAAGCCATCATTTCGAACATTTGGAACATGTAGTTTTGCCAAAAGCGTTTGAAGACATCAAAGGTGCCCGGCAGAAAAAATTGCGGATATGGTCGGCAGGGTGTTCGTCGGGGGAGGAACCTTACAGCATTGCGATGGTTTTGGATAAGGTTCTGAAAAAATTTGCTCTGCAAGATGTCGATGCGAAAATCCTTGCAACTGATCTTGATACCAACATGCTTTCATTTGGGCGCAATGGGAATTATCCAAAGTTTTCGGTAGAGAATGTGGCAAATGAATATCGATCCCATTTTTCCGGTTTGGAAAATAAGGGAGAAAGTGCGCATATTTCAGACCATTTGCGGCGTTATATTTCTTTCAAGCAATTGAATTTGATAGATGATTGGCCGATGAAAGGGCCTTTTGATGTTATTTTCTGCCGCAATGTCATGATCTATTTTGATAACCCGACCAAGAACACAATAACGCAAAAATTCGTAGATTTGTTAAAGCCCGAAGGGTGGCTTTATGTTGGTCATTCCGAAACCATTCTGGATACGGAAGGCCGTTTGAAACTGCATGGTCGCACAATCTATCAGCGGGCACGATAGGGAGGAACAAGTGGTTGATCATTCTCTTCGTACGCTGAACGAAACCTTTGAACAGGATATGCCCCGGCGCTATTGGGATCCGAATTTTAAGCATTTTGCGGTGAAGGTTTCGCCGGGGACGCATTATGTAACCAACAATAAGGAAGAAATGATTGTAACAACTCTTGGGTCCTGTGTTTCTGCCTGCATACGGGATGCAGAACTTGGCTTGGGGGGGATCAACCATTTTATGTTACCGGAAAGTGATTCCGGTGATTGGGGCGGGGTAAGTGCTTCCATGCGTTATGGGAACTATGCCATGGAGGTATTGATTAACGATATCCTGCGCCTCGGGGGGGCACGCAACCGTCTTGAAATTAAAATATTTGGTGGGGCAAATGTGATCCGCTCATCTTCTTTGATTGGATCCAAAAATATAGATTTTGTTGAGACCTATCTGAGAGTGGAACATATGGCCGTGTCCGCCCAACACCTTGGAGGGGATAAAGGCCGAAGAATTATTTATTTCCCGGCAACGGGAAAAGTCAAAATGAAATTACTTGAGAAACAGGACAACGATATCGTTATTGCACAGGAAAAAGTCTTTAAAAACAAAATTGAAGGCAGCGATATTGCAGGCTCTGTCGAATTGTTCTAGGTGCGGGGAATTGGATTTAAATGACGCAAGCCGTTAGAGTTTTAATTGTGGATGACAGTGCGTTGATCCGTCAGATGTTGAGCGCAATTTTATCGAGCGATCCGGCGATTGAAGTGGTCGGTACGGCACCTGACCCGTTCAAGGCTCGTGAAATGATCAAACGCCTAAATCCTGATGTTCTGACACTGGACATCGAGATGCCCAGAATGAACGGTATAGACTTTTTGCGCAAGATTATGACGCTGCGTCCCATGCCGGTTGTTATGGTTTCAAATTTAACGCAAAACGGGGCGAACATAACATTGGAAGCCTTGGAAATCGGGGCGGTTGATTTTGTTGGCAAGCCACAGGAAGATGTTCAAAACAGCCTTGAAACCATTTCTCAGGAAATTATCCTTAAAGTGAAGGCTGCTGCTGTCGCCCATGTCAAACCTTTGGAAGAGCCCTTTCCGAAGCAATCTGTTCCATCTGCGTTGGCTCAAATTGGCAAGAGTGATGTGAAAATGATTGTGATCGGTGCTTCCACAGGGGGAGTTGAAGCGCTGAGAACCATACTCATTGATTTGCCGGACGATATGCCCCCGATTTTTGTTGTACAGCATATGCCGAAACAGTTTACCTCTACCTTTGCCAATCGTTTGAACTCACTGAGTAGATTGAGGATTGAAGAAGCACAAGACAGGATGGTTACACAAAGAGGTCATGTTTATATTGCGCCGGGAGGCCGACACCTCAGCCTCGCTCAAGGCAATGGTGAACTCATGTGCCGTGTGATGGATGGTAATCCGGTTAATGGACATACGCCTTCAGTTGACGTACTTTTTGAATCTGCCTGTCATATTGATCCTTCGCATACCATTGCCGTAATGTTGAGTGGTATGGGGAAAGATGGGGCAGAAAATATGTTGAAATTGAAAAACGCAGGTTCCTATAATCTTGGGCAGGATGAACGTTCATGCGTTGTTTATGGTATGCCGAAAGTCGCTTTTGAGAAAGGAGCCATTCATAAACAGTGTGATTTGAAAAAGATCGGCCATGCTCTTATCGAGAGATGTAAGTCCTAGGGCCTGTTTCTCAATACCTGAGCAAAGAGTTGCAAACTTTGATCTTTTTCTCTTTATGGATTACATTTCAAGACCTTGCTTAAAAGCTTGGCTGTTGATAAAAATAAATGATCATTGCAAAATGACAAGTGGATGGAGCCCCGATGGAAGACGCCGTAAAATTTTCAGAGATATCGGATTGCAGGATTCTGATTGTCGATGATGTGGCCGTTCTTCGGACATTGATCCAGACCTGTCTGATGAAAGCGGGTTTTACAAACCTTCATTTGGCAGAAGACGGGGATGCCGCCCTTGAAATGCTTCCACAGTTAAATCCGGACCTGCTTATACTGGATATCGTCATGCCAGGAACAGACGGCTTTGAAGTCTGTCGGCAGATCAGACAGGATGAACAGTTTTGTTCTCTTCCTATTCTCATTCAGACAGGTATGGAAGCAACGCAGGAACGAGCGGAAGTTTTTGCGGTTGGCGCAAATGACCTGATTTCAAAGCCAATCAATGTTTACGAACTGGTGGCACGCGTTAAGCTGCAACTTCAAAACCTTGTGTTACAGCGCAAGGAAAAAGCGTATCAGGCCCGCATGGAGCAAGAGCTGAATGCCGCACGCGTTATTCAGGAAAGTCTCTTACCCAGCCGGGAAACCATAGAAACTGCCGAAGACAGCCTTGGGTTGACGATTCAAAATCACTGGCGGGCGTCATCGGAACTTGGAGGCGACCTTTGGGGGTTGCAAAAAATTGATGAAAACCGTTTGGGTTTTTTTATCATTGATTTTTCAGGGCACGGTGTCGCATCTGCGCTGAATACATTCCGCTTGCACACACTTTTGAATGAAAGCGATCTGGACTGGGGGGACCCCAAGGTCTGTGTGATGGCTGTGAATGCCCATCTTTCAAAAGTTTTGGCTGTAGAGCAATTTGCAACTCTGTTCTGGGCTGTTATTGACCAGAAGGAAAATACTTTAACTTATGCCTCTGCTGCTGCCCCTCCTGTTGTGGTTGGTGTGCAGGGAGATGTAAGAGGGATTCAGTTTATCGATACGGCAGGTTTGCCTGTCGGCATTCTGAATGGTTACGAATATGAAAATACCGTGATTGATTTTCCGGCAAACAGCTTTGTCTTTGTGTATTCGGATGCGTTGATCGAATCACCGGATCACGAAGGCAATATGTGGGAAGAAGAAGGGCTTTTAAACCGGGTTAAAAAATATGCGGTGGATGGCTTTGATCAAATTCAGCCTTCACTTCTTGTGGAATTCCTGAAGTCGGCTGTACCGCCCATTCCGGATGATTTAACAACGGTTAACTTTATTCGTCCTGCAAGTGAATGACAGCACGTACCTGATTGCCTTTGTCATTGTAATATAAATCGTTGAACCCCATAGCCACGGCAATGGCAATGCCGCGGCCATGTTTGGCACCAAGTTGTTGGGCAGGGTCGGTTTTGATGAATTTTCTCCAGTCAAACCCTTTGCCTTGGTCCGTAATGGTTATTTCAATTGAACGTTTGTCCCGCTTGAATTCAACATCAACATAGCGGTGTTTATATTCTTCCATGGCCATGCGTGTGTGAATTTCCTGATCCCAACTACCTTGTTCAAGCAGTCTTGATTTTTCATGATAGGAAATGTCAAGATTGCCATGTTCAATTGCATTGACGAGCAATTCAGACAACCCCAAAGCCACAGCAGCCGGGTCCGGACAGGCGAGGGATAGCATGGTTGTTATAGCTTCGGCCTGCTTTAAATCCTGTAGCCTAAACGTCCCGGAAGTGATCAGGCCGATTGCTGATGTACGTGATTGTACTTCGTTTAGCAGGGCAAGGTATCTTTTATAATCTGTTTTACCTGCCTCAATGGTATGGGAGAGCATTTTATCATGTAAGGGTGAGGGGAGAATGTGGAAAAAAAGTTGCGCTGAAATCGCAGGTTTTTCCATATTTTCTGGTAAAATGCCGATAATGGGGATGTACTTTGCATACTCCCTTTTCTTGAGCTTGCGCAGTTGTCTCTCAAAAACTGTGACATCCTGCGGAATTTGGCAAACGATTGTTGAAATATTGTGTTTGTTTGCTTTTAACTGCCTGTCGATCTCATCAAAACCGTCAACTGTTTTGAGAGAGATCCTTGCATCTTCAAGCTCGCAAAGCAGGTGTTCTCTTTGGGCTTCACTATCGCTGAACAGAAGAGTCATTAACTCATCCATGACGCGTGGCCTTCCTCATTATCTGACCAAACAGGCAAAAAAACTTACTTGTAAATCTGCCCGATAGGGCCTTTGACTTCAATGATTATTACGATCTTATGCATTGTTTTTTATCATATTTGTTGTGAACTATGTATGATCATGTTTAAATTCCTCGCAGTTATCGTTGCGCAAGTGGTTTTCATTAATTCCTATAGGTGTATTAAGGTATTTATGGTCAGGAACTTCGAATACAGCACGACCTTTTTTATTACAGCTGTAGCTGTGTCGGCACGACTGAGCGCGGTTTTGAAAGAGGCGAAAAACATCTCTTTGGAAGCCATGAATGCAAAAGCCCTTGTCGCCAGAGCAGGTGAAAATGTTCGTACCTTCAAGCCGATAACGGACTATATGGTGGAACTTGCTAACGATACAATCTGTCTGGTTGAAGATATCAACCGCGAAGCCTTGCTGATTTCACGCTCATCATTAACGGCGTTGCGTGGAAGTGAAGCGGTCAGGCATTTGGAAAAAGCCAGAGGCAAGTCTGAAAAGGCGCCTTATCAGGGCAGTTTTGAAAATGCCTGTTCTCAAGCTCAATATGATCTGGAAAAGTTTCAAAATGTTTTGAGGCGTAATACAAGGCGCCTCAACGAACTTTTGGAGGAAATCGAAACGCGTATGTTGGCAGCAAATGTTGTAACTTCAACATCAAGACTGGAGGCCGCAACAGTATCCAATATTTACCGGGCAAATTTTGAGGCCATTGTCGGAAAGTTTGAAAAAGCTGCTAAAAATATAAGGGGCATTGTCAAAGAATGTCGACGTGTTTTAAATTCCCGATGATAAGGAAAGTTTGAGGGTAACTCCAATGCAGACATATAAATTGTATGAAGGCCAGTCACATGAATGGGTTGTTTTTGGCCGTGACCCCGAAAAACCGGACAACATTATTGATACAAACCAGTATCTCATTAAAACAAACCACGAAGCCATTCTGCTTGACCCGGGAGGGATCGAGCTGTTTTCTTCAATGCTGGCTTCGGTTGTTCATTATTTGCCAGTAGATCAGATCACACATCTTTTTGCATCCCATCAGGACCCGGACATTATTTCTTCCTTGGGCTTGTGGGATAAAACTCTTCCAGCAGCCACATTGCATGCACCATGGTTATGGGAAGGTTTTTTGCGCCATTTCGGTTGTCAGAAAATTGTCTATGACCCAATTCCTGATGAAGGTAAAACGATTAGGTTTGATGGTCTGGAACTGGAACTCGTACCAGCCCATTACATGCATTCTTCAGGAAATTTCAGCGTTTATGACCCGATCAGTAAAATTCTGTTCAGCGGGGATATCGGCGGGGGGCTGAACAACCCGGACGACCCTTTGTTTGTTGAAGACTTTGAAGCGCATATCCCTCAGATTAAAACCTTTCATCAAAGATGGATGCCATCTGAATATGCAAAGGATATGTGGCTGAAACGTATTCGAAAGCTTGATATTGAAATGATGTGTCCCCAGCACGGTAGTATTTATAAAGGTGACGATGTCGGGCGTTTTTTGAACTGGCTTGATTCCACTGAGGTCGGAACCGGATTGCGGTTCTAGCGTTTGAGGGCAAAGAGAAAATGGATAAAACACTTAAGAAGATTTTATACGTAGAAGATGAGCCCGATATCCGTGATATCGCAACGTTGGTTCTGGAAAATGTCGGTGGTTTTGAGGTGAAGGCCGTGGAAAACGGCAAAGTTGCCCTCGAAATGATTGAAAGTTATTCGCCGGACCTTGTGCTGCTGGATGCGATGATGCCGGAAATGGATGGACCTACAACGTTGAAGGAAATTCGCAAGAAAGAAGCCTGTCGTGATATTCCTATTGCTTTTTTAACGGCAAAGCTGATGGATAGCGACATTAAAGCTTTTTTGAAATTAGGGGCAATTGGCGTAATTGCAAAGCCTTTTGATGCCATGAGTTTGTCTGAGCAGGTTCTAGAGCTTTGGGAAAAGGCCTGAGCTGTCAGTTTTCATCTAATGCCTTTTGCAAGGTATTTTGCGCACGTTGACAATATATGTCTAACGGCCCTGCTTTCGTTCCCTCTTTTTTAAACTGAAGAAGATCTTGTTCAAGAAGGCGCATTTGTGCGCTTAATTCTGCGTAGCCATAGGTGCCTGCTGTACCTGCCAGTTTGTGGCTGATTTCAATCAATTTTTCAAAGCCATCTATTTTACTCAGCTTTTGCACCTCTTTAAGGTTGTCTGTGAGCCGTGCCCTGAATCTGGCTTTCAGGATGGCTAATTTTTCTTCCATTTCCCTGTTATCTGTCATCTTGAATTCCTTTTTCCCATCCCAATATCTAGAGCAATGTTGCGTTTAAGATATGTTTAAACGTACATTTTATCAAAGTGGTATGACAAATTTGTAAAAAGCTTTAGTTCGTTAGTAGGGTTTTATGTTATTATCATTCTAAAATTAGCTCAAAAAGAGCGTGTTGGCTATAATAGGGGGCCTAAATGTCTGCAACAACTGCACGTAATGTGTTTCAAGTAGATGAAGCAAACAAAGTCCATCTGGAAGCACCTGCTTCATGGCTAAAAAAAGGCTGGATGGATTTTAAAAGAGCGCCTGGTGTCGGAAGCACCTATGGTGCAATTTTTGTTTTGGCAGGTTATGCCATGTTTTGGGGCTTACATTCTGTAGGCCTTTCTTATTTCATTTTACCTTTTTCCGGAAGTTTTATTCTTTTTGCTCCGTGGTTGGCTTTGGGACTTTATGAAGTTTCTCGCCAACTTGAAAGAGGGGAAACGCCAAGCTTTGCCAGTACCTGTGGTGCCTGGCGTCAAAGTCCGCGTCGACTGGGGATTTTGGCATTTGTCTTATTGCTCTGTATGCTGATCTGGACACAGGTTTCCGTTGTGCTCTATGCCTTGATTATGGGCAATGCATCTTTGTCGCTGGAAAGTTTCAGTGTTGATGTCTTTGCTCATCCGAATGGTATTTTATTCCTTACTGTTGGTTCTACGATCGGGTTAATTTTTGCGGCGGTCGTCTTTCTGCTGACGGCTGTTTCTGTTCCCATGATACTGGATCGTGATAAGGGAGCAATTGCTTCCATGGCTTACAGCGTCAAAACGGTTATGAAGAACAGCCATGTGATGTGGAGCTGGGCCTTTACCATCGGGATTATCACATGGTTTTCCCTCTGGACCTTTTTTATCGGTTTGGTGGTCGCAATGCCGGTGCTGGGATATGCCAGCTGGCACGCATACCGTGATCTGGTTCCGGCAGAAGAATAAAAGAGTTTCATGCAGGATTTAAACTGGAAGGCACGCGAACGGCGTGTTGGACTATGGCTGTTTTGTGTTGCAGCAATGGTTTTTATCATGGTCGTGCTGGGTGGGTTGACCCGTTTGACGGAATCAGGCCTTTCCATGGTGAACTGGCGACCGGTTAGCGGGTGGTTGCCGCCGTTATCTATAGAAGAATGGCAAAACGCATTCGATCTCTATAAGCAATCCCCGCAATATCATAAAGTTAACTTCGGGATGACGCTGGAGGAATTCCAAAATATTTTCTGGCTGGAATTCTTCCATCGCCTATGGGGACGTTTGATTGGGCTGGCATTTGGCATACCGCTGCTTGTCTTCATTGTGCGCGGCTATATTCGCAGTCATATGGTTTTGCCTTTATTGGGACTGTTCGTTCTTGGCGGTGCGCAAGGTGGCCTTGGCTGGTTTATGGTGAAAAGCGGATTGGTGGATCACCCCGAGGTCAGCCAATATCGTTTGATGGCTCATCTCGGCTTTGCTTTTATCCTGTATGGTGCACTGATCTGGACGGGCCTGCATTTCTATCGCAGAAACGGGCGGATACTACAGATAGAAGGGCTGGCACCCAAGGCCTTGGGAATTTGGATTATCAGCTTTGTAACGATACTGGCCGGTGCACTGGTTGCCGGGCTGGATGCCGGCTTAACCTATAATACCTTTCCTCTGATGGATGGGGATTTGGTGCCTTCAGGTTTGTTTATGCAGCAACCATGGTACCTGAATTTTTTTGAAAACATTACAACAGTACAGTTCCAACACCGTCTGCTTGCGCTCACAACTTTTTTCCTGATTTGCTGGATAGGGTGGTCATATCGTCATATTCCATTGGTTAGGTTGTCGCTAGCGGTTGTTTTGATACAGGTCTGTCTGGGCATCGCAACGCTTCTGAGCGTGGTCCAGATCAGCCTTGCCACGCTGCATCAGGCCGGTGGCTTGCTGGTCTTTAGTGTTTTTACATGGCTTAATTTCGAATTACGGACAACAGTGAAAAAATAATGGAAATTCTGGATATCCTGCCGCACTTTCAGGCGGCGACAAACGCTATTTCTCTCATTCTGATCATTCTGGCATACCTTGCTATAAAATCCGGCCATAAGCTGTTACATCGCAGATTGATGATTTCGGCACTTGGGGTTTCGGCTGCCTTTCTTGTTTCCTACCTCTATTATCACGCCATAATCGGACATGTTCCTTTCAAAGGGGAAGGCGGGGTGCGGGTCATCTATTTCGCACTGTTGTTTGCACATATTTTCATGGCAGCGGTGGCGCTTGTCCTGATTATTTTGTCTGTCTGGCGGGCGTTGGTGGAAAAAGACTTTAGCCGTCATAAGGCCATTTCACGTTATACCTTTTCTATCTGGGCATTTGTCTGTGCCTCGGGCATTGTGGTGTATGTCATGGCCTTTCATATTTATACGGGAACTGGCGCATGACAGTGCGACAGGAAACACGGGCCTGGAGTCTGCTTGGGGTAGGGGCACTGGCAATTGCCGGTGTTTTTGCCCTGTTGCTTGTGTTTTCCCGCACACCGGTTATTCAGGATTTTTTGCCTTGGCCATGGAAAAGTTTTTTCCATAAAGGGCTGGTAACCCATGTGGTTTTTTCTTTTGTTGTCTGGTTTTTGGCAAGCATGGGAACCGTTATGTCTATGGTCTTTGCCCGCAAGATGGCAGAGGGAGTTTCCTCTGCCTTCACGCTGCCTGCTATCAGTCTGGCGGTAATCGGCTGTCTTGGCTTGATTGTTCCGGCACTTTTTGATCTGGGAACTGCGGAGCTTAATAATTATGTCCCTGTTATGAACCACCCTGTCTATTACATAGGGTTGAGCTGTTTGATGTCTGGCCTGGTGCTGGTTTGCCTGCGTCAATTGACGCTGAAGGCTGAGGGGGATGTCTCTGTTCTGGGGACGCAGGCATGTGCCCTCATTTATTTAATTGCAGTTGTTTGTATGCTCCTTGCAGCTTTGTTGCTGCCGCACGATTTGGCCGAACCCAGTTATAATGAACATTTGTTCTGGGGGGGCGGACATGTTTTACAGTTTGTAAATACCGCTCTACTTGGTCTTGTTTGGGTCAGTGTCGTCAAAACATGTGGTAAAACGAACCTTCTTGCTTTGCCTTATGGTATGGCCGTTTTTGGTCTGCTGTTAGCTTTTGTGCTTCCAACCCCCATTTTATACGCATTTATGGATGTTATGGGCCAGCCTTTGCGTGACTTTTATACAGAATTGCTGCGTTTTGGGTTGCCTTTGTCTTCAACTGTTCTTTCGCTATCGATGCTGACTTTTTTGCTGAGCAAAGCCGGGAGGGGGTTGGATGGCACAACAAAGGCTGCGTTGTGGCTTTCCTTGTTTACCTATAACCTCGGTGGTGTTTATGGCCTGATGCTGGATGGGACGGATACAAGAGTGCCTGCCCACTACCATGCTGTGATTGGCGGAATCAATCTTGCGTTGATGATTTTTTACCATCGCGTTGTTCTGCCTTTTATCCGCTCAGATGTGCGTGAAGGGCGATTGTTCACTGCACAATATTGGCTTTACGGCCTCGGGCAGATCATGCATGCCAGTGGCATGTTTCTAGCGGGTAGCCAAGGTGTTCCTAGAAAAACGGCAGGGGCAGCCCAAAGTCTGGATAATCTTGATAAGGTGCTTTCGATGGGCTTGATGGGTGCTGGGGGGCTTATTGCGGTTATTGGTGGCGTGTTGTTTGTCATCATGACATTGCGTTGGATGCTGCAATCAGGGGGAAGTTATGAAAAAGTTTGATCTTTTAGCCTTGTCTGGAATTGCTGCCATCGCATTGTTTTTGGGTGTTAATTTAAGTTTGAGTGCGGGTGGCAAAATGCAAGATTTGCGTGTTTCCGATCTTGCTGATCTCTCCGAATTTGAGCAAAAAATATCCAATCAAAAGCCTCAGGATTATGATCAGTATATACTCGCAAAGCAATGGTCATGGGGCGAGGAATTACACCTGATAGAGAATAGAAAATATATTATCCATATAGCGAGCTCAGATATTCAGCATGCGTTTCATCTGGAGAAAAAAGCTCTTGGCAAGTCAGTCGATATTTTGCTTCAACCCGGCAAGATATATCATATTGCAGCGCAAAATATAGGGGTTGGCGTATATGCCATAGGGTGTACGCAATATTGTGGAATTGAACACAATAAAATGCGTGGAAAAATTATTGTCGATAAATAACCTTATATTTTTGTCGAAAATTCTTTTGGACTTATTCTAATTTAACGTTATCATCCAACTATAAAAAATATAAACCGTATAACCTATTATTTATAAGGGGTATGGTATGGGAGGATACATTCAGCTTGCCAAGCCACGTATTGGCATGATGATCGCCTTAACCGCTGTAACAGGGTATCTGGCAACCGCTCAGCAAGGGCAGGTTGACTGGGGGCATCTGTTACTTCTGGTTCTTGCAATGATGATGGGATCTGCTTCAAGCAGTATCTTTAATCATTTTTATGATCGCGATATCGACCGACTGATGACACGGACGCAATCACGTCCTTTTGCGCAAAGAAAAGTTGGTCGTCCACAACTGGTTTTATGGATCGCTGCGGCGCTTCTTTTGATTGGTTGTTCCATTGCGACTTATGTTTTTAATCCGGTTGTTGCGGCGCATCTCTTTCTGGGAGCGTTTTTTTATGGGGTTGTTTACACAATCTGGCTCAAACGCCGCAACTGGATGAATATTGTGATTGGGGGGCTTGCCGGTAGCTTTGCTGTGCTGGCCGGGGCTGCGGCCGTTAATCCCGATCAATGGCTTTTGCCGACTTTGCTGGCGCTTGTCCTGTTTTTCTGGACGCCGTCACATTTCTGGGCATTGGCCATGCGGTTGAAAGACCAATACGCGGCAGCAGGCGTACCTATGCTGCCGGTCGTGGTGGGCAATGCCACCACATCTCGTTACATCCTGATCAACAGTATTTTGCTGGTCGCATCCAGCCTGTCTCCGTGGTTTTTAGGAGAGCTTGGCAATATTTATGGAACAGGTGCGGCTTTGCTGGGGGCTTATTTACTTAAATGTAATCTGGACCTGTTGAAAACGCCGGATGAAAAAACGGCAATGACAAACTTTTTTGCTTCCATGAAATATCTCGGGGGCTTGTTTGTTGTCATCATTATGGATGTTCATCTGCCGCTTTAAGCGGTGTTTTCCATCACACGTATACGATTTCTAGAAGAAGGAATACGGGGAGTGTTGAATGAAAAATAAAAAAATAATTTTCGGATTGGTGGTCGCTCTACTTTGTTTGGCTAGCGCTCCGGTACTTGCTGAAATGGCTGAGCCCTGGCAAATGGGCTTTCAGAAGGCTTTTTCGCCTTCTGCTGAAAAATTGCATGAGTTTCATAATTTACTTCTGTGGATCATTTGTCTGATCTCATTATTTGTGTTGGCTTTGTTGATTTATGTTGTGGTTAAGTTTAATCGCAAGGCAAATCCGACACCGTCAAAAACATCACACAATGTTTTATTGGAAATTGCATGGACGGCAGTACCTGTCCTGATTTTGGTAGTTATTACCATTCCATCGCTCAGGGTTCTTTATTTTCTGGACCATGTCGAAGAAGCCGACATGACCATCAAGGTCACAGGAAACCAATGGTACTGGTCTTATTCCTATCCCGATCAAGGCGATATAGAGTTCGACAGCTATATCGTTGAAAAGGAAGACCTGGAAGAAGGACAACCGCGTTTGTTGACGGTCGATAATGCGCTTGTCGTACCGGCAGGCAAGAATATTCGCCTTTTAATGTCTTCGGCTGACGTGATCCATTCCTGGGCCGTGCCATCTTTAGGGGTCAAACTTGATTCTGTACCCGGGCGTTTGAATGAAACCTGGGTCAAAATTACGGAACCCGGCGTCTATTACGGCCAGTGTTCCGAACTTTGCGGCGTTAATCATGGGTTTATGCCCATCATGGTCAAGGCCGTCAGCGAGCAGGAGTTTGCTGCCTGGCTCGTCGAAGCAAAGGAAGAGTTTTCAAGCCTTGATATCAAAGACAAAGATATCGAACTTGCTAAATCCATAAATTCTCTATCACAGGGGGAAACGTCGTATGAGTGATCACGCACCCTCAGGGTGGAAACGCTGGGCGTTTTCCACAAACCATAAAGACATTGGGACTCTCTATATCGTCTATGCCATGGCAATGGCCTTGATTGGCGGGACCATGTCCATGATGATCCGCATGGAACTTGCTGAGCCCGGATTACAGTTTATCGAAGACCTGCATTTTTATAACGTGCTGGTGACCGGGCACGGCTTGATCATGATCTTCTTTGTGGTTATGCCTGCCTTGATTGGCGGTTTTGGCAACTGGTTTGTCCCCTTGATGATCGGGGCACCGGATATGGCCTTTCCACGGTTGAACAACATCAGCTTCTGGTTGTTGATCGCTGCGACCGTCTTGTTGTTTGCTTCCGTCTTCATCGGTGGTGGGGCAGGTACGGGCTGGACGCTTTATCCTCCTTTAAGCAACAATGTCTTCCATGACGGTGCGGCAGTGGATTATGCCATTCTAGCGCTGCATCTGGCAGGGGCTTCTTCCATTTTGGGGGCGATTAACTTTATCACCACCATCATCAATATGCGTGCACCGGGTATGACGCTGCATAAAATGCCGTTGTTTGCTTGGTCCATGCTGGTAACGGCTTTCCTGCTGGTAACAGCCTTGCCTGTGCTGGCGGGTGGTTTGACCATGTTGTTGACAGACCGTAACTTCGGGACATCCTTTTTCTCCCCTGAAGGGGGCGGTGATCCGATTTTATGGCAGCACCTTTTCTGGTTCTTTGGTCACCCGGAAGTTTATATCATGATTTTACCGGCATTCGGTATTATCAGCCATATTGTTTCCACCTTCGCCAGAAAACCTGTCTTTGGGTATCTCGGGATGGCTTACGCGATGGTTTCCATTGGTGCTGTTGGCTTTATCGTCTGGGCGCACCATATGTACACTGTCGGTCTAGGGGTGGATACACGCGCTTACTTCCTGATGGCGACCATGTTGATTGCCGTTCCAACGGGGATCAAAATTTTTTCGTGGATTGCCACCATGTGGGGCGGGTCCATGACCTTTGAAACACCGATGCTTTTTGCGGTCGGGTTTATTTTCCTTTTCACCATTGGCGGGGTTACCGGTGTTGTTCTGGCAAATGCGGGTATGGATATTGTTTTCCATGATACCTACTACGTTGTAGCGCATTTCCATTACGTTTTATCACTGGGCGCGATCTTTAGTATGTTTGCCGGGTTTTATTACTGGATTGGTAAAATGTCCGGTCGCCAGTATCCGGAAACATTGGGCAAGTTGCATTTCTGGGTCACCTTTGTCGGTGTAAACCTGTTGTTCTTCCCGCAGCATTTCCTCGGCTTGGCCGGAATGCCGCGCCGTATTCCCGACTACCCGGATGTTTATGCCGGATGGAACATGGTCAGCAGCATCGGCGCAGGCATTGCCGCATTTGGAACGTTGATCTTCTTTGTGGTGATCTACAAAACATTTGCCAACGGTGTGAAAGCCGAAGCCAACCCTTGGGGTGAAGGTGCAAAAACACTGGAATGGACGCTGAGCTCACCACCACCGTTTCATAGTTTTTCTGAGCCGCCACAATTTGGCACTCAGGAGGCTGCTGAATAATGACGGAGAAGAAGCATAGCAAACGCAACCGGTTTGTCGGCTTGGCCGTTGTGGCAATGGTCTTTGGCATGATTGGTCTGGCCTATGCTTCTGTGCCGCTGTATCGCCTGTTCTGTCAGGTCACCGGATATGGCGGCACACCTCAGGTTGTTGGTGAAGAACTAGAACACAAGGTGTTGAAACAAAAGATTAAAGTAAGGTTTAATGCGGATGTGAACCGGGCGTTAGACTGGCAGTTTAAGCCGGTGCAAAATCAGGTGGAAATTCACATCGGGGAGGAGACACTGGCCTTTTTTCATGCACTGAATCGTAGTGATGAAAATATAACTGGTACGGCAACATTTAACGTAACGCCGCTTAAGGCAGCTCCCTATTTCAACAAGGTGCAATGTTTCTGCTTTACCGAGCAAAAACTGGCACCGGGGGAAAGTGCAGATATGCCGGTTTCCTTTTATGTGGACCCGGCCATTATGGACGATCCCAATACGCAGGAAATCAAAACCATTACTTTGTCTTACACGTTTTACCGGGCACCGGAAGAAAGTTAATCGTTTGACAGGGAGGACATTTCATGTCGTCTGACGCAAATAAACATCCATACCATCTCGTTAATCCGAGTCCTTGGCCTATTTTAGGCTCTTTTGCCGCCGTAGTTCTGGCGATTGGTGGCGTTCATTATATGAAAGGCGGGCAATCTTTTGTCATGCTGGCCGGTTTGGCACTGGTGCTTTATACCATGTTCGTCTGGTGGCGCGATGTGGTGCGTGAAGCACAGGTGGAAAAAGCACACACCCGTCAGGTTCAGTTCGGTCTTAAATTCGGGGTAGGGCTTTTCATTCTCTCCGAATTGATGTTTTTCGTTGCCTGGTTCTGGGCGTTTTTCAATGCCAGCCTGGGGGGCTCACCTGCGGGTGATGTCTGGCCGCCGGAAGGGGTGGAACCGATCCATACATTCGGCTTGCCTTTGGTCAATACAGCACTTTTGATCACATCGGGCTTTGTGCTGGAATGGGGCCATAAAGGTTTGCTCAAGGATGAGCGCTCACGTGCGATTAAAGGGGTTTTCGGTGCCTTTATCCTCGGGGCGACTTTCCTTGTGATCCAGATATATGAATATGGTCATGCGGCTTTCGGGTTCAGTGACGGGATTTATTCCTCCGTCTTCTATATGGCTACGGGCTTTCACGGCTTTCACGTATTCGTTGGGATTGTGGCCTTGCTGACATGCGGTATTCGCCTGCAACGTGGTGATTTCACCAAGGAACAGCATATCGGTCTGTTATCCACATCATGGTACTGGCACTTTGTGGATGTCGTCTGGATCTTCTTATACGTATGGGTGTACTGGTGGGGCAACTCAGCTTTCTTCGCACAGTGACGCCTAAAAGCAGGAGTGCGCGTGCACAATTGTTATCCGGTTTCTTGGGGCGTTGTCCCAAATGCGCCAAGGGCCGGATATTTCATCATTTTATCTACATACGTGACAATTGTGAAACCTGCGGTCTGAGCTTGCGTGCCCACGATGTAGGAGACGGTCCTGCTGTAGGGGCAACCTTCTTTGTCGGGGCATTGGCTTTGTTTGTGACCCTGTGGGTTGAGTTCAGATATGAACCTTCTCTATGGATCCATGTTCTGATTGCCGGGCCGATTATTGTATTGGGAACCTTACTGACCTTGCGACCTTTAAAAGGCATGTTGATTGCCATGCAATATCGCCATCGTTCAGTGGAAGAAGATGACAATAATCTGGGACAAATGTAAAAAGGGGCAAATATGACTATGAACAGTAAAAGAAACCTGATTGTTGCGGGCGTTGTTGTCGCCGTTGTGACGGCCTTTTACATCAGTGGCTATTACATTGCGACTGGGGCTTACTAAGCGGATTCTTCCAATCGGTTGATGAAATCAATAATATGTTGCCGTGTCCCGGAAATGTCATCGGCAATGATGCCGTGACGTGTGGAGGTGACCATAACCACTTCGGGCGTGGTCGCCACCATACGTTCACGGATTAATCGTGCGCTTTCCGGTTTGACGACCTGTTCTGCGTCACCCTGAATGAGGCGGGTGGGGCAATTGATGCGTGAAAGGTTTTTATCCATATCCCCAACCAGTTTACGCAATTCATAAAGTGCGCGGATAGGTATATGCTGATAATTGATGTCCGGATGTTCCGTATCGTTTCGAAGATAGGGAAGAATACCTTCTTGTGATGCCAACCAGCGGGTAAGCTTGTTGGCATGATGGATTAAGGGCACGTAGCGCAAATTGGGATTGGCAAACTTTAACGGTGTGGAAACGGCACATAATCCGGCCAGTTTTTCAGGGCGTTCCGCAGCAAAACGCAAGGCCAAAGCCCCGCCGGTAGAAAAACCGACAACAACAATCTGTTGATGTTGTTGTGACAACAGGTCATAGCCCAGCTGTACACTGCGCATCCAGTCTTCCCAACTGCGCAAACGCAAATCACAGGGGGACGTGCCATGGCCGTCCAGACGCAGCCCATAGACATGGTATCCGCTGTTTGCCAAATCCGTTCCCAACCCTTTCATTTCAGCAGGTGAGGCTAGAAAGCCGTGGATCAGCAGGACGGCCAATTGCTTGTCAGGCTGGGTAGCAGGTTCCAGAAGAAAAGGGCGTGCATCTGCTTTTTGCGTTTGTTGGCTGTTGATTTCGCAATATTGTGCAGCGCTATATTTTTCTTTCTGTTGTTCAAAAGCCAACAGATCATCTTCATAATAAAATTGCACCCAGCGTTGTGGCAATAAACGTTCTTTATCGGCCAGCGCGCGCTCAATAGCTTGTTTGACACCCAAAATCGGCGCGCATTCATTGGCATAAACGCAAATGGGGTTTTCCATGCGCACAGCATGAAAGTCATGTTCCTGTTTGAGTTTGTCGAGAAAGGTAAGTGTTTCCTTTGTCGTGGTAATGAGTCCAACGTCTTCTGCGGTTTCCAGAAATTGATTGAGTTCTTTACTTTGGCCGAGCCTGAGGTGGCGATAGGTTTCTGCATCCAGCAAAGATTGATGCAGGTAAATGTTTTCCTCGTGGCTGATATAGCGTGCACTGAGATAGAGCAGATAAAGGAAATCCTTTTGGGTAATGGAGGTCATGCCCGACTCAATTAATCGTAAAATCAGGGCAGAGGCCATATGGGATAAATTAAGCGTTACCAGCCCATACATATGTTTCATGGCAAGGTCACGTACTTCTTCTGTTTTATTGCGCAATCGGCTAAAGGCGAGACGGTCCAGAAAACCTTCATTCTGTGTGCCAAAAGAAAACAGGTCATTCAGATTGGATACCCCTTTAACCGCACGTTTTAAAATAAGCTGGTCCCACCACGGCCAAAGCAAGGTAGTTTCGATTGCCGGACCCATTCGGATATCCATGTCGGTATCTTTAAAGAGCAGGTTACTTTCAATAAGTAACTCTTCGCCGTATTTATCTGCCAGGCGACCGGTGAAACGTTCCACGCTGTCTTTAAGAAAGTTTTCGCTGATACGGATCGGGTAAAAGGTAATGTTGGACGGAATGATACGGGTCGGTTCCTGACAGCGCTCAATCAAGGCTTCCTCATTTTCAAGGTCAAGCTCTCTAACCCATTGTTTCAGGGTGTTTTTGTCTCCATTTTTATGGGCTTCCAAAACAAGGTGTTTGTAGAGGTCGAGAACCAGTGCCAGACGTGCTGCCCCGCTGTGATGTTTACGCCGTTGGGCTGCGGAAGGGGAATAGATGGTATATTGTCCGTCATCCGATAGAATTTTCTTGTCTTTGACCATGCCGCCTTCGGGAAAGATAATGACTTTGTGTCCGCGCAGGATATCGCGCGCAAGAAAGGCCAACAGGTTGGGCATGTCATTGGGAACGGCGCCAACGCCGTGAAGGTAACGGGTGAAGCGTTCATCGCCGTGAAAAAATTCGGCTGCCGCAATGGAACGACAATAAACCTTTTGTTCTTGATAAATCAGGTATTGCGGAATAAAGGTTTCGAAACGGGAAAAATGGTTGAACAGGAAAATATGCCCCTGTTCAATCTGATTGTTGGACGCATGAAGCTTGATGTTGACGCCAAGCAGATGCCGGACGGTTGAAAATGCACGTACGGACCAGTCGTATGTTTTGGGGTTGATTTTAGGGGCGCTGAAATGTTGCATCTTCTCACCCGTCCAAGGCTTATGGTTTCCCTATTATATGGGGGAATAAGGCAAGAAAACAACTGATGTTTGAAAGGGATAGCAATGAGTGAGCTGGGGTCGCCCGAACTGGGATGGAAAGAGGACAAAACCCCTGTCTCAGGGCGTTTTGACGATGTGTACTACAGCGTGGATGACGGGCAGGCGGAATCTCTTTATGTTTTCGTCAATGGTTGTGGCCTGCCTGATGCCTTTCAGGGAAAAGACAGTTTTTGTGTGGCTGAAACCGGTTTTGGGACGGGGCTGAATTTTCTACTCACATGGAAAGCATGGAAAGAAAGTGGCACAACATGCAGGTTGCATTTTGTATCGGTCGAGGCCTTTCCTTTAACGCGGGAACAATTGAGCGCAGCTTATGACACATTTAACGGGTTGGAAGAATACTGTGAAGAGTTTTTGCAAAACTATCCCACATTAACACCGGGATTTCATCACATCGTCTTAAATGACGGAGCTGTAAAACTGACCCTCTTGTTTGGTGAAGCAGCCGATATGTTTTCCAAGCTGGAAGCACGGATTGATGCATGGTATCTGGACGGCTTTGCCCCGGCTAAAAACCCGGAAATGTGGCGGGCTGAAGTGTTTGAACAGATCGGTCGCCTATCTGCTGACGCGGCGGTTGTTTCTACCTTTACGGCTGCGGGGTTTGTCAAACGCGGTTTGCGCGATGTCGGCTTTGAAATGAGCAAACGAAAAGGCTTTGGGCGAAAGCGCGAAAGCCTGATTGGGTTCTATCAGGAACAGGATAAGAAAATAGAGAACCCTTGGTTTTCCTTACCTGTACCGAAACTTGGAAAACAAAAGATTGCCGTGATTGGGGCCGGTGTTGCAGGTTGTGTGACCGCCCGGCGTTTGATGCAGGATGGCCATGAGGTTTGTGTTTTTGAGCGCAATGATAAAGCAGGGCAAGAAGGCTCAGGAAACCGTCTGGGATTGATTAAACCGCGCCTGACACTGGAAGGCGATTTTAACCAGAGCGCTTATCTGCATGCTTTGCGTTTTTATGACAGGTTGGGAGGTGCTGTCTGGCAAGGCACACGCGGCCTCTTTCAAATGGATGAAGATGCGGAAGATCATGTCCGCAACCGGCTTTTGATGGAGAAAGAAATTCTGCCTTCTTCTGAAATGGAGCTGATTGATGCAGAAGAAGCCGGCAAGCGTATAGGGGTATCTGCCAGCCGAGGTGGTTTGTGGTTTAAGCGTGCCGGATATGTAGAGCCAAGCCAGCTTTGCCAGCAATTGGCGGAACAATTGAATGTTCAATATGGGGTTCAAATCACGTCTGTGGATCATGTCAACGGCAAGTGGTTGATCAAGGCAGGGCAAGAGACTGTTTTGAAAGCTGACTGCGTGGTGCTTACTATGGCCGGGGAAAGTAATGACTTACTGGAAGATTGCACACTTCCTATGCGGGGGCGCCGTGGTCAGGTAAGTTATATAAAGGCAACCGAAGTAACGCAAAAGGTAGAGCATGTTTTGTCCTGTGGCGGGTATCTGATCCCGGCACAAGATGGGGCGCATGTGGTTGGGGCAACATTTGATCATTGGACGGATTTTTCCGATCATAGCTACCGTGAGCTTGATGAAGAAAGCCATCAACAAAACCTCGAGAAATGGCGATCCTTTTTCCCGAATGAAGCTGCAACGGTTGAGGGTGGAAGAGCTTCTATCCGCGCCACGTCACCGGACCATATGCCGATTGTCGGACCTGTATTTAGCAGACAGGATTATATTGAGCGCTATGAGCGCCTTAAACACGGGCGCAGGGCGGGCATTTTTGAACCGGCTGGGTATATAGATGGCTTATATGTTATCTGTGGGCTTGGTGCACGCGGTGTGCAGACTGCGCCCTTGCTCAGCGATGTGATATCTGCATATATCAAGGGCACGCCCAGCCCTGTTTCCAAAGAAACGCGCGAAGCCTTGCATCCTGCACGCTTCTTAATTCGCCAGCTTAAAAAGGGAAAAATATGACCTTGCGTCCCAGAAAAATTGCATCTGTTAGTTTAAGCCGGGGCATGAAAATGCGCACCGAACAGGCGCCGATTAAAAAGATGGTGATTGATTGCCGTCATGACAGTCACTGGAATGCTATTCATGATGGGGCTGTTAATGGTGTGGTGTTACGCCGTCGCCCCATTCGCGCGATTGAGACGTTTCTGGATCAGGCTCAGCCTGATGTTTTTCAAGCTGTGGAATTTAGCTGTGCACAAAACCGTTTACGCACAGAGTTGCAAAAACATCTGGTCATCGAAAATGATGAAGATGACATCCGGGGCAAGTTTCTCATCAACGATATTGCCAATCATGTACGGGTAATGATCAATCAAACCCGCTCACGCGATTTTCTGTTCAGGCTTTGCCCTGAGCTACCAACAGAGTTTCACTGTGACCCGGCTGGTTTGAAAATGGTGATCACCTTTCGAGGTGCTAGGATTTCCTTTCGCCAACCCGGTGATAAGGATATCAGAGATTTCAAACCGTATGGTGTGGCACTGTTTCGCGGGCAGGCTTATGAGAGCCCGGTGGAATGGAAAGCCGAAAGGTCAGGGGAAAAAGCTTTTTATTTAACCGTTGAGCCTGCACAAAGGCGCCGCTTGCGCTAATTATTTTTTGGCGTAAAGCTCATCCGGGGAAACGAGAACTTCTTCCACGGCTTCAATCTGACCGTCACGCACAGCCCATGAAAAGCAGCTTCTACGCCCGGTGTGACACGCTACACCGGTTTGGTTGACTTTCACAAGAACAGTGTCCAAATCACAATCTGTTCTGAAATCAATCAGTTCCTGTTGCTGACCGGAGCTTTCCCCTTTGCGCCAAAGCTTTTGACGAGAACGTGAATAATAGCATACCCGGCCTGTTTTCAGGGTTTCTGCAACGGCTTCCCGGTTCATCCATGCCATCATGAGGATTTCGCCCGTGTCATGTTGTTGTGCAATCGCCGGGATCAGGCCGTCTTGATTAAATTTCAAGGCTTCAACAATATTGTCTGTATTTTCCAGATTTGCACACATAGGGAGGACCATCAAAAAAGAAGGGTTGGCGAACAGGGGTGATCTGTTCTAATTAGGGCAGGCGGAAGTTTTTCTCAAGGTAAAAGCGTTTTTCTTATGGAACTGTCATATCAGGATTTGGGTGAAGGAAGGCCGGTCGTTATTTTGCACGGTCTGTTCGGGGCTGCGAAAAACTGGAATTCAATCGCTAAACAAATGGCGCGCAAATACCGCATTTTGAGCGTGGATTTACGCAACCACGGTTCTTCGCCCTGGACAGAAACAATGTCCTATATTGAAATGGCAGATGACATTGCCGAGTTTCTGGACCAGCGCGGCCTTGAAAAAGCAACCCTTGTGGGCCATTCCATGGGCGGCAAGGTAGCGATGACACTGGCTTTGAAATATCCCGCACGTGTTGAAAATCTGGTTGTAGCCGATATTGCGCCGGTAAAATACCCGCGTATGACTTTCAAGTCCTATGTTGAAAAGTTGCAATATGTTGATCTGAGCAGCGTCAAACGCCGCAACGAAGTCGACCCGTTAATTGCCGATGTGGTGGAAAGCCCGGCGGTGAGGGCCTTTCTTTTGGGCAATCTGGAAAATACGGAACAAGGGCTGCGTTGGATGGTTAACTTAGAAACGCTGGGTCGGGAAATGGAAACCATTGGTGGCGTTCCTGCCATTCGTATGGATGCCAAATACGGCGGGCCAACCTTGTTTATTAACGGCGGCAATTCCGATTATGTTCTGCCAAGCCATCACCAGCTGATTAAACATCTTTTCCCGAAAGTGCAGTTTCATACCATTCAAGGGGCAGGGCATTGGGTACATGCAGAAAAGCCCCATGAGTTTATGGCGGCCTTGAACGGATTTCTGGCATGAGTGATTATTTGGATGACCTGTTTGCAGATTATGTAGCCGGACTTGAAAAAAAAGGGTTACATCGTCGTTTAAGACCCATGGGGCAAAGCCATGCAGGACATACGCGTTTGGACCATGGTGAGGTGATTAACTTTTCCTCCAACAACTATATGGGATTGGCGCAACATCCCTTGTTGGTGCAACGTGCCTGTGAATGGGCGCAGCAATGGGGGGCAGGTGCTATGGCCTCACGCCTTGTTTGCGGCACCATGGAACTGCATGAACGCATAGAACAACGCCTTGCAGAAGCCAAAGGTGGCGAGGCAGCACTTATCTTTAATTCAGGCTTTCAGGCCAATTCTGCCATTCTTTCTGCCTTGCTGGATAAAGAGGTCTTGGGGGCTGAACCACTGGTGTTTTGTGACCGCCTTAATCACGCAAGTATGCACCATGGTCTTAAGGCCGCAGGTGTGCGCCAAATCCGTTATCGCCATAATGATCTTGGGCATCTGGAAAGTTTGCTGATCAAATATCAAGAGGAGCGAGGAGACCGTTTTATCCTCACGGAAAGCGTTTTTAGCATGGATGGGGACCAAAGCGATGTGGATGGTCTGATTGTATTGGCTGAAAAATATTCTGCGCATCTTTATATAGATGAGGCCCATGCCACGGGGGTGCTGGGGCAAAGAGGGTTCGGTTTATGTGCTGGCAAGAATGTTTCTTTCAAGATGGGAACCTTTTCAAAAGCCTTGGGCGGCTTTGGGGCTTATCTGGTCTGTTCTCAGGCGGTAAAAGAGTATCTGGTTAACCGTTGTAGCGGGTTTATTTATTCAACGGCTTTGCCCCCTGCTGTTTTAGGCGCCATGGATGCCGCACTGGAACTGGTTCCCCAACTGGATGGAGAACGCGCCAGATTACTCACAAATGCACAAAGGGTGAGAACACATTTCAAAGCGTGTGGTTTTGAGGTCGGGGATTCATCGACACAAATTATCCCGTTGATTGTCGGAGATGAAACCGAGACTTTGAAAATGGCACAGGTTCTTGAAAAGGATAATATCCTTGGCGTTGCCATTCGCCCGCCAACCGTACCGCGCGGGGCCAGCCGTATCCGTCTGACTCTGAATGCGTGCCATAGCGATGCGGATATTGACCACCTTTGCCGGGCGGTGGAACGGTTTAAACGATGACAAAACTGGTTTTTGTCCATGGCTGGGGGCTTGGCCCCGGCCTTTGGGATGGATTAATTAAAGAGCTGGCAGACTACCCCTGCGAGTGCCTTGATCTTGGCTATTTCGGCAGTCAAAAAACAGCCGTGGGTGAAGATGCCGTTTATATCACCCATTCAATGGGATGTGCCTGGTTGTTGGATCATTTTCTTCCGCGCAAAGGGCTGGTTGTTATAAATGGTTTCACCCGTTTTTGTGCAGATCCAAGCTGGCCTGAAGGGGTGCCCGCGCGTGTACTCAAGCTGATGATGCGTCAGTTTGAAAATGACCCGCAAGCGGTGTGGTTGGAGTTTATGAAAAACTGTAATCACCCTCAGGCGGTTTATGATCGTGCTGCGAATGAATTGAAGCTGAAAGAAGGGCTGGGATATCTGCTTGCCTGTGATGTACGTAAAAGCTATAGCGCGCTGCCCTGCAAAAAGCTCGTTCTGGCCTCAATGGAAGACCGTATTGTGGCGAAAAAACTGACGGAAGTCTCTTTCGGTCAGGATGTAATCTGGTATAAAGGGGCCCATCATTTATTGCCTCTGTTTGAGGCAGAAAGCCTTGGCGGACATATCCGTGATTTTATGGACCACCTTTAAGTGAACAAAAAGAATATAGCGAAATCGTTCGGGAAAGCATCTGAAACTTATGAAATGCAGGCACCCGTTCAGAAATGGACTGCGCAACTGGTAAGCGATCAGGTCACTATTCTAGATTTGAAAAGCTATCCGGACTGCCTGGAAATTGGTTGCGGGACAGGTTTTCTGACAACCGAAATGATGGAACTTTACCCGCATGGTAAATGGACAATAAGCGACCTGTCGCAGGAAATGCTTGATCTGTGCTATCAAAAAGTTGAGCGTTCGGCAGAATTTATGGTCATGGATGGCGAATACCCACGCCTTGAAAAATCATATGATTTGATTGTCAGCAGTTTGGCCTTTCAATGGTTTAATGACTTGGAAGGGGCATTAAAGCGTTTAAGCCTTATTTTGAAACCGGGGGGGCATCTGGTCTTTTCAACACTTGGTGGCAGAAGTTTTGAACAATGGTCCGAAAACCTTAAGGCAATGGGTGAAATCAATGGAATGCATGCTTATCCATGTGTAAATGACTTTGAACAAATGCAGATTGAAGATTGTTCTTTGCAGGTTTCAAACTTTCAACGTTTGCAACCCTATGATAATGCGTTGAGCTTTCTGCGTGCGTTAAAGATGATCGGGGCGCAGGAACCCCGAAAGGGATATACCCCCCTAACTGTGGGTAGAATGCGCAAAATTATGAAAAACCTCGAAAACAGCGGGGCATGTGATATGACATACGATATTATGGTGGTTCATATGACCAAAGAGGGCGGCAAGTGAAAAAATATTTTGTCACGGGCACAGACACGGACGTAGGAAAAACAGTTGTGGCTGCCTTGTTGTGTGAGCAACTCAATGCCTATTACTGGAAACCCATTCAGTCCGGGACGATAGAGGTCGAAGATAAAAAAAACGTTCAGAAAATTGCCGATATTCCCGATGAACGAATTTTACCTTGCACCTACGAACTGAAGGAACCTCTTTCTCCTCATGAAGCGGCTTTTAGGGAAGGCGTTACAATTGAGCTGGAGAAAATTATAACGCCGCAAGTTAATGGCCCTTTGGTTATTGAAGGGGCAGGCGGAGTTATGGTTCCGTTAAATAATGATGCAATGATGATTGACCTCATATGTCAAATGGATTGTGAGGTTATTGTGGTTGCGCGCAGTGGATTGGGGACAATTAATCACACTCTCTTGACGCTCGGAGCGCTGTATCACCATTCTGTACCCGTAAAAGGGGTGGTTCTGAATGGACCTTTGAACTCAGACAATAAAAGAGCCATTGAAAAATTCGGGGAAACCCGTATTCTTGCGCAATTGCCTTTTGTCGAAGGGCTGAATTTTGACGTTTTGCAAAAACCTCTGTTCGACCTACATTTATAAAAAAAAGAATACTGCCGTATGAAATTAGGAAGTGATAAATGAAATTTTTATTGGCCGATGATCACGGTCTCTTCCGGGAAGGAATTAAGCTTATCTTCAACAAGCTTCAACCGGATATAGAAGTCGTTGAAGCCGAAACCTTACCAGAAACAGAAAGTCTATTGGCGAATGATACCCATTATGACTTGATCCTTCTTGATCTGAAAATGCCCGGTGTTGCAGGACTTGATAGTGTCGAAAAAGTCGTTTCTCTGGCTGGTGAGCGCCCTGTTGTTGTTATGTCCGGTGCGTATCGCCGCACGGATGTGCTTTCCTGTATTGAGAAGGGGGCTTCCGGGTTTATTCCCAAGACATTGGCAGGTCAGGCCATGATCAACGCAATTAACCTTGTTCTGCATGGCGAAAAATTCATTCCTTCCATCGTCTGTGCAAGCGATGATGAAGTGGGCGTACTGGAAAAAGAAGCCAAGGTTTTTGAACAATTAACCGCACGCGAACGTGAAGTTCTCAAATACCTTGTTGAAGGCCATTCCAATAAAGTGATTGCCAGCATTCTTGAGTTGCAGGAAGTAACTGTTCGTGCCCACTTAAAAGGGGTTTTCCGCAAACTGGGTGTTTCCAGCCGAACACAGGCTGTCGGTCTGGCATTAAGGAACGGTTTTTCCGCTTAAAACTTTCTCCAGGGCATTGAGAAGCTGTTTTTTATCAAACGGTTTCTTCAATGTCATGAATGCACCTGCATTTAAAGCATCAGCAGACATGTTTGCCTGTGCAACACGTGCCCCGCCAGTAATGGTAATGACAGGTGTTGCAATGCCTTGGTCTTTTAAGGTCTTGATGAATTCAACACCATCCATCTCCGGCATGAACAGGTCGCTTATGATGATGTCAAAAGGGATGCTTTTACATTCTTGTAACCCTTGGGAACCACCGGCGGCAACTGTGGTTTTATAGCCGTTTCTTTCCAGCACCATCGCCGTTGTGTCACGCACCATTTCATCATCGTCTACAATTAAAACTCTGGGCTGTTGGGACATGATATATTCTCTTATTCAAGGGGGAGATAAACACAAACTTCTGCACCCTGATCTGCTTCGCAATGGGCTTTGGCTGCACCACCGTGATTGCTGATAATCTGCATGACAACGGATAAGCCCAGCCCCGAACCATCGGTTTGTGTTTTTGTGGTAAAGAAAGGATCAAAAATACGATCAATAATATTTTCAGGAATACCCGGGCCTGTATCTTTGATTTTCAAAAGCCCATAAAGACCTTCGGGCAGTTCCAGTTGATCAATCAGTTCGGACGTTTCATTGATGGTGATTTTTTCCAATGAAATATTGATTGTACCATTTTTAGCGCCAATGGCCTGTGCCGCATTGGTGCCGATATTCATGATAACCTGATGTATTTGATCCGGGTCGGCAAAACATGGGAAGTCCGATGGGTCAATGTTTTCTTCAAGCAAAATGGTTTGCGGGATGGAGGAACGCAACAGAACAAGAGCTTCTTCAAGTTCATGGCGCAAGTCTATCTTGTAGGGTTCGCTTTCTTCCGGGCGGGTGTATGTCAGAATACGATGGACCAATCGGCGTGCCCTTTGGGCAGCCTGATTAACCTTGGAAAGGTTTTCCTTGTAGAAAGGGTCTTCCGTATCCTCCATCAGGGTTTCACTAACCAACAATATGGGGGAAAGGAGATTGTTGAAGTCGTGCGCCAGACTGCCGGCAAGTTGTCCCATTAATTCCTGTTTTTGCGCCTGAAACAGCTGTTTTTGCAGTTTCAGGCGGTCTTCTTCACCTTTTCTGACATTTGTTAAGTCATAGGCAGTTACGATAAAATGGGTTTTTCCCTGTTCTATAAAACGGGCAATATTAAAACCCGTCGGGACATATGTGCCGGATAGGGTCAGAAGAGCCCCTTCAATATGCATGGAGGGGCGGGTTCTAAGCTCTTTGAGCAGCTCTGTTGCGAGAATTTCCATTTCAAAGTCAGCAATATCATTGAAATTACATTCCAGCAGGTCAGAGCGTTTATAGCCGGTGCTTTCACAGATTTTAGGGTTCGTCGCAAGAATTTTTCCATCCTGATCAAGGAGAAGGATGCCTTCGCGGGCTTCGTCTACAAGCCTTCTGTAACGGTTTTCACTTCTAACAAGGGCTTCCTGCGCCTGTTTTTGTTCCGTGATATCACGGTAAACGGCAATGAGAATTTCCTGGGATCCGATCTTAATGGCCTGACCTGAAATTTCCACATAGGTGGTTCGGCCTTCCTTTCCTTTGACAACGCTTTGAATTCTTTCCGGATGCCCCCACAAAAACGACTGATAATGTTCCATCATACGTTCCAATTGCACTTTGGGGTGGATCTCATCAATATTCAGGTTTGCCAGTTGTTTTTCTTTGACCTCAAGCATTTCAGATGCTTTTGGGTTTCCTTCGATGATTTTGCCATCCCCGGAAAAAAGTAAAATGGCATCCGCAACGCCGTTCATGACACTGCGGTATTTGGCAAGTGTTTCTGTTAAATGGGCACGTTCATTTGAATCTTCGCGGTCATCCTGAATATAGCCTGTCAGGCGACTTGCGTGTTGGGGTAGCTGAAGAACAAGCAATATGGGAATTTCGTTTCCGTTGATGGCAAGGGCGCGTGTGTGAATACGATGTCTGCCCCCTTCCTGCATTGTTTGTTCAAAGATCGCCTGCACTTTTTGCTGTTCGTTGGGATGAATGCAATTGATCAGGTTTTGTAACGTTGCCGATGGGGAAGTCTCCCCAAGGCCGAAGAGGGTTTTTAGGAAGTCAGACCACCAGAACAGACCACTTTCAAGGTCCCATTCGATTGCACCGATATGTGCACAATCTTCCAATTGACGGCGCAGTTTGATTTCATGACTGGCCAGAGAAATATCATCATCTGGTTGAAAAGTGTGATTTGATCTGGACATGGTTTGCTTTGGTTGAATTTTAAAGATAAAAATCTCTGAAGTGTTTCTTGGCGAAAGATACAGGTGAGTGTAACTTATAGATATTACTGGCGAAAGGACAGGTTTGATGATTTTCCGGTTTACTCCGGTTCTGATGTTGTTTTTTCTCACTGCACTTGTGAGTGTCAGTGCATTCCTGCTTATGTATTCTTATCGCAATACACAGGATGCGTTGGAATTTGAACAACTGGATCATCTTAATAGCACGCATGAGCTGGCTCAACAGGCTTTAAATTTTCAATTACAGGCAAGCCGTCAAAGTTTATCGAATCTTGCCATGTTGACAGATACTTCAGATGAAGAAGCCATACAGGATATCCTTAATTCAACGTTGTTCGATTTTATCATTCGCTTCGATAGAAAAAAGGGGCAAGCTCCTGTCATTGCTGCGTCTTATGGGCTGCAACATTATGCCTCAAAAAAAGTTCTTATTCGCAATTATCATTGGTTTCTGGAAAAAGAAACTAACGGGAATCTTATTCTGTCCTATCAGGTTCAGCCCAGAGTACAGAGCGCGACTTTAGAAAATGAGCAACGTATATATAAAGCGGGAATCCTGCTGAATGGGAACTATGCCCTGATCAATCATATGCGCAGTAAAAGCCGTGCTTTTGCCCATTATATAATTTACGAACAGATGCAGGTTGTGAAATCTGTCTCTTTGGAAAAAGGTGTTGAGGAAACAGCGCAAAAGGTTTTGAAAAGCTTTTCCCCGGTTTTTTCATCCGTTCACTCAAACTTTAGCGGGGATATTGGCCCGTTACGGATTGAAAAAGGGACGCAGGGCTTATTTTTATTGACGGTTTCCAAAACCCAGGGAACGGAAGTTTGGTATAGCACTTTTAAGGAAAGCATTATCTGGGGCGTAGCCTTTATCATTTTGATTTCAAGCTTTGTGACATTTCTTCTGAGGTTCTTTGTCAAAAAATCATTAGGCGGACTTTTGGAATATGCGCAAACGGTGAGGCAAAGACCGGAAGAAGCCCAGTATCAGCCCGGAAATATTATTGAGTTCAATACAGTCGGGCGTGTCATCGAAACGATGGTGCGTGACCTTTCGGAGAAGGCAAAATATATATCCGATATTGTCGATGCCGCAAATTCACCCGTTCTTGCATGGGATGGGGAAGGGAAAATCACTAAAATCAATAAGTCTGCCCTTGATCTTTTCGGGTTCGAGCGCCGTGATGAAGTGGAGACGGTTTATGAGATGCTGGAAAAATTCCCCGATGAGGGGGCGAGCAAGGCGGTTGAAGCTGCAATGAAAGGCAATGCGACTCCTTATCTTGAGACCCAAACCGTTATAAATGGTAACAAAAGGTACGTGTTGTGGAATATTACCCCGCTTACAGGTGCCCAAGGTGAATTTATCGGGGTCATTTGTCAGGGGCAGGATATAACAGAAAGAAGGGTGGCGGAACGTAGTCTGCGTCTTTCCTCAACAGTCTTTGACAATACCTCCGAAGGGGTCATGATCACGGATACGAATGCTGTGATTATGGATGTGAACACAGCTTTTACAGAAATAACCGGTTACGCACGTGAAGAAGTTATAGGGCAAAATCCGCGGATTATGAAATCCGGCCGTCAATCCGATGAGTTTTATCAGAAAATGTGGTCCCAGTTGAACAAACGAGGACGTTGGCGTGGTGAAATTTGGGATAAAAGAAAAGGAGGAGAAGAATTTCCCAAATGGCTTTCCATTAATGCCTGTCGCAATGAACGTGGATTATTGACACATTATGTCGCTGTCTTTTCAGATATTACGAATAAAAAACAGGATCAGGAGAAACTGGAGCAGCTCGCTCATTATGACCATTTGACCGGTTTGCCGAACCGTGCCCTGTTTCAGGATCGCCTTAAAACATCTTTGGCGAGATGTCGACGTGATAAAGCCCATATGGCCTTGTTGTTTGTAGATCTGGACCGTTTTAAGCAGGTCAATGATTCATTGGGGCATCGGGTAGGGGACCTGCTGTTAAAAGAGGTGTCTTCACGGCTGCTGCACAGTGTGCGCGAAATAGATACCGTTGCACGGCTATCGGGAGATGAATTTACAGTTATTTTGTCCGGTATTGTGACAACAGAAGTGATTGAAACGATTGCATCACGGATTGTTAAATCTCTCGGGGCACCGTATTTTTTCGAAAGCCATGAATTGTTTGTATCTGCAAGTGTAGGGATCGCGGTTTATCCAACGGATGGAAAAAACAGTGGTGATTTACTGCGCAATGCCGATCTTGCAATGTATCATGCAAAAGAAAAGGGGCGCAATAATTACCAGTTTTTCAATACCCAAATGAATGAGCATGCCCAAACGCAATTGGCTTTCGCCAATCAGTTACGTATTGCCATGAATCGTAACCTGATCTACCCCCATTATCAGGTGAAAGTGGATATCGCAAAAGGTCTTCCTGTTGGACTGGAAGCATTGGCCAGATGGAATGATGAACGCGGTGTGCCTATTTCTCCGGTCAAATTCATTCCTGTTGCCGAGGCCCATGGCCTGATTACACGTGTCGGTTCCTCTATCTTGCATCAGGTTTGTACACAGGTGCGGATGTGGCAGGATATGAGCCTTGATTTCGGGCGTGTTGCCGTCAACCTGTCTGCACATCAGTTCCGTGACCCCAATCTGTTCGCAGAAATTCGCGAAGCCATTGAAGAACACCGTATCCATCCAGAATCTCTTGAGGTTGAAGTGACGGAAAATATGATGATGGATGATGTGGAAGGGGCCATCAAAATTCTTGAGAATTTGAAGGAAATGGGGCTGACGGTTGCCATTGATGATTTTGGAACAGGCTATTCTTCCCTGAATTACCTCAAACGTTTTCCTGTCGATACCTTGAAAATCGATAGAACATTCATCCGCGATCTAACGCCTGAAAGTGATGATGCTGCTATCGTGTCGGCAATTGTTACTCTGTCGCAAAAACTTAATATTAATGTTGTGGCCGAGGGGGTTGAAAACACTGATCAGGTTGATTTCTTACGCGAGATAGGATGCCATGTGGTTCAGGGGTTTTTGTTTGCAAAGCCTTGTGATGGTGCACAAGTTCCCCTGACATGGAATGAGATCATTGACAGCTTTACCAAGTAAGGCTTGGTACTGTCATAATAATGAAATAAAGTGTTTATATAGTCTCGTGATTTTTTTCATTAATCTGTCTAGTGGGGCTCTAGGTGCTTTTTCGCAAGAAGAAATCAAGTGCGGATAAACTGCCGCCAATTCAATCTGAACGATCCAAAGTCGATGAAACAGATGCTATTCTGGCGTCTCTTGCAGACCCGATCATTGTTCTGGATAGCGAAAGAGTTGTAAAATATGCCAATCAGGCAGCACGTGAGCTGTTTGGGCGCGTGCTTGTGGGCAGGCACATTGTGCAATGTATACGTCAGCCTCATGTTGTTGATGCGGTTGAACATGTTTTCAACACAAAAAAGAAATGGGTCGGAGAGGCTAAATTTCCTGAACCGGTAAAACGTCACCTTAGCTTGCATGTCGCTCTTTTTGGTGATGCAGAAGGGGTTTCCATAACGGTGCGCGATACCACCATGGAAAAGCTGACAGAAGAAATGCATTCTGACTTTGTGGCGAATGTCAGCCATGAGTTGCGTTCACCCTTATCTGCAATTTTGGGCTTCATAGAGACGCTGCAAGGACCGGCACAAAATGATGGTGAAGCACGTGAACGTTTTCTGAATATTATGGTTCAGGAAGCAAACCGTATGGCACGTTTGATTGATGATTTGCTTTCCTTGTCGCGTGTACAAATTCAGGAACATGTGATTCCCCATGATGCGGTTGATCTGACACCTATTTTGCAAAATATCGTCGATATTCTCAGCCTGAAAGCCGAAGCCCGCGATATGCCGTTGATTCTGAATGCCAACAAGGAACACCATTGGGTGGTCGGGGATCCGGACCAGATGACACAGGTTTTTCAAAACCTGATCGACAACGCCATCAAGTATGGCCGTTCGGGAACGCCTGTTGAAATCAGTTGTCATAAACAGGATCGCATGCCGGATCGTAACGTGCCCGCTATAGCCGTTTCCATTCGTGATTACGGGGAAGGCATTGAACAGGAGCATATCCCGCGTTTGACAGAACGTTTCTACCGTATTGATAAGGCACGTTCACGCACGCTGGGGGGGACAGGACTCGGTC
Organism: Terasakiella sp.; assembly: GCA_050297075.1. Taxonomy (GTDB): domain Bacteria; phylum Pseudomonadota; class Alphaproteobacteria; order Rhodospirillales; family Terasakiellaceae; genus Terasakiella. The sequence goes on from JBNKSC010000017.1 coordinate 62,305, forward strand.
TTGCCATTGTTAAACATATTATTATGCGCCACCGCGGGCGACTCAAAGTGGACAGTGTTCTGGGTGAAGGCTCAACATTTACGGTTTTATTACCCGGTAAAGATTAGTCTTTTTGCGCTGTCATTAAAATGTAACATAGTTGCAATAAAATCGACTTCGTCAAAACATATCAAGTAGGGGCTTTCAGAGAGCAGGTTTTCGCTCTTTGTTTGAAACACAGTTTCGCTTAATTTTTCTGTTTGGAGTAGTCCATATGTCATTTAAGAAGACTCTTGCTGTCGCAGCTTTAGCTTCTGTTGTAGCCGCTGGCGCTGCTGAAGCACGCGATCAAATCCGTATCGTTGGTTCTTCTACTGTTTATCCGTTTGCAACAACTGTTGCTGAAAACTTCGGTAAATCCACCAACTTCAAAACTCCGGTTATCGAATCAACTGGTTCTGGTGGCGGCTTGAAGCTGTTCTGCGCCGGTGCTGGCGAAGAAACCCCGGATATCACCAATGCTTCTCGCGCAATCAAAAAATCAGAAGTTGAACGTTGTGCGAAAAACGGTGTTGAGAAAATCACCGAAGTTAAAGTCGGTTATGACGGTATCGTTCTGGCTAACTCTAAAAAAGCCAAACGTATGAGCATTACTCGCAAGCAGCTTTATCTTGCTACTGCCAAAGACGTGCCGAACGCTGAAGGCAAACTGGTGCCGAACCCGTATCAAAAATGGTCTGACATTGACCCGTCTCTGCCGGATTACAAAATTGAAATCCTCGGCCCGCCGCCGACCTCCGGTACGCGTGACGCTTTTGCTGAACTCGCCATGGAAGGTGGTTGTAAGCAGTATCCGGACATCAAAGCGATGAAAAAGAAAGACAAAAAGAAATATAAAGCTATTTGTCATTCTGTACGCGAAGACGGCGCTTACATCGAAGCTGGTGAAAACGACAACCTGATCATTCAAAAACTGAATGCTAACGACCACGCTTTCGGTATCTTCGGTTTCTCCTTCCTGGATCAAAACTCCGACACTGTTCAAGGTTCTCTGATCGATGGCAAAGAGCCGCTGTTTGAAGCAATTGCTGATGGTTCCTATCCGGTTTCTCGTCCGCTGTTCTTCTATGTGAAAAATTCTCACATCGGTTCTGTACCGGGCATGCTTGAGTACATCAACCAATTCGCAAGCGAAAAAGCTTGGGGCGATGAAGGTTATCTGGCTGACAAAGGCCTGATCCCGATGCCTGCTGATGAGCGTGCTAAATATAAAGCTGCCATTAAAGCACTGGGTGCTGGTAGCTAAGACGTTTGTCTGGAAGCGATGGCTCACTGACTGAGCCATCGCTTTTTTTTATTTTTATTCATTTTTAAAAGTTGTGACAGCCTAAATGCAAACCACGATTTTTACTTTTACGCTTCTTCTTCTGGCCTTGATTGGCTACTACATGGGACGCTCACGGGCAGTTTCCACTGTAGGGGGAGATGTTCGTAAATTACATTCGTTGCCACGCCATTACGGTTATTTTGTCGCCATGTGGTGCGGTATTCCTGCGTTTTTATTATATGTTTTATGGCTTGTATTCGAGCCCGAAATCGTTAGCAGCCTTGTCTTGGCTCATATTCCCAATCTTGACCCGGATGCCTCTACCGCTGTCATTGCGCGTATTTTAAGCGATGTAAAAGCTTTAGCTGCCAACGCAACAGGCCGTGGCGCTGATGATCCGAACATGGTTGCCGCAGCTGAATATTATGCCCATTTAAAAGGCGTAGGTACAGCCAGCCTTGCTGTTGCAATCCTTGCCCTTTCAATTTTTGGATTATTTATTGGCAGCCGCCGCATTGGTGCAACTTTAAAAGCACGCAACGAAGTAGAAAAAGTCATTCGTTGGGTTTTGCTCGGCTGTTCGGTGGTTGCTATTTTAACAACCATGGGAATTGTTGGTTCGCTTCTGGCTGAATCTTATGATTTTTTCAAAAAGGTACCCGTCACCGATTTCCTTTTTGGTCTTGAATGGAGCCCGCAAACAGCCCTTCGCAAAGATCAGGTCGCCAGTGATGGCTCCTTTGGTGCAGTTCCCATTTTTGCCGGGACATTGTTGATTTCTTTCCTTGCCATGTGCGTTGCTGTTCCTGTTGGTTTGTTTTCTGCAATTTATATGTCTGAATATGCAACACCAAAAGTACGCGGATTGGGGAAACCCTTGCTTGAAATTCTGGCTGGTATTCCGACCGTAGTTTACGGCTTTTTTGCAGCTCTTGTTGTTGCCCCGAAAGTTAGGGCGATCGGCGAAAGCTGGGGGATTGATGCTTCTTCAGAAAGTGCTTTGGCTGCCGGCCTTGTTATGGGGATTATGATTATTCCCTTCGTCTCGTCTTTGTCTGATGATGTTATTCGTGCCGTGCCCCAGTCATTACGCGATGGTTCCTATGCTTTGGGTGGAACGAAATCCGAAACTGTTACACAGGTGATCTTACCGGCTGCACTACCGGGTATCGTTGGTGCTGTCATGCTGGCTTTTTCGCGCGCAATTGGTGAAACAATGATCGTTGTGATGGCCGCAGGCCTGTCACCCAACCTTACAGCCAATGTTTTTCAAGCTGTAACGACAGCGACTGTGCAGATGGTGACAGTCCTTGTCGGGGACCAGGAGTTCGACAGCCCCAAAACATTGTCGGCTTTTGCGCTTGGTTTGGTCCTGTTCTGCGTCACTCTATGTCTCAACATTATAGCCCTTCGTGTGGTCGCAAAATACCGAGAGAAATATGACTGAGTTAAAAGAATCCATGAAAAAGGCGCATGCCCGTTTGAAAAAACGCCATGCTGCTGAAAAACGATTTAAAGTTTTTGGAATTGCAGCGCTTTCTTTCGCATTTCTCTGTGTTGTCGTGCTCTTTTCAAGCATTATCTCCAATGGATATACAGGGTTTCTACAATCTTACGTTCAGCTCGAAGTCACTTTCGACGAAGGTATTGTAGATCCTGAAGGAACACGCAATCCGGAAAAAATGAAATTTTCCAATTATACGGCCTTGATCAAGGCTTCGTTGAGAGAAAAATTTCCGGATGTAAAAGGGCGAAGAGACAAACGTACTCTTTATGGATTGATCAGTTCCGGGGCCAATTATGAACTGCGTGATATGGTTCTGAGCAATCCCGAGATCGTTGGAACAACTCACAAAGTTTGGGTGATGACTTCCGATGATGTTGATATGCTCCTTAAAGATGTTTTTGATCGTGAGGCACCTGAAGATACGCGACCAATTTCAGACAAGGAAATCGCCTGGGTTCAGAAATTTGAAGACGAAGGCCTTGTTGAAAAACGCTTCAATACGAACTTTTTCACAGCCGGTGATTCGCGTGAACCGGAACAGGCCGGGATTCGTGGTGCTGTAGTCGGCTCAGCCTTGACCATGCTGGTGACTTTGGCATTATCTTTCCCGATCGGTGTGATGGCTGCGATTTATCTGGAAGAATTTGCACCTAAAAACAAGTTCACTTACATCATTGAAGTCAACATCAACAATTTGGCGGCTGTTCCATCTATTGTGTTTGGTTTGCTGGGGTTGGCAATTTTCCTCAACTGGGTTGGCATGCCGCGTTCTGCCCCTGTGGTCGGGGGATGTGTTCTTGCCCTGATGACGTTGCCCACAATCATCATTGCAGCACGTGCTGCATTGAAATCAATTCCGCCTTCCATCATGGAAGCCGCCATTGGGGTCGGCGCTTCAAAAATGCAGGCTGTCTTTCACCACCAACTTCCCTTGGCCTTGCCCGGTATTCTGACCGGTACCATCATCGGTATGGCGCAAGCCTTGGGGGAAACAGCACCTTTGCTGATGATCGGGATGGTTGCCTTTATTGCTGATGTTCCCGGAACGCCGTTCGATCCTGCAACCGTTTTGCCGGTTCAGGTTTATTTATGGGCAGATAGCCCCGAACGGGCCTTTGTAGAAAAAACTTCCGCTGCTATCATGGTCTTGCTGGGCTTCCTCATCACCATGAATGCTTTGGCCGTTCTCTTGCGTAAAAAGCTCGAGAGACGTTGGTAAAAATGGATACGAAAGCTATGAAACCAATGACAAAAGAAAATGCCGTTGATATCGATACACAAATCAATGCCAGTAATGGGCAAGTATCCAGTGGTATCAACCGGGTTAAAATTGCTCAGGACGAAGTGAAAATTTCTGCCAAGGATGTACGGGTCAAATATGGTGAAAAAGAAGCCCTTTTCGGGGTTTCTCTGGATATGCCAAAGGGCAAGGTTACCTCCTTCATCGGCCCGTCCGGTTGTGGGAAATCAACTTTCCTGCGTTGTCTCAACCGTATGAACGATACGATTGATGGTTGTTCTGTCTCTGGTGAAATTATTGTCGATGAGGTGGACATTCTTTCCAAGCAGGTTGATACCGTTTTGCTGCGTGCCAAAATCGGCATGGTGTTCCAGAAGCCGAACCCGTTCCCTAAATCCATTTACGACAACGTTGCTTATGGTCCACGTCTTCACGGCATCGGAAACAGCAAAAGCGAGATGGATGAAATCGTGGAAGTCAGCCTTGAAAAAGTCGGGTTGCTGAAGGAAGTCAAGGACCGCTTGCTGGAACCGGGCACGGGTCTTTCCGGTGGACAACAGCAACGTTTGTGTATTGCCCGTGCCATTGCGGTTGATCCTGAAATTTTGTTGATGGATGAACCCTGTTCTGCACTCGACCCGATTGCAACGGCAAAGATCGAGGAATTGATTGATGAGCTGCGCGGTTCCTACACCATTGTTATTGTGACGCATTCCATGCAGCAGGCTGCACGTGTTTCACAGCAAACCGCCTTTTTCCACCTTGGTAATCTTGTTGAATATGGTGATACGGAACAAATCTTCACATCACCTGTCGACGAACGCACCAAAGGTTATATCACAGGACGTTTCGGTTAAGGTATCCCAATGAACTCGATTGAACATACAGTCAAATCATATGACAGTGAACTGACGCAACTTGAAAATACCATCGCCCGTATGGGAGGAATGGCTGAATCTCTGCTGGGGCGCTCTTCTGAAGCTCTTGTAAAACGTGATACAGCCTTGGCTGCTGACGTTATTCACGCAGACGAAAAAGTTGATGAGCTTGAATTGGAAATCAACACAGAAGCCACCCGTATTCTGGCCTTGCGCCAACCTGTTGCTGATGACCTGCGCACAGTGATTGCGGCTTTGAAGACTTCGTCTGATCTTGAGCGTATTGGAGATTTGTCAAAAAATATCGCCAAACGCACCATCACGCTTTCCAATTCCACCCCGATCGGGGCGGTGCATACCATTGCACGTATGGCGTCTCTGGTGCAATCCATGATGCATAACGTTCTGGATGCCTATCTGGAACGCGATGTGCGCAAGGCACTGGACATTCGCCAGCAGGATGAAGTTGTGGATCAACTGCACACTAGCCTGTTTCGTGAGTTACTGACTTACATGATGGAAGATCCGCGCAACATCACACCTTGCACGCATCTTTTGTTTATTGCCAAGAATGTTGAACGCGCCGGTGATCATGCGACCAACATTGCAGAAAACGTTTATTTCCTCGTGACCGGCCAGCATCCTGAAGACGAACGCCCGAAGGATGATGATACGAGTTTTGCAGGTATTGAAGAGTAAGCCCAAATGAATCCGTTGGTTTTGATTGTTGAAGATGAACCGCCTCTGGCCGAGTTAATTCGTTACAATATGGAAAAGGAAGGCTTTCGTTCTCTCTGTGTTGGTGATGGTGAAGAAGCCATGTTACTGGTTGAGGAAGAGGAGCCGGACCTTCTTGTCCTTGATTGGATGTTGCCAGGGCTAAGTGGTATTGAAGTCTGTCGGCGTTTGCGTGAACGCAAGTCTACCAAGTCGCTTCCCATTATTATGCTAACCGCTCGTGGGGAAGAAGCGGACCGTATCCGCGGTTTGGATAGTGGTGCAGACGACTATATCGTTAAACCGTTCTCGCCCAATGAACTGGTTGCACGGGCTAAAGCCGTTTTGCGGCGTTCCAACCCGGGCCTGACAGAAGATAAGTTGTCCTATGAAGACATTTCAATGGACTTGTCAGAACACAAAGTCTTACGTGACGAAACCCCCATTCACCTTGGACCGACAGAATATCGTTTATTACGTGTTCTGATGGAAAGACCGGGTAGGGTTTTTTCACGCGAGCAATTGCTGGATAAAGTCTGGGGTCGAGACATCCATGTGGAAGTACGTACCGTTGACGTTCATATCCGGCGTTTGCGCAAAGCCCTGAGCATAAATGCAAAACCGGATTTTATTAGAACGGTTCGAGCCGCAGGTTATTCGTTGGACTCTACTGTTTAAATCATGCCATAGTCTGTGCCAACAGACGAAAGGTATAGCATGATGACCCCCCGTGATACATTGCAGGCATTGGCTGTTGTGGTGATCTGGGGGGTTAATTTTGCGGCTATAAAAACCAGTGTCACTGAAATTCCTCCCATTACACTGACGATTTTACGTTTTGTCCTCACGGCCTGTTTCTTGTTGCCCTTTTTTCGTCTGGACCTAGCTAAAATCAGACGTTTGCTCCCTGTTTCCCTTGTGTTGGGGGTCGGGCATTTTGGTCTCTTTTTTATTGGTTTTCGGGGAAGCGATGCAGCTACTGTTGCCCTCCTTCTCCAGTTAGGCGTTCCCTTTAGTTCGATTCTCGCGGCTTTTTTTTTCAAAGACAGGCTTGGTTGGAAAAGGGCAGGTGGTATGGCATTTGCGTTTTTAGGAGCTGGCTTTGTCATTGGGGAACCGCAAGGGGGAACGTTTCTTTCAATGGGCGCCGTGATTGCCTGTGCTTTTTGCTGGGCCTGGGCAAATGTTCTCATCAAACAACTTGCTGATATTCCCCCCTTGGCAATTATGGGATGGTGCGCGCTACTGGCCATTCCTTTTTTGATGGTCTTATCTTTTTTCTGGGAAGAAAATCAATGGGCTGCAATCCACATGGCTTCGTGGGTTAGTTGGGGCTGCCTCTTATATACGGTTATAGGTTCTTCAATTATTGCTTATCATTTGTGGTATAGCTTGATCGGGCGTCTTGATGTCAATATGGTCGTACCCTATTTACTTCTGGTCCCGATAATGGGAGTTGGCGCAGGCGTTATGCTGCTGGGGGAAACGTTTAGTATGTACAAGATGGTTGGCGGCACCATGACGATTCTTGGGGTGGGGATAATCCAGCTTAGAAACATCAAGAAGAAAAGACGATATGAACCTATTAATTGAACATGAAGGGGTTGCAAGGTTATCTGTTTTTCTCTGTCTGTTTTTTATGATGGCACTCTTTGAAACCTTGTGGCCCAAACGCCAACGCACAATTAAACGTCACCAACGTTGGGTGGGCAATCTTGGGGTTATGTTTTTAGGGGCATTGTTGGCTCGCGTCATTTTACCCTGGGCCCCCGTCAGTGTTGCAATTTATGCGCAGATAAACAACATTGGCCTGATGGAGTATGCCATTACAGACCCTCTGTATAACATTCTCCTTGGTGTTTTATTGCTGGATTTATTTATCTATCTTCAACATATCGTCATGCATAAGGTGCCATTCCTGTGGCGCTTACACCGCCTGCATCATGCTGACCTTGAATATGATGTTACAACAGGTATTCGCTTTCATCCTCTTGAGATTATTCTATCTTTATTGTTGAAAATGGGCATTATCCTGTTGTTTGGTGTGGAGCCGCTTTCGGTGATTATTTTTGAAATGCTGCTCAACGGCTCAGCCATGTTCAATCATGCGAATTTACGCTTACCGTTATGGCTGGATAAAGGCTTGAGGCTATTGGTCGTGACGCCAGACATGCACCGGGTACATCATTCCTCCATCCGCAATGAGACGGATAGCAATTATGGCTTTTTTCTAAGCATTTGGGATAAAATCTTTGCGACCTACCGGGCTCAACCCCAAAAAGGACATCTCGGTATGGAAATCGGGCTTGAATATTTTCGTGATGAACGTGAATTAAACCTGCTTCGGCTTTTAACCCAACCATTTCGACAGGCTAAATGATTATCTTCACATATACAGATTTTGGCTATAACGGCCCGTATATGGGGCAGATGAAAGCTGCCTTGATGGAACGGGCACCTCATACACCGATTATTGATTTGATGGTTGATGCGCCGTTTTTTGATATTTCGGCCTCTGCATTACTTTTAAGCGGGGTGACGAGCTGCCTTCAAACTCCTGCATTATATTTGTGTATTGTTGATCCGGGGGTAGGGGGAGAGCGCCGCCCGATTTGTTTAAAAATTGGCCATGACTGGTATGTTGGGCCGGATAATGGGCTGTTTCATTTCGTGATGAACCAATCTCGTGCTTGTACAGCTTACGAAATCAACTGGCGACCGGAAAGTCTCAGTCAGTCTTTTCATGGCCGCGATCTTTTTGCACCTGTCGCAGCAATGGTTTCGCAAAATGATTTAACCGCTTTACAGGAAATCCCTCTTTCTTCTCTTGTAAGGTTAAAAGAAGAAGAAAGTCTGAAGCAAAAAATTATCTATATTGATGATTATGGCAACTGCTGGACTGGCTTATGTGCCGGCGATTGCCGTGAAGAACATGTTTTTAACCTGAATGGTTATGTAATCAAATCAGCAAGAGTGTTTAGCGATGTGCCAAAGAAGGACCTGTTCTGGTACATCAATTCATCCGGTTTTATAGAAATTGCCATGAATCAAGGTAATGCAGCTGAGCTATTAAATGTGAAAGTTGGTTCATTTTTATAAATAGAACGATTTTTACCCTTAATTTTTCTTTAATTTATAATAAACTATACTGGTTTATAATTAAATGAAAGCCGAGGCGATAAGCCGGAGTATGTAATGTCATTTGCCGTAAAATTCTGGGGTGTCCGCGGGTCGATTGCCTGTCCGTCACCGGAGCATATTGAATATGGCGGGAATACAAGCTGTATTGAGATCAGAGCGGGTGATTATCGCTTCATTCTGGATGCCGGTACAGGAATTCGTGCCCTCGGTCAGGACCTGTTGAAATCCGGTTATAAACATGCCCATTTACTTTTGACCCATACTCATTGGGACCATATAAACGGTTTTCCTTTTTTTGCACCGGCTTACGTTCCCGGCAACAGTTATCACGTTATGGCCGGTCATTTGATGGATGTCGGCGGTATTCGTCAGGTTCTTGCCAGCCAGATGGCTAACCCGACATTCCCGGTTCCTTTGGAAGTTATGCAGGCAGATTTAACATTTGAGGATTTCCGCAGTGGGGACAGTTTTTCGTTCCATGATGGGATTAAAGTTGTCACAGCCCCCCTCAATCATCCCAATGGGGCAACGGGGTACCGGATTGAATATGATGGTAAAGCAATCTGTTATGTGACCGATACCGAACATGTTATCGGCAAACCGGACCAAAATGTTCTCGGCTTGATTGAAGGTGCAGATTTGGTCATTTATGATACGACTTACACAGACGAAAACTTTGAAAGCAAGATAGGCTGGGGGCACTCAACATGGCAGGAAGCCATTCGCTTGTGTAAAGCTGCCAATGTAAAAAAACTCTCTCTCTTTCATCATGACCCGGAAAGTACGGATGTGATCATGCATGATATTGAAGGGCAGGCAAGGGCCGTATGGGAACCAACCTTTGCAGCGAAAGAGATGATGCTGGTCGAAGTCTGATAAAGCTTCCTGATTAAAACAAAAGTCCCGCAGTTGTGTATGTACTGCGGGACTTTTGTTATTCTGATTACTGCTGTTGGGGCTGTGGTGCTGCTTCAGCAGGCGCTTGGGTAGCTGGGGCTTGTCCTTCAGTCGTACCATCCATGGATTCACGCGCTATCGAGGTCAGCGGAACATATTTGGGCGGAGAATATTCAAATGGTTTTTGATGGATGCGCATCACAACACGGCGGTTCTGTGCCTTATTTTCAGGGATTGGGCTGCCATCATCCGCCCTGTTGGGGGCTTTGGGGCGTGTCGATGCGTAAGAAAGAACACGCATGCGTTTAACATCGGTACCATTTTCATTCATAACACGCAGAACAGAAGCAGCGCGTGCTGCACCGAGTTCCCAGTTTGACGGAAATTGAACGGTACTGATCGGGTCATCATCAGTATGTCCTTCAATATCAAGATTAAAAATCTCATATTGCGGGCTGTTTACCAGTTCCGCGACTGCTGCAATAACCGGGTAGGCAGCTTCCACTATTGTGGCAGTGCCCGGTAAAAAGAATGTCGAACTGTCAAATTCAAGCACAATGCCGCTGTCATCCACACCCAGTTTCAAAGCCTTTCCATCAGTCATTTCCTGAACGATTTCAGCAGCATCCTGTTTAATTTCCTTGATGGGGGCTTTGCGTTCCTTTTTATTGACTTCCTGGTTAATGCCTTCTGCAACTTCTTCATAAAGCGCAAGGTCAACCTTGGAAACGGCAACCAGCAAAACGAAAAAAGCCATCAACAGGGTAATAGCATCGGCATAGGTCGCCAGCCATGACTCGTCAGCTGCTTCTTCTTGTGGGGCGGGAGGTGGCATTTTGTTTACCTCTTATCCAAACTATTTTCTTTTCATCATCTTATCGAGATTGTAGTGGATGGCTGGATCAAGGAAGCTGTTCATACGGTCCTGAATGTAACGAGGACTTTTGCGATCCGCCAACAGGCACAACCCTTCAGCGACAAGATAGTTTCTGAAACGAACGATTTCTTCACGTTGTTGAATTTTATTAGCTGCCGGTAAGAAAATCATGCGGGCAAAAATAACCCCGTAAAGGGTTGTCAGTAGCGCAACGGCAAGACCTTTACCCAACTGGCTCGGGTCTCCGCCCATGCCGTCCAGCATGATGATCAGACCAATCAAAGTTCCGATCATGCCGAAAGCAGGGCAGGTGGCTGCAAATTCACGCAGGATTTTCGCCTGAATGGTATTGCGCACAAAAGTCGTTTCAATGGTGTTGGTTAAAATTTCGCGTACTTCGGTACCGGTATAACCGCTGATGACCATATCCATACCAAAGCCCAGAAAACGATCTGCACGTGCAGCTTTTTTGGATTCCGCTTCCAATGCCGGGATGCCGTTTTTCTGTACGGTGTAGCCCCATTTGATAATGCGCCCGACTTCTGCGGTCAGAATGTTACGAGCAACTTTAGGAGCAAAGACCAGACGGCTGATCAGCTTGAGTGCTAAAAAAACATAGCGTGGTTCATAGGAGACGAAAGTGGCGGCAAACGTACCGCCGATAACCATAATGAAACTCGGTAAATCGAGAAACATAAAGAAGTTGTCTGTACTTAGTAAAATCGCGCCTACAAAAAGCCCGATCCCGCCGATGATCCCGATTATCGTTGCAAACGACATGTCTACGCCTCTGCCTATTGACCTATGGTATGTTCAACTTGCTGTATAATAAGCTATTGAATACTATTATGACTATAAAAAGCTAACAGAATCATAACGCTTTTTTATAATTATCTTTCCCTAAAAGCCTCATGTTTCATTTTCAGCACAGGACGAATGAGGTATTCCATAACGGATTTCTCGCCTGTATGTATATCTACAGTTGCGCCCATGCCGGGAGTAATCTCAAAAAGGCCTTCCTTGTCACCCAGATATGTTTTTTCCGTTTGCACAATCACCCGGAAATAGGTTTCACCTTCAGGTGAGGTTGTTGAATCCGGTGCAACATGTAACACTTTCCCCTCAAGTCCGCCGTATCTGACAAAATCATATGTATTGATTTTCACAGTTGCCTTCTGGCCTTCTTCAACATAGCCGCGATCTATGGGGTTAAGTCGTGCCTCAATGACAAGATTCTCACCAATGGGAACAATTTCCATAATTGGTTCACCACCGGAAACGACGTTACCAATGGCATTGTATGTCATGTTTTTTACGACGCCATCAATAGGGCTGCGGATCAACGCGCGAATACCCTGGTCCGTTGCTTTTGATAGAAGTTCCTGTGTCTGGGCAATGGATTGTTCAACGGTGCCAAGCTCTTCCACAGCCTCACGTTGAAAGGCTGTTTTTTCCTCATTGATTTTGTTTTTAGCTTCGTTGATGGCCGCTTTTGCTTTGGGAATTGAGGTTTTTAACGTGTTTTGTTCACCTTTAAGCTTTTGGTATTCGGATTCCAGTTTCAGGTGGTCCATTTTCGAGGTCAATTTATCGCGCAACAGGTCTTTTGACATATCAAAGCGTTGATTGATCAGCTTTAAATTTCGTTGGGTATTTTCAAGCTTGCTTTGCAGTTCTTCCAGTTCCAGCTCTTTTTGATAGAGCTTGTCTTGTAAAATATTAAGCCGTGACTGCAAGTCGCGTTTGCGTACATCATAGGATTGTCTGGCCGCTGCCGCCATACCCGGGCGTCTTTTGACAATGTCATCAGGATATTTGACTTCCGTTTCTTCTGCTTCCGCCATGAGCCTTGCACGATTGAGGATAAAACCGTCCAGACGGACTTCAAGTTCTTCCTTGTTGACCCCGCCTGTGCCAAGGTCCAACTGGACCAGTTCATCATCTTTATGAACAAGGTCGCCCTCCTGCACATGGATGGAGGTGATGATCCCGCCTTCAAGGTGTTGAATCGCCTTGACTTTACCTTGCGGAACAACCTCGCCCATGGCAACGGAAACTTCATCAAGTTGGGTAAAGATACTCCAGACCAGAAAGATCAAAAGGCCGGCCATAATACCGTAGGCAACAGGTTTGAAACTTTGAACCGGATTGGCTTCAACAAGTTGATCAAGACGTGTCATCTTATTTGTCCTCCTTCACTTCCAAGGGCATATCCGGTGCTTTTAGCGGCTTTCTTCCTTGTGGTGATTGAGGTGCTTTTATGGTTGCCGAGCGTGGTTGCGGGGCAGGGGGTATTTGTGTTGCCTGTGGCTGTTTTACTGGCTTAACTTGAGCCGCTTGTGTGTTTTGTTGTGGCTGGCCTGTTGTCTGGCTGTGCGCTTGCGCAAGTTTGGGAAGAACATCTTTTGTGGGGCCTGCCAAGGCAATCTGACCATGATCCATGACAATCATATTGGCACATGCCGCCAGAAGGATCGGACTATGGGTCACCAGAATGACAGTATGGTCATGAGACAGTTTCTTTAAAAGGTCGCGTAATTCTTCCTCTGCCTGTCTATCCAGACTGCCCGAAGGTTCATCCAGAAGAAGAACAGGCGGATTTCCCAGCAATGCACGTGATATGGTGAGCCGTTGTTTTTGACCACCTGACAATCTGCGCCCGGCTTCGCCAATATCACTTGCATAACCATCCGGCAGATCAATGATGGTATCGTGGACGCCGGTTGCTTTACAGGCGGCAATAATTTCATCATCGCTGGCTTCGGGTCTGGAAAAGGCTAAATTATCACGCACAGTTCCGTGTAGCAGAGCACATTCCTGCGGAACATAGCCAATCCAGCTTGCAAGCTCGTAGCGTGTGAACTGTTTGATATCTGCTTTATCAATAAGAACCCGTCCACTTTGCGGAATGTAAAGCCCCTGAATTAGTTTGATCAGTGTGGTTTTACCGCTGCCATTTCTGCCAACCAAGGCGGTTAGTGCACCGGGCTTGAGGGAAAAGCTAATGGCGTTAACAACCGGTTCTGCACCTTCCTCATAGGCGAACGTCACTTTATCAAGACTGATTAAGCCATCCGGGCGTTCCATCTTAACGGAACTTTCCTGACGTTCAATGGGGAGAGTAAAGAGGTTCCCAAGTCGTTCTACGGACTGGCGAAAACCACCAAAAGCACGCCATGAACCAACCAATTGGTTCATCGGCCCCAACAAACGACCGGACAACATATTGGTGGCGATCAGGGCCCCCATCGTCATTTCCTGATTGATAATGGCAAGTGCCCCTACGGTTGTCAGGGAAATGGTCGTTAAAAGTGTCAGGGTTTGGCCAAGATTTGTATAGGCATCTGCTTTACCACCACGGATGATGGAATTTTCAATATTGTCCGCATGGCGCTCTTCCCATGTTTTTTCAAGCGTGCGGTCCATTGCCAGTGCTTTGATGGTTGTGCGCCCGGCAATGACACCTGCGACCAGATCATCGCGGCTTAACGTTGTCTTTTTTTCTTCCTGACTGGCGGCACTCACCACTTTACCGGAGCGCCATGCAACAAACATGAACATGGGTAAAATCAGCATAAAAATCCATGCAATGGGCAAGGCCAGCAGAAGAATCACACCTAAAAACAGAAAAACAAACGGGAGATCCACCATAAGAATGGCTGTACCGCCACTTAGTGTATTGCGAACGGTATCAACATCGCGAAACATGGTTTGCCAGAAAGCTGCCGGGCGGCTTTCCAATGTTTGCAATGGGACTTGGGTAAATTGTTTGAAAAGCTTCCGTCCCACTTCAACATCAATTTTCAGCGCAACCCTTTGCATGATTTTGGAACGGGTCTGGCGCAAGGTATAATCAAACAAAAGAACAAGGAACACACCGATAACAAGCCCTTTAAGGGTTTCAATCCCCCCTTTGAAAACCACCCGGTCATAAACCTGCATAACAAAAACCGGCACGACCAAAGCCATCATATTGATGAAAAAGGACATAGCCATGACTTCGCGAAACGTTTTGATGAGGGGCCGAACGATAGGTTTAAGCCAGTCGAAACTTTTAGGCAGCATTGCGATTCCGTTTATGTGTGACGCCAATCTAAAGAAAACTAACGTAGTTTCAGACAAAATACGACTGTAGATATTTGTTTTTCTGCAATTTTTTTTAGCATTTGTGGATGTGTTCTTGACCTTGGGAGGCTGAACTGTTGTCATATGTTAGGTTTGACCATGGCATAAGGGGATAACACCGTGGCGGAAACGAACAAAAAAGAAAAAAAGAAAGTCGGGAGAGTTCGTAAATTCTTTTCCTTGGCGCGCTTGACAGCCTTTCTTTTATTAATCGGTTTACTCGCGATTCAGGTTGTTAATCCATATCCTGTTGAGTTTTTGCGGGTTAAGACGTTTGATATGTACCAGCGTGCCCAACCACGCGAAGTGCAGAAACGTCCGGTCACGATTGTTGATCTGGATGAAGAAAGTCTGGCTGAAATAGGCCAATGGCCTTGGCCACGAACGTTGATTGCCGATATGGTCGCCAACCTGTTTCGCATGGGGGCAGGCGTTGTGGCGTTCGATATGGCCTTTCCCGAACCGGACCGTCTTTCACCAAACATGATTGCTCAAAACGTACGTGGCTTGGACCCCGAGGTCGCAAGCAACATTCAGAAGCTTCCGAGTAACGATCAGTATTTTGCAAATATCATTAAACAGACACGCGTGATTTTGGGGCAAGCGGGGTTTGATCGTAAAATCGAAGATCAGGTGCATCGCCCGCCGGTTAAAAAATCCATCGCATTTAGAGGAACAAAGCCGCATGCCTTTGTTCCGATGCTGCCTTCTCTGGTCAGAAACGTGCCTGAAATCGAAAAGGTTGCCGCCGGTCACGGCTTTTTCTCTCTGTTTCCGGAACCCGATGGCATCGTGCGCCGTGTCCCGACACTTTTTCAGTTTGAAAATGAAATCTATACTGGCCTTGCCATTGAAATGCTGCGCGTTGCAACTGGTCGGCGAACAATTTTGGTGACCTCCAACAACCTTGGCGTTCAGCAGGTTGCTGTTGCCAAAGGCTTGATTTTACCAACAGATAAAAAAGGGCGAGTCTGGCCCTATTTTTCTAAGCACGATAAAGAAAAATATGTCTCTGCCCGCGATGTGTTAAGTGGTGTGGTTGATCCTGCAAAGATTCGTGGAAAACTCATCATTGTAGGGACTTCTGCTGTTGGCTTGCTGGATATTCGGGCAACGCCGGTTGAAGCAACCCTGCCGGGGGTAGAGGTTCATGCCAACGTCATTGAATCCGTTGTTGACGGAGCTTTCCTGAGCCGCCCGCCCAATATGGATGGTGCCGAGTTTTTACTCACGCTTTGTGCCGGCCTGATCATGATTATTCTGGTGCCCATGATCGGTGCGCGTTGGACACTTGTTTTGTTCCTGATCATCGCAGGTGGATCAGCCGCCAGTTCGTGGTACCTGTTTACAGAGAAAAAGCTGCTCTTTGATGCAGGCTTTGCCATGATTTCGACCTTGGGTATTTATATTCAGCTTACCTATATGGGATATGCGGCTGAAGAAGCGCAGAAAAAACAAGTCCGTTCCGCCTTCTCACATTATATGTCGCCTGCATTGGTGGAACGTTTGGCAGAAGACCCCAGCCAGTTGAAACTGGGCGGAGAAAACCGCAGTATGACCCTTCTTTTCTGTGACGTACGTGGCTTTACTTCTATTTCAGAGCTGTTTGATGCAGAAGGCCTGACAAAACTGATCAACAAGTTCCTCACGCCACTGACAAATGTGATTTTGAACAAACAAGGGACAATTGATAAATATATGGGGGATTGCATCATGGCATTCTGGAATGCCCCACTGGATGACAAAAACCATGAACGCAACGGCTGTTTGTCTGCTTTGGAAATGATCGATTCACTTGTTGAAGTGAACGAGAAACTTGAAAAAGAAGCCGAAGAAGAAGGGCGGCCGCATATTCCACTGCGTATCGGGATTGGTTTGAATACCGGTGTTTGCTGCGTGGGCAATATGGGGTCTGATCAACGGTTTGATTATTCCGTTCTTGGTGATCCGGTCAACCTTGCATCCCGTCTGGAAGGGCAGTCCAAAACATATGGTGTAACGATTGTCATTGGTGAAAATACATATAAAAATGTGAAAGATCTGGCTTGCATTGAACTTGATTTGATCAAGGTAAAAGGGAAGACAGAAGCCGTTCGTATCTTTTCCGTTCTGGGTGACGATAAGGTCGCTCAGAAACCAGACTTTATCTCTTACGCCGAACATCATGCAGCTTTGCTGAAAGCTTATCGCGAACAAAAATGGGACAAGGTCCGTGAAGAGATTGTGATTGCCAATCAGATGATTGACGCCCTTGGGATGGAACACCACGGTCTTTATGAACTCTATGAAGAGCGCATGCAGGCTTATGAAGAAACACCGCCGGGTGAAGACTGGGATGGTGTCTTTGTTGCGACATCCAAATAAGATGTAAAAAAGAAGAGAGGGGGCAATTTTCGGAGTGCCTCCTCTCTTTTTCTTTGTCCCAAATAAGAAAAAAGCCCGCGTCTGCGAGCCTTTTCTCTTTGGCGTTTTATGCCAATATTATTGAATGTTCAGCATTTCCGGTGTCAACTGTCCTGTCGTGAACAGCACCGTATAAATTGCCAAACGTGTATCATAGAAAAGTTCTGCATATTTGATCTTGGTTTCGTAAACTTCTTTTTCACGATCAAGTACGTTCAGAACATCCACACCTTCAGCCCCGTTTTCGCGTTGTTTGCGGGTATCCAGAAAAATCTCTTCTTTCAGGATGACATCATTTTCCTTTAGGGCAAGGCGTTCACGCTGGGTTTCCAGATTGTGCCAGGCCTGACGGGTAGCCTCGATGGTTTTGCGGGCTGTGTATTCATATGTGCTTTTGCTTGCAGCATAATCAAAAACAGCCTTTTTCATGGAATATTCTGTTGAATAGCCACTGAACAAATCCCAGTTTGCTTCAACAAGAACGGAATAGTCCCGCCGTGTGCCTGCGGTTGCGTTTTTATCACGCTCATAGTTCATCGACCCCACCAGATCTACTGTCGGGTAATATTCTGAACGAACAGAGCGTTTATTCTCATTTGCTTTTTCAGCAGCGATGTCTGCTTTCAGGATATTCGGGTTGGCTTTAATGGCCAGTTCAACAGCCTGTTCCATATCGCCCGGCAACATATCAAGCGGCGGGTTGGGGTCCAACATGGCCGCAATGTCCGGTGCATGACCGAAAACCTGAATATATTGGTCTGTCGCACGATCAAGGTCGCCTTGATATCCTACGCGGGTATCTTTCGCAGTTTGAAGGCGCGATTTGGCATTCAAGACATCAATGCCGATACCGGAACCCCGACGAACCCGTTCGTCTTCCAGTTCCATCTGGGTTTTGATGTTGGTTTCGTTTTCACGTGCATATTCAATCCGGCGGGCCTGTTTCAGGACTTCCAGATATACCGTAATACCTTCCAGAAGCAGGCTTTGTTCGGTAATGTTTTCGGTATGTTGGGTTTCTTCCTTATTCAGGCGGGCCGTGCGGATGGCAGAAGTCGTGGCAAAACCGTTAAACAGGTTTTGCGTTACCGTTAAACCTGCAACCTGACGGGCCATGGAAGAATCATTTTTACCATCTGAATTAGCCCGTTCTGTCGGGGTTGTAATCCATTCATACCCGTAATCGGAATTGAAGGAGACCGTCGGCAAATTTGCAGACTCTTGCACATCAATATCTTTTTCAGCACCCATTGTTGTTTTCTGGGCAGATTTGAGTTGCGGATGTTCCGTCAACATTGCGCTTAGTTCGTTCTCAAGGCTTGCTGCTTGAGACTTACCGGCTAGCGTACATGCCATTAACGCACCCATACAGGTGCTCAACAAATAACGAGTCCTCACGGGACCATCCCTCCGAATATAGTGCACTTGGTACAGATTTTAGTGTTCCTTGCCTTCTAGGTCAAATACTTAGCTCTATTTCAATCAACAATAACGTAAAAAAGTTATCATTTTATTGCCAAAAACGAGCCAAATGAGGCAATTTATAGTTTTAAAGAGACTTCGACGATATCATCTTCGATATTTGTATGGGTTTCGAATCCCATTGCTTTGACCATTTCAATCATGGTTCTGTTCTCACGCAGAATCTGCCCCGTGAAATATTTTGTTCCTCGTGCCCGACAGTAATCAATCATTTTATTGAGCAGTTTCCAGCCCAGTTTTTGGCCTTTCAGGTCTGAGCGAACCAAAATGGCATATTCTGCATTTTCATTGTTTGGGTCCGTTCCAGTGCGAACAACGCCAAGGGTTTCCATATGGCCGTCTTCTTCGTTAGGCGCCTGTGCAATGAAAGCCATTTCCCGGTCATAGTCAATCTGGGTGAGACGGGCCATTTCCGTATGGGGGAGTTCACGAACAGAACCAAAGAAACGAAAACGGATGTCCTCGGGGGTGATTTTGCTGAGAAATTCATTATGGGCCGGTTCGTCTTCGGGGCGGATCGGGCGGATGATTGTTTTGCGCCCATTACGTAAAACAAATTCTTCTTCAAGACTGGCAGGATAGGAACGAATAGCTAATCGCCGATTGGGATGGGCGTGTGTTACTGCTTCAATGCGCATACGCGTATCGACGGCAAGTGCCCCTTTGTGGGAACTGAAGATCGGGTTGATATCCATTTCCTTGATCTCCGGAAAATCAATACAGATTTCCGACAACTCGATAAGAAGTTGATAAAGGGCCTGTTTGTCAACGGCTGGCGTATCCCCATAAGATTCCAACAAGCGGCTGATTTGAGTGCGTGAAACAAGGTCACGTGCCAGTGCCATATTTAAAGGGGGGAGGGCAATCGCGCGATCCCCGATCAATTCCGTTGCTGTACCACCTGCTCCGAAAAGCATGACCGGACCAAAAACCGGATCATGTGTCATGCCGGCAATCAGTTCACGGCTGCGATAGGCCGACACCATTTTCTGGATAATGAAACCGTCAATCGTTGCGCTTTCATCAAAGGTTCTGACCCTGGCCGTTATGGCTGTAATCGCTTCTTCCACAGCCCTTTCATTTTCCAGTGAAAGAACAACGCCGCCTACATCCGATTTATGCAAAATGTCAGGTGACATCACTTTCACAACGACAGGGTAGCCAAGATCGTTTGCTATGATTTTTGCTTCATGTGCTGTTTGGGCTGTGTAGGCGGGCACCGTTTCGATACCATAGGCTTTAAGGATGCTGTTACTCTCATTTTCCGTCAGCCATTTATGGCCTTTGGACAAAGCATCGTGAAGTAGTTTTCTAACTTGCGCGCGTTCCGGTTTGAAATCCCCCGGTACCCGTTCCGGTGTTTCCATCAACATGGTTTGGTTTTTGCGATAATTTACAATATGCATAAAAGCCGTGACGGCCATGCGCGGAGATGCATATGTCGCGATTTGGTTTTGTTCGAACAGACGGCGGGCTTTTTCAATACTTTGTTCGCCAACCCAGCAGGTCAAAATATTACCTTTAAGTTTCTTGTGGGCGTCAATAAGAGCCTGAGCACATTCCTGTGCATTCTGCTTGATATTTGGTGCATGTAGAAAAAGAATGCAGTCGGCTTCCTTTGAATTTTTTATGATTTCATAGGTCTTTGCGTAATGATCTGGTGTGCAATATGGGGAAATGTTAATAGGGTTTTTAATCTCGATGTTACTGTTGGTTGCCTGCTTGATTTTAAGACATGTTTCTTCTGACAATTCACATAATCGCCCCCCATTGGCAATCAGATCGTCTGAAGCAATGGTGTTCAGGCCAACGCCATTTGCAACGATGGCAAGACGCTTGCCTCTGAAAGGCTTTGTGACAGACAGAGTTTCCGCAGCAGCAAAAAGTTCTGCAATATTATCAACGCGTAACATGCCTGCACGTTTGAAGGCGGCATCATAGACAAGGTCTGTGTGGGCAAGGGCTCTGCTATGGGATTGTAACAGTTCGCGCGGGTTTTCATATTTTCCGGCCTTCATAACGATAATGGGCTTGTTGCGTGCGGCTGCCCGTGCTGCCGACATAAAATTGCGCCGTTCGCTGATCGATTCCATATAAATCAGAATCGCGCGTGTAAACGGGTCACTGCCGAGATAATCGATGATATCGCCAAAGCTGACCCCCTGACAGTCACCCATGGAAATGAAATGGGAAAAACCGATGCCATGGCCATTTGCCCAGTCCAGAACAGCGCTTGTGATTGTCGCAGACTGGGATACAAAAGCGATTTTACCGGGGGTAACCGGCATGTGCAGGGTGCTGACATTCAATTTTTTACTTGGGATAATTGCACCCAGGCTATTGGGGCCCAGAATCCGCATACCATATTGGCGCGCGAAATATTCAGAATCAAGCATACAGACTTTTGAAGAGGAATTCTGCTCACTCATAAGTATGACGGCACGGACACCTTTTTGCCCAAGCTGGTCCATAATGCTGTGTGTGTCCAAATAGTCACTACATATGACCGCAAGGTCCGGAACTATCGGCAATTCATGAATATCAGAATAGGGAAGAATGCCGCAGATTGCAGCATCCTTTGACCCAACCGGTAAAATAGCCCCGCCAAAACCGCACATAATCATGTTGCGGATAACAACGTGTCCACTTTGCATTTCGTCCTGTGTCGCCCCGATGACACAAACGGACTTCGGCGTAAACATTTTATCCAGATTGCGCACACCCATATGACTTCCCCCTGTTTTGCATATCAGACAGCAGCTATTGCTGCGCTGCGCACCAGAAAG
Source organism: Terasakiella sp. (assembly GCA_050297075.1). Classification (GTDB taxonomy): domain Bacteria; phylum Pseudomonadota; class Alphaproteobacteria; order Rhodospirillales; family Terasakiellaceae; genus Terasakiella. The sequence continues at coordinate 83,664 of JBNKSC010000017.1, forward strand.
GCTAGACTATCTGCATGTCATTGGAATGCAAGTTACAAAAACGCATAAGTGCGATGCAGAAAACGACATCAATAGTCGGCTTCAAAATCTTCCAGTAATTTCGTTGTGCTTGGTATTGTCACAAGGCGACCTTTAAAAAGGGCCAGACGGTCTTCTTCAAGCTTTTTGATGGTTCGGGCAATGGTTTCTGGGCGTGTCCCAATAGCCGCGGCAAGTTCTTGACGAGAAAGAGGGAGTTCTATCACCGCTTCGTCTGTGTGTTCTTCATTATTTGCATAACGTGTACGCAGACTTAAAAGCAGATGACACAGTCGTTTGCGAACGGGTTGGGTTGTGGTCAGCAGGTAAAGCTCTTCAATTTCGCGTAAATCCTTTGCCACACGGCGTGTAAAACGCACTGCCACATCAGGAGATGCTGCCAGTAAATTCTGTAGGCTTGCTTTGGGAATGAAGCAAAGTTTGCTTTTCATTAAAACTTCGGCTGTACCAGCGTGTTTTTCATTGGCCAGGAATGAACGATGACCGAAGGCTTCGCCGGGTTGCACAAGGCGGACAACTGCGGAATTCCCGTTCACATCGGTTTTGCGAATGGCAATAAGGCCTGATTTAAGACAATAAACACCATCGCAGCTATCACCTTCAAAATAAATATTTTGTCCGACATCGTATTCGCGATGTGATCGTTGAAGCTGCTCTGAACTAAAGCCGGAATTCGCCAAGGCACAGAGAGAGGCTTCTCCTTTCCCCCCGCCGCAGGTGCCGCATTTAGTTACAGCAATTGGCTTCCCTTCTATGCCCATTTGTTTTTATTCCTGTTTGAGTTACCCGAGTATTATCTTAAGGACAATACGTTAACCCTATAAGTTTTTTTAGAGCTTCTAAACTATATTACAGCGAAAACTGTGAAATGAAACAAAAAACTGTTGGTACCACACAGTCCTATCACTCAAAAGCTCGACATGAAACAGTTAAGATTATCGTGAAGACCTTTTTTTTAGACATATTGGAAAACATCTTATCTCTCATCCAAAATGCACTCAAGGTGTCTTAAAAAGCAATTAATACACTTACTTATAGAAAAAGGCTATATGGAACCAATCCCATTTAAGAATAAAAGATCGTCTATCCTTGCTCATTCTCGGGGCTGAATTCTTCAGTATTTTTTGTGAGTGGCATGGTTCTAAAAACAAGCGTTTATGATGAATTTAATGGGAGCAGAGATGTTTCGGTCAAATTTCAGGCACAAAAAAAGCGGCATAAATACCGCTTTTTTTGTTATTGGGGGCATTTTAGCTATTAACGGTTTCGCTTTCTGCGATGGCGCGAACCACGTCAATAACACGTTTACGAATAACAGGATCCTGTAAACGGGAGAAGGTGCGTACCAATTCCAGAGTTTGACGTCTGTGAAGGGTCAGGTGTTCTTCCGGAATATCGCTTTCTGCTGTTTCTCCTGCGTACCCGGGGAAAGATTCGCGAATGCTTTCCGGCATATCTTCAAAGAAGTAAGAGATCGGCACATCCAGAACGTTGCTCAGTTGCCAAAGCTTGCTTGAACTGACGCGGTTTGCACCACGTTCATATTTTTGAATTTGTTGAAAGGTCAAACCGATGCTTTCGCCCAGTTTGCCTTGGGTCATCCCCATTAACGTACGGCGCAACTTGACGCGTTGTCCCACGTGCACGTCTACCGGATGAGGGGTATCACTACCACGAGTGCCTGGTAGAATTTCTTTAGCTGCTGTTTTAGCCATTTCGATTTCCTTTATTATTCTCAGCGAATAAGTCTTCTTCTTATTCTTGTAATGGAGCGGGGAAGTTCCCGTACTAAGGATTGATTATAACGCTAAGATTATGCCGTGTCTCGCATAAATTGCAATCTCAAGTGGTCGTTTGTACATTTTTTTGTGACTTTGTCAATATTCACAAGCAACAACAAATAGATAAGGAAAATAGAAAACTTAAAAATAATGAAAATTATAAATAAAAAAGCACCCTTAAAAAGGGTGCTTTTCAAATTGGCTCCGCCTGCTGGGCTCGAACCAGCGACATATGGATTAACAGTCCACCGTTCTACCGACTGAACTAAGGCGGATCACTCAAGTGACCCCGAGGTTACGGCACAGCGCTTATTGGCTCCGCCTGCTGGGCTCGAACCAGCGACATATGGATTAACAGTCCACCGTTCTACCAACTGAACTAAGGCGGATTAGCGTGAAGGTGGAGGCGCGGAGCGGATTCGAACCGCTGTTCACGGATTTGCAATCCGCTGCATAACCACTCTACCACCGCGCCTTACACTTCCTTTAGGCTGCTGGCCGTAACCATCGGTGGAGCGGAAACTAGTCCCAAGCCTGTTTCTGGTCAATGGCTTTTTTCAATTTTTTTTCATTTTTTCTGCAAAAGGTTAAAAAACTTGATGTTAAATGGGCTTCTACCATTGTCAGACAGGCTTTTGAGGATTATAAAACGCCTCATGTTCGTTATGCATTTGCCCTAAAAAGCGGCTGCATATCGCCTTAAGTTATTTTTGCTTTAACCCAATTTCACGGTGGCATTATGGATTACGCGCTTTCCCGCTTTAATATGATCGAAGGTCAAATCAAGACAAACCGGGTAACTGACCCGTTTGTACTGGATGCAATGGGCGATGTCCCGCGTGAGAACTTTGTCCCGGCAGCCAAAAAAGGCGTTGCATATGTAGATGACGCTGTTGAAGTGGCAAAAGGGCGTTTTCTTCTGGAACCCATGGTATTGGCACGCATGCTCGAATCAGCAGCCATTCAGGAAGGTGATATTGTCTTGGATATTGGTTGCGCAACTGGCTACTCCACCGCAGTGTTGGCTAAAATCGCCAGTACTGTTGTGGGGTTGGAAAGTGATGAAGAACTAGCCAAGACAGCATCGTCAAATTTGAACCAATTGGGAATCGATAACGCCGTAATCGTAAGCGGCCCCCTGAGCGAAGGTGTTGCCAAACAGGCACCTTACGATGTGATCATTTTCAACGGTTGCGTCAATCAGGTTCCAGATTCTATAAAAGAACAGCTTGCGGATGGGGGACGCCTTGTTGTTGTCAGCGGCACAAAAGCAACTTTGTCCACTGTGAGTGTTTATACCCGCCACGATGAAATGTTTTCCAAACTGGATGTCATGGAAGCAGGCGTGGCGCAACTCCCAGGATTTGAAGCGCAAGTCGGTTTTTCATTCTAAGACATTGTATATAAAAACAAAAAGCTCTGTTGACCTTGGCTTTCAACAGAGCTTTTTTGTTGAGAAATATCTTGGGGACTGTGAATTGCCTCACTTTTATTAAACTGTTTTTAACCGTAAATAATATAGTTTAGTTATTTCTGTTAAAAAACATTGGTTTACAAGTGTCTGAAACCTTTGCCTTTTGTCGATGAGGTGTTTAGACTGTGCAAAACCTGTGTGAGTGTTGCGAGACGTAAAATGAATTTGAAAAAAAGCTTTCTGTTAGGTGCTGCCGTTGGGGCGTTGCTGCTGAGTTCCCCGGCAAGTGCGGAAACATTGAGAGAAGCCCTTGTTAAAGCATACTTGAACAACCCGGAAATTAATTCACAGCGTGCGGCCTTGCGTGCAACGGATGAAGACGTGTCTAGTGCCTTGTCTAATTGGCGCCCGGATGTGACCTGGTCTGGTTCAATTTACCGTGAACGCAATGAAAATAACGCCAGAACGGGTGATAATCGTAAACAAAGCCTTACGCCAACGACAAGTACTTTCACGGTCACACAGCCGCTCTTTCGCGGGTTTCGCACAGTTGCCGCCACAGAAGGGGCTGAGGCCGATGTGAAAAAAGGCCGTTTTGATCTTGCCCAAAAAGAGCAGGATGTTCTCATGAGTACAGTGCAAGCCTACTCAAATGTGATTCGTGATATGGCTGTTCTTGAATTGAACAAAAACAACGAACAGGTTTTACGCCGTCAATTTGAAGCAACAACAGACCGTTTTGAAGTTGGCGAACTGACCCGCACTGATGTCAGTCAGGCTCAGGCACGTTTTGCCAAATCCACAGCAGACCGTATTCAGTCAGAAGGGGATTTGATTTCAGCCAAGGCCGAATATACAAGACTTGTAGGTGAAGAACCGACAAACCTTTTGCCGCCAACCATTCCCAGTGATATTCCCAACACAGTCGAATCTGTCATTGATCTGGCGACAAAAAACAATCCTTCCTTTATGGCTGCTTATTATGATGAGCAATCAGCCATGAAAAGCATTGATGAAGCTTCCGGTGAACTTTTGCCGGAATTGAATCTTGAGGCGAGTACGACAACAGCGTTAGAATCTTCAAGTTCCGGCTCTCGTTCTGACAGTGCTCAAATCGGTTTGACGCTTTCAGTCCCGTTTTACCAGCAGGGAAGTGTCTATTCCAAAGTTCGTAAAGCCAAGCAGACAGCAGCTAAAAAGCGTATGGATATGGAGCTGGCCCGTACGGAAGCTGTCAAAAGTGCCAAAACAGGCTGGGAAGGGGTTGTGACTGCGCGGGCACGCATTCAATCTTTCCTCGCTCAGATTCGTTCCGCAGAAGTTGCTCTTGATGGTGTACAACGTGAAGCCGCCGTTGGTTCGCGAACCGTTCTTGACGTGCTGGATGCAGAACAGGAATTGTTGGATGCCAAGGTAAGCCTTGTGCGCGCGCAACGCGACGAACTGGTTGCCGTTTTTGAATTGAAACAGGCTATAGGGGAATTAACGGCCGAAAAACTCCGTCTGGATACGGGCATTTATGATCCGGATGTGCACTATCAGGAAGTCCGTGATAAATGGTTCGGTACTTCTTCTGTTGGTGATGTTGACGAAATGAAATAACTTGATAACAATTAATTAAGGTGAGGTGCGTATACTCACATGGAATCGATCTGGTCGATTGAGTGTTACGCTATAAATCGGGTGAAGTTGATATGAGTGAAGAAAACCAAGAAGCAGCCGGGGACGAAGCAGAACCGTCAATGGAAGATATTCTGGCGTCAATCCGTCGTATTCTTTCAGAAGATGAGGAAGAAGAGGCACCGGTTGCTGTGGAAGAACCTGCACCAGAGCCCGAGCCGGAACCCGAGCCTGAGCCGGAACCTGAGCCCGAGCCTGAGCCGGAACCCGAGCCTGAGCCGGAACCCGAGCCAGAACCGGAACCCGAGCCAGAACCGGAACCCGAGCCAGAACCGGAACCCGAGCCGGAACCAATTATTGAATTGGAAGAAGAGCCGGAGCCTATTATCGATGATATTGATATCGATGATGATATTCTGGATTTAACTTCCGATATGATGATTGAGGAAGAAGAACCTGAGCCGGAACCTGTTTATGAACCGGAACCGATTGTTGCAGCCGATGTTGCCAATCGAATCGTTTCTCCGCCAACAGCAGATGCATCAACTGATGTACTGTCCGAATTGGCAAAAGCCATTCTGGATCAACGCGATATTGCGGTCGGCACCCGTGATGTGACTCTTGAAGGTTTGACACGCGAAATGCTTCGTCCGCTTTTAAAAGAGTGGCTGGATCGCAACCTGCCGTATCTGATTGAACGTCTGGTTAAGAAAGAAATCGATATTATGATCAACCGGGCGGAACGTCTGGAAGATTAAAAAGCACGAATTTCGTGAAAAGCATGGCGCCCGGGGTTGTCCTCGGGCGTTTTGCCGTTTATTAAATCTGTAAAATTTTTCATTTATTCAAGAAAGCACGTCAGCCATGTTGGACAAGACATTCAACCCTTCTGCCGTTGAAGCCAAGCATTACAAGCTTTGGGAAGATAAAAACGCATTTGCCGCCAATCATGAAGCAGGCAAAGCCCCTTATACCATCATGATGCCCCCGCCGAATGTGACGGGCAGCTTGCACATGGGCCATGCGCTGACCTTTACGATTCAGGACATTTTGATCCGCTATAACCGGATGAAAGGCAAAGACGCCCTGTGGCAGCCGGGAACGGACCATGCCGGGATTGCAACCCAAATGGTCGTTGAACGCCGTCTGGAAGCCGAAGGTGTAACCTGCCATGATCTTGGGCGCGATAAGTTCATCGACAAGGTGTGGGAATGGAAAGAAGAATCCGGTGGCACCATTATCAACCAGTTGCGACGCCTCGGTGCATCGGCCGACTGGGCTAAAGAACGTTTCACCATGGATGAGGGGCTATCTGCGGCCGTTCGCAAAGTATTTGTAGAACTGCACAAGCAAGGTCTCATCTATCGGGATAAAAAGCTGGTCAACTGGGACCCGAAATTACACACCGCCATTTCTGATCTGGAAGTGGAACAACGCGAAACCAACGGCAAGATGTGGTATTTCAATTACCCGATTGAAGGTGAAGAAGGTAAATTTATCACCGTTGGCACGACACGCCCGGAAACCATGCTGGGCGATACAGGCGTTGCCGTTCACCCCGATGATGAACGTTTCAAAGACCTTGTTGGTAAAAACGTCATTTTACCCATCGTCAATCGTGCGATTCCTATTGTTGCGGATGAATATGCCGACCCGGAAAAAGGGGCAGGTGCCGTTAAGATCACGCCAGGCCATGACTTCAATGACTATGAAGTCGGCAAACGCTGTAATCTTGAAATCATCAACGTTCTGGATCTCAATGCCCACTTGAATGAAAACGTACCTGAAAAGTATCAGGGGATGGAACGTTTTGAGGCCCGCCAGAAAATTGTTGAGGAAATGGAAAGCCTTGGCCTGCTGGTCAAGATTGAAGACAACCCCATGACTGTGCCTTACGGGGACCGTTCCGGTGTTGTTATTGAGCCATGGTTGACAGACCAGTGGTTTGTGAATGCAGAAGTTTTAGCCAAACCGGCTTTGGAAGCTGTGGAATCCGGGAAAACACGCTTTGTGCCCAAGCAGTGGGAAAACACATATTATGAATGGATGCGCAACATCCAGCCCTGGTGTATTTCCCGTCAAATCTGGTGGGGGCATCAAATCCCGGCATGGTTTGACGAAGACGGCAATGTTTACGTGGAAGAAACCGAAGAAGAAGCACAGAAAGCAGCAGGCGAAGGCGTTAAGCTGACGCGCGAAACAGATGTGCTTGATACGTGGTTTTCTTCAGCTCTTTGGCCGTTTTCCACATTGGGCTGGCCGGAAAAGACACCGCAACTGGACCATTATTACACCACCGATGTGCTGGTGACAGGTTTTGACATTATCTTTTTCTGGGTTGCCCGAATGATGATGATGGGCATTCACTTTATGGGCGAGGTGCCGTTTAAGGATATTTATATCCACGCTCTGGTCCGTGATGAACATGGTGCCAAAATGTCCAAATCCAAAGGTAACGTGATTGATCCGCTGGAACTGATTGATCAATACGGTGCCGATGCCATGCGCTTTACGTTAACCGCCATGGCGGCACAAGGGCGTGATATCAAGCTGGCGACCAGCCGGGTTGAAGGTTATCGCAATTTTGCAACCAAGCTATGGAACGCTGCACGTTTCTGTCAAATGAACGGCTGTAAGCCTGTTGTCGGTTTTGATGCCTCTTGCGTCAGCCAGCCTGTAAACCGCTGGATTGTCGGTAAAGTCGGCGATGTTGCCGCAGAAGTCGGTCGCCATATTGATGATTACCGTTTCAATGAAGCCGCCAACGCGATCTACGGCTTTGCATGGGGGACTTTCTGTGACTGGTATCTGGAATTTACCAAACCGATTTTAAATGGTGATGACGAGGCTGCGATTGCAGAAACACGCGCAACAACGGCGTGGGTCCTTGACCAGATTCTACATGTCCTGCACCCGATGATGCCGTTCATTACCGAAGAGCTTTGGGAATCCATGGCCGATGAACGCGACATGCAGCTCATTAGCGCAGCATGGCCTTCCAAGATGATTGATGATGCAGAAGCAAATGATGAAATGGACTGGCTGGTGGACCTGATTTCAACCATCCGCACCACGCGTTCGGAACTGAACGTACCGGGCAGCGTGGAACTTTCCGTTTCTTTGCAAGGCGCAAGTGATAAAACCGCTGAACGTCTTTCGCGCAACGCATCGTTGATTAAACGCATGGCCCGTCTGGGTTCTATTGAAGCCGTTGCTGAGGCAATCGCCAAAGGCTGTGTTCAGGAAGTCGTCGGTGAAAGCAGTGTCTTCATCAATGTGGTGGACCATATGGATGTGACGGCAGAAAAGGCCCGTTTGGAAAAAGAGATTGCCAATCTGGACAAAATTATTGGGGGCAAAGAGAAAAAGCTTTCCAATGAAAAATTTGTCAGCAATGCCCCGGCTGAAGTCGTGGCAACGGAACGTCAGAAAGTAGAAGAGCTGACGGCTAAAAATGATAAGTTCAAGGAAGCATTGGCCCGTTTGATGTCGGCACTTTAACGGATTGTTTGCAACTTTCCACCTAAGATGAAAGCCTTACCTGAAACGGGTAGGGCTTTTTCTTATGGGTATCTATAGATTATGTCAAAAAACGACCCCACACCGGAAGAACGGGCTGATTATATTGTCAAACGCCTTGAATTGTTCATTCGTGAAAACCGTGAACCCTTTAAGGGCATGAGTTTTCAGAAATGGCAGCAACTGGCGCGTTCGGAAATTTGTAATTCCCTGCGTGATTATGACAAAAGCCAGTATGACGAAAATCAGGTGACCCGCCGGATGCTTTTTATCATCGGTTCGGCCATTGCGACGATTGGCTTTTGGGGCGTGGCAGCTGCCTTTGGGCGTATTGACTATATGCTGGCTGGAATGATTTTTCTGATTACAGGTATTGTCATTATTGCCCATGCCGGGGAATGGATGACCCGGAAAATGTGGAAAAAAATGCAGGCAAAAAAGCGTGAGCGCGCCTATAATAATGCGGTTTCTCTGGATCGACAGATCAAACAGATGGAAAAAGAATTAAAAAATAAAGCCAAGGAAATGGAAAAAACACTACAGGCTATGGGGCGTTCCATACCATCCCCGACGAAGACTAAATAATTTTCATTTTTCACTATTGTATTGTTATATTTCCTTTCCCATCTAATAAATCCATGTGGATGTGAGGAGGCAGAGATGGCTTTTGATTTGGGTGCGCGCCTTCATCGTTTAAGGCCCGAAACCATGATGTGCGATCGGGAATGTGACATAACAAGGATTGGTGGCGTGATGGATGTCGCAGCCCAGTTTGATGTGATTATTTTCAACCCGGAAAATACGCTGATCAAAAATGAATCCACATTGCCAACGGGCGCAACATTGGTGCCCAAGCTCAGAAAAATGGGGAAGACGTTGGGCTTGTTCAAAAAAAACGATTGGCAAAAGAAAGACGAATTCACCCATTGGGTTAATCGTTTTGGCTATTCCTTCACGTCAAAGCGTATCCTGTCGCGTTATGACTTTCCCAACCTGCAAGAAAAGTTTCCATTGGCTCTTCGAGATCGAATGCTCATGGTAAGCGCTGATCCAATATATGATTTACCCTTTGCAAAATCACAGCAAATTCAAACCATGCTTATTTTGGCCGATGATTATACAAATTCTGAGCTCCCCAATTGTGAGCCGGAATTTGTCGCAAAGAGTGTTTAAACTTTTCAAATGAAACCGATATCGCTATTGTAGTCGCCCGCCTTTCAAGGGAGGCGACATTTTTTTGTAAAGAGCACTAAGGATAAAAAGATGCCTGAATATCGTTCACGAACTTCTACGGCAGGGCGTAACATGGCCGGTGCCCGCAGCCTTTGGCGCGCAACCGGTATGAAGGATGATGACTTTAACAAACCCATCATTGCAATCGTGAACTCCTTCACCCAGTTTGTTCCCGGACATGTGCATCTGAAAGACCTTGGGCAGATGGTGGCGCGTGAAATTGAAAAAGCGGGTGGTGTCGCCAAGGAATTCAACACCATCGCGGTTGATGACGGCATCGCCATGGGTCATGAAGGCATGCTTTACAGCCTACCGTCACGCGACCTGATTGCCGATAGTGTTGAATATATGGTCAATGCCCATTGTGCCGATGCCATGGTCTGCATTTCCAACTGTGACAAGATCACGCCGGGGATGTTGATGGCCTCCATGCGCTTGAACATCCCGACCGTTTTTGTCTCCGGCGGGCCGATGGAAGCAGGCAAGGTAACACTTAACGATATCGAACATTCCATGGACCTGATCGATGCCATGATTATGGCAGCCGACCCCAAAGCCACAGATGAAGATGTTGCCGCTGTTGAACGTTCAGCCTGTCCGACCTGCGGGTCCTGTTCCGGCATGTTTACCGCAAACTCCATGAACTGTTTGACCGAAGCCCTTGGCCTGTCCTTGCCGGGCAACGGAACTGTCGTTGCGACCCATGCTGACCGTAAAGAGTTATTCCTGCGTGCCGGACGACTGGCTGTTGACCTGTGCAAACGATATTACGAAGAAGGCGATGAAAGCGTTCTGCCGCGTTCTGTCGCTTCTTTCAAAGCCTTTGAAAATGCCATGAGCCTTGATATCGCCATGGGGGGATCAACCAACACCGTCCTTCATCTACTTGCAGTCGCACAGGAAGCGGGCGTGGATTTCACCATGAAAGACATGGACCGTCTTTCACGTAAAGTTCCCTGCCTGTGCAAGGTCGCGCCGAACATTAAAGATGTACATATTGAAGATGTTCACCGCGCCGGTGGTATTATGGGTATTCTGGGACAATTGGATGCCGGTGGCTTGCTGCACCGCGATGTTCCCACCATTCATGAAAAAACGATCGGGCAAGCGCTTGATAAGTGGGATATCACACGCAATGAAGATGATGAAGTCAGTGCTTTTTATAAAGCAGCCCCCGGCGGTATTCCAACACAGGAAGCCTTTAGCCAGTCTGCGCGCTATAAAGAACTCTGCAAAGACCGCAAAGGCGGCATAATCCGTTCTGTTGAAGATGCTTTCACCAAAGATGGTGGTCTGGCTGTTCTTTATGGCAATATTGCCGAAGACGGCTGTGTTGTCAAAACGGCCGGTGTAGATGAAAGTATCTGGAAATTTACAGGTACAGCACGGATTTGTGAAAGTCAGGAAGAAGGCATTTCACGTATCCTTGGCGGTGAAGTTCAAGCCGGTGACATTGTGATTATCCGTTATGAAGGCCCCAAAGGTGGACCCGGTATGCAGGAAATGCTCTATCCGACCAGTTACCTCAAATCTATGGGGCTGGGCAAGGAATGTGCGTTGCTGACAGATGGCCGTTTTTCCGGTGGGACCTCAGGACTTTCCATTGGTCATGCCTCCCCTGAAGCAGCTAATGGCGGTGCCATTGGCCTTGCAGAAGAAGGTGATACGGTAGTGATTGATATCCAGAACCGTTCCATCAATTTGCAAGTCAGTGATGATGAACTGGCAAAACGCCGTGAGGCGATGGAAGCAAAAGGGGCGGATGCCTGGAAACCCGCTAAACCGCGTGAGCGCAAAGTCTCTGCGGCACTCAGGGCCTATGCAGCCATGGCAACCAGTGCCGATAAGGGGGCGGTGCGCGATGTCAGTAAGCTTGAAGGCTAATGACTTTTAGTAAGTTGAGTTAAATTATGACGCGTCATCTTGATGCAAAGCAAAAGTGTCCGTTGATGTTGCCTGATGGTAGTGTTGTCGATAACCTTGTTTATTTAAATCAGGTTATCGACAACCCGCGAATCAATATCGGCGATTTTACTTATTATCATCACTTCGATAAACCGGAAGACTATGGTGCTGCCTTGGCTCCATATCTTTTCCCGTTCAGTCGTGAAAAACTGACAATTGGAAAGTTTTGTCAGATCGCACACGGTGTGAAATTCATAACCAGCTCAGCCAATCACGATATGAGAGGCTTTTCCACTTATCCATTCAAGAACTTCACGCTTATGTCTGCCATCAGTTTTGAAGAGATGAATGATCTGTTTGATATTCCGGAACAGGTGAAAAATACGAACATTGGGAATGATGTTTGGGTCGGCATGAACGCAATGATTATGCCTGGTGTTACTATTGGTGACGGCGCAATTATTGCCACAAACAGTGTGGTTACCAAAGACGTGGCTCCTTACACGGTGGTTGGAGGTAATCCTGCACGTGAAATCAGAAAACGCTTTGATGCAGAAACGATTAACACGCTTGTTAAAATCGCTTGGTGGGATTTACCCGTAGGCATAATCCAGCAAAATATGGATGTTATTTCAGACGGTGATATTGAGGCCTTGAGGGAATTGATTTCCTGCTCTTAACCGCCAAGAAACCTTTTTGGGTCTACTGCATTCATACCTTTGCGGATTTCAAAATGTAACTGCGGGGTAGTGACGCCGCCCGAACTGCCGACAGAGGCAATTGTCTGGCCTTTTTTGACCTTCTGACCACGTTTCACCAGCAATTTTTCCGTATGGGCGTAAGCAGTAATCCAGCCACCGGAATGTTTGACCAGAACCATATTGCCAAAGCCACGCAACTCATTGCCGCTATAAGCTACAACGCCATGTTCTGCTGCTTTTACGGCTGTGCCGCGTTTGGCAGCAATATTGATTCCGTCATTGCGCAAGCCTTTCTGCTTCGTGCCATAACGCGAAATAACCTTGCCGTTTAAGGGCCAGGCAAAGCGACTGCTGGAACGGGGCGGTGGCTTGGGGATCGCCTGTTTATTGATTTTGGGTGCGGTTTTAGCAATTGTTGTCGGTTTTGCTAATGGTTGCGCCTGAATACGCGGGCTTATTACCAAATTCTTTGAAGCTGTTGTCAGATTACTCGTGCTTGGCAACCTCAGGCGTTGCCCCGGTGTCAGGGTAAAGGGCGGTTTCAGGCTGTTGGTTTTAGCCAGTGTATAGACATCTGTATGATACTGGTGTGAAACGGAATAAAGTGTATCGCCTTTTTGCACCACATGTTCGGGGCCTTGCGGCAGATAGATGATTTGTCCGACCTTGAGGTGAAACGGAGCCTGTAGCTTATTACGTTCAATAATCGCACGCACGGATTTATCATTCCTGCGGGCAATGGCATAAACCGTATCGCCTTTTTGTGCGATAACAGCACCTTTTGGGGCAATCTGTGAGGTGGCTTTAGCCTGATCGCGTTGTTCAGATGGCTGTGTGTTGCGGCCGTAACTTTGGGCCTCGTAAGGAACTTCTATCCAGCCACAGGCGGATAAGCTAAGGCCGATGAAGGCTAGGGCCATATATTTTGCAGGTGCACTCATGTGGCGGATTATGCCCAAGCAGGGCCGTTGTTGCAATTTATTATTCTGGTAATCCGGGGATCAGGGGAACAAAACGAACTTGAAGCAATTCTTCCACATTAAAGCCGCTTTCTGTGCGTGTAACACGGATCAGCCATTGCCCGGCTGCATCTTCACCGATGGGGGCAACCATAATACCGCCAATAGCCAGTTGGTCGGCAAGGGCAGGGGGCACATCTGCTGCTGCGGCTGTGACCATAATGCGCTCAAACGGTGCCTGTGTCGGCCAGCCCAAAGTACCGTCTCCGGCTTTACAAACAATATTCGTCTGTTTGAAATGGGAAAAACGCTGTTCTGCAATGTCCAAAAGAGGTTTGTGACGTTCAATCGTATAAAGGCGGCGGCAAAGTTTTGCCAGAACAAGCGCCTGATATCCCGAACCTGTACCAACTTCCAGCACTTTCATGCGATCACCAAGGCAAAGCTGTTGGGTCATGTAAGCTACAATAAAGGGTTGGCTTAAGGTCTGATGATAGCCAATGGGCAGGGCGATATTGTCATAGGCCTGATCGCGGAAATTTTCACTGACAAAATTTTCACGAGGGATGGTTTCAATAGCGCTTAAAACCGCCGTATCGGTAATGCCTTGTCGGCGCAGTTCCATAAGAAGCCGGATTTTTTCAGCTTGCAGGCTCATGCAAAGCTGCCTCGCATTTCATCCAGTGATTTTTCATCGGTGAAATCAAGTGATATCGGGGTAACGGAAATATAACCGTTCACAACGGCATGTAGGTCCGTTCCTTCATTGAACTTTTCTTCAGAACGTAAAGCACCGATCCAGAAATATTCTTCACCGCGCGGATCAAAGGCCTTTGCCAGCTCATCCCCTATTTTGCGCCGCCCCTGTCGTGTGACTTCCACGCCTTTGACGGACTGAGATACCACATCGGGAAAGTTCACATTGATCAACGTGTTCTTGGGCCAGCCCTGTTTGACCAATCGGCGAATAATATCAGGGCCGTGATGTTGCGCTGTGGCCCATTTAACCGGGTGTGCATCGGAAAAATATTGTGATAAGGCAATGGCCGGAACCCCTAGAAGGGTTGCTTCCATTGCAGCAGCGACAGTGCCTGAATAGGTAATATCTTCCCCCAAATTCCCCCCTCGGTTCACGCCGGAAAGCACAAGGTCAGGCTTGCGGTCTTTCATAATTTCATTCATGGCCAGCAAAACGCAATCTGTCGGTGTTCCGTCAACACTGAAACGTTGGTTGCCATGTTTATGAATGCGCAAAGGGCGCCGTAAGGTCAGGGAATGCCCTGTGGCACTTTGTTCTGTTTCCGGGGCAACGATCCAAACATCATTGCTAATCGATTTGGCAATTTCTTCCAGTACTTTCAGGCCCGGTGCATGAATACCGTCATCATTCGATATCAAAATCCGGGCTGAAGAAAGGTCGATCATTTTGCAGGCTCGATTTTTTCCAAACCGCCCATATAGGGGCGCAAGGCTTCCGGTATGATAACTGAGCCATCAGCCTGTTGATAATTTTCCAGTACTGCCACCAGACAACGCCCGACAGCAAGCCCTGAACCATTCAATGTATGGACATATTGCGGTTTTTTCTCACCTTCCACACGATAGCGTGCTTTCATGCGGCGTGCCTGAAAATCCCCTGTTGTGGAACAGGATGAAATTTCACGATAACGGTTCTGGCCGGGAAGCCAGACTTCAATGTCATAGGTTCTGCGTGCACTAAAGCCCATATCACCGGTGCAAAGGGTGATGACTCGATAGGGCAGGTTTAACCCCTTAAGGACCGCCTCTGCACATTCGGTCATGCGTTCGAGTTCAGCATCTGACTCATCGGCTTTGACCACAGAAACCATTTCCACTTTGGAAAACTGGTGTTGGCGGATCATCCCACGGGTATCCTTACCGGCAGAGCCTGCTTCGGAACGAAAACACCATGTCATGGCCGTCATACGTTTGGGCAAAGCACTTTCTTCCAGAATTTCACCACTGACAATATTGGTCAGGGGCACTTCTGCGGTCGGAATCAGCCAGTAATCATCTTCCGTATGATACAGGTCTTCGGCAAATTTTGGTAATTGCCCGGTGCCAAACAGGGCAGCATCTTTGACCAATGCCGGTGGGTTTACTTCCGTTAGGCCATGCTTCATGGTGTGCAGGTCCAGCATGTAGGAAGCAAGGGCGCGTTCCATACGCGCCAAGGCACCGGACAGCAGAACAAAGCGGGAGCCGGAAAGTTTGGCTGCCGTTTCAAAATCCATCAGACCCAGATTTTCGCCAATGTCGAAATGTTCTTTGGCTTCAAAGTCAAAAGAAGGAACATCGCCCCATTTGCGAATCTCAACATTATCATCTTCATCTGCGCCATCAGGAACATCATCGGCGGGCAAATTGGGCAGGGACATGAGCTGGTTATCCAGCTCTTCCTGTTTGATTTTTGCCTGTTCTTCCAGCTCGGCTTGCATGGATTTGGATTGAGAAACCTTTTCCATAATGTCGGAAGCATCACGTCCTTCACGTTTTGCCAGACCGATTTCTTTGGAAAGCTTGTTGCGTTCTGCCTGAACTTCTTGCGCTTTTGACATAATATCGCGGCGCTCTGCATCCAGTGCAATCAGGGCATCTGCTTTGGCTTCCAGCCCACGG
The DNA here is from genome assembly GCA_050297075.1 of Terasakiella sp. Classification (GTDB taxonomy): domain Bacteria; phylum Pseudomonadota; class Alphaproteobacteria; order Rhodospirillales; family Terasakiellaceae; genus Terasakiella. The sequence goes on from JBNKSC010000017.1 coordinate 99,475, forward strand.
CGGGCCATACCGGCATCAAAGTCAGCCGGGTTTTCTCTAATCCATTTAATATCGAACATAGGTCCAAAACCTTTAGGTCATATTGAAGTCTGTTTCTTCAAAATCGTCTTCGTCATCATCTTCTTCGATGTTAGCACGTTTCTTTTCAACGCTACGTACCGAAAGAATGGACACCTCATAAAGGATCATGATCGGAATTGCCAGCCCAACTTGTGAAATGATGTCCGGCGGTGTCAGAAAAGCGGCAACCAGAAAAGTGATCACAATGGCGTATTTACGCTTCGCAGCCAACCCGCGAGAGGTAATGGCACCAATGCGGGCCAGTAAAGTCAGCACCAAAGGAAGCTGGAAACTGATGCCAAAGGCAAAGATCAGTTTCATGGCCAAGGATAAATATTCGTTTACCTTGGCTTCCAGTTGGATCGGCAAGGAACCGTCAACGCCCATGGTCTCAAAACTGAGGAAAAAGCTCCATGCCAGCGGCATGATAAAATAATAGACCAGTGCTCCGCCCATAAGGAACAGGATGGGGGATAAAACAAGGTAGGGGGCGAGGGCCGCTTTTTCGTTTTTATACAGCCCCGGTGCCAGAAACCGCCAAAACTGGGTTGCAATGACGGGAAAAGCCAGAAACAAGGCGGCAAACATGGAAACTTTCAATTGTGTAAAGAAAGCCTCGTGTAGCGCTGTATAGATCATCCGGCGATTGCCGCCCAGTTCGTGTAGAATCTGCGCCAGCGGTTCAACCAGAAAAGCATAAAGGTGACCTGCAAAATAATAACAGATCAAAAAAGCAATCAACAAAGCGATCATGGAAACGCTCAGACGTTTCTTTAGCTCAATCAAATGCTCCATCAAGGGCATTGTGTTATCTGCGGGTGAAGAGTTTTGCACGGCCTAGCTCTTTTCTTCCTGTTTTTCGACAGGTTTGGGCGAAACGTCCGGCGCTGTGGCTTCTTCCAGCGCCTTGGCTTCTTCAGATAAATCCATAGCCTGCTTGAGTTCACCGTCAGGATCGACTTCCTTCGCTATGGAATTCTCAATATCCGCAGTGCGAACGGAACTGATTTGTTTTTTAACTTCTTCCAGTTCCGTTTCCCGGATCATATCATCCAGATTACCCTGAAATTCGCGCATCATAGCCTTGACCTTGCCAACCATTTTGGCAACGCTACGCATGGCTTTCGGTAAATCCTTAGGCCCAATGATCAGGATAGCAATTACAGCAATGGCAGCTATCTCGGTCCAACCGATGTCAAACATGTATTAATCCCGAAAAAACGACGGCAGACTTAGGCGTCTTTTTTGTCGGTTGTGTTTTCAGCAGTAGCGGAAGGGGCTTCTTCGTTCTTGGAAATCGCAGCTTTTTCTTCGCTGGCTTCGTCTTCACCCTCTTTCATGCCTTTTTTGAAACTCTTGATCCCTTTAGCCAGATCACCGGCCATTTTGGGGAATTTACCTAGGCCGAAAATTACGACAACAATCGCTAAAACGATAAGAAGTTGTGTAACGCTTGGCATCATGGGACTGGTTCTCCGTGTTCAAATAGTTTTACTTTGTTGAAAAGCATATAAGCAGAAAGATCAAACGCCCGCAACGTCAATTGCATAAAAATCACTACAATTAACCACAAGGAAAAACAAAGGCCCGTTCAGGATCCATGACGGCCACGATATTTTCATGTTCTTGCGGCAGCATGCGACCTTCGACGCGGGCATGCAGGTGTGTTGTACTTCCACTTTTATCTGCAACACTGATATGGAGCAAACTGTTTCGCCCCAGATAGCGCGCAGCAAGGATTTCAGCACCACCACCGCTACATCCGCATTCATCGCCGGTACATTGAATTTTGACATCTTCAGGGCGAACCAGAACATCAACTATATCGCCATCCCTGAAGCCGGGAGCCGGGATTTCACCAAGTACGGTTTGCGCGTTGGAATTCTGTACGACGCCTTTCATGGTGTTGATTTCACCAAAGAAAGAAGCCGCAAAATGATCAACCGGTTGTGTATAAAGTTCTGTCGGGGTTCCGTCCTGAACAATAGAACCGTTATTCATCAGAATGATCCGGTCCGCCATGAACATTGCTTCTTCCGGGTCATGAGTGACCATAATGGCAGCAACATTCGTTGATTTAAGAACATGGAGCGTTTGATCGCGTATTTCGGCACGCAGACCCGAATCCAGACCGGAAAAAGGTTCATCAAGCAGCATGATCCCCGGCTTTGGCGCAAGGGCACGTGCCAAGGCGACACGTTGTTGTTGCCCCCCTGAAAGGGTATGAGGGTGTGCTTGGGCAAATTTATCCATTTGCACTTGTTTCAGGACTTTAAAAACACGGTCTTTTACAGCGGATTTAGGGAAACCTTTTAAACCGAAGGCCACATTGTCAAAGACACTCAGGTGCGGAAACAGAGCAAAGTCCTGAAACAGGAACCCGATATGGCGTTTTTCAGGTGCCAGAACGTCTGAACCATCTGTCACAACCTGCCCATCCAGAATAACACGGCCGCGTTTGGGGGTTTCAAGCCCAGCGCAAACACGTAGCGTAGATGTTTTCCCACAGCCGCTTGGCCCCAGAACACAAACAAATTCCCCGGCTTTGACCGATAAGTTCATGCGGTTAAGCACGCAAAAACCATCAAAATACAGTTCAACATCTTCAAGTTTGAGAACCATAATATGTCGTTTCCTCTTATTTGTGACCGGGGCGGGATTTTGCAATCGTACGGCTAATCATCATTACAGGGATGATGCCAACAAGAACCATGGCAAGGGCTGCGCTTGATGCTTCGGGAAGCTGTTCATCGCTAGCCAGTTCAAAGGTGCGCACAGCCAGTGTCGTAAAATTAAAAGGTCGCATGATCATGGTTGCCGGTAATTCCTTGATGACATCCACAAACACAAGAATGGCAGCACTAAACATACTGGCGCGGATCAAGGGCAAATGGACTTTACGCAGGGTTTCCCCGGGGGAATGCCCCAAGGTACGGGATGCGGCATCCATATTTTTGGTAATTTTACCCAAACCGGCTTCAATGGCGTTGAAGGAAACGGAAAGAAAACGCACGATATAGGCAAAAACAACAGCAATGATTGTTCCTGACAGAATTAACCCGGTTGAAAAACCGAAATATTCACGTGCCCAGCCATCAATCATGTTATCAGTCCATGCAAAAGGTAACATGATTCCGACAGCCAGCACAGACCCCGGAACCGCATAACCGATAGAGGCGGCACGCACGCCGAATTTTGTAAAGAAATTAGGTTTCAGCCGCGCCCCGTAAGCCATAAGAACGGCCAAGGCAACAGCCAGCAGGGCGGCAACACAGGCCAGAATAAAACTGTTGGCAGCAAATTCGAGGAAGCGCAGGTTCATCCACCATTCAGTGGTTTGTAATGCCCAATTTAGCAAAACACCCACAGGAATGAGAAAACCGAGTAAAATCGGCAACAGGCAAACAACAAAGGAAAGAACCTGTTTTGATCTGCTCAATTCCAGTTTATGCAAGGCACGATAGCGCACGGTTGTGTGGTGATAGGCTGCCTGCCCGCGTGAATAACGTTCCAGTGCAATCAGACTGACAATAAAAATCAGCAGGCAAGCCCCCAGCTGTGCAGCAGCCGCAGGTTCTCCAAGGCCGAACCATGTTCTGTAAATACCGGTGGTAAAAGTATCGACCGCAAAATAATGCACTGTCCCAAAATCATTTAAGGTTTCCATGAGTGCAAGGGCTAAACCAGCAGCAATCGCAGGTCGTGCCAGTGGAAAGGCAACATCTTTGAATGCCTGCCATGGGTTGCGCCCCAACGTACGGCTAACCTCAAGAACACAGATGGACTGTTCCAGGAAAGCTGCACGCGACAGCATGTAAACATAAGGGTAAAGCACAAGCGTGAACATAGTCATCGCCCCCCAAAGGGAACGGATTTCAGGAAACCAATACTCACGCCGGGTTGTCCAGCCAAAGACAAAACGCAAAGTTTCCTGCACGGGGCCAGCATAATCCAGCAAACCGGTATAGGTGTATGCAATGACGTAAGCCGGAACAGCCAAAGGCAATAACAAGGCCCATTCGAAAATTCGTTGACCGGGAAACCGACACATGGTCACCAGCCATGCGCAGCCGGTTCCAATCACAAGTGTGCCGACCCCCACGCCAATCAGTAAAGCAATGGAGTTGAAAACATATCGCCCCAACACGGTTTCAGCCAAATGCGACCAGATATCGCCAGTTGGTACAAAGACATGGGCAATGACCACAAAGACAGGGGATGCGAGAATAAAGGCAGCGATTACTGTAAACAGGGACCACCCGTTCAACAGGTTTTTAAGTTTCAGGGATTGAATATATAAAACTGCGGAATTCAAGGCTGTCTTCTTGCTTTTGAAAATGACTTTCAATTACAAATAAACAAAAGCAGTCCTGTCGTCCAGTCCTAATACATATATTTTTTTTATGGATTTATCCGTTTTCATTCAGAGGCTCTGGCAGTTCGACCTCGTCGGCTTCCGGTTGATCAGGATGATCCAGCGGCAATTCCATTTCACCGCGCACGCTATAGGCATTAATGGCGGGGCGGGCATCCAGCAGGCCTGCTTGTTTGAGTTCTTCGATACCGGGGAGGTCATCGATTTTTTCCAGCCCGAAATGGTCCAGAAAATCAATTGTGGTCCCCCATGTCATAGGCCGCCCGGGGGTACGCCTTCTTCCCCTAGGTTTAATCCATCCGGCTTCAAACAGAACATCCAGTGTCCCTTTAGAGAGAGAGACACCGCGAATTTCTTCAATTTCAGCGCGCGTAACAGGTTGATGGTAGGCAACGATTGCCATGGTTTCAACAGCGGCACGTGACAGGGTTTTTACATTTTCACGATGTTCACTCAAACGTTCCGCCATATCAGGTGCCGTGCGAAAGGCCCATGCATTCCCACGTTGCACAAGGTTGACACCCCGGTGTTCGTATTCTCCCTGAAGGATGCGTAACAAACTTTTAAGTTCGACACTATCTTCAAAATGGTTGGCCAGTTTCTTTTCGCCTACTGGTTCTTTTGAAGCGAACAAAACGGCTTCAAGCAAGCGGAGTTGTTGTTTCTGATCATCGCTCATGAAGGTCGATCTCCATCAGGGCTTTGGATATATATAGTACCGAATGTCTCGCTTTGTCGGATTTTCACTTTACCATCCCTGGCCATTTCCAGAGCAGCAGCAAAAGTGGATGCAATGGCAGAACGGGTGTGCAGACTATTTTTAAGGTCTTCGGGCAAGAAACTGATGAGCTTTGTCCATTCCGGTATCTTGCCCAGAAATTTGCGCAAACGTTCAATCGCCATATCCATGGAATAGAGGTCCATGGGTTCAATATGCAGGGTCTGGTCCACATGTTTGTTCATCTGGTCGCCATAGGCCTTCATCAGGTCATAGAGGTTTAGATCATAGGTAACTTCATCTGTCTTGCCGAATTTCTCCGGCATACCACGTTTATGGATTGTGAAGCCCAGTATACGGCGTGCCATCAAGGCTTCACCAGCATTGCGCATGGCTTCAAGACGCTGTAGTTGAAAGGCTAGGGCCGCAGCCATTTCTTCTGCACTGGGTTCTTCTTCATTGGCTTGTTCCGGGATTAAGAGGCGGCTTTTCAGATAGGCCAGCCAGGCTGCCATGACCAGATAGTCCGCTGCCAATTCCAGATTTCGCCTGCGTGCTTCTGAAACCCAAAGCAAATATTGATCCGCCAATTGCAGGATGGAGATATGAACCAGATCAACCTTTTGGTCACGTGCCAGTTCAAGAAGGATATCAAGCGGGCCTTCAAAACCTTCCAGATCAATGATCAGGGCACTTTTTTTACGAGGACGAAGGTCATCCTCTTCTTCGTGCTGATCAAGATCAATGAGGTTTACCACGGCTGTTATCCCGCAATGCCGACAGCATGAACGATAAAGTTGATCAGATAATCAGCCGGTACACCAACAAGCCACCAGAACACATTCAGGTTTAAACCGAACTGTGAGCCGACATAGGGCAACAGGAAAATAAAGCCCAACAGAATGAGCATACCGTATCGTTCCAGCCCGGCAAGGTGTTTGTCCAACGGGTGGGGCAACAGCCCGACCGCAATGCGCCCCCCATCTAACGGCGGCAAAGGTATAAGATTAAATATGCACAATATAATATTGATTTTAATGGAATTTCCTAAGTTGTGCGCTACCCATAAATCAACATCCTGAGGCAAAAGAGGAATGGCATAGAAGGCAAGAGCTGAAAGGACAGCTAAAAGAATATTCGCACCCGGTCCAGCAGCAGCGACCAGCACCATATCGCGGCGAAAATGACTGAAATTCCGCATATTCACCGGCACCGGTTTGGCATAGCCGAACATCATTTTTCCACCGGAAAGCAGCAGCATAAGCGCGGGCATCAACAAAGTGCCGAAGGGATCCACATGTTTGACGGGATTAAAGGTTACACGCCCCAACATATAAGCCGTATGATCCCCCAAACGCCAAGCAACCCAGCCATGGGCCGCTTCGTGCAAAGTTACGGCAAGAATGATCGGTAAAAACCACACCGATGCCATAAAGCCGATATTTGCCATATCCATTTTAGCTCACCAATTCCATTAAGGTATTAAAGCGATTTTCCGCTTGATCAAAGTCGATTTCCTCAAAACCTTCACGGCACAGCTTCCAGCCTTCTTCCAATCGGTCTTCACAGCTTTCTGTAACAGAACGAAGGCCTTCGGCAACCGCCAACATTTCCTGTTGGTCCCCGTTACAATGCAAAACAAGGTCACATCCTGCATCCAGTGCCGCCTCTGCACGGTCTGTAAAGCTACCTTCAAGTGCATGCATGGACAGATCGTCAGAAATCAAAATACCGTTAAATCCGATATGTCCGCGAATGATGTCTTCAATAAGGCGTGGCGACATGGTTGCCGGGGCATGAGGGTCTATGTCACTGTAAACGATATGGGCGGTCATCGCCCATGGCATATCATTGAGGTCGCTAAAGGGGCGGAAATCCACACTATCGAGAAGATCGAAGGTTTCATCCACAACAGGCAAGGCCTTGTGGCTGTCCACAAGGGCGCGGCCATGGCCGGGAATGTGCTTGATAATCGGCAATACGCCACCTGCCATAAAGCCGCGACAGGCGGCACGCCCCAATATAGCGGCCAGTTCCGGATGGTTTGAATAGGCACGATCTGAAATAACCGGGTCAGCCCCTTCAATCGGAATGTCCAGAACAGGGGCGCAATCTACATTGATACCAAGGTCCAGCAGTTCGGAAGCAAACAGGCGGGCATTCAAATGTGCGGCTTCCAGTCCCATATCCAGATTAAAGGTCGCAAGCTCACCGATTTTAGCAGCCGTTGGGGCTTCACGCCAATGAGGCGGACGAAGGCGAGCCACACGCCCGCCTTCCTGATCAATCAGGATAGGCACATCTGGGTGAGACACACAGCTACGCAGGTCATCACAAAGAGCACGAACCTGATAAGGGTCTTCAATATTGCGGGCAAACAGAATAAAGCCCAAAGGATTGAGATCAGAAAAAAAGTCCCGTTCCCAATCCGTCAGTTCCAGACCTTCACAGCCGAAAATGGCCGCTTGTGTGCTATCGTTATTGAACCCGGACAATGAAACACCCCACTTTGCGTTCTTTCAGGCTGTTACAGACAGCCTTGGCTTTGTCAGACGTTTGAACAGGCCCCAGTCGCAGACGATAATAAATGCCTTTATTACCCAAATCGGCTTTAACAATGCTTCCGGGCAATCCCTTTATGAGATCTGCATTTTTTGCCTTAATTTTTTCCCATGCGGATTTGACGCCAGCCTCATTTTTGGAAGACATCAATTGCAAAACATATCCGGCAGTTGCCAATGGTTTGATGGGATTAACCGTTTTTGCCATTTTTTGAGGTTGAGAAACCGGGGGGGTTGCTTGCGGTGATGTTTTTTCATCCGGTGCATTCAAGGCTTCGGCAATTTTCGCAGCCAAATCTTCCTTGTCTTTTTCATCCGGTCCGGCTGGTGTTTCGCTTCGCTTGGTCAAAGCACGCGGTGCATTTTGATCAACAAGCGGGGCAGGGGGCGGAGGTGTTATTTTTTCCGCCATTTCCTCAGTAGGAACCTCCGGCAATTTAGCAACGGGTTGCGGTGTAGAAGAAGGCATTTGCGGTTCAGTCGGTTGCTCAACCTTTTTTTCTTCTACCGGGGCAGGGGGCAGCTCTTTGGAAATTGCGGGCATCCCTGTTGTTTTACTGACTGTTTCGCTTAATTCCGGAATATCCATGCCCGCAGCGGGTTTTTCCAACGGCTTTTCGGGGCGGGGCAACAGGCGTTCCAGTTTAGGTTCCGTATTGTCGCCGCTTAAGCGTTCATAAACAGTTTTATCCCGGTTGGGCACATCCATACCGCCCGGGTCACTGGGTTTTTCTTTTGTCGGACCTGTATCTGCACGCACCAAAGGAATATCTTCGTTATTGCTTGATCCTGCACCAACGAAATACCACGCTGCCCCTGCAACAGCAGCAATCAGGGTAACGGCAACGAAAAGCTTTGCCGCTTTGCCGCCGCTTCCTTCATGGCTGCTGACAGGTTTATAGTCATAGGCATCCGAAGACGGATCCATTAAATCGTCGTCGAAATCATCCCTATGCGGCATTAGCGCATCTCCTCACGTGGCTCTACACCCAAAACAAGCAAGCCGGATGCAATAACCAGAGAAACCGCTTTCAACAGGGCCAAACGGGCTTTGGTCAATGCTTCGTCATCAGCATGCAGGAATCGCAGACTAACATTGCCTGTGCCTTTATTCCAAAGAGAATGGAACTCGGAAGCCAGATCGTAGAGATAATAGGTGATCCGGTGCGGTTCATGACTTTCCGCAGCAGCTTCAATCAAACGCGGCCATTCTGCCATCTGGCGCATCAGGGCAATCTCAGATTCGTCATTCAAAAGGGAAAGGTCTGCACTGGAAAGAGCCGCTTCACTCATATCCAGACCGGAAAATTCTTCATCAGCTTTACGAAAGACCGAATGACACCGTGCATGGGCATATTGCACATAAAAGACCGGGTTATCCTTGGATTGTTCAGTCACCTTTGCAAAGTCGAATTCAAGCTGGGCATCGTTTTTGCGCGTCAGCATAATGAAACGCACAACGTCTTTGCCGACCTTGTCAATCACATCGCGCAAGGTCACAAAGGTACCGGCCCGTTTGGACATTTTTACAGGCTCGCCATTGTCCATAAGGTTGACCATCTGCGCCAGTTTGATATCCAGTTCACCTTTGCCTTGAGACATGGCTTTGACAGCCGCTTTCATCCGTTTGACATAGCCGCCGTGATCTGCCCCGAAGATGTCGATCATCTGGTCTGCACCGCGTTGGAACTTGTCAAAGTGATAGGCGATATCATTGGCGAAATAAGTATTGGAACCGTCAGACTTTTTCAGCGGGCGGTCCACATCATCGCCATATTCTGAGGCCTTGAACAACAGTTGCGGGCGTGGTTCCCAGTCATCCGGTGTTTTGCCTTTTGGCGGTTCCAGCACGCCTGTGTAAATCAGCCCCAGCCCCTCAAGATAGTCAATGGCTTTATCGACCATTTTGCCTTCAACCAATTTACGCTCGGATGTAAAGACATCATGGGTGACACCCAGTTCTGCGAGATCGGTACGGATCAGGTTCATCATGGCATCAATGGAGAAATCGCGGATTTCGGCCAGCCATTCGCCTTCCTCTGCCTTCAGCCATTTCTCGCCATATTTTTCTTTCAGTGCCTCACCGACAGGAACAAGATAGTCACCGGGATAGAGCCCTTCCGGGATTTCAATTGTTTCACCGAAAGCTTCGCGATAACGCAGGTAGGCAGAACGGGCCAGAACATCAACCTGTGCACCGGCATCATTGATGTAATATTCTTTCGTGACGTTATAACCTGCTTTAGAAAGCAGACCAGCCAGTGCATCCCCGACAACCGCGCCACGGCCATGGCCCACATGCATGGGGCCTGTGGGGTTGGCTGAAACATATTCCACGTTCATGTTCTGACCTTGGCCCATGTCACTGTCACCCCAGTTGGTGCCAGCTGCCAAAACATCACGCAAACGGCTGTGCCAGAATTCCGGGGCCAGTCTTACGTTGATAAAACCCGGTCCGGCAACATCGACACTGATAACATGATCAATTTTTGAGATTTCCGCAGCCAGAATTTCTGCCAGATCGCGCGGTTTCATTTTGGCTTGTTTGCACAAAACCATCGCAGCGTTTGTTGCAACATCGCCATGCGATGGATCGCGCGGCGGTTCACAGGTCAGACGTGATGGGTCGAGGCCTTCCGGCAGGGTAGCGGTGGCACTGAGTGTTTCAACGATTTTTGAAATATCGGAATGGAATGTTTTAAAAAAATTCATGAGTTTCTGGCCTGTACATCAAACAAACGGGCATGTTCATCCAACGCATAACGATCTGTAATTCCGGCAATATAATCGGCAACGACTTTCGCCGTTTTTTCCGAAGGCTTGCCATCGGTGAGTTTGAACCATTCAGTCGGGAGACAATTGGGCTCTGCCATGAAGAGGTCAAAAAGGTTTTTAACCACACGGCGTGCCTTGGATGTCATCCGATTGATTTTATAATGGCGATAAACGTTTTCAAACATGAAGGCTTTCAGTTCCCGGTCGCATTCGCGAATACGTTGTGAAAAAGAAGCCAGAGTATGGTTGGCATTACGGACATCACCAATATTCTTGGGTGCGGCATCTTTAATGCGTGTCTGCGTTTCCTGCAAGAGATCGTTGACCATATCACCGATCAAACGGCGTACAGCCTCATAAATCAGGCGAGATTCATCCAGATCAGGGTATTGTTTGGCAACATCGTGAAAGGTTTGCCCGACAACCGGGATATCTTTCAGGTCATCGATTCGGATGAGACGGGCGCGCAAAGCATCATCAATATCATGGTTATTATAGGCGATATCGTCAGAAAGAGCTGCAATTTGAGCTTCCAGTGAAGAGAAGTTTTCCAGATCCAGATCCATCACCTGATCGTTATAATCAAGTATGAACTGTGGAACCGGTTTGGCATGGTCCAGTTTGGGACCGCGTAAAGGTCCGTTATGCTTGACAACACCTTCCACACATTCCCACGTCAGGTTCAGCCCGTCAAAGTCTGCATAGCGTTGTTCAAGTTCAGTTACAACGCGCAAGGACTGTGCGTTATGGTCAAACCCGCCGTAAGGCACCAGGGCTTCATCAAGCGCTTCTTCCCCGGCATGTCCAAAAGGGGGGTGGCCCAGATCATGAGCAAGCGCAAGGGATTCCGCCAGTTCCTGATTCAGGTTCAGGTAACGACAGGCCGTACGTGCGATTTGGGCAACTTCCAGTGAATGGGTTAGGCGCGTACGGAAAAAATCACCTTCGTGATTAACGAAGACCTGCGTTTTATACTGCAAGCGACGAAAGGCTGCGGAATGAATAATGCGGTCACGGTCGCGTTGATGGCAACTGCGTGTGGCACTTTCCGGTTCAGGGTGATAGCGGCCCTTGCTGTCTTCGGGCAGGCTCGCATATGGGGCCAATGTAATGAAATCGTTCATGGTGGTGAAAGTACTCTTAGCCGCTGTGGGATGCAATGGGTTTGACAAATGCAGGAGATAGATTAAATAAGAGAGAAGCTATCATTTTTTATGCGGAGTTTTTATGTCATGGCACAAGTTGGTTTGACCGAGAATGCCACCAAACAGGTAAAAAACCTTATTGCCTCCGAAGGTAATCCCAACCTGAAACTGCGCATTATGATCACCAGTGGCGGCTGTTCAGGTTTTTCCTATAACTTCAGTCTTGATGATCAAATCAAAGAAGATGATGAAGTCTTCACTTTTGACGGGGTCGATGTACTGGTCGATGAAGCTTCCCTGCCGTTCGTGGATGGTGCACAGCTTGATTATGTCACCGACCTGATGGGGTCCAGTTTTCAAATGACAAACCCGAACGCCACGTCTGAATGCGGCTGCGGCAGCAGCTTTTCCGTATAATCCATTAGCTACCACTCTGCACACATGGCCTGTTCGCGCCGGTAGTTTGCCTTTGTGTCGATACGGGCATTTTTTCGGCTGATATCGGCAGACATGCGTTTGAACAGCGGCTTTATTTTGGCATCCAGCAATCTTTGTAATTTGCTTGCGGCAGCATCTGCCGAGCGCAGATAGACCGGACCAATGCGCGGTGCCTGACGCCGAATGGTTTTTTCTATACCGCTTGAATGCTTGAACAGCGTATCGCGAAAAATTTGCACATGAATATTTTCATGATTCAGAATGGAATTATATTCGCAAGAATTGCGTTTGTATTTATTGCTGATATAAACGTCGATGTTTTTGTAACCGATAAAAAGTTGAGCTGATTCCAGAACGGCACAGTAACGCCCGTGCCCCAGTTGATAAATTTTTGTATTGGTTTTCAGGTGATAATTTTCATCTGCAACGGTTAATCCTGTTGGAACCCACATAGGTCCCATCCGACGACCCACATTTCCCCGCATTTTTGATAATTGTGTTGAATTCAGCCCTTCGTGATAACGCAACTGTCCCTGAGATGATTCCATGTAAATTTCTATACCGGCTCCATTTTCAGGGCATTGGGGCCAACCGTTTTTTGCCCATGCTTTTTCTCCTCCCGCAAGGAAGGGTAGACAAAGAGAAAAAAAGAAAAGCAATGCTGGAAACTTCATTCATACAGTATATGGTATTGCCCAATATGGAGACAATGGAGAATATCCCAAGTGAAGATCGCAACGTGGAACATTAATGGCGTAAATGCCCGCACAGAACACCTTTTGAAATGGTTAAAAGAATTCTCCCCTGATGTCGCCTTGTTGCAGGAACTGAAGACACCGGGGGATGCCATGCCCCTGCTTGAGTTTAAGGAACTTGGGTATCATGTGGAATTTTGCGGGCAAAAGTCCTTCAATGGCGTGGCAATACTCTCCAAAACGGAAATAAAACCCGTACTGGATCATCTGCCTGGAGATGAGACTGACGAACAGGCTCGCTATATTGAGGCAGAAACAAACGGCATTCGTGTGGCTTCCATTTATTTTCCCAATGGTAACCCGGTTGATTCCGAAAAATTTACCTATAAGCAGGACTTCATGGAACGTGTTATTGCCCGGACTCGTGAATTGCTAAGGCAGGAAATACCTTTTGTGCTTGGTGGTGACTACAACGTGGCACCAGATAATGGCGATGTGTATGATATTGCCAAAATGGGCACCGATGCCATTTGCCGTGAAGAGGGCAGGCGGCTTTATCGCAAGCATCTCAACCTCGGCCTCACCAATGCCTTTAAACTTTACCATCCTGAACCCGGTCAGTTTTCATGGTGGGATTATCGTGCTGGAGGATGGGCAAAAGACCATGGTGTTCTGATTGACCATCTCCTGTTATCTCCGCAAGCAGCCGACCTTCTGGTCGACTCTAATATCGATAAAACACCACGCGGCTGGGAAAAGGCATCAGACCATACCCCGGTCTGGTGTGAACTGAAGGTGTAGAATATGACCGTTTCAACCAAAGACAAGACGATCAACTATATTGAATTTGTCGTTTCCGATATTTCTGCCTGTAAAAATTTTTACGGAAAATGTTTCGGTTGGACCTTTACAGATTACGGCCCCGACTATTGCGAATTCTCGGACGGCCATATGACCGGAGGCTTTACAACGGAGGGTACAGTCCTGCCGGGCGGGCCGTTGATTGTCCTTTATGCGCAGAATCTGGAAGAAGCGTTTGAAAGCGTTCAAAGCACGGGGGCAAAAATAACCAAAGAAATATTCAGTTTTCCCGGCGGGCGCCGCTTTGAATTTTGCGACCCCGACGGGTATAAGCTTGCTGTCTGGTCTGAATAGTCTTTAAGCGATTTTCTGGCCCAATCGGCCAGCAAGGTCCTGAATGTACTGCCATGCAACACGGCCAGAACGAGACCCGCGTGTCACAGTCCATTCCACCGCTTCGGCTTTCCAGTCTTCTTCGGAGATGTTCAGGCTGTATTGCTTAACATACCCGGCAATGGCGGCAAAATACGTGTCCTGATCCATATTATGAAAGCCAAGCCAGAGGCCGAAACGGTCCGATAGGGAAACTTTTTCTTCCACCGCTTCTGCCGGATTGATGGCTGTGGATCGTTCATTTTCAATCATGTCACGCGGCATAAGATGGCGGCGGTTTGAGGTGGCATAAAAAATAACATTGTCCGGGCGCCCTTCAATGCCACCTTCCAGAACAGCTTTCAGCGATTTGTAAGACGTATCATCCCCATCAAAAGACAGGTCATCGCAGAAAATCAGGCATCTGCGTTCCGTCTTTTTCAAAACTTTTAACAGAGCAGGCAATGTCGGCAGGTCTTCGCGGTGGATTTCCACAACCAGTAGCGCACCGGGGGTTTGTTCGTTGATATGGTGGTGAACCGCTTTCACAATGGAACTTTTCCCCGTGCCGCGCGCGCCCCACAAAAGAGCATTGTTTGCGCTAAAGCCATCGGCAAATTGCTGCGTATTTTGCAGCAGAAGTTTCTTTTGTAATTCAATACCTTCCAACATATCGAGAGGAACGTGATTAACTTCTGGAACCGCTTGCATAGTGTTGGTTTCCGGTTCCCAGACAAAGGCGTTTGCGTGATCAAGATCGTTTTCCGTCACCTGTCTCGGGGATTGGCGTTCCAGGGCATCTGCAATGCGCAGAAGAACGGAAAGAATTTGTTGTTCAGTCATTTGGTCCTCTCGATCTTTAAAAAAGTCGCTTAAAGCTACGGATTCATATAGAAAATGTAAACATCCCATTGTATAGTCCGCCCCCAAGTTTGGTAAAACCTACCGAGTTCCTACTATTAATTCTCAAGGAGTTTTAAATGCTCATTTCTCCGGCTTTCGCACAAACAGCGGGTGGCGCTGCGGGTGGCGGCATTCAGGCCTTTCTGCCGCTGATTCTGATCTTCGTTGTCTTCTATTTCCTGATGATCCGTCCCCAGCAAAAACGCGCAAAACAGCATAAAGCCATGTTGGAAGCTCTGCGCCGCGGCGATAAAATTGTCACGAACGGCGGTATTCTCGGGAAAATCACCAAAGTGGATAGCGATACTGAAGTTTCCGTCGAAATCGCAAAAGACACCGTTGTGAGCGTTCGTCGTGACATGATCGCCCAAGTGCTGAGCAAAACAGAGCCTGCCAAAGGTGAAGAAGCATCATCTGATGCTGAAACCGAAAACAAAGACGAGCAAGCTGGCGGGTTGAAGAAACTCTTCGGCGGTAAAAAAGACTAATCACGATAGTATGGAAGGGACCTTGAACCATGGTCTACTTCGCCAAATGGAAAATGGCGCTCGTGATTGCGGTTTGTTTGTTGGGCGTGGCGTTTGCTGCGCCCAACCTGCTTGACCGCAAAACCACGGAAAGCTTACCGGGGTGGCTCCCCAACCAACAAATCAGCCTCGGGTTGGACCTGCGCGGCGGCTCGCATCTTCTTCTGGAAGTTGAAGCCCAAACCGTCATTGATGAACGCCTCGATGCGCTGGTCGATTCAATCCGTTTAAATCTGCGTACAGAACGCATTCGTTATACCGGGCTTGGTGCGCGTAACAACGTTGTCTCCGTACAAATAAAGAAACCGGAACAAGTTGAGCAAGCCTATGACATTTTGCGTAAACTTGATAACGGCACAGAAACCGTTAATGAAAGCGGCAAAATTTCAATTTCGCTGACGGAAAAAGCGATCATGGATGCCAAACGCTCTGCCGTTGAGCAATCCATTGAAATTGTTCGTCGCCGGATTGATGAAACAGGGACCAAAGAACCGACCATTCAGCGTCAGGGCGATGATCGTATCCTGATTCAGTTGCCGGGTATTGATAACCCCGAAGATGTGAAGCGCCTGCTGGGCAAGACGGCGAAAATGTCTTTCCATCTGGTCAACCACAATGTTTCTGCCGAAGATATTCTAGCCCATCGCATTCCACCGGGCACCCTTGTCTTGCCGGATGCTGAAAATGAAAACCGTAAAATTGCCGTTCACCGCAAGGTTGAAGTTTCCGGTGATATGTTGATTGATAGCCAACCGACTTTTCAGGATGCCCAACCTGTTGTTTCCTTTAAGTTCAACGCCCTTGGCGGCAAGAAATTCTGTAAGGTGACGACAGGAAACATCAACCGTTCTCTGGCGATTGTTCTGGATGGCAAAGTCATCAGTGCCCCTAACATTAACGGGCCGATTTGTGGCAGTAGCGGCATTATTACCGGACGTTTCAGTGTTCAGGAGGCCAATGACCTTTCCCTGTTGTTACGTGCCGGTGCTTTGCCTGCGCCTTTGGTCATTCTTGAAGAACGTTCTGTCGGTCCCGGTCTTGGTGCTGATTCCATCGCAGCCGGTAAAATTGCTTCTATCGTCGGTTTGGCCGGGGTCATCATCTTTATGGTGCTCACATACGGACGTTTCGGCATTTATGCCGATGTGGCGTTGATGTTTAATATCATCCTTATTATGGCATCGCTTTCTCTGTTACAGGCGACCCTCACATTACCCGGTATTGCCGGGATTGTGCTGACGATTGGGATGGCCGTTGATGCCAACGTTTTGATCTTTGAACGTATACGTGAAGAAACCCGTAAAGGTCTTGGCGTCATCGGTGCTGTCGATTCAGGCTATAAACAGGCAATCAGAACCATTGTTGATGCCAACGTCACTACCTTAATTGCAGCCGTTCTCCTTTATCAATTTGGTTCCGGCCCGGTGCGCGGCTTTGCCGTGACACTGGCTATCGGCATTGTGACCTCCATGTTTACAGCCATTATGGTAACTCGTCTGATGGTTGTTCTGTGGTTACGCCGAACCAAACCTAAAAAACTGGCTTTGTAAGGGAAGGAATAAGCTATGAAACATTTACACCTGATTCCTTCCGACACGAAAATTGATTTTCTCGGTAAGAAAGTCATTTTCTTCATCTTTTCAATCATCCTCGTTCTTTCTTCTATCGGGATTTTCACCACTCAGGGACTGAACTACGGGATTGATTTCAAAGGTGGGATCATGATGGAGGTTCGTTCAAACACAGGCCCTGCCAATGTCTCTGCCTTGCGTGACCAGCTTGGGAATCTGGGATTGGGCGAAATTTCGATTCAGGAGTTTGGCGAACCAGAAGAGGTTCTTATTCGTATCCAGCGTCAGGAAGGCGATGAAAAAGCGCAGCAACGTGCTGTAGAAGCCGTGAAATCTGTCCTCAAGGAAACGGTTGAATACCGCCGTACGGAATTTGTCGGACCCAAAGTTTCCGAAGAATTGTTTATGGACGGTTTGATGGCTGTCACCTTCGCGATTGGGGCTATTCTTGTCTATATCTGGTTCCGCTTTGAATGGCAGTTTGGTATGGGGGCTGTCATAGCCCTGATCCATGATGTGATTTCCACCATCGGCATTTTCTCTTTGCTTGGAATGGAATTCAACCTCTCGACCGTAGCTGCTGTGCTGACCATTGCGGGCTATTCCATCAACGATACGGTGGTTGTTTTCGACCGTGTGCGCGAGAACCTGCGCAAATACAAAAAGATGGATCTGATTGAACTGTTGAATATGTCAATTAACGAGACACTTTCACGTACCGTCATGACATCGTTCACCACTTTACTGGCCCTGATTGCCCTTTATGCACTAGGTGGGGAAGTGATTCGTGGTTTCAGTTTTGCCATGATCTGGGGCATTGTCATCGGGACATATTCATCCATCTGTGTGGCCGTGCCAATTCTGACGTATTTTGTTCTTCGTCGTGGTGAAGATGAACCCGAAGAAGGTCAAACAGAAGGGGCGGCATAATGTCTCTGGACATCACCCCTGTTGTCACAGACAACCGTTTGATGGTCTCTTCTTACGGTAATGGCCGTTTCACTGTAAACGGCCATACCGTTTCAGGTTCAATTTTGCTTTATGAAAATAAAGTGGACCCCTGGGAAGTTGACCGGGCACAGGATATCAGCGTTGAAAGCCTGTCCACACTGCTGGCTCATGCGGATAACTACGATATCCTGCTTGTTGGTTGTGGTGAACTTTCCAAAATGCCGCCAAAGGGGTTACGTGAGGCCGTGAAAGAGAAGGGCCTTGTTCTGGAGTGGATGAACTCCGGCGCGGCTGTCAGAACCTTTAGTGCCTTGCAGATTGAGGACCGCCGTACATTGGCGGCGATTATTGCGGTTTAAAACGCGACCTAGATTTCAGACAAAAGAAGGCCCGGCAAAAATGAAATTGCCGGGCCTTCTTTTGTCTTTAGAGAGATGACTTAAGCTTTAGCAAGCTGTTCGTTCACAAAGTCCCAGTTGACCAGTTCACTGAGGAACGTTTCAACATATTTCGGACGCAGGTTTTGATAGTCCAGATAGTAAGCATGTTCCCAGACATCACAAGTCAGCAGGGCGGTTTGACCATGAGCCAGCGGCGTATCGGCGCCAATGGTTTTTGTACATTTCAGTTCACCGTTTTCGATCACCAGCCAACCCCAGCCGGAACCGAAAGCAGTGATACAAGCCTGTGCAAATTCTTCCTTGAATTTGTCGTAGGAACCAAAAGCTTCATCAATTTTAGCTGCGATTGCACCGGTGGGGGCACCGCCGCCATTCGGCTTCATACAGTTCCAGTAGAACGTATGGTTCCAGACTTGAGCAGCGTTATTGAAAACACCTGCTTTGGAAGCATCGCCCGCAGCGTCTTTAATTACAGCTTCAAGGTCGGCATCAGAGCTGCCCGCAGCATCGCCAAGCAGGTTGTTCAGGTTCACAACATAGGTGTTATGGTGTTTGCCGTAGTGGAAGCTCAGTGTGTTAGCTGAGATATGCGGCTCAAGGGCATCTTGAGCGTACGGCAGGGCAGGAAGTTCGAATGCCATTTTAAGACCTCTTTTGGTTTAAGTTTGTAACTATTCAAAAAAATAGGCTGCTTTGCTGAAAAATAAAGGCTTAACAGAAAAAATAAATATTTTTTTTAGGTTAAGGACGACAAAACGTCTTGAGCTGCCTTCTTTCCTGATTGAATTGCACTTTCTATGGTAGCGGGAAGTCCGGTATCAATCCAGTCTCCTGCAACGAAAAAGTGATGAAAAGGCATATGGAACTGACGCCGAAATGACATAAAAACATCATTCTGAACAGGCGTTGCCATCTTTTCCGTAATCACACGATAAGCAGGAACCGGAAATTCAGGGCGTTTTAAACAAGGGGCAATTTCCTGCCATATCTCTACGGCAGATATTTTTTCCTTTGGTGGCGGATTACTGATCGTTACGCAAATTTTTTGCTGATGGGTTCTAACCCACTGGCTGGTTGTTCCAATCATTCCAAAAAACGATTCTGGGAGTTTGTCATCCCCTTGATAATAAATACTTGTAATTGAATGATGTTCAGCAAAAGGAATCTGAAAAGGGTGTTTCAGCTTTTGATAGGCAGAGAGGGGAAGGGCAAGAATCACCCGGTCATTTTTAGAAAGTGCAATCGTTTGATTACGGAAAACCAGTTTTTCTTCGCTCAGGGCCACAAGCCTGTTCCCATAGCGGATATCCAGCTCGCTTTCGATGGGTGAAATAAAGCACTCATGAAGGGTCGTTGCGGGAAAATAAGGCACCATGGCTTTTGGGCCATGCTTAAAAATCTGCCAAAACAATTGATGAAGCATTCTTTTGGAAACATGCTGTGGCGATGTATTGAAAATCGCAAGGATCAAAGGTTCCCAAAAACGTTTAAGGGCTTTGGTTGAAAATATATTGAACAGATTCACCTCAGGCACCGTTCCTGTAATAACCTTTTTGATGAGGTGAGATGCCGGCAGGGACCAGTCTAAACCGGTTTGAGGTTCAACAAAGTCATAAGCAGGCTTTTGAGCTGGAACAATCTGCCCGCGTGCCCCTATTAGTTCTAGGTATTCAAATGTAGCTTGATAGGCACCGACAATCAGATGTGTTCCATTGTCATGATTGTCAACTTGGCGAATACGTCCCCCCGGTTTTGGGGTACTTTCAAAAAGGATGGGAGAAAGCCCCTTTTTTCGGGCATGTGCAGCCGCACTTAAACCAGCTAACCCGGCACCTATGATATAGAGCCGACCCATGGGTCAGTTTGACATATGTTTCATGATGATCAGGGCTTTTTCGGGCATGCTGAGCCTCATACGTGGAGAGATTTTATGCCAGCCACGTGCTTTCATTTTTTGTAGCAGCTTTTGATAAACCGCTTTCATCAGTAAAGCCGGTCCCAGCGACTCTTTACCTATTTCACTTAACAGACATTCCGCATTGTCATAATGATGATTCGCGCGCACAGCAACCTGTTTCAAAACAGCAGAAAGGTTCGGCGAAGACAAGTCTTCAACATCAAATTCCTCCATCGCTTCGCGCGGGAGGTACACGCGATTATCATCATAATCTTCTTCAATATCACGCAGGATATTGGTGAGTTGAAGGGCAAACCCCAGTTCCGTTGCAAATTTTTGCGCCCCGACATCCCTGCGCCCAAAGAGGGGAAGGGAAAGCAAGCCCACGCTTACAGCAACATCCCTACAGTATTCATAAAGTTCATCCCAGCTCGGTTTAAAAACCGGCCCCATGATGTCTGTCCGCATCCCCTTGATCAGCTTATAAAGTTCTTCTGTCGGTATATGATGAATTTCAACCGCATCTGCCAAAATACGCGTAATTTCGCATTGCGCATGTCCCTGTGTCAGGCCATCGACTCTGGCTTGCCATTTTTCAAGCTTGGCAATTTTTTCTCCTTGGGTGCCTTCACCATCAGCAATGTCATCCAGAACACGACAATAGGCATAAATGGCAAACAGGTAGCCACGACGATCTTTGGGCAGGCTTTTCATACCCATGGCAAAAGAACTTTTTGCTTGCAGGACGATGTTTTCAACATAATGAAAATCGCTGGGGAGAGCCTGTGTCATAATGGATAGAAACCTTTGTAGGCGATCAGAAGTTTGTCCTGCTTGCTAAGTTCAACGCGTCTGGCCAAGGGGTCTTGACGGCGCAGTTTACCCAACAGGGCAAAGCCACACAAGATGGTAACTTTTGCCTGATAGCGCAGGCGTTTGTTTTGAACCAAACGAGCGAGGGACACTGAATTTTCAAGCTGCTTCTGACACTTGTTCAGACATTTGTCCAGAACATCACGTAATTCCGGTGACGCCTGATCTTTGCTGAGCAATTCTTCGAAAGAATGACCTTGTGCAAGGAATGAACGGGGCAGGTAAATTCTGTTCAGCTTTTGAAAATCTTTTTGGCAATCTTGCAGGTGATTGAGAATTTGCAAGGCACTACAAAGTTGATCGCTCGCTTCCATCCCGCGCGTTTCGCCATGAACGTCCAGTAAGAACCGCCCAACAGGCATTGCCGAAAACCCACAATACAGGATTAACTCTTCCCAATTATCATAACGGTTTTGGTCCACGTCACGGTGAAAGGCGATGAGCAGTTGATCCAGAAAAGGGTTACGGCCCTCCAACGCGTTTAATTGGCGGTGTTTTTCCTCTTTTTCCAGTTCAGGGCTATCGGCAATATCATCGCCATGTCTTGCCAGGGCATAAAAATCCAGAACCTGCTTTCTGACCTCAGGGGCTAAAAGCAGGCTGGCAACGGGAAAGTTTTCTGTATTTGCGTTCTTTGACACTTTGCCTTTTCCTTCCAGACGTCCTATATGACACAGGACCAAAGCATAAGCAAAAGCGAAAGATATGAGCGATACCCTCAGCCTGTGTGCACAGGAAGTCCGCAGCAACGATCATGACCAGTTTCTCTGCGGATTGTTTGCGCCAGAAAAACATCAAAACTCTTTTTATGCACTGCATGTTTTCGAAATGGAAACAGCACGCATCCGTGATCTGGTCAACGAACCGCATCTCGGTCTGATCCGGTTGCAATGGTGGCGCGATCTTGTCGATGGCGTTTATGCTGGGGGGAACGAAAGAGTTGAAAATGGCAGTCATAAGGAAATTGTGTCTCTTTTTTCTCGCAAGGAAATCGACAAGTCCATTCTGGAGCGCTATTTCAATGCCCGGTCCTTTGATATGGAAGACCGCGCACATGATGATCTCGGCGCCTTATTGCGCTATGGTGAAGCCACAGCCGGGGCAATCAACCAGATGAAAGAAAACGTCATGGATTTGCCTGTTAGTCAGGCCGCTTTGGAAATGGGCAAGGCACAGGCACTTTATCGACTGTTGCGCAGTCTGGCCTATCAGGCGCGTAGCGGACGTTGCAAAATTCCCTTGGCATTACGCAACCGCCATCAGCTCGACATGGCCGCTTTTTCCCAAATGTCCATGCATGAAGCGCTTAAGGATTGCGTCAACGAAATTGTCCATGAAATTTTTAATTGTCTGGAACAGGCACGCCTGTCCCAAGCCCAACCGAATGCTGTGCTGCTCTCCAGCGTTTCTATAGAAGATTACTGCAAACGATTGGCTAAACTAAGCTATGACCCGTTTGACCCGCGCATCGGCGGCGGGCGTTTGTCGCGTCAGGTCAAACTGGCATACAGGGCTTGGCGGGGGCGTTATTAAACAGTTCTTATGTCAGTTTATCCGTCTGGTTCAGCCATGTCTCCAAAGCATCTAAAGCACGCTTGGAAACCGCAGCCTTTTTCTCTTTTCCCTTAACCCGTTTCCCCCGTTCATTGCGAACGTCCATGGGAGGTAAAAGGCCGAAATTGATGTTCATAGGCTGAAAAGTCAACGCGTCTGCCCCGCCGGTTATATGGTGCAAAATGCCGCCAAGGGCTGTAACATCGGGTGGACAAATCAGGTTCTGTCCGTTCATTTCAGCCGCAGCAAAACGCCCGGCCATCAAGCCGACTGCGGTACTTTCAACATATCCCTCACATCCGGTAACTTGCCCTGCAAAACGGATATTGCTGCGCCCTTTGAGTTTTAGGCTAGCATCCAGCAGGCGAGGGGAATTGATGAAGGTATTGCGATGGATACCGCCCAAACGGGCAAACGAAGCATTTTCCAGCCCCGGGATGGTTTTGAAAATACGCACCTGCTCGCCATGTTTCAGTTTGGTCTGAAAACCAACCATATTATAGAGCGTGCCCAGCTTATTATCTTGACGTAACTGGACAACCGCTGCCAGCTTTGTATCCGGATCATTCGGGTTCTTCAGCCCAACGGGCTTCATCGGTCCATATGCCAGTGTCTCACGGCCACGTTCCGCCATAACCTCAATAGGCAGGCAGGCTTCAAAGTAAGGAGTGTTTTTCTCCCATTCCTTGAATTCCATTTTTTCGCCTTCGATCAGGTGATCAATAAAGCGGTCATACTGTTCGCGGGTCATACCCAAATTGATATAATCGCTGCCATCGCCTTTGTCGTAGCGTGACTGGAACCAGGCCTTGGAGAAATCAATACTGTCCTTGTGAATAATAGGGGCTATGGCATCGAAGAAATGCAACGAGTCTTCATCGGTCAGCGCCTTGATGGATTTTGCAAGCGGCACTGAGGTTAGGGGGCCTGTGGCAATAATCACCTGATCCCATTCTTCACCCGGAATCGCAGTAATCTCTTCGCGAAGAATCGTCACATTTTCATGGCTGGAAAGGGCGCCCTGCACGGCTAGCGCAAAACCATCGCGGTCCACGGCCAATGCACCCCCGGCAGGCACCGCATTTTCATTAGCACAGCGCATAATAAGTGAACCACATCGGCGCATTTCTTCATGCATCAGGCCAACAGCGTTATATTGCGCATCATCGGAACGCAGGGAATTGGAACAAACCAGTTCTGCCAATGTATCCGTCTGATGAGCCTCGGTTTTGCGAACCGGGCGCATTTCGTGGATGATAACCTGAATGCCGCGTTGTGCAGCTTGCCAGGCGGCTTCGCTACCTGCCAATCCGCCACCGATGATATGGAGTGTCTGTTTCATAAAAAAGGACATATAGCTTGTTGTGCCATTTAGCAAGTCTCTTGCTCTTTATCGAAGCCGACAGTATAACAGCACGGTCTTATATACTTTTCCAAAGGTAGCCAAAAATGGATTCCTCTCTTGTCAGCTCAATTGCGATTATGGTCGTTCTGTTTCTATCTTTCAGAATGCTGCCACGCTTGATTGCGGGGGTTCCCTTTGTGGAACCTGTTGATGTTGTAAAGCATCTGGAAAAAGACAAGGAAGCGGTTTTAATTGATGTCCGAACCCCGGAAGAATTCAAACAAGAACGCGCTACAGAAAGCATCAATGTGCAACCATATGAGTTTGGAGAGAACATTGAAGAAAAGCGTGCTTACCTTGATAACCATATTTTCGTAATCTGTCAGTCTTCCCAACGTGCGGCGATGGCCGCGAAACAATTGAAAAAATATGGTTTCATAAACGTCCGTGTTGTTAAGGGTGGTTTAATCCGCTGGAAGAAACGTAATTTACCTGTCGTTTAAGCCGATTGAACTGTTGTGGTCCTGTCTATCACCCTGTAAACTCTTTATAAATTCAATGTTAAAATACGAATACGGTGGTATTGGATCCTAGATGCTTCATTTTGAAACTTTCAAAATGCGTTGGCTGAAATCAAAACTGACGATGATTATTGCCGGTGTCGTTTTATTCATTCTGGCACTTCCATTTCTGTTACCCTCTTTTATCTACCGCGACCTTATAGAAAGCTACCTTGAAGACTCTACAGGGCTTGATGTTTCTTTCGAAGGTAATTTTTCCTTTTCACTTTTACCTTCCATCACCATTGACGCCCAGAACGTCATCTTCAGTGGCGAAAAGAACAAAGCTGTTGAAGTTGTTGGCAGTATTGAAAACGTAACGCTGGATGTTCGTTTAATTCCGTTCCTGCTAGGCGATATTCATGCTGACCATATTCGTCTGACCGCGCCCAGAGTGACCGTTACGGGGGACTTCACTTCTTTTATTCCCAATTGGGTACGCCAACGTCTGGCAACATCGCGCAAAGAAGATATCCGCTACATGGAGCTTTTGCGTCATTTTGTTGAAAATTCAGTTTTTGACAGCGTTCAGGTAGAAGACGGAAACTTTAGTTGGAATAGAGAAAATATTCGTCCCATTGTGGCGCAAAAATTCAGTATTGATATTGCCAAACCTCGTGAAGGCAAAGATTTCACAGTTAACGGCAATGTTTTTATTAATGATCGCTCCGTAGACCTTCATATGCGTTTACAACGCCCCGATGATTTTTTGCGTGGCTACCGTAGCAAGCTGACCTTCAAAGTTGATGCCGCCCCTGCCCGAATTGAATTCAACGGAAGTGCTGCACACCGCCAAACCTTTGTTGCTCAAGGTAATTTGCGTATTGATGTGCCCTCGCTTTATGAATATTGTCTCTGGCTGGGAACGCAGACACAATGTTCGGATCAGGCCGGAAATTTATTGATCAAAAGCGGGTTGAAACTGCGCGATCAAAAACTTCAAATCGAAAATGCATCGTACAGCCGCAATCCTTTTTCCTACACTGCAAACGGTTCCATTGATTTCAAAGGTGCTTTGCCCAAAATTACCGGAACGGTAAGTGTTCCTCTCAGCGGCTACGAAATTTACCATCCCATGTGGAAAGAGGTACAGAAAATCAATTTCGATGATCTGCTGCTTGATGCATTTGAAGCCAATATCAATTTGGAAACAAAAGGAATACGCATCAATCCGCAGAAATTGATTTCGCCACGGGCAAAACTTTTACTGGCTGATGGCAAACTCTCTTTAAGTCTTGATAACCTGAAAATCTTCAATGGCTTGCTCAACGCGCGTTTGCGTTGGTATAAAGGTATTGAAAACGGTTATATGGATGTCCGGCTGGATGGGCATAGCCTTGATATCGAACAATTGCAAAAAGACCTTGGCATAAAACCGGACATCAAGGGTGGTTTGCAAATGTCTATGGAAGTGCAATCAGAAGGCTCCAGCATGATTGCACTCATTGAAACGGCACGTATCAACGGTGAATTTGCCTTGCTGGATGGCACCGTTCTTAATCCGGACATTGCGCGTTCTTTAAGCCTTGGCCCCGTTGACCATCTGGATTTTGCTGAAATCAAGGGGCGCATTCAAGGCAACCGAGGGCAGATTCTTTCCGAACAAATTCGTTTTGTTGCCCCTAACGTAGATATCTCCGGGACCGCCCGTCTTGATATCCTGTCGGATAATCTGTTGGTCGAGTTTCAATCACAAAAGGCAAATGGCGAAACAGAAGAGGAAAAAGGCTTCATCCGAATCAATGGTCCGCTTAATGACTTGAGTTTGACAACTTCGGCAAGTGGTGCCACTTCGATGAAAAAACAAATGTCGGATATTGGCGTCTCCGGTATGATTCCTTATTCGGATGAAGGAGGGGATGAACCTTCTTTGAGTAATGAAAATTTTGTAATAGAAGAAACAGATCTTCTTGATTAACTAAAGGCACGAAACAAGTGAAGCATTTTCAGGCTCTTCTCGCTGCGGGTACATTGGTTATTTTACAAGGCTGTAGCTCCAGCGAACCCTATGTTCAGGACTGGGAAAGAGAGCGCATAACGGAAATTCCACATAGTGCCATTGAAGTCTCCATATGCTTTGATATGAGCGAGCATAGCAAGGAACAGGTCTATCAGGTTGCCCGTGATGAATGTGCTGCCCGCATAACGGAAACGCAAAATCTTGTCCAGTTTAAGGACTTGCAGAATGTTCGTTATCAGGGCGAAGCAGAAGGGCGTCATTTCAGCGGTCCCATCGGGCGACAAAAACGCATGCAGGCAATGATAGACAGCCTGAAGCTGGTTTATACCGAAAATGATAAATGGGAATGCCCTTTGTTATCCCCCAATCGGATTACTTTTGAGTGTCACTATAACCCAAATGCGCAGGAGTCGCCTGATAAAAGCCGTGCGTCATCCTCGCAAACGGTTGCGCCCGAGCTCCCTCCCGAGCTTCCGGACGATCTTAAACCGCAATGAAACAGAGACTTAGCGTAAAAGATATAAACAAGGGGTTGCGTTTTGCGCAGTTTTCTTGACGTTTAAATGTTTCTAAAGTAAATTATATAGTACGTACGTGTATTTTGAGGGCAGGTGTATACTGTTCCTCTTGTTTCGAAACTATGAAAGACCTGTTTTATGTCGAGCGTTACTAAGCCAATTGCAGCTGGTAGCACCCCGGTGGCAACAAGCCGCGCGGGTGGATCGACACGTCAGGTTGCCTCCCAATACGGAACAGTCTCAGAACTTTATGCTCAATCTGGGGTGCGCGGTGAAGACGAAAACCGCAGTTTTGAAGACTTTAACCAAGGTTCCGGTGGCCGTGGCTCTTCTCATGAACAACCTCAAACACTTAAACTTCACGGGACATCCCGCACGTTTGCCATGCTGTTTGAGGAAGCCCAGCATGAATTGAATGCAGGGCCTGATGAAGACAGCTATTTTGGCGAACAATCCATGAGTGGGAAAAAACCAGCTTTTCTGGCTTACATGGAACGTGCAACATCAACTTATGATACCAGCACACGCGCCATTAATGGGGAATTGAAAAACAGAGGCGGGTCCATCAATATAGCAATGTAATCATTTGCCATGGCGTTTTAAAAAACACTGTTAAGGCGGTGGAAAGGTTTGTGCGTGATGATATATGTTATATTGTAATGTTTCTTGAATCATTCTGAGGGTTGAATGGCCGCTGCTGTGGAAACCATGTATGACGTTGCCGCCTGGTTCATGGACCATGCGCTCAACGACAACGAATATCTGCAACCGATGAAAATGCATCGGTTGTTGTTTTTATCCCAAAGCTACTTTGCCGTTGCCTATCATGGCCGCAAACTTGCCCCCGGCACTTTCGTTGCAGAAGAAATGGGGCCAATTGAACCACATGTTTTTCGCGCTTTTGAACAGGGTCGTCCGTCCTTTTATCTCAATACAACCATGCCCGGCCCTGTTGAAACGTTTCTTGAAAGTATCTGGCGGCGTTTCGGTTCCTATTCGGCTGACAAGCTTGCTGAAATTACGAAAAAGACACCAGCTTTTCAAAAGGCGATTACTAAAGGTAAACGCACTGAAATTGAATTCAAGGATATGATTGCCAGTTTCAAAAAGGGTAAAGAGGATACGCCGGGTGTTGAAAAAGTGCTCAGACCACGGGTATTACGTTCACAGGATGGGCGTCCCGTTCAGGTTTCTTCCTGGGCACCGGGGTTAAGGAAAGTGGCCCAAGCCACCCCGTTACCCTCACAACAGACAAAGAAAAAAGCGCCTAAAAGATAAGGTGCCTTCTCTTTGCTACATTCTCAGACATAGTAAACAATCAGATATAGCCCCAACAGGATGGCAACCCATAGCACCATACTTCCTGTGGGCCAGGTGCGCGCCAGAATGCCGTGGGGGCCATGATGTCTGAAAACATGGCCGATAATTTTATGAACGCGGTTTAAGGACGCTTTCTTGACAGCACGAAAAGCGCTTCCTCCATGTTTCACCACAAACTCTTCATGAAGAAGATTGAAAAACTTGCGATAAAACCAGTCAAAATCCAGCGTAATGGTGAGCGTTCGTTTCATCATTTTTAATAAAACGAAAAAGGCAAAACCGGAGAACAGCAATAATTCCAGCATATGGACGACATGCGTACTTGTATAGGGAACGTAGTCAACCTCATAAGGCAGAAGAACATAAAGCGGTTCTGGGTAAACGCCAAGTGCAATACAAATTACTGCAAAAATCACCATGGCCAGCTTCATATTAAAGGGCGGGTCTTTGGGTTTGGCACCAAATTCACGTTCCACATAGCCCGGTGCACGCTGGAAAAAAACAAACCAGGGAAATTTGATACCGGCATGAAGGAACACACCTGCCGAAGCAGCTTCCAGCAGAAACCACACATAGGCCAGATGTTGATCGGCCGCTGCGGCGGCGATCATTGTTTTTGTTGTAAAGCCGGATGTCAGAGGGAAACTTGAAATTGCCAAAGCACCGATGGTTCCGCAAATCATGGTGAGCGGCATGGCAAGATAAAGTCCTCCAAGATCACTACATTTACGTTTGTTGATTTCATAAAGAACAGCACCGGCAGACATCAATAGCAAGGCTTTATAAATGATATGCACAAAGGCATGAGCGGCAGCACCGTTTATAGCAAGCTCTGTTCCGATCCCAACTGCTGTGACCATAAAGCCAACCTGATTGATGATGGAATAGGCCAGAATACGGCGCATGTCATTTTCAAGAAGCGCGTAAATAATGCCATAAAACACCATATAGAGCCCGATGTAGATTAAAACCTCTTCACCGGGAAAGCCCCGGATCAAAACATAGACAGCCGTTTTGGTGGTAAAGGCAGATAAAAACACACTGCCGGACCAGGAAGCACTTGGGTAGGCATCCGGTAACCAGGCGGAAAAGGGTGGTGCCCCGGCATTGATCAGGAAACCGGCCAATAACATCCACGTCCACCAGCTATCGGCTTTCATGGCAACGAATTCAATGGAACCGGATGTATAAACCTGCCCGATGATGCCAATCATCAAAATTACGCCGCCAAACAGGTGAACGATGATATAGCGCATAGAGGCATGATAGGATTCATGGCTGCGTGCAGACCAAATGACCAACGTTGAAGCAATGGCCATAAATTCCCAAAAAATGAAAACTGTGATCAAATCACCAGCCATTGCAACCCCGACAGCCCCGCCGGCATAGGCAAAGGCGGACATCAGCTCAATCTGACTTTTCTGGTTCAGGGCAAAAATACCGCCGACAAATGCCATAAGGGTAAAGACACTGGCAAATAACCGGGACAGTTTATCCCCCTGCAAAGGCTCTAGCATATAATCCAGAAAAGGAAGGGTCATTTGCACGCCATCAGGCACACCCCAGATAAAGTACATGGTGAGGAGTGGAAGAAGCAGCATAAGGGCTTTACGGGCATTTCCAGCCAGTGCCGGTAAAAACAAGGCACCTACAATCAGAATCAACCCCGGCGGAAGGACACTGTTAATGATCATAATAGGTGTCCTTTCGTTTCAGGAAAATGCCCAGCAGTTTGGCAAAAAAGACCATGGCCGCACAAGCAGCAAAACCAAACCATGCATTAAACCCGAACCAGCCATCTATCGTAAACTTCGCATGGGGATGAATGGCAAATTCCAACGTCACCGTAATCAGCAGAATAATGATACCCAGAGCCCATATTTTCTTGATGGTCCCGGGTTGACAAAGCCAATGGATATCTTGCTCTTTTTTCATTGGAGACCTCCCATCATCTGTTGTGCCAGCGTCAAGGCAACATCAGGGAAAAGAAACATCAAAACAGTTAGACCAGCAGTTGCGCTGATCGCAATAACGATAGGCAAGGGGGCTTCACCATGGTTGTCGTGACCTTTGCTTTCTTCAGCAATTGGTGGCTTCTTGAAAAAGGCCTTATAGATGATTGGCAGAAAATAGCCCGCATTCAGCAAGGTTGAAAGAATCACCACCCCAAGTGCAACAAAGTTTTCAGCACTCATGGCTCCCTGAATAATATACCATTTTGAAATAAACCCGGCCGTGGGCGGTAGGCCGATCATGGACAAGGCTCCAATGGCAAAAGCCGTCATGGTAATGGGCATTTTCCAGCCAATGCCATCAAGCTGGCTGACTTCCGTTTTATGGGCTGCGGTATAGATTGACCCGGCGGCAAAGAAAAGTGTGATTTTACCAAAGGCATGGGCGGCAATATGCAACGCCGCGCCAATAGCGGAAATCGGTGTCAAGATGGCAGCGGCCAACACAACGTAGGAAAGTTGGGAAATGGTGGAATAAGCCAGTCTGCGTTTCAGGTTATCCTGCTGCAATGCCACCATGGAAGCAGCAATAATGGTGAAACCGGCAATATAAACCAGCCACTGGGCTGAACCGGAATCCACCAGACTGTCAATACCAAAGGTATAGACGATGACTTTGACCACAGAAAAGACACCGGATTTGACAACAGCAACAGCATGCAAGAGAGCTGAAACAGGCGTTGGCGCCACCATGGCCGCAGGCAGCCAACGATGTACCGGCATGACTGCGGCTTTCCCAATGCCATAGATAAACAGCATTAACAATAGCCCCAGCATCGGCCCTTCCACTTTGCCCCCTAAAATACCGCCGTCTACAAAGTCCAATGTTCCTGTGGCTGCATATGTCCAGGCAATGGCGAGGAAGAGAAAAGCAACGGAGGTGGTGACCAAAATCCCCAGATATGTCCGTGCCCCCTTGATGGCATTTTCATCACCTTTGTGAGACACAAGCGGGTAGGTGCTAAACGTTAAAACTTCATAAAAGATGAACAGGGTCAATAGATTGGCAGAAAAAGCCAACCCCAATGTTGAGGCAATCGCTATCGCAAAGCAGATGTAAAAACGGGTCTGGTGTTTTTCGTTATTGGCGCGCATATAGCCGATAGAATAAATGGAGTTCAAAATCCATAGGCCGGAGGCAATCAGGGAAAACATCATTCCTAAAGGTTCAACCTTAAAGGCAATGCCTAACCCCGGAAACATGTTTAATATGAGGACTTCTGGGCGCGCACCGTCCATGACCGGCCCCAGCAGATTCAGGACATTCAGAAACAAGGCCAGTGACGTGACCAGCGTTACCGTTTCGCGCAGGTTAGGCATTTTACCTGTCAGCGCAATCAACAGAGCACCAATCAGCGGAATCATAAGGGAAAGGATGATTGAAAGTTCCATTGTCATGGCGCCCCTCCAACCAGCATTTCCGCAGCAAGACTGGCAACGCCAAGTGTCATGTCGGTATCAATCCCGAAATAAATACAAGCGCCAGCCATGAACCACAATGGAACAAGCATGGACAAGGGGGCTTCCTTGAATTGAATATTTTCCTCTTTCGGTGTTTTGAAATAGGCCACTTCCACAAAGCGCCATACATAAACGACCGCCAGCAGGGAACTCAGCAGGATCAAGGCGGCAATCGGCATCATGTCAGCTTCAAAGGCGGCGCTGATCAGATACCATTTAGAAATGAAACCAACAGTCAGCGGCACCCCGATCAAACTGAGCCCGGCAATCACGAAAGCAGCCATGGTCCATGGCATTTTCTTGCCGATGCCATGCAAGTCTTCCAGACGAACGGAACCGACCCGATACATGAAACAGCCCATCGCAAGGAAGGCGGCACATTTCATGATAGCATGGTTGAACAGGTGCACAATCCCGGCAGAAACACCTGTTACATTGAGGAAGCTGACCCCTAAAATAATGTAACCGATCTGCGCAACAGATGAATAAGCCAGCAGGCGTTTCATATTGTTTTGAAAAATGGCAACCGTAGAAGCCACAAACATCCC
This sequence comes from Terasakiella sp., assembly GCA_050297075.1. Taxonomy (GTDB): domain Bacteria; phylum Pseudomonadota; class Alphaproteobacteria; order Rhodospirillales; family Terasakiellaceae; genus Terasakiella. The sequence goes on from JBNKSC010000017.1 coordinate 131,816, forward strand.
CGCAATTGCCAAGGTCATAAGCACGGGTGCCAGACCTGTTTCTTCAAAAACATCTACGCCAAAGACGGTGAAGAAAACACGCAACATCACATAAACGGCTACCTTGGTGGCTGTTGAGGCCAAAAAGGCCGTTACAGTACTTGGTGCATAGGTATAGGCATTGGGAAGCCATAAATGCAGCGGGAAAAGAGCCAGTTTCAGGCTTAAACCTACGGTCAGGAAAGCAAGGGCTGCCTGCAAGGTACGCGTAGAACCATCCAGATCTGCCAGTTTGTCATGAAGATCTGCAATATTGAGCGTGCCGGTCATCATATAAAGCAGGCCCAACCCAATGACATAGAATGTCGCCCCCAGTGTTCCCATAATCAGATACTGATAGGAAGCCGTTAGTGCACGGCGGTCTTTACCGAAAGAAACAAGCGCGTAAGTCGATAGCGAAGAAATTTCGAGAAAAACAAACAGGTTGAAGGCATCTCCTGTCGCGGCCATGCCCAACAGCCCTGTCAGACACAACAGGTAAGCGGTGTAAAACAGATAAATCTGATCACGCGGAATTTCCCTGTTGATGCTGTGGCGGCCATAAAAGGCGACAATGGCTCCAATCGCGGAAACGATGAGCAAAATATAGGCGTTGACAGCATCAATTCGAAACTCAATACCCCAGGGTGCAGGCCAGTCCCCCATATAATAGGAAATAACCCCTTGGGTAAGGACTTGATCCAGAATAAAGCCAGAAACCATCAGACTGACAAGGCTGACAAGCAGCACAATCGCCCATGCCATATCACGATGGCGCAAAATGATGCACAAGGGGGCTGCGACCAGAGGAATGATGACTTGTAAAACAGGAAGATGAGCGATCATTAAAACTCTTCCTCCTGAACATGAATTTCGTCTTCTTCAATGGAACCGTAGGCTTCGCGAATACGCACAACCAAGGCAAGCCCCAAGGCTGTGGTTGCAATACCAACCACAATGGCTGTCAGAATCAGAACATGGGGCAGGGGATTTGAAAATGTGTCAAAGCCTTCCCCAAAAATTGGAGCTGTGCCACCAGTAATCTTTCCCATACTGATGTAAAGTACGAAAACAGATGTCTGGAAAATGTTCAAACCAACCAGTTTCTTGACCAGATTCCCCCGCGCAATCACCGTATAAAAACCGATCATCATAAGGAAAATAACAATCCAGTAATTGTATAAACCGGGGTTAAAAAGTTCCTGATACTGCATCCCTTAACGCCCCCGTCCTGCAAAGATGTAGAAGATCAGTGTCATGGCGGCAAAAACAGTCAGACCTACGCCAAATTCGATCAGCAAAATGCCATAATGCTGGCCGTGCAACTGATTTTGCGGGTCCAGTGCATTGAAATTGAGGAAATTATCCCCCATGAAGAAGCTAACCGCCCCAACACAGGCATAAAGCAGCACCCCACAGGCAGCCAAAATTTCAAGAACCCGGGACGGTACAACGAGTTTTGCAGCCCGCAGGCCGAAAATAAGTGCGTAGAGAATGAAGGAGGATGCAAAGATGACACCCGCCTGAAATCCACCGCCCGGCCCGAAATCTCCATGGAATTGCACATAAAGGGCGAAGATCAGAATGAAAGGCATAAAAACTTTGGCTGTTACCCGCAAAATGGGTTTACGAAACATCATGTTTTGTCCTCCCGCTCTGATTTGTCATTCTTGCGGCGGCGCCCGCCCAGAAGGATTAAAACGCCAATCAACGCACTAAAGACCACCGTGGTTTCCCCCAGTGTATCGAAACTGCGATAACTGGCTAAAACAGAGGTCACGATATTGGGCATACCGACTTCCGTTTCAGAATCCGTTAAATAGCGTGGGGCAACATGCTGGTGCACAGGGGCATTCGGGTCACCATAATTGGGCATATCCAAAGTCCCGTAAATCAGGGCTGCACCAGTGGCAATGCAAACCAGCAACGCCAACCAGACCCGATGGCCGGACTGTTTTTCATTTCTTTTTTCACGTGATGTCAAAGCCAGCGTCCCCAGCATCAAGACGGTCGAAACACCGGCACCCACAGCTGCCTCGGTAAAAGCAACATCTACAGCATCAAGATTGACGAACAACAGGGCTGTGATCAGGCTGTAAATCCCACCCAGCATAACAACGGCAAACAGGTTCTTAACGCGCAAAATGGCAATTGCGCAAAGCGCCATAAAAAGCAGCAGAACGATATCGAGAACTTCTAGGATGATCTTTCTCCCTTATCAGTCGCAGCGATACCCAAATCCGCATTTTCATCAAGGATAGGTTTGACACCGTCATCCAATGCAGCGCGTACAACCGCATAGCAGGAAGGCGGGCTGGTAAAGAACAGGAAACCGCCAATAAAGATGAGCTTGACCAGAATGAGGTTGAAGCCACCAGACTGTAACATAAGCCCTAAAAGGACCATGCCAGCCCCGAATGTATCCACCATTCCGGCAGCATGGGAACGGGTGTAAACATCGGGTAGGCGGATAACACCAATCGCCCCAATAATCAAAAAGGCACCGCCGAGTAAAATGAATATCCAGCTGAAAACATCTAGAAAAATCCCCATCAGTTTCCCTCCTTGATCTGATCTTTTTGATCGTCTTCATCCAAATTTTTGAAACGGAAATATTTCAGGATGGAGATGGTTCCGATGAAGTTGATCAACGCGTAAACCAATGCAATATCAAGGAATTCCGGTCGACCAGCGAGAAAACCATGAACCGCGATGAGAATCACGGTCAATGTCCCGAACATATTGGCAGCAAGAATCCGGTCATAAGTGGTCGGGCCGAGAAAGGCGCGCACAAGCCCTAGAAACATGGAAATCAGAATAGCGGCGCTCGCAGCTACAAACATCATCCAGCCCCCTTCTTTTTATAGCCTGAAAGACGGCTCACACGGCGGTCCATCTCCCCACTCAAAACATCTTTTGCACCTTCAACCGTCAGGGCATGAACTTCCACCTGATCGTGGTGCAAATCAACCGTCAAGGTGATCGGCGTTAGAATAACGGAATGTGTATAGATCACCCTGCCAAGTTCAGTGGATTGTGTTGCTTTTGTTTTGAACATAACCGGGCTGATCGACATTTTGGGCTTAAGAATGATCTTGGCCACCATGAAATTGGCTTTGACAATCTCCCAGCAGAGCCATGCCCAGTAAGGCAGAATGCGCACAGAAAGGTGAATGGGGTGGCCTTCACCATCAATCACTTCCATGCGGTGGGCAAGCCAGACAACAAGAAAACAGGAAACAGCCCCCAAAGAAATTAAAAGAGGGGAGTAATGGCCGGAAAGAAGAAGCCAGAAAACAAATAGCACTGCCCATAAAGTAATTAACCTAATCAAGTGCATCCCCATTTTGTTGTGATCAAAATATTTTAATCGAAACAAACATACTGAGTGGTTTTTGTTTCCCCTCTTAATGAAAAGATAGCAACTGAAAATGACTTAGCAATAGTAAAAGAAAAAAATATTTCGAATTACGTAATATTACTCATTATATAACAAAAAATAATTGCAATATATTTTTATATTTTTGACATAAACAACAAAAAAACATCGGGAAATAAATTCCCGATGTTTTTATTTTCAGACTCAGCCTAATTTTGCAGAAATAATAAAGAAGTTGTTCTTCTTATTTCAAAGCAGGCAAATCAAACATATGCGCATTGATCAGGAAGTGAACCCCGATACTGGCCGCATAGCCCAGTGCGATTGCCCAACTCCACTTCAAATGACTGAAGAAGGTATAATGCCCACGGGCTTGCCCCATCAACGCAACACCGGCGGCAGAACCGATGGAAAGCAGGGAACCGCCAACACCGGCTGTCATCGTCACCAGCATCCATTGCCCCAAAGACATATCCGGATGCATGGTCAAAACAGCGAACATAACCGGGATGTTATCAACGATTGCGGAAAGTACACCAACAATAATATTGGCATTGGTTGCCCCCAGGTCACCATACATCACTTCTGATGCAAGGGAGAGATAACCAATAAAGCCCAGGCCGCCAACACACAGAATAACGCCGTAGAAGAACATCAATGTGTCCCATTCTGCACGTGAAATACTGTCAAAAATATCAAACGGCGACAGGCCTTCCGTTGCAGGCTGGTCACCATGAAGTTTCTTGCGTCTGAAGAAGCTTTTTTTCAAATGATAGCCATAAACTTTCAGTAAGCCCAAGCCCATCATCATCCCGGCCATCGGCGGTAAATGCAGGAAGTTATGGAAACTGACCGCTGTCGCAATCGTCACGAAGAACAGCAAAATAATGGTATAACCGCCACGCTTGACAACAACCACTTCATCGCTGGCTTCCGGCTTTTCATTAGGAATCGCAAAATTCATCAATAAGGCAGGAACAAGCCAGTTGACCAGAGACGGTACAAACAAGTGGAAGAACGTCCAGAAACCGATAATACCCTTTTGCCAGACCATCAAGGTTGTGATGTCACCAAACGGGGAAAACGCACCACCGGCATTTGCACCCACAACAATGTTGATACAGGACAGAGCCACAAACTTGCCATTGTCTTTCCCAACGGCCAGAACCACAGCGCACATCAACAGCGCGGTTGTCAGGTTATCTGCAATCGGTGAAATAACAAATGCGAGGGCACCCGTCAGCCAGAACAGCTTGCGATAGCCGAATCCTGAACGCACAAGCCATGAACGCAGGGCATCAAACACCTGTCTTTCATGCAAGGTGTTGATATAGGTCATCGCCACTAACAGGAAGAGAAACAGTTCTGCATATTCCAGAATATTATGGCGGATCGCTATTTCAGCCGCATGGGGCATATCATGCACGGCGTAATCCATCCCGATCAAAATCCAGATCAGGCCAGCACCAATAAGTACCGGTTTTGACTTGCGTAAATGAATGAACTCTTCACCCATAACAAAGAGATACGCAATAACAAAAATGATGATAGACAGAATACCAACGGATGACCCCGTGAGGTCCAGCTTTTCTGCCGTTTCTGTTGATGCCAGTGCAGATGTGGCAAACGAAAGTACTGCGATCAAAGAAAGCAAGACGCTCGTTATTTTTTTATTCATTAACTCCTCCTGAGAAAAACGCAACGGCCCTGTAGACGACACGCTTTGTCTTTTTGATCAAAATCTCGTCTTCAACCAATAGCTTGAAAGTATAGAGAGCTTGCCCGTGAATACCACATTTTTCGAACCAGAGGTGGAATTTTATAAAGATTCAATGCTTGGATAGGCAAGCGAGTCCATTTTTAGATATTTTTCCAAAGCGCCATCATATAGGCTGTTAAGGACGAATCCTTTTACGAGAGAAGTTTGATGCGCAAATCATTATGCTTTTTATTCCTGCTGATCGGTGGGCTTTTTGCTTCCCTGAATAGTTTTGCCGCCGGGCAGGGGGCAATTCAGATTATTACAAACAGTGGGCCACAGAAGTTTCAGGTTGAATACGCCATTTCCCCACAGGAAAAGGCCAAGGGGCTGATGTTTCGTAAAACTCTGGCAAAAAAAAGCGGCATGATGTTCATCTATCAAACGCCGAGCAACGTCACCATGTGGATGAAAGATACCCCCATATCCCTTGATATGTTTTTTATAAACAGCAAAGGGCGTATCCGGTATATCGAAGAAAAAACCCAGCCCAATTCAATCCGCCAAATTCATTCCGGTGGCAAAGTTTCCGCCGTTCTGGAATTCAGGGCAGGAACGGCGGAAGATTATGGAATCAAGATCGGGGATCAGGTGGTTCTGCCCAAGTAAAATTTATTTTAAATTTTTATCTTGCAAAGCGCGATGAAACTGCCTAGTTTGCGCGCTCGTCGGGGAGTGGCGCAGCCTGGTAGCGCACGTGCTTTGGGTGCATGGGGTCGCAGGTTCAAATCCTGTCTCCCCGACCAGTACAAAAGCTCTTGCCTTTCTTTATCTGAAAGGCAGGGCTTTTTGCTTTTTTAGGTGCAAAATATGCACTTTTCATTTGACGGATGGGACAGTTTGGGGCATTCACCCTATAAGCTGTTGTTTCCATAAAAGTTAGGTGACGAAAGATGGACGTTCGTATTTTCCAGCCCGCTAAAAGCGCCATGCAATCCGGTCGTGCCAAAATGAAAACATGGATTTTGGAATTTACCCCGATTGCCGCAGAACGCGCAGATGAACTGATGGGCTGGTCCGGGGGCGGTGACACCCGCAAACAGCTGCAAATGAAATTTGCAAGCAAGGAACTGGCCGTTGCGTTTGCTGAGAAAAAGGGCCTGTCTTATGAAGTACAAGAACCCAAGCAACGCACGCTTCAAATCAAGAATTACGCGGATAATTTCGCTTACGACCGCGTCATCTGATTGCGGTTTAACATAAAGGTTTAAAGGTCCGGCTCTTTGTCGGCCCAATGCGCGCCCATAGCTCAGTTGGATAGAGCAACCGCCTTCTAAGCGGTCGGTCGGGGGTTCGAATCCTCCTGGGCGCGCCAAATTCTTTAAGTCCTTAAAAACAAAAGCTTAAAGGCAGCAGCATACAAAAGCAGGTACATTTTGTAGGACCCTCAGTGATCACGCTGAGGGTGTTTTTATTGTCTAAAGAACAGGGCTATTAAACGATTCTAAACCGCCAAGCCATCAAGCACGTTCTTACCGATCACACGGCCGCTTTCCTGTTGTTTATGCGCTTCAACAATTGTTTCCGGGCTGATTTTGCCAAGGTTGTTGGTCACAGTTGATACCAGCGTCCCGTTATCCAGCATTTCTGCAACACGGTTTAAAAGCTTGTGCTGTGCCTCAATATCATCTGTTTCAAACATGGAACGCGTGAACATGAACTCCCAGCTGAAGGTGAGGGCTTTTTGTTTACCGGCCTTAATATCCAGACTTTTAGGGTCATCAATAAAGGCAATGTGGCCACGTGGCTTAATCAGATTAATGATCGCATCAAAATGATCGTCGGTCCCGCTCAGCGCCGCCACATATTTGGGTTGGATCCCAAGTGTTTCGATTTGTTCATCAATAGGTTCACGATGATTGATCACATAATCCGCCCCCATTTTATTGACCCAATCAATGGTTTCCTTGCGTGAAGCGGTTGCAATAACGGTCAGGTTGGTCAGTTTCTTGGCCAGTTGAATAAGGATGGAACCGACACCGCCGGCACCACCAATGATGAGGATTGCTTCGCCATCCCCTTTGCCTTCCTGAACACTAAGAGACTCAAAGAGGAGTTCCCAAGCTGTAATTGAGGTAAGGGCATGGCCTGCGGCCTCAGCAAAGCCTAAAGATAAGGGCTTTTTACCGACAATACGTTCATCGACAACGTGCATTTCCGCGTTTGTTCCGGGACGTGTGATATCACCGGCATAAAAGACGGCATCACCGACCTTGAATTTAGACACGGCTGTGCCAACCTGTTTCACAATACCTGCCCCATCATAGCCAAGAACTTCCGTCTGGCCTTCTGCGACATCACGGTTTTGACGAACCTTTGTATCAACCGGGTTCACGCCAACACCTAAAACTTCCACCAACAGGTCGTGCTCTCGCACTTCTGGTGTAGGTGCGTCAAATTCTGTAAATCTTGCTGCCTCAATCGGCCCCTTTTTCTTATATCCAATCGCTTTCATGTTCTTCTCACTCATTTTGCAGATGAGAAGAATTTATCATTTGCTAAAAATATTGATAATCAGGCAAAATATAAAAAGATAATACGTTTTTTCCGGATAATGGTATGAACCTGAATCACCTTGTCTTATTTCAGAAAATTGTTGAAAAAGGCGGTCTTGCCGCAGCCGGGCGCGAACTGGGCTTGTCCGCCACAACGGTGTCTGAACGCTTATCCTCTTTAGAAAAACACTATGGTGTCACGCTGTTAAACAGAACAACACGCGCGATCAGCCTTACAGAAGAAGGGCGTACCCTTTTTGAAGGGGCACGTCAGGTTCTTTCTGAAGCACAAGAGCTGGATGATCGGGTACGCTTGGGGGCTAACACATTATCAGGCCCTATTCGCTTGAGTGCTCCCGTTGGGCTTGGGCATTCTATCATTGAACCGGTTGTGACTGGTTTTCTGTCTGACAATCCCCAAACCAATATCGAACTTATTTTGACAGACGGCTATGTGAATATCGTCAATGAAGGCATAGACATTGCCGTTCGCTTTGGAAATCTCGCTGAGAGTACGTTAAGAGCCCGTGTTCTTGGCGAAAATCACCGATATGTTGTTGCTTCTCCTGAGTATTTAAACCGATTTGGCGGGCCTGAAACACCTGCTGATTTGACTAAACATAATTGCATGCTGATGCGCTTTGGAATCCATCTTGATAATGTATGGCATTTTCAGGAAAACAAGAAAGTCATGCATATCACAGTAACAGGCGACCGCATCGCAAATGACAGTCGTTTGGTTCATGACTGGGCGCTTGAAGGCCATGGAATCGCCTTAAAATCCATGTGGGATGTCGGGCCGGATATCAAATCAGGTAAGTTGGTCCGGCTGCTGGCTGATTTTGCACCACCGCCATCTCTTATACAAATTCTGTTCCCCCCAAGCCGCACACCACCGCGTCGCGTCACAGAATTGGCAAAAAAGCTGATCGAAGCATTTAACAAATGGCAATGCGATTTATAGACCAACAGCAAAGGAGGATTACTGTTTTTCTTTGCCTTTGCGCCCGCCCAGTTTGAGGATGGCAAGGATTGCCCAGATGGGAATGACAATGGTTGCCCCCAACAGAATATAGGGCACCATCCAGCGTAACCAGCCGGTCAGCATGGAATAAACCTTGCCGATGGTTTCGCCGAAATTATCGATAATGGATTGCGGCGTAATATCGAACCAGGACATCACAAGCCCGACGAGCAAGGAAATCAACGCCAGCTTGAAAACGGTTTTTCCGATGGTCTGTGCTGCACTGTCTTCTTTTGAATATTTGGTAATTTCACCCATGGTCTTAATCTGTCTCTGGTTAATCTCTGTCTGTGTTATAAAGCGGGCTTAAGCCTTGTTCAACCGTTCAAAACCTTCTGCAAGGTCTGCCAGCAGGTCATCAATGGATTCTTGGCCTGCATGAATGCGCAGGCAAGGGCCTGTTTGAGGCCATGTGGTGGCTTCGCGTGCACCTTGGGGATTAAACGGAATAATCAGGCTTTCATAACCGCCCCAGCTATATCCCATCGGGAAAAGTTTTAAGCCATCCAGCATGGCATTAACCGCTTCTGTTGAATATTTTTCATCCAGCACAACAGAAAACAGGCCGCTGGCCCCGGTAAAATCACGTTTCCAGATGTCATGGCCTGGGCAGTCTGCAAAAGCCGGGTGCAACACTTTGCTCACTTCCGGGCGTTCTTTCAACCATGCAGCCATTTTCAGGCCATTGCTTTCATGTATTTTCAAACGGGCGGGCAGGGTGCGAATGCCGCGTTGTGCCAGATAACAATCATCGGGGGCCGCACAATAGCCCAGACCGTAAACATGGGTTTTGACTTTTTTATAAAGCTCTTCACGCAGGGCAATGGTGCCCAACATAACGTCAGAATGACCACCGATATATTTGGTTGCCGCCTGAATGGAAATATCGCAACCATGTTTGAACGCATCAAAGAAATATCCGGCCGCCCATGTATTGTCGATCATCACAATACAATCATGTTTGTGGGCAACCTCTGCCAGAGCCGGGATGTCTTGCACTTCAAAGGTGAGAGACCCCGGTGATTCCGTGAAGACAACCTTTGTATTCTCACGTATCAAGCCTTCGATTGCGCGACCGATCAATGGGTCGAAATAGGTCACTTCCACACCAAAATTCTTCAGAACCGTATTACAGAATTTTTTGGTAGGAAAATAGGCACTATCGGTTACAAGAATATGATCTCCGGACTGAACAAAAGACAGCAACGCCCCGGTGATTGCGGCCAAGCCGGATTGCACGGCAATGGCACGATCAGCCCCTTCAAGGGCAGCAACGGCTGTTTCCAACGCTTGTGAAGTTGGTGTGCCCATTCGGCCATAATACACACCTTCTGTCGGGTTCTTTCCCGCTTCGTTCAAATCCTTGACGGTAGGGAAGGTGACGGTGGAAGCATGATAGACGGGCGGGTTCACAATGCCGAAATTTTCAGACGGATTGCGCCCTGCATGCAACAGGTGTGTTTCTTTCTTCATGGCCAGGTTGTCCTTGCTCTCAAATACGTTGAAAGACAACCTACACAGAAAAAGTAAACCCCGCAAACGTTTCGCGGGGTTTAAGCAGTCATCTTTTTGTTGGCGATACACGAATTTGCCTACGGCCAACCCGCCTGTTCTTATTTTTGGTGTTCAGGACCTCTTTAGCCGCTTCCATTCCGGCTGTGTTGATCTGTTCAGGGGTGGAATCTTCTTCGTGAACCACATGATACCATTGATCAACTGCATCCCCGCTCGCCTGAATGGCATCCACACGTAAAATACGTTCCAGAGCTTCGACGCGGGCTTTCAGGCGTTCGATTTCTCTCTCATCCATTTGCAGGGTCCCCCTTGTTTTCAAAAAATCACTGAGTGATTTATGCGACAGGTGTATCTTCGCATATCCCCCATTCTGACCAAGAACCATCGTAAACGGCAGCGTTTTTGTTACCTAGCAGATATGCAGCAAAAGCAAGCACTGCCCCGGTTACGCCGGAACCGCAATAGCAAGCTAAAGGTTTGCGCACATCCACACCGGCATTTTCAAAAATCGTATTGATTTCCGTGCCCGATTTAAAAATGCCGCCATTTTCAAAATCAATCAGGCTATCCCATGGAATATTCAACGCATTGGGAATATGCCCCTTTTTATTCACCGGCCAGGGCTCTTCCACTTCTGCGCGGAAACGTTCTGCTGAGCGGGCATCGACAACCTGCTCCCGGCGTTGTTCAATGTTTTTGAGCATCTGATCCTTATCACGTAAAAGGAAATGGCTGATTCTTGGTGTGAAATGGCGTTCCTGCACTGGCTCCACCGGGCCTTCTTCCACCGGGCGACCTTCATCTACCCATTTACCCAAGCCGCCATCCAGTACAGCAACATCTTCATGACCAAACAGGCGGAACGTCCACCATACGCGTGCAGCGGCACATCCGCCATTGCGCGAATCATAAACAACGATGCGCACCCCGTCTCCCAAACCGAGCTTGCGCACGCGCGAAGAAAACTTTTCTGCACTGGGGACCATGTGGGGCAGGGGAATGGACTTATCAGCGATTTCATCTACATCAAAAAACTGTGCACCGGGAATACGGGCTTGCATATAAGCTTCACGCGCACCTTTCCCCTCTACAGGGAGAAAATAAGTCGCATCGACAATATGGACATCCGGTGCGCCCATATGTTTTTCCAACCATTCTGTAGTGACAAGTGCTTGCGGATTTTTGAAGCTCATTGATATGCTCTCCCTTGATATGAATATTATATAAACCTTTATTTTGATCCTAACGTAGAAACAGGATCAGCTTAAATAAAAAAAGGAGGATATTTCTACCCTCCTTTCGCATTTTAGCCTTACATCCAGTCTGGAACAGGTAAGTTATGTTCCTTCAGGAACTCCGGATTATAAAGTTTGCTTAAATAGCGCGTTCCGCTGTCACACAAAGCCGTCACAATGGTTTTTCCCGGTCCCAAATCCTTGGCAAGGCGAATGGCACCGGCAACATTCACACCGGAAGAGCCGCCAACGCACAAGCCTTCATGTTTCAACAACTCAAAGGCAATAAGCACGGCTTCTTCGTCATGGATCTGATAAGCATGGTCGATAACAGCATCTTCAAGGTTTGCTGTAATGCGCCCCTGACCAATTCCTTCCGTGATGGAAGACCCTTCGGCTTTAAGTTCCCCATTTTTATAATAGTTGTAAAGCGCAGCGCCCCTGGGGTCCGCAATACCAATCTGGACGTCTTTGTTATGTGCTTTCAAGCCCATGGAAACACCGGCCAATGTGCCGCCTGTACCGACTGCACAAATAAAACCGTCCACTTTTCCGTCCGTCTGTTGCCAGATTTCCTGCGCTGTGGTGTCAATATGGCCCTGACGGTTGGCGACATTATCAAACTGGTTGGCCCAGATAGCACCGTTTTCCTCAGTTTTTGCCAATTCTTCCGCCAAGCGGCGTGAGTAATGCACATAGTTGTCCGGGTTTTTGTAGGGAACAGCGGGCACCAAACGCAAGTCTGCGCCGCACAGGCGCAGCATATCTTTCTTTTCCTGACTTTGCGTTTCCGGCATCACAATCACACTGCGATAGCCCAATGCCCGGCCAACCAGCGAAATCCCGATTCCGGTATTGCCCGCAGTGCCTTCCACAATTACACCACCGGGTTTAAGCAAGCCTTTGCTTTCTGCATCGCGAATAATGGCCAGTGCAGCGCGGTCCTTAATAGACCCGCCGGGGTTTAAAAATTCTGCTTTAGCCAGAATTTCACAGCCTGTTTCTTCCGAGGCACGCTTGAGGCGCAATAGGGGTGTGTTGCCTACTGTTCCGATAAAACCGTTACGAATATCCATTTATCATCTCTTCACATTAGAACCATTTGAAGGGAAAATAGGACGTTGGATCAGAAAGTTCAATATTTAATCTAATATTGTTGTGATTTATTTTTATTCACACCATTTTTTGCGTATTTCTTGATGGTGCATTTTAAGCCATTGCAGAGCAATTATTCCCGTTGAATTATGCATTTGTCCGTTTGCCAGCATCTCAAAAGCTTCAGCAACCGGAACTTTCAAGACACGGATATATTCACCTTCTTCTTCAAGGCCTGCGTGATCAACAGCTTCCTCACTATCCACCTCAACACAGTAGAGATGTAACGTTTCGGAAGACCCGCCGGGAGAAACCAGATAATCGGCAATAAACTCAATGCGTTTTGCTGTGCAACCTGTCTCTTCCGTTGTTTCTCTTATCGCCACATCCTGCGGGGTCTGCCCTTTTTCAATAATGCCTGCGGGCACTTCAAGCAGCCACGGAGAATATCCGGCTGCATAAGAGCCGGGGCGAAACTGTTCGATCAGAAGAACAAGGTCTTTTATGGGATCATAAGGCAGCATGCCGGAAGCATGACCCCTTTCAAAAATCTCGCGATGAATGGGTTTTGACCACCCGCCATCATGGGTACGGTGACGAATTGTATATTCATCAACCTGAAAATATTTTTTAAACGGTGTCTTTTTTTCCAGAATTTCAACATCAGTTGCATCAAACTGGGCGTAGTCGGCGTTTGCTTTTGCCATTATCTGTTCCAGATTTCTTTAGCCAGTGCCTTGACCTCTATAGCCGCTGCACTTCGTTTATCGGATTCCACGACCCCATAACCATCAATCATGCTTGATGCGAAAGCAACCCGGTTGCCGAGTGTGGCTTTTAACATGGGGCGTTCATCTTCTTCCAGCATCATGCGAATTTTATCAAGCAGCTTTCCCCGTGGCGGAATACGGTTAAGCAAAACCGCCGCAGCTGTCTTTTCTTTTTTAGCCTGTTTAAAAGTCGGCTCTGTTGCCCAGACATCCATCGGGCTTGGCTGAACCGGAATAACAAGCAGGTCGGCATAACGAATGGCAATATTGGCTTCCGTTTGCGCATGGGGTGGGGCATCAACAAGAATGACATCAAAGTCCTGTTTCAGGCGGTCCAGTTCGTTTTTCAAACGCCAACCGCCCACGCTGGAAAGAACAATGCGGTTTTCTTCAGCCAATGAACGTTTTCGCTCGGCAAACCAGGAGGTCAGGCTGGCCTGCGGGTCGATATCCACAAGCGCAACATTTTTACGTTGTGCACCATAGGCTGTCGCCAATTGGGCCACCACCGTTGTTTTGCCCGCGCCACCCTTTTGCTGGGCGATGGTAATGATCTTGGCTGACATCCATGTTCTCCTTGGTAAATCCAGATTAACGTTAAAGATGTTAGCGCAAGCAAAACGAATAGCAAGGAAATGCTGCAATTGCGAAAATCAGAAACGTTCAAGTCCAAGCCCGGAAAGTTTTATTTCCGGTGTTTTTTTGCTGATGATATCTGCCAAAACCTGAGCTGAACCACAAGACATTGTCCAGCCCAATGTCCCATGCCCCGTATTCAAAAACAAAGAATCCAACGCGCATGTCCCTATAATGGGGACGCTATCGGGTGTTTTAGGACGTAAACCAGCCCAGCGGATTGCATCATTTGCATCCGCACAACCGGGGAAAAGTTCCAGTGCCTTTTGAAGAATGAAATTTGTTCTGACATCATTAAGATCGGTACTATATCCCCCCAGCTCTGCTGTTCCGGCAATACGCAAACGATTTTCGAAACGTGATATCACAAGCTTGAATTCATCATCTGTCAAACTTACAGACGGCGCTTTTTCCGGTGAAGACAAGGGCAGGGTAATCGAATAACCCTTAGCCGGATAAATCGGTAAATGCAGCCCATATGGTTTCAGGAATGGCGCACTGAAACTGCCAAGGCAAACCACCGTTGTATCGGCTTTCAAAATACCGTGATCCGTTTTCACCCCGAAAACCTTGCCTTGTTCGAGCTGTAAATTTTCAATCTTGCGATTATATAAAAATTCTACCCCGCGTGCCTCGCAATGTTTTGCCAGTTCCCGTGTGAATTTGTGGGCATCTCCGCTTTCATCATCTGAAGAATAGATCGCACCAACAATATCTGATTGAACGTTTTTTAAAGCAGGTTCAATTGTCACCGCTGTTTTTGAATCGACGATTCGGCGGTCCAGACCATATTTGCGCATGGTCTGTGCGGCTTTAACAGCCAATGCAAATTCTTTTTCATTGCGATAAAAGTGTAAAATCCCTTCTTCACGATGATCATAATGAAGCTCGATTTCCTTGCGCAGCTCTTTCAGACATTTGCGTGAATGCAAGGCAATGCGTAGGGTTCGCTCAGTATTGATATCTGTTTTATTTTCCGTACAGTTTGCCAGAAATTTAAGCCCCCACCCCCAAAGGGCGGGGTCCAGCCTCATAAAATGAAAAAGCAGAGGAGCATCTTTTTTGCCCAACCATTTCAGTGCTTTAAAAGGCGTTGCTGGACTGGCCCAAGGATTTGCATGGGCGGCCGCAATCTGCCCGCCATTGGCAAAGCTGGTTTCCATACCTACAGAATCTTGCCGTTCGACAACTGTAACGTCATGTCCGGCCTTATTCAGATAATAGGCCGTTGTCGTTCCCACCACACCTGCACCAAGAACCAATACTTTCACGACACTGCTCTTTAGATTATGGTTGTCATTAATTGTTTTTTTAAAAGCTGACGCAGCTAAAGGCAAGGAACGATGGGGAAAAATAATAAAAATGAACTGCTAAGCGTTTCAGAAATGTATGAGGCAGACCGGCGCACCATGGAAGGCGGCATTTGTGGCCTGCAACTGATGGAAGCCGCTGGCGCTTCAATCGCACGTGCCATCGCTCAACGCTGGACAGCGCGCAAAACAGTCATTCTCTGTGGCCCCGGCAACAACGGCGGGGATGGTTTTGTTGTCGCCCGCTTGCTTCACCAAAAGGGCTGGTTTGTAAAAGTTCTGCTGTTAGGTGAACGCAAAAATCTTAAAGGTGATGCTAAAATCAATGCAGAACGTTGGGTTTTTGAGTGCGAAACCTTATGTCCTGAAAATGTTCAAGGCGCAGAGTTGATTGTCGATGCCGTCTTCGGGGCCGGGCTGGCCCGCGCTGTTGAAGGTATCGTCGCTGACACCCTGAAAGCAGCAAAAAACTTAAATGTCCCGGTTGTTGGCGTGGACGTTCCCAGTGGTGTAGATGGGGACACGGGTGCGATTTTAGGCACAACCCTACCAGCGGATTTAACCATTACCTTCTGCCGGGCAAAAACAGGACATTACCTTTATCCTGCCCGTGCCACCTGCGGCCAAATTCTGGTCAGCGATATCGGGATTCCCGATCAGGTGATCGAAACAATTGCGCCGACCTGTTGCCTTAACCGCCCGGCCCCCCTTTTTCCCTGGCCCCGGATTGATGGACATAAATATAATCGCGGACATAGCGTTATTATTGGTGGCAAATCCATGACCGGTGCAGCAAGACTTGCCGCACTTTGTGCTCGCCGCATCGGCAGTGGTCTGGTCACCATAACGGCCCAAGCAAGCGCTTATATGATTTATCGACAAGCAGAACCGGGGAACATCGTTTCCAATACCGAACTGGAAGACCACCTCTCAGACCCGCGCAAAAACGCTTATTTAATAGGACCTGGGTTAGGGGACGGTTCCAAACGGTTGAAAATGCTTCATCAACTTTGGAAAAGCCCACGCTCTCTTGTTGTAGATGCCGATGCACTGCGCATGATGGCGAGCACACCTATGGAGAAAAGAGCAGGGCAGACATTACTCACCCCTCATGAAGGAGAATTCAAACTTCTTTTTCCCGACCTGAGCGGGTCAAAACTGGAACGTGCCCGTCAAGCCGCTCAATTGACAGGATGCTGCATTTTATTAAAAGGTGCCGACAGCGTGATTGCAGCCCCCGATGGCCGTTGCGTTATAAACGACAGTGGCACGCCTTGGCTTGCGACTGCGGGTAGCGGAGATTCTCTGGCCGGTTTTTGTGTTGGGCTCATGGCACAGCACCTTGAAGCTTTCGAGGCAGCCTGTCTTGCAACCTGGCTGCATGGCAAATGTGCCGAACAGGCCGGGCCGGGCCTCATTGCAGAGGATATTGGGGCCATTTTACCCTTATTTTTGAAAACATTACAAAAATAAGTATTCTTCTTGTTGACTTGACTAACGGAATGTATAGAGTGTGCGCCCAATTGAATTCAGGGCGTTCGGCGCTTTTGAAGGCTTTCTGTAATGCGGGTGTGGTGAAATTGGTAGACACGCCAGATTTAGGTTCTGGTGGCGCAAGCCGTGGGGGTTCAAGTCCCTTCACCCGCACCAGGAAAATCCCTTGAGATGTGAGCAGCCACACTGAGTTCTGAAGTATGACGAATTCGTAAAACTATCTTGATTGAGATATCAGACATGCAGGTTACTGAAACTAAGGCTGAAGGCCTTAACCGTGAATTTTCCGTGGTTGTCGAAGCCGCAGACATCGAAACAAAAGTGACAACTCGCTTGGGTGAGATTGCCAAAACCGTCAAAATTCCGGGTTTCCGTCCCGGCAAGGTGCCGACAAAAGTTCTGCGCCAGAAATACGGTCAATCCGTTATGGGTGAAGTTCTGGAAGGGGCTGTAAACGAAGCTTCTGCCAAAACCATCTCCGACAACGAGCTGCGCCCGGCTGCGCAACCGAAAATCGAAATCACCAAATTCGAAGAAGGCTCCGATCTGGAATTTACCATGGCCGTTGAGCTTTTCCCGGATTTCGATCTGATGGATTTCAAAAAAGTTTCTCTGGAACGTTTGAGCGTTCCCGTAAAAGACGAAGAAATTCAGGAAACATTGGAACGTATTGCCGATTCCAACAAAGATTCCGAAGTTGTTAAATCCAAAGCCAAAAAAGTTGCCAAAGGTGACATTGCGGTTATCGACTTTGTCGGCTCCGTAGACGGCGAAGAGTTTGACGGCGGTAAAGGTGAAAATTACAACCTTGAAATCGGTTCCGGTACCTTTATCCCGGGCTTCGAAGATCAACTGATCGGCCTGAAAGCTGGCGAAGAAAAAGACGTGGAAGTTAAATTCCCCGATGATTACGGCGCTGAAAACCTCAAAGGCAAAGATGCTCTGTTCAAATGTACGGTCAATGAAATCCGTAAAGTTGTTCCGGCTGAAATTGATGACGAACTGGCCAAAAAACTTGGCATGGATTCACTCGATGCCTTGAAAGATGCGATTCGTGAAGAACGCTCCAAGGAATTTGACCAAATGACCCGTCAGCACGTGAAAAAGCACCTGCTGGACGCACTGGACGAAGCGCATTCCTTCGAACTGCCGGAATCTTTGGTTCAAGGCGAAGTTGATCAGATCTGGAACCAGTTTGAAGAAACACGCAAAAACAACCCTGATGCCATTGATGAAGAAGACAAAGACAAGTCTGATGAAGAACTGAAGACTGAATATGCTGCAATTGCTGAACGCCGTGTTCGTCTGGGTCTGGTTCTGGCAGAGGTTGGCCGTGTTAACAATATCGAACTGTCACAAGACGATATGAACGGTGCGATCATGAATGAAGCGCGTCGTTATCCGGGTCAGGAACAGGCTGTTTTCGAATATTTCAAAAACAACCCGCAAGCAATCGAATCTCTGCGTGCACCTTTGTTTGAAGAAAAAGTCGTAGATTTCATTCTCGAACTGGCAGACGTCAACGACAAGGAAGTCAGCGCAGAAGACCTGCTGAATTCTTTGAATGAAGAAGAGACAGAAAAAAAACCGGCCAAGAAAAAAGCTCCGGCAAAAAAGAAAGCTCCGGCTAAGAAAAAAGCAGAATCAGCTGACGAAGAGGAATAATTTTTTCTTCTTTTTCAACAGAAAAATGCTTCAGCTAAAAGACCTCTCGATTATTTCGAGGGGTCTTTTTTTGTTTTTAGAAAAGATTAAATGCTTCTTTCTTTATCTTCCCCCTTGCGAGATGGGCAAAGGCTTCGTAATTTAAATTCAAGCTTATCAGAGGGCAGGGCAGTACATTTTAATTGCCAGCTCACACATAAATAACAAAAGGAACGAATTTTAAAATGCACGATCCTCTCAGCGTCATGAGCAATCTGGTCCCGATGGTTGTTGAAACCAGCAACCGTGGCGAACGCGCCTACGATATTTATTCCCGTCTGTTAAAAGAACGTATCATCTTCGTAACCGGACAGGTTGAAGACCATATGGCCAGCCTCATTTGTGCCCAGCTTCTTTTTCTTGAATCTGAAAATCCGGATAAAGACATTGCCATGTATATCAACTCCCCCGGTGGCGTTGTAACATCCGGTCTGTCCATCTACGATACCATGCAATATATCCGCCCGGATGTTTCAACCGTCTGCCTTGGTCAGGCCTGCTCCATGGGTTCCCTGCTGCTTACTGCCGGTGCTGCCGGTAAACGTTATGCATTGCCGAACTCGCGTATCATGGTGCATCAGCCTTCTGGCGGCGCACAAGGGCAAGCAACCGACATTGAAATTCAAGCTCGCGAAATTCTTTCCCTGAAACGCCGATTGAATGAAATTTACGTCCATCATACAGGCAAATCCCTTGAAGAAATCGAGGATGCACTGGAACGGGACCGTTTCATGCAACCCACTGAAGCAAAAGAATTTGGTCTGATTGATGAAGTCGTTGCATCTCGCCCAAAAAGCGAAAGTGACGACTAAGACACAATAAGCGCCCGC
This sequence comes from Terasakiella sp., assembly GCA_050297075.1. Classification (GTDB taxonomy): domain Bacteria; phylum Pseudomonadota; class Alphaproteobacteria; order Rhodospirillales; family Terasakiellaceae; genus Terasakiella. Next base: position 151,080 of record JBNKSC010000017.1, read on the forward strand.
TCTCCAAGCGGGCGTTTCTGACTGATCGACCCTCTTCCTGCCACTTGTAGATAGTTTCGCAAAAATGTCATTTAAGCATTGATGTCTGATCTAAAGTCCGGCTAATCTGTGTGAAGAGAGAATAACAAACGGTGAGAAATCACCCTAACGGAGAAAACATGACTAAGTCTTCCGGTGACGATTCCAAAAATACCCTTTATTGCTCTTTCTGCGGCAAAAGCCAGCATGAAGTCCGCAAGCTGATCGCCGGGCCCACGGTCTTTATCTGTGACGAATGCGTTGAACTCTGCATGGATATTATCCGTGAAGAAAGTAAGGTCGGCTTATCCAAGTCGGAAGAAGGGGTCCCTTCCCCTCAAGAAATTTTCGATGTGCTTGAGGATTATGTTATTGGCCAGCCTCACGCAAAACGTGTGCTGTCTGTTGCTGTACATAACCACTACAAACGCCTCAACCACCTTGGCAAGAGTGGCGATGTAGAACTTGCCAAATCCAATATTTTGCTGGTTGGACCGACAGGTTGCGGTAAAACACTTTTGGCACAAACACTGGCACGTATTCTGGATGTTCCCTTTACCATGGCTGACGCCACAACATTGACCGAAGCCGGTTATGTTGGGGAAGATGTAGAAAATATTATCCTGAAACTTCTTCAAGCCGCCGACTATAATGTTGAGCGCGCACAACGCGGTATTGTTTATATTGATGAAGTCGACAAAATTTCGCGCAAAAGTGACAACCCTTCCATCACCCGTGATGTTTCCGGGGAAGGGGTGCAGCAGGCCTTGCTGAAGATTATGGAAGGCACTGTTGCTTCTGTTCCTCCTCAAGGCGGGCGTAAGCACCCGCAACAGGAGTTCCTGCAAGTCGACACAACCAATATCCTGTTTATCTGCGGTGGTGCCTTTGCCGGTATCGACAAGATCATTTCTCAACGCGGTCGCGATACCTCAATCGGCTTTGGTGCAGATGTGCGTAGCGAAGATGGACGCGGCGTTGGCGATATCCTGCACGGCATGGAACCGGAAGACCTGTTAAAGTTTGGTCTGATCCCTGAATTTGTTGGTCGCTTACCGGTGCTGGCCACCCTTGAAGATTTGGACAATGAAGCATTGGTCCGTATTCTGACAGAGCCGAAGAATGCTCTTGTCAAACAGTACCAACGCCTGTTCGAAATGGAAGAATCCGACCTGAGCTTTACTGAAGGTGCCTTGAAGTCCATTGCTTCAAAAGCCATTGAGCGTAAAACAGGGGCACGGGGCCTGCGTTCCATTATGGAAGGAATCCTTCTAGATACGATGTTTGATCTTCCCTCACTGGAAGGTGTTGAGGAAGTTGTGGTAAACACGGAATCTGTAGAAGGCGATGCAAAGCCGTTGCTTATTTATGCTGAAAAACAGGAAGAAGCGGATTCTTCTGCCTGATATTGCAGTTTTACGGCCTAAAAGCCGACTTTTTTGGCTCCCTTGAAGTTTTCTTCTTGGGAGCTAAATTCTTTATGGTCTAAAATACCAATCAACAAGCGATTGCCGATAAACGGGATCGCAAAAGATGAACAGACAGTTTTGAAAAAGGGTCTTATGTTCGAAAATACTTCTGACGGAACTTATCCCGTCCTGCCCCTTCGTGATATTGTGGTCTTCCCGCATATGATCGTGCCGCTTTTTGTCGGGCGAGAAAAATCTGTGCGTGCCCTTGAGGACGTCATGAAGGAAGATAAACAAATTCTTCTCGTTGCCCAGAAAAACGCAACAGATGATGATCCCGGCGTAGATGACATTTATGATGTCGGAACCGTTTCAACGGTTTTGCAGCTCCTGAAACTGCCTGATGGTACTGTAAAAGTCCTCGTTGAAGGGGGGCGGCGTGCCCGGATTGACGAATACACACAAACGGAAGATTTCTTTCAGGCGCGCGTAGCCGATATCCCCGAAGAAGAAGGTGATGCTGAAGAGATTGAAGCTTTGGGACGTTCTGTCGTCTCCCAATTTGAGCAATACGTCAATCTCAACAAAAAAGTGCCGCCTGAAGTCATGGTTTCCATAAACCAGATTGAAGGCTCCGGCAAACTGGCAGACACGGTTGCATCTCACCTTGCCCTCAAAATTTCGGAAAAACAGGAACTGCTGGAAATGCCAGCGATTGTTGACCGACTGGAACGCGTTTTCTCTTTCATGGAAACTGAAATTGGCGTTTTGCAGGTTGAGAAAAAAATCCGCAATCGCGTCAAGCGCCAGATGGAGAAATCACAACGCGAATATTATCTCAATGAACAGCTCAAAGCGATCCAGAATGAACTGGGTGAAGGTGAGGACGGCAAAGATGAAAATGCCGAGTTCGAAGAGAAAATCAAACAGGTCAAGCTCTCCAAAGAAGCGCGTGAAAAGGCTATGGGGGAATTGAAAAAACTCAAGTCCATGAGCCCCATGTCTGCTGAAGCTACTGTTGTGCGCAATTATCTTGACTGGATGCTGACTATTCCCTGGAAAAAACGCTCCAAAGTCAAGCAAGACCTTGCCTTGGCAGAAAAAGTCTTGAACGAAGACCATTACGGTCTG
>JBNKSC010000018.1:0-12852 GCA_050297075.1 Terasakiella sp.
ATAGGAGTTCTAGCCGAATATGCTTTATCTATATTAAACTTTTTCAATATCTTTTGGACATAAGCAGACTAGTGTATGAGAATACCGTTTGAAAATGCTCTAGCTGTAATCCTAGGTAAAATTTGGTTTTACCCAAATCCTCCTTTGTTCAAACTATATGTTTGGTCTCATTGGTGCTGAAGGGGAACAGGCAAGAGCAGCTCTCTTGTCTTTACAGAATATGCGAACAATCGGTTTTTCCCAGTCATGTTCCCTAACCACATAGACGATATATTCACCTTGGTTTGGCTCATTTAGATCTCCATAGAATCCAAAATCAATTATAATATTGTCCTTCTCAAATTGGGCAATGTCTTCGGTTAAGCATGCGTTATCAAAATGCTCTAACCTTTTCGCAGGAGACCACCCAGCTTTTTCAAAAGCTGAATTTATATCTGAATATATATCCGAGTTCATCCTCCTACTTCCTCCCAGCTCAAATCAAACTTGTTCAGATATTTCCTTAATCGATCCGAGTCATTGGATTGCTTTTTCTTTAAGCGGGACTGGGCAAACAAGGTGCGCCCGGCAGCAGACAGGGAATGGGACTGGCGGCAGACTTTAACCACTTCATTCAGTTGTACTTGATCGAACAGATCAATCTCAACCGCCTTTTCTCCCAAAATTTCATAGAGAAGGGAGTGATCTGTTTGGGCTTGGGCAGGTTGCCACTGCTTTTCCAGTCGTGCAATTTCACTTTCCACCTGATCCACCCCAATGCGCCCCCCTTTGGCAAAGGTTGCCATACGGGTCACAGCAGCAGACAAATCGCGAAAATTGGAAGACCATAGCGCCTGAGGGGAAAGGGCAAATTTGCTGAAGGCTTCACGGGCCTCTTTATTGAAGGTGATCCGATCCCCGCTGATTTCCGCATAGCGATGAAGTTCGAAATCAAGGTTCGGTTCGATATCTTCCCGCCTTTCAGCCAGAGCCGGCATATGGAAGGTCCAGAGGTTGAGACGGGCATAAAGGTCTTCGCGAAACTTTCCTTGCGCTACAGCTTTCCCAAGGTCCTTGTTTGTCCCGGCAATCAGTTGAAATTGACTTTCTTCTTCCCTGTCCGACCCGACAGGCAGAAAACGCCCTTCTTCTATAGCCCGCAGCATCATCGCCTGTTCATCCAGCCCCAATTCACCGATTTCATCCAGAAAGAGCATGCCTTGGTCAGCCGATTTGAGAAGGCCGGAGCGATCATTTGCCGCCCCGGTAAAGGCCCCTTTCTTGTGGCCGAATAGAGCCGACATGGCCCCGTCACCGCGAAGGGTTGCGCAGTTCACTTCCACAAAGCGTCCCTTTATCTGGTTTCGCATTTTTTTGAGTTCAAAAACGCGCCCGGCCAGTTGAGACTTGCCCGCCCCGGTTGGTCCCATGAGCAGAACCGGCAATGTGGAACGAATGGCAACCTGTTCGATTTCATCAATCATCATGTTGAAGGCAGCGTTGCGGGTTTCAATCCCGGACTTCAAAAAAGAAGCCCCTTCCTTGGCCTCTATTGCAAACCTGCTGGCCAGATGGTCATATTTGGACAGGTCAAGATCAATGACCCTATGGGTCCCCGCCGTATCTTTCGTCTCGCCCCTTTTTTGCTCAGACGGTGACAGTTGTAAAAGGCGTGCCGGGAAATGATGGCTTTCACAGAGAAGAAAGCTACAAATTTGCGCCACGTGAGAGCCTGTGGTGATATTGATGAGATAGGTTTCATTGTCGCGGTCAAAGGCATAATTCTGTGCAAGATCAAACAGCGTGCCGTAAACCTCTTCAAAGTCCCAGAGGTCGTGAATGGCAATTTTAATCAAATTCACTTCAATGCCCGGACAGACCTTTTGCATGTCCCCGGCAACGCACTTCGCCAATTTTTCATGATGATGGTCATGCAAAAGTTCATAGCGGTCAATCTTAAGCCCGTCTTGCATACAAGCCCCAACCGTCGGGCGCCATCGTTCCCAGCGCTTTTCTTTTAATCCTGAATCAATGCGCGTGCCAAGAAAACCAATAACAACTGTCTTCTTCATCTATAACTATCCATATATATAATTTTATAGAAATAATTATATATTTTTCAAAGGTTGTCCAGAGAGAATTCCAGATATTAAAACGTGTAATGATTTATTAGTTATTTATTTTCAATGCTTTATTATTTTTTCACCTTCCTGTTTTCAAAACTGGCACGCCTCTTGAAATAATCAGGGCATACACTGAAGAAAGAGGAAAGAACAATGGCAAACAAATCCGTGTTTGCATCAGTAATGGGAAATTTGTTCCCGCGCCCTGATGCAGTGAATAGCGAAGGTGCTCCGGCATACGCATTGTCACCACGTCAGAAGCTGGCCCAGCTTGCAGCAACGGGTTGTGCGAACCGTACGTTTTATGCTGAGGCGCGGGAACAGGTGAGCGATATCCTCACCACCGCTCAAGATTTGGACGCAGAATATATCGCCCGCGTGGCGCTCTATTCTCGCGATCAGGGCTACATGAAAGATATGCCCGCATTGCTGTGCGCTCTTTTGACAACAAAGGATTCAACATTGGCAACAAGTGTATTTAATCGAGTGATTAAGAATGGCCGTATGTTGCGCACCTTTGTTCAAATGATGCGCTCCGGCGTCACAGGTCGCAAGTCGCTTGGCTCTGCCCCAAAACGTTTGATCCGCAACTGGCTGAATGATGCAAGTGATGAGATGATTATCACCGCCATGGTTGGCAATGATCCATCACTGGCTGACATCATCAAGATGGTTCATCCGAAACCGAAAAGCAAAGAGCGTGAAGCCCTGTTTGCTTACGTGATCGGTAAACCTTGCGATGTCACCTTATTGCCGCAATCCATTCGTGATTTCATCGCCTTTAAGGCCGATCAAAGCGCGAAGGTGCCAAACGTTCCTTTCCAAATGCTGACGTCACTCAACCTGACATCAGACCATTGGGTGGAGATCGTGAAAAACGCCAAATGGCATATGTTGCGTATGAACCTGAACACATTTCATCGCAATCGCCTGTTCGAAAGTGATGAGGTTACAGCCTATGTGGCTGCCCGACTTGCTGATCGAGATGCAATTAAACGAGCCAAGGTGTTTCCCTACCAGCTGCTTGCAGCCTATCTGGCATCATCAGATGACGTGCCGATGGAAATTAAGCATGCCCTTCAGGATGCACTGGAAACAGCCGTAAGCAACATTCCTCATATCGAGGGGCGCGTTGCCGTTGCCGTCGATGTTTCTGGTTCCATGCATAGCCCGGTGACGGGCTGGCGCAAAGGGGCAACGTCAAAGGTTCAGTGTATTGATGTGGCCGCCCTGATCGGGGCCAGCATCTTACGCAAGAACCCGGATGCTGAAGTCGTTCCATTTGACTTTAAAAGGCATACAACTTCGGTGAACTCGCGAGATAGCATCATGACCAATGCTGAGCGGCTTCGTACACTTGGTGGCGGCGGAACAAACTGTGCAATACCTATTCGCTACCTGAACAAAAAAGACAAGGTGCCTGATTTGCTGATTATGGTATCCGATAACGAAAGTTGGGGGGAAAGTCAGCGGCCCAATAGCACAGGAGTGATGGATGAATGGCAGAAGCTGAAGCGTAAAAAACCAAAGGCTAAAATGGTTTGCCTGGACATTGTGCCAAACAACCATTCGCAAGCCTTTGAACGTGACGATATTTTGAATATTGGCGGTTTTTCCGACAATGTTTTCAAGATCATCGCCGCCTTTGCAAAAGGAGAATTGAACGCCGACCACTGGGTCGGAGAAATTGAAACCATTGACCTGTAACCTTGCCGGTTACAGGTCATACAAACCCCTCGATCACGAATGCCTGTGGAACTACATCGTAAACCAAACCCGACGTTTCACAACCACCTTGTCGTGATCACCTGAATTCATTTCGGTGAATGCTTGTGGAACTACATTGGAAAACCCGGATGTACCTCCGGGGAATGGGTTCAAGTCCCAGCGTTTCACAAAACCTTGTCACCTCTTATGGATCACGAATGCCTGTGAAACTACACCGTCTGTAAAACGCTACCCAAATGGAAGGCAAAAAACTGGAATTTGGGCTGAATGTTTCACAAACACTTGTCGTGATCGCCTTAATTCACTTTGTGTGAATGCGGATGAAACTACATGGTAGACGCAACCGGGAAACCGGTTCTTTCCAAGAAAGACTGTGGGTTCAAACCCCACCATGCTTCATGCATGTGGCGGAATTTAAATGTTTCATCACCCCTTGTCACTCATCAGGTCGCGAATGCCTGTGGAACTACATCCTGGTATCGACACCCTCGAATAGAGGATCGATTTAATGTTTCACAAAAACTTGTCGCGACCACCTTGGTGGGGCGTAGCCAAACGGTAAGGCAGCGGCTTTTGATGCCGTGATTGTTGGTTCGAGTCCAACCGCCCCAGCCATAAAGAAAAATGATATAAGAAAACAAAGAAAGGAATAGAAAATGGAACGCAACTTTGAAGTCATGATCGCAGAAGGTCACGCCCCGGTTAAAATGTGGACGCGCGGCGTACCCGTCGATGAAAAAGCCAAAACTCAGCTGTCAAATGTCGCCTCCATGCCTTTCATCCATAAACATGTTGCCGTTATGCCTGACGTTCACGTCGGTGCAGGCGCGACCATCGGTTCAGTTATTCCGACCCATGGGGCCATTATCCCTGCCGCCGTCGGTGTTGACATCGGTTGCGGCATGATAGCGGCCCGCACGGATCTGACAGCCAATGATCTGCCGGATAATCTTTTTAGCATTCGTACAGCCATTGAAAAAGCCGTTCCTCATGGCATGACACCATGGTCCGGGCGAAAAAACCGTCGAACCCGTGATAAAGGCTCCTGGGGGGAAGCCCCGATGCGTTCCCTCAATGCCTGGGCCGGTTTGAAAGATCGCTTTGATATGGTCTGTGACCGTATGCCGACAATCAAGAAAACCAACAACCTCAACCATATGGGAACGCTGGGAACAGGGAACCATTTTGTTGAAGTCTGTCTGGATGAAACAGACCATGTCTGGATCATGCTGCATTCCGGCTCTCGTGGGGTGGGTAATGCCATTGGACGTTGCTACATCGAACTGGCGAAAAAGGATATGCAAAAATGGTTCATCAATATCCCGGATGAAAATCTGGCCTACTTCCCGGAAGGCACAGATCATTTCAATGAATATGTCTTCGCCGTGGAATGGGCACAGGATTTTGCCCGCGCCAACCGTGAAGTGATGATGGCTAACAGCATCGAGGCCATTCAGACAGAACTGGGTCGGACCTTCCGGGCGGATGTGGAAGCGGTGAACTGCCATCATAACTATGTGACCCGTGAAAACCATTTCGGTGAAAATGTTTTTGTCACCCGTAAAGGGGCGGTGCGTGCCCGCAAAGGTGACCTCGGCATTATCCCTGGTTCCATGGGGGCGCGTTCGTTCATCGTGCGTGGGCTGGGCAATGAGGAAAGCTTTTGTTCCTGCTCACACGGTGCCGGCCGCATCATGAGCCGGGCAGAAGCAAAACGCTCCGTGAGCCTTGAAGACCATATTCAAGCAACCAAAGGGGTGGAATGTCGCAAAGACGAAGGGGTGATTGATGAGTCCCCGGCCGCCTACAAAGACATTGACGCCGTCATGGAAGCGCAAAAAGATCTGGTCGAAATTCTCCATACACTTAAACAAGTCGTGTGTGTGAAGGGCTGAGTGGGAGCCGGACGAAAGTTCGGCTCTTACCCATTTTCAGGAACAAATAATGGACGTTAGATATAATTGCCGCGTCTGCGGCTTATACCAAGGTGAACTGATATACGGTGAAGATGGAAAATGTCCAACTTTCGATATTTGTTCGTGTTGTGGTGTGGAGTTTGGCTATGGTGATGGAAGCCCAGAGTGCTGCTACTCCATCCGTCAACATTGGATTAACAATGAAAAACAAAAGTGGTGGGCGCCAAAAGAGAAACCGAATGACTGGGACTGGAACAAACAAAGAGAGGGAATCCGTGACGAGTATGCCTTCGTGCAGGCCTATAAGCAGCAATGGGCTGGAGCACCATACCCCCCAACCTTCAACACAGTTGATGCAGTCGTCGTGCAGTCAGGGCATCTCCTTGTGGTTCGCCGCGGAGCTCGTCCTGGACTAGGGCAACTGGCACTTCCTGGAGGTTTTATTGGCGAAGACGAAACCTTTAAGGATGCAGTCCTTCGCGAGCTTCGCGAAGAAACCAGACTGAAAGTCCCAATGCCAGTGCTAGCTGGTTCCATCATCAAAGCGGAGCGCTTTGACGACCCTCATCGCTCATCGCGTGGACGAACAATCACTGAGGCATTCTTAATCAGGCTGACCGACCAGACTACCCTCCCGAAGGTAAAGGGGGGAGATGATGCTTCAGCGGCATTTTGGATGCCGTTGGCAGAAGTCAAAACACAATCTAAAGATTTTTTTGAGGACCACTGGTTCATCATCCAGAAAATGATCGGAGACCTTTAAATTTCTCAAGCGGGCAGGATAGACCAGCCCCATTCAAACAGCAAAGGAGCTTTGCTATGTATACCAAAAATATTCTTCTCAAGACCGATAGCTACAAAGCGTCACACTGGCTACAATATCGTCCGGGTACTGAGTATATCAGTTCATACATCGAATCCCGTGGTGGCAAGTGGGATGAAACCGTGTTTTTCGGATTACAGATTTTCCTCAAGGAATATCTCACCACCCCTATCACCCAAGAAATGATTGATGAAGCGGCTGAATTTTGGTCCGCTCACGGAGAACCATTCAACAAAGATGGATGGGAGTATATCCTCAAAAAACACGGTGGCATGTTGCCCGTACGCATTCAAGCCGTACCCGAGGGTACAGTCGTGCCTACATCGAATGTGTTGGTTCAGGTCGTCAATACAGATCCCAAATGCTTTTGGCTCACCTCTTTTTTGGAAACAGCACTGTTACGAGCAGTGTGGTATCCGACCACAGTTGCGACAAACTCCTATCAATGTAAAAAACTCATCTGGAATGCTTTAGAAAAATCCTCTGACGACCCTTCCGGAGAAATCGGATTTAAATTACATGACTTCGGTGCACGCGGTGTCTCTTCTGGTGAATCAGCAGCAATTGGCGGGGCTGCTCACTTGGTTAATTTCCTTGGATCAGATACTGTTGAGGGGATTCTGTGTGCACGTAAATACTATAATGAGAGCATGGCCGGTTTTTCAATCCCCGCTGCGGAACACTCCACAATGACTTCCTGGGGAGGAGAGGAAGGTGAGATCGACGCAATGCGCAACATGCTCAGAAATTTTGCCAAACCAGGGTCTCTCGTTGCCGTGGTATCAGACTCCTATGATATCTGACAAACAAGCGGCTTGCCAGCCACGCCGAGGCCATTGTAAACCACACGAAAACACAGATTTTTGATAACAACGACGATCAAATCATAATGACGATCAAAACGAACCTACAGGGTCAAGGAAACACCAATGCTGAAATCCATATGAATGACCTCCAGCAAAACTTGCTCACCATTGAATATGTCAGCCGCACCCTTGTTGCTCAGCAAAACGCTGCTAAACAGGAAGCCTTGCAGAAAAAGACTGAACAAAACGCAAAAGAGAAAAAGGAAATGAACCAACTTTAGAAATGTATCCCCATACACCCTGCAAAAACCTGTCAAATTTCGATGGGCTTTTTTTGCAAGAAGGATTGTCAGATCAGATCGGAACTAATTCACTTTAATATATGACATTTCAATCAATCCCCGAATTATCAGCATTATCATGCGGGTTGAAATCGTTCACGGCAGATTCATTCTTCCCGGATTTCTTCGGTGCCGACAGGAATGCCTTGAACAAGAATATGCCCATCAACCCCAGTCCGATAATGGTCCACCAACTCATAATAACCTCACAACTTAATGGCCTGATGGAACGGCAGGATTTCGTTCCACATTTCTTTTTTCGTAAGCCACGGCGGTTCAAAAGAGAAACTTTGGAACCATGGTGTCAGGTTCAAGATGCAGTCTTCGAAGATGATTACAAATCCAGCATCAACGGTGGAAATATATTCCTCCTTGTCTGTTTTGACACTCTCATAATAGCTTGGGTGCATCACATTGCTGATTGTGCCTTCGGTTTTTCCAAAACGGTCTTGAGGGTAATTCGAGATTAAATCCTGAAACGAATAGTTTTCGTATTCCGTGGTGTCCGGGAATGTGGTTTCTGTCGTGCCGGGAAAATCATCACGGTCAACCGATGCACAGCCTGATACATATCGAAGCATATATATGTCGAGTACAGGTTTGTTGATCTTTTCTTTATCTGGGTCAACTGGTTTTCCAGATATTCCATCAACAGATTTTGTTATGTATCCGGGCGGTCCCCAGTAGGATCTCTTAATCCATGCCTGAAATCGAATTTGATCCAAGTTGCCTTTACCAACCCAACATTCGTCCGGCATGAATGTCAGTTCTGTACCGTCATCGAAGGTACATGTCATATCAATTTCAGCATCCGATGCAAAGGTGGCCAGAGTTTTGCCTTTAAGTGCTCGAATTTCATCAAGTTCTTTTTCTGAATAGATAACATCAGTCAGGAAGTTGCCTTCAAGTGATCCAAGAAGTTTTTCTGCTGCGTTGTCGTTGAAATCATCAGGAATATCTTTCAACTGATCTTCTAACGACCAGTCATCTGGCATCATGTTCGTTCTATGCCATTTGTACGGTCTCTTGATCCACTGCTTACGCATTGAATAAGCTTGCGGGAGCGATATACTGATGTTAGCGGTCGTCTCTCCACAACAACTACACACATCATTCCTACGGTAATATCCGCAGACCCGGCAAAATAGATTGTCATTTGTGGTTGTTGGATTTACTCGATAGCCATCATATTTTTCTGCGAGAAGTTCTGACCAACCGATGTCAAAATACAGCACTTCAACATCCGGCAGTTCTTGGGCTACCCGATCCCGAAGTCGCCAACCAGTTTCTATGAAATCAATTTCATCATCTTGAGATTTGAAGCGAGACCAGCCCGGATATTCTTGGTTCAGAATGGCATCATATCGCTGTGCCCATACCCTTATATCATCGATCAATTGTTTGGATAGTGGAAGATCGCTATCATCCAGTGCATATGGATTATTCCCCTTCGGCTCTATCTGCCAAAGCGGCCAGCAGAAATAATCTGGCATCAGTTTTATTTTCTTCGAATATATTTTCATCACTCATAATATCCAGCGGCACGAATGTACTCAAAAAGCTGTGCCCATGACACTTTATCGTCATTGGGTGACCCGAAGGTTGGCTTTTCGCCTTCCCAGCGTTCAAGCAGGGCTTGAAAGGCTTCAACATACATCAAGGTTTGAGGGTTTTCTTCCGGGAATGTTTTATCGTCTCGCAACTTCGCCAGTGCTTCGCAAAAATCTTTGCATGACTTGATTTTGTTGTCGGCTGAGATTTTGTCATGGTTCATCACTCGGACAAAACACCCAGCAAAATATCCGGGGTCAGGTTCCATTAATCGCCATTTGGTGCGACAGTCTTGGCATTCAAACCACCTTTCTCCGAGAAGCCCGTCAGTATTTGGTCTTTCGATTTCTTTTGACATGCCGCTTTCGATCTGGGCTTCCATCCATTTCAGGAACTTGTTGTATTCGATAATAGACCGGAACCCGTCTATCGCATCCCAATGACAATTGTACATGCAGCCCTCCTATTTATAAGTTTCTATGGGAAGTGTTTCGCCCAACACCCAAAGCTCTTTCGTATGGATGGAGCCAGTAGCACCCTCATTGGCAGTAATGACTTTGTATCCTTTCCTCTGCATGAATAGAGGAAAAAAAGGAACCAGTTGATCAATCTGACTCTCTTCACTCTTTTCAACTGGGATCAACCGCCCGATGTCATCAGCATTTTTATAAAAACTGTCCATATATTCTGGTGATTGAAAAATGCGAATTTCAGTATCGAACAAATTTGGCAATGTGATCAAAACGACAACCCGTGATGCGATACCCGCCGGGCGAGCAGCAACCAAATGCTCAAGAGCTTGAATCATTTGCCAAACACATTCCTTTTGAATTTCAGGTGTTGTTGTTCGGCCTTGAATGAACCGATCCAGAACCGGAATTTTCCAGCGTTGATAGGGGGCACCCAACTGCTCGGTTGGATAATTACCTTCAAACTGACTTGTCCATTTCTTCAAAGATCGGATGTGCCTCTGTGGATTACGGACCTTCTGGTTCGGACGATAAACTGATACTCGACGCATGACTTATCCAATGCTTCAATGCGGCTGCATTTCACTGAACGCCCATTGCAGGGCAGGTTTGCTGTAATGTGATTTCAGATATTCGATCTGTGCAGTGGATTCCTTTTTTCGTCCGACAGATTCCAAAACAACAGCAACCTTTAGGCCGTAATAGGCCATCAGTTTTTCGTCTGGTTTCTTTGCATTTTTCAGGACTTCTTCTGCTCGTTTGTAATATCGAATTGCATCATCGGCTTCACCTCTTTGCAGGTAAACCTTTCCAAGCGAATTGAAATAATCTTTGAGGTACTCATGATCTGGGCCGAGAGCTTTTTCAGCATACTGTAAAGCATCGTTCAACAGAACAAGAGCTTTGTCCAATTGCTTGGCCTTACGATAAGCATCACCAATTTGCATGGCGTAAACGGCTGCACTGTCATAATCGTTGCCTTTGACAAAGATTGGCAAGGTCCGTTCGATGATCTTGCTTTCCGCTTCCCAATTATCTTTGCTCCGCAATGGGTAGACTAGATAGTCGGCAACTTCGGCGGCCTTGGCATTGCTCAAGACCGTTTGATCCCGGTTCAATGCTATCACCAGATCAATACCAAGGTTCACATCGTCCAAATTTTTCTGGGATGCCGCTTTCTCACCATATGTTGCGATCAAATCAGGCAGCGTAGCCAGAGTGATGCTATTGGCACCCTTGGACGTCGCCTTGATCTTGTCCAACAACGATTGTTCGCTGGATGTGAGGTTTAGAGACTTTAGCTTGTCAGATAGAGCCGTATCAGCATGAGCGATGCCGAATGTAACAACCACCAGCAAAATACCAATAATGATTGGCAGTGCTCGAGTGAGTAGTTTCATAATCCTATTCCCTGATCTCATCGTATTTGTGCCAAAGCTGAATACGATTTAGTTTCTTTATTCACGGCAAATTATGCCATTGAAAGTTGTTTTGAAGGATAGTACCGTCACTCGATTGAATGTCCACATTAAAAATAATCATACCCGAGAAACTTATGTCCAGAACCATCACCAGCTATGTATCAATTGCATTATCATCATTACTGATTTTAACAAGCAGTCAGGCCGAGGTAAAAGCATCATTTAAAGAGGTTCTGAATGAAGTTCAGAGACTAAAGAAGGAGTTCAATCGGACATGCATTGTCACCAACATATCTGCTGATGGGTCAACTGTAGCAGGTTTTAAAACTACATTTTATCCCGAGACTGACAATACAAAGTTTACTCCTTTTTTATGGAAACAAGACAAGTTCACCATTTTGCCAATTGGAGAATATGACCGTGGCAAGGTGAGCGATATTTCCTCTGATGGGAGTATTTCTGTAGGTTTTGTTCAACGGCTAAAAGAGAACTCAATTGCAGTTAAATGGGTAGACGGCAAACTTGAAAAAATAGCTGGGATCAATGAAACAAAATCGTCAGTAGCAAATCAAGTTTCTGCTGATGGAAATGTAGTATCTATAGATATCAGCACTTCAACCTCAGCGATGGAACGCCGATCATTCGTTGGCAAGAATGGCAAGTACAAAGAAATTTCTCTTCCGTCCTCTATAGATACCGTGGCTGTGGATATGTCAGGAGATGGTAATACTATCATTGGCACCTTCGTTGAAGAAAGCCCTTTTCGTCGAGCTTTTCACTGGCACGACAACAGTTTTCATAAAGTAAATCTCGACCCCAAGTGGTCAAATGCGGATAGTGTATCTTATGATGGCAGTGTTATCGCGGGAACCGTAGGCGGCCACGATAAAACAATTTATCTTCAAAAGACAAATCAAGGCACTTTATTGTTTCGCTTAAAAGAGAAGAAAAAAGCGATGTGGGTTGATCTATCTGGAGATGGAACAATGATAACGGCAACTATTTTTAACCAGAAATTGTTTGAACCACAAACATATAACCCGATTTCAAGCATAGACTTGATTGATAATAAAACTGGCAAAGAAATAAAATCCTATATATCGCACACCAATGTGAATGACACTGTCCAGCAAGAAAACACCCTAACAATATCAAAAATATATGCTTTTTGGGAACATGATAATTGGAAACCTACAGATTTAGTTACCTTTATGGAAAAATCAGGTGTCAATATGTCTGATTGGGACCTTGAACATGTTTACGATATTTCCCACGACGGAAGCGTTCTTGTGGGAATAGGAGCATATAAAGGAAAGTCGGCAGCTTGGATAATTCATCTTCCTGTTCAAAATGGTAGCCAGAGCAAAAGTCCATCAATCAGAAAAATTTGTTAACTTTTACGGTTTAGATTTTATCTGTCAGATAACGGTAAAGACTAGGTCAAAAAATTACTGAATTCCTGTGGAATTATGGAATGTGATTTCTTCTCAAAATCCGAATAAGCGGACGCAATAGATATGAGATTAAGTGCAGAACAAATAGATTTTTTACTCAGAGTCTGACTCAAAACTTCACTTTTGATAACAATACCTTGCCAGTCTTCGCGTCATCATCCTTATAGAGGATACCAATATCCATGCTTCTGCAGATTGGATGGATTGCTCCCAGTCTTTTGCTAAACGACGACAGCGGTT
>JBNKSC010000019.1:0-36506 GCA_050297075.1 Terasakiella sp.
CCGCTGTCGTCGTTTAGCAAAAGACTGGGAGCAATCCATCCAATCTGCAGAAGCATGGATATTGGTATCCTCTATAAGGATGATGACGCGAAGACTGGCAAGGTATTGTTATCAAAAGTGAAGTTTTGAGTCAGACTCTCAGAACCATCAAAATTATCATAAATGCTTTTTAAGCTGAAACCACCTGATGTTTTTTCGAACATCCCTTTAATAGCACATGCGGCACTTTCGGTTGAGGTGTCTATAGAACCGTACCATTTTTCATCTTTTGTTTTGAACAGAATCAGTATCCCTCCCCCAATTCTTGTGTAGAGCTCACCTTGGATGAAGCTTGGAGATTTGTTGCCTGGAATTAGGGTGGGAATGGCTTCAGCCATATATTTTTGTTCATCAATGTAAGTAGTCGTCGCTTGATTGTATACGCTACCTTTTGTCTGCTTTTCTTTATTATACGCCTTATAAAAGTCAATGGTCCCATTAGGAAAAGAAGTAATAATATTCTTGTAAATATTATCCAAAGTTCTTGGTTCAGGACGTGTAGATTCATCAATATACTTCTTCATACTCGCGGGCATCTTTACTAAAGCATCTTTATCTGCAGTAAGTTCGTTACCTTGATAGATAATCTCAAAACGATCATCAGGTAAAATTGCAAATTGAATAGTTGACTTGGAACGAAGTTTAAATTTTTTAGCGGTATCTAAAAAATTCTTATCTTTTATAATCTCTGCGAGTTGTACCAAAAAAATAAAGTCTAGTGTCCCATTTCTTTGGCTTTCAATAGCTGCTTGCTGGAATAGTTGCACCCAGTCTTTACTATATGACCATAGGTTTACAGAGCCATCGACCTGAACAATTTTCTGACCTTGCTCAGTTTTGAAATACGACCATTCAGTTGTTTCAAAATACTTATATCCGTTAATAAAATCGCCAACTGACGCAGATTCAGCTCCATCTAAATATCCTGTTTTTACTAGAGTTAATGCAGCTTCCTCATCACTTTTGAGACACCCTGTAAGAACAAAAGGCAAGAGTAAATATAGGATAAAAAATGTTTTACGCATTATATTTTCCAATCAGTTAAGAATGATCAAATTGAATTAAAAGAAATTTGGCTGAGATGTTTTTCATCCTTCTCATGCGCAAACCTAAAGCTTTAATATACTGGAATTAACTTCTTTAGGTTACGCTTGCAAAAACCATAACACGCTGTATCGTCATATTTTGACGACCATGAAATGGCTTTACACAGAAAGATTAATTCAAAAGATAAATAAAATATCGTATCGATCTATATTTTACGAAGTTTACTTCATAGTCAATAGCCATTTCACGAATTAGAATTCAGGCTATGGCAATGGACTTGAAGCATAGTTTAGGGGCTCGGATCAGAGCATTCCGGCAGTTACGTAACCTGACACAGGAACAGGTCGCGACTGAGGTAGAACGTACACCTGAAGCGATCTCGAATATTGAACGGGGGCGGAGTTTACCGTCTCTTGAAACCCTGGAACGACTGGCCCGTTCCATGAATATTCCTCTTGCTGAGTTTTTCGAAGAAGAACGCACAGGCCTAACCCGACAAAGGATAGAACAAGAGGCAAAACTACGCCTCCTATCTCAGTCGTTAGAGGATGAAGACCTTGAAATCGCCGTTGGTCAGGCAGAGGTCTTACACAAGGTTCGATCAGGTTCTGACCTACCTAAAAGCAGATAGGCTCAAGTTTTTTTGATCTGAGATGTAAATACCTCGCGTACTCTGTAGGGCGCTTTGCCTTTACCTGCCTCTTTATTCAGATATTCAGCATGTTGATGAACGATCTGTTTAGCAGCTGTAAAGTCCCGTGTTTGCCCCATGTGCTTTGGTCCTGTTGCTTTACGGGAAGGGCGTTTTACCATTTCTAGCGGCTTATTTGGGTAACCTGGTTTCGGTTTACAAAAATCAACCAACCCGGTTCCCTCATAGTTGACGATGTTATTCCAGATCTTTTCACAGCGCTGTTGTACCTTACGGGCACATTGGACTTTATCACCGTCCAAAAGAAGCATAACGTGGTAATGCGGGTTCTCACTGGAGACCTGTTCTCTTACCGTATGGTATCGAACATCAATGCCCTGAGATCCATAATGTTGATGGATGTTCTTATGGAATTGGCAGATCTCTGTGTTCATGCCATCATGCTCCCAGTCTGCAGGTAACCGTATATCAGCTCGTACTGGAAGGACTCTGCGGTGTTTATCGATCATATCTTCAAAGAGGTTATTGAACTTCTCTTCGAAGGCTGCTTGGCGTTTCTGATCTGATTTGTTCATGGTTGTATCCTCATTTTAATTAATGTTCATCATATTATGAGGGTTAGTTATTTTTATTTTGAATGAGTTACTTATGGGTACACTGCTTGATGAATTGCTAGCTGATATTGGTTCAGATTTAGATGTGATTTTCAGATGTTTAATTAGTTGTAATATTACCTATATGCCGGGTCTTGGATAAGTCATGATCAACGGTGAAGCGCGACCTATGGAAACTTAAAGCCCTCAGTAAAGGCATTTATGGTTTCTGAGAGTTAAGTTTATTTCAAAAAAGAAAATCCCCATGATCTCACCACCCAAAAGCAATGAGATCACAGGATAGAATTATGCAGTTTGTTGAATTACAGTGCGTTGAATGGTTGCGAACAACACAGGCATCAACTCTCCCAGGTCATTAATGGAGCCACTTCTACCGGGCATCAGTTTAACGATATCAGTTGAGCAAATTCCCAGCCCGATAAACTCAATACCCGTGGAGCGCCCCATATCAAGTGCGCGTTTCACCATAGCCGGATCATCCGGTGCACCGTCAGTAATCACAACCACGATCTTGCGGGTTTCACTGAGCTCATACAGCTTGGGGATCATCCACCAGAGTGCCTCCCCAAGAGGCGTACAGCCAAAGACTTGGGGACGCATTTTTATGGAGGGACGCTGCCCATGTCTGAGCAAGGGAACAACAGTTGGCGTTTGACGGGACTTGCCTGGAAATGCTGTCATCCCCACATTGATCCCGCTTTGATGCAAACTGGTTGCGAGGGCATAACAGGCCTGAGTGGCGAGATCCATCCGTTCACGCATAGACCCAGACGCATCAAGCAAAATGTGAACCGCCGTATTCAAAGCTGGTTTTTCATCATATTTCACGAACAGCCTGCTATCGTTGATCATTGCCCTGTGTAACAGGTTCGGCGCAAGGCTGCCTGTACGTTGCTGACGCATTTTCACCCGTTGGCTGGATTGTAATAAGCCACTGAGGCGGTTGCGCAATCCCACAGAGGCAAGATTGCACGCCTTGAGCTGATCAGCCGACAAGGCAGAAATTTCTTTCTCCCCCTCAATTGCAACACGATTACATTGCGTTGAAATCGGTTGAGTGCGTAACTCATGACGGACCTTCTCATCCATGCCAGCAGGTAATTGGTCTGCTTTAACATTGATAAGGGGTTCCAAACTGTCTGTTTTGGATAAGTGGTGTTTATTGTTCTCCATATTTTGTACAGGCTTTTCCTGATGGTCTATAAGGCAGTCAATGACCTGCTTGGCATAAGCCATTGCGGTTGCCGTATCAGGGCAGTTTGACTTCACCTCCTTCAGAATAGCTTCGAGCTTGGGGAGAAGACCCGGATAATCAATATCTATTCGTTTATCCAGAGTTTGAACCTGAGAAGAGAGTTCAGCCACCGACCAGGAACGAACGGACATTAAAAGCCATGAGAGAAGCACAAAGCTCCCCTCATCTTTTCCCATGAACAAGTACCGGATCAACCAGTTAAAATTCTTCTGACATCCCGGAAAAACACTGGCGAGCCGTTGCTCCACCCGCCAGTCTTCAAAAATGTTCCAGATATGTTTGATCAAGGGCGTTACAGACTGGTCATGTAAGACAGTAAAGTCCGTATAGCGAATATGTGCAGCCTCATGATCAATATAGCCTCGCACAAGCCCCAGAAAGGTCTCATCGGCCTGATCGGGAAAGTCTGGCAAGCGAATGGTTGATCCATCAGTGCAAGCTTCTCTGCCGCCAATCTCAACCTTGATGCCGTAACTGCGCCCCAGTACATTTGCAAGAACAGGCAAACAGCGCAATATTGAATGATTTTGTTCCATGGATAATGCTCTCCTTACCACAACCCGTAACTATCAAGTTGGGCACGTGTGTCTGTTGGAAATGGTGCGTCACAAGGTAAAGGCGCATCCCGATCTGTTTCTGTTACCAGGAATGTGCTTTCATCGGGGCTGGCAAGAAAACCTTGCAAGATTTCATCGCAGGTTTGCCCCTCAGTCATCATTTTGCCGTGTTGAGACACGGCTTCAGGGTCACGTAACAGGCAGATTAATCCCTGCAGCAAAGTAAGCGGCACGCCAGTGATGGCCCCTTTGTCTGGTAACTGGCTAAAGGTGTTATCCATCAATTCCACAATGGGGGTGATGGTTGGTTCAATGAAGCTTAATCCAGCCAGCTTGGTCCGCAGCGTATGAAGAGAGGACACGGCCTTCTGCCCAACCTCAGACTTGCCAACATAGGATTTAAGCCAGGTTTCATCAGCAGCCTTGGCAACCTCATCAAACAAGGTACCGCCCAGATTGGAGACTTCCTCTGCCAGATTACTTTGAATATCTTTACTCAAAGATTTCTTCGGCGGTGAAACTTGATACACCTGCCAGCCAAAATCAATGCGAGAACGGACTTTGTTCACCCCGACGACAGAGCGTGCAATGACCTCTTCCCATCCTGGGTTATCGGCAATCCAGCGGCGCACGGCCTCGTTATAATCTGCTAGAAAGTTATCCTTGGCCTGAGCGAATTCCTGCTCAATAACGCTAAGGCCCTTGATGACTTCCTTGATCCGACTTTGCGGGATCGCCCATCCCCCAAGGAAACGAACACCCACCCGGTTTAAAAGGGCTACGGCCCGGCTTTTCAAAGCGTTGAATATCTTGAGAGAAGCCGGATCGCATATCTTTTTGGACCCTAAGGAAGCCAGCTTTTCAGGCGGAAGATTAATTGTGCCAAAATCAGCCACGGTCAGTTTCTTGCGTGCCGACCAGATGGTGACATCAAGGCGAACGGCAATCAGGCTTTTCAGCACGGTGATGTCTGTTGATGAAGTGTTCATAAGAGTTCTCCTTCAATAAAGAAAGGGGAAGCCCCTTGGACCTCCCCTTGATGAAAAATAGTAAAATGATGGTTAGTGTTATGTGTCGGCTGTTTGATTGCTGTCCATATTTGGGAACATGCGTTGGATCAGTTCGTGCAGCATAGATCGCGTTTCTTTTGAGGCGCGAAAACCCAATGCCCGATCCAGGGCAAAACCGATGGGCTGTATACCTTGGCGGGCAAGCGGGTGGAACCGTTGGGTCAAATCCGCCCAACGCAACAAGGTGCGGGTTGAAAAGGTGACTTCGATGGTTTCACCAAAGTTTTGATCGGCCCCTTCACCCAGAAAGAGCCTGCGCACTTCACCTGCGAAATCAACCATGGTCTTTCGAATATTTTCAGGAAGATCAGGTGCCGTTTTCTCAAGAAGATCGATTTCTGCGATGGCAGGGGGATAGGGAACCTCACAAAGCCAGAAGCGATCCATAAAAGCAAGGTTTTGGCGCAGGGTTCCCTGATAAAGCCCTGTGGTGTCTGAGCCGCCATTGGTGTTGGCGGTTGCCACAAAACGAAATAGAGGGTGAGGCACAATCACCTCACCACCATTTTCAGGAATGGTTAACGGGTCACCGTCCAGAACACCATTTAATCCTGTCAGAGTTGCAGATTCCATCAGATCAATTTCATTGATCAGAAACATTCCACCATATTTCATGGCAAGGGCCAATGGCCCATACTGAAAGGTCATGGAGCCGTCTTTCATCGTTAAATGCCCGACCAGATCAGTAAATTCCATGCGCCCATGCCCGGTCACATCAAAGACAGAATAATTCATTTTGGCCGCTAATTGACGGATCAGGCTGGTTTTGCCACTCCCGGTCGGGCCATAGACATAAAGGGGGTGAGGTGGTGCCATCAGCCAGACAACGACTTCGCGCATGGCATCGTGGAATACGTAATTCATATCAACTTCGGGCGTAAAAACAGTTCGCTCACCAAATCCGTTAATCTTGCGCCCTGAAGCCTTTCCACTGAACACCAAACCAGCATCTAGCTCCATCGGTTTAAGAGATGATAATTGTGTTAGATACGTCATATGCGACGCCTCCTTCATATATAGATTTCAAAAGAAAAGGACCGGCTCATGGGGCCGGTCCTTGGAACTAAATTGAATTGACGTAAAGCCGTTCATAAGGTGATCCTTGAACAGTTGCCCTTTCAAGGATTTGGCAGGCTGCATCCTCTCCGACAGTTTCACTCAGCAGGTTTTCCAGAAGTGAACGATCAAGGTTTTTTCTGCCTGCAACAGCGGCATTTTTGAAACGGAATTGATCTGTTTTATACCAGTGCGTATCAGAACCTGATCGATGGCAGAATTTACGAATACGGTTTTCCATCTCCGTAATATTGTCATCAATCTGCTTGCGATGTGCTTTCAAGTCGTTGAAACGTTTCAGGCCATCTTCCAATGCCGGATCATGGATGGGCTGAGCGGAGAACTTTGGGCAATCCGCTGCATGGGAACACCAGTCACACAGGGGATGAAACCCCGAACAAATTGAAACTGCATTCAGCTCCATCGTTCCGCCTCTGACGGCTTGCGCCGTTTCCCAAATTGCCCTGGCTGTCTTTTTACAAAGCCCGAGCATGGTGCGATCCGGTAAATAGGGGCCGAAAGCCTGTCCGTCTGCCATAGACAGGCACAAAACCCAGCCCTGAATATCCACTTGTTTAGCTACAGCAGGTAAATCGATATTCAGAATGGTCTTCACAATCTCTGGAAAAGTCAAATTCCTATGGGTGAACTTTCCCTCATTATTCTTCAGAGAGAATGCCGGTTTCGCCCAAAGTTGGGACAAGAGTCCAACCTGTCCATTAATCTGGGCCTCATATGCTGGATAGAGTGTATTGGGAATTTTCTCGGTACTTTTTAGCTCCAGAACCCGTACTGCAGGACGTGCTCCCCCGCGAACAACTGTAAAATCAAGATGAGCGCGGATCGGAACATTTTCTTCCTGAAGAGCGATTTCCAATTGTGAGATCAAGGAGACCTGGTTTGCCTGAAACGCGGCCTCAATACCCGTTTCAAGCCAATGACCACGTTGCAAAATAAGCTGACGCTGCAGGTTTGCATAAACCTGATCCCATTCTCCTTTACAAAACATTTCTGCTATATCGTTTGATGAACCGTCTGAAAGTTTTGCAGCGACGGCGGATCGCAAGCATTCCACACCTTTGCCGACATCGGACATGCCGATATAATTTTGGCGATTTCCAAGACTTTTCTTGGTCTGATCTTCACTATGGCGCAACAGGCCTCGTGCGACCTGTGCCAACAGGGCTTTTTGCGAATTTGTCGTCTCCATGGTGTTACATCCTTTAATTTTCACATTCCTTGATGGCCTTGAGAAGCACGGGGCACACCGCTGCGAGAACGGCCAAAACCACACATATCCCCCCATATTTTCCTGAGCTCATATTTTTTCTCCTTTATTCTGACGGCCTCATGCCACTCGGTTTTCTGCGTAGCACCACCAGATTTTGCGTTTCCCATCCCAGCGAAAGCCGCATTCCTGAAGAAAAGCTTTCTTGGGCTGGGTGTTTCCGGTAGCTGTAATGCACAATCGACCGTCGTTGGCCGTCATTGTTCGATAGGTCACGCCATCAAGTCGTGGCAGAGCAGCCAGGATTTGGTCTGGCTCTTGGATTTGCACCTGAACCCGTTTGGGCGACTTTTCTGGCATTGCTGAATTGCCGTCATCATCTATTTCACTGACCATCCCGACCAGAGTGGCAAGCCCGTATCGACGGGCATATGTCAAGGCAGAGCCATATCCTTGCGGATCATTTTTTGGCAAGGGCATCACCATCAAGGATGATTGCCATTGTCCTGACTCGGCATGGACCAATTTTGTCACCAACGCCAAATGCTCACTGTTGGCCGCAACAGGGAATTGCACGACCCAGATGGATTGACCTGCCAAAGCTTCCCGGCAGGCCTCAATAACGGAATTGAGCGTGGCGTAGCGGTTTTTCACAAACGGATTTTCTGCATCCTTGCAAGCAGGGTTCAACGCTTTCTGAACCTCGACCATGGCCTTCGCCAGTTCACCTATATCAGGCGAACAATGTTCCTCTGAAACAATCATCATAAATTCCTTCAAAATAAAAGCCCCGCCCCCAAAAAGGGGGCAGGGCCAGGTTAATTTCAGGATAGTGATATATGTCTGGGCTGGGATGAATTTCAGGTGTTCATTATTCTCAAACCGTCTAAATTTTCAATTTAGTGACACTGTAAGCTTGTCGATTATAATCTCGGAATAGACTCTCTAAATTTGTCATTGATGTGATTAGATTGGGGAATAATATCGCCATGTCTATAACTGATTGATATTGAAGGACAATTCAATTTCAGGTATAAGATTTAAGCTAATTATTACGTATAAAGCCCTCTTTATTACGTAAAAGTTGATAAAAAAGTGGGGAAATGCAGCAGCATTTCCCCTGTCTTTTTCTTCTGTATATAGATGAAAGCGCTAAAATAAAGGAACGTAATATCGTCCTTTAGTTCCTCCTCTAGCTTCTAGAAGTTTTTTATTACAAAGGTATTTGAAGGCCTTTTCAATTGAAGAGCGACTTCGACCAGATGCCCCCTGATTTTTGAGATCGCGAAAACGAACCTCTCTTTTTCCCCTCGCAACAGAGACTATTTCAATATGGAGCTCAGACAGATTGTACTCTGTAATTTCCTCATCTGATACCTTTGGAGAAATATCTTGTACAAGATCTCGTTCCATATAACCAATCTCAGCAATATGCTTCTGAAAGACCCCATTATTTTCAGCATAAGTTACCGTGAAAGCTTTAACATCAGCTCCATCAAAATTGCGAATATCAGGAAATCTGACTTCAATGACATTCCCATCATGAGAAGTATATTCTTGAGGTCGGCTTAAAGATACGTGTAAAGTTGCGTCATCAATCATTTTCTTCGTTCCACGAACTTCACCATTTTTATTCAAATGATGAACTAGGATAATCGTAATTCCACGTAATTGAAGTTTTTCAAACCATTTTGAAACCTTGTTCCAAGTTTGTTCACTATCACGATTTCGGCCTGAGAGTTTCCCATAGTTATCAAAAGCTACGACCTTGGCATCGCCAATTTGACTTTCAATATACTGTTGATCATCTACATTTGACAGATCGTAGCTTCGCTGATCCACTTTTGAAGACAAGATGAGAAAATTGTTTTTCCAGTTATCATCTTCATTATGAATAGAAGAAAATTGAGAAATTCTCCTCTTGAGGTCTTCTGGGTACATTTCTGTGTCAATTAAAATAATTTTACTAGATTGAGTAGCAAAAATTTCGTCAGTAATTTTACCTCTAGAGGCCATAGCCATCAGCATATCTAACGTAAAATAGGATTTACCCGTTTTAGCTGCTGCAGTAATTACAATGAGGTCGCCTACATAAATGAGATTATGTATTAAGAGTTCTCTACACTCAGAATATTGGTTTTCAAGTTCTTTAAAATTAAGGGCGCGGTTGTCCATACCGCGCTTAATTGGTTGGAGCTCTAATTGGTGTAAGTCTCTAGCTTGTTGATAAAAGTCATCCCAAGAAGTTTTATTGAAAACCATAGTTGCCAATCTCCAATGGTGTGCCCATTTCAGCAAAAATAGCTTTTAGTTGATCGCCAAGGCGATAGACTACTTTTTGCCTTGAGCATTGGATAAATCTAACTTGCCTTCCACGGAGAAGGCTCCAATCGGTTTTTTCAACATGCTCTAGTTCTCCAGACCATGTTGAAATAGAATGGACGTGGTCCTTCAACTCGTTCGCTTGTTCGAGGCTTTCATATAGAAAAATAGGAAGCGTTGATTCACTTAATATGCGATGCTTGTTGAATAATATTTCTTCAGCAGGAGGGCGAACGAATTTCTGAACTGATTGTTTCA
Organism: Terasakiella sp.; assembly: GCA_050297075.1. GTDB lineage: Bacteria > Pseudomonadota > Alphaproteobacteria > Rhodospirillales > Terasakiellaceae > Terasakiella. Next base: position 10,099 of record JBNKSC010000019.1, read on the forward strand.
ACTGAGTATCGAAAACAGTCGTATAATAAAGACCAACTGGTTGACCATTGTAATTCCATTCACAAAAGGTAAAGGATGGCTGGTTGTCGGCGGATGTAAAAAGGTATTCTCTATCCGGTTTACCCAATATTGGATGACAAGCCGGGGCCAAATAGCCGTATACTGATGGATTTTCTACGAAGGCTTCTTGTGCGGTTATTCCTCTCTGGGCTACTTGCACCGCCTCTGTTGAAAAACCTGATTTTTCAGCGAAAATTCGATAGGCTCGTTCCCCGCTACAGCCATAGCTTTCCATAATAAGTGTGAAAATACCATTTCCAAAATGACCATTCCTATGGTTTTGCCAACTATTCTTTGCAATAGGAACCCATCGCGATTGATAGCTACATAGAGAACCATCAGGAAAAGTTGTCGGTAGGTTCTCTTGATATTGATAGCTTTCAATTGCGAATGAAATAACGCCGTTGGTTATAAGCTTTCCAGATTGCCAGCTACCATGAATAAATTTTTTCGAGAATTCCTTAGAAGATTCAGATGCGTAATCCTCCAGTGAATCCTGATTACGGACACAATCTTGATATGTTTGCTCCCCAAAGGGGAGCAAACATAATTCAGAAAAAAATAATCCAGCAGAAAAAGTAGGGCTAAGAGCAAAGTTCGTTGGGTTCATGGGAAGAGTGTTGTTTAAGATAGAAGGCACACTCTCATTTGGCATATCGAATAGGTTATAAGCCATTATGCCTCTCCTTTTTGTTCGAGTTGGCTTAGAAACAAATCGATAGAAACTCGAGGTATTAGCGTCCGCCGCCCGCACTTCAGTGCAGTTAATTCACCGGACTTAATTAATCCGAAAACTTTGGTACGGCTTAGTGAGAGTTGTGCAGCCGCTTGTTTGGGCGATAGAGCAATTTGAGTTTCAGGTTGCATATTGCAATCCTCCATTTTTTGATTTTCAAAGGTGACGTATGAACGCCGGAGATCTCCTGAAGCCAATTCTTATCAATAAGAAAAAATTGATCAATCAACCTAAAACGGGTAGAATTATATTTATGTTCTCCCGATAAAATAGTAATGTCTAATATGGTTAAATCAGATATTTTTAGAAATGAATTCAATTTTGAATTTAAAATAGAGCGCGAGGAATGGGACGCGTGGCTTGAAAGTCATCGCCTGAGCCCAGAATTCAAAAAATTTATTAGAGAGATAATTCCGATTTACTGCGACAGTAGTTGGTTTGATGATGGGCTGTTTTCATTCGAGGAACCTTGTCTTGATTTCGTTGTTTTAAAAGAATTTCCTCAGTATGCGCGACAAATGCATGAATATTGCGTCTTGGCTAGGCATGGTGAGGTTCAAAAAGAAATAAGGAAAGTTTTGAGTAGTTGTGAGAAATTAAAAAAAGCTATTTCGACTGCAGATTTCTTAGAAGACGTAGAACTTGATGACGATAAAAATGAATTTTCAGTTCATGCTTTTAGTCAATTTGATTATTTGGTTAGTACACCAGCTGAGGATAAAGCATATGCTGCCTTTCTCAATCGTGAGTACCTAAGAGCTCTAAATAGGAAGGAGAAGATGTGGCTTATAGATATTGAGAGGCAGAAATCATTTGCCCTCAAGGATAAGCGGGCTGGAAAATTGCAAAGTGCATCTCATAAATTCAACGAAAAACGCATCGAAATGCGGGATGCTCTCAAAATGACACCTGTTGAAATGATGATGGCGAAATCTCTCAGCGTTGATGATAAACGACCTGCAAAATTCGATAGTTGGGCTCGTGTAATTCATAACAAGAAAAAAAAGCTACGCAAAAGCGCGATTACTTCAGACATTTCTGGGCCTGAGAAAGATGCGCTAATGAAGGCTATTCAAGTCGATATCATTATTTGCAATGCTCATAAAGAGAAGTGGGGGAAGCCTGGAGACTTGTTCATTCATAGCCTGCATAGGCGTTTAAAAGCTATGGAAGACTATCTTAAATCGGCAATGAAAATGCCGGAATTAAACGAGAGTCAAGTGAATTGGCATGAAAGAGGGAAGTATTCTGTAAAAAGGGGTAGGCCTGCGGATCCTTTTACGGCAGGTTTTCTCGTTCGACTTCATGATGCGTTTTGTTGGGAATTTGAGACTAACGAAATGAATAAAGATTTTTTTGCCTTAGTGCGATTTTTGCTGGACACCCTATATAACTCTTTAGATAAAAATTTTAAGGGAAACATCAAGGTTTGGCTTGAGAAGAAGGAGAATTCCAGCATTAGGAGGATGATAAGAAACGAAAAAGCTAAGAAGGAACAGTTACTCAAGTCCTGTGAAATACCGAAACCCGACAATGTGCCAGTCAATAACTATGCTCCTATGGTAACCGAACATGAAATTACAAAATATAATTTATCGAACCTTCAAGTCGATATTTTAACCATTGCAAGGTATCAAGGGAAAGTTTGCATAAATCAGATAAAAAAATATGGGATGGCAGATCGCACCCGTTTTTCAATTGAAAAGGCTTTCAAAGATTTGTTTGACAAAGAGCTTCTTAGATCAGAGCCATTAATTTATGGGACCTTAGGAATCTCTAACAATGATTGATTTATGCCCAATATGAAAAAATCATTAAAAAGAAGGCATTTTTCATGGATGGGCAAATGGGTGGGCAATTGCTTACGGAAAATAAAAAACCCGTTGTATAACAACGGGTTTTAAGGAATTTTGGCGGATGGCTAGGGATTCGAACCCCAGGAGGTGTTACCCTCAACGGTTTTCAAGACCGCCGCTTTCGACCACTCAGCCAGCCATCCTCAATGTGTGGGCAGGTTATTAGCCTAATCCTTGTCTTGTTGGCAAGTGCGAAATTACAGTTTTTTCATTTTTTTGAAGAAAAGCGCCATCGTTTGATGGGGGCGGGGCGATGGCGCTTGTCGGCAACGCGGATTTATATGCTCATTCCTTTGCGCGCGGCCTGCATGGCTTCGCTCAAGGTTGCCATATCACCGATATGGTTGGCCAGCAGCAGGATGAGTTTGGCATTCACATCTCGGCTTTGTTCTTCACTAAGGTCGCGGTGAAGATCGATGAGTTCCTGATAGAAGTCATCGGGGCGTTCGATATTGGCTTTTGTATTGAGTGACATTTTCAACTTCTCCTCAGGCTTGCGCGGTTGCGCGTTTCAGGGCGGTTTCGATTTTACCGGCATCAAACCGGCGCCAGCGCGCAGCCACATGCTGGTCCGGGCGGATCAGGTAGGTGGTGCCGTCTTTGCCATCATAACGTTCTGCCAGTCGGCCTTTTGTATCTGTCAGGTCTTTGCCGACCACCAAAATATCGCAAGGGATACCATTTATATTCAATTCCTTCACGCCGGGGTCCGTGCCGAAAACAAGGGCGGTGAAGCGCGATTGTCCAATCTGGTTGAGGAGCCAGCCGTCTTTGCCTTGTGCTGTAACCGGGGCGTCTGTGCAGTTGGTGCCCGGTTTCATTTGGCCTGTAAAGCTGTCTTCATCCGGTGTATTCAGCGAACTGTTCAGATAAGGTGTTGGCGTGGAAAGACGACCGGAATTCACCAAAGGGCGGGCGAATTCATAGTTGGCTGCCAAGTCTAGCACAGCATCACGGAAAGCTTTTGAAACAGTGCTTTTCGGTGTGATGAAATCGGTGGACCGGGTGGAGTTCAACAGGTTGTCAGCCGCGGCAAAAACGCGTTCTTCGCTGTAGCTGTCCAACAGCTTATCGGGGGCTTTGCCCTCCATCACCAGCTTGAGTTTCCAGGTCAGGTTATCAATGTCCTGAACGCCGGTGTTGGCCCCGCGTGCCCCGAAAGGGGAGACCTGATGGGCCGCATCGCCTGCAATCAACACGCGACCATAACGGAAATTCTGAAGCTGGCGGCAGGCAAATTGATAGACAGAAACCCATTCCAGCTCAAATTCCACATCATCACCGAGCATGGCTTTGAGGCGGGGAATGACGTTTTCCGGTTTCTTTTCTTCTTCCGGGTCGCAATCCCAGCCCAGTTGAAAGTCGATGCGCCAAACGTCATCGGACTGCATATGCAACAAAACGGACTGATTGCGATGGAAAGGCGGGTTGAACCAGAACCAGCGTTCAGCCGGGAAGTCGGCTTTCATGACCACATCGGCAATGAGAAAGCGGTCTTGAAAGAACTGGCCTTCAAAATCCAGCCCGAGCATTTTACGGGTGTCGGAATTTGCCCCATCGCAGGCGATGACATAATCTGCTTCCATTTTATAAACCCCATCAGGGGTTTCCACTTGCAGGGCGACATGGTCATCATGGTTTTTCAGGCTGATAACTTTGGATTTCCAGCGAAAATCAATCAGGTCACCATGTTTGGCTTTGGCCTGATCAATCATATATTCTTCGAGATAATATTGTTGCAGGTTGATAAAGGCCGGAATTTTATGGTCATCTTCAGGCAAAAGATCGAACTGATAAACCAGTTCTTCATCGCGAAAAACCTTGCCGACCTTCCAGATGACGGATTTATCAATCATGCGTTCGCCAACACCAAGGCGGTCCCATATTTCCAGCGGGCGTTTGGCGTAACAGACGGCACGAGAGCCAATGGAAACCGTGTTGTTGTCATCCAGCACCACAACGCGAATGCCTTGTTGGGCAAAATCCAGTGCGGTGGTCAGGCCGATGGGGCCTGAGCCGATAACAACGGCTTTATGTCGTTTGACGGTTTGTGTTTTTTGTTCGTCTGTCTGGATGTATTCAAATTCAGGATATTCATATGTGTTTAGCATTATTGTTGTTCCTCCCCATTTTTAATGCTTTAAGAAAATTCTTTTTCGTGCATCCATCGGGCATGTTCGGGCGCACGTTTTGTTTTAGCCCATTCTTCCAGCATGTCCCATTTGACATCATCAAGCCTTTTGTTCATGTCCGCCGTGTTGGTATTGGCTGCCAGTTCAAGGCGATGACCGCTGGGGTCAAAGAAATAGATGGACTGGAAAATGGTGTGGTCTGTTGGTCCGACAACATCAATACCATCAGCTTCCAGCTTTGACTTGATGGTCATAAGCTCATCAACATCAGCCACCTGAAAGGCGATGTGCTGGCACCAGGCGGGGGTGTTTTCATCGCGGCCCATTTCCGGGGAATTGGGCAGTTCGAAAAAGGCCAGCACGTTACCGGCGCCCGCATCCAGAAAAACATGCATGTAAGGGTCGGGTTCTTTGGTGGAGGGCACTTCATTTTCGGCAATGGCGAGGACAAAATCCATATCCAGATATTTGGCGTACCATTCAACCGTTTCTTTGGCATCTTTGCAGCGATAGGCCACGTGATGGATCTTCTGTATGGTCATTAAAATTCCCTTTCGAGAAGGTTTCAAAAGTTTCAATTGAAACTATAATGGTTTCATATGTAACCAAGCAAGTAAAAAATTAAAAATCCTTGCACAAGATGGGGGCGTATCCTTAAATGGTTATGATTGAAACTAATTTTAAGTGTTCGGGTTTTGGGATATGCGTACAGATTCAGCTGCACAGGACTTCAAACTGGAAAAGTTTTTCCCGTATCTGGTTCGAATCTATTATCGGTGTGTCAGCCAGTCCGTTTCAGCCATCTATCAGCGCGACTATAACCTGACGGTTTCGGAATGGCGCGCCATGGCGGTGTTGGGAAACAGCCGGGACCCTTTATCTGCCGGTGAAATTGTTACACGCTCCAGTATCGATAAAGTGAAAGTCAGTCGGGCAATTGCCGGGTTGACACGTGCGGGATATCTGGAAAGACGAGTGGATGAAGGGGATCGCCGCAAGGTGGCGCTTGTCCTGACGCGTTCGGGGCAATATGTGTTCCGTGAACTGGTGCAGAAGGTCCAACAACTGGAAGACAGGCTCCTTGATGGTTTTAGTGCGGAAGAAAAGGAACAGTTACTTTCTTTAATGGCGCGCGTCAGAAACAATGCGCAAGGACTGGAGGGTGGCCCTGATGAAGAGGATGAATGAGTGAGTGGGGCCAAAATGCGCAGGGAGCAGGAAACGAACCTCAGCGTTCAGGATTTATTTACAATCGGCATTGGGCCATCAAGTTCTCACACGGTTGGACCAATGCGTGCCGGATTTCGTTTTTGTCAGGATTTGATTGAAAGCGCTCTTCTGGAAAATGTCGCACGGGTTCGTATTGAGCTGTTTGGCTCTCTGGCTTTGACGGGGAAGGGCCACGCAACGCACAATGCCGTTCTTCTCGGTTTAAGTGGTCAACGCCCGCGCTCTGTTGATCCGGATAATATAGAACCGACCTTATCAGCCATAAGAACGGACAATCGGCTCAAGCTTGCCGGAACGCATGAGATTGATTTTACTGAACAAAGCGATCTTGTTTTTAATTACGAAATTGTGCGGGCTGAACATCCCAACACCATGCAGATTGAAGCCTATAACGGGGCAGGGGAGCTGATTTATCAGGAAGATTATTTTTCGGTCGGCGGCGGTTTTATTGTTGAAAAAAGTGAACATAACCAGCCGGAATACAGCGTGCCGGGCGTTGAGTTGCCTTATCCGTTTTCTTCGGCGGAAGAATTGCTGCAACGCGCATCAGAAAACGATATGGATATTGCCCATATCATGATGGCGAACGAGCTTTGCTGGCGTAGCCGGGAAGAAACCATAGCCTTTATCATGAAAGTGCGCGATGCCATGAGTGATTGTATAGATCGCGGCTGTCGTGAAACCGGGATGTTACCCGGGCCTTTTAAGGTCAAGCGTCGTGCCCCGGACCTGTTTAATGAGTTAACAGGTCGCCCCGAAGCCGGATTGAAAGACCCTTTGACGGTGATGGACTGGATCAATCTTTACGCCTTGGCCGTCAGTGAAGAAAATGCTGCCGGTGGCCGTGTGGTGACAGCGCCTACGAACGGGGCGGCAGGGGTTATTCCGGCTGTTTTAAGATATTATGAGCGGTTTTGTCCGCAGGCAGATCAGGAAGGCGTTGTGCGCTTTTTGCTCACCGCAGCAGCCATCGGTGTTCTTTATAAAAAACGCGCTTCCATTTCCGGGGCGGAAGTCGGTTGTCAGGGGGAAGTTGGCGTAGCCTGTTCCATGGCAGCGGGCGGGTTGACTGCGGCTTTGGGTGGCAGCAATGAACAAGTTGAAAATGCAGCGGAAATCGGCATGGAACATAATCTTGGCTTAACCTGTGACCCGGTGGGTGGCCTTGTGCAAATTCCCTGTATTGAACGCAATACAATGGGGGCGATGAAGGCGATCAACGCCTCGCGTCTTGCCATGCGTGGGGACGGTAAACATCTTGTTTCTCTGGATAAGGTCATTGAGACCATGCGCCAGACAGGGTTGGATATGCGCAGCAAATACAAGGAAACCTCCCAAGGGGGGCTGGCGGTTAATATTGTAGAATGCTGAGTTTTTATGTGCGCTGCAATTAAAAATCATTGGTTGTGATTCGCCAAAACCTATTTAGATTGCATTTTGGGCTCCATTTCAATGCGAAACAGCCTGTAGAATTTGATTTTTATCCATATGATGGAAAATGAAATGTGCCTTTTTAAACAAAAGGCTAGAGGGTGTTTTTTATATGCTTCTTTGTAGCATGTAAAAAATAGGTCCTTTTGATTGCCTTTAAAGGCTGCAAAGCCTTTTTTTGTCTGCGTTTTCTGATACAATAATAGACTTAAAAAAATAACTATTATCTATGCTGTCTTGAGGGGCATGGGAAACTATCTGTAGGCGGGCAAGCTTATGAACTTTTTTGATCGGGAAAATGATCAGTCCGGGGAAACTCGCGCTGTTGAGAACGTTGTTGATTCTGATGTTACGGAAATCAATCTTCCACCCACTTTTGACATTGCAACGGTCCAGTTTGACCGGGAAGGGCCAGACCTTGTCGTGATCTCGTCGGGTGGGGAGAAAATCCTCATCACCGGTTATTTTGCAAATGCCCAGACGCCTGCCATCAACCTGCCCAACGGTGTGGAACTGCCCGCTCCCATCGTGCAGAAGCTTGCAGGCCCTCTTACCCCTAACCAATATGTTCAGGCAACCAATCCGCAGGCCGCAGAACCGATCGGTCGTGTTTCCACCGTTCAAGGAACTGTGGAAGCGGTGCGTGCAGACGGAACCCGTGTTGTTCTGAAAGAAGGTGATCCGGTCTTTCAGGGCGATGAACTCGTCACGGCAGAAGGTGCGGCTGTGGAAGTCGTTTTTGCCGATGAAACCACCTTTGCCCTGGGTGAAGACGGGCGCATGATTTTGGACGAAATGGTCTATGACCCGGGCGGGCAGGATGGTGCACTGGGTATGACCCTGCTGTCCGGTGCCATGACCTTTGTTTCCGGTGCGGTTGCCAAGGTCAACCCCGATGCCATGCAGATCACCACCCCGGTTGCCACCATCGGTATTCGCGGGACTGGTGGCATTTTGAAAACCGATGGGGCGCAAACGCAGGCCGCACTTGTTGGTGAGGCGGATGGTGCTGTCGGTGAAATTTCAGTTACGGCTCCAAATGGTGAAACCTTTACTCTGAATCAGGAAAACCAATTGATCTCCAGTTCAGGTCAAGGTTTGGGGGAAGCAACGGTTGCTGACCCGCAAGTGTTGGCTCAGTTAGGTGGGAATTCCACCGCCATGATGGCGAGCTCATTGTCTGACGCGATTGGTCAGGCTACACAACAATTGCAGCAGGAACAACAGTTTCAAGACAATACGGAAGTAGTGCCCAATGACGCAGAAGCTGAAACGTCAGATTTTCTGGACAGTTTCCTACAAGCCTCACAACAAACAGAGGTAGCGGTTCAGCAGTTTTTTGCTGATGCGGAAAAAGATGTAGAAGAGGCTGTCGGTCAAGCAATTATACGTGTTGTTACAGATTTTAACGAATATGACGCTGCTGAAAAAGCGATCAATAGTGTTAAATCGATTACAGCGATTACTTCGTCTTCATTAACAACAGCAGAAAATACGGTAAAAAGTTATTACGATGGATATAACGGAACGAGTGGTACTTCATTATCCTCTCAATTGTCTGGTTCTTCCATCTCGGCTGACGGCATTCAGGATGCGCTTTTTGCCGGGTTCAATTCCTTTGGGAGTGCCACGGCTCTTTCTACAGCTGCGAATAGTATTTTTTGCATGGCTAATGCAGCTTTGGTAACCACCGGCGAAGACAATGGTTCAGGAGGGCGTGTTTCAGGAGCAGAGCTTGAAGCGATAGCGGCAAAAATGCTAGTTGCTGCTTCCGCCATGCAGGAAGCTGCTGCGGTGGTGACGGCAACTGTTGATGCCGTGATTGAGGCAACACAGGAATTGCTCAATGAAGTCTTAGCCAATGAAACCAACTTTGAAACATGGCGAACGGTTAATACCGCTGGTTATGAAGATTATTTCGGTCTGACACTGGATGAAGCAGCCTATCTTTACATTACCAAACGTGATGATGAACTGATTAATGCCAAACTACCGGATGGTTACACCGTTACGTCAGCAGCAAACTTGATGGATAGTGTTACATCTGCGCTGGGAGATGTGGAAACAGAAGTTACTCTCGTACAGGATGGCAATACAGAATTTTTAGGCAGTTTCAAAACGATTGTTGGAAAAGCTGCTACAATTGTTACAAACGCTGCGGCGATCCATACTGCGGCTTACGGTGTGTTTGAAACGGATGATCGCACCCAAATTGCCTCAAAAGCCAGCAGTGTCTTTTCCGATGTTGAAAATCTTTCAGAAGCAGACGTTAAAACATTGGTGGATCAGTATTTTGCGACCTACCAGAATACGGCAGTCTCCAGTGTTATAGATTCCGCCATTTCCGGGGTTGCGCAATTTACAGACATCAAAACTGCACGTGAAACCACAATGAGTTCATTGGCTGGGTCCAAAAAATCTCAGGATGCCTTTTTTGATTATCTGGATGGGGATGCGCAAACACTTCTGAGTAACGCAACAGCGGCCAGAACGACGACAGAAGGGCTTTATAATACAGCGAAGACAGCGCTCAGTGATGCCGTTAGTACCTTGCAGGCAAAAACGGCGGCTGTGCTCCAGCCGTTGATTGATTACGCCACCCAAAAAGCCACATATGATGTTTTGACAACCCAGCTCAATAGCGCATTGGATCATGTGAAAACCTATGCAACGGAAGAGCTTGAAACAGCCATGGAAACTTTCGTGGATACCACGGTTGTTTCGGTTGCATCTTTGGAAGAAACATTTTCCATTGTGGAAAGTAATCTGTCGGGGTCTGTTGGTACCAAGTTGCAACTTGCAAAAGACAAGCTGGCTGAAGTTTCAACACAAATGTCCTCGTTGCAAAGCGAGGTCGATGGTTCCGGCCTGTTTAATGGGGCAAGTGAACAGACAGATGCTGAAAAACTGCAAACCATCAGCGATATTGAAGATTTAATTGCGCTAATGCAGCAATTGGAAACGTTGATTGGGGAGGCCAAAACAGAGCTGAATGGCAGTGGTGAAACGGTTGCCCTCAGTTACCTGACCAGTTTAGGCGATGCCGTTACCTCTATCTACGGCCACATTGATACGGCTAAAACATCCCTGAATACTGCGATAACGGATGTATTGGATGGAGTGGTTGATGCCACAACAACACCGGCTGATGCGTTAAGTGACAGTGTCACCACGATCAATAATGCCATTGCAGCAACTGATGCAGCTAAAACCGGCCTGAGCAATGCTATTCAAGGTATTGCAGATGATTTCGGCCAAAATACGGTTCTGGCAGAAAATGCGCAAGATGTGAAAAATGCCGCTCAAACATCAGCAACCCTTAATGATGTTGCCGAAAAACTGACGGATGTTTGGGAAGATGCGTTTAATACCGTTAAAACAACGCGCGACAATATGGAAGGTGATCTGGCAACTGCAAAAACGGCAAAAGAAACAGCGGAAGCTGAAGAAATTGCAGCTCGTTATGCCCTGACCGGTGACCCTGCTGATGTAAACGATAACGGTGCCTATGGCGATTTTGTGACGAAATCCAGTTCCTATTCCCAGGCGCAAAAAGACTATGCCTATTATCAATCCTACTTTGCTGTGGGCAAGGCTGTTGCGGAACAGGAAGCAGAAACACGCTTGAGCTTGCAGGAAGGCCAAATAGAACAAGCGCTTGATGATGCTTTGGCAGCCTTGACGCGTGCACAAACAGCAGTCGAAGATGCGCAGGCAGCAGCAACGCAAAGCAATGCAGATTCATCCATTACGACAGCCGCAATTGCTGAAATTGAAAGTGCGAAAACCGCAGCAACCACAGCGCTGGAAAATGCAGTAAAAGCAGCAGCCAAGGCAGCGGCGTTAAATCCGACCAATGTGGCTAACGAACCTTTGGCAAAAGCAACGCCTTCTGACTGGCAGGACCGTTATGATGCCATGACGGCGAAATTGCAGGTCGTTGTTTCCTTACGTCAGGCAAATGGTGAAAGCTACACCGATGCGGCGAATAATACGGTGAACTTTTCTGGCGATGGGGCAATTGAAAAACTTCTGGATGCTGCACAGGCCTTGAACAATCTGGCGGTTGGCTATGAAACAAGCGACCCAGATATTGCAACATTACAAAGTGCCGTGGCAACCGAACTCGGGGATTATCAGACTCAACAAAAACTGGCAGCAACAAACCGTGCCGATAGTGCGGTTGATGCCGCAACCAATATATCGAACAAAGCAACGGCTTTGTTGACGAAACTGGCCAATGCCGTGAGTGGTGCGACAGATAACAACATTTCGGGTTCTGATACCTATGAAACCGAAATCAACAGTCTGATCTCACAAATCCAGCAAAAATTGGTTGATGCCAAAACCTATCGCACAGCGGCAAACAGAACGGAAGACCCTGATATAGCATCCGATAATGCAGCCCTTGCAGAACAGGCAGCGCAGGATGCACAGGCTTTGTTGATCAGTGCAACGGATAAAACGAAAGAACTTTCCGGCCTTGTGGTGAATGCATTGGTTGAAAAACTGGCCGGCTATGTCACTACGGCAACGGATGGTGAGGCGACGGCTGTTTTGGCAAAAGGGCTTTCTGATACCTACCTTGCCAGAATTGAACCTCTGGCTGATTTGGATGCCTCGAGTGCGCAACTGACCCAAACGGCGGTAGCTAGCGTACAATCCGACAGTGCGTTGGTGAATACGCAAAATAGTGCAGCGCAAACGGCAGCCAGCAACGCGAAAACCGCTGCGGATGCCGCAGAAGCTTTGTTGGCTGATATTAAAACGGCGTCAAACGGTTATAAGGAATATTCCGTTTCTCTTTCTTCTGCTGCAACGGATGCCGGGCGTGCCCGCCTATCTGCCGCCAATGCGGAAAATGCCGCGCAAGGGACATCTTACATTAAGTCCAAAGCCAGCTTGGGCGAAGATTTGATTGAAGCCAAGTTCGGGGCCAAACAGGCCGCAGAAGCCGCTCGTCTTTCTGCTGAACAGGATGCTACAGAGGCTGCACAAAATACGCAGGCTGCCCTAGATGCGGAAGAAAAGGCACAAGCGCTGGCAGACCAAAATGCTGCAACTCAGGCCAGTGGTCTGGCTGACGTGGCAGCAGCCAAGGCTGTTTTGGCGCAAGGCTATGCAGCACAGGCACAGGATGCCGCCGTGCGTGCAAATCAGACAGATGCCGATGCTTTTTATAAGCTGGCTGCACAAGCTGCACAGGAAGCAGAAGCAGCAGCAGCTTCGGCTGTGGAGGTTGCCGGGGGGCATGGAACAACCGCTCTTGGTTTTGCGGCAACAGCTGCTGAATCTTCAACGCTTGCCCAAGGTTATCTGGCAACGGCTTTGGCCGCTAAAAATACGGCCAGTAATTCCGCCAGTGCCGCGGATGCATGGCGCGCTGGTACGGCGAGCACAGATGCTGAAGATAAACAGGATGATGTTGATGCCATCAGTGGTGATAACGGTCTTGTTGCAACGGCAAATGCCAATGCCGCAGCTGCCATTGCGGCAGTAAATGTTGCCAAATTCGGTGATGTTGGTGCAGGGAAGGCAGGGGCCATCCAATTGCAGGTGGATGCTGCGGCAGCCAAGGCGGCATGGGAATCTCAACAGGAGTCCGAAGCCTCTGCCGTTGATCGTCTTTCTACAGAAATGACCAAGGAAAGCATAACGGTTCCGGCCAATCTTGCAGACCTGAACGCGACCCAAATTGATGCGCTGGATTTCAGTTCCTCCAGTAAAGAGGCTGTTTTACGGGTGTGGGCCAATGCCTTGAAAGCGGCAAAAGCAGCAACCACCAACGCCGAAAATGCCTACAATACGGCAGATGCTGCTGCCACATCAGCACAAAACGAAGTGACGATTGCGGAAGGCGAAGCCCAGTCTGCACTGGATGCATCGGTGGCCGCAGCGCAACAGGTCGCTGACCTTGTGGCTAAAGCCGCAGCGGCGGCTGCACGTGAGACACTGGGGCGTTTGGCCGCTGACCTTCAGGCAGAAAGTGCGGTTGATGATGCGCTGGATACATTGGGTACGTCACAGGATGCACTGGACGATGCAGATTCAACATCGGACGCTTCCGATGTGATTGATGCGCAGTTGGCTATATTGAACCAACTGAGTACGGTCACGGTGGATACGGTGACAGATGCAAATGTGACAGCAGCCCTTGCAGCCTTTAATGCGGCAAATGCAGCTTTGACATCGGCAGGAACAGCCAAGAGTAATGCCGCGACTGCTGTAAATGAAATCACAGATGCCAGCGATCCGGCGATTGCAAACTTTTATGTGACAAAAGCAGGTCTGCCTTCAGATGCCGTGTTTGGCAATATATCTGACCTACCCTCTGATACCATTGAATGGGTGTATGTGGATCAGGCGCAGACACAGGTTATTCATGTTGATTCTGTTTCCAAATATCAGTCTGTCCTTTCCAATGTTTCTTTGGCGGAAAAACAGGCTGCACAGATCAATGTGCTATACGACCAGTTGGCCTCAAAAGTCGGTGAAGCCGCTCAAGCCCTGCAAACGGTTCAGGACGTCAAACGTGAAGCAGACTATATTGAGAACAATCAGGTTGATACCATCAAGGCCGGTTTTGCCGATGCGGTTGAAAGAACCGAAGGGGCAACGGAAAAAGCTGTTGATTCAGCCTATGATGCCATCAAGGCAACAAAAGATGCGCTGGATGGGGTGATCTCCCTTGTGGATGATGCCTCTGTGGATGGGAGCAATGTGGTCACCGTAACAGGCAATGCAGATTTAAGTGCAAAACTGACAACAGCCTTGCAGGACCTTGTTCAAACCCTTAGTGATGCTGATGATTTGCGCACAGCTGTTGATGGTTGGTCAGCAGATGCCACCGATCCGACAGATCAGAATATTACCGATCTTTTGTCTCATGCAAGTAATCCGGATTTGGCTGGTGTTGTGGCTTCTGTCAATTCAACCATCGCAAATATCAATAATTTCATTACAGACCTGACAGACGGTTCCTTTGCCGATAGTGCTGCGGATCTGGCCTTAAGCGCGGCAGGTCATGCAAAAACGGCGATTGAAAAAGCGCAGGATGCCGCGACAAACCTGCAAACCCTAAAAGCCAATGTTGTAGATCCCAATGCCATTGGAACGGTGGATGAGGCATTGACGGTCCTGCAACCGGCCAGTGCGGCAACAGGGAATGCAAAAACGGCGGCTTCCGAAGCCGGTTTGGCCGCAACGGATGCCGGTGGGGTTAAACAAATTCAGGCCACACAGGCAGAAACGGCTGCACAGGAAGCTGCACAAGCTGCGCGTGATGCTGATTATAATGCAACCCTTGCTGCGCGCGACAGTGTGGTAGACCATGCAACCGATGCCCGCAGTGATGCCGATGCAGCCTATCAGGCATGGCAAGATGCCTTGGCGTTGAAAAATACAGCCACCGGGCAGGTGGATGATGCCGCTTATACCATTGTTTTCAATGGCAGCAGTTTTACGGATTTGAAAGTCAAAGCTTCCGTTGAGCAAGCTTATAGTGCGGCTCAAAGAGCTCTTGGTGGCACAAACAATGCCGATGCCTTGAACCTGACATCGGAGGTGGCAAAAGCAAAACTGGCTTATGACAAGGCTGATGCCGCTGCGGATAAGGCAGAAGCAGCTTATGTGAGCCTTCAGGATGCGGTGACAAAAGCGCAAACGGCTTATACAAACGGCACATCGCTTTCTGAATACCGCCAAACGGCACAAACCAGTGCCAAGACCATTCTCGATGAGAACGGGGTTGCAGACAGCAATCGCCAGAAAGCCCAAACGGCAGAAACGGATGCCACAACAGCAGCCACGCGGGTAAGTGAACAAACCACCAGCGCGACCGACAATAGAGCGATTTTTGATGTATCCGAAGCCGTTGCCGGTTATGCCAAAACAACGTTGCAACAGCTTGATGGTAACAATAGCATTGACGGTGCCCTGGCTGATTTGACAGCTTTGAAAGTAGCAAGTTCTACAGCCGTGACTCAGGCGCAATTGGCTGCTGATCAGGTTGATAGTGCGGTGACAGATATTACAGCTGATCCCAATACGGATTTAAGCGATGACAGAAGCAGTGCGGATGCAGCCAGAGTAGCTGCCTTGGCTGCGCGCGATACTGCGGTGAGCGAATTTGGTGAACTGACTACCGCTTATCAAAATGCACAAACAGCTGTTTTGAATGCACAAAATACCGTCACAGTGGCAGGAGGCAATGCCAACAGCGTGGCGCAAGCTCAGTTGACTTTGGCGCAAAATACATTGGCTGAAATTGAGAACTTGCATGGTGAAGCCGTGAGAGTGCTTGCACAGGCACAGGATGCCTATGACCAGACACTTGCTTCCGTTCAGTCTATTGATAATTTGATTAATCAGGTTGCAGATGCCGCCGCACAGGCGCAGGCGCAAGCTATTGCTTCTGTTGAAGCAGAAATAGACCAGACTTATGCAACAGCACAACAGACAGCGGCACGTGCGCAAGCCATTGAAGATGATATTTCAGATAACACAGCCAGTGGTCTTTATGAGCTGGCCAGCGCCTTGGCAACACGCGTTCTGGGCGATATCACGACATGGCTGTCAACAGCAGCCGACAGCCAGTTGAAAACGGATATTTCTGCCCTGACGGACCGGCTGGACAATGATAATGCCGACCTTGTGGTGCAGTTGGGTGAAGCCAAGGCAGCGGTCGATACGGCTTATGGTAATATCTTTGATAACGGTGGTTATCTTGCAAATGTTGCCGATGCTGCGGCCGCAACAGCCGGAACTTTGGCAGAGGCCAAAACAAATGCAGCCACTGCCAAAACCAACGCGGGCTTACTTGTTGATGCAACGGATACATTGGATGCTCAACGTTCCATCATTGATGGATTGTATAACGATATCAAAGCGGTTGATGAACAGTTCCTGCAATATCGTTCCAAAGCTGATGCCGAGAGCGCAGAGGCTGCCGCGCAAGCCGCAGCACAGGCAACGCCGGATGCTTATGATGATGTCTTTACAGGGTTAAGTGAAGACAACAGCGTTGTGCTTGACCTGTTTGCGACAAATGGTCGGGGCGCAGATGCCAGACTTGACGGTGGTGATATTTTCCTTGAACAACTTTCACAACCGTTGCACGGCACACTTGAAATCGTTAATCCCGGTGTGGCCAATGATGGGCGTGTTCGCTACACGCCGGACCCGGATTATAGCGGGACGGATAACTTTACCTATACCATTTCAAACGGCACGACAAACAATGGCGGTACGCAGAAGTTTGCAACAGCCTCTGTCAACCTGACGGTTGATCCGACCAATGATGCACCCGTTGCTGTGGATGATTTTTCTTCCATTGCTGATGAAAGCAGCACGGTCGGTGTACGCGTTCTGTTGAACGATGAGGATGTGGATGGCGATGCGATTACCATTCATAGCGTGATTGGTGATGGTAATGCAGCAACAGTAGAAACCGATGGTTCCGTTGTCGTTTATGAGCTTGATTCAAATGGTGATTCAACAGGTAAAATACTGGGAACGGCAACATGGGATACATCCGGTGGTGCGTTGATTAATTTCACACCTGAAGCCGGAGCCTTTGACCATTTGGCCAAAGGGGAAAAAGAAACCTTTACCTTTGAATATAAGGTCGTCGATGCCAATAGCGCGGTTTCCCAACCCGGTAGCATCACGATTACGGTAACAGGGACGAATGATATACCGCATTTCGAAGAAAGCGGTTCACCTGTTACGGCAACATCTGCCAGTTATACAGAAGACGGGGCGGTGGCTAATCTGTTTGGCTCCATTAATCTGGTTGACCCGGATAACGCACAACAGTTGCAATCGGCAACCATTACCATTGAAAATTTCAAGGAAGGTGATGTTCTTGACATTAGCATGCCTGCGTCACTGAGCGGTTCATATGACGATACAACCGGTATTTTAACCATGACGGGGCCAGCCGCAGTTGTGGACTTCCAGTCTGCTTTGTCTTCAGTCACCTACAGTACAACTGATGACACACCGGATACGACAGATCGTTTGATTTCCGTTACGGCGATAGATGATCTGGGGGGAACGTCTGCAAAACTGACGGCAACTGTCAGTGTTACATCGGCCAATGACCAGCCATTCTTTAACACCTTTACGGATGTGGACCTGAACCCGATTGAAGAAGGGCAGCTTTACAGTGCAGGGACAAGTGTGGCCTTGATACTGGATGCTTCGGATTTCACCGAAGCAGACGGTCAGGATGACCCAAATACCACAGGTACGCAGGAAGGTGACCAAATGGGCCTTGCCGTGACCTCTGTTGATGAAACCTATGGCGACTGGGAATATTCTTTAGATGACGGTTTGAACTGGAGTATGATTGATGGCAGTTCAACCAGTGATGCCAACGCATTGGTGCTGGATAGAGATGCACTTGTCCGCTTCTCTCCAACCGACCCTGAATATGCCGGTGATGAACCCGTTTTCCTTTATCGTTTATGGGATGGCACAGGTAGCCATAACTCAGGGGATTTGGTCAATATCACGGGCACCTATAACCTGAATGACGGAAGTGTCCCGTTCAGTGCGGATGAAAATACGGCACGTCAAACCGTTACAGGTGTAAATGATGCCCCGATTATTGTCGGCGGGCTTGAAACGATGGGCTCCGAAGTTGGTGAAACAGGCGGTGTTGCAGCTGTCTCCGTGGCAGATTCACTGGATATGGTTGCCCAGCCGGATGGCTCTTACGCGGTGTTCTGGCGGGTAAATCCGGGTGCCAGTGAATATAAGGTTGTCGGGCGTCTGTTTGATGCATCCGGCACAGCGCTGACCCATGAATTTGATATCAGTTCCGTTGTTCCTACAGATGGTTCTTATTTGAATGCCACAGTAACCGAAGACGGCGGGTACATGGTGACCTGGAACGAAATAGGTAATGATGCAAATGAAGTTTTCGTTAGAAAAATTTCATTGGATATGGATGATGAACTTCATCTTGAACCGAAGATTCAAGTCAATGTGACAGAGACAACAAGTCAGTACCAGCCTGCTATAACTTCCCTTGGCGATGCCAATGGCGATGGGAAAGAAGAATTTGCCGTCATCTGGCGTGATCAAACAGCACCATTAAATGATGGCGTCAGCATTCGGGTGATTTCCGAAGACGGCACGCAAGTACAGGCGGAATTCATGATTCCACAAGTGGGCACAAATCAGGTGCCTCATGATGTGGCTGCAATCGGCAATGGTCAATTCATTGTCACTTACGGTGATTTGGTCGGCGGGACCGTCTGGACACCGAAATATGCAATTTACGACTATAATTCATCAACACCGGTTAGCGGGCCTTCCTCTCTTGCACCGTCCGGTGCGACTTCTGCGGGTTATAGCGAAATTACCGTTCTCAATGATGGCAAGGTCGCTATTGCCTTTGCGAATACCGGCGGTGACCCTGCACCAGAAACTGACAGTAGTGTGAACCTGACGATTTTGAATGCGGACGGTTCTGTCTTTAAGGCAAATGTTCTGGTGAACACGACAACTGCCGGGGCACAGGAACATCCTGCACTGGCAGCGCTGGATGATGGCGGGATGGTTGTTGTCTGGCAAGATGCCAACACAGGCGTTAACGGGCAACGTTTTGATGCTGCGGGCAACAAGATTGGTGATGAATTCATTCTTCCCTACAGTCCGTCTACAAGCGAGTATGCACCGCAAGTCGTAAATCTTGGTGAGGGGCGTTTTGCCGTTTCCTGGCATGATGGTGCCTTTAATGGCGATGTCACTCAGCGCATTTTTAGCACGAATGGTAGTGAAACACCTATTCCTGTTCAGGACTTCACCCTAAGCGAAGGCACGACCTTTGAAACGAATGAAGCTGCATTACTGTCTTACTTTGATGACCCTGAAGGCGATAGTTTGTCAGTTGCATCCGTGCTGATCAATGGAGTTGAGGTTACACAGGTCGGTGGTCTATGGACCTTCACACCGGAAGCCAATTTTGACGGTAAAGTCGATATGGAAGTTACCGTTTCTGACGGTACAACAACAACGACAGGCGATTTCCGGATTGTCTATGCAGGTGATAACGATGCCCCGAGCATTGAGCCCGTAGAGATTACAGCGAATGAAGGTGAGGTCATTACCTTCACGCTACAGGATTTGCAGGGCCTGATTGTGGACCCAGACAGTGCTGACCTTTCCGGCATTAATCTGGTGGAAGGGCAGACGCTGTCATCACTGGCTTCCACACCGTACGCGCTCAGTTATGGAGAATTGAGCTACGATGAGCCAAGCCAGACCTTTACCTTAACGCCAGTTGAACATTTTGACGGTAGTTTCCCGATTAACTTTGAAGGTTTTTCGGGTGTAGATACCATCAATGGTTCTGTGACTGTGTCTTATGACGGATTGAACGATGCACCCGTCTTTGTGCCTTCTTCAGGACCTGCCTCAACAGTTCATTTTGCCGGGGATGGTTCGCATTTGTATGCAAGCGGCGTTACCGGGGCCGATACGGGGACGGGCGCCTTTACTTATGAAGTCTGGTTCAAGCCCGATACCCTAAGCAACACACGTATGGATATTTTGGGCGTGGGCCTGGCTGATGTTAATCAGGGCATGCGTGTTTATATCAATGCCTCCAACCAGTTGCAGTTTGAACTCATTGGTGACAGCGGGTTGGTCGCGCCGACGACCCTAACGGCAGGTGTATGGTATCATGCCGCTGTCAGTTATGATCCGTTGGCAGGACCGGCAGCATTTACTTACTATCTTGATGACCAGAGTGTTGGTGGCTCACTTGGCCTTAACCCGAATATAAGTGACGATTTTGTCAGCATTGCTGCTGATCTGAGCGGTGGAAATACCTTTAGCGGTTCCATTGCCGATGTGCGGATCTGGGATCAGGCCTTGTCTGAAACAGATATCGTGCAGCATATGGAGAGTTTTGTACCTTCCGATGCGAATGGGCTGGTGGCAAACTGGCGACTGAATGATGCAGATAATGGTAGCGTTAGCGGCACAGTGAGCGATGCAACGGGCAATGCAGATGCATCGGTTAGCGGTACCCCGCAATTTGAAGTGGATGATTTCCTGTTACTCACAAGCCGCCATGCTGCCTATGACGAATATGTCACATCATCGGGGACTTATGACCAATTGGATGATGTGAGCATTGCTTCACAACCGGATGGTTCTTATGGCGTATTCTATATTGCCCGGACTTCGGGGAATGCCTATAGCGATCTGTTTGCAAAATTCTATGATGCAGAAGGAAACCCGCTTGGTGAACCCATTCTGGTGACACAGGATTTTGATGACCTGCTGGATGTGCAAACAGGTTCTGGTATTGGTGGGGACTTTGTAACAGCTACAGACGATGGCGGCTATGTCGTCACCTGGAGTTCTGCGGTTGGCGGAACGAGCGGCCAAAGTGACATCTTTGCCAATAAAATTGAATTTATTGACGGCAAGCCTGTTGCCGGGGATGTACCTGTTAACCTCACTGCCATAAGTGGTGAAGAAACAACACCCAAGATCATAAACCTTGGCGACCAGACTTTTGCCATGAGCTGGAACGACACCAAGATTGCGCTGGCAGATAGTGAAGGGAGTTTAATCAGCCAAACACCTTACAGTGTAGGCAGCGGGTCCTTCATTACCGGGCTTAAAGGGCTTGGTTATGGTGAATTCGCCATGATCGTGACGGATGGTTCTGGCAATAGCACGCTTGAAATCAAATATTACAGCGAGACACTGGATAGCTGGAATTCAACAATCGACCCGATCACCCTAGGGGCTGTGGCGGCTGACGCTCAAAGCGGTGTGGACGTTGAAGTTCTTTCAAACGGGCAATTGCTCGTCAGTTGGGCGCATGTCCCTGACGGGGGCAGTGTGCGTGAACTGCATGGCATGATTGTGGATACTTTTGACGGGAGTGTCGTTCAGCCTGAATTCGCGCTGGTTTCAGACGTAACACTTTCTTCCTACATTTATGAAAAAGTTACCGCTTTGCCGGATGGTGGCTTCCTTGTCACTTATGGAACGGATACGCCTAATATTGAAGTTCTGGCACAACGTTTTGACAATAGCGGTGCCCCTGTCGGTGAAGAGTTTACGGTCAATGAGCATAGTGTGGGCGATCAGACACTGGCTGATGTTGTTGCTCATAATGATGGGACGTTAACTTTTGTCTGGGTGGATGGTACTGATGTTGACCAACGTTCATTTACGACAAACGGTGTGGAAACACCGGTTCCTGTGCAGTTGATTTTTGCAGATGAAGATCAGTCGTTCACCTTTACCCAACAAGATTTGCTGGATCATTTTGTTGATTATGATACAGGCGATACGGTTACGATTGCCAACCCGGCAACGGATGTAACGGTTTCCAGCGGGACGCTGACCTATAACGGGGACCAAACATGGACCTATACGCCTGAAGCTGATGCGTTTGGCAATGTTAAAATGCAGGTAACGGTGACGGATGGCACTTTGTCCTCTACCGGTGATGTTGTGATTGATCTTGCCCCGCACAGTGATGCCCCCGTTATTTCTGCGCAAACCATTACAGCTGATGAAGATCAGGTGATCAACTTCACCCTTGATGACCTTATGTCACAGATCAGTGACGCGGATAATGAACCGATTATGATCAGCAGTGTCGCCGGTGAAGATTTATCAACGCCAGCAGCCTTGATCGCGGGGAAAGCGCTGACAAACGGAACGCTTTATTATGACACGGTTGCCAAAGCGTTCAGCTTTGTGCCAACGGCTGAATTCACAGGGTTGCAGGATATTCCTTTCTCTGGGTACACCATCGTTAATGAAGAAGGTTTTTCCGGTGCACTGGATTTAAGCTTTAACGGTATTAATGATGCCCCTGTCTATCTGTCCGGTGCAAATGCAGTTGGGGATGAACTTCTTTCAGAGATGTCATTGACCAGTGCATCCTATCAGGAAATTGTTACGCAGCCTGATGGATCATATGCCCATTTCTGGGGCGGTAATAACGGCAGTAATGATGTTCTTTATGCACGTTTCTTCGATGCACAGGGAAACCCATGGGGACCGGAAATTGAAGTGAGCAACTTCGGTGAAGATGCCGTTGTGAACTGGACCAATTTTGCAACAACAACGCCGGATGGTGGCTATATGGTTTCCTGGCAGGGCGGAACGCCGGGTGCCTATGATGTTTTTGCTAAAAAACTTTCTCTTGATCCTCATTATGGACCCGACCTGAGCAAGCCAGCCATTACGTTTGAAACAGGTGGCGCAAATGAGGAAAATGTCGGGATCACTCATCTGAGTGGGGATAAATATGTTTTATCCTGGACAGAATCAGGTAGCCAATTTGTTCAGGTCATGAGCGAAAGCGGGCAAAAACTTGGTTCTGCCTTGTCTGTCGCCAGCCCGGGGGCCAACAATATACCGGCTGACATGATTGTGTTGAATGACGGCCATATTGCCTATCTCTATACAGATGCAACCAATGGCAACAACAAGCTGGCTTTGCTGGAATATAACGCGACAACGCATGAGCTGGGACACAGTTATAGCCCCATTGAATTCAAGCCGATCAGTACGGATGAAGCGGCTACCCAAAGCCAGCCGGATATGGCATTGCTTGAAAATGGAAATCTGGTTTTCGTTTGGCAGGATGATAGCAATGGCAATGTGATGTCTTCGGTTGTCAACCCGACAACCGGGGCCTTTGTGCGTGCTGATTATCTTGTTAATGATGTGACGACGGGAACGCAAAACCTACCGGAAGTCACTTCGTTGAAAGATGGTGGTTATGTTGTCGTCTGGACTGACGATAGCGGTGTTGATGGTGCTGGTTCAGGCATTATCGCCCAAAGATACGATATCGCCGGTAACCGTGTCGGGGCACAGTTTGTTGTTAATGACGTAGGCACAGGCACTCAAAGCGGTGCACAGGTTGAAGCCTTTGAAGATGGGCGTTTGCTCTTCAGCTGGGTTGATACGTCCGGTAGCACCAACATGATATCGCGCCTGTTTACGACAAACGGAACGGATACACCTGTTGCGGTTAATGAAGTTCTTGGGACAGAAGATACGGATATTGTCTTTACAGAATCCGATATCTTGCAAGCTTTCATGGATGTGGAAGGCGATAGCCTGAACATTACCGACATCAGTGTTCCAGAAGGTACATTGTCTTACGATAGCGGGTCTTCAACATGGACCTACACGCCCGAAGCCAATGTGGCAGGCACGATTGCGATGCAGGTCACGGTATCTGATGGGACAAGTGAAACAATTGGTGATTTCCGCATCAACCTTGCCGGAACGAATGACGCCCCTGTTTTTGAAGGGATCGCAAGTTTCAGCGGTGATGATGTTGTTTCACCAACCTACAGCACTGTGACAGCCACCTCGGTTGTCACCAATGATGATGGCAGCCATGCCAATTATTGGACAGCCGATGGTAATTTCTATGGTCAATTGTTTGATGCAACCGGAACTGAAATAGGGCCGGTCTTCCAGATCAACAGCGCAAATACGGTCAGCTACTTTGATGCAATCCCGAAAGAAGGTGGGCGTTATCAGATCGTCTGGGCGGAAGATATCGGCGGCAATAATGAAATCTTTATGTCCGAGGTGCGTGTTAATAGTGGGGCGGCTTATGTTGATACAGCCGTTTCATTAGGGACCGTTGTAACGCTTTCTGATCCATCCGGTATTCATCTGCGCAGTTTGGGTGATGTCAATAATGATGGCTCTGAGGAATATGTCTTTACATGGACAGACTATACAAGCGGTGCCCATTCCCACCTGAAAGTGGTGAACGAAGATGGTGTGGGCGTTACAGGATATCAGGAAGTTGCTTCATATAGCGGTAGCATTGATGCCGTTATCACGGATGTGGTGCATCTGGGGCAGGGAGAAATTGCCCTTGCCATGCAGGCCGATTATAGCGGCTATCAAACTGTCCAATATGTCAGTTATACCTATGATAATTTGACAACACCGCTTACGGCACCGCAAAAGATTGAATATACCGCCAGTGTTAATATGGACCAACCATCCATGACATTGTTAAGTAACGGTGATTTGGCGCTTGCATGGCGTGATGCCAGTGTTGACGGTGATGGCACCGGGGTTGCTTTGTCTATCATTACGCCGGATGGTACATCCGTGCTCGCAAAAACCATGGTGAATTCCATGAACACTGTTGGCGACCAAGGCGATGTACAGGTGAGTGCGCTTAAAGACGGCAGCTTTGTTGTTGCCTGGGTGGACCAGGGTGGTGTGGATGCCGAAATTTTTGCACAACGTTATACAAATAGCGGAACTGCAATGGGGCAACCGGTTTATGTGGTGGCTGATGGGTTTGGTGACCAAAGCCAACTGGATATCAGTTCTTATGAGGATGGCCGTTTGCTCTTTAGTTGGGTGGATGGTGCCCAACAGGTCGAAGAACGTCTGTTTGAAACTTTCGGTGTAGATACACCTGTCCCTGTCGATAGTGCGTTGGTTGACACTTCAACCATCACCTTAACGGAAGGCGGAACTTATGAAGGCCGCATTGTTGCCAGTGATGTTGATGGCGACTTTACCGATGTCACTTTAACCACAGGACCGACCAACGGGACGGTGGAAATTGACCCCTCGGGCGCCTTTATTTTTACACCGGATAGCGAATTTTCGGGTACAGACAGCTTCATTGTACAAATCAGTGATAATAACGGAGGAACGCTTGACCAGACCATCACGATTGATGTGACTGGAATTAATGACGCGCCCGTTGCTGTCCCCTTGGTGCTTAGCGATGATGAAGATTTCAGCATTACTTTCACAAAGGCAGACTTGCTGGCGAATGTGAGTGATGTTGATGTGGGTGATATACTGGATATCACCGCGATTGATGGAATTGCTCTGGGAACGCTTGCATCAACCCCGCATGCGGTTTCCCAAGGTGTGTTGTCTTACGATAGTGGTAGTGAAACTTTCACTTTTGTGCCAACAGCAGATTATAACGGCACAGTGAATTTCGCCTATACGGCCAGTGATGGAACTGTAGATGCGACTTCCAGCATTGACCTGACGTTCAACCCGATTAACGATGCGCCTGTTGTGACGCCATTTGCTCTCAATCAGGTTGAAGAAACGGCAATTACCTTTACGGTATCTGATTTGCTGGGCAATGCGTCCGATGTGGACATGGGCGATACGTTGGTGATTGCCACAGTGGATGGTGTTGATCTGGTAACGCTTGAGGGCTCAGCGCATACCCTTGCCGAAGGAACCCTGTCCTATATCAGTGGCTCGCAAACTTTCACCTTTATGCCGAATGCCAATTATAACGGCACGGTGAATTTTGAATATACCATCAATGATGGGACTGTTGATACGACCTCCAGCATTGATCTGACGTTTGATCCAGTTAATGATGCACCCGTTGCTACACCTCTGGCCCTCAATCAAGACGAAGACCTGAGCATTACTTTCACCAAAACAGACCTCTTGGCGAATGTGAGTGATGTTGATGTGGGTGATATGCTGGATATCACCGCGATTGACGGTATTGACCTTGTCACCCTTGAGGGAACCCCGTATGCGGTTTCCGAAGGTGTGTTGTCTTACAATAGTGGTAGTGAAACCTTCACCTTTATACCGACAGCGGATTATAACGGTCCTGTCAATTTCGCCTATACGGCCAGTGATGGAACTGTAGATACGACTTCCAGCATTGACCTGACGTTCAACCCGATTAACGATGCCCCGGTTGTAACGCCATTTGCTCTCAATCAGGTTGAAGAAACGGCAATTACCTTTACGGTATCTGATTTGCTGGGCAATGCGTCCGATGTGGACATGGGCGATACGTTGGTGATTGCCACAGTGGATGGCGTTGATCTGGTAACGCTTGAAGGAACACCGCATACCCTCACCGAAGGAACCCTGTCCTATATCAGTGGCTCGCAAACTTTCACCTTTATGCCGAATGCCAATTATAACGGC
>JBNKSC010000020.1:0-15165 GCA_050297075.1 Terasakiella sp.
TTTTTCATTAATATGGCCTTGATCTGAATATTCGAACCAGATGCCATTATTTTTATTGATGACCTCATGGCGGAAATCCACATCCTTGTTGGCGGAGAGATTGACATTACCGTTGAGCGCGGCCAGTTCCACCTTGCCGCCTGCCTTGACATCCACCGCCCTGAGCGTCACATCGCCGAGCGTGGACTGGATGTTGACATCGTTGCCTGCCGTGACCGTGGTGCGCACGGTGTCTTTTTTATCGACGATCAGGGTGTATTTCTTGGTCTTGATGTTCTGCTCGAAACTGTCCTGCACGGAATTGAGCGTGGTGGAAGCGAGCGAGCTGATATTGACATCGTTGCCGCCTGCAAGGTTCGCGCCATTGACCACCGTATCCAGCCCGGACGTAAGGGTCAGATCGTTGCCTGCCTTGAGACTGGCGAGATTGTTTTTCTTTTGCGTGGACCATGTTTGGCCTATGCCATGTTGACCATGGCGCACGGTTTGCAGAACTTGTGCTGCAACAACCGCCACATCCTGCCCGGCAACCATGGTCAGGTCTTTGGCCACATTGGCTTGCGCACCTTGTGCGACGATGGATTTTGCAGCCTGAACCTTAAGCGAATTACCCACATCAAGTGTGGTGCCTGTTTGGGTTATGGTCTCCGTACTTTCATAGGTCCGGACACGGTCAATGGTTCTGGTTTTTGTCGTTTGGGCCAGAAACTGAACATCTTCCCCGGCTTTCAGGGTTGCATCGCCTGTTGCCTTGAAGGAGCCACCAACATCTGTAATCGACTTGCCTGAGGTGATGTTCAGGTTACCATTTGTGGCTTGAACGCGCGCTTGTGGACCGGCGATGTCATTATATTCGATGGCTTGCTTGTTGCCATAAACCCCACCCACATTGTCAGCAACGGTTTGAGACTGTCGCCATGTTTCGGTCTTGTTGGTGAAATCGCCATTGGTGGCGGTGAGGGTGACGTTATCGCCCTTGATGATCCCGCCGGTGTTGGTGATGTTTTGGTCAGCGGTGACGCTCAGGTCGCCGTTTTCGGCTTCCAGCTTGCCATATTCATTGGTAACAGAACCTGCATTGGAGACCAGTGTGGTGTTGGCCCCTTTGAGCGTACCGGAATTGGTGATATCGTTTTCCGCCGTCAGGTTCAGGTTGCCCTTGGCGGTGATCAGCGCACCGGAGCTGTCAATGCTCATGCGTGTCGCTTCGGAGAAATAAACCACGGGCTTGAGCGCCTTGCGCCCATCGGCCAAGGTGACTTCCACCATCCAGACAAGATCATCCGTCAGCTTGGCAATCTGTTCCTTGCTCAGCGCCACGCCGTAGGACAGTTGCAAATCTTCTTTTTGCGCGATGGCGGCATCCATCAGGGCTTTATATTGCTCACTGTCATTTGTTGCGGTGTCTGCCAGAAAACGTTGATGGGTGACCGCCATGATCTGGTCGCGTACCACGCGGGTTTCCCAGTCGTCATTGCCCAGTCGCTTGACCTCATCGGCTAGGTTGATGCCCATCTTGTTTTCAAAATAGTCGGAACCATAAAGCGCCCCAAGCGTTGCAACCGCCGGGTTGGTTTCCACAATATACTCGCTGGCCGGGTCGGTTGTTTGCACAAACAGACTACCGGAACCTGTGGGCAGGCTTAAGCCCGAGTTAATGCTCTCGGTCGTGGGGGTGCCGATATCGGCAGAGGTAGCATGGACGTTGGCGGAACCTTGGGTGATGGTGACCGGATCGACGCTGTTTTTGATGGAGATATTGTCAATTTTATCGCTAAAGGAGCCAGTGATGTTGCCGCCTGCGGTGATGAACGTGTCACCGGGGTCTGTGATGACAGAGCTGGAAGATGAAGATGTAGAACCTGCGGAAATACTGTAAACTGGGTTATCTGCACTATCAAGGCCACCACCAATACTTGCCCTTGTCGTTGATGAACTGGTGACGGTCGCCCCTGCGTATCCTGTATTTGTTAGGGTGTTTCCTGTTAAATGTAGGTTATTGTTTGTCAGAATTTGAGCTGATTTATTGGTAATATTGTTTGCAGAAATAGAGATGTCATTGTTAGCAACAATTTTTGGAATGGTTTCGCTTGAACTGGCACTATAGTTTATCACGCTAGATGAGTTTAAATTGTAGATTGTTAGCGTCTTCTCAATAGTTCCATTTCCATGCTCAAATGAAGAGAGATTATAGAACCTAGAATCTCCGTTTGCAGAGCCGTATATCCTTGTGGATGAAGTGACTGACCTACCACTACTCGAACTGATCACCGTATTAGTTTCTACTAAATTTTTCCGTTCATTGAGCAGCTCATTGGTAGCAATGGTGATCCCGCCATTCAGGCTCTCAATCTGTCCGGAGAGGTTATGCACTTTGGTGTTCTTGGTTCCGGCACCATCAGCGTCGATCTGAATGTCGCTATCAGCAAGGATCGTGCCTTCATCATTGACCAACGTGCCCGGTGTTTTAAGCGTCAACGTGCCCTTGGAATAAATCGTCCCTGTGTTGGTCAGGTTGCCGGTGATGTTGATATCCAGCCCATCATTTGTCCCATCGGACATCACGCCATTGTTGGTGAGATTAGGCGCCGTCACCGTAAGCTCGTTGGTCGCCGTCGTGGTGCCCCCCAGTGTCATATCGCCGGTGCTGGTCAGCGTGGTATTGGCTGCACTCTGGGTCTTGGCGTTGGCTTGGGTGGTGAGTGTGCCTGTTGCGGTGAGCGTGGTACCTGTCTGGCTGGAGAGGGTGCCGTCCGACGTGATGTTCTGTGCCTCGACCTTGACCTCTGCGTTAGACGTCAGACCGCCCCCTGTCTGAAGGGTCGTATCCCCCGTGGTGGTCACGGTGATGGTGCTGCCTGCCTCCAGTGCATTGGCGCTTGTGTAGCTGGTGCCCTCAATGGTGGCTGTGCCGGTAACATCGCCTGTCCCTGCTGTGGTGGATATAACGCCACCTGTGAGGGACAGATTGCTGCCTACTTTGAGGTCGCCGGACAAAGCCGCAGCCGTGGTGCCCTTGATCGTCGCATCTCCCAAGGCCGTAATGCCGTTGGAACTGGCCCCACCGTCAATCCGATCCGCCTCCAGCTTGACCGTTTCCCCGGCACGAAGGGTCCCGCCATCATATGTGAAGGTGCCCTGTGCCGTGACAGAGACATCGCCCTGTGCCTTTGAACTGCCGTCTGCTTGCAGGCCTGCGACAATTTGTGCGTTGCTTGCGGTGAGGGTCGTACCCTCAAGCGTCACGTCATTGCCTGCGGCCACCGTGGCGTTGGTGGCATCGATGGTCGGGCCATCAAGCTTGAGGTTGTTTTCAGCGTACGCCCGCTCACTCACCTTCACCGTATCCTGTGACGTCACGGTGAGGTCTGTTTTGGCGGATGCCTTTTTAAAGTCAATGCGCCCGTCAGCAGTGATGGTCAGGCCGGAGGTGCTGGCAGACATTTCGCCCTGCATGTTCACACCTACGCCTGTTTCATTGGCAATCAGCGCAATGCGCCCGGCATACATGCCGCCAAGGGCAGAGCTGTCAATGGCCAGTGTCGGCTTGGTTGTGCCGTTGTCTGCCTTTTTGGTGACGCTGCGATCATCATATTTGACATCGTTGCGCCCGGCAATGATGGTCAGGTCCTTGGCATTAATCGCCCCGCTGATGGTGGCCGCGCGCGTGATGATGTCAAAAGCATCTGTGTCTTCTGCGTTCAGGCCCAAGGAATTGACAATCACATCCCCGCCATTGACCGACAGACTGTCCAGATCGGTGCCGCTAAAGGTCGGGGTGCCGGTGGTGAGGGTGGAACGCGATGTATTGATAAAACCGCAGCCATTACAGGTGATGCCGTTGGGGTTGGCGAGAATGTAATCGGCCTTTTGCCCGGCAATCTCGGTAAAGCCGTTCAGGCTGGAGCGATTGGCAGAGGTTACTTCGTTGAGGATCAGGCTGGCTGCCCGGCCGTTGAAGTTCGGGTTGGCCAGAATTGCCCCGCCAATCTGTGTGGTGGTGTTGGTGGTGGCATTGTTGATGACAAGGCCCTTGGTGCCCACATTGAAGTCGGTAAACTTGTTGTGAGACAGACCCGAAGCATTGGGCTTGACGATCTGCAAGAGCGGCGTGTTGTTGATGGTCGTATCCACCACCACATTGGGGGTGGACGGGTCCACAGTGATGACGGCCTGTTGCGCCTGAACAAGGTTGGGCTGGAGCGCGATGGAGAAGCTCAGCGTCCAGTACAAAGCCTGTTTGGAAAAATGTTTAACGATTTTCATTAGAAGCTCACTTCCATTTTCAGGTGCAATTCATGGTGTCGTTCATCAAGATGGGCCGGGCTGCGCAGGGGCCGGGCATAGGTGGCGGCCAGATGGAACAGACCGCCCGATGTTTTAAGCCCAAAGGCATAGCCGGAGAGGACACCTTTTTCCGTGTCATCCTTGGCATCGTTTTCCAGTGCCCCGATATCAAAACCGACAAAAGGCGAAAAGGTGCCAAACAGTTTGTCGGGGATTTCATAGCCGGTTTGCGGCAAGGCCCAGCTCAGGGTGTTTTGCAGGTAGGCGCCTTGATCCCCGCCCAGCGTATGTTCCTTGTAGCCACGCACCGAGCTTTCTCCGCCGATGGAGATTTGATTGGTGGAATAAAGGGTCTGGGCCGACCATTGGGCGTGCGCCGTGCCTTGGTAGGTCAGCTTCTGGCCCTTAATCTCAAAGGGTCTGTAATAGGACAGGTCCAGTTCACTCTTTAAAAACTGGGCGCGTGGGGTCGATGGATCGGTAATACCGATATCTTCCTTGGCCCAAAGGGCACGGATGCCTTTTTCCAGCGTGCCGGTCACAGAGCCGATACCGCCCCAGAGCTTGTTCTGATAACCCAATGTCCAGCCCAATGAGGTCAGGCGATAAGAAGAAGACTCAAGCTTTTCCTCATTGATAAAACTGGCCGCCGTATGCTGGCGCAGGAACACGGATGTGTTGGTCTTGCTGTCCTGATCGCGCTTGACCACCCAGTCCAGTTCGACCTTCTGGCTGCGTGAATAGCCGGAACTGATATAGCTCGCCGTGGTCGCATTGATTTTGGAGGCATGGGAATAAAAGCTGTGGGAGCCCGACAGGGTGAGATAGCCCAGCGGGATGGACCAGAAACCGGACAGAGACCGGCTTTGTTGCGGATCACCCGTTTTGGTATCTTTGGACCAACTGAAAGACAGATAGTCGTTAACCCCCAAAAGATCATCCAGCGAGGCCGTGCCGCTCCATTGCTGCACGCCGGTGGCGATGGTGCCGGAATTGTCATAACCGCTGGTAAAGTGCCATGGCTTGGAGGATTGGTTGTCGATCTTGACCAGCGTTGCGCCCTGCACGCTGCCGGGTTCCAGCTTCATGCTCGCATTGTTGGATTGCAGGCGGTTCATCTGATCAAGGCCCTGCTCAATATCGCGCAGGTTTAACGGGCGATCCAGCGTCAGGGGGAAGGCGCTCTTCAGGCGCCATGTCTTGCGTGATTTATCGTCATGGAGCTCATAGCCTTCTATAAAACCTTCAATAATCACCAGTTCCAGTGACCCGTCACTGATATCCTGTGACGGCACAAAACCGCGAGAAGTGACGTAGCCTTTTTCGCTATAAAGATTGGTGATGGCACGCAGCAACTCATCGACATTCTTGAGCGTGATGCATTGTCCGAGATAGGGGTTTAACAGCTCCGCCTGCTCGTCCTCATCCAGCAGGGTGACGCCTTTAAGTTCGATCACATCGGCCTGAAAACAGGTTTCTCCCTCCGGCAGGGCAGGGAGCTCAGGGGGTGCAATCTCTTGGGGGCGTGTCTTGGTGCCGGATTTATTCTTCAATTCCAGCAGGCGCCGATCGGTCTCATTGCGGCGCTGAATTTCATCTTGCTGTTTTTGAATGACATTTAAGTCGACTTGCGGAATTGCCTGTGCAAATCCGTCATGAAGACAACAAAATAACCCATAGCTCACCGCAAGGACGAGCCACCCCCTCTGAATACCCAATCGTTTCTCCGCCACATTCTTTTGTTTTTATGGACGGGTGAAAAGTAGGAAAAATGAAAACACTTTAAAAGAGCAAAATGGAATGTGGTGCAAATAAACAATATTAAGTAATCTTACTTAACTGTAGGACATAGTGTTTTCAACATGTAGGCTCGTGAGAGGGTGGGGAATACATATCAATAGTTGGGCATATAAAAACTACTGGAAAATTTACCTAAAATTGTAAGAAAACGAATCCTGATTTTACAATGTCTAGAAAAAGGTCATCAATTGGTAAACATTCAGGTGCCTTCTCATGGTGATGTGTGAGGAACTATGTCTGATTTGCAAATTTCTTATTGTATTGAAAATAATTGATTATTCAATCTCATGACTACTCATGAGGCTTAGGGATAAAGATTGGATTTCAAACTCATAACCTGAAGGTCGTCAGTTCAAATCTGGCCCCCGCAACCAACAAATAACCCGGCCATCGGCCGGGTTTTTTGTTGGCTGTCTGGGTACCTGATTTAAACTGCGCAAGATGCGCTGAAAAGCGCAGATTGCAACAGTTCGGCCGAAGGCAACGACGCAGCAAGCGAAGCGAGCGAGTACGGTAAATCTGGCCCCCGCTCCCTCTGACGAGAGCGGTAAAATAAGAACAATAATCTATTTCGCTTTAGCCCTGAAATCCCACGAGGTCATCAATAGGTAAACATCATAAAGTCAGTTTATGAAGACTTATGATTGGCGTCTAAGCTCAAAATATAGCAAGTTCATCAACGAAAAAAGGTAGGCCGTAGCCTACCTTTAAATTTTTTGGAATCATCCTTGTTAACGGGATGACCGCATTTTCTAAAAAGCTAATCTTATATTCTCAATGTTGTGTTGCATTGTCAATAGAACTTATTATCCTAAACTTGTATTAATGAGTAATTATAAATAATAAGAGGGTGTTATGGGATATCGATTAGGGCTTGATTTAGGAACAAATTCTATCGGTTGGACAGCATTAAAACTCGACTCTGCCAAAGAAGGACTTGAAGGTTTTTCGTTGTTGGACATGGGGGTACGTATTTTCCCAGATAGTCGTGAACCAGCAAAAGGTGGACGCGTCGGGGATAGTTTAGCTGTTGCGCGACGTATGGGACGGGGCATGCGTCGCAACCGTGACCGTGGTAAAAACCGTATGATCTATATGATGCGCTATCTTATTGATTTGGGTCTTATGCCTGCTGATAGCGAAGAAAGGCATGGCCTTGAACGTTTAAATCCTTATCAGTTACGTGCTGAAGGATTGGATCGACCTTTATCTCCCTATGAATTAGGCCGTGCCTTATTTCATCTTGGATTGCGTCGTGGGTTTAAATCTAACCGTAAAGAAAGCACGGAAGCTAAGGAAAATACGCAACGCTCACAGCAAATCAATGCTTTACGTACGGCTTTAGGCAATAAAACGCTTGGCCAATTTTTGTGGGAGCAATTGCAAGCGGGAAAACCCGTGCGTTTTAAAGAAGCGACAGAATGGTTTCCCGAACGTGCCATGTATGCGGAGGAATTTAATGCCTTAAAAGACGTGCAAACCCAGCATCATTCATTGAGCGAAGAAGAATGGGAAAGATTGCGTGATAATTGCATTCTCTTTCAGCACCCCCTCCGCCCAGTTGAACGTGGTCGATGTACATTGCGTCCTGAATTTCGCCGTGCTCACCGTGATACTCCCATTGCGCAATGGTTTCGAATTTATCAGGATGTTGGAAATTTACGTGTGATTGATGATTGTCTACAAAGTCATCCTTTGACCCGTGCGCAACGCGCAAAGATTATTCAGACGTTACTCACACAAAAAACCATTACTTGGGGTGGCATTCGCAAATTAAAAGGTGCGGATGGACAACTTCTTTTCCAACGTGACCTTCGCTTTAATTTAGAAAGTGAGCAACGTAAAAATCTTGATGGACATAAAATCGCGCTCTGGATGAAAGCGGATGAACGGCTTCAAGGTCTATGGGAAACAATTTCACAACAGGCACTTGATGATATCTTTGAAGATCTGCACGGCACATTGGAGGATGACAAATTAATTCCTCATCTGATCCGCAAGCATAAAATTACGCAAGACCAAGCGGAAGCCTTTGCAGCACTTCCAATCGGGAGCTTGACGGTTCATCTGTCGCGTCAAGCGATGGAAGAATTGCTGCCGATCATGCGAGACCAAGGATTGGAATATTATGATGCTGTCACGCAGTTGTGTGATGAAGAAGGAAATCCGTTGCACCATAGTGCTTTATCGAATGTCGAGAAAAGAGAAAAACTGCCTTACTACGGTGAAATTCTGACACAGTCAGTGATGGGAGAAGACGCGAGTAAAGATCACGACAAAGACCCCGAAGGATATTTCGGTCGTATTGCGAACCCAACTGTGCATGTTGCGCTTAATCAGTTGCGCGTTTTGATTAATTGCTTGATTGAACGTTTCGGGGAGGTGCCGACTGAAATTCATGTGGAACTGTCGCGCGATCTAAAGCTTGGTCCGAAACAGCGCAATGAAATTAATAAGGAGATTGCGAAGAATACCAAGCGCAATGAGAAGCTAGCGAAGCTATGGCATGAAATTTCAAATGGACGTGAAGCCAATGCCCGTGACTTGAAGAAAGTGAAACTTTGGGAGGAACTCAGCACAGATATCATGGCCCGGCGTTGCGTGTTTACAGGCAAGAACATTGCAGGCCATCACCTTGTCAATGGGGAGGTGGAAATTGAACATATCTTACCTTTCTCAAGGACACTGGATGATACAATGGCTAATCTGACACTTGCGTTCAAAGGCGCCAACCGGGTCAAGGGGAATAACTGTCCCTTTGAAGCTTTCGGTGACAACCGACATCCTGATTTTGATTGGGAAGGGATATTGGACAGGGCCTCGCGACTTCCCAAAAATAAACGTTGGCGTTTTGCTGCTGACGCAATGGAAAAATGGGAAGGCGAGAACGATTTTATTGCACGTCAAATGACAGATAATGCCTATATTGCCCGATCCGCGCGCAAGTATTTAAATTGCTTAACGGATCATGTCGTTCCTGCGCCGGGACGATTAACAGCGATGTTACGGGGGAAATGGCATTTAAACCTTGGCGAGGATGGGCGAAAAAACAGAGATGACCATCGTCATCATGCGATAGATTCCTTTGTGGTTGCACTAAGTGATAGGTCTGTATTGCAACGTGTTTCGCGATTGAGTGCGCGCGGTGCTGATGATCGTATTCATCTGGAAATACCTGAACTGCCCGATCAGTTGCGACAGGATTTCAACAAAAAGCTCAAGGATATTCTGATCTCTTATAAACAGGACCATGGAATTCAGGGGCGTTATTTTAATGAGACCTCTTATGGGGTGTTGCCTGAAAGTCAGCGTAAAGATGGCTTTAACCTGGTCACGCGTAAACCAATCGCGGCTTTAAGCCCCAAAGAGCTTGACGCTATTCGTGATCCGTTAATACAGGCCAATATTAAAGAATATCTTTATGAGTTGGGCTGGTATGGCTTATCCAAAACGGATCAAGCGAAGAAATTGCCAGAATATTTAAGCGCATTTGGTCAGAAATATAACATTCACCGACTTCGTATTTTGGTTAAAAACCAGTCAGCGATTGCCATCCAAAGCGCCCCCTACAAAGCCTATGCACCTGACAGTTATGTCTGTTGCGATATCTGGGCTTTGCCAAAAGGCAAGAAAGGCAAGTGGAAACAAGGTGAAGAAACATGGCAGGGTGTGTTCTGGAATTATGCGGATTGCGCTAAATTCTCTCCTGATCTACCGGATAAAAATGCCCAAAAGCCGCATCCAGCGGCACGATTTGTCATGCGTCTGTTCAAAAAAGATATGGTTTCATTTTATGAAGATGGGATTGAGCAAGTCATGCGAATTACAGATTTAAATGCGTCGAGTAAACGTCTTGGATTAGCGCATCACAATATCGCAGATGCGCCTCAAAAACTATTTTCAATTAGTACCCTTGGAGAGAAGGGGTTGCGTCAGGTCTTTATTGCGCCGGATGGACGCTACCTGAATAAAAGGAAAACCCCATGATCGGCGGTGTTGTTGAAATAGCTGAGGATGGTCGGCATCTCTCGCTCTTTCGCGGCTTTTTAAAAGTCAGCGAAGGTGTAACTGAATTGGGGCGGGTGCCACTGGATGATATAACGGCGCTCGTACTGTCTGCTCATCAAATCAGCCTGTCTAAAAATATCATGTCGGCCTTGTTGGAACGTAAAGTGATTATAGTGACAACGGGTAAGAATTGGCATCCGTTGGGGCTTACTTTACCGCTAGAGGCCCATTATGGTCACGCAGGGATTTTACGTGATCAAATTGCTCTATCAGAAGCGCGACGCAAAAGGCTCTGGCAGCATCTCGTACGCAGTAAAATTGATAATCAGAAATATATTCTGGAATGTGCAGGGGCAAATACGGATAAAATTCTGGAGCTAGGTGCCTTGATGAAACGTGTGCGTTCTGGCGACCCTGATAATATTGAAGCTCAAGCAGCCCGGCATTATTGGCCAGCTTTGATGGGAAAAGGTTTTCGCCGTGACCGCACTTTGGATGGAAGTAATGCTTTTCTCAATTACGGCTATACCATTTTACGTGCAGCAACCGCACGGGCCGTGGTCGCCGCAGGTTTACATCCAGCCTTGGGGGTGCATCACAAAAGTCAGGTCAACGCCTTTGCCTTGGTAGATGATCTGATGGAACCATTTCGTCCCATCGTCGATGGCAAGGTTGAGAAAATTGCGGCTCAGTCAGAAGAATTATCGCCGGATGCTAAACGTGCCCTCGTCAGCCTCTTACAATTGGATTTACTGACCGATAAGGGGGCTTCTCCCTTGGTGAATTGTCTGCATCAACTGGCACGTTCCTTGGTAGGGTGTTTGACGGATAAAACGCTAAGCCTTCAGTTGCCCCAACTCCGACAGTCAGGCCGTTTATTTATGGGTGAGTGAATGATTGTTGAACAGGAAACATGGGTGAGCGGGTATCGGCTGATGTGGGTAATTGTTATGTTTGATCTTCCGGTTGTTGAAAAGAAAGACAGAAAAGCGGCAACCCGATTTAGGGATTATCTGTTGGATGAAGGTTTCGCCATGGGCCAATTTTCGATATACTATCGGCTGTTATCAGGTAAGGAAGCGGTTGAATCTTTAAGGAAAAGGATCGAACGTAATTTACCCAAATATGGCACAGTTCAAATCTTGGCGATAACGGACAAGCAATATGAAAATATTCAAACTTTCAGAAGTCGAAAATCAGAAGAGTCAAAAAATCCAGATCAATTGCTACTTTTTTGAACGGCATTTTTCATTTTTAAAAAATAAAAAGGCCAGTTTATATTTTAAAATCAATAAACTGGCCTGTATCTAGTGTAGCTTCTTAGAAAATGCGGTCAACCCGCAACTCTTTAGGGCGGCTTGAGCATAAGCCTGTAAGTGTAGCTTCTTAGAAAATGCGGTCAACCCGCAACCTGATCGGGCACAACAGTACCCACTAAAAAAGTGTAGCTTCTTAGAAAATGCGGTCAACCCGCAACTTGATTTATTGTTTGATTGAAGGTTTGATTAGTGTAGCTTCTTAGAAAATGCGGTCAACCCGCAACTCAATTAATTCCTTTGTTTCAATTGTCATTAGTGTAGCTTCTTAGAAAATGCGGTCAACCCGCAACAAGATCGGCTTGCGCCCATGGCTTGAGCGAGTGTAGCTTCTTAGAAAATGCGGTCAACCCGCAACTGGGGTTATGTTTTTTTCCTTTTTTATTCCAGTGTAGCTTCTTAGAAAATGCGGTCAACCCGCAACTAGCAATGGAAATATTCGCGCACGTGTCAAAGTGTAGCTTCTTAGAAAATGCGGTCAACCCGCAACAGGCGCACTTTAATACATTCGAGAGTGTCGAGTGTAGCTTCTTAGAAAATGCGGTCAACCCGCAACACCGGATGCGTCATAGATAAACTCTTGGTCAGTGTAGCTTCTTAGAAAATGCGGTCAACCCGCAACATACTTACGCTGCGCCATGATCAGTCCATCAGTGTAGCTTCTTAGAAAATGCGGTCAACCCGCAACAGGCTTCGTTAATGGCTATAGCTGGACCGGAGTGTAGCTTCTTAGAAAATGCGGTCAACCCGCAACTGTCCCGTCCACCGGGAAACAAATCCGCTTAGTGTAGCTTCTTAGAAAATGCGGTCAACCCGCAACCAAAAACTGAGCCATACACTTTCCGTTGAAAACACGAAGGCCGTTCAAGCAGAAGGGGATAACGCTTGTTGATCTTGATAATTCTATTCGGGAAATAGATCCTGACGATTAATCAAGAGTCACAGTCTTTTTCGGCAACGCCACAACAGTGCGGTAAGAAGCCACAAGACTTTTTAGAAAGGCCACAACGGTTTTGATAAAAGCCACAGGGAATTTGGCCAAAAACACACGAAAAACACAGGCGATCTTCAAGGGTTCGATTCTAGAGTTATTGAAAAACAATAACTTATAGAAAATATACATTCGCAAATTCTTTTGCAGGATTAGCGAAATGTATGACAGACTTTCGTGTTTTTTGCTGCTAGCCTTTTTTTATGTTTTTTGATGATGAAGATTATAGGCGCGTAAAAGGCGGGTCGGTCAATCTGGAAGAAGAACGCTTGATGAAGCGTTTTTTCGCCAATTCTGGACGTTCTTCCAGTGGTTTTGGGCGATCACGCCGGGCAGCGCGTATTCGCTATAATAATTATAGAAATTATGTCGCTGATCAGGGCAAGCGAGAAGCTGTTCTCAAAGTTGTCTCCGCTAAGAAATCAGCAAGTTCGGTTCGAGCTTTGGTCAAATATATATCGAGGGAAGATGAAGCCGAAAGGGTAGAACTGTATGATCAATTCGGTTTGCCAACTGACAAGGAGGCAATTAAAAATTGGGAATTGCGAACGGACCGGGAAAACTGGCGAGAAGACGGGACTTGGCGTAATAATCAAGCTTGGCATCTGGTGTGTTCTATTGAGAAAGAAGGCAATGTGGAGAGTGCTGAGGCGTTAATTAAATTGGAAACTGCGGTCCGTGGATTTGTTGCCGAAAACTTTGCACAACATTATTTTCATGTGATCTGGGCAATCCATAAGGATACGGAAGATCATCCTCATGCCCACCTTGTGATTAAGGCAAAACCAGACCGGGGGAACCGTCTGCATTTTGATCGAACGGGTGAAATGATTGACATTCTGCGTGATAGTTTTGCAAAGCATTTACAGAATGTCGGCCTTGATTATGTGGCGACACGGCGTGAAGATCGGCATCATATTAGAAGAAAGGTTTTGTCTGATGAACTTCCTTTGCGATCTTCTTTGTCAAATGGTAGGCACCGTGTAGAAGGGCCAGATCTTTTGTTTTTGGCTCAAAGTATGATGCCGCAAAAGAAGAAGTGGAGTCTGTTTGATAAAGATGAAATGTTTGCAGTTCCCGAACTGTTTAAACGGATGTACCAAGAACCTGAAACAGCATACAGAAATTGGCTTTGGTTGATTCAACATCCAAATTGTGAAGGGCGTAGGCGAAAAGCACACCTGTTTGGGGTCTGGTTGCTTGTTATCAAGCCTGAAATTATTGGTAAACTCGTTGAACGTGCGCATAAGCCAAAGAATAGTCAGGAAGTCCTGATTGCTTTTCAAGGTACGCCGCTTGCACCATGGCCTCAGACCTGGCAACCGACGTTAAAGCGGGCCGACAAAAAGAAAACAGATAAAGAGAAAATGCTGGCATCGCTGTCGCGGATGTTCACAAATGTGATTTCGGATCGCGCAAATCGTTTGGAAGTTATGCGAACTGAATGGAGTGATTTGTTGTATGATTTGCGTCAAGCACGCCAGAAAATAAGAGAAAGACAGGGCCCTGTGAAGTCTTCTCAACGAGTCGGTTGGAGTTTGTAAGTGGTTATTTTAGCTGTAGTAGTCGCGACTTGATCTGACACATGCCCGTTTTGACGGGGTGACTGTCAGGTCGAGTTTAGCCTACAAACTTTTCCTGCCAGATTTGTTTGCCGTCCATCATGGTCTGCATGGGCGTGCGTCCACAGCAGATTTTACCCTGATGGGTGCGACGATTGTTATAGTAATCCAGCCATTCGTCCAGATCATTTTGCAATTGATCGATGGTTTCATAGAGTTTCTTGCGGAAGGTCACCTGATAGAACTCCTGCAAAATGGTCTTATGGAACCGCTCGCAAATGCCATTTGTCTGCGGGTGTTTGACTTTCGTCTTGGTGTGGTCAATATCATTGATCGCCAAGAAGAGTTGATAATCATGGCTATCCGCCTTGCCACAATATTCCGTGCCTCTGTCGGTCAAGATACGCAGCACCGGCAAGCCATGGTCTTCATGGAAGGGCAGAACTTTGTCATTGAGCAGATCGGCTGAGGTGATCGGCGTTTTAGTGGTGTAGAGTTTGGCAAAGGCGATCTTGGCATAGGTATCGACATAGGTCTGTTGATAAACCCGTCCCACGCCTTTGAGGGTGCCGACGTAGAAAGTGTCTTGCGAACCGAGATAGCCGGGATGTGCGGTTTCGATCTCGCCACTGGCTTGGTCGTCCAGTTTCTTCTTTTCCAGTGCCTGCACTTGGGATTCAGTGAGAATGATGCCGTCTTCGGCAACTTTTGTCTCCAATGCTTTCAGACGCTTCTTGAAGTTCTCAAGGTTATGACGCACCCAGACGCTGCGAACGCCGCTGGGCGAGACGAAAATGCCGTTCTTACGAAGTTCATTACTGGCTCGCAATTGCCCATGTGCCGGATATTCGATGGCATGGGCGATAACGGCATCTTCGGTCATCTGATCGACGCGATTTTTGAGATTCGGTGTGTTTCTGCTCTTTTCGAAAAGAGCAGAAACACCGCCTTCATCAACGGCTGCCTTATAACGATAAAAGGTGTCTCTGGAAAAGCCCATGACCTTGCAGGCTTTGGACACGTTATCGAGTTCTTCTGCCAGATTGAGCAATCCGACTTTATGTTTGATGATTCTTTCGTTACTTTGAAGCATAGGGTTACTTCTTGGTGTTTTGATGGTTAAAGGAGTTGCACCTTCATCAAAACGGGTAACCCTTCCTTTTTGCAAGAAGGACTGTCAGATCAGATCGGAACTAATTCA
>JBNKSC010000021.1:0-76414 GCA_050297075.1 Terasakiella sp.
ATGCAGACCATGATGGACGGCAAACAAATCTGGCAGGAAAAGTTTGTAGGCTAAACTCGACCTGACAGTCACCCCGTCAAAACGGGCATGTGTCAGATCAAGTCGCGACTACTACATTTTATAACGCTGATCCACCCTTAAATCCATTCCGTCCCTTTCGGGATTTCCGTTAAATATAGGCAAATACAGCGTTAAAGCCTTTTGAAAGTACATGTACTTCCTGCAAGACTTTGCCTTGTCTTGCCTATATTTTGCGGAAACCAAAGCAAGTCTATTTTATGAGTTTACGCCCTAAGACTTACGTGTCCGACTGAGCTGTTCGCTGGCCTTTGCCATTTTTTCCAGACGCTCGCGCTCACGGCGCGGGCTGTTTTTTTCCTTATTGGCAAAACGGTATTTACCAAAAAGAACACAGCCTTTCATGCCGGGATCGCAGGCTTTATCAGGCACATGCTGACATTTTCCATGGATTTCATTCGGGCAACTCCAACCGCTCATGGCTGTCTCCTTTATGATTTGCCTCCATGATCACCAAGCCAGCGCGGATCGTCAAGAGCTTTGCCTTTTTCCATAGTTAACGGGATAACACCGGCCCAGACCGGCAAGGCGTAATCTTCTTCATCATCAACCGGTGGTCCTGTCCTGACTTTGGCCGATACTTCATTGAGCTCAAACGCCAGTACCGTTGTGGCCTTCAGCTCCTGCGAGTTAGGTGCCCGAATGTCATCAAAACGTTCCGGTGTAATTTTTTTCATCATCAGATTAAGGATACGTAATTTTTCCTCTTCTTCCTTAATTTCCTGAGCTTTGGAAAAAATCATAACGCAGCGGTAGTTTGCACTGTGGTGAAAACTGGAACGTGCCAGCACCAGACCATCCAGCAGGGTGACGGTGATACAGGCTTCCTGCCCGCCAAGCAGAGTTTGGAACAGGCCGTTTTTACTTGAACCATGGATAAAAAGGCGTTCGCCTTCGCGCCAGTGAACGGTGGGTTGTACCATGGGGCGGTCACTCATCTGCGCGCCTACGTGACAAATGTATGCTTCATCCAGAATGTTGTGAACCAGTGTACGGTCATATTGTGCCCTTTTATGGCCTCTTTTCATCTTGGTTCTTTGCGTAATAACATAGTCTGACATATGATTTCTCCTTTCATATCAGGCTATGTTGAGGGTAAATTGGTTTAATTAAAAGGTCCAATTTGTAGAATTTAATAGAACCAATTATGAATGATTATCTTCTCGGTATTTTATCAGAGCAATGGCAAGATGCCCAGTTACGCCCGCATTATCGGGCTTTGGCAAATCTGTTGCGTGATATGATCCTGTCGGGAAAACTTGTGGCAGGTGTTCAATTGCCGCCAAGCAGAAAGCTTTCAGGCCACCTTGGTGTTTCCCGTAACACGGTTTTACAGGCCGTTGACATGTTGACCAACGATGGCTTTCTGGAAACGCGCCAAGGCGCAGGTGTTTTTGTCAGTTCTGAATTTTCTGTGCAATATCCCTCCCGGGCTGTTGATGTGGGTGAACGAGATGAGCGTTGTCCAGATATCGCACGAAGAGCACAAAAATGGCTGGCTGTTAAAAAGGGACATAATCTTCAAGGCAATATTCGCCCCTTTGCCCCCGGGCGTCCTGCCATGGAGGATTTCCCTTTTGACCAATGGGCACGCCTTCTTTCCAGACGTTGGCGAATGAACGCAGCGGACCTGGCGATGAGGGAAGATGTGACAGGGTATCTCCCTTTGAGAAAGCATCTCGCGCGATACCTTAAGGAATCACGTGGGGTTAATTGTACGGCTGAACAAATCATCATTGTTTCAGGGGCACAACAGGGGCTGGACCTGATTGGACGTGTTCTTTGGGAAGAAGGTGACCGGGTGGTTATGGAAGACCCGGCCTATCAGGGTATGGATGGCGTTTTACAGGGGTTGGGAGTGCAAAGAGTCTCTTTGCCTGTTGATGAGGAAGGTATTGTTCTTCAGAAGCTGGAAAGAACCGAAAAAATTAAAAGCATGATGGTGATGCCATCGCGTAACTATCCCTTGGGGACAACCATGTCCCTCTCACGCAGGCTGGATGTACTTAAATGTGCAAGAGACTGTCAGGCCTGGGTGGTTGAAGATGATTTTGACAGCGAGTTCCGTTTTGAAGGGCCGCCTCTTTCAAGTTTGCAAGGTCTGGATAAAGATGGTCGTGTGATTTATGTCGGGACATTCAGCCGGATCATTTTCCCCGCCCTTCGTCTTGGTTATCTGGTTTTGCCGGAGCCGTTGATTCCACCTTTTATGGCGGCAAAATCTTATAGCGATGGTCCGGCTTCCATTCTTCATCAGGCTGTGTTGGCGGATTTTTTTGAAGAAGGTTTGTTTGACAGTCAGCTCAGACGCATGAAAAAACTTTATGCAAACCGTCGCAAGTTTCTGTTGGAAAAACTGGAACGTGATTTTGCCGATATTCTTGAGGTTTGTCCCAGTGATGGCGGTTTACATTTGTGTGTGTTGTTTAAAGATCAGCGTGATGATGTAAGCGTTACACAGAATCTGAAC
Organism: Terasakiella sp.; assembly: GCA_050297075.1. Classification (GTDB taxonomy): domain Bacteria; phylum Pseudomonadota; class Alphaproteobacteria; order Rhodospirillales; family Terasakiellaceae; genus Terasakiella. The sequence continues at coordinate 2,549 of JBNKSC010000021.1, forward strand.
AAGGCTGGTGTAACCGTTCGTCCGTTAAGCCCTTTTTATCGTTGTGAGGCTGTAAAAAGTGGAATGGTCATGGGGTTTGCAGGCTATGGTGAGGCTGATTTGCAACAGGGATTGGATGTGATGAAAGAAATATTATCGTGAAGATGAAAAAACGCTTCCATTTAAAAAAAATAGCCTTATATAGCGCTCACTTTTTTTCAGGGAGGGTGTGCAATGACACCAAAAATTGAAGCCTTCATAAAAGATGCAGATCAGGATAGCCCGTTTCTTGTTGTAGATCTGGATGTGGTGGAAGATCGCTATACCCAGTTGGGCAACCTGTTCAAGGAAGCGCATGTTTATTACGCCATGAAAGCCAACCCGGCACCGGCCATTTTGGAACGTTTGAACAAACTAGGCTCACGTTTTGATGCGGCAAGTATCGGGGAAGTTCGCCAATGTCTGGATGCGGGTGTTGACCCCAAACTCATTTCTTTCGGCAATACCTTGAAAAAGAAGAAAGACATTCAGGCTGCCTATGAAGCCGGGGTGGACCTTTTTGCGCTGGACAGCAGCGATGAACTGGACAAAATCGCCGAGGTTGCACCGGGGGCAAGAGTCTATTGCCGTATTCTGGTCAACCGTCATGGGGCAGGGGCGAGTTGGCCGTTGTCGCGCAAATTCGGCTGTTCATCCTCCATGGCGCATGAATTGTTGATGCAGGCCAAGGCCAAGGGATTGGTGCCGTTTGGCGTGTCTTTCCATGTCGGTTCTCAACAATTGGACCCGGTACATTGGGGGAAAGCCATCAGCGATACGGCTGTGTTGTTCGATGCCCTGGCAGAAGTCGGGATTTTATTGAAAATGGTCAATATTGGCGGAGGATTCCCGGCACGTTATCAGGAAGATATTCCGGCTTTGGCGGATTTCGTTGATTCGATAAAAGAGCATTTCACCACTTATTTCGGCAATAACTGGCCGGAAATCTATATGGAGCCGGGACGCTATATTGTTGCTGAGGCAGGTGTTCTGGTCAGTGAAGTTGTCTGTATTGCAATCAAGGATTTTGCAGAAGAAGTGCGCTGGGTTTATCTGGATGTTGGAAAATTCGGCGGTTTGGCCGAAACGATTGATGAATCCATCGTTTATCAAATCCAGACGGATTATGATGAAGAGGAAATGGGGCCGGTTATCGTTGCAGGGCCGACCTGTGACAGTTGCGATACCCTTTATGAACGGACTTTCTTCCAGCTGCCTTTGGCGTTGAAAACCGGAGATAAGGTGCGGGTCATGTCTGCGGGAGCCTATACAACCATGTATGCTTCTCAAGGGTTTAACGGCTTTGAACCTCCGAAGGAGTATTTTGTTTAGGCTCTGGACTTTCTCAGGAGTTTTTCAATCAAGGGACGATAGCTTGTGATCGGCGGAATCGGATAATCCAGATAATGCGAAGCTTCATCGTCCCATTTCCTGAGTTGGACGGCATCCGTGCAGTATTCCTGCCGCTTAAATTCTTTCAATTCATCCGCAGTCATTTTGCCGCCCTGAACCTGTAGGGATACTTGTGCATCCTGCTTAAACCGGCCTGTATATCCTTCTTCGATGCTATAAAGATATCTTTTGGCCAAGACGTGCAGGCGCACAGGTTCGCTGACGCCAAGAGGAAAAAGGCGGCGTAAATACCCGGCACCTATGATTTCGTGCTGGCGGTCTATGCCATTGTAATGAAAGGGAATGTGCGTAGGGTCAAGCAAATGGCCGATATCGTGCATCAGACTGGCGATAATCAATTCATCACTTGCGTTTGCTTGTGAGGCAAGATAGGCGCTTTGTTCGCCATGACGTAGATGTGTTACGCCCGTTTCTTCAAACCGCTGTTCACCAGTATGTAGATAGAGATACAAGATTTCGCTGATTATTTTACTTTCTTCAGTCATCGCCCCCTCCTCGGTGATAACTTCAAGTAGTACAAAATAACAGGACGATAAAGTTAAACTTCTGTAACAGCGTTGAAAGCGATAAAGAGGAAGGCAGGGTTAGCTCTCTTGTGTGGTGTCACCTTCTTCAGGAGCTTGTAGCGTTTCGCTTTTCTTTTTTGTCGTACGGCGTTTGCGTGGTGCCTTGGGCGTTTCTTCCTTGCTTTTGCTTACAGTCTTGGAAGGGGGTTCCGTTTTTTTCTTGCGGGCGGTGGTTGCCTTTTTCTTGGCGGGTGCTTTTTTCTTTGTAGGTGCTTTTTCTTCTTCAACTGAAACCGGGCGCAAAAGGAAAGCGGGCGTATGGGCACCCATGCCAATCACAACGCCGTTTTCCGGCTCTTCCTGTTCCATCACCTGATCGGAAACATCGCGATCACGCCCACGGCTCCGGTTGCGCCCACGTGAATTGTCTCTGCGCTCCGGGCGTTCACGTTTGGGACGTCTCTCATTTTCTTCCGGTTGAGCGAGGGCAATGTCCAGTTCAACAGGTGGTATTTCCTGACCAATGAGTTTCACAATGGCGCTCAGGTATTTTTTGTCTGCCGGTGTTGCCAAACTGAGAGCTGTGCCTTTTTTACCGGCACGCCCGGTGCGCCCGATGCGGTGGACATAATCGTCATTGTTGCTGGGCAGGTCATAGTTGAACACATGGCTGAGGTCCGGAATGTCCAGCCCGCGTGCGGCTACATCGCTACAGACCAGAAAGGTAATTTCATCGTTCTTGAACTTTTCCAGCGTTTCCATACGCGCAGATTGCACCATATCGCCATGCATCTGCCCGGCGTTATAGCCATGTTTGTTCAGGGAATTGCATACAATGCTGACATCGCGCTTGCGGTTACAGAAAACGATGGCATTTTTAACTTCTTCGCTGTCAATCAAGGCACGCAGGGCGTTGCGCTTGCTTTTGCCGTCATGGGGTTTGCAATTTACCTTGAGGAGGCCTTGGCGAACTGTATCTGCGGTGGTGGCCGGTTTGGAAACAGTGATTTCCTTCGGGTTCATCAGGAATTTGTCGGCCAGTTTTTTAATTTCCGGCGCCATGGTGGCTGAGAAAAACAAGGTCTGGCGAATTTGTGGTAGAAGGGTGACGATTTTTTCCACATCCGGGATGAAGCCCATATCCATCATGCGGTCGGCTTCGTCGATCACCAGAATTTTGACATCACGCAGGATCAGGCTACCACGATCAAACAGGTCCAGCAAACGGCCTGGTGTGGCAATCAAAACATCCACACCACGATCAATGATTTTCATCTGATCGCCCATGGATGTGCCGCCAATCAACAGGGCCATGCTCAATTTGTGATTCTTGCCGTAGGTTTCAAAGTTATTGGCGACCTGTGCAGCCAGTTCGCGCGTTGGGGCCAGAATGAGGGAACGCGGCATACGTGCACGGGCCCGTCCGCTGGCGAGAACGTCAATCATCGGCAGGGTGAAAGAAGCGGTTTTACCAGTACCTGTCTGCGCACACCCCAAAATATCACGTCCCATTAGAACTTGGGGAATAGCCTGTGCCTGAATCGGGGTCGGGGTTTCGTAACCGGCGTCTGAGACGGCAGAAAGCAGTTTGTCGCTGAGACCTAGGTCGGCAAAATTCATAAAATTACATCTTTCATAAAAAGGAGTGCGCGATATTAGGCAATTGTGCCGAGAAGTCAATGATGATGGTACTTTCAAGAGGCACCACAATGAGCTAGGTTGATGCAGGGGATGCTATTTCAAAAAGGGAGGGCTGTTATGTCACTGATTTTGGATCCGCAGGAAAGTCTGTTTTTCATTGTAGATATCCAGCAAAAACTTGCGCCTGTCATGTATAACGGGGAAGGCGCAATTGAAACGACTTATAAAGTGTTGCAAACGGTTAGACGTCTGGGAATCCCTCATATGGTCAGCGAGCAATATCCTGCCGGTATCGGCCATACGGTTGATGTGTTGAAGCCTTTGATCAACAATGATGAGGTCTATGAAAAAATCAGCTTTTCCAGCCTGAAAGAACAAAGTTTGTTCGATGCCCTGAAAGAAAAAGGGCGTAATCAGATTGTACTGTGTGGTATGGAAAGCCACGTCTGTGTTTTGCAAACGGCGCTTGAGTTGTTGGATGAGGGGTATCAGGTTTTTGTGGTTGATGATGGCGTTGCCTCCCGAACAACAGAAAATAAAACGCTTGCATTGGCCCGGATGCGCCAGTGCGGTGCCCAGATCGTCAGTTCGGAGATGGTGATGTTTGAATGGTTGCAACGTGCCGGAACGGACGATTTCAAGGCTATATTGCCATTAATAAAATAAACAGGTGAGAACGAGAATAGATGAAAGAAACCCTTTTCCTTTTACCCGGGTTGTTGTGTGATCGCAGCCTTTGGTTACACCAGATTGAAACCCTGTCACAGGCATATGATGTACGTGTTGCGGATTTTTCCAGTGGAGACAGCATAGAGGCTTTTGCGGACCATGTGCTTGAAAATGCCCCTGAACGTTTTAGTGTAGCGGGGCTCTCTATGGGGGGGTACGTGGTCTTTGAACTGTTGCGCCGGGTGCCGCAGCGTATCAATCGTGCCGCCTTGATCGACACGTCCCCTTATGCAGACTTGCCGGAACATAGCGATTATCGCCGTGCCTTAATGCAAAAGGCGCAAGAAAGCGGGATGGAAGAAATTACACAAGCCCTGTTGCCGCGTTTGATTCATCCCTCGCGGACTGAGGATGAAGCGCTGGTCAGGCAGGTTGACTCCATGGCGCATCGCATCGGTGTGGATGGATTTTTAAGACAACAGACAGCCTTGCTGAACAGGGTGGACAGTTTTGATGATTTGTCAAACATCACTTGTTCTGTGTTGGTGATGGTCGGGCGTCAGGATGCACTGACACCGCTTAAAATATCACAGGAAATGGCGGCGCAGATTCCCGATGCTAAATTGGTGGAAATTGAAAATTGTGGACATTTGTCCACTATGGAACAACCGGAGGCCACAACGGCTGTCTTGCGCTATTGGCTTCAAAACTAAGATAAAAGGAAGAGAAAATCATGAAACCACTTATACGTTCCCATAAAGGGTTTACGCCGAAAATTGAGGGAAGTGCCTTTATTGCAGAAAATGCCGTTGTTATCGGGAATGTGGAAATCGGGGAACAGTCCAGTATCTGGTATGGTTGTGTGTTGCGTGGCGATGTTCATGAAATTCGCATTGGTAAACGCAGCAATATTCAGGACGGGAGCGTTATCCATGTGACGGAAGGGCGTTTTGGCACCTATATCGGTGATGATGTTCTGGTTGGTCATAATGCGGTGATTCATGGGTGTACGCTAAAAGATGGTGCGTTCGTAGGAATGGGGGCGGTTGTTCTGGATGGTGCTGTTGTGGAAGGCGGGGCCATGGTTGCTGCCGGGGCTTTGGTGGCACCGGGCAAAGTGGTCAAAAGCGGCGAGCTTTGGGGCGGAAACCCGGCCCGTAAAATGCGCGACCTGACAGCTGAGCAAATTGCCGGACTGAAAGGGGGAACGGATCATTATGTCGAGGTCGCCGGGATTTATATGGATGAAGAAAATTCGTGATTTTTTGTAATTAGTTATTAACCTGACTGTGTTAATGGTTTAGATTGCTGGGAACGGATAGACACATTGTGTTTCTGTTTGGTTATGAATTGCCGGTAGGCGACAAGACGAGGGACGAATAATGCACTCCAAAACGCTAACGAAAAAGTTGTTGATGCAGGCAACTGTGATGGCTGCACCTTTGTTGCTGGTGGGCTGTTCGTCCGTTCCCGATGCGGTTAATCCGGTTGAGTGGTATCGTTCGTCTGTTGAATATTTTAGCAGTGATGAACCGGCAACTTCCGATGCAGAAAAAACAGCGGAAAGCAAAACCGAAATGGCGCAGGCAGATACCGCCCAGCCGGTAAGCGAAAAAAAGGAAGTCCCTTCGGGGTTTGTGGCGGCGCAAACGCCTCAGCGCCAGTATGCCGAACCTGTGATGCGCCAAGGTGATATCGTGAACCCGCTCAGCGATGCACAAAAAGTCGATGTGGCGGCACCGCCCGCGCCGAAAGCGGCACCAAGTACACCGGTAACAACACAGCCGATTACACAAACAGAACCTGCCAAACCGACAGTTACCGCACAGGCCCCGGCTCTCGTGCCGCCGAGTTCGCCTGTATCAAGCATTACAAGACCGGCTGCCAATACAGATAAACGCAGCATTAATGAAATTTATGCGGCCAATCTGGCTCAGACTCGTCCGACACAAACTGTTGGTGGCGCAAATGTGATGCAAAGCCCGATGATGGGTGGGCAGATGTTTGAAACCGTTGTTGTTTCCAGTTCTGGCGTGTCTCGTCAAGGCGCGACAGGGTATGCGGCCCCGCAACCCCTGCAATATGCGTCTTTAACGCAAACGATGCAAACGGATGCCCGTGACACCATGAGCAGTGCGATGATGGCTGAACCCGGTGTGGTGCAGCAGGGGCAGGCCATGTCTCTTAATCGCTATAATCCGGGGATGTATAACGGTTCTTTTCAGGTTGCGACCATTCAGTTCGGCAATGGTTCTGCGCATTTGACGCCTGAAGATGTGCGTATCCTTCGTGAAGTTATCAATATTCATCGTCAGCAGGGTGGGGTGATCCGCGTTGTCGGCCATGCCTCTTCGCGGACCCGAAATATGGTGCCGGAAAAACATATGGCCGTGAACAACAAAATGTCTCTTGCCCGTGCCGATACGGTTGGTCGGGAGTTGTTGAAACTGGGGATGCCGGGGGACCGTCTGTTTGTAGGTGGCTTGTCTGATACGCAGCCGTTGTATCAGGAAGTCATGCCTTCAGGCGAGGCCGGGAACCGCCGTACAGAAATTTATGTGGATTACTGATTTTTTCTAAAAATCACGTCTGAAGCACATTTTAGGCTTTCCGTTTCGCCGCCGCTGTGGTCTAAAGCAGGTCTGGCGCCTTTACGGTAAGCCTATTTTTTATTTTTAACCCTTAAATGAAAAGGTATCCCAAGGTCATGGTACAAGAGTTTCACCGTATCAAACGTTTGCCCCCGTACGTCTTTGCTGAAGTGAATGCAATGAAGGCGGCGGCGCGAGCGGCGGGTGAAGACATTATCGACTTTGGGATGGGCAACCCGGATTCACCGACGCCCAAGCATATTGTCGATAAACTGATTGAAACCGTTCAAAACCCCAAAACACACGGCTATTCCGTTTCGCGCGGCATTAAAGGTCTGCGCAAGGCCCATGCTGAATATTACAAACGCCGTTTCAATGTGGATGTGGACCCGGAAACAGATACAGTTGTGACCCTGGGGTCCAAGGAGGGGCTGGCAAACCTGGCTTCTGCCATTACCACACCGGGTGATGTGATTTTGGTGCCCAATCCGTCTTACCCCATTCACCATTTCGGCTTTATGATTGCCGGGGCATCCATTCGCAATATCCCTGCCTATCCCGGGGAAGAACTGATTGATGCGCTGAAACGGGCTGTTCAGCACAGTTTGCCGAAACCTTCTGCTGTGGTGATTAACTTCCCCAGTAACCCGACTGCTTGTGTCTGCGACCTTGCGTTTTATGAAGAGATTGTTGATTTCTGCCGTTCGCAAGGGATTTGGATTTTGTCAGATCTGGCCTATTCGGAAATCTATTTTGACGACAACCCGCCGCCGAGCATTCTGCAAGTCAAGGGCGCATGGGATATCGCGGTGGAATTTACCTCCATGTCTAAAACCTATTCCATGGCCGGTTGGCGTATCGGTTTTGCAACGGGGAACAAAGAACTGATTGATGCCCTAACACGCATCAAGTCCTATCTCGACTATGGTGCATTTACGCCGGTTCAGGTGGCTGCCGCTGCGGCTTTGAATGGCCCGCAAGATTGTGTGGATGAAATTCGCGCGCTTTACAAACAGCGCCGTGATGTTTTGATTGAAGGTTTGGAACAGGCCGGATGGCATGTACCCGCCCCGCCTGCAACCATGTTTGCCTGGGCACCCATTCCAGAAAAATTCGCCCATCTCGGGTCGCTGGAATTTTCCAAGCTTCTGTTGAAAGAAGCGCAGGTTGCTGTGGCACCCGGTGTTGGGTTTGGTGAACATGGTGAAGGCTATGTGCGCATTGGTCTGGTGGAAAACGTTCATCGTATCCGTCAGGCTGTTCGTAATATCAAAACTTTCATGCGAACGCATAATGCGGGTGAATCCTTGTAATCCAACTTAAACCTTATCCTTTTTAAAGATCGTAATTTCAGGTTAATACCATGAACAAGCCTCTTAAAATTGCCATTGCCGGCCTTGGAACCGTCGGTGCCGGTGTCATCAAAGTCTTGAAAGAAAATAAAGCGGCGATTTCCAATCGCTGTGGTTGCCCGGTTGAAGTGGTGGCCGTGAGTGCACGTGATCGCAACCGTGATCGCGGGGTCTCTCTGGAAGGGCTGACGTGGTATGACAACCCGATGGATATGACCATAGACGATGAGGTCGATGTGATTGTCGAGCTCATCGGTGGGTCTGACGGAATTGCCAAGGCGCTTTGTGAGCAGGCGATTGCAAACGGCAAACATGTTGTCACCGCCAACAAAGCCCTAATTGCCCATCACGGGACGGCGTTGGCACGTGCAGCAGAAGCCAAAGGCGTCAATGTGATGTATGAGGCTGCCGTTGCTGGCGGTATTCCGATTATTAAGGCCTTGCGCGAAGGTTTGGCAGGTAATGAGATACAACGGGTTTATGGTATCCTGAACGGCACCTGTAACTATATGTTGACCAACATGCGTGAAACCGGGCGCGGTTTTGATGTGATTCTGTCGGAGGCTCAGGAAATGGGCTATGCGGAAGCCGATCCTACCTTTGATGTGGATGGCATTGATGCCGCCCATAAACTGGCAATTCTGACAAGTCTGGCCTTTGGCTGTGAAGTCGCCTTTGACGGGGTGCAGACGGAAGGTATTCGCCATGTTTCACCCATTGATATCGAATTTGCAGAAGAACTGGGCTATCGCATCAAACTGCTGGGGATTGCAAGCCGCCAAAACGGTGTGGTGGAACAGCGTGTCCATCCCTGCATGGTTTCCAAAAAGACAGCGATTTCTCAAGTAGAGGATGTTTTCAACGCGGTTGTTGTTGAAGGCAATTTTGTGGATCAGGTCGTCTTGCAAGGCCGTGGTGCGGGTGAAGGCCCGACCGCCTCTGCCGTTGTCGGGGATCTGGTGGATGTGGCACGCGGCTTGAACGTACCGACTTTCTCCGTAGCAGCAGACAAGCTTGAAAAATTGAAGTCCGCTTCTTTGACGCGCCATCAGGGCTCTTACTATGTGCGCTTGATGGTGGTGGATCAGCCGGGTGTATTTGCCGATATCGCATCGGTGTTGAAGAACAATGAAGTTTCCATGGAAACCATTGTTCAACGCCAGCAGGCACCGGGTGAAACTGTGCCTTTGGTTTTGACCTTGCATCGCACGACCGAGCAATCCATGTTAAAAGCGTTGAAGGATATTGAGGCTTTGGAAAGTGTGGTGGAAACACCGCGTATGATCCGCATCGAAGATTTCTAAAAGGGGACTGTCATGTCTAAATTGGCGGGCATCAACCGAAACCTGGCACTGGAAGCTGTGCGAGCTACGGAAGCGGCAGCCATTGCGGCTTCTTCCCTTATGGGACGAGGAGATGAAGAACTGGCAGACCGTTCTGCCGGGAAAGCCCTGCGCGATGCCCTCAATGCCATGACATTGCAGGGACGCGTTGTCATCGGTGAAGGCGAACGTGAAGATACCCCGATCCTTTACACGGGCGAAGAAGTGGGCTCGGGCACCGGTCCTGAAATTGATTTCGCGCTTGAACCGTTGGAATGTATTACGTCTGCGGCAAAAGGTGGCCCCAATGCCCTGTCTATTGTGGCGATGGCGGAGCGGGAGAAACTGTTTCAGGCTCCCCCGGTTTATATGAATAAAATTGCTGTCGGTGGTGGTTTGCCCGAAGGAATTATTGATCTGGATGCTTCCCCGCAGGATAATTTAAGTGCAATTGCCGATGCCAAGGGCTGTGATGTTGCGGACCTTGTGGTCTGTGTTCTTGAACGCCCCCGTCATGATGCGATTATTGCCTCTATTCGTGAAACAGGGGCACGGATACGCCTGATCCCTGATGGGGATGTGTCTGCTGTTATTGCAACAAGCCAGCCTGATAGCGGTATTGACGTTTATATTGGTATTGGCGGTGCGTTGGAAGGTGTGCTGGGGGCGGTTGCGCTAAAGTGCATCGGCGGCCAGTTTCAGGGACGCCTTGTCTTTCGTAAACCAGAGGAACGCCGTTTGGCTGTTTCCATGGGAATTGAAGATCTGGATAAAAAATACGCTCTGGATGATCTGGTGCAAGGGCAGGTTATGTTTGCTGCAACAGGGGTAACGGACGGTGCCTTGTTGCGTGGTGTTCAGCGTGTCGGCCCCCATGCCCAAACCCATTCTCTGGTGATGAATTCACGCAGCGGGACAGTGCGTTTTATTGAAGCTTACCATGACCTTGATCGTATTCGGATTTTGGAAGAATAGAGAGGTCGCTTAAAGGTGACAACAGAATGTCTGCTTGGTGTTGAACAATCCGTCAGTTCTAAAAAATGGATCGAACGCGCGTTTGATGAACGCACAGCCATAGCGCTGTCCCAGCGTTTGAATGTATCTGAACTTACGGGCCGTGTTTTGGCCGCGCGTGATGTTTCGTTGGAAGAAGCCCCAACCTTTTTATCACCGACCTTGCGTGACCTTCTGCCTGATCCCTATCATTTTAAAGGTATGGAAGAGGCTGTTGGGCGTTTAAGTCAGGCTATCCAGAATGAAGAACTGATTGCGGTTTTTGGTGATTATGATGTGGACGGAGCAACGTCATCAGCCCTTTTGTTGCGATTTTTCAATAGTATAGGTGCAAAATCGACTGTCTATATTCCTGATCGTATGGAAGAAGGCTATGGCCCCAATGCACCGGCCATGGATGTTTTGAAAGAACAGGGTGTTTGTGTTGTTGTTACGGTTGATTGCGGGACAACGGCTTTTGAGGCCTTGGCGCATGCCAGGGAAATAGGCCTTGATGTGGTTGTGATTGACCACCATGAAGCAGAAGCCAAACATCCAGACAGCATTGCATTGGTTAATCCTAAAAGAATGGATGAAGATGGCCGTTATGCCCATCTGGCCGCTGTTGGGGTGACCTTTCTGTTTGCCGTAGGCATCAACCGGGCTTTGCGTGAAGCCGGATGGTATGAAGAAAACCATAAAGAACCGGATTTACGCCACCTGCTGGATCTGGTTGCGTTGGGTACAGTGTGCGATGTGGTGCCTTTGCAAGGGTTGAACCGTGCCTTCGTTATTCAGGGGTTGAAAGTGATGCAGCGCCGCGGCAATGCCGGGCTGGCAGCTTTGGCGGATGTTGCAGGCGTTAGTGAGGCCCCGCAAAGCTATCATGCCGGTTTTGTGCTGGGGCCAAGGGTAAATGCAGGCGGGCGTGTCGGGGAATCCTATCTTGGGGCCAATCTTCTTTCTACCGATAACCCCGCACAGGCGGCAGAGATCGCCGCACGACTGGATGGATATAACAAAGAACGCAAGGAACTGGAACAAACAGTTCTGGATGAAGCCATCACGCAAGTGGATGGGGAAGAGCAGAATGGCCTTGTGCTGGCTGTGGGAGCAGGTTGGCACCCCGGTGTTATCGGGATTGTGGCTTCCCGTCTGAAAGAACGCTACAGCCTGCCAGCTTGTGTAATTTCCCTTTCGCAAGGGACCGGACATGGGTCAGGACGTTCTGTAACAGGGGTGGATCTGGGGACAAGCATCATTGCTGCGCGCCAAGCCGGTTTGTTGCTCAAGGGCGGTGGGCATGCCATGGCGGCAGGCTTTACGGTTGAAGAAGAAAAAATTGCCGAGTTGAAGGCGTTTTTACAAGAACGTATTGGCAAGCAAATTGCCAAAGAGGATATCAAGCCGACCTATAAATGTGACGGCGTTATTTCACCCAGTGCGGTTACGCCTGCCTTGGTGGAAGAACTGGAACAGGTGGGGCCGTTTGGTTCAGGGAATGCACAACCGCGTTTTATTTTGCGCGATGTCAATGTCCAGCGGGCAGATGTGGTTGGACAAGACCATGTGCGGTGCTTTTTAACGGATTCCTTCGGTGTGCGTTTGAAGGCAATTGCTTTTCGGGCGTTGGATACGGAACTGGGGCAGGCCTTGTTACAGCATAATGGACGAAAAATGCATGTGGCAGGGCGTTTTAAGCTCGATACGTGGGGCGGAGGGACTTCTGTGCAGTTGCTGATCGATGATGCTGCATGGGGTAAATAACCCGCCTTTTCAGCAATTTATAAAAAAAATCACAAAAATGAAATTTTAGTCTTGCCGAGGGGAAATGCATCGTCTATAACCCGCCCACCAACGGCGATGACCCCTTCGTCTAGTGGCCTAGGACACCGCCCTTTCACGGCGGCAACACGGGTTCGAGTCCCGTAGGGGTCGCCATTAAAAACGCTGCCAATATCTGGCGGCGTTTTTTGCTTTTGGGCCTTTCTACTTGCGTTTACGTTCTATCAAGTGGCCTTTACGGTTTAGGGTGAAAGCATGGCATTCCACACCGACCCCTTTGCCTTCCTGATCCGGCGGGGTAGGGATACCGGTCATGATGGAAGGGGTTTTCACATAAAGGCGATAAATTAATTGCGGCAGCCAAACACTTTGGCTGGGCGGGCGTGAGGCCAATTGGCGAAATTCGTCCAGACTGTCAAAAAAAGTACAGAGCCCGCCACCGTCTTTTTTAGAGCCGATAACAATTGCCATGGGATAGCCGGGGTGTTCCAGAAATTCAAAGCCTTCGCGTATGGTGATTTCATCACCAATTTGTTCAATGACGATACATAGGGGAACACCATCGTTCCATAGGCTTTCTTGCGCACAGGATGCAGCAACGCAACGCGCAGCATCTATGCCGGGTTCATCTTCCCAATCGGGGTCAAAAACTTTGGTAATGGAGGTCAGGGCGGCTTTCAGGCAAAGCTCGTTTGCTTTAAGCGGTAGCTCCTGTTTATTTTCTTCGGCTTCTTTGGTTATTCGTTGTTTGATGGGGCCAATAAAACCGTTTGCAGCATTGTCGAACTGAGCCGGGGTGGAATAAAAGAAACCGTAGCCGGTTCCATCCAGTCTTTTGATGAAGATGACCTCGGGATGGTCCAGATCAACACCGCTCATAATTCTTGTTCTCCGAAAAAAGGCCATTCCCGCAAGAGGCGAGAACCCGTGGAAAGTACCATAACGGATTCCTCTTCAGTCGGGAATGACCTTTTTACAGGATCAGGATGTGCGCTGAATCAGGTGGTAGCCGAAATCTGTTTCGACAACATCACTGGTGGCGCCAACTTCCATGGAGAAGGCAGCGTTTTCGAATTCAGGGACCATCTGGCCGCGCCCGAAGATACCCAAATCACCACCGCTTGCACCGGACGGGCAATCGGAATTTTTTTGAGCGAGCTCAGCGAAATCAGCACCACCGTCAATGTCCTTTTTCATTTGTTCAATCTGCGACAAAGCTTCTTCTTTGCTGCGTGTTGCAGTAGAGCGGGCGGAACCGGCATACATAAGCAGGATATGCGCTGCACCGACTTGATCAGCCATAGAGATATCTCCAATCTATATATAAAATAATAAGCGCCCCATACCTAGGGCGCTTTTGAAGGCAATCTAGCTGTCTCTTCCTCAAAAGGGAAGGGTTTTATGCCGCTTCTGTCGTATGGTGAGATTTGGCTTCCTGAACAACTTTTAAAATGTCATCTGCGTTCAGGTTGTCACGTGCCATAACCAGTTCAACGATTGGATCGTTCAGCATGTCTTGGAGGCGGGGTTCCTGCCCGTGTCCATTCCAGTTTTGCGTTTCCATGATACTTCCCCTTTATTCCCTCTATAAGTGTTTTATACATAGATACACAATATTTCATCATCCCCAAAATGGGTGACAAGGCAAAATAAAACACGCCTCTACATACAGATGTGACGGCCGTCACACAAATGACAGTTTAGTGAAGTTCACAGAGGGAAAAAACCATCTTCACAATCATGTCGGCTGCTGTGTCAAAGTCTTTTTTAAGCAGCTTGTCTTTTTCCATAACTATTTCGATTTGTGTGGAGAAATCGGCATAGGTCTGGGTCATGGACCAGATGAGGAAAAAAAGATGGGGAACAGAGACTTTTGCCATTTTCCCTTCGGCAATCCAGCCTTCGATGATGCGGGTCTTTTTTTGCATCCAGGGATTGATGTCATCTCGCAGGTGGGTGTTCAGGAAGGGGGCGCCGCTGATGATCTCCTTGGCAAAAATCTTTGAGGCCAAGGGGCGGGTGCGTGAAAGGTCAACTTTGGTACGAATGTATTTTTCAAGCGCTTCTTTCGGGGTGTGTTCTTCACTGAAATCTTCACCTGCGTTGAGCCATGTTGCCAGAATGTTTTCCAGAACCCTTTGGTATAATTTTTCTTTGGTTGGGAAATAGTAATGAAGGTTCGCTTTGGGCAGGCCTGCAAGTTTGGCTATTTCAGCCGTTGTTGCCGCCCCGAAACCGCAACGCGCGAATACATTTTCAGCCGCTTTGAGGATGCTGTCTTCATTTCGTTCACGAATGCGCGATTTTCTTTTGGGAGGAATACCTGTCATAAGTACGCTTTTAACCCGTCAGTGCGAGGATTGCAATCTTGCGAAGGCATTTTGAAGTTCGCCAAGAGTTTTTTTATCCGAATAAGGCTGTGTGGGGCCATGTCCCCAAACAGGGCCGGGCCATGCCGGGTCGGTTTCAAAACGGCCAATAATGTGGATATGCAGCTGTTTGACAATATTGCCCAGAGCACCAACGTTCAGTTTATCTGGATGGTAGAGGGATTCAATGACTTGTGATGCTGTGGTGATATCAGAAAGAAGATCATTCTGATACTCTGTCGGGATTTGGTGAAACTCACTAAGATCGTTGAGCATGGGAATGAGAATTAACCAGGGATAAGTGCAATCGTTCATCAGGCGAACGGTACAAAGGGAAAGATCGCAAACTGCAAAGGTATCTTTTTCAAGACGCTCGTTTAGGTTAAACATGTGCAAAGCTCTCCAAGGTTTAAAAGGATGACAATGTGTCTGATCGATTGAAAGCTGGTCTTTGGGTTCAATCCCAACTGCGTTTATGCGATATCCGTTTTATTTCTGCAATGGTTATCAAAAAAGGAGACCCTGATGCAGGTTCTGTCTTATTGAAACTCAATCGGTTTGAAGAGGGGTGTGCGGCGTTTGTAACCGTGACAACTATGGATGGCGAACGCGGCTGGATGCACGGATTAAAAGAAGGCTTTGTTCCTGAAGGACAATGCGATGCCTATATCCAGCGTCAGATGGAACGCGACCCGGATTTATGGGTCCTTGAAATTGAAGACCTGAAAAATCAATATGAATTGGATGCGCCTCTTGTCCAATAGTCTTTGGTCGTATAGTTTCATCTTAAACGAAATGATTTGGAGGCTTCAATGCAACTCTCGGATACATCCTTATTGCGTGCGCAGGCATTTGTGGACGGACAATGGATTGATGCAGACGACAAGACAACTTTTGATGTGCGTGATCCGGCAACCGGTGACAATTTGATCGCAGTTGCGGATTTGGGGGCAATTGAAACAAAGCGTGCCATTGAAGCAGCCAATAAGGCTTTGCCAGCCTGGCGGGAAAAAACGGCAAAGGAACGTGCCAATATTCTGCAAAACTGGTTCAAACTGATTATGGAGAATCAGGAAGATCTGGCGCGTTTGATGACGGCAGAACAGGGCAAGCCGCTGGCAGAGGCGCGTGGTGAAGTCGGCTATGGCGCCTCATTTGTGGAATGGTTTGCCGAAGAAGGCAAAAGGGTTTATGGCGATGTTATTCCCGCCCATGGCCGGGATAAACGTGTTGTGGTTTTAAAGCAGCCGATCGGGGTGATCGGGGCGATTACGCCATGGAACTTCCCCTTGGCGATGATTACCCGCAAAGTGGCTCCGGCTTTGGCTGTTGGTTGTACGGCGGTGGTTAAGCCGGCGGAAGATACCCCGCTTTCGGCACTGGCATTGGCTGTTTTGGCTGAACGTGCAGGATTCCCGAAAGGAGTGATGAATATTGTACCCTGTAACAAGGCAAAAGCGCCTGATGTTGGCGGTGAACTGACGGGGAACCCGATTGTACGCAAGATCAGCTTTACCGGTTCTACACCGGTTGGCAAAATGTTGATGAAACAATGCGCCGATCAGGTCAAAAAAGTTTCTCTCGAATTGGGAGGCAACGCACCTTTCATCGTGTTTGATGATGCAGATCTGGATGCCGCTGTTGCTGGTGCAATTGCATCGAAATATCGCAATGCCGGGCAGACCTGTGTTTGCGCCAACCGGATTTTTGTTCAGGCCGGTGTTTATGATGCCTTTGCCAAAAAGCTGGCAGATGCTGTGAAAGACTTTAAGGTCGGGCTGGGTACAGAGGATGGCGTGACGCAAGGGCCGTTGATTAATCAGGCGGCATTGGACAAAGTACAAACACTTGTTGAAGATGCCAAGGTGAAAGGGGCGCAGGTCATCTGCGGTGGTGAGCCCCATGAAATGGGCGGTACATTTTACAAGCCGACCATTCTGACCGGTGTGACAACGGATATGCGGGTTGCCAGTGAAGAGATTTTTGGCCCGGTTGCACCGCTTTACAAGTTTGAAAGTGAAGAAGAGGCCATTGTTGAAGCCAACAATACGCCTTTTGGTCTGGCAGCATATTTCTATGCCCGCGACATCGGCCGGATTTGGCGGGTTTCAGAGGGGCTTGAATATGGTATTGTCGGTATTAATGAAGGTATTATCTCAACGGAAGCAGCGCCTTTTGGTGGTGTGAAAGAATCCGGTATAGGCAGGGAAGGCTCCAAATACGGTGTTGAAGACTTTATCGAGATTAAATATCTCTGCATGGGCGGCGTGGATAAATAGATTATGACACAGGATATTATAACCTTTGCAAGTGGTCTGTCAGATGTTTCGCGTGGGGTGATTAAACCTTTTTTTCGCAACAATATCGGTGTGATTGACAAGGATGATGACAGCCCGGTTACTCAGGCTGACCGGGCCGCAGAATCCGCTATGCGTGAATGCATTGAGGCGACCTTTCCCAAACATGGTATTTTTGGTGAAGAACACGGCATAAAGGACGGTGACGGGACCCATATGTGGGTTCTGGACCCGATTGACGGTACACGGTCTTTTATTTGTGGTGCCCCATGGTTTGGAACGCTGATTGCCTATCTTGAAGAAGGATGTCCTGAAATAGGTGTTCTGGATGTTCCGATGATGGATGAACGTTGGGTTGGCGATGGCAAGCAAACGTTTTTCAACGGGAAGCCCTGCCATGTCAGAACCGGTGTTTCACTGGATCAGGCAAGCATGTTCACAACGGATATGGATTTGTTTACGCCCGCTCAGGCAGAGGGGTTTAACCGGGTGAAAGAGCAGGTGAAATGTACCCGTTACGGAACGGATTGTTATGCCTATGCGCTTTTAGCATCAGGGCATATTGATCTGGTGATTGAGGCCGGTCTTAAACCATATGACGCCATGGCGCTTGTGCCGGTGATTAAAGGGGCTGGTGGAATCGTGACCGGATGGGACGGGGATGAAGTGACCCTGAACTGGGACGGGCGTCTGCTGGCTGCCGCAACACCGGAACTGCATGCTTTGGCTATCGACTTGTTACGAGAATAGGTAAGAAAGATTTCCTTTCGGGTCTTGTTTCTGGAATAACCCTGATCTGAAATGGAAGTGACTGATGTTTTAGGGTGTGAGATAAAATTAAGTCACTCAAGGTTTGACATTGCACGGTTTTTCGACTGAACTGACAACTGTGCACGATATAATAAAATAAACGGGGAGAAGTGGGTGTGTCCGACGAAACACAAAACATTTTGAATGTAGACCAGCAACAGATGCTGGAATCCATGCAGGACTTTGCTGATCGTTCTCAACGGATCATGACTAAATTTTTGGAACGTCAGGCCGAGGATGACGGGTTTCAAATTCCCGACCCTTATGTTGTCGGGAAGGCCTTTTTGCAGGCATCAGCCCAATTGATGCAGGATCCGCAAAAACTGGCACAGGCACAGGCCGATTTATGGAGTGAATATACCGCGCTCTGGCAACACGTAACCCAACGCATGATGGGGCAGGAAAGTGAACCTGTTGCAAAACCGGTTGCGGGGGATCGTCGTTTCAAGGATGAGGCCTGGGAAGAAGAAATCTATTTTGATGCCATCAAACAATATTACTTGCTGACGGCCAGATGGATCAAAAGCACCATGTCTGATGTGAAAGGGATTGATCGTAATACTCAAGCCAAGGTGGATTTCTATACGCGCAATTTTGTGCAATCCATGGCACCGAGCAATTTTGTTTCCACAAACCCGAGTGTGTTAAAGGAAGCTGTTGAAACGCAGGGGCAAAGTTTGCTGAAAGGGTTTCAGCATTTTCTTGATGATCTTGAAAATGGCAAAGGTAAACTTCGTGTTTCCATGACCAATGAAAAAGCCTTTGAGCTTGGTAAAAATATTGCCTCTACACCGGGGAAAGTGGTTTATCAAAACTCTTTGATCCAGTTGTTACAGTATGAAGCAACAACGGAACAAGTGTCGAAAAACCCGATGCTGATCGTTCCGCCATGGATCAATAAGTTTTACGTGATGGATATGCAGCCCAAGAATTCGTTTATTAAATGGGCTGTTGACCAAGGTCATACGGTTTTTGTCATTTCCTGGGTGAACCCGGATGAAAAGCTCGCCCATAAAGATTTCTCCTGTTACATGCAGGAAGGGCCGTTGGCTGCCATTGATGTCGTTCGTGAGATTACCGGTGCTGATCAGGTTAATCTGGGCGGATACTGTATTGGTGGGACTTTGGTTGCCTGTACGCTTGCATATATGGCGGCGAAAGGTGAAGCAGACAAGATTAAGTCGGCGACATTGTTTACGGCTCTGACCGATTTTACAGACTGTGGAGAACTGCGCGTCTTTATTGATGAAGAGCAGATGGAACTTCTGGATGCCCATATGGAACGTAAAGGTTACCTTGAAGGGGCACAGATGTCTCAGGTGTTTAACCTGCTGCGGGCAAATGATCTGGTTTGGTCTTTCTTCGTGAATAATTACCTTTTGGGTAAGGAACCTTTCCCCTTTGACCTGCTTTATTGGAACTCTGATCCCACACGTATGCCGGCGATGATGCATAAATTCTATCTGAGAAAAATGTATCTTGAAAATAAGCTGGTTGAGCCAAATGGCATAGAACTGAACGGGGTTTCCATTGATCTTGGGAAGATTAAAACACCTCTCTATATGATCTCAACACATGATGACCATATTGCTCCATGGCGTTCAACATATACGTTGACCCAGAATGTGAGCGGGCCCGTGAAATTTGTTTTGGGCGGGTCTGGGCACATTGCCGGGATCATTAACCCGGAAAAATCAGGTAAATACGGTTATTGGACAAACAATAGCAAACCCAAAGACCCTGAGAAATGGTTCGCTGGTGCTACACAGAACGAAGGTTCCTGGTGGCAGGATTGGAAAAAATGGATTGCGCGCCATAGCGGCGGCAAGGTCGATGCACGCGAACCGGGCAGCGATACATACACACCTATAGAAGATGCACCTGGCTCTTATGTCAAAGTCAGGATGCTTGACTAAAACTTTAAAAAAGACCGGAAAAGAAAATTCTCCGGTCTTTTTTTATAAGGCGCCGAAACCACCCAGATTTTTCAGTTCAATGCGTAAAGTAATGGCATCATTCGGTTTGACATCCCTGTCTTCAGAGAAGTTACGCCGGGCATCGAAATAAATAGTTGTGCATTCATCTTTATAGCCGATTTGTCCACCATAGGTTACGGAACCTTCAGGATTGGTCATGCGATAGCGGCCATCTATTTTGGAATACCAGTATTTGGAAATCTGATTGGTGAGAGTGGCGTTGATTTCTTCACGGGTGGCATATTCTGCATCCTGACCAGTTCCTTCGATAAACAAATGTCCAAGACTGAAATGGGTTGAAGCTGGGCCGATAGTGAGTTCTGTTTCGCTTCTGTTTAATGACATGTTGTTTTTATCCAGACGGAAGCGATAGAGGACATCCAGAAAATCTGAAGGACTTACAATGACCCGACCAACAACATCTGAGATGTTATCTTCATGACCGGAATTTGTGTCATAGGTTTTATCGTCACGGAAACGATAGCTTTGGCCGACGAACAGTTCGCTATATCCTCCTTCCTGACCGTAAACTCCCCAGTTGAACCCGAAGTCAAGACGTTGTCCACCTTCCAGTTTATCCAGACCGGAAAAGCGGTTCGTGCTGAAGAGGTTGGTGTCGTCAAACTCGAAATCCTGACTGTCTTCGTTGGGGATTTTATAGTTTCTGCCAACATTCGGTGCAGCTTTGACTTTTACGATAGGCTCAAAAATTTCGTTAACCTGACCTTCCATATGCGTACGACTAAGGGGTTTGCGCCATTGCATGGATAGGGAAGGTAGCATACGGGCTTGTGTGCCTGAATATTCAGAAGTTAAATTGGTTCCATTGAATTTTGAGACGTAGTACCCGGTTGTTATCAGGTTCGCTTCAAGCGTCATCAAATCACCGGTTGGCGAGGTATAAGGTAAAACCCACGAAGTATCAGCAGAAAGACGGGTGGTCCGGGTTTCGTTTTTACGGTTTATGCCGTAAAACATACCATCAAGTTTCCAGTAGGCACCGGCTGAGCCGGGTTCACTCGTATGGCTGAATTCATATTCCAGTTTAGCGTCCTGAAGGTCTTCTGTGGTTATGTCGCGTTGTTCCTGATAGGTGTTCAGCTTGGCAACCATATAATTGCGTTTACGAAAACCTTCAAGATAGAGTTCTGAGACCAGATGTGAGTTTTCTGATTCGTTTCTCAAGTTGTAGCGACGGATATAAGTTTCATCGCTTGCGTGGTTAACATCAAAACCCCAACGCCATGTTTGATCAATGTCAAAGTTGCCTGAGCTGTCTATATGCCCACGAAGTTCTTCTTCATTTGCAGAAGTCGCACCGGCACCGCCATCCGCATAGGTCAGGCTGCCCGCCAAGTCTAATTCGCCGTTTTGCAGGTGTTGTCTATATTGTGCATTGAGAAGCCCCTGATGGAGGGAATAATACCAGGTTGGCTCCAACGTCAGGTCTTTGGAGGGGGAGATATTGAAAAAATAAGGGGCGGTTACAAAACCTTTTAGGTCACTGTTAGAACCAAAACTAGGTGTGAGAAAGCCACTTTCTCTTTTTCTCGTTGGGTCTGGATGAGAAAAATAGGGTGAATAGAGGATTGGAATATCGTAGAGTTCAAAAAAAACATCGGAATATTCAATCCGGTGTTGGTTGGCATCATGACTGATTTCTTTTGCCGAAAGCTTCCAGGTGAGAGGCTTGTCCGGGTCATCTTTACATTTCTCGCAAGGGGAATATTCCGCATCCTGCGCAATTGTGTAGCGCCCTTCCTTTCGGGTTGCCCTTTGTGCTGTGATGAGTGAATGGTCAGCCAGACTCATGCGCAGTTGATTGGCCACACCGGTTTTGAGATCTGTCGTCAGTTCGACATATTCGCTAAAGAGGACATCACCATTCGGCTGAATGATCTGTACATTACCGGAAGCTGTTACCAAGTCTTTGTTCTGATTAAAGGAAACTGTGTCGGCAATCAGGACTTGGTCATCTTGAATAATCTCAACATTGCCCCGCGCGGTAATCACACCTAGCTCGCGGTTAAAACTGATTTCTTCGGCTGAAAAAGCCCCTTGTGACTTGGGTCCCTGTTGTTCATTAGATTCAGCGCGCTGAGGAAAATGATCAAAACTGTCTGAGGGTGGGCTTTTGTAAAGAGGGGGGGGCGTTTTTAAAGGTTGCTGCTTGCTTACCCGTTGAGGGGAAGGAGAAAAGGGGGCACGGGTATCCAGAACCCCCATAATTGAGAGTTGTGCATGGCTATGGGCAGGCAACAGGCAGGCGAGTGTGCTACAGGTCGCCAAAATGGTTTTAAACGTCAGTCGGCGTTTTTTGATAAAAAGATCAGGTTGCATAGCCATGGTCTAGACATACTCACAAATAAAGCGCAGCGGATACTATGAAATATCCATAAAAGACGCAAGTTTATACATCCTGACCTGAAAGAGGTTTCTTTTTGGTTAATAGCTGCCGGATTTCTCAGGCGTTTTCCCAATGGTATGAAAGCTTCAATTCTCCAGCCGTATTGGCAATTGTTGCCAGACATTTATCAGCCTTATCGTCTGCAAGCCAGACAGAGAAGCGGATGATGTATTGATCTTCCGAATTACCTGGAAGCCTTTCTGCATTAAGACGCACGATGTTTGCTTTGTATTCGACAAAAACTTCGCAAAGGCGTGCGATGAGGCCGGGGCGGTCTCCTCCAGATATGCTGATGCGGTGTGTTATGCGTCCTGATGGTCCCTGATCGGGGTTCAGGGTGAAAGGGGTGACTGAGATTTGTGCTTCTTCGAGTAAGGAAATGCTTTTGAGGTCTTGTTCGACGTCTTTGATGGTGACATCTTCAGGAAGTTCCGCAACAGCATTGAATTCGGAGCCGGTTCCTAAAACGGTAAAGGTTGTACCTGCCAGATTGGCGCCTAGGTCAAACAGATTGCCGGTAATTGCTGCAACGAGACCTGTGCGGTCTGGCGAGAAAATGGAAACGAGAATGGTTGATGACATAATAACTCCCAATCTTAACAATTTATTTGCGAATTAGCATGTAAATTACTGTTAAAATTATGTCTATAGGATGGCAATGTCAGTGCAAGAACAGGATTAAATTTTGATAAAATTTTATTGAAGTTTGTTTGTATTTGCCCCGAAGGTAAGTTTTTCGTATGAAGGGTGTAGCCTATTGTTGATTGAGTACATATAATTTGTAATTGAAAAGCCAAAGACGAAAAGAATGATAAAGCGGGACATCAATAAGCCGATAGATTGGCTGGATAAACTTGGAAAGAATGCCAAGATTCCCTTTGGCATGCTTGATATTCTGGCAGCATCATTTTTTATTAATTTGCTTTCTTTGGCCATGCCACTGTCGCTCTTACAGATTTATGACCGGATTCTACCGAACAACTCTTTGAACACCCTTGCTCTCCTTGTACTTGGAATTGCGGTTGCTTTGTTAATGGAAGCCGTTTTGCGGATCGGTCGTTCTTATCTGAGCGGATGGGTCGGGGCCCGGTTTGAACATATGGCAGGCTGTGCCGCGTTGGAGCGGATTTTATCCTCAAGTATCAATGACTTTGAAAAAGATGGCTCCGGTGTGCATCTGGAACGTATTTCCTCATTGGGGACGTTGAAGGAGTTCTATGCGGGGCAGGCTTTGATGACATTGTTTGACCTGCCTTTTGCGTTTATTTTTCTTGCTTTGATCAGTTACTTGGCCGGGAATCTTGTTTTTGTTCCTATTATCCTGATTGCGGCTTTTGCTTTGAACGCATGGAGCGTTGGCAACAAGTTACGCGCGGCAATTTCGGAACGTATGGTTGCCGATGAGCGGCGTTTCAATTTTATTATTGAAGTCTTGACCGGGATTCATACGCTGAAATCCATGGCGATGGAAACACAGATGTTACGCCGTTATGAACGTTTGCAGGAAACCTGTGCCCGAACAGATTTCGATGTAACGCGTTTCAGTTCTTCGGCTATGAATTTGGGGGCACTTTATTCCCAGTTAACCATGTTTGCCGTGGTGGGGGCCGGAAGTACCTTTGTGATTGATGGACAATTAACTGTTGGGGGGCTTGCCGCCTGTACCATGCTGTCTGGTCGTTCTATGCAGCCGTTACAACGTGCTGTTGGTATCTGGGCACGTTTTCAGTCTGTTCAATTGGCACGTGCCAAACTTAAAGAAATTTTTGGAATGCAGTCTGAAACAGAAGGCGGTTTACCTGCGATTGGGCAGAATTTCCAAGGTGGTATAGAATTAAAGAATATCGGCTTGCAATTTGAAAATAATGAACAGCCGCTGTTTAATAATGTGAACCTCAAAATTCAACCGGGAGAAATCATCGGCATTTCCGGTGGGAATGCAAGCGGCAAGAGTTCTCTGCTCTATTTGATGATGGGGGCGATGCGCTCCACGGAAGGCGAAGTTCTTATTGATGGACAGAACATTAATGAGCTTGATCCCAACAGTGTGCGACGACAAATTGCTTACTTGCCACAGCACGGGGTCCTTTTTAACGGGACAATTCTTGAAAACCTGACAATGTTTAAACCCGATCTGGAAGAAAAAGCGCTGCGAATTGCCCGTTTGCTCGGATTGGATGATGTGGTGGCCCGTATGCCTTTGGGGTATGATACAACAGTTGGTAACGGGGCCTATGACAGCTTGCCGCGTGGGATCAAACAGCGTATTGCGATTGCCCGTGCCTTGATGACAGACCCTTTGGTTCTGCTGTTTGATGAAGCCAACGCGGCCATGGATAGTGCCGGTGATAAGGTTTTGACCGAATTTCTTGAGCAAGCCCGTGGAAAGCGTACACTGGTACTTGTTTCTCACCGCCCGTCTTTGCTGCGCATGGCAGATAAGGTTTATGATCTTGCTGATGGGGTATTGACGCAACGCGATATGGATCAATCTCCTTTCCATCCTCCGGCTGCTCATATGGCACCTACTGCGCCTGTACAGGGGGCGGATAACGTTCAGCCAATGGGGCAGGCACCTGTACAGCAGGAGCCTGTTCAGCAAACTGGCAATCCTGCACAGGCTGGCAACGCCCCAAAACCTCCGATGGGGCAAGTGAACCAGAAAGAAAACACGCAAAATCATAAAAACAAACCGCGTGTTCAGATGACGCCGCCAACCGATACTTCGTCTCAGAAAAATTCAAAACCCAAATTTGTTTTGAAAAAACGTAAAAAAACACAGACGGATACACAAGATGGCTGAAGCTTTAGGGAAAATTGATGTGGTTTCAGTTCCTGCCGGACAGGCAGGAGGCTCCCGTGCCTTGTCTGCCAGTGCTGAATCTATCCAGAAGTCTCCTCTTCTAGCAAACTTACGCGAAATTTCAGATTTGGCAGCCTGTCTGGAAGTCTTACTTATGGCGTTGAGTTGGCGCGGTCAGCAACGCAATATTGCAGAAGCCATGCCTCATTTTGCCGATGAACTGGATATTACCGGGTTTCGTAATGTTATGGCGAACCTCCAGTTTTCCAGTCGCCCGGAACGCATGCGTCTGGATGAAATTGACCCGCGCTTGATGCCTTGCCTTTTTGTTGCAGACGATATGTCTGCCTGTATTTTGATGGCGCGTAGTGATTTCGGTATGCGTGTTTTTGATGGTGGTTTGGGAGATTACCGCACGCTTAGTGTAAGCGAGATGCGCGTAAAGGGAACGGCGTATTTTTTCCAGCCTGTTGATCTTGAAGAACAAAAAATTGTTCAACAAAAGATTGGTTGGTTCTGGATGGTGATGGAACGTTTCCGTTCACTGGTCTATCAAATTCTGGGATTAACGCTGCTTCTGAATTTACTTGCCCTTGCCACACCTTTATTTGTGATGGCGGTTTATGACAAGGTTGTTGCCACGGGGTCAATGTCAACATTGGCTTATTTTGGGGTAGGCGTATCTATCGCGTTGGTGTGTGATTATGTCCTGCGCAAAATTCGAACCCGTATTTTTGCTTTTGTGGGGGCGAGGATTGACAATATTGTCGGCAACGAGGTGTTTAAGCGGATTATGTTTCTCCCTCCCGCTTTTACAGAGCGTGCAACGATTGGTGCGCAGGTCGCCCGGATCAAAGATTTTGAATCTATCCGCGATTTCTTCACCGGCCCGATGGCTGTGGTTCTTTTTGAACTCCCGTTTTCATTTATCTTCATTATTGTGATTTTTGTTTTGGGCGGGGCGATTGCCTTTATCCCAATTTTGATGCTGGTTCTCTTCTGGTTGGTTGGACTGGCAATGGGGCCCATGGTACGGGATGCAATTACAGAAACTGCGCGCTTTGGGTCCAAACGTCAGGAATTGATTATCGAAACAATATCTTCCATGCGGGCGATCAAATACAGCAATTCCGAAGAAACTTGGCTGAACAGATACCGTGATATATCTGCCAAATCGTCCATGGCAAGTTTTCGTTCTTCACAAGTGACTTCCTATCTGACAACCATTTCTCATGTTTTGATGATCAGTTCCGGGGTCGCGACAATCGGGGTTGGTGTTTTTCAGGTTTTTGCCGGTGCAATGAGTATTGGTGGGCTGGTTGCTGCCATGATGCTGGTATGGCGTGTTTTGGGGCCGCTACAATCCGGTTTTGTGACGTTGACCCGTATTGAGCAGGTGCGATCATCCATTAATCAGATCAACAACCTGATGAATATTAATTCCGAACATAAGGATGCGGTGATCAATTCAAACCGCAAGGTGGATGGTTTTATCTCTTTTGGGCGTGTTTCCTTGAGATATTCGCCGGAGGCTGATCCCGCCCTTGTAGGGGTGAACTTTGATGTCAATCCCGGCGAAGTTATCGCTTTGGTGGGCGGGAATGGGTCGGGTAAATCAACTGTTCTTAAACTATTATTGGGGATGTATACGCCCCAGGCAGGTAGTATTCGTCTGGATCAAACGGATATTCGCCAACTCGACCTCATTGAATTGCGCCAGATGCTTGGTTATGTCCCTCAGACGACACAGTTTTTTTACGGTACGATTTCTCAGAACCTGCGACTTGCAAACCCGGCTGCAAGCGATGAAGAAATTGCAGAAGCCTGTAGATTGGCAAACCTGTTAGAGGATATCGAAGCATTGCCGAAAGGTTTCTGGACCCGCATTGGTGAGGGAACGGGCGGGCAATTGCCGACAAGTTTTCAGCAGCGTCTCAATCTGGCGCGGTGTTTTATCAAAAAACCGCGCGTTATGCTGTTTGACGAGCCGGGAAATGGTTTGGATTTCGAAGATGATCAGATATTTATGAAGACTGTTGAGCGTTTTAAACAAGAAGGGGTGTGCAGTTTTATCGTCACCCACCGTCCGAGTCACTTGCGTATTGCCGATAAAATATTATGGTTGGAAAACGGTCACATGAAAATGTATGGCGCTACAGAAGAAGTTAAACCTTTATTGCCGAAGGATTTCCTATGAGCGGTAAAGAACTTGCAAAACGTAAAACTGCTGAAGAACAGGCACCTGTTCCGGTCAATTTTAAAGTTGGTTCACGTCAGGCTCGTTATTTGGCTCAGTCCGTGGTGTTGGAGGAGGCGGGTTCTTCTTCGTTGATCCGTATGGGCATGTTTACTGTTGGTGCAGTTGTTGTTGCGTTTCTTGCCTGGGCATATTTTACGGAAGTTGATGAAGTTGCGGTTACGTATGGCGAAGTTGTTCCGTCCGGTCAGATACAAACCGTGCAACACCTTGAAGGCGGCATCGTTTCAGAAATTCTGGTACAGGAAGGGCAAATTGTTCAGGCTGGTGATACCCTGATCAAACTGGACCCGGCACAAGTCTATTCTGAACGTGCACAAATGCAGGCAAGACGCGCCTCTCTTTTGCTGCAAGCAGAAAGACTCCGTGCTATTGGTATGGACCGGGAACCGGATTTTTCCATTGTTGGTAAAGACTATGCCAGTATGGCAGAAGACCAGATGGATATTTATCGTGTGCAAACAGGTGCACAGGAAAGCAGCCGACAGGTTCTTGCCAATCAGATTGAACAATCCAACACAGAATTACAAGTTCTGAACGAACAGGAAAACACATTACGCAGGCATTTGAAAATCGTTGAAGATGATTTGAGGATGCGTGAGAAGCTTTATAAGCAGGGGCTGACGTCAAAGGTTGTTTATTTGGACCTTAAACGCGAAGCCAACCAGTCCCTTGGGGATGTCAATAAAATCGTCAAGGAAAAGCTCATGGCGATGGAGGCAAGCAAGGAAGCACAAAGCCGTCTTGCACAGGATATTGCCAAGGCCAAAGAACAGGCCTTACAGGAAATGGGCTCTGTAACGGCTGAACTTGCGCAGGTGCGTGAAGCCATTGCCAAACTGGAAGACCGCGTGCGCCGTCTTGAGGTAAAGGCACCCGTTCACGGTATCGTAAAAGGGTTAAAGGCAACGACAGTGGGTGGTGTTTTGGCGCCTGGTGCCGTGATTACCGATATTGTGCCCCTTGATAAGGAATTAATTGTCGAAACAAAAATTACCACAAAAGATGTTGGGCACATGAGGCTGGGCCAACCAGTGACGGTTAAAATCACCAGTTTTGATTTTGCCCGTTATGGCGGGATTACGGGGGAGTTGACCTCGATTTCAGCAACAACATTTATGAATGAAAAGGAAGAACCCTACTATAAAGGGCTGATAGCGCTGGATCGCAGCTATGTCGGATATGATCCGTCCAGCAATAGGGTTATGCCGGGGATGACTGTGCAAGCTGATGTGACAACAGGCAAAAAGACATTGCTACAATATCTGCTGAAGCCGGTTTATGCTTCGGTTAATGAAGCCTTCCGCGAAAGATAGGATTTTTCGATAATCCGTTGGGTTTCATGCCAGAGATTATATTCGGCCAATTGGTCTTTTGAAACCCAGCGGGCATCACTGGCATCGTCCTGTGCGCAAAGTGTGCCATGTTTATAAAGGCAGGAAATTTCAATCAAGGTATAGTGAAATTCGATTTTACCTTGTGTGTCTTTATGAATGGAATCGACAACGTCAAGAAAGCGATGATCCTGTGTTGCGATTCCCGTTTCTTCAAGAACTTCGCGTATCGCTCCTTCAAAAACCGTTTCACCGATATTTTGAGCGCCACCGGGCAGGCTCCATTGCCCCATGTTTGGCGCTTTTGCCCGTTTAATGAGCAGAATTTTATCGTCCTTATGGACAACGATGCCAATCCCGACCCAGGGACGTGTTGGATAGGTGCGCATTGTTATTTCCTTGAGCTTAAGTTGATTTTTTAATGGTTTTCATTAGACTAGAATGAAAATAGAGAATAAATAAGTACTATGAAAACTGCATTTTAAGTCTAAAAGGTCAAATGCATGGCAGGTCAAGCCTCTAAACGTTTTATTGAACGCAAAGTCTTTTATGCCGGGGACAAAATCTTTAAAGAAGGGGACCCGGGGGACCGCGCTTACATTGTGGAGCGCGGAATGGTGGAAATTTTCAAGGTGATTGACGGTAGGGAAGTCGTCCTTGGAACCATCAATAAAGGCGGTATTTTCGGGGAAATGGCGTTGATTGACAATGCACCGCGTATGGCGGCAGCGCGTTCTGTTCAGCAAACAACGCTGGTTGTTGTGACCCGTGACACCTTTGTGACCAAACTTGCAAAGGCTGATCCGTTCATGCGTGGATTAATCAATATTTTTGTGAAAAATATCCGCCGTATGGGGCAGGAACTGGCTAAATATAAAAGCTAATCTTCAATCAGGTTTTCGCCATGTTCGCCTTTACCAACCAGCATGTTGGCCTGATGGCGCACATTTCCGAGAAATTGTTCATCTGATTGGGGGTGTACGGTGAATATATATTCTTCTGCGGCTGCCTTTTGAACGGCTATTTCTTTGGCTTCCTCAAGCGTTTCAGCCTGAACATGCAAAATGGAGATGCCATTTTCATCTTTGTCTGTTTGATAAACGTATTGTACAACCCAATTTTTCATAACAGCCACATTTCGTTCTTTTTAATTACAGACAAAGATTATACCATGCAGACCCGAATGATAGAAGACTGGAATGAATGTCTATGACGGATGAAAAAACAAAAGAACCAACAAAACCCGTTTCAGGCCTGACGGTTGGGGGAAGGTTGCGTGCTTATTTTCTAACCGGCATTCTGGTGACAGCCCCTATTTCTATCACAATTTTATTGGCATGGCTGTTTATTGACTTTGTTGACCAAAAAGTCACACCGCTGATTCCACATGCCTATAATCCGGAAACCTATTTGCCCTTTACCGTACCGGGGCTGGGTTTGTTGATTGTTATTGTCGGGCTGACGCTGGTCGGCATGTTGACAGCCGGATTCCTCGGCAAGTTTTTTGTTCGCCTGAGTGAAAGCATCATGCAGCGTATGCCCGTTTTAAGTGGTGTTTATAGTGCAACGAAACAGATTTTTGAGACGGTTCTTGCACATAAATCACAAGCTTTTCGCGAAGCCGTTCTGATTGAATATCCCCGCCGTGGCATTTGGGCCATTGGTTTTATTACCGGAACCACCAAGGGCGAGGTGCAGAACCTGACGGAAGAAGAATGCGTTAATATCTTTTTGCCGACCACACCGAACCCCACATCCGGTTTTCTTCTTTTTGTCCCCAAAGGGGATTTGGTACCGTTAAATATGACGGTTGAGCAAGCGGTCAAAATGGTGATTTCCGGTGGGATCGTAACCCCGCCTGATACGCGCCCGCAAGAAGAACAAAAACATGCCCAGACATCGGCAAAAATATATGAAGATGTTGATGTCTTGCGAGAGAAAGAAGGCTCGCCAGTATTGGTTTCCAAACATACGGACAAAACCTAAGTGTCCAAACAGTTTAAAAAATACCAGAATCTTTGTGCCGTCATCTCACGCAAGTGCACCCATCCGCAATGGCAGGCTTTTGCAGCACAAGTTGAAAGCGGACATTTTTCGGACGCCCCTTTAATGCTGGCTGTTGATGCTCTTGTTGATCAAGGAATGGGCAAGAAAGCTTGCGATTTGTTGGTGTTGGGCTGTGACTTGTTTCCAAAGGCTGAAAACTTACTTGAAAAAACAATACAGTCTCTGCGTCAATTTGGCCGCGAAGGCGAAGCCCGGCGTTTGTTGATGGGACGCTTGAAAGTAAATGCAGATGACTGGATGGCAACACGTTTGTTGGCTCGGATTGACTTTCATAATGATAAACGTGAGAAATATCAAAAACGCATTGATGATTTTCTGAAAAAGTCGCCTGAACATCTACCCGCTCTTATTGAAAAAGCAAAATTTGATCAGGTATCTGGAGGGCTTGAAACTGAAAAACATCTTGAGGAAATTCTGAGGTTAGATCCTCACAACTTATTTGCCTTGGCCCATCTTCAGCAATATTACGCACAGGAAGGTGAGTTTGAAAAAGCCCGCCATGCTCTTGAGACATTAAAGCGTCTATACCCCAACGAGCCTGTGACGTTTTTTGGTGAAGGTCTGCTTTATGATCAGATGCAGGACTTTGAAAAAGCGTTGATTGCCTATGATAAGGCCATACAGGCCAATCCTCAGTTTGTGGAGGCCTATGGTAAATCTGGCGGTATGCTATGTAAATTGGGCCGGGATTTGCCAGAAGCCTGGTATCGTCTGGAAGCGCGTTTTCCTCAGTTGCTGGATCGCCCAGACGGGCCATTCTGGCGCGGCGAAGACTTGACGGGTAAAAAACTGCTGATTTGGGCGGAGCAGGGGATTGGCGATCAGCTTAGTTTTGCCTCTATGTTACGGGATCTGCCGGTTAGCCTCGAACAGGTTGATCTGGAATGTGACGAAAAGCTGGTGCCTTTATTCTCCCGCACTTTTCCCACTTTCAATGTTTATGGCCGCCGTAAGAAACGCAAAGAGATTTATGATTACCATAGCCCCATCGGGGCGTTGGCGCGTTATCTTCGCCCTAGTCTGGAAAGTTTTACACAGACGAAACCGTGCTTTTTATCTGTGGATTATGAACAGGTTCAGAAATGGCAAGATTGGCTGTCGGGATTAGGTGAAGGGGCAAAGATTGGTCTGTGCTGGAAAAGTGGGGCAGTGAGCCGTAAACGCATTCATGAGGGGCTTGATTTATCTGGTGCATTTTCAGATGTTTTGAAGCAGGAAGGGCGGGTGTTCGTCAACCTCTATTACAAAGACGCTGCTGAGGAATTACAGCAACTGGGTGATCAACACGGAATTGTCATTCACGAACCGCCAAGCTTGGATCAATTCCATGATATTGATCAGACCGCAGCTTTGGTTAAAACTTTGGATTTTGTTGTGGGCGTGGCCTCGGCCCCCACACGCTTGGCTCAAGCCGTAGGCACAAAAACTGTGATTATGTATCGCGGTGATCCCGGTAAGGTGGATCCTTTATGGTGGCCGAATACAGAATATATCTGCCGAAATCTTGATGATGAAGAATTTGACCTGAACAAGCTCAACCAGATCTTAGATAACCAACTGTAGCATCCTCTTCAAAAAGATAAAGCAGGGTGCGCAATGCTTGGCCGCGTGGGCTTTGCAGTTCCGGGTCACTTTCTAAAATGAGTTTGACATCATCGCGTGCGGTTGCCAGCAGGTCTTCATGGGCAGGTAGTTGGGCAAGCCTGAATTCGGGCAAGCCGCTTTGGCGGGTACCCAGCACTTCACCGGCACCGCGCAGGCGCAAATCTTCTTCAGCAATGATAAAACCATCTTCGGTTTCACGCATGATTTTCAGCCGGGCCTGCCCGTTTTCAGATAAAGGCGTACCATAGAGCAACAGGCAGGTGGAGGCATCCAGCCCCCGCCCGATGCGCCCGCGCAGTTGGTGAAGCTGGGCAAGGCCGAAACGTTCGGCATGTTCCACCACCATGACGGTGGCTTCCGGTACGTTGACGCCGACCTCGATTACGGTTGTGGCGACCAGCATATCGATTTCACCTGCTGCAAAGGCAGCCATCACCTTGTCTTTTTCCGTGCCCTTCATTTTGCCATGTACAAGCCCCACGCGTTCCCCATAGAGGCCTTGCAAATGTTCATAGCGTTCTTCGGCAGCAGCGATTTCAATTTTATCGCTTTCTTCCACCAGCGGGCAGA
The DNA here is from genome assembly GCA_050297075.1 of Terasakiella sp. Classification (GTDB taxonomy): domain Bacteria; phylum Pseudomonadota; class Alphaproteobacteria; order Rhodospirillales; family Terasakiellaceae; genus Terasakiella. The sequence continues at coordinate 35,334 of JBNKSC010000021.1, forward strand.
CCCAGTAAACGCGTGCGCCTTTTTCAACCATGCGGCCGATGCCATGGGCGACTTCTTCCAGTTTGGCAAGCGGCATGACGCGGGTATCCACCGGTTTACGTCCAGCCGGTTTTTCCAGCAGGCGTGAAACATCCATATCGCCATATGCTGTTAGCATCAGGGTGCGTGGGATCGGTGTGGCCGTCATGACCAGTACATCCACATGCTGGCCTTTAGCGGCCAGTGCAAGGCGTTGATGCACCCCGAAGCGGTGTTGTTCGTCAATTACGGCAAGGCCGAGATTGGCAAATTCCACATCGTCTTGAAACAGGGCATGGGTGCCGATGGCAAGCTGGGCTTCCCCAGTAGCGATACGTTCCAGAATGGCTTCGCGTTTTTTACCCTTGTCGCGCCCGGTCAGCAGAACTGGTGTAATGGGGGTATTGGCCAGCAAAGGTTCAATCGTTTCCAGATGCTGGCGCGCCAGAATTTCGGTCGGGGCCATAATGACGGCCTGCATGCCCGCTTCAATGGCACAAAGGGCTGTCAGTAAGGCGACGACTGTTTTTCCGCTGCCTACATCACCTTGTAACAGGCGCAGCATGCGCAAAGGTTCGGCCATATCCTGTATAATTTCGCTCAAGGCTTCTTCTTGTGAATTGGTCAGGGAAAAGGGCAGGGCATTGCGGACCTGAGTGCGCAAGCGGCCATCCCCGCTGATGCGCCTTCCGGCTGCGCGGCGCACTGTGCGGCGCACCAGTGCCAGGGCAAGCTGATTTGCCAAAAGTTCATCATAGGCAAGGCGTTGACGCGCCGGGGTATCGGCAAAAAGGTCTTCTTCTTCCTTGGGGTGATGGGCGGCAATCAGTGCCTCTTGCCAGTCCGGCCAGTTGTGGCGGCTTTTTAGGGATTGATCCAGCCATTCTTCCATAGGGGCTGTTTCTTTCAGGGCGGCAGCAATGGTTTTACCCATCATTTTATTGGTGATGCCTGCGGTTAGCGGATAAACCGGGTCAATTGTTTGAATGGCTTCTTTTTCTTCAACCGTGCCGATCCGGTCCGGGTGGGTCATTTGTAAATGGCCGTTAAAATGTTCAACCGTACCGCTGATGATGCGGGTTTCCCCGACAGGGAGCTGTTTTTCCAGGTAATCCTTGCGCGCATTGAAAAAGACAAGGTCCATATGGCCAGTTTCATCAAAACAGGAAACCTTGTAGGGGCTGCGCCTGTTGCGTGACGGGTAATGCCGGGCAACCGTAACTTCCATGGTGACGACAGTATGGTCCGGTGCTTCCGAAATTTTTGGTGAAAAGCGGCGATCAACAAAATTTGTCGGCAGATGCCAGAGCACATCGACAATATGTTCCCCGGTTATTTTTTCCAGCAATTTGGAAATACGCGGGCCCACACCGGGCAGGACGGTGATGGGGCGGAACAGGGGAAACAATATTTCGGGGCGCATGCTTTAGGCCATGACAATTGGTGAAAAGGGCGCTATATCCTAAGCAAATTTTCTCATCTGGCAAATGGTGTTCTTATGCAAGCAAGACTTAAACGTTTACAGCACAAGTGTAAATATATGGGAATGCATGAAAACGATGTGATTTTCGCCCGTTTTGCCGAACGCTACCTCAATGATCTGACAGAGGTTGAGGTCGAACAGTTCGAAGAGTTGCTGGAAGAAAATGACCTTGATATTTTCAAGTGGATCACCGGCAAGCTTGAAGTTCCCGCACGTTTTGACAATAGCGTTCTGGCAAAATTGCGCGAATGTCAGGAATATATCGAAGCTCAGTAAATAACGGACTGATAATGAAACTTTCTTTGACTGCTTTGCCTACCTCTGGCCAGCTTACTTATGCCGGTGTGCCGGAAGGTTACGACAGTGTTGTACTGGGCTATCTGGCAAAACAGCATGGCGATGTGCTGTTTGTTACGACAGATGATGCCAAAATGGTGCGCACAGCGCAGGCGGTTTCGTTTTTCTATCCGGACCTTGAAATTATTCAGTTTCCGGCGTGGGATTGTTTGCCCTATGACCGGGTTTCTCCGCAGGCTGATATTGTTGGCCAACGTGTAGATGCGCTGACTCGTCTGACGGTTAAACGCGAAAAATCCCGTTTGGTTCTGACCACAGTGGCGGCCTTTTTACAAAAAGTTCCGGGGCGTGACAGTTTTAAAGATGCTGTTTTTGCCGCAAAGGTAGGGGATGAAATTCAGCGCGAAGACCTGATTGAGTTTCTGGAAAAGAATGGGTTTCAGCGCAGTGAAACGGTGATGGAACCGGGCGAATATGCCGTGCGCGGTGATATCGTGGATGTTTTTGCGCCGGGGCATGATAACCCGTTGCGCCTTGATCTGGAATGGGATGAAGTTGCCGCAGTGCGCAGCTTTGACCCGGTGACACAGCGCACGTTGGAACAGCAAAAAGATTTTCTGCTCAAACCCGTCAGTGAATTGCCGATGGGGGAAGATGCCATTTCGCGCTTCCGCACAGAATTCCGCAAGATATTCGGTGCAAAAGCAGCCAAAGACCCGCTTTATGATGCGGTTTCTGAAGGTCGTCGCCCCATGGGGGTGGAACATTGGTTACCCTTGTTTCATGAAAGCATGGCCTGCCTGCTGGATTATTTGCCAAAACAGGCCAAATTGGTGCTGGATCATCAGATTGAGGAGGCACGGGATTCCCGCCTTGAAATGATTGAGGACTATTATCAGGCCCGTGCTGAAGTTGCGGATGCAGGCATGAGCGGGGAAGCCCCCTATAACCCGATTGATCCTGATCTGCTGTATTTGAATGAGGAAGATTGGACAGGCCGTTTGGCGGATTATGGGCGCGGCATCCTGAACCCCTTTGTTATGCCTGAAAGTGACGGCGTGATTGACGGGGAAGGGCGGCGCTGCCTTGATTTTGCCGAAGCACGGGCAAACCCGAATGCCAATGTCTATGACGCGGTGCGCCAGTATATTGTGGCTGAACAGCAGGTCGGGCAACGCGTGATTGTTGCAGCTTATTCAGACGGGTCACGTGATCGTTTGATGACGGTGCTTAAGGAACACAATGTACCGGGTCTGGCTGCTGTTGGCGGTTTTGGTGATGTGGAACGTCTGCCTAAAAACGGGGTTGCCCTTGTTGTGCTGGGGCTGGAACATGGGTTTGCTTTTGAGGGGCTGACGGTCCTTTCCGAACAGGATATTTTGGGGGACCGTATGGTGCGCCCGGCACGGCGGCGTTTGCGTGCGGAAAACTTTATTGCCGAAGCTTCAAGCCTGAACGAAGGTGACTTGGTTGTGCACCTTGATCATGGCATTGGACGTTTTGAAGGCTTGGAAACCATTGATGCCGCCGGTGCCCCGCACGATTGTTTGATTCTGGTTTATGATGGCGGGGACAAGCTGTTTCTGCCGGTGGAAAATATTGAACTTCTTTCCCGTTTTGGCTCGGATCAAGGGGCGGCAACGCTGGATAAGCTGGGCGGTGTGGCTTGGCAGGCACGTAAATCCAAACTCAAGGAACGCGTCAAGGATATGGCTGAGCAGTTGATTAAAGTCGCTGCTGCGCGTGAATTGCGCAAAGGTGAAGCCATGGCCCCGCCGGATGGGCTTTATGACGAATTCTGCACCCAGTTCCCCTACGTGGAAACCGATGACCAGCTTCGCGCGATTGGCGAAGCCATTGGGGATTTGAACAGTGGTCGCCCGATGGACCGTCTCGTGTGTGGTGATGTAGGCTTTGGCAAAACCGAAGTTGCATTGCGTGCAGCTTTTGTTGCAGCCATGAGTGGCATGCAGGTCGCCGTTGTGGTGCCAACAACACTTTTAGCCCGCCAGCATTACAACAACTTTGTGGAACGTTTTAAGCATTTTCCGATACGCATTCAGCAGCTTTCCCGTCTTGTGACAAGCACGCAGGCCAAGCGGATCAAGGAAGAAATGCATGATGGCACCGTTGATATCGTGGTCGGCACCCATGCGTTGCTGGCAAAGAATGTCAAATTCAAACGTCTGGGCCTTTTGATCATTGATGAAGAACAGCACTTTGGCGTAACCCACAAGGAACAGCTTAAAAAGCTGAAAGCCGATGTGCATGTGCTGACCCTGACAGCTACGCCCATTCCGCGAACTTTGCAAATGGCGCTGACGGGCGTGAAGGAAATGAGCCTGATTGCCACGCCGCCGGTGGACCGTTTGGCGGTGCGCACCTTTGTCATGCCCTTTGACCCTGTCGTGGTGCGTGAAGCCATTCAACGCGAACGTTTCCGCGGCGGGCAATGTTTTTATGTCTGCCCGCGTCTGGCTGATCTGGATAAAGTGTCCGGTGAAGTGCATGAACTGGTGCCGGATGCCAAAATCGCCTTGGCACATGGGCGCATGAAACCGGCGGAACTGGAAGATGTCATGACGGCATTTTCCGAAAAACAATATGATATTTTGCTGGCGACCAATATTGTTGAGTCCGGCCTTGATTTGCCTTCGGTCAATACCATCTTTATCCACCGCGCCGATATGTTTGGTTTGGCACAGCTTTATCAGTTGCGTGGCCGGGTCGGGCGTTCCAAAACGCGGGCTTATGCCTATTTGACACTCCCGCCGGGACAGAAGATTTCCAAAACGGCGGAAAAGCGCCTTGAAGTGATGCAAACGCTGGATAGTTTAGGCGCAGGCTTTACATTGGCAAGCCATGACCTTGATATTCGCGGGGCAGGGAACCTGCTAGGCGATGAACAATCCGGTCATATCAAGGAAGTCGGGATTGAGCTTTATCAGCAGATGCTGGAAGAAGCGGTTGCCGAAGCCAAAGGCGGCGGTGAGGAAGAATCCGGAGAACATGACTGGAGCCCGCAGATCGGCATTGGCCTGCCTGTCTTGATCCCGGAAAGTTATATTGCAGATTTAAATGTTCGTATGGAACTCTATCGCCGGGTTTCCGGCTTGAAAAGTGCACAGGAACTAGACCAGTTCGCCGCAGAACTGGTGGATCGTTTCGGCTCCCTGCCCGGTGAGGTGGAAAACCTGCTCGATACGGTGAATATGAAACGCCTGTGTCGTGAGGCGCAGATTGAAAAAATCGATGCGGGCCCCAAAGGGGCAGTGGTCAAATTCCGCAATAACGAGTTCCCCAACCCCGATGGGCTTGTGCGTTTCCTGATGGCGCAGTCCGGAACGGCAAAAATGCGCCCGGACCATTGTCTTGTCTTTATGCGCCGATGGGATGATTTAAACGCACGGCTCGGTGGGGTGAAGAAATTGTTGGCGGATCTGGGGGAGATGGCGAAAGCCAGTTAACTCAGCCGTTCCACGCTGTATCAATGAATTTTCCCAGAATTTTGGCTTCCTGAGCCCCGGAAATGACATAGCGGTCGCGCGCAACAAAAGCAGGGACACCGTGCACGCCCAGTTCGCGTGCTTCCCTGTCGGACTGGATGACGATATCGCGCAGTTCATCGCTTTGCAAAAATTGCAGGCAGTCTTTTTTATCAAGACCGATTTCTTCTGCCAATTCAGCAAGGATGAGCGGGTCACCGAGGTTTTCCCCTTCCATAAAAAAGGCGCTGAAAAAACGCTGTACAAGCTTGGCTTCCAGATTAAAGCGTGTCGAATAAGCAACCAGACGGTGGCTATCAACAGAATTGGGGGTGTATTTTATTTTATCAAAACGAAAATTAATGTCATTGTCGTATCCGGTTTGAGCAATGGCATCATAGACCCGTTTGGCACGGGTTGGCCCACCGAATTTCTGTTCGAGATAGACCTGACGGTCCATGCCGTTTGGCCCCATGTTCGGGTTGAGCAAAAAAGGTTTCCAACGCACTTTAAGGGAAACGTGTGTGCGGGTTTTTAAAGCCTGATCCAAACGTTTTTTACCGATGAGGCACCAAGGGCAAATGGTATCAAAGTAAATATCTAGATACATGGCTTATTCTTCTTTGTGATTATTCCATTTTCTCATGGGCACGTTTTAACAGACTTTCCATATTGTCATCTGTGCCAAGGGACGCAAGGCCTGTTTCAACCCATACGCTCAAGGGTTGGAAAATATCTTCAACGGCAAAGTCTGTATAACTGAGGATACCTGCGATACGATGCATGACAATCTGTGCCTCTTCAACCGGGGTATCTGGTAAAGAGATACAAAATTCATTTTCGCCAGTGCGCCCGATCAGGTCTTCTACGCGGGTCAGATTGCTGATCCATTGTTGAACTTGCAGCAACAAGGTGTTGGCAGCATCCGAATTGAATTTTTCTTCGATGTCTTTGAAATTTGAAATGGTGATACAGATAACCGTGAGGTGTTTTTTCCATTTATGCGCATTTTCGATCTGGCGTTTCAGGTTTTTATCGAAAAACTCTTTGGCATAGGCTTGTGTTTCTTCATCCTGCGTCTGTTTGGTATGCGTTGTATCCATGATACGTTTTACAGCCCATCGCAGGCGTTGGCGTCTCACCAGCATTTTGATTTTTGCGCGCAAAGAAGCCTGATTAAGCGGGCGACTTACAATACGGGTCACACCTCTGCGATAGGCTTCCATCCGGTCTTGAAGGTCATTTTCACTCAGGACCAGAAGGGGTAGGTTAAACAGGCGGGGGTTATTGCGAATGCGTGCCGCCAGACTTAGAATACTTTCGATGCGGTCATTTTCCAGATTACAGATCAGCGCATCATATGTGTCATAGGAAAGCAGGTCTTCAATGCGGAAAATATCATCGCAGATTTCTATGTCACAATGCCCTTCAAGCACTGTTTCAATATTGGCTTTATCACCGGGTTTGGGGGCAATCAAAAGAATCCGGTAAGGGCGTTCACTTTGCAGGTCGATATCATTCTGGATATCAGCCTGTATTCCTTTTGCCATCGTAAGACGGCCTTCCAGTTCACTGAACATGGTAGAAAGGCGCAGTAAGGGGCCAATGTGATTATAAAATTCTTGAATGTCGAAGGTGTGGATGAAAATGTCATCCGCACGGGATTCAATGGCCCGCTCGTAAATCTCGGTGGATTTTTCTGCTGCGAGGGCAACAATCGGTATGAATTCCGTCTGAGGGTTGTTTTTGAGGTTTTCAATGGCTTGATAGCCGTCAAAATCATCACAACTGACATCAATACAAATCAGGTCCGGGTGAAAGGTTGCTGTTTTTTCTTCCAGATCTTTCGGCTGAAGGGAGGCAACATGGTATTTGTCTTTTCCCAGTTTCTCTGCGAAATCATCTGTCAACTGGCTATTCGTTGAGGCAACAACAATGTTGGCAATACGATGCGTTTTCAACCCCTTTAGCTCCCTATGCTTTTATGGTTTTGAGCTTTGCATCTTATATCTTTAACGATGAGATATCCAAAGCAAAATAAGATTTTGTCAGGAAGCAAGGGTAAAGAGTTCTCGTGGTTGTTCAAATCCCTTTAGTTCATGTTCTCCAAGAGATGTCCATTGGCCGCCATGCAGGTCTCTGAATTGACGGGAGACAACAAGAGGAACCTTTAATTCCTTGGTCATGCTTTCCAGTCTGGATGCCTCATTTGCAGATGATCCGATGACGGAAAATTCAAGCCGTTTATGGGTGCCGATATTGACATACATGACATCACCAACGTGCAGGCCGATTCCACAGCGGATTGCCGGTTTGCCTTTATGACGTTGTTTGATGTTCATGTTTGTCAGGCGTTTTAACGCTTCGCGGGCGGCACGTTCGGCGTTTAAGGCTGCTTTATGGGTGGTTTCGCAACAGTCAGTGGGGCCAACCTCAAAAATAGCAAGGACCGCGTCCCCGATATAACGCAAAACCTCTCCACCATTATCCAGTACGGCCCCGGCCATACAGTCGAAATAATCATTTAGAAGGTCAAGGAAATCATCGCTTTTCATATTTTCTGCCAAAGTGGTGGATTGGCGCAGGTCCGAAAACCAGATGATGGCGCGGATTTGTTTACCGTCACCTCGTTTGACGTGGCCGCTGAGGACTTGGCGACCTGTTTCCTGCCCAAGATATGTTTCCAGCAATACATTGGCCATATGTTTCAGGGCGAAGTTTTCAACGATGCGGGCCAGAGCGGGCAGACTGTCATAAATGAGTGTCAGGTCTTTTGTCGAAAACCCGCTTTCCTGCCTGCTGGCCAATGTGATGGCACTGCGTCTGCCATCGGAAAAGTCAAGCGGCATGCACACATAGTCGGTGAAACCTTCTTCCTTCAGGTCACGAAGGACAGGGTAATCCATTTGACAGTAAGGCGAATGCAAAGGGCGCCTTATGCCGCCTGCTCCATCTTCAAACAGGGCGGCAAAAGGGCTGTTGCGATAGAAATCGCTTTCGCGCATGTGATGTGCAGGTTGAAAAAATTCTATTTCGTCTTTTTGATCATCCCATGTATAGCTGAACCCCATGACTTGCGGGTGAAGCAAACGAATGGCAAGACGAATGCGTGAAACTTCAACGCCAGCCTGTAAAAAAGCATTCGCCAGTTGGCGTGTGAAAAGTTGATGATCTTCTATTTGCCATCCTTCATGCAGCAACCATGAAATGATGTTATTGTGCGGCATTGGCATGTTCTGTTCCTGATGCACTTCCTTGATCTTGAATTTATATGCTTTTTGAAGTTCTGCAAGTGAGTTGCCGATGTGTTTGGTAAAAAGACAAAATTTAAATTGAAAACATTCTCTGTTCTGGTTTAATTGTCAGCTGATGACATGTTTTTGCTGAATTCTGTTAAGGGGAAAAGCCTTGGAAAAAAAGGCGATTGCGAATGCTTGGAAAGGTGTTTCTGCCTGTCAAAACTGTGGTATTCGCCATCTCGCATTATTCGCAGATTTGGAACATCGCGATTTTGAACTGATCCATCAGCCCATTGCAGAAATAGCCTGTCATGAGGGGGAGAGCCTTTATTCAGAAGGCGAAGATGGTCGTTACCTGTACACCGTGCGTAGCGGCGTGATCAAGCTCACCCATTTTTTACCCGATGGCGGGCAACGTATCGTCAGGTTGTTACGCACCGGCGATGTTGCCGGTTTGGAAGTTCTGGTGAACCCGACATATGAACATTATGCCACGGTGTTGCGAGATGCGGAATTATGTCAAATCCCGCGTGAGGTCGTTGATCGCCTCAATCAGGAAACACCGCGTATTCACCGTCAGTTGCTTTCACGTTGGCATACGGCTGTACGTCAGGCTGATGCCTGGTTGACCAATCTGTCTACGGGCAGTTCGAAGTCGCGTGTGGCGCGTCTGGTGATTGGTTTGTCCGATAAACAGGATAAAAGTTGTCATCTCTTCAGCCGTGAAGATTTGGGGGCTATTTTGGGGGTGACGACGGAAACGGCATCCCGCATTATTGCGGAGTTCAAGCGGGACGGATCATTAAAAGATCTGGGGAAAAATCATTTTCAGGCGGACCTTGAGCGTCTGGGAATGATTGCACAAGAGAATTAACCGCTTAAAATTGATGCAAGTCAATGACCGACCCTCTAAGGGTTGTCATGCTCCTCCTGTTCATTACATATGACAGGAGTGAGTGTTATGGATGTCATCGGCTATTATGGTATTGGCGGTGTTGCATTGACGATTGTGGTCGTCGCGGGTCTTCTTGTTTTCCTGATGAAAAAAATCAATGGGGGATGAGACGAAGGGCAGGGGTGCAATCTACGCCTTATACCCGATGCGTAGATTGCCCCAATGTTCTTTCCCCAAGTCGGCTTCAACAAAAATTGGACAGTCGACTTCCTTTAGATAAACAGTTTTTCCACCGCCCATATCACGCTTGTAGGTCTGGGTGAAGGTGGCTTCCTTGTTGTGCGCAGCCAGCAGGCCCGCTTTGTCATCGAAAATTCGACGGTTGCGGCAATTTCCCGTATTCCAGACTTCATCATCCGGCTTTTGCGGTTTGGAATACACACTGTTGTGCGTGCCGATGTAGCCGTTTTTATCGGTGGGGCAGCACAATAAAATTTCCGGATTGTCTTCCAGAACCTTGTCAATCATCTGCTGCAAGTTATGGTCTGTGAACTCAACAAACCTGCTCATATATTGTTGGGGGATGGTACCTTCTATCGGCTGATAATCCTCATCCAGGAGGTCATCTTTTGAAATGTTGCCCTGATGGATTGACTGATTGAAAAGATGCTGAATCTGGTTGGCCACATCCTGACAGATTGCGCCATAACGGGAATCTTTTGCCATGATGCTTTCAGCATATTCCCTTAAAATATGTGTATCCCTGTCCAGAAGGTTGGTCAGTTGGATATGTAACAAGCTTTCAGAAGGCATCAGGGTTCTGCATTCACACAAACCTAACAGGTCAAATTCGATTTCCATGGAAGACCCCATGGGGATGTTGTTGCAAATGCTTTCATCTTCAAAGCTCAGCATCAGCCCGGCAAGGGAAAGATCAATGATTTTACAGGGCAGCTTTTTATTGTTGTTGATGAGCAAAGCATCCAGTGCAACCGGAACCCGGATATGGTCTTCTTTAACTGTTGAGGTTCCTACAATGCTGAGAATACGTTCACGCAGCGTTTCCATATCCTTGGTCAACATTTGCGAAATGGATGCAAGTGACATGGAAGATTGCAGATTTTCCTCTGCCTGTTCCTGAATGAAACTCATATTGTTGGCAACATGGGTTGATTTGGTGACGGCTTCTGACATCTTGCCGGAAATTTCTTGTGTCGAGGTCAGTTGATCATCTACGGCATGGGTGATTTCGCCTGCCATGGCTGACATCTGGTTGATGGCGCTTTCAATATCGGTGATGTTTTTGGTCGTGGTGCCTGCTTCACATGCAATATCGCTGGAATGCGTAGAAACCTGAATGATACTGTTTTCCGTTTGTCCGGCCAGTCCCTTGACTTCCTGTGCGACAACGGCAAAGCCTTTGCCGTATTCCCCCGCACGGGCTGCTTCAATGGTTGCGTTCAGAGAAAGCATTTTGGTTTGTGCAGCGATGTCTTTGATAAGCGTGACAACACCGGTGATTTGGTCTGTTGCCCCGTTCAATCTGTCAACGGCAGAGGAGGCTTCCTGACTTAATTGTAAAACGGCATGGGTGGCACGCGATGTTTCACCAACTTGCGTACCGATTGTTTCACTCAGTTCTTTCAGGCTGTTGCTCAATTCTGCAATTTGTTGGACATCCTGTGAAAACTGGGAGGTCATTTCGGCCATCTCGTTGACAATGGATTGCAGGCCGGTGGAACGTTTGGCAACCTGTTTTGAGATTTGGTTGAATTTGGCTGATTTATGCGCCACCTCACCGATTGTATTGGTGGCTTCACGTTCCAGCATGTCCGATAAGGTCAGGATTTCGTTCTTGATGATATTGGATGAACCGATTTCAACGTATGAAGACAAAGACAGGTCAACATCAAAAAACAGGGCTTTCAGAAAGACATCAATATATGAACCTCGTTGCGTTACATTTTTTTCCAGACGTCGCAGTTCATTAAGTGTATTGGATAGCAGTAATTGATAGCCGCCGAGGTACCAGTCCGGTTTGAGGCCAATTTTGTCATGGGCATAGCCGATGGCGCGTGTTTCTTTACGAAACTCTTCCGTATTGATGCCTGTGAACAGAAGATTCCAGTGCCGCATTTGCGCTTGAAGTAGCTTTTCACGTCCGCCCCCTTCTTCAAGCTTTTTGTTAAGATGATCTACACTTTCAAGATAATCATAAAAGGATGAAAATATTTTTGGAAGAGAAGGGGTTAAAAGATCACCAAGTTTTTTAAGAAGAGATAGCTCTTCTTCTGACCAGAGAAAAAAGCCAGCACTTGAGCTCTCTGTGTTGATTGCATCGCTCACGGTGTGCCTCCTAGATGTCTGTTATTATATTGTTATTATTCTTAGGTTGTATGATAACGCGCTCATATCTACGTGCAAGAAAATTAAGGAATGAAAAAGGATAGGTCTTTTTCATCTATTTGGATTAAGGGAATCCCCCTATCCTTGATGTCTTGAAAATAAAATCCGCCCCTGTAAAAATGAAAACCTGCCTCCATATCTAAAGATAGGAACGAACAGGTCACGATTAAACAGAGTTTTTGGGTATGTTTTGGTTTAAAAAATCGCAAGAGAAAGATTTACACCCTAGGGATGAGGCAAAAAAAGAACCTCCGCGCTTTATGGCGCGTCTGAAAAAGGATATTGGGCCGGTCGTTTGGGCGGTGAGTGAGGAAGATCATTTCATTCGGGTTTACGGTGAAAAAAGTGAAGATCGTATCCTTTATCGTTTTAGTGATGCGGTTCATGATTTACGCTTTTTTGAAGGAACAAAAGTTGATCTGGACCATTGGGTGTTGAAAGAGGCCATTGAACGCGTAGAACCCGTTGCGGAGACATTTGAAATCGTCCTGAAAAATGGCAAGCGTTTCAGTGTTTCAGAAAGTTACCGTCGTATCCTTCAAGAATCCCAGTGGGAGAAAAAGTAACCTCCATGATTTCCCCGCAAATTGTCTGGTTTCGTCAGGATTTACGCGTTCAGGATCATCCTGCGCTTGTGCAGGCAGCTCAAAAGGGGCTTGTCTTACCGATCTATATTCTTGATGATGAAAATGCCGGAGAAAACCGGATGGGGGCGGCTTCACGCGTATGGCTTTACTATGCATTACGCGATCTGGACCATTCCCTTAAAGGGCATCTGCACGTTTTTCGTGGGGATGCCAAGAGGGTTTTATCTCAACTGATTGAAGATACACAAGCAACAGGCCTTTATTGGGGGCGCTGTTATGAGCCTTGGCGTATGGTGCGTGATAAAGAAATTAAACACACATGGCGCAAGCTGGGGCTTGAGGTTGAAAGTTTTAATCATTCCCTTTTATGGGAGCCATGGCAGGTTCATAAAAAAGACGGCAGTCCCTATAAGGTTTTTACCCCTTTTTATCGTAAAGGCTGCTTTGGGGCACAAGAACCGCGTTTCGTTTTGGAGCCTTCAGGGGATATCGATTTTGTTGCCTGTGAGCAGGGGGAGGATAAGCTGGATTCATTGGGGCTGTTGCCCACAGTACCCAACTGGTCTTCTACCATAGTAAAATATTGGGATATATCAGAACAAGGCGCACATGGCGCGTTGGAAAAGTTTTTAAAGAAAGGGGCGAGGGGATATAAACAGGGCCGTGATTTTCCCGCGCAGACCCATGTGTCGGGTTTGTCCCCCTACTTGCATTTTGGGCAACTTTCGCCGCATCAGGTCTGGCAACGGGTGTGCGCAGCAGCGCATGCCCAACATCTTGAACAGGATATGGATCATTTTTGTTCTGAACTGGCATGGCGGGAATTTTCCTATAGTTTGCTTTATTATCATCACGATTTGTCTCATGAACCTTTGAACCCGTCCTTTAAACATATGGATTGGTGTGAAGATGAAGAGGCCTTGAAGCGTTGGCAAAAAGGGATGACAGGCTTCCCCTTGATAGATGCCGGTATGCGCGAGCTTTGGCAAACAGGATATATGCATAACCGTGTGCGTATGGTCGTGGCCTCTTTTCTGGTGAAAAATCTGCGTGTCAATTGGCAGGAAGGGGCGCGTTGGTTTTGGGACTGTTTGTTTGATGCCGATTTGGCCAATAATGGGGCAAGCTGGCAATGGGTGGCTGGCTGTGGTGCCGATGCCGCACCCTATTTCCGGATTTTCAACCCGGTAACCCAAAGCGAGAAATTTGACCCGCAAGGTGAATATATTCGCCAATATGTACCGGAGCTGGCAAAGTTACCTGCACGTTATATTCATCAGCCTGAAAAAGCTCCGAAAGACGTGTTGGTTCACGCCGGTGTGGAACTGGGAAAAACGTATCCCAACGCGATGGTCGATTTGAAAACGTCACGCACCAAAGCTCTGCAAGCTTACCATCGTATGAAGGAAAATATATTTGAGTGATTATTCAAATATATTGGAAAAGTTTATTTTGACGTGATTTTCAATGTTTTCCCCTTGGGAAGATCGACTTCTTCCTGCCATGAAATTCTCAGATCAATCTTGTTTTGACCATCTTCGCGCTGGGCGGTGACTTTCAGGCGTAACATGCCTTCCGGGGTCAGGTTTAAAACGGCGTCATCATCCTGAAACGTAATCTTCCCCTTGGCAATACCTTGGGTAATGGCCTTTAACAGGTCGGCTATAGACTTGGTGTCATGAAGGGATTCATGGCGAAAACGGTTTGTATCTGTCATCAGCTTTGCTCTTTTTTACGTTTGGCGGGGTTGGCCGTGAGTTTCTTTAAGGTGGCATCCGGGTCAAACATTTTGGCATGGGGGTAATCACTGGAAATGCCCAGAATATGCCCTTTGGGGTCAATAATGGTGACGGCAGCACCTCTGCCCCGGACTTTTTCCTTGGCGCGCGTCTGGCGGTCCAGACTTGCATCACATTCAAAATTCAGCATACCGGCACGCAAGGCGAGGCGTTGACCATAGTGCAGGTTACGATGCCCGTGAATGATGGCGGCAATGCCGGATTTCCGGATGTAGCGTGTTCCTTTCTGGGTGAAAGGGTGGTCTACATTGCGGTATTTGGTACGTACCGTATTGCAAAGCGGGCCATAATAAAATTCGAAAGGGTCACCTGAAAGGGCAGCCTTGAAACGTCTGTTCAGGTCCTTCACCCCTACGCGAGAGAGTTCTTTTGCCGTTTTGTTATCAAGGCCTGCATGGATAAACAGCAGGGAGCCATTGCGATATGACAGACGCATAAGCTTGAAAAGCCAATAGAATTCGCCATCTTTTTGAAGAAAAAGGTCTTTCCATTTTTGAACGGCAGCGTAGACCTGACGCAGATTTAGGCCCGCTTGTCGGCACTTGCTTTCAAACGTATCGTACTTTTTTCGAATGCGCGTCAGTTCGCGTTTGACCTGATAGGGGTTGAGGCGCCCTTCTGCCATTTCCGGGAATTCTTCAAACCAGCTTTCACGCGGGTAAAGGCGCTTTTTGCATTTCTTCTTATTGGGCACGCCTTTAAGAGCTTGCCCATCAGCAAGGTATTCGTCCCACACTTCCTTGAGTAGTGGGATGATCTTTTGCCCGGTGCGAATGAAAAAATGCTCATTGCTTAACGTTTTATGTTTTCCGACAACCTGCATACCAAAAAGAACGCGCACATCGTGGTTGCCTGCCAGCACGCGCACCCGTGCGCCCTGTTTTTTAAGGCAGTAGATGACACGCAATAAATTCAGACTGCTGGGGCCTTTATCAAAACAATCTCCACCGATAATGAAATTTGCTTTTTGCCCGCGCGCAGTGAGGGTGAAATCAAACTGGTTTGGCCCGTTCTTGCGAATGCCGCCGGAAGCCACAAGAGAGGCTTCAAAGGCTTCCGGGTCTCCATGGAGGTCTGAAAAGAAGAATACAGGCCGTTTGGGCCAACTCCATGCTTGTTCTTTATTCAGTTTTTTTAGGGTTTGTGCCAGTTCCCTCGGCTTGGTGCAATCGGTGGCAATGGATTTGTCATTACCTTCCGTCCAGTCGCGCGCTTTGCGGGGCAGTTTGGCATTGATATAGCTTTTGCCATGGTAGGCGGGGATGTGGCGTGTCGAAGTCAGTCGGCTCATGGTTTAGTCCTTGAATTCGTCTTTTGGGCTACGGACTTTCCAGTCTCCGGCGATATGGGTCCAGCGTCCGCCATGATGCAGTTCAAGTACAACAGGGTGGGCATGGAACATACTTAGTTTGGCGATTTCTTCAAAAGAAAGAATACCCAAATGGTGTGCGGCATGGCGAATAGCTGCCCCATGCCCGACAAATATTTTTGCCAAGGTCTGGTTGCGTTCAACATTCATATCATGCAGGGCTTCACTCAAATGTTCTCCCACCCTTTTCCCTGCTTCCATAAGGGACTCAGCGCCTTGAAATGGCAAACAGTAATGCGAGTTGGCTTTCCAGTCTGGTGGTGGGCTGTCATAACGAGGGTCCATTTTCAGGATTTCTTCAATTTCTGTAACGCTAAGGTTCGCAGCGCAGCCAACACTGCGTTCACTAAGTTCATCAAAGCTTTCTACCTTTTGTGCTTCACGCAGCCCGGCGCAGATAATTTTTGCTGTTGCCCAGGCACGTAACTGGTTGGAGCTATGGATAACCGGATGGATGTCCCATTCGTGGTTTTCTTGCAGGTCGTGCAGCATTTTTACAGCCTCGCGTGCCTGATCACATCCTTGTTCTGTCAGATCAAAAGGTTGCAGGGCACTGGGCACATTTTTACGTTGGTGATAATCGCCATGGCGGATCAAAATGGCAAGGCGACGGCTCATGTTTCCAGCCCTTGCAGGAAAGGGGGAAGGGTGGAAATCAATTGTGCCAGATCCTTGTTTTTAACACGTTCTATTGCAGCCTCAACACTGACCCACAGGCGTTGGCGGTGGCTTTCTTCCCATTTTTGCACGGGAATCTCTTTGGTAACTTCCATGGCAAAAACTTCCACAGTGCAGGTACTTTCCCATTTCTCGTATGAATAGCGCCCGAGGGGTGTTTCAATCACACGCCCACGCACACCGGCTTCTTCAAAGGCTTCTTGTGCCGCAGAAGCCTGCGCACTTAAGCCGGGGTCATGGATGCCTTTGGGAACCACCCAGTGTTTTTGTGAACTGGAAGAGACAATCAGAATTTCCAATCCTTCAGCACTGATGCGATAGGGAATGACACAGGACTGGTGATAATAATAGGCTGGGCGCACCCTTCTTTCTTTACCAAAGGGCATAGGGAAGGGGAAGAATTCAGGTAATTTTTTAGGATAAACCATACCGTCTAGACGGGCGCATCCAGCTTGCAGATGTGCCCAGTCGGTTTCAAGTTTTAAAACACACAATGCGCCTTTAGGGAGATACTTGCCTGTTTTTGTTTTGGGCAGTTTATCCCGACTGAGTTCGGTAGCTAAAAGTTCAAGTGTCGGGTTGTGACCGACGAGCATCAAACAGGTGATGTCATTCGGCACTTCCTTGATCATTTGGGTCAGTTTGGCGTTATCCCCGGAATAAAGGGTCGGGCGTTTTTCGATCAATGCACTTGAATGACCTGATGCCTTGATGGTTTTTGCAGCGGTGTTATGGGCGCGTTCTGCCGGTGAAGACAGAATAAGTTGCGGGACCAGCCGATTTTGGGCCAGCCAGACACCCATGCGTTGGGCATTGCGTTTGCCTTTGTCCTTTAACTCGCGTGCTTGGTCACCATCATCGTGGTCTTTATAGGCCTGTGCGTGACGCAGGAGCAAAAGCGTACGTTCAATCATCCCTTTTCCCCGTTGCATAACAGTTTCAGGCAAAAGTCTTCAGCCGCTTTAAAATCAACACCGCCCGCGGCTTCATAGACAGTAATGCCATTCAGTTCTGCGATATATTTTTCTTCATCATGTTCATCTTCATCTTCCCAGAAACGGCCCGTTTCATCAACATAGAAAGGCCCGGGTGATTTCATGATGGCACCCAGCAGGTCTCTGCGTTCGTTAATATCAACGGCCTTGATGGTGCAGGGGCTTTCATCTGTGCGCGACCAATGCAAAATCAAAAATGCCTGCAAGTCGGCCTTGGGCTTGATTTTTCCTTCACCGTAAACGTCTTCCACAAAGACATCATATTTTTCTTCAATTTCCCAAAGCTCATGGGTAGGCAGCTTTTCAAGTTCTGCCTTGCGTTCTTCGGGCAGGATATCGCGAAGTGTTGCGTTGTTCATCAAGGTGCCGGGGTTGACACGCGGCAGTTTGGGAATGCCGGTAGCATGGCCCTCTTGAATGAAAAGGCGGTCATTGGTGAGATAAGCGAGCCGGGATTCCTCCATCAAATGCAGCATCAAAGTGGATTTCCCCCCACCAGAAAAGCCCGCCAGCCCCAAGGTACCTTTCGGCCCGACCAGTGCAGCGGCATGACAGATCAGCGCCCCGTTTTGCTGAAGGTGGTTCATATATTGTGCATTGACGTAGTTGATGACCTGATTGTCATTGGCAAGACTTGGGCCTGCGGCAATGAGGTGGTCATCACTTTGTAGGAAAACCATTCCTGTGCGCACCTTTTGAATCAGTCGCCCGTCTTCAAGGTTATAATAGGCATCTTTACGGCCTGTTTTGCCGGGTTCACGTTTCCAATCGGTAAATTCAATGCCCAGATCAAGCGTTTCACAATCAAGGGCAATGATATGAACCTGTGCTGGACCAGTGCCAAGGCAATGGGCGAAATAGATGCCCAGTTTTTCCAGAAGGGCTTCGCTGTTAGAACGAAGGGCAAGTTTATAGCCTTCAAGGTCGAGAACGATTTCACCATCACATAAGGTGCGTCCATCCAGTATCTTGGCGGCAATGTCGTGGCTGGTTGTCATTTTGTGACCTCCTTGATGGCGTAATCGGCATAAAGGGCGGCGGCATCAAGGCCGATGCCTTCCTTTGCTCCCTTGAATCCGCCAAAGGCGGAAACTTCAAAAATAATCGGTCCTGTAGGGGTGTCGGCAACATCCACAGTGGTGAAATCCATTCCGAACAGAGCTTGTGCGCGCGTTGCCATTTCAATAGTGCTTTGAGGTGGTTCAAAGGCGGCGTATTTGCCACCGCTGTTGATGGTCGTATTCCAGCTGTCGCTTTGGGAAACACGCGCATAGGTGCCAAGGTATTTCCCCCCTAAAAACACCATGCCATAGTCTTGTCCTTGAAGGTCCTGCTTTTGCTGAATGTACATGACCGGGTTTTCAGTTTTGAAGGCTTCAATTTCGGCCTTGATTGTTTCATCGCTTTGGTTGGCAGAGATTACGCACATGCCGCGGGCCTTGGTGGAATAAAGCGGTTTGAACACGGCTTCACCAAAGTCTTTCACCGATTGAAAAGCATCTTCAATGTTTTCAGTCACACGTGTGGGCGGCATGGGGATATCCCCTAGGCGTAATGTGGTGGTGCAGGCCAGCCGGTCAATCATGCGGATGATGGTTTCAGCAGGGGAAAAGACCCGTATGCCGCGATGTTCCAGCAGACGCAAAATTTCAATGCGGTCCAGTGTTTGTGGGCTGTAGATTTGACTGATCTTTTTAACGATAACGCCGTCCAGTTCGGCTAAGTCCAAATCACCGGCAGTCAGAGTGTTGCGCTCAAAGTCTGCGCTGATATCTCCCATATTAAGCACGCAGCGAAAGCCGGTTTTTTCTTCAAGGGCATCCGCCAGAACTTCGGTGGACCATTTTCCGGGAATGCCGATAACGGCTATTTTGGGGTGGGTCATTGGAACAGATCCTTTATAGGCGGTTTGTATTTTGCAGCTTTTGCCGGTGTCAGTTGGGCAAGGCTTTCCATAATGTAAAGGCCACGCAAAAACATGGCTTTAGCCAGCCCGCTATCCAGTATAAAACGTGTTGAGGTGATGAAGGATCGCGCTAACCCGATGGCGAGGCGCAGCTCAAAGGTTTCATCCCCGTTTTTGCGGGCAAAGTCTCTGGCAAATTTATACATATGCAGCGCGCTTTGGCGGATACGTTTGCGTGTTTCCGTCTGGAAAACTTGAAGACGATAGTTCGAAACCATGAACACGCTGATATCCTGCACATAATCCTGATAACAGGAACGATGCAGGTCCACGAAGCGGATTTTATTGTTGTCAGTATCGAAAATAATGTTGTCCAGATTGAAATCCCCATGGATATAAACGCTGAATGGGGCATCCAGACTGTCTTCAAGCTCTTTGGTCTGGGCAACCAGTTTATTTAAGGATGTCAAAGAATGGGTGGCTACTTTCTGCGCTGGGCGATTGAACTGGGGATGAACTTCAAACACGCTGGAGAGACGTTTGTTCAACTGTCCCATATGGTTGGCACGGGGCTGTTTTTTGCGTTTGGTTTCGCGCCAGACAGAACGCAATGTTTTGCTTAGTTGCTTTAAAGCCTTTTCAAATTCAGTTTGGTCTGCTTGCAGCAGGCATTGCTCGAAAGTGCGGCCCGGTAAATGTTCAATCAAGAGGGAAGCATGTTTGCCCTGCTTTTTATAGGACAGGATTTGCGGGGCAAGGCCGGGGTAAATTTCATGCCAGCTTTCCACGCTTTCGCGTTCTTCTTTGAGCTTGTCCTTACGGCCATCCTTGAAAATGGCAACATAGTCGTTATCTTTTTTATTGGTCCCTGAGATGGAAGAAATACCGCTGCCCGATTTGGTTTCTGCAATGCTGCGTACTTCAGGGTCGATCAGCCCAAGGTCGCTCAGGGTGTTTTCCAATGATTTGAAACGTTGCAGGTGCATGGGTTGCCCCAGCTTGGCAGAGACAATCGCCTCGCTGCTGTCCAGCAAAATATCGCCCATTTCTTCAATGCGTTGGGCAATGATCAGGGATACCATCGTGTCTTCTGGCTGGTTTTTCTTTTGCCCCATTTGCCTGACATGGCTTTTAAACAGCCGGGCATAGGCGCGGTCCAGTTTGCGCTCAATATCACCAATTCTTAGGGCCAGACGGGCATCATCATTATCAATGGCCTTTTCAATCAAGCGCAATCCTCTGATCACATCTTTGATCAGAATGGCATTTCTGCCCTTGGTTAAAGCATCGTGGCGCTTGAGGTTGCGCATCAAGGCGACACAGTCATGGCAAACATCGCTGATGCGTTCCATATTGGTGGCGATGGCTTCCCCGGCACGCAGGGAAAAAATGTCGATACTGCCTTTTTTACGTTTGGCCAGTGTTTCCACGCAACCATCATGGATGCGCATTTTCAGATTATAGCTGTAGCCCTGACGGTCCAAAATGCGTTGGGCAATGCTGGGAGAGGCTGTTTCAAGCAACACCTGAAGGTTATTCACCTGAGACTGGGTTTCAGCCAGCAGGAAGTGTAGATTATCGAGAATGGATTTAGGCAAGCGCATGACATTAGGGGATCAAACCCAAGTAAGTGGGTGAAAAATCTTTGGAAAGGATATCGGATAAACCTTTGGGGAACAATGGTTTGTTTTGAAGTTCGTCCAGCGAAATCCAGACAACATCGCGTTGATGCTTGTCCGGATGCGGCCCATTCTGCGCGATATATGTTGCAGGAACATGACAACGGAAAATAAATTCTACCTGATGGCGGTGGGTCACAGGCAATGTTTCTCGTTCCTTATAGAAATCAGCAACATGCATCAGCTCTTTGATGGTAATGTCACTGCCAATTTCTTCTGCGCATTCACGTCTTAATCCTTCATGCAATGTCTCGCCCACATTGGGGGCGCCACCGGGCAAAGTGAATTTTTCCTGTCCGTCTTCATAGACCTTATGTTGCATGAGGACTTGCCCGTTTTGCAGGATCAGGGCACGAACAGCATTTCGGATTGTGGGGAGAAAAGAAGTCATGGGCCTCACAAATTTCATAAAAAAGAGGATGGACCTAAAGGCTGTTGCTTTGCATTATAACATGAAACTCTAAAGACAGTGGCTTGAAATGAAAAAAATAACAGTGACCCGTGCATTGCAGATGCCGGATTTGATGCGCATTAGCCGATATGAAAAAGTGCCGGAATACGGCCCCCGTGTGTTGTTCTTTTCCGGTGGAACGGCGCTGACGGAAACCGCACGGGTGCTGAAAAAGTTTACCCACAATTCCATTCATCTGGTCACCCCCTTTGACAGCGGGGGCAGTTCTGCTGTGTTGCGCCACGCTTTTGGCATGCCGGCCATCGGGGATTTACGTTCACGCATGATGGCACTGGCCGATGAAAGTATCAGTGGTCACCCGGAAATTTTTCAGCTTTTTGCCCATCGTTTCAGCAAGGAAGCGGAGCAGTCCATTTTACTGGAAAAATTGAACGGCATGGCAAGCGGTAAAGACGCCCGTGTGAATGCGATCAAGAATCCCATGCGGCGTTTGATCCGCACCCAATTACAGCGTTTTATCGATGCCATGCCCGCAGGGTTTGACCTGCGCGGTGCGAGTATTGGAAACCTGATATTATCGGCAGGGTATCTGGAAAATGCCTCTCAACTGGAACCTGTTTTGTTCATGTTTTCCAAGCTGGTCAATGTGCTGGGGCAGGTAACGACCACGCTAAACGACCCTTTGCATCTGGCTGTCAGGTTGAAATCCGGTAAAGTCATCGTCGGACAGCATATGATTACCGGTAAAGAAGTTTCAGCCCTGAAAAGCCCGATTGAGGATTTTTTTCTGGTGAAGGGGCTTGAGGAAACAGAACCGGTGCAGGTCAGCTTGCCCAAGAAAAAACGCAAATTGATCTCATCGGCAGACCTGATTTGTTATCCACCGGGCAGTTTTTATTCGAGCTTGTTGGCCAACCTGTTGCCGCGTGGGGTCGGACGAACCATTGCAGCAAACCCTTGCCCCAAAGTTTACGCCCCGGGGTTGGGAGTGGACCCTGAAAAACTTGGGTTGGATCTTGACCATTCCATTTTTACTTTGTTGGACTATCTGGAACGCGATTTTGAGAATGATTTTTTGGCCAATCAGGTTCTGAGCTTTGTTCTGATTGATAGTGAAAATGCACAAGGTTTGAAAACACAGACCAAAAATAAATTGAAAAAACTTGGGATCAAAGTGATTGATACAAGGTTGGTGACACCGCAAAGTGCGCCCTATTACGATCCGCAATTATTGGTGAGCGCCTTATTGTCGCTGACTTGACTTTGTTTATTCTGTTATCTTTGCATGAGAGGCAAAGGTGTCTTTTAATAAAGTGAGTTGGTTTAATGACAGAACCCATGATGGAGCTCGAAACGGCGCTTTTTTTATCCGTTCTGGCCGGGGTGACAATGCCTCTTGGCGCCTTGTTGGCAAAAGTGGAACATATCAGCCCGAAATGGTTGGAAAAGGAATTTCGCCATAGCATTATCGCCTTTGGGGGTGGTGTGTTGCTGGCTGCTGTTGCCTTGGTTCTTGTTCCTGAAGGCAAGGCCCATTTATCCCGTTTCTGGGTGATGGCAACGTTTTTATCCGGTGGGGGCGTTTTTTACATCATTGATCGGTTGCTGGAAAGTTATGGCGGGCATTATTCGCAATTGCTTGCCATGGTTTCGGATTTTGTACCCGAAGCCATGGCGCTGGGGGCCTTGTTGACGGGAAATCATTCATCTTCCCTACTTTTAGCCTTGCTGGTTGCTTTTCAAAATTTGCCGGAAGGCTTTAATGCGTATCGGGAAATCATGGAAAGAGGGCTGCATTCGGCCAACAAGATCATGTGCTGGTTTTGTGCTTTGGTTATTGCGGGGCCTGTTTCTGCGATGATCGGATTTGTCTATCTGGCGAAAAGCCCGGAAATTCTGGCCGGGATCATGCTTTTTTCCGCCGGCGGGATCCTTTATCTGATCTTTCAGGATATCGCCCCACAAGCCCACCTCAAACACAAATGGGCTCCCCCCTTGGGTGCCGTTGCCGGTTTTTCCGTTGGCCTGTTGGGGCAGATGGTGGTTTGATGTTCGTATGTCAAACAGCTCAAGCTGATGTGAATGTTGTGTCCCAAAATGTGTCTCATATTTAGGAGATTGGGATTCGAGGTAAAATGAAAAAATGAGATTTATCTATATTTTTCAATTGTTTATGAAATAAAAAACCCCGCAGAAGCGGGGTTTTAATGGCGGATGGCTAGTCCGCATTATTAAAGTTCAATATAGGTCATTGTTGTTCATAAATAGTTATAATAATTAATAAGTTATGATAAGGTTCGTACACTAAGGTTCATAGAAGTTTACAAAAAATCACGCCATTTGGATGGGCAAATGGGTGGGCATATGAAGGATTGGCATGGCTCGAAAGGTAAATATATTAAGTGCCCAAGGGGTGAAAAATATAACAAAACCAGGCATGCATGCTGATGGAAATAATCTATATCTTCGTGTTTTAAAATCGGGTGGGAAATCATGGATTTTCAGATATAGAACAACCAAAATCACAGGGACGCCAGCAAGGCGGGAAATGCATTTAGGTTCTGCAGAATTATTTTCACTGAAGGAAATGAGGATAGAAGCTTTAAGGTTGCTTCAAATGTTACATGACGGTTTAGACCCTATTGATGAGCGGAGAAGAAAAAAGGCTATAAGGAATGAAAATCAAGCAAAGCAGTTTACTTTTCAAGAATGTGCCGAAAAATATGTCAAAATTCACGAAGAAGGCTGGAAGAACCCCAAGCATCGTCAACAATGGAAAAATACTTTGGATACCTATGCTTATCCTAAAATAGGTAAATTGCTTGTAGGTGATGTCGAAACCCTACATATCAAGCAAGTGTTAAATCCGATTTGGAAAGAAAAGACTGAGACAGCAAAACGGCTTAGAGGGCGGATCGAAAAGATACTGGACTGGGCACGTCATGAAGGCTACCGCAAAGGGGAAAATCCAGCCCGTTGGAAGGGGCATTTGGAGCATTCATTCATATCCCCCTCACGCCTAATCAATGTTAAACACCATTCAGCACTTCCATTTAACAAGATGAATGATTTCTTAGTGAAGCTTCGAAAACAGGAGGGGATTGCTGCCAAGGGACTTGAATTTATTATTCTCACTGCTACACGGACAGGAGAAACACGACTTGCGGTTTGGGATGAAATTGACTTTGAAAATAAGCTCTGGACTATCCCAGCAGAGCGAATGAAGATGAAAAAAGCTCATGAAGTCCCACTTCAAGATGCAGCTATCGATATTTTACGTGAGATGAAAATGGTACAAGTTTCTAACTTCATATTTCCTGGTGCCAAAAAAGACAGACCTATGAGTGACATGACGTTCACTAAACTGTTACGACGAATGGAATACGACGAAATCACAGTGCATGGTTTCCGCTCCAGTTTTCGTGATTGGGCGGCTGAGCGCACTTCTTATGCCCGTGAAGTGGTCGAAATGGCGCTGGCACATGAAATTGAAAACAAAGTGGAAGCGGCATATCGCAGGGGGAGTTTGTTGGAGAAACGCCGAAAGCTGATGAATGAATGGCTAAAGTTTTGTAATCAGAAACTTGCAAAAGGTAACAATGTTGTATCGATCAATGAAAAAGCCAATTAAGGGAGCGGGTGTAATCGCCGGTGCAAGAGGTAAAAAGGCGTTCTTATCTTAAAGTCTAACAGGAATAGCTCGTTCTTTTGGCTAATTATTACCTGAAATTAGTGATTTTATACAGAATAATTGCCCAACCAGAGCTGCTTGAAATTAGTTTATCTTTTTATATCAGTGCATTAGATGCATAATACTTCAATCCTCTATTTCAACCCTACAACTTCCATATCTTCATACAGGTCTGGAATTAGCGGAGGCCGAATGCGGAACTGGCTTCGTTTTTTAGCTTTTGGGTGTGTACTGATATTTTCCACCTTGATGCCCGGGTCGTAATAAATTGATTGTCTAGCCATGGCTGACAGAAACCGGGAGAAGTCCGTACCGGTGCCCAGTGCCACGCTATGACCGTACATATACTGAACTGCGTCATCCGTTATTCTTTTATCAGAAGGTACATAGGCTGCTTGTGCATGCTTGCGGTTCCATTTCTCAAGCAGGCTACTGAAATGCCAGACAGCCGCCTGTATTCCATCATCACTTCGCAGGGTAATACCCCCGTTAATATCCATGATTTTACCACTGGCAGGATCATAACCAGTCAATTCAAGAGTCAGGCCCGTACTTGCCTGCCTTTCACCAAATTTATGAATACCACCGAAATTCATCCTGTCAGGTTTCCCGGATTTATCGGGATAGCCAAATTGTCGAATGAAGGTAACGACACCGGAAGATTTGTAAACACCACCTGTCGGCTCCGGCGTCATCAGTGTAATAGCTCCTCCTGATAGGGGGGCATCCAGACGGGTTTTATGCTGCTTGATTTCCCAACCGAGAAAATCAGGCTCGTTGTCTCCATTAGGAATAACCCCGAGCAAGGCTTCCAGCGTATAGCCACCTCCGTTCGGGGCCTTATACGGTTCTATTTCAGCCGCGCTGTTCAGCTTACATGAATCAACCCAGCCCATCTCATGGATTTCCCTCAGGCGATCAAGTAACTGGCGCTTTGTATTCTCTCCGGCCTGATCCCGATAGATCGTATTAAAGACGCCTTCATCTACATCAAATTGGGCAAGTTCACGTCCAAGTGGATTCTCTGACCCGATCACATGGCCGATAATTCTACGATCCCTAGTAATACCCAATATCAGGATACGTCCCTCATCACGAGTTCTCAGGTATCGACCCGGTGCTTTTTGGGCTCCCTGCAGGAAACCGGACATTCTTACTTCAGGATATTTGGGATAAAGAATGAGCTGTGCGGATGGAGCGGCAAACAGTCCGCCGGTATCATCCATCCATTCAAAGGGCAAATCAGCCTTGAAGCGGTCACGCTTGCTATCCTTGCGACTTTCATCCGTGTAAACCTTACCAAAAGGAAGTAACTGCAAAGCTGAATAGTTCCCGCCTAGGTAAATTTGGTTCTTTGAATTGTCATTTGGAGCCAACCGTTTATAGACGAGCGTATGGACATGATGATCTCTCATTAGTCCAATCAATGCATCAAGTCTGTAAAGTTCCGTTAGTTCCTCTGCCATCTGCTTCTTCCCCTGTTTCTTTTGACGATACAGAAGCATACTGACAGTCTGAGAGCAACCATGATGTTGTAAATGAGATTACTTCGTCAAGTTTCAGGCGGTGTTTCCCCTTTAGGGCACATTCCCATATTTCCAGAACGCGCCAGCCACTTTCGACTAATGCTGCGATATTTTCCTGATCACGCTTGGCATTGGCGTTAATTTTTTCTTTCCAGAAATCAATGCGGGTTCCCGGCCATTTGAAAAGGTGACAATCATGACGATGCCAGAAACAGCCCTGAACAAAAATTACAGCTTTGTACCTAGGTAATGTCAGATCAGGCTTGCCGGGAAGTTTTCTATTATGAAGGCGAAAGCGAAAGCCCTGTCGATGCAGGGCCTTTCTGATCTCCATCTCTGGCTTTGTGTCCTTACCCCGAATTGCTGCCATCATTCGGCTGCGCTTTTGTTGGCTCACAACATCAGCCACAAACGACCTCTATTCTGCTGCGCTGCGAACAGACGCATTCCGCCTCATTGCCTGCAAGATATGGGGCAACATATGTCGGGCAATATCCATGATGACCGGAACAACAACGCTATTGCCGAATTGTTTATAAGCCCGGGTATCTGAAACCGGAATAATAAATTCAGGTTCCCTGCCGCTGTCATATCCCATAAGCCGGGCGCATTCACGGGGAGTCAAACGTCGTGGGTTTTTCCCTTCCTGTCTAATCAGGATTTCGCTGCCATCCTTGTAATAGCGCGCCGACAGGGTTCGTGCCTTGTCTTCAGGGCCATTCAAACCAAATCCGAAGCCGTTTCCTGCGGCTTGGTGTTTTTCCTTATAGGCCTGCAAATAGGCCCAGAGCTTGTCTGTCAGGGTATATTTATCATTGACCCAAGAGGCGGCATTTACACCGGGCTCATTAATAGGAAGCGTATAATGCTCTTCCGGTAGTTCACTTTCGTCATGCAAGATCGAACCCAAAACAGGGCCTCTCGTCGGATCTGCAAAGTCCTGTTGATCGAAATCAAAGCCGGTGTCGGTACGGAAACCTGCGATAAAAATACGTTCGCGATGCTGGGGCACATAGCCCTTGGCATCGATAATCTGTGTGCTGATACTGTATCCTGCCTCTCTCAAGGCCCCTTCGATCACACGAAAGGTATTGCCCTTGTCATGGCTCTTCAGGTTTTTCACATTTTCAAGTAGAAAGGCAGCAGGGCGGTGATGCTTGATAATACGCAACACATCAAAGAAAAGGGTGCCCTGCGTTTCATCTTCAAACCCGTGTTTTCGCCCTAGTGCATTCTTTTTCGAAACACCGGCAATACTGAAAGGCTGACAGGGAAAACCGGCTAACAGAACATCATGGGCCGGAATATCAGCTGCCTCAACAGTCGTAATATCACCCGCGATGTGGTGGCTGTCATGAAAGTTAGCGCGATAGGTTTGCTGCGCGTAGCGATCCCACTCGCTGGTAAATACACATTGGCCGCCAACAGATTCAAATCCCTTGCGAATGCCACCAATCCCGGCAAAGAGATCAATAAAGGTAAAGGCTGGTTTTTCTTTGCAAGGCGTTTTTCGATGTTCAAGTTTATTGCGAAGGATTTCCAAGCAATGTGCTTTTGGGGCAACCTCTCCCTTTTCCCATCGATAGATCGTTTTGATCGTTACGCCCATTAGGTCAGCTACATCCTCAACCGACATGGCATTGAGTTCTCTTAGTTCCTTGAATGACATATCGCGCATGGGTACCCCCTATTACCCCGTCATTTTCGGCGGGAATCATTTTGACATATAAGGGTTTATATCACCCTGCGACTCACTGTGTAAAGATATATGTGTTCTTTTTTTGTTCTATTCTCATGATCAGTTTCCATTAGGGTGAAGGCGATGGACAGGTCAAGCGAGAGCGGACAATCCGGTTATCCATCGTCTCGACAACATGGTGCCAATGGCGGCTTGTCGCCGATGAACTTTGAAAAACGCTATTACGAAAAAAATATCAGATGTCTCGAATAGTAGGAGCTTGCCAAGGTGATTCTGGCTGTCCTAGGTATTTCATGAAGAAAGGCTTTCCATCTGCGTATAATGAGTTGGGTCCATCTTAGAGACTAGCAATAAGATTGAATTTGCTGCCTGTTTTGTTTCTTCAACAGTCATCGGAGAGAAAGAGATGAAGTCATCTAGATTATCTGAATGAGATTCAACCTGGGACAATCGATTGATAGCTTTATACTGAGTTTCGTCTAAATTTAATGACTTGAAATCATCTGACTGCAAGATGTTATCAAGTCCATTTGTCTTAGGGAATTTGAAGGCGAAAAATAGTTCAAGCAGTTTTCTCATTATATTTGGTAGTAGGTAAAAAAACTGGTTTTCAATTCCATCATCAGAATTTGAGAAATGAAGAACGAGATGGAAAAGGTACTGATATTCAGAATCATTGTTTCTCAAAAGTTTTGGTAGTTCGACTAACTTTGATGACCTTTGAGCCGCCCCTTTGGTTTCTATGAAGAACAATGCTGCCTTTGCGGGTTTGTCATCAGTACTTTTATCTTTATTACCTGTCTTGATCCATTTCTTTACTTCATTCATGAATTGTAAGTTATGAGTCAGGAAGATGACTTGCTGTGCGTCCTTCACTTGGGACCGGAGAAGGTTGTAAGCATAGTTTAAGGCTTTTGTGTCGAGGCTGGATATTGGATCGTCAATCACAACAATGGTTTCTTTGATGTTGCGGTCTTCTTCTTTCAGCTTGGATAGGAAGTAACATAAAGCCAAGGCTGTTTTTTCGCCTTCACTTAGTGGACCTGTAACGGGATGTTCATGGCGAAGGATTTGGTAGCCTTCATCAAGAAGACCAATCTGTAATTCGTTATGACCTAGATATGCAGACAAGAGTTTGTTGATTGGATCAACGGCTCCACCATGTTGGCGGAGCTGTGCATGCAGGTCTTCAATTTCTTTATCTAGTTTTTCTTGTTCTGCTTCTAGGTCGCCATGCTTTTTCTTTTGAGCAGCTTCTTCATCAATAAGTTTTTGATGATCTGCTAAAACAGATAGAAGGTGATGGGCCTTGATTTTGTTTTTCGCTGCTTCTTTTGATTTCTGGAAATCATCATGCAGCTGATTGTGAATGCGAATGGTTTTATTGATCTGTTCGATATCATCGATAACCCGCTTAATAAATGCGCGGATTTCTGTTTCTGTGAATGAAGCGGTCAGCTCAATCTTATTATTGGGGTTGATCTGTTTCAGCTTACAAATTTCTTCCCCCTTGGAAACGACAGATAGGAGTGCATCCATCCCTTCAAGCAGTTTAGACCTTTCGGCCTTGTATTTATCAATGCAGTTCAAGTTGATCTCATGATCTTGGGGGAGGTCACGTTGGAAGTCTTCGAAGCGTTTTTTACATTCGATGAAATCTTTAGCGAATTGTTCAATACGCTTTTGGAAATCGTTGAAACCTGTATTCAAAGCATCATTCAAAAGGTTTAGACGGGTGGGTGAGATTTCGTTTCCACAGAACAGGCAGTTATTGAGGCTGCTGGAAACATGATAGTCATAGCCCTTGGAAACCCAAGACAGCATGCTTGGGTTTTCTTGAAGTTCTTTGATGGTGATGTCTGCAAAAGTTGTTTGGCAAAGACGGGCGAATTTGAGAAAGAACTGTTCGAGTTCAAATTTTCGACCATCTAACAGATCGTGTTTTTTTGGTGGAGCGTCTTGACGAATTTGTTTTGTACAGTTGGATAGCTCATCATCGGATAAAAGGGAATAACCTTCGTAGGTCTTCTTTTTGAAATCGTTTCCAAGTTCCCTAGATGTATATGTGCGAGATTCTCCAATTGCGGTTTCGACCTGTTTTGCTGTTGCGGTCTTCCAATCCTTTAAAGCTTTTGACTTGGCTTTTAATGCAGTCTCTTCAATGCTGAGGGTGAGGTCTTGTGCTTTGTATGTTTTCTCTTTTTCTTCGACTTCTGTTGCGATGTTGCTTTGATCTTCACTGATGAAATAAGTTACAGGGCTTGCTTTGCCTTCTTTCCATTTGAGGTTCTTTTCAACGAAATCTGTATTAAAGACGAGCAAACGCTTTTTCAATTGATCGATGTTTTCATCAGATTTGATTTTACTTCCGTCATCCAGTTCAATTGTGAACTTTGAACCATCGGGCAATGACTCGTGATAGCTTCCATCAGCTAAAGATTGAAATGCTCTGGATAGTGTTGTTTTACCTGAACCATTGAAGCCATAGATCAAGTTCAATTTCCGAAACGGGATATCACTTGATTGAGATTGATCTCGAAAGATACCCATATCTTTAAAAGATTTAATCTGTTTGATGATCGGAAGTGTAGTCATCAATCGCCCCGATAGTTGAATTGTGAAAATGAATGATGGATAATCAGAGCGTGTATAGCATAAATGGAATAATCCTTAAATCCAGAAACATGGATGATCCAATAAATCCATATCTGTGATGTTTTATATTCGGAGGTAAATCGTCAGAACCTAACATAGCGGTTGGGCAATTAAAGTGGGTATGTCATGCAAGCGGCTGAGGTCATAGATTATTTTGCAGCTAAATTTCATAAACCGCTTGATGAGTGAATGCGCTTGTCAGATCAGATCGGAACTGTTCCATTTCAGTCCCGTCGAAGACCGTTTTCCATCCTCAATATATTGAGGATGGAAAAGTGAGCTTAAGCGGTCGTACTCGAAAGATCGGACACTATCTTACTCTTCTCGTAGAGAAGCTAGAAACTCATCAAAAGCATTTGCAACTGGAATGAATTGATCTGTTTCATGATCCCAAAAGAGTACACTAGGGTCAGATTTTTCGGAAAAATCAAAAACAAGGCAATTTCCAAAAGGGTCTTTTGCAAAAGGAAAAGTCAGAGGCTTTTTGATTATTTCTTGCCAGAAATAGACATTAGCTTTTCTGGATTTATCCCAATTTATCAAACTGTCAAACACGCAATCTTTACGATTTGCACAATCAAATATGCTTTTATCAGGCGCGGCTCCATTAAAATCTTTTACGATTTGAATGTATTTTTCAGGAAAGGAGATTCCCTGTTCTTTTTCGACTTTCTGCAAATTCAACTCAGAAAAGTCTCCGCGACGACCTGTCCAATTAATATTCATCTTTAACTTCCTTTTAATTAACGGTTTTCTGAACCGCCACCCCAGATACTCTTACCACCTGTATGACCAGTTTGGGCATGTGTTTCTGAATCAACAAGCTCCATTTTTCCTTTATCTTCAGCATGATGCCATGTGTAACCTTCAGGGGTCTTACCAGCTTCTATGTCTTCTAGCTGTTCCTGATTAAATACTTTACTTGCTTCCTCAGGGTTTTGCTCTGTCCAACTTTTTAATTGTTGATTACATTCGTCAAATTGTACCTTATCCGATCCTTGAAGCATTTCATCAGGGAGTTGGGCTTCAAAACAACGATTAAACTCAGGAAATACACCTTCAACGGTTTCTCCGTTACCCGTCTCAACTTCTTTTCTTTTAAAAGGCACGCCCGTTTCGGGGTGGTTATTTCCATCTAAATGTTGATTGCGAGTAGTAAATTTTTCTACGATTGTTTTTTTGAAATCTGGAATTGCATCAGATAAATCATCCCTCGAACTCAACTTACCAAGTTCTCGCCCCTCGGTCGGGGCAAGCTGTTCCATAGCCGCCCCCAACTGTTCCTTTATCATACCATTCCTTCCTTTTTAATGTTCAATTTCTTCAAGGCTGCTTCGAAAACGTCTCTGTTGTCAGGTTTGTTCCTTACAAGCAGTTCGACAACCTGTTCCATCACAATTTGCCGTTCAATTTCATCCAGAACAGAGAGATCAAGTTGTCTCATGGCCTTCTCCTGAATGATGCGCAGCCAATCGACTGGATTGTTTTGTGCGGATTTAATCCCTCTCACGATTTTAGGGATTTCGAGAACATCTCCGATCAGATAGGGGAGTTCTTTCATATCTGCCTTTGCACTTTCGGCAATTATGGGTTCATAAGCGAGATATCGCGCTTGTGCTTCTTTGAGCACTTCCTCGTCAGAGGTCAGTGAGAATTTGACGAGGGATTTCAAAAACTGCGATTTCTCTACCTTACGTACATCTGCCAAGGAAATATTGTCTGGCTCAAAAGCAAACGGCTTTTCATTTTCGAACCGATCAAACTGGCACAACACAGGCTCCAGCCAGTTGTTTTGATAGATTGCAGCGCAACCCGTTTTCAAAGAAGCGAGTTCATTGATCTGATCTTCATTCAGATGCGCCGCCTTGCCGACAAGGTTTCGATCATCAAAGTCAGGCAAGCGAAGAATGATCTTGGTATTGGTATTGCGGATCACCGATTGATCCAGCAGACCTGGGGCCTGGTCTGCGATGATAAAGCCTTCCCCATAAGTTCGCATCTCTGCAATGGCGTTAGAGATCATTTCCACCGATTTGCCTTGAAGGTTTGCACCTTCTTCACTTTGAGCGCCACTTGTTCTTCTAAGCAGGTTATGGGCTTCTTCCAGAACTGTAATATGTTTCAATGCAGCGTTATTTCCGGCACCAGCAGACACCCGGTATTCCTGAAGCTTCAGGAACAGGACACCCATCAACAGGGATTTCGTTTCTGAGGAACCGACACGGGAAAGATCGACAATAGAGGACTGATCGAACAGAACGGTCGGGTCGAGCTCTTCCTTCTGGAAGATCGTTTTGAAATATCCGTTTGTCATGGAACGGACTCGCGTGACCAAGGCACCG
Source organism: Terasakiella sp. (assembly GCA_050297075.1). Classification (GTDB taxonomy): domain Bacteria; phylum Pseudomonadota; class Alphaproteobacteria; order Rhodospirillales; family Terasakiellaceae; genus Terasakiella. The sequence continues at coordinate 68,495 of JBNKSC010000021.1, forward strand.
GCATAGTTGCCCTTCATTTCCTGGGAATAGTCAGATTGCTCAATAATTTTGGGCAAAATACTGATGAGGTCATGAAAATCCGGAAAGACGTTTTTTTCAAAACGACAAACCGAATTAATCAAATCCCAGCCTGATTGCTCATATGTCAACTCAATCGCTTCCTTTAGGATCGCAGGCATGGCGGCATACATCGGCCAGACGGCATTGAGGATTTCAATCAACCGGTCAATATGTTCCATGACATGGATGTTTTCCGGAAAGGAGAAGGGGTTGAGGCGCAACAGAGGTGCGTGTTTTACATTTGTCCCGAAGACATTTACGCCGTTATATCCCCCAAATGCGTCTTTATATTCCCCCTTTGCAGGTTCAATAATGAGGAAGGGAACCTTATGCTGTTCATGGAGATGCTCAAGCAAAGAGTAAATGACGTTGGATTTACCTGCCCCTGTGCTGCCCGTAACGAACAAATGACCACAGAGGGATTGGACGTCGAGTTCTACATCCAAAAATTCATCACTTGTACCGTAATTGGAAATTTTCCCGGCGAGGAGAGATTTTCCCTCCAGATTGCTATCCAATCGTGTGACGGAGCGCCCAAAGGGTGCTGCATCATAGACAGGTACGCCCGGTAGGGACTTTCTTGGCAGGCTCATGGCAACGGCCATTTCACGGGTACTGATCAGTGAAGTGTGCGTAACCGACGGGGTTTGAAAGCCTTCGGGCATTTTGAAAACGGGGTGGCGCAGCTGTGAAACGTATTTTTGAAGTTCCGCGAAAATCTCACTGTCATCTCGTTCATGCCACAAGGCGATATTGTTTCGTTCCAGCCCTGAAGACTCACCACGTAAAGTCCCGGAATAAAGATCTGCACCCAGCTTGACATCTACACTGCTGAAGCCAACAAAATAAGCACTCCATTCCCACATGCCGTAGCTTTTGCATTCCTCAAGACGTTCTAGCTGGTTGTCAATGGCTTCCAACATCCCGGTAACCCGACGGTTTTTCCCTGTAATTTGAACAGTCTTGCCGGTGCCTGTAGTTCTTGTATCGCTCTCTGTTGCTGAACTGCTTTCAGATTTAGATGTTGTGTTAGTCTCGCTGGCACCCTCTGAAGTATTCTCACTTGTTGAGGTGGAAATACTCCTAGTTCGTAATATCTCTTTTGCAAAACCTCCGCCTGAGCCGATTAAACCTCCGATAAGTCGTCCTGTTTCAAGGAGAAATTCTTTACTTTTTTCATGCTGAATCCCCTCACTGTTTTCCTGCACGATCTCATATCCTGTATTAGCTCCTATGCTTCCGCCGTCTTTTGCCTTCGAAATAGCTTTTTTAACGTCCCAAACAAATTGATTATCACTGCTTGAATTATTTGTTCCTAATGAGTTGCTCGTGGTTAAGCCAAGGCTCTGAGATAAAGTTTCCGTTGTCCCCTCTGTCAGAGATTTACCGACTGCCAGACTTTCATTTTCGGAGAAAGTCATATTTTGAGTTTCATGGATCGACAAGGCTGAATAAATGTCAGCATAGGCATTTTCCATGCGTTCCAATTCAGAGCGTGCAACCGGTGTTGCCTGTATAACGGCTGTATATTCCCGGCCTCTCATACCATCGATGATCTTTTCAATCCCTTGAGAGAAGCAAGCAAGATCGTCATTTTTCAGCGAGGGTACACCTGCAACACTTGAAATTGCTGATACATGATTACTTTCAAGAGGGCTAAGAATTGTGTGAATATCCTCGTCATAAACTCTGTTGCCAAACTGAATGCCGGGAAAATTACCCGAAATTGCAGCCGTCAAAGTCTGATCAGCATCCGAGCCTATTTCACCATCGTTCTTGCGAGTGCCGATATAAATATCCGTATGAGTTTTAGCTGCTTTTAGGATCACGATGACATTGCAGTTAAAGCTGTGCAGGGCAGAAAAAACACTGTTGAATTTGCCAAGTGTATCTTCTTCCTTATCATAAACAATTCGGTCTAGGCGCTGTAGGCGCACCTGAGGGATCGTATCTTCGAGGGATGTTTCCAGCGGCACAACCGGCAAATGCGTCACCGCTTCCAGATAGCCCTTGAATACAACCGCTTCCGTTTCAATCAGGGCGAGTTGGAGCTTGTCCTGCCCCGTGATGGTCATCTCATTCATGGGTGTTTCCTAAATTTATTTTGTTAAAGCTTTATATGCGAGAAAGGCGCAGGCTAGCACCGCTATACCCCCAGCAATCCACCAACCATTTAAGGAATTAGAGGGAGCGGTACCTTTGGAATTATTTTGAACAGGAGAAATAATAACCTGTCTATTTTCAATCTGAAATTCAGGATGTCCCGTTTGGCGGAAATGTGAAATCATATCCCACATATTGCCAACTTTTTCGCGTGAAAAATTGTAGTTTAATTCAACAAGCAAATGATCCCACAGATCTTTTGTCCACAACTCCCTGTTCGCCGTGAACACACTGTCGCTGTCATCAAGCTGAAAAACTTCGATCTCATGCTCTTCAATATACTCAATGCTTTCTCTCGATTGAAAAATTTCTTTTTTACAATCTGAAGAAATTTGACGGGAGACTATAGAACGGATGAGAATGAGATCGCCATCGACGACAGCTTGTTTTAACAGTTCGCTAGCTGGCATGGCGCACTCCTTCCAAATTAAGAATGTCATTTAAATCTTTGCAGAATTTATTGTGCCAATCGAGAATTTCACTATCCTCTTTCAACTGTCGACGCTTTTCTTCCTTGTTTCTTTCAGCATTTAATAAATCACCAATGACAGTTTCAGTTTTGTGGTCTATCTGATCCATTTCCTTTAAAAGTATGTTTTTTGTATTCTCCAGATTCTTCTGGAGTTGGACCTTATAATGTTCTTTTATTTTCTCTGATTTGGCTAAAATTTGTGCAGTTAGCTCTTGCCCCAAAAGAGGCACATCAATTTTTTTAACATTGCTCAAAATGGGTATGATTTTATCATCTTTGAACCAAGTACGCGGGTCATACCAAATTTTCTGGCTTTCCCTTTTCTCTCCAACAACAATCATTTCATCGTATTGATAATCAGACAAAAGTTGATCAACAGGTTTCATTTCTAATAAGGAACCTTGAAACTCCGTAATTTCCTCGGAGATATCTGAGGGAAATGCTTTTTCCAATATTCCAGCCACATGATGCTGATATTCTTGTCGTAACTCGGAGAGGCGTTCTTTTAAATCTGTTTGAATATCCTCACGGTAGGCCACATTGATTTCAGATAATTTGTTTTCCGCTTCATTTTTTTTCGTTTCTATGAAATCGAGCGTTTCCTGTTTCTCTGAGCTGTCTTTTATCGTAGCATCCAATTCAGCAAGAAGATTGTTAAGCTCCATATTACCTTTAAAATTTTTCATTTTTTGATTGGGCTTAATCTTTAGTTCTTTGACACGTTCCCTGAATTTTTTGGCGTCCTCTATTCTTTTTTTATCGTTCTGAAAATTCAATATAGCCTCATTCAATGCGTGAAGTTCTTGTTCCCCTTTTTCGATAAACGTTTTTTTCTTTTTAATAATTTCCACGTTGCGGGCAATTTCGTTGAAATTATCGACGATGTCTTTTATGCGCGCTGGCAGAGCGTGTTTTGAGATATAATTTTCCAAAAGCTGTTCAAGGATAGGAACTCCACTACGTATTTCAGCTTTTCCATCTTCATCCACATGTTCCGATTTTTCTTTGAGTGAGACATATGCCTGTCGACCAATGTCATGTTTAACATGTTCAAGGAGGTCCATTTCCTCTTCTTCCAGAAAAAGCTCCCTGTGAGATGCTAAATCCGCCCTTTGACTACTGGCCAAAGCCTCACCACCTCGTTTTTTTTCCGTCCTTAACATCATTGCTAGTTCTGCAGACGCTGGAATGACAAGAGGATTGTGAATTCCATTTTCTTTCAGGTAATTTCGAACATTTCGAAGTGCTGAACTTACTAATTCACCTTCCTCAGGCTCAAAAGCGTCAATCTTATTGGCGACAAAAACAAAGCGATCCTGAGCTTCTCTCCCCCCTTTTTCCATTGTATCCTTGATGATGTTCAAAAGGGATTTATCATCCTGTACACCCAAATTCTGGGTATTCAGGACATAAAGAATCATTGAGGGTCGGTTTGAAGTAATCGCCTGGATGGTGGCTTCACGATGGCTTTCGTTTAGTGAATTATTTGGACCTGGTGTATCGACCAGAACAAGTCGAACCTGCTCACATTCATTAATAGCAGGTATATTGCCACGCATTTCTATGAGTGAAGTTTCTTTATCCTCATTCCATTCTTCTAATAGCGTGGTTCTTTTGACTACTTCATCAGAAGCTGGGTCGTATACAACTGTCCAGTCATCAAGCAAATGACCATCATGGTTATATCTTTGTGCTTCAAAGCAATTCATTTGATCATGGTCGTGAATTTTGGCAATCGTTGCTGTACATGCCTCGTTTTTAGAAGGCATCAACTCCAACCCTAACATGGCGTTGATCAGGGTCGATTTCCCCGCTGACATAGTCGCAAGTACATTTACTTCAAATTCTGGGGCAAGAGCGCGCTGAAATGCGTGCTGCATTTCAGGAGACCTGAATTCTTCAATCGGACTGTCTTTCGCCTCCTCGAAAAGCTTTACAATGTCACTTACGCGTTCATCTACAGATTTATTCGTTGTGAAATATTGTGCATGAATGGAAGCTTCAGGCATATCTTGCAAAAATAGACCAATTGCATCCCTGACATCCTCCTCATCTAGCTTCGTTCCTTCAAAAACGAGACTGAATGTACGCGAATTCAATTCCTCAAGAATAAGGGGGAATAAGCTATCAATCCATTGTGACAGGCGTCTGTATTTAACTTTGTCCATAAGACCTGAATGAAGCACTCCATTTACGAAAATTTCAGTTTTGACCGTGTAGGGGTTATAGGAAATTTTAACTTCAGAGGTTTTCATCGACGCACTCGGTGATTTGAATAATAGATAGAAAAAAGGAAAGACAGGAAATCTTTACGAATCATTTGATGGAGGAGAAACAGGATGAGCAATCAGGCTGGCCTGAAGGAACATTTCAAGAGTTGGAATCCCCGTAATGGATTCTATTTCACAGATATCTTGCAGTAAAAAAGTCTGTTCGCCGAGACAGATACTCAAGCACTTGTCTGGTTGTCTCGACAGAGATGCAGAAAATGGTTTTCCATAGGAAGTATATTTAAAAGCCTTGCTATAGCTTTCTCTTAGCTCAAGGACACATTCGATTTCACGCGCTATTCGCCTCTGTGCTCTCTTTGAAAATGGCAAAGCTGCATTTACATGATGTGCCGTAAGGCAAGTTCTTAATTCAAGAGCAAGCTTTCCCATTACAGGGATGATTGTCGGAGATTGAAAGCCCGTTTCTTCCAGGTAATGTTTGACTTTATCAACATGGCTCTCAGGGCACTCACCTCTGTCGGGTTTCAGTTCGTCAATTTTATTGACTAAAAAAACAATATTGGAATGGTTGCCATCTTCTTTCATCTTGTTAGCAATGTTTTTCAATAAACGTTGTTCGTCATTTACACCGAATTGAGTAGCGTTCAACACAAAGATTAAAAATGTAAAACCGTTTTCAGAGAGAAGCTTATGAGTAATTTCTCCATGCGTCATATTTGTTGAATTATTCGGCCCAGGTGTATCTAGGAAAACCATACGCCTTGTATGATTATCAATATTGGGAAAATCACCATGTATCTCGATAGCTTTATATTCGGCTTTATTCCAGTTATTTAGGGAAGAGGGACCGTCTGAAAGTGAATGCCATTCAGAAACGCTGTCATCCTGATAAACCGCTTGCGCCTTAATGTCCGATATACCGTCAATATCCGTGATTCTCATAGGAATTGCAGTACAGGCAATATTTTTAGAAGGTAGTAAGTCTTGCCCGAGCATAGCATTCAATATTGTTGATTTTCCCGAGCTCATAGGTGCGACAACAGCGACGACAAATTCATCATCTGCTACCAGCATTTCGCTTCTGGAATTTCCCTGTTTGTTTTCCACCATATTGAGCTTCTCGTAGAAATCATCTCTAATTTCTTCGCTCTTCTTTACAAGTAGAGATGTGACTTTAGCCATCTTGTCACTTGTGCTTGTTATTGTTTCAGAAGTGAATAACGTTTCAATTTTCTGCCTGATATCCTTCATTTCTTTACTTCCATATCACTTCCATAATTCGTTAAGTCCGTCACATCTGCCCCCCAAGTATACAGATGCCAATCCATTTCCCTGCGGCCACTGGCGCGAAAACGTACAAGCAATGAGCCGTCATCCTGCTCTTCAAATGATTGTGTGGGATGGAACATGAATTCTCGGGCATCAGCAGCCACCTTTGGAGAGAATTTCCAGACAACATCATAGGGTTTTTCTTCCTGAAAGACGCCAAAGGAACGTTCGGCATAATCCTGCAGGGAAAAGTCTTGATCCCGTTCAAAAGGGGTGTCCTTAAGGATGACTTCCTTGATATTGCCCAGTGAAAACAGACGATAATCTGTAACCTGCTCATTTAAGTTAAAAGCCACAAGGTAGTGCCGTCGATTACCATAAAGAAAACCGTATGGGCAAACGGGCTGAATACTCTCTGAGCCGGAAGTACGAGAAACGTAATTCAAGTCAACCTGACAGCATTTCAATATGGCCTCACGCAATTTTTCTAAAATTTCAGGGCTAACTTGCGGATGAGGGCCTGGACGTAGAGCAAAGCCTTCGGCCTGTATCAGGGCTTCCAGATCGGTTGCTGTCTTGCGTTTCATGTTGTCTTTTTGCAGATTGGCAACCTTGAGGTAGAGGCGTTTCAGAACTTCGACCTGAGCGGGCATATTGTTGTGTTCAGCCTGTTTGATTGCCACTTCCAGACCTGCAAGCTCCTCTGCTTCCACTGAAATGAAACGATTCACCATGCCCGAAGGTAGACGCCAGTGCTTTTCCTTGCCTTCAGCGGTGAAATCCTCGACCTGACTAAAAATGACGGCTACTTTTTCGATCATTCTTTCAGCCGTGCGCTTAGAAACACCGAATTCGTCCATAACCTCTTTTTTGGTTACGCCCTCTGCGGAAGCTTGCATTCTCATGGCAAGATCAAATATTCTGTATTCCGGCATGATGGCTCAATTCTAAATGCATAAAGTAGATCAAAAAGCAGATAAGACTATTTATACTTGTTTGTTTTTTTGAAGTCGATCTGTAATTTCCCGGATCACCAGATAAATACATACCAATGAGATGCCCCCACCAATAAATCTTAACATAATTGCTACCCTTTCATCGGTTGATAGGTGAAGTGTATTTTCACCTTTTAAATTTTCCATAGCCTAAGCATATCACTCAAGAGCGTCATATTTTGACGACCATGAAATGATTTTACACAGAAAGATTAAAAAAAATAAGTAAGAAGTCGTCGCTTTATGTATTTTACGAACTTTACTTTATGGTTAACCACCGTTTCATGCCTTCAGGTGGTTGACGCAAAGCCAATAGCCCGGTGAAGGGCATCGGTCATCAGTTTGCTGTCCTGTTCGAACCGGTCCCTTACATGGAATGGAATATCGGACACTACCGACACTCGGGCCAAATACTATTTTTTTTAGCTACTTCAACCCTCTTTTAGGACTCATAATTTCTGCATCAAAACCTTCTGAAAATCGCCATCAAGAAAACCATTCATGCCGCAGAATTCTCTATGGCAATCGCTATTAACCACAAGATTGCCTTTGTCGCCTTCTTTCAATGTCATTTGACATGCGCCAACTTGCTCAGAGCCTGACCCAAAAGTAGTTGAGTGATTACAGTTACTTATGATTCTATCGGTTTGCTACAACTGATGGAGAATAATAATGGCTTGGACAGCAACCACTCGCCCTGATTATGACCGTTCATCTTGTCGGTATGCAA
>JBNKSC010000022.1:0-58916 GCA_050297075.1 Terasakiella sp.
ATGTTTGATGATTCTTTCGTTACTTTGAAGCATAGGGTTACTTCTTGGTGTTTTGATGGTTAAAGGAGTTGCACCTTCATCAAAACGGGTAACCCTTCCTTTTTGCAAGAAGGACTGTCAGATCAGATCGGAACTAATTCATATAAAACCCTGAAAGTGCACGCACTTCTGTGGGTTTCATGCCTTGCCCACCCTTAAATCCATCTCCGCCAAACATGTCTACTTTATGAGTTTACGCCCTAGTTAATCGCCATCACCGGCTGCAACAATTTTATTGCGTCCTGTTTGTTTTGCCTCGTAAAGATATTCATCGACTTCCTTGAGGACCTCATCATAGGTCTGATCCGGCTCCCATATGGCAACACCACCGCTGATATTCATACTCAGCCGCTGCTCTCCCCCCACATCAAGACTATGTTTTTCAATACGTTTTCTGATCCGTTCCGCAAGAATTTTTGCCCCGGCAAGGTCTGTTTCCGGCAATAAGAGGACAAATTCCTCCCCGCCCAGCCTGCCCAGCGCATCACTGGCACGCAGGTCCTTGCCAATCAGATGAACAAGCACTTTCAATGCCTCATCCCCGATATCATGACCAAAGGTATCATTGATTGCCTTAAAGTGATCAATATCAAGCATGAAAATGCACAAGTACGTTTTGTATCGTCGAGCACGTTGATGTTCTGCCAGCGCACGTTCACTAAAGGCACGACGATTGAGCGTTCCTGTCAGATAGTCTGTCGTTGCAGCTTTTTGTAACGCACGTTCCATTTCCTTACGTTCAGAAATGTCATTAAACGTCACAAAAAAAGCATCCTTACCTTGAAGGTTTATAGGAACAGCGGAATAAAGAACTGTAAACTTGCGCCCCGTTGCACTGACAAATTCCACTTCCTCATTACTGACAAGGCCGTTTTTGTTTATTTTAGCCCCAATCCTCTCTCGCGTACCTTCCACCGCATAAAATTTACGAACATCATAATTTCCTGCGTCTTCTTTGTTGATTTCCAGAATTTTGCAGGCCTTATCGTTGATTTCCAGAATTCGGGCCGTTCCTTTAATGGAAATCACATAAGGAACCGGCAAGGCCATCAGAATTTTTTCCAGCCGGTCCTTTTCCTCTTCAACTTGCAGCTGGAATTGCCTCAGCATCAACTGGCTGGATACACGTGCCAATACCTCCGGCATTTGCAACGGTCTTGAAATATAATCAACCGCACCAAGCTTAAAACCGGTAAGTTTACTTTCCACCGTATCAGTAGCCGTAATAAAAATAACCGGAATTTCTTGCGTTTCAGGGTTTTCCTTAAGGCAGCGGCAAACCTCGAACCCGTCCATGTCGGGCATTTGCACATCAAGCAAAACCAAATCCGGCATTGTATGTGCTACGCTCTCCAACGCTTCCTTGCCATTCTCGGCTGTAACAACGCAATAATCGTTTTTTTCCAAGACGATCGAGAGAGCTTTCAGATTGATGACATTATCATCAACAACAAGAATGCGAAGTCCTTTTTGATCTTTTTTTAAATTCAATACCATTGAGACATTCCCAAACTCTACGGGCAACATCAATCGTTTAGACGTTGCTTAATCTTATCAATATTACAACCTATACTTAAAATCCAGTTAATATATTGCAAAAGCGAAGAACCTGTTTGCCTAGGCAAATATTACCTATTTTTAATTCTCCAAATTAACGTTAAAATAAGGATCAGGTGGAAGAATGGAAATTCATCCGTTAACTGTTTGAGTGTTGATTATGATAACACAATATTCTCAGAAACTGAAAAAATGCGCAACCATCACCATGGCCGCACTAAGCATGCTCTCTCTGGCATCCTGCACCCCCCAGTTTCTGATCGGTGATGCCGTATCGACAGTCGCTACGGATAAAACTTTTGGCGATCACGCCATATCCATACTGAGCAACAAGGATTGTTCCAGTGTACGGCGCGAACGCGGCCTGACCTACTGTAAGGAAGACGACCCGCAATTGGTCAAAGAGGCAAAGATGTTCTGTTATAACGAACTGGGTAAAGTCACCTGCTATAAACAGGCCGATGTGACAAGTGTTCGTTCCAGTATAGAAGACAAGAAAGAACCCGTCAAAATCTGGAAATAAAGGATATTCCAAATAAAAGGCCTGCGCGTAAGAAACGGCAGGCCTTTTATTTTATAATCCTATCTGGTGTTCAGACCAGCTGGATTTCCGCAGCAGCTTCTTTGCCACGGCTCACTGCAATTTCATATGAGACCTTTTGGCCGTCATTCAGTTGCTTGATGCCGGATTGATGCAGAGCAGAAATGTGCACAAATACGTCTTTACCGCCATCATCAGGCTCAATAAAACCGTATCCCTTTGTCGTGTTAAACCATTTAACAGTACCAGTAGCCATTGGTTTGTGTTCCTTAAAGTCTAGATTAGTCATGCCCCCTTTCAAGGGCGAGTCAAAGTGCGCAGTTCGTTTACGAATGCAGGCTTAGAACATCTCAAGGAACAGATGGAAGTCGCCCATTCAGGCATGTCCCTAACCAAGTTCAGCTTTAAGTCTGTTTTATCCCGACAACGTGCCAAACGTAACTCACAGAGAGAACTTTATGCGAGTTCTTATTCAAAGGCAAATTTAATTATATTACAAAATTCGCTCATGAGTATTGCAATTCAATATCTTGACCTGATGGAAAAATTCTATAATTCCGTAGTTTCAGGGGCAACTTGCTCTCTACGTTCTTCGTTCAGCGCCAAAACACGAACCTTGCCATTTGCAATTTTAAGTTCGTCATATCCAAACTCGTAGGCAAGCGCAAGCAAGGTATTAAGAACCTCTTTGTCGCTGTTTCTGAATTTGTCATTCTGCATCCAGTGGTTCGCAATGGATTGAATGGTCATTTGTTCAACCGTGATCTGATTGTTTTTCGCTTTTTCAACAAGTGCCTTCATTGCCCATTCGCTGACACCCTCGTTCTGCACCGGAATTTTCTTTTTATTGATACGAATGAATTTAGTCATTTTCCGGCCTCCCTGCCCTTGTATTTTTGAAGTGCAGAGCCTACACTAGCTCATATTCAGGGCAAAGCAAAAGATAACCGACACGCACAACAACATGGATATGAATGACGAAAGAATGTTGTATCGCCGCACGGAAATATGTCAGTATGCAACATAAATAAAAAACGCTCATTTTCCGTCGGCTGAATTATGCACTGCTATAACGTACTTTTAATCCATACGTCGGAGCCTAGCGACATTGTGACTTGTCTGCGCGAAATCGGCACGACGACTTATTCTATCCACCCCACGCTCGACCCGGTAGAAAACCTGGATGAATACGACCTTGTCGTGTGCGATCTGGACGAAAAAAACGGCTTTCACTCCCTTGAACACCTCCATAGCGAGGAAAGAAGTGTTGTTGTCATTGGTACACAGGAAAGCCGTGAACACGCCCTTTCCTATCTTGATAACGGTGCGGACGATATTCTCATTCGCCCGTTCGATCCGTTTGAGGCAAAGCTCCGCCTGACCAACCTCCTGAAAAAACGCCACAGAAACAAAATCAATCCACATGTAGAACGCCAAATCAGCAACAGGGACCTGCTTGACCTGTCACGCAATATCATGCTGACACTCAAGCAGGATATAATCACATTTGCCAACAGTCAGGCATCTCAAACACTTGGCTGGAAACCCAAAGAACTGAAAGGATATCCCCTTTCAGAAATCGTTCATCCTGAGGCTCTTGACCATATTGAAGAACTCCTGCCCGAGATTGCAGAAAGTGGGGAGCGCTTGCCCATTCAATGGCTGACAAAAAGCGGCAAGGTTATTGAAAGCCATATAACGGCCACTCCCGTTCAGGAAGAAGGACCCGGCAGTTACCTGATAGAGGCGGTCGATTTATCAGAACAACAACGCAATCTGGAAAGTTTGCTCCAACGCGAACGGCGATATCGCAGTCTGGTGGAGCTTTCTTCGAACCTTGTCATGATCATTACAGACGGCGTCATCACATTTACCAACCCGACATGTGATAAATCTCTGGGGGCAACAGGCAGTCCCTATGATCTGATCGGTCGCCCTTTGGCAAGCATCGTAGCAACGGACTATATCCCCATTGTCGATGGAGGACTTGAAGAAATAGCGGAGATGGGCGAACGCCTGCCGTTAAAATTTCTTTCCCTCAGCGGGAAACTGCTGGATGTTAATATCGGTGTTGCCCGCCTCAAAGACAGTCACGAGGAAACCTACCTGCTTGAAGCCGTCGATGTCAGCCAGCAAAAACGTTCTGCCGAAGCCCTGCTTGAACGAGAAGAACACCTCAGCGGCATTGTCAATAACGCCCCGGATGCCATCATCACAACTGATGAACAGGGCCTGATTGAATCTTTTAATCATTCTGCGGAAAAGATTTTCGGCTACACCAAGGAAGAAGCTATCGGCCAAGACCTGTGCAACTTCATCAAGCTGCCGTCAAAAGACCCGAAAATCCGCGAATGTACAGCAAAAGAAGCCATTGGCTTACGTAAAGACAATACCCGCATCGATATTGATATTTCCGTAAAATCCATGATTTTTGGGGAACATCAGCGCTTCGTTGCCATTATGCGTGACATCACCATTCAAAAACGCGACCATGAGGAACTGGCTTTTCTGGCCACCCATGACCCGCTCACCAAACTGCCAAACAGCCATTTCATTCTGAAAACGCTGGAACGCCTGACGGACAATACAGCCAAATGGGTTCCCTGTTCCGTCCTGTTTATTACACTGGAACGCTTAAACCGTGTGAACGACCTGTTTGGCCATCAAGTGGTTGACCAAGTCCTCGCCTCTGTTGCAGAACGTCTGAACCAAAGCATCGGGCAATATAATATTATCGGAAGATGGGGCGGAGGTAAATTTGTCGCCATCATCAATGAACTAAGCAGAACAGAAATAGCAAGTACCATTTGCCGTGAAATTATAGACATCCTCAGCCCGGCATTTCAAATTGGCGACAATGAAATTGTCATCGGCTGTACGATTGGCATCAGTTGCTTCCCTGAAGATTGCGATAGCCCCTCCAGTCTGGTCAAAAATGCCGGCATGGCCGCCTTTGCAGCCCATCAGGAAGAAAATACGGTTTTTAAATTCTACTCGAAAGAAATGGAAGCAGAAGCCGAAGAACGCGATATGCTGGAACGCGAACTTCGTCTGGCCTTGGCCCAAAACCAGCTTGATGTCTATTACCAGCCGAAAATTGATCTTTCTACGGGGTATATTACCGGTATGGAAGCGCTGGTACGGTGGATTCACCCGGACCTTGGGTTCATTTCTCCTGTCAAATTTATCCCGATTGCAGAAGAAACCGGGCAGATTGTCGGAATTGGCGAATGGATTTTAAAACGGGCCTGTCTCGATACCTGCAAATGGTCTTCCCAAGGGCTGGTCGACCTGAAAGTAGCTGTCAACCTGTCTGGTCGCCAATTCGATGATGAAAACCTTCAGGGCCGCGTTAAAGAAATTCTGGATGAAACGGGCTTGAGCCCACAAAACCTTGAACTTGAAGTCACAGAAAGCTCGCTGATGCGTGACATAGACAAAGGCATGCGCACCCTCAAAAGCTTGCGTGACCTTGGCATCACAACGGCAATTGATGATTTCGGGACGGGCTATTCATCGTTGAGCTATTTACGCCGCATTCCATTGGACACACTGAAAATTGACCAGTCTTTCGTGCGCAACCTCCATGTTGACCCAGACGATGCAGCCATTGCCCGTACCATCATGGATATGGCTGAAAACCTTGGCCTTAAGGTGGTTGCGGAAGGCATTGAAATTAAAGAACACGAAACCTTTCTCAAATCCATCCACTGCCATATCGGACAGGGGTATTATTACTCCAAACCGGTTCCGGCCCAAAAATTCGAAAAACTGCTTCTTGATCTTTCACCACCGGCCAAAGAACTTCAGGAAAGACGCAAAGGCTACGATCGGCGCAAAAAAATGGACCGTCGCCATATCTGATAACAGGTATAGAAACGCCGCCGACAAAACGCGCGTGGGGGAGGGAAGACTACGGTTTTGGCAGCGGCGATACTGATATGCCCGAAAGGAGCATGTTACCCGACCCCTATGTCGGATATCTTATTTGTTTCAAACTTCGTGCCAGTTTTTTAAGATACAGAATCCCCTACCTTATCGCCTCAGCATGGTGAGTTTTGCATTTTATTCAGGCAAGACAATAAGCAACTGCCTTTTTTTGAACCAGTTTAAAGATAGGTATCCAGCGCCAACAAATGATCCAGATTGGGCTGTGCCACCTGCCCGTTCAGATCAACACCACTTCGGATCAACCCTTTGGTAAAGTCACGCACATGCTTTTCCATCCAGGACTTGGCTTTTTCTTCATCGCCGCTACGAATTGCCTCAAACATAATGGTATGAGCTTCCAATAACCGGCTTGGAGATTCCGGAACGGCTTTAAAAATATTCTGCGTTGCCGGATAAATCAAAAGCCCTGCGGGTTCACGTGCCAGCAAGAGCGCCCGGTTATCAGCCGCCTCAGCTATAAGGGAATGAAATTCCGTATCCAGTTTGGATAAGACATTTTTATTTTTAAGGTTTTTTTCAGTCGCCAGTACATTGGTCTCCATACGAGACATTTGTTCTTCTGTAATATTGCGTGCAGCCAGTACGATTGCATTGGGTTCAAGAATTCCCAATGTTTCAATCAGTTCACGAAATGAAACCTGATGCAGGACCAGAGAACGGCTAATCCGCGTGGCAAGTTTTTCATAAACAGGTAAGGAAACAATCAGACGACGTTTATCACCGCGCTTCAACATACCGCTTTGTTCCAGTAAACGGATGCCCTCACGCACGGTTGAACGGTTAACACCAAACTGGGCAGACAGGTCGGATTCAGTACCAATAGGATCGCCCGGTTGAATTTCACCGCGCATAATCATGCCCTCAATGGCATCTGCGACCTGGCGGTAAGCCGGTTGAATTTCTATTTTATTGAATTTTTGATAGGCCATGAAAAGACTCGTTTTTCAGCAACTTTTTTTGTCACTTTTGTGAATATGCGGCCTCACTATAGATACCCCCCTTTCGATTGTCATCTCTGAATCACCTCTTGGTCGTATAGAGTTCAGCCAAGAAAAGAAAACAGGGCACCATCAAAAGATAAAAATCATTTATTTATCAATATTTTAATTCATTTTTTACAAAGCGGACCAGAAAAGACTTGGAATCAAAAAAAAAATTCCATATTGTCCATTTGTCCGACAATTGGACATCGCAAATATACCAAGAGGATTCGCAAAAAGAACAAATCCCTTGGAGCAAACAGGGAATTCGTGGAGAAAATGCAAAATATACCTGTAACAGACACTCAGGTGAGGGCTGACCAGTCCGCTTATCGTGATGATATCCTAAAAGTTGATGATCTCTGCCTCTCTTTCGGTGGTGTCCATGCTTTATCTCACGTTTCATTTAACGTTAAAGAAGGTTCCATTACCTCGGTCATCGGCCCCAATGGTGCGGGCAAGACATCCTTATTCAATTCCATTTCAGGCTTCTACAAGCCCAGTGAGGGAACTGTATCTTTCATGGGGCAAACCGTTAATCAAATTGCAGCCCCCCAGCGGGCCGAAATGGGGATGGCAAGAACCTTTCAGAACATAGCCCTGTTTAAGGGGATGACCGTGCTGGACAACATTAAACTTGGCCGTCATGCCCATTTAAAAACCGGTATTCTCGATGCTCTTTTCTATTTTGGAAAAGCACAACGCGAAGAAGAATCCCTGCGTCAGGAAATAGAAGAAAAAATTATCGATTTTCTGGAAATCGACCATATTCGCAATCAATCCGTTGCCTCTCTTTCCTATGGTTTGCAAAAACGTGTTGAGCTTGCACGTGCCCTTGCCATGCGCCCTAAAATTCTGCTGCTTGATGAACCCGTTGCAGGCATGAACCGGGAAGAAACGGAAGATATGGCTCGCTTCATTCTGGATGTAAAAGAAGAATGGGGCGTGACGGTCTTAATGGTGGAACATGACATGGGGCTGGTGATGGATCTGTCCGACCATGTAGTTTGCCTCAATTTCGGGAAAGTCATTACCGAAGGCCTGCCGCAAGACGTACAAGCACACCCGGATGTTATTTCCGCCTATCTCGGTTCCGGTGATGTTGCGGCTTTACGCAAAAAATTCAAGGAAGGGGGCAAAACCTGATGGATTGGTTATTCTTCAGTGAAATCGGCCTTGCCGGGATCGGCAGCGGCGGTCTCTACGCCCTGACTGGTTTGGCCCTGGTTCTGATTTATAAAGCCACCAAGGTCGTCAATATGGCGATTGGCGAAATTCTGATGCTTGGCGCTTATATCTTTATGGGCTTTTCAGCCGGTCTTGCCCTGCCCGTCTGGGCGGCGATCCCTCTTGCCATCATCTCTACCGGTCTTGTCGGTGGTCTGGTGGAACGTGCCATCATCCGCCCCATGCTCGGTGAAAGTGCCATTTCCGTCTTCATGGTAACGATCGGACTGGGCAGTATTCTGGTTGGGGTTGTTGAACTCGTCTGGGGGGCCAACCCGCAGCGTCTGGTCAATTTCATTCCCAAAGACCCTCTTTTCATTGGCGAAGCTTATCTTTCCCCCAAAGTCGGATACGCCTTTGCAGTTGCTGCCCTTGTAGTCGGGCTTTTCCTGCTGGTTTTCAAAACATGGCGCGGCGGGGTCGCCCTGCGTGCAACAGCCGGGGATCAGGCTGCGGCTTATTCCATGGGCATCAACGTTCCGCGTGTCTTTTCTTCCGTATGGGTCATCACCGCGATGGTCGCTGCGGCTGCGGGTATTCTGGTTGGTTCCATCGGCGGCATTTCCCCATCCATGGGCGTCTACGGGTTATCCGTGCTTGTGGTGGTCATTGTGGGCGGGCTGGACAGCCTGCTGGGGGCGCTGGTCGCTGGTGTGCTTGTCGGGCTCATTGAAACCTATGCCGGGGCCTATCTGGGCGGCGAATATAAAATGCTCGCCACCTTCTGCCTGTTGGTTTTTGTCCTCGTTATCCGCCCCTACGGCCTCTTCGGCACACATGAAATTGAACGGTTGTAATCATGCGTATTGGAACTGCAAAACAAACATATATCGCTGATGCGGCTTTGTTCGATACAAACGTCCAGCGCAATTGGCTGACTGCCCTTATTCTTGCCCTTCTCGCCCTGCCCTTTTTTGCAGGACAATATACCAGCTATCTGGTCTGCCTTGTGATGATCAATATTGTCAGCACGGCAGGATTAAACATCCTTACCGGGTTCACCGGCTTGGTCAGTCTGGGACAGGCGGCTTTTATGGGCATTGGCGCTTATACAGTCGCTGTTCTTGAAATGCATCTGGGCAGCCCTTTCCTGATCAACCTACTTGTCGCCGGTCTGGTTGCCGCCCTTGTCGGCATCTTCGTCGGGCTGCCCAGCCTGCGTGTCAAAGGGCTTTATCTTGCCATTGCCACCATTGCGGCATCTGTCATCCTGCATTTTGTCTTTGCCAACTGGACCAGTGTAACAGGTGGGGCCGCTGGGCTTTCCATGCCGCCCGCCAGCCTGTTCGGCTATGAATTTGTCCAACCCAATCAGGTTTACTGGATCATCATGCCTGTCACTGTCATCATGCTGTTTGGGGCGGCAAACCTTTTTCGTACCCGCATCGGGCGCGCTTTCATCGCCATTCGAGATCGCGATATCTCGGCAGAGGTTCTAGGCATCAATCTGTTGCGCTACAAACTGCTCAGTTTCGCTATTTCGTCCTTCTATGCAGGTGTTGCCGGGGGGTTATGGGCCTATTTCTTCCGTGTTATCACACCGGAAAGCTTCCCCTTGCTGATGTCCATCTTTTTCCTTGCCGCAATTATTGTCGGTGGTATGGGCTCCATTCTCGGCAGTATTCTGGGGGCTGTGTTTATGACCATGGTTCCTGAAATCCTCAAGCTGATGGTTGGCATTCTGTCTCCCATCTGGCCGGATGCTGTCGTCGTTATGTCGCCTGTGCGGATCATTATTTTCGGTGCCTTGATTGTCCTGTTTCTTATTTTTGAACCGGATGGTCTGGCCGAAATATGGCGTAAAATTCGCCGTTTCTTCCACCTCTGGCCCTTCAAGACCTGAGGACACATAAATAAAAAGCACCTCACCTACTAATTTCAACAAGACTATTCTCATTTAACAGGGAGATATCCATGTCATTCATCAAAACAGCAAAACGGGCAACAGCTGCTCTGCTGGCAGCCGGTGTTCTTTGCGGAACAGCAAACGCTGCCGAGAAAAAGGACATCGTTCTGGGCGGTTCCATTCCGCTGACAGGCGTGTTTGCCTTTGCCGGTGTCGGTCTGCATGCAGGCATTCAGGATGCACAAAAGGTTATTAACGAAAGCGGCGGCATTGAAGGCCACAAACTGGTCTATGTTCCCGAAGATACCGCTTATAAAGTCGATGCATCCGTTGCTGCTTATAACAAAATCACCAGCCAGCATGATGTAAACCTCTATTACGGGGATTCAACGGCCTTTTCCAAAACCATCGCGCCTGAAATTGACCGTTCCGGCAAAATTCTGATGACGGGTGCGTCTTTCGCATCCGAACTGAATGATCCGAAAAAATATCCCAACGTCTTTATCCCCGGCCCGTCTTACACCGACATGATCGGCATTTTGCTGGAACATATCGCCAAAGAAAAACCGGGTGCCAAAGTCGGACTTGTTCATTCAGATACCGAATTCGGCCGTGACCCTGTTGCAGGCGCAAAAGAAATGGCCAAAAAACTGGGCCTGAACATGGATCTGGTGATTTCCACAGCACCGGGTGGCGTTGATGTTTCCACCGAGGTTCTTAAAATCCGCCGTGCCCGCCCTGATTATGTGATCTTCCATGGTTACGTTCTCGCGCCGATCCCGGAATTCATGACACAGGCACGCAGCATGGGCCTGCAAACCAAATTCATGGGCACCTTCTGGTCCATGGACAATGCCATGATTGGCAAAATGGGTGAAGTTGCTGACGGCTTTATGGGCGTCATGCCATACAACTATTATTACAGCGATCAGGCCAATGCCCCGATGCTGGAAAAAATTCGCTCCATGCGTGACACCTATCAGTCCAACGCTTACATGCAAGGCTTCTTCAGCACCATGATGATGGCCGAAGCAGCGCGCAACGCGTTGAAAGCCGGTAAAGAGTTGAACGGTGCGAACCTGAAAGCCGGTCTGCAAGCCATCAAGGATTACGACACAGGCGGGATCATTGGTATTCCGGTTACTGTAAAAGGTAACTCCGTGCCGATCGGTCGCGTTTATCAGTACAATCTGTCCAAAAAGCAGATGGTACCGGCCTCTGACTGGATCCGTCTGGACTGAGGAGAAGCAGACACATGACAAGCGCATCTGCGATTTTGGACATTCGGAATATCGAAGTTGTCTATAATAACACCATTCAGGTGTTACGCGGCTTGTCCTTATCCGTTCCGAGGGGGGCCATTGTTGCTCTCCTCGGTTCGAACGGGGCGGGAAAATCAACCACACTCAAGGCGATTTCACGCCTGCTTGAACTGGAACGCGGGGAAGTCAAATCCGGTGACATTTTGTTTGATGGTCAATCCGTCAGTCAGGATACACCTCACGGTCTTGTACGCAGAGGTCTCTTCCATGTGATGGAAGGACGGCGTGTTTTTGAAGACCTTAGCGTAGAAGAAAACCTTGTTGCCGCCACCTATGCCGATGACCTGACAAAGGCGCGCAGCCGTTTTGATCTGGTCTATGAATATTTCCCACGCCTGTTTGAAAGACGCAACGGGCTTGCCGGTTATCTTTCCGGTGGGGAACAACAAATGCTGGCCATCGGGCGCGCCCTGATTGCCAACCCGCAAATCATTTTGCTGGATGAACCCTCCCTGGGGTTATCCCCCCTCTTCACTGAAGAGATTTTTGAAATTATTGCCCGCATCAATAATGAACAAGGCACCTCCATGTTGCTGGTAGAACAAAATGCGGCCATGGCTTTTGCCGTGGCAGATTACGGCTACATCATGGAAACCGGCAAGATTGTGCTGGATGGTCCCACCGAAGTTCTGACCAACGATGCCGATGTACAGGAATTCTACCTCGGCATGGGTGCACACGGCGAGG
Organism: Terasakiella sp.; assembly: GCA_050297075.1. Lineage (GTDB taxonomy): Bacteria > Pseudomonadota > Alphaproteobacteria > Rhodospirillales > Terasakiellaceae > Terasakiella. The sequence continues at coordinate 12,151 of JBNKSC010000022.1, forward strand.
AAGAAACCAAAAGCTTCCGCGATGTAAAACATTACAAGCGCCGTAAACGCTGGCTCTCATAAAGATAATAATGGACCTTTCAACCATGACCGCACAGAACTTCTTACCGGAACTCACCATCGCGCAAATGCTTCAGGCCAATGCGCGCAATATGCCGGATGATATCGCCCTGCGCCAGAAAGATCACGGCATCTGGCAACCCATCAACTGGCAGGACTACTATCTGCGCAGCTGCTATTTTGCCCTTGGTTTACAGGAACTTGGATTTAAAAAAGGCAATCATCTCGGCATTTTGTCTGAAAACCGATGGGAATGGGTCTCCGCCCAAATGGGTGCGAACATTCTAAGTGCCATTTCAGTTGGCGTCTACCCCACCAGCCCGGCAGAAGAAGTTGCCTACGTTCTGGAACATGCAGACGTGGAAATTGTTGTTTGTGAAGATCAGGAACAAACCGATAAAATTCTGGAAAGCTGGGACCAGTTGCCCCGCATGCGCACCATTGTGGTCATGGAACACAAAGGCTTTCGCGGTTATCCCGGTGACAAGGTTGTTCTGTTTGATGACGTTCTGGAAAACGGGCGCAAAATTGCCAATGAAAAAATGGCTGCACTGGAAGCAGGCCTTGCAGAACAAACGCTCAGTGACATCGGCCTGATGGTCTATACCTCCGGCTCCACCGGACGGCCCAAGGGAGCCATGCTATCTTATAAAAACATGCGCGCAGAAGGCTTTGCGGTTATTGATACGCTCGGCGTCAAGCACGCGCAGAAATATCTTTCCTATTTGCCGTTGTGCCACGTTGCCGAGCAACTTTTGACCGTTTACGGTGCCATCTATGGCGGCTATCAGGTCAACTTTGGTGAATCCATTCGTACCGTTCAGGAAGATGTCCGTGAAGTTGCCCCTCATTTCTTCCTCGGTGTGCCGCGCATCTGGGAAAAAATGCAAGCCGCGATCCATATCAAAATGGTAGAAGCCGGTGGCTGGCGGTTCGCCCTTTACGAAAAAATGCTCAAAATGTGCGAACCTTTCAGCACAAAACCGCCTCATCAACGCACCTTTGGGGAAAAACTGAAATTCCAGCTCGGCTACTGGCTGTTTTTCCGCGCCCTGCAAAATTTTGTCGGTTTGCGCAAAGCCGATATCGTTTTAAGTGGTGCTGCCCCGGTTTCCCCCTTCATTCTGAATTTCTTTCGCACCATCGGGCTTCCTTTTGTTGAAGTCTATGGTCAAACGGAAAGTACCGGCATGGTCACGGCCCAGCATCTGAACGAGATCCGTCTTGGCACCGTCGGTCCTGCTGTTTCAAATGCAGAAATCAAAGCAGACCCGGATACCGGTGAATTATTGATCAAGTCCGACCTTGTCTTTGCAGGTTATTACAAAAATGAAGAAGCCACCAAATCCACCATTGTGGACGGCTGGCTACATACCGGTGATGTGGTGCGCATTGAAGATGGTCATGTGCGCATTGTGGATCGCCTTAAAGACATCATGATTACCGCTGGCGGCAAAAACCTCAGCCCGACCGAAATTGAAAACACCATGAAGGCGAGCCCCTATATCAAGGAATGTATTGTTATTGGAGAAAAACGCAAATTTGTCTCCGCATTGATCCAGATTGACCCGGAAACCGTAGGGCAATGGGCGGAAAGTCAGCAAATCCCCTATACCAATTTCAAAAATCTGGCCGAAAACCCGTCTGTGCAGGAACTCATTCAAAATGAAATCAAACAAGGCAACGAGCATATGGCCTCGGTTGCCCATATCCGCAAGTTCCATATGCTGAGCAAAGAGCTTGATCATGATGACGGTGAGGTCACGGCGACCATGAAGATCAAGCGCCAAAGCATCACGGCCAAATACGAAACCGAAATCGAAGCCATGTACGGTTAAGGTAAAACAGGAAAGAAAAGATGACGCATTACAGCGCTCCCCTTGAAGATATCAAATTCGTCCTTGATCATCTGGTTGATTATAAAGAGATTGAAAAAAAATCCGGCCATGAAAATATGGACGCAGAAACTGTTGATGCCATTTTCGAAGAGGCTGGCAAAATTTCATCCGATGTTCTTGCCCCTTTAAACAGCGTAGGGGACCAGAACGCACCCTTCATTGAAAACGGGCAAGTCCGCACGACACAAGGATGGAAAGAGGCTTATAAAGCTGTTACAGAAGGCGGCTGGGTCGGGCTGGGCGGTTCTCCCGAATATGGCGGACAGGGTTTTCCCGAAATCATTGCCGGTGCCATCTCCGAAATGTTTCAAAGTGCCAACCTCGCCTTTTCACTCTGGCCGCTTTTGAACCAAGGAGCCAGCGATGCCATTTTGCGCCATGCCAGTGCCGGGCTAAAAGAAACCTACCTGCCCAAACTGATCAGCGGTGAATGGACGGGCACCATGAACCTGACCGAACCACAAGCCGGTTCAGACCTTGCTGCGGTACGTACGAAAGCTGTTCCCAATGGGGACCATTACCTGATTTCCGGTTCCAAGATTTTCATTTCCTATGGCGATCATGACATGGCGGAAAACATCGTCCATCTGGTTCTCGCCCGCACGCCGGATGCACCGGCTGGCGTCAAAGGGATTTCCCTTTTCATCGTGCCGAAATATCTGGTCAATGAAGATGGTACGTTGGGTGCTGCAAATGACCTGCGCGCCGTATCACTGGAACATAAGCTCGGCATCCACGCCAGCCCGACATGTGTCATGGCTTACGGCGATAACGAAGGTGCCGTGGGGCATCTGATCGGCGAAGAAAACCGCGGTCTGGAATATATGTTCGTTATGATGAACCGAGCCCGTTTCGAAGTCGGCCTGCAAGGTGTTGCAATGGCGGAACGAGCATACCAGCATGCCCTATCATATGCCAAAGAACGGGTGCAAAGTGTGCCCTTTAACGGCAAACCGGGCGACACCATCATCGGCCATGCAGATGTTCGTCGTTTGCTCATGCATATGAAAAGCCAGACACAAGCCATGCGCGCACTGACCTATTACGGTGGATCACGCCTTGACCTCGCCCATGTGGAAAGCGATGACGCAGCCCGAACAACCATACAGGGTGAAGCCGAGTTTCTAACCCCCATCATCAAGGCATGGTGCACCGAACGCGGGGTGGAAGCCACCTCCATGGGAATTCAGGTGCATGGTGGTCTTGGGTTTGTCGAAGAAACAGGCGCAGCACAATATTACAGGGACGCCCGCATTATCACCATTTACGAAGGTACAACGGCTATTCAAGCCAATGATTTTATCTTCCGCAAAACATTGCGCGATAACGGGGCCACAGCAAAAAGCTTGTTATCCAAATGGCAGCAAGACACAGAGACCATTGGAGAAAGTACTCTTCAGGATGCCAAAGCCAAGGTATTACATGCCCTTGGTCATTGCCAATCTGCCCTTGAACTAATTTTGCAACGCGCAAAAAGCGACCCGGCAAAGATCGCGGCAACAGCTGTGGCCTATCTGGATATCTGGGGCTATGCCATTGGCGGCTATCTCATGCTTAAATCTGCAAACATTGCACAGCAGGAACTTTTAACAGGGTCTGAACAACCTGATTTCCTAAAAAGTAAAACAGCCTGCGCGCAGTTTTACTTCACCCATATTCTTCCTCAGACAGAGGCCAATCTCAGCATCTTTATGGATGGTGCAGATGCCGTCTGGGGACTAGGCGACGAACAATTCTAAGAAATCTCAAAAACGGAGACACACAACATGTCCAACATTTCCGATGTCGTTATTCTGGACGGCGCGCGCACAGCAGTCGGCACTTTCGGCGGCAGTCTAAGCAGCTTTACACCGGCTGAACTTGGTACTTTTGCAGCCAAAGAAGCCATTTCAAAATCTGGCGTGGAAGCAGAAGAAATCGAACATGCGGTGTTCGGTCACATTATCACAACATCTCCAGCAGATGCCTATCTGGCACGCCATATTGGCCTGAATGTGGGCATGAAAGAAAGCTCCGTTGCCTTCAACCTGAACCGCCTGTGCGGTTCATCCATCCAGTCGCTGATTTCCTCTGCCCAAATGCTGGCACTGGGCGATTGTAAAATCGCCTTGGCCGGTGGCGCAGAAGTTATGAGCCGGGGGGCTTACGTGGTTGAAAACGCCCGTTTTGGCCAACGCATGGGTGATGGCCGTATGATCGATATGACGACAGGCATTCTGGCCGATCCGTTTGGCAGTGGCCATATGGGCGTCACAGCCGAACGTGTTGCCGAACGTTATAACCTGAGCCGTGATGATCTGGATGCTTACGCAGTTGAAAGCCACAGACGTGCAGCAAACGCCATTGACCAAGGCTATTTTAAATCCCAAATTGTACCGGTTGAGGTCAAACAGGGGCGCAAAAGCTTTACCTTCGAGACAGACGAACATGTGCGCCATGATGCCAGCCTTGAAGGCATGGCAAAACTCAAGCCTGCCTTCAAAAAAGATGGGGTTGTTACGCCGGGCAATGCCTCAGGCATCAACGATGCTGGTGCTGCTATGGTGCTGACCACCGCATCTGAAGCCGAAAAACGTGGCCTGAAACCACGTGCACGCATTGTATCTTACGGCTTCTGCGGCGTTGCCCCGGAAGTCATGGGCCTTGGTCCCATTGGTGCCGTTCCGGTTGCCCTGAAACGCGCGGGCCTGAGCCTGAATGATATTGACGTCATTGAATCAAACGAAGCTTTTGCCGCACAAGCCATGGCTGTGGCACGCGACCTTGACTTTGACCCGGCCAAGGTCAACCCCAATGGCAGCGGCATCAGCCTCGGCCATCCGGTGGGGGCAACAGGTTCCATCATTACCCTGAAAACCCTTTATGAGCTGGAACGCATTGGCGGTAAATACGGCCTGATGACCATGTGCATCGGTGGTGGGCAAGGTATTGCGATGATTGTGGAGAAACTATAATGACACATGGAATTAAAAAGGTCGGGGTCATTGGCGCAGGTGTTATGGGCGCAGGTATTGCCGCACAAGCTGCAAACGGTGGTGCAGATGTTGTTCTGCTTGATATTGTCCCGCAAGGGACCGAAGACCGTAACGCCATTGCCGCCGGTGCCAAGGAACGCTTTCTAAAGGCTGGTGCCAGTGGTGGCTTTATGGGACAGGCTGCTGCCGAGCGTCTGAGTGTCGGCAACACCGAAGACCATATGGACCTGCTGGCTGATTGCGACTGGATTGTCGAAGTCATTGTTGAACGTCTGGACATCAAACAATCGCTTTTTAAGCGTATTGAAGAGGTTCGCAAGGATGGTTCTGTTGTTTCTTCCAACACATCCACCATTCCGCTTGCAACTTTGATGGAAGGCATGCCGCACCGCCTGCGTGAAGATTTCATCGTCACCCATTATTTCAACCCACCGCGCCATATGCGCCTGTTGGAAATCGTCAAAGGAGATGATACCAAACAGTCCTGTGTGGATCGAGTTACAGAATTCAACGACATTCATATGGGCAAGACCGTCATTCATTGTGCGGACCGCCCCGGCTTTATTGCCAACCGTTTAGGTGTTTTCTGGATGCAGGCCGCAGCCATTGAAGCCAAAAACAATGGCCTGACAGTGGAAGAGGCAGACGCCATCATGTCCGGCCCCTGCGGCTACCCCAACACAGGTGTGTTCGGGCTCTGGGATTTATGCGGGATCAACCTGATGCCGGATGTCACAGCCAGTCTGGGTAACCTGCTGCCTGAAACGGATGCTTTTTCCCCCTATAAAAAGGTGATGCCGGAAGTCAGCAAAATGGTTGAACTGGGCTATCATGGCCGCAAAGGACGTGTCTATCAGGGCTTTTATCGCCTGACCCGCCATGATGACGGTTCCAAAACAAAGGAAGCCTTTGACCTGAACAACCTTGAGTATCGTGCGCTTGAAAAAACAACTCTTGCAAGCGCATCCTTAAAACAAGGCCAGTTGAAGGAATTGATTGAAAGTTCTGATAAAGGGGGCGTTTACGGCTGGAAAGTGCTCTCACAGGTGCTGAGCTATGCCACCACACTGGTCCCTGATGTGGTTGATGATATCGCCTCTGTCGATCTGGCAATGAAACTGGGATACAACTGGCGTTTCGGCCCCTTTGAAATGATCGACCTGATTGGCACACAAACCTTTGTGGACCGTCTTGAAGCCGATGGCCTACCTGTTTCGGACTTTCTGAAAAAGGCACAAGGGCGCACGCTTTATCGCTTTAAAGACAACATCCAACAATGTCTCAACTGCGATGGCGACTATATGGCCGTGCCGAAAGCTGATGGCATTGTACTGCTGGATGACCTGCGCCACGCAGGAGCCCCGATTGCCGAAACCACAGCCTCCAAACTGTGGGATCTGCAAGATGATGTGTGGTGTCTGGAATTCATCACTAAAATGAACACCTTCACACCGGAGCTTCTGGATGACATCGAAAATTTTGTAGCGCGTGCCGAACAGGAAAAAAAGGCCCTTGTCCTTTACAATGAAGGCCCCTTGTTTGCCGCCGGTGCAAACCTGATGGAACTGATCGAAAATGCAGATAACACCGATTACGTCCGTTCCTATATTGCGCGCGGTCAGGAAGTTTTCATGAAGCTCAAAAACGCCACTGTTCCCGTGGTCGGTGCACCTGCCGGGCGTGCCTTTGGCGGTGGGGTGGAAATCCTTCTGCATTGCCATGCCGTTCAGGCCCATAGCGAACTTTACATCGGTCTGGTGGAAAACAATGTCGGTATCCTGCCCGGTTGGGGGGGCACCAAGGAACTGTTAATCCGTTCCATGGAACGCTTCGGGGTAGACGGTGCCATTGGGCATGCCTTTAAAGTTATTCAAGGCGCCATGGTTTCCGGTTCAGCCATGCACGCACAGGAATTATGCTACTTGCGTGAAACAGATGGCATAACCATGAACCGGGACCGTTTGCTAATGGATGCCAAAAGCCGTGCTCTGGAGTTGCTCAAGCAGGAACGTGCCCTTCCTTCCCTTCCCGCCCTCACAATTGCCAAAGAACCAGATTTTGCACAGGGTGGACATCAGGAAGTTGTTGAACGCTTTACGTTCGAAACCATGAAACCTGCCACCCAGCCAGACTGGGAACATGCTGTTCTGAAACTAGAACTTGAGCATGTGGTCTCGCTTTGTGCCATGCCGCCATCAATTGAGCGTATGAAACATATGCTGAAAACCGGTAAACCATTGAAAAACTAACATTCACAATAAACAGAGGGGTACCCTACCCCTCTGTTTTTCCAAGGAGTCTCCCCTATGTCTCTCCCCGAACAATTTAAGGATCGCTTGAAACTTCCCGCCGTTGCAGCCCCCATGTTTCTTGTTTCCGGCCCGGATCTTGTTTCCCAGACCTGTATGTCCGGCGTTGTCGGCACTTTCCCTGCCTTGAACCAGCGCACTACAGAAGGTTTTGAGGAATGGGTCATCGACATCAAACAACGTTTGGAAAACTTTGAAAAAGAAACGGGGGAAAAGGCAGCACCTTTCGGCGTTAATCTGATCTCTCATAAAAGCAACCCCCGACTGGAGGCAGACCTTGAAGTCTGTATTCGCCACAAGGTTCCTTTAATCATCACATCTTTGGGTGCCGTCAGTTCCCTTGTTGATCGTGTTCATGAATATGGCGGTCTGGTCTTTCATGATATCATCAACATGCGTTTTGCCCAAAAAGCAGCAGAAGCCGGCGTTGACGGCCTGATTTGTGTCAGCTCCGGTGCCGGGGGACATGCCGGGTTGACCAATCCCTTTGCATTGATTGGGGAAATCCGCCAGTTTTTTGACAAAACCATTTTGTTGGCCGGTTGCCTGTCTCATGGCCGTGATATTGCCGCAGCCCAGATGATGGGGGCGGATCTGGCCTATATGGGCACCCGTTTCATCGCCACACAGGAAGCTACAGCAGAAGCTGACTATAAAGACATGATTGTGGACAGTAGTTCTTCCGATATTGTCTACACCCAGAAAATTTCAGGTGTTAATGCCAACTTCCTGAAACCGAGCATCGTGCAGGCTGGTGTCGATCTGGAAAATCTGGAATATAAAACCGAGATCGATTTCGGTTCCGAACTCGCCCTTGATGAAGGCAGCAAAGCCAAAGGAGCATGGGCTAAAATTTGGTCTGCCGGACAAGGTGTTGGTACCATTGCGGATATTCCCAGTGTTTCGCAGCTGGTCAAAACCATGCGTGATGAATATATTGCCTCCATTCAACAGCTTGAAACGCAAAGCCATACTTATAAGTAAAGGATAAAAGGACCCTCCCATGACCCAGCCCGTTTCCTATCAACGCTTTGACACACATGGTGTCATCACACTGGATGACAGCAAGGCAAATGCCTTTTCCTTTGAGATGATTAAGGCGCTCAACGCCTGCCTTGATGAAGCGGAAAAAGATGCAAAAGTTATAGTTTTGGCCGGGCGTGAAGGAAAATTTTGCGCCGGTTTTGACCTCGCCACCATGAAAGGAGAGGACATTCAGGCCAAGGAACGATTGCTTGATCAGGGTTTTTGCATTTCCTATCGTTTGATGAACAGCACCCGCCCGGTAATTGCGGCCTGTACGGGCCACGCTCTGGCCATGGGCGCAGTGTTGCTCCTGTCCTGTGATTACCGGGTCGGTGTCAAAGGCAATGCCAAACTTGGACTGAACGAAATTGCTATCGGCGTGGAAATGCCTGAATACGGGGTGGATATAGTTCAGGAACGCATCGCACGCCCCTATCAGGTGCCTGCCCTTGCCAATGCGGTTCTGTATGGCCCGACAGATGCTGTCTCTGCCGGTTTCCTTGATGAAGAGGTTGAGGCTGACAAATTGATGGAACGTACAGAACAGATTGCTGCGGCGCTCAGTCAGATTGACATGAACGCCCATGTGAATGTCAAACGTGCGTTGCGGGCAAACTTCCTAGCCAAATATAAAAACCGGTACGGAGGCTAATCCATGTCTCAGGAAATAGACCTGACAGACCGGGGCAATTACAAGTTCTGGACGGACGAAATTTTTCGTTTTGCCGACCTTGATGCCCTGAACCATCTGAACAACATTGCCTCTGCGGTTTATTGCGAAACGGCCCGCGCCGACTTTTTTGTCCGGCAATTGGGACATGACTTCAGTTCCCATGTCAATTGGGTACTGGCCAACATCAACATGACTTTTCTCATGCCCGTCAATTACCCCAACCAAATTTCCATCGGCACAAGGGTTAAGAAAGTCGGCAACAGTTCTGTTGTGCTGTGCCAAGGCCATTTCGCCAACGAAGGCTGTTTCACAACAGCAGAAACCGTACTGGTTCAGGCGGACCTCAAAACCGGCAAGGCTGTCCCTTTAAGCGATGAAAGAAAAGAAATCTTTTCTCGGTTTCTTTAAACGTTTTGGAAAAAAAGCCGGGGTTAACCCAGCTCTTTTTCGTGTTTATGAACCGGTAAAATCCGGTTTGCGTTTTTCCAAAAATGCCCGCATGCCTTCCTGACTATCCTGCGTAGCACACATCTGCGCAAAAGAAGTCGCTTCTTCGTCCAACTGGCTTTCTAAATCATTACTGCAACTTGAAAGCATCAGCCTGCGCACATTACCAAAAGCACGGCTCGGCCCGGATGCCAATTGTTGTGCATACTGGCGCGCCGTTGCCATTAAAGCGGGCGCATCCACCACTTTATTGGCAATTCCCCATTCCATTGCTTCATCAGCAGATAACGTGCGATTGGTTAAAATCAGTTCTTCGGCTTTGCGCAAGCCCACCACACGTGGCAAGAAATAGGTTGCCCCGCCGTCTGGCGTTAAACCCACCCCGGTATAGGCCATGGTGAAACTGGCCTCTTTGGAAAACAAACTGAGGTTTGAGCCCAATACAAAAGAACATCCAATCCCGGCAACCGCCCCATTTACAGCGGTAATCAACGGCGCATCCAACGAAAAAAGCTTTTTCATCGTAGGGTGAAAATCCACCAACAGCTCTTTTGCGAATTGAGGCAATTGATCCCCGGCTTGCAAAAATTGCCCCAAATCCCCACCGGCGCAGAAAAAAGGCCCTTCGGCTGCCGACAACAAAATCGCCCGTACCTTTTGATCCGCAGCAATCTGCTCCACCACTGTTTTAAGGTCACAGACAAGTTGTTCGGTCAGCGTGTTGGCTTCTTGCGGGCGTGTCAGAATGATTTCTGCCACACCATTTTCAACCTTAAAATCTAATGTTTCATAAGACATAATCACCTCTTGGAGAAATGGGACTGGCAATAAGGGAATGTCCCACACTCAGCCTTTTTTGTATCTATAGCTAGCGCCCAGCTTTTTATCTGCCTGATGCCATGAGGCAATCCAGTCCGGTAAGACAGGGCTTTGTTCTTTTATACCTGAATATTCCAGCAATGTCTGTGTTGGGACATTTCCATCAGGACCGCGGAAAAGAACTTTCACCGCCGCAACGGCATAAAGATGACCATTACTGACGAACTTTTGCTCCATAAAAACCCATTTTTCATCCCAGCCTGCAATGCGAGTGACCAGATCAAACTTCTGAAAAGCCCCAAGGGATTTGAAATATCGAATGGTCGAACTGCCAAGCAAGGGCATCCATTTATGCTCAAGCATGGGTTTGTGCAGCCCTGCACGAAAGGCCAGATCAAGACGGCCCACATCCATACAGGTCAGATAACGACCATTGTTCATATGCAGATTGAAGTCCAGATCCATCGGCCAGACGCGCATGGTTATGGGGTGTGGGGCAAGCGCAGAACGTTGTTTAGGCTTGCGCAAAAATGCTGCCATGAACACCTTGATCATTCTAAAATGGATATTCATGGCAGCCTCGACACACGCTTAAAACAGGTCTTCATCCAAGGCCATCATGGCAGACCCACCCGCCATGATGGATGCAAACAGACCACTGACCTGCGGCAGAAGTTTCTGCATATAGAAACGTGCCGTAATCAGCTTGGCCTCATAGAAACCGGTTTCATCACCGTCACATTTATCCAACGCAATTTCAGCACTGCGACACCACATGTAAGCCAGTGAGACCAGCCCGAAAAGACGCAGATATTCGGTTGCCCCGGCTGCGGCTTCTTCCGGTTTGCTTAACCCGACCTGGGCCAGATGCGCGGTTGCCTGTTGCAAACGACCAAAGGTTTTGGCCAAAGGTTGCACGAATTCCCCAAGGGATTCATCCATCACATTTTTTTGAATATAAGCCTGAACGGGATGGAAAAAACGCCGCAGCAAACGCCCGGCCTTATCCGGCATTTTCCGCCCGAGCAGATCAAGTGCCTGAATACCGTTTGTGCCTTCATAAATCTGGGCGATGCGGCAATCACGGACATATTGTTCCATACCGTGTTCGCGGACAAAACCATGCCCGCCAAACACCTGCATGCCGATATTGGTGCATTCAAACCCCAGATCGGTAAACAGGGCCTTGACGATAGGCGTCATCAGTTGAACAAATTCGTCTGCTTCTTCACGACATTTGGCATCCGGATGTTTGCGTGAAATATCCAGTTCTTCAGAGACCCAGCCGCCAAGCGCACGGCAACCTTCGGTATAAGCACGTTGCGTCATCAACATACGCCGTACATCGGGGTGAACGATAATCGGGTCCGCCGATTTATCGGGATGTTTCACCCCACTGAGCGAACGTCCCTGCAAACGTTCCTTGGCATATTCAACAGCCCCCTGATAAGAAGCCTCAGCCAGACCGAGGCCTTGCATGCCCACAGCCAGACGCGCTGCGTTCATCATGGCAAACATGCCGCGCATGCCCTTGTTGACTTCCCCGACGAGCCAGCCTTTGGCACCGTCAAAGTTCATCACACAAGTTGAAGAGGCCTTGATGCCCATTTTATGTTCAATGGAACCACAGGCCACACCATTGGCTGCACCCGGTTCACCGTTTTCGTCAGGAATGAATTTCGGCACGATAAACAGGCTGATACCTTTAATGCCTTTCGGGGCATCGGGCGTACGAGCCAAGACCAGATGGATGATATTTTCCGTCATGTCATGTTCACCGGCGGAGATGAAAATCTTTGTCCCCGTTACGGCGTACGATCCATCTTCCTGCGGTTCGGCTTTTGTACGGCAAAGGCCAAGGTCGGTCCCGCAATGGGGTTCTGTTAAACACATGGTGCCGGACCATGTCCCATCGACCAGTTTGGGCAGATAGGTATCTTTCATATGGTCATCGGCAAAGGTATGCAAAGAATGATAGGCCCCATGGGACAGGCCCGGGTACATGCCGAAAGACAGGTTGGCAGAACAGATCATTTCCGCAACCATGCTATCCACGACTTTCGGCATGCCCATACCGCCATAGTTGGGGTCGCAGGCCAAGCCGGTCCAGCCACCTTCACGGAAGGTCTGGTAGGCTTCCTTAAAGCCTGTGGGTGTGGTGACCTTGCCGTCTTGCCACGTGCAACCCTCTTCATCACCAGAACGGTTTAAGGGAAAGAGAACTTCTTCGGTGATTTTACCGGCTTCTTCCAGAACCGGGTCAATCAGGTCGCGAGTTGCTTCCTCAAACCCCGGCAGTTCACTGAGTTTTTCTGCATTCATCAGTTCATACATCACAAACTGCATGTCGCGGATTGGTGCTTTATACGTTGCCATTTTCTTAGTTCCTCAACGGTTTGCCGGTTAAGAGCATATGTTCAACACGTGCGAGACTATCGGGGTGACGCGCCATTTTCATAAAGCTTTCGCGTTCCAGTTCCAGAATGTCGTCCTCGCTTTGCTCCACAGTGATATCGCCTTCTTCCCCACCGGAAAGAATATCAGCCACCGCTTGGGAGACGACACGGTCATGCGATGTCGCCTTGCCAGAACGCACAAAACCGTCCACTGCCATGCCAAAGGCCACGCGGGCACTTTCACCGGGTAAACGGAACACCGGTTTTTCAGGTGCTTGATACCCCTCGACCATAGATAACGCTTTGGCCTTGGCATCGGCCAACAGGCGATAGCGGTTCATGGTAATGCCGTCCGTTTCGCGCAGCACCATATTGGCTTTGGCTTCTTCGGCTGACTTGGCAACCGCTGCGGTTGAAATCAGTTCAAACGCTTTGGCCGGGCCGGGCATCATGCCACGCGGATGTTTGGGGTTGTTGGACCACCGCAGCAGCATTTCCTTGGAGCCACCCCAAGCAGGCACCAGACCAACACCAACTTCAACAAGGCCTGTATAGGTTTCCACATGGGCCTGCACCGCATCGCTATGCAGCAGGATTTCACAACCACCGCCCAAAGCCATGCCACTGGGTGCAGAAACAACCGGAAACGGTGCATATTTCAGGGCCTTGTAGGTATCCTGACCGGTTTCCACCATATTTTCGATCTCATTCCATGCCGCAATGTTAGCTGCAAACAAAGCCAGACCGATGTTGGCCCCGACAGAGAAATTTGTGCCCTCGTTATAAACAACCATCGCCTTGTGATTTTTCTTCACTTCACGAATGGATTTGTTCAACAGAGCCATGATGTCCGGGTCAAGCGCGTTCATTTTGGAGGTAAATTCAAAACAGACCACACCATCACCAATATCCCACAAAGCAGCCGAGCCGTTTTTCAAAATAGGTTGGGATTTCAGCTTGATGTCCGACAGCATAATCACGCCATCTGGGCGCACCAGATCACAATATTCACCGTCACGACCCAAATATTGCGTCTGTCCATTTTCCACCCGATAGAAAGAACGACCAGCCGCCGTTTTCAAGATTTCGGGCACAGGCATGCCATCTTCTTCCAACTTGGTGACAAACCAGTCCGTACCCATTTTGTCAATCAGTTCAAAGGGGCCAAATTTCCAGTTATAGCCCAGACGCATAGCTTCATCGATGGAAGCAATATCGTCTGCGGCTTCGCCCACCAGCATGGCGGCATAAGACAAGGTTTGCGCCAAAACACGCCATGCGTATTTACCGCCCTTGTCTTTATGTGTGACCAGCTTTTGCAAATCTCTGACCTTCAGGCGACCGCTTGACAGGGTGGATTTGATTGTCGCACGATATTCACCTGTTTGCAGGTCCAGCCCTTCTTTGACCTTTTTGCCGCCTTCACGGTTCAGGCGATAAAAACCACCCTTGCCTTTGCGCCCGGTATAGCCTTCTGCAATCATCTTTTCAATCATCGGCAGGTCACGCTTGGCAACCACAAACGGGTCATCTGCGGGCAGCAAAGATACCATGGAATCAATGACATGGGGCATCAGGTCCAGCCCAACCAGATCCATCAGGCCAAAAACGCCTGTTTTGGGAATGCCGCAAGGCTTGCCGATAATGGCATCCGCCTCTTCAATGGAAAGGCCCTGATCCAGAGCTTCCAGAACGGACATATAAATCCAGTAGACACCCAGACGGTTGGCGATAAAACCGGGGCGGTCCTTACAATGAACGATGGACTTGCCCAGTTTCCGATCTGAAAAATCACTCACGGCATCAATGGCGCTTTGACGGGTTTTCTCCCCCTTCACCACTTCCAGCAGACGCATATAGCGCGGCGGATTAAAGAAGTGGGTAATACAGAAATCTTGCGCAAAAGCATCCGACATACCTTCCACCAGTTTATCCAAAGGAATGGTCGACGTGTTGGAAGAAACGATGGAACCTTGCTTGCGCAACCCGTCCAGCTTTTGATAGAGGTCTTGTTTGATATCGAGGCGTTCAATCACCGCCTCAATAATCCAGTCACAATCTGCCACAAGATTGAGGTGATCCTCAATATTGCCCGGTGTGATGCGTTTGGCGTTGCGTTTATGGGTCAAAGCTGCCGGGTTGGATTTGATCAATTTCTTGATCGCCCCTTCGGCAATTACATTACGGTTGTCAGCCCCCTGAGGAACAATATCCAGAAGGATGACGTCATGACCGGCGTTGGCGCAATGGGCGGCAATGCCTGCCCCCATGACACCGGCACCAATCACACAGACTTTGTTGATGGTGCTCATTAAATTGCCTCCACAATGGTCGCGATGCCCTGCCCGCCACCAATACATTGGGTCGCCAGACCATACTTGCCGCCTTCGCGCTTAAGAACGGAAGCAACCTTACCAACGATACGCGCACCTGTTGCGCCCAACGGGTGGCCGAGTGCAAGCGCACCACCATCCAGATTGATCTTGGCTTGATCCAGCCCCAGTTCCTGAATGCAGGCCAGAGACTGGGAAGAAAAGGCTTCGTTCAGTTCCACCACGTCAATATCATCCACACTCAGGCCAGCACGGGCCAAAGCTTTTTTGGTGGAACCAACCGGGCCCATGCCCATCACTTCCGGATCACAGCCTGAAATGGCCATTGACTTGATGCGTGCCAGAGGTTCCATACCGTTTTTCTCAGCATATTCTTCAGAACAAACCAACACAGCCGCCGCCCCGTCTGTCAGCGGAGAACTGGTTCCGGCTGTCACGCTGCCGTTTGCATCAAAGGCAGGTTTCAGTTCACTCAGGCTTTCCAATGTGGTTTCAGGGCGCACGCAGCCGTCTGTATCAATGCCGTTAATCGAAACGATCTCATCACTTAAACGCCCCTCTTTCTGCGCAGCAAACGCTTTTTGGTGGGAGCGTACAGCAAATTCTTCCTGTGCAGCACGTGAAATTTCATAACGTTTTGCAACAACTTCGGCGGTGTCTCCCATACCCATAAAGGCATTGGCATTTTCTTTATAAAGGGTCGGGTTCGGCATGGGGTTAAAGCCCATAATCGGCATGCGTGTCATACTTTCCACACCGGCGCAAATAAAGGCATCCCCTGCACCCATGGCAATGGCACCAGCCGCCTGATGCACCGCCTGCATGGAAGAACCGCAAAAACGGTTCACAGTCGCCCCGCCTACAGAATTGGGAAGGCCGCTTAAGAACACAAGAATACGTGCCAAGTTAAAGCCCTGCTCGCCTTCCGGGAAGGAACAGCCGCAAATCAGGTCTTCAACATCTTCGCCTTTTAGACCTGTTTCTTCAATCAAGGCCTTGACGACAGCTGCTGCCATATCATCAGGTCTGACCTTAACCAAGGCACCCTTGTTGGCGAAATGAAAAGGGGATCGTTTATATCCCGCAATAACGATGTTGTTCATATTAACGTCTCCGTATATTGGATTACCTATACGTAACCTTCATGTTAAAATTTAAACCGGTTACCGGTGGCAACCAGTTTTATTCTTGTTGTTTATGCCAGTTTACTTGGCCCCTTTTTCAATCAGGGCTTCTTCACACTGTTGTTCAATATCTTTAAGCTCCACCAGTACAGATTCCAGTTCGATGCGCTGTTCTTCCAGATCGTCAATGCGATGGCGCACCTTACTGCTGAGCAGTTGAAGCTGTTCAACCTGATTGATATCCGTCTCATACAGGTCCAGGAATTCACGTATTTCTGCCAGAGAAAAACCCAAACGCTTGCCCCGAAGGATCAAAATCAGGCGAGCTCTGTCTTTGCGGGTATAAACCCGTGTCGTTCCAGCGCGTTGTGGGGACAGCAGTTCCTTTGTTTCATAGAACCGAATTGCACGTGGTGTAATCCCCAATTCTTTTGCCAGTTCCGGTACGGTGTAAAACTCTTCGCCAGACATTTAATTCTCCTGATAAATCTAAAAAGTAATTTAGATTACCTATACGTCACTTGCAAGCCCAAAAAATTAATTTCCCATATCCTTTCCTCACTTAGCATTTGTTTTTTGGCGAACATTTAACTGGCTACTTTCTTGCGGGCTTCTTCTTCTACCAATTCTTTCTTGGATAATTTACCCACCATGGTTTTCGGCAGTTCCGCCCGAATTTCAATTTCCTTCGGCATTTCAATGCGCGAAAGCTTATCCTGAAGGAAGAATTTCAAATCCTGAGCTGTTAATTTTTGATACCCGTCAGCCAGCCGTACAAAGGCTTTGGGTGCCTGCCCACGATAGGAATCATCCACCCCGATGACAATACATTCCGCCACACCTTCATGAAGATAAAGCGTTTCTTCAATCATGCGCGGATAAACGTTGTAACCGGAACACAAAATAACATCCTTGATCCGGTCCACAAGGAAGGTGTAGCCCTGCTCATCCTGATAGCCGATATCGCCTGTATGCAAACGGCCATCAATAATTGTATCGCGCGTAGCTTCCGGTTTTTCCCAGTATCCGGCCATAACCTGTGGGCCTTCAATACAAATTTCGCCCTTTTTCCCTTGCGCCATTTCAAGGCGGTGGTTATCCGGGTCGCGGATGGTTATTTTTGTTTCAGGCAAAGGCAAACCGATGGAGCCCGCTTTGATTTCACCATCATGCGGGTTGACGGTTGCAACAGGTGAAGATTCCGTCAGACCATAGCCTTCCACCAGAACGCAGCCGGTCAAGCGTTCAAAATCCGCCTTGACCTCAATGGGTAAAGGAGCCCCGCCGGAAATACAGAACTTAATGCAGGACATGTCCATTTTTGTCAGATTGGATGCCGCATTAATCGCCGTATAAATCGTGGGCACACCGGGGAAAAGACTGGCGCGTTTTTTATGAACGGTTCTCAGCAGTTGCTGCAAATCAAAACGCGGCAACAAAATAAGTTCAGCCCCGATTGAAACACCAAGATTCATCACAACCGTCATGGCAAAAACATGAAAAAAAGGCAAAACCCCCAACATACGTTCATGGCCTTCATTGACAGCCGGCATACTGTGGCGAAGCTGCCACGTATTGGCTGCAATATTGGCATGGGTAAGCATTGCCCCTTTGGGTTTACCTGTCGTCCCGCCTGTATATTGCAAGACGGCAAGGTCTTCTCGCATAACCTTAACCGGCTTATACTGGCCATCCGTATTGGTCAGGCGCGCAAAGGAAAGATGGGCTGGGTCGCGGTTGAATTCAATCAGTTCAGAACGTTTCAGCACATTGAACAACATACCTTTGACAGAAGGCAGAATATCGGCCATGGAACAAACAACAACCCGTTGCAAACCCGTCTGTTCCAAACATTTGGCAACTTTGGGATAAATCTGCTTCAGGTCCAGTGTCACCATGATTTCCGTATTTGAATCGTCAATCTGATGGATCAATTCCCGCTCCGCATAAAGCGGATTAAAATTGACGATCGTCCCGCCAATCTTTAAGACGGCATAATAACAAATCACGAAATAAGGTGTATTGGGCAAACAAAGCCCCACCTTAGTGCCTTTTTTCACACCAAGCTGTTGAAAACCTTTCGCTGCACGGTCAACCAGATCACTTATTTCCTGATAAGTGTATTTCTTGTCCAGAAAATCGACACAGGGGCGATCACCGAAACGCGCCACAGCGTGATCAAAATAGTCAATGACGGTTTTATCCATCAACGCGAGCCTCCAGATAACTTTTTAGTTATTATAGTTACCTATAGGTAACTTTTAAAGTGAAAAATATCCTCTATCAATTGATGTAAGATTGATAGAGGATATTTAAAGCAAAATTAGAAACTAATTTCGAAACCTGCTGTTAAAATATTTACGCCTGTTTCAAACGTCCCTGAATAACTTGAACCAGCACCTGTTGCCTTGCTGCTTTCATTGACTTTTGCATCATCCCCCCACAAGTGGGAATAACCCAAATTCCATTTCACGGTGTCGTTGAGCTTATATTCAACACCAACAGACAACCAGTAACGATCGGAATCCGGGATCCCAGCTGTGCGATGCTCATCGTTTGCTGCACCTGTATCATAGGCGATACCGGTTTGCAGTTTCACCTGTTCATCATATTGGTAGTTCACACCAAGAGAGTAGAACATGGTATCGGACCATTTATAGGTCGTCACGGAATCTGCATTGACGCCCGATTTGTCCTGAACGCGCAGCTCATCAAAAACGGACCAGTTCGTCCAGGCGATGTCAGACATGACAGACCATTTATCATCAATGTCATGATACCAGCCAACAGACACCACATCCGGTGTCGTCAGGTCAGCTTGCGCCTGATAATATTTGTTTGCAGATGCCAAAAGGGCACCGGAAACCTTAACATGACCATCGAGTGTATGTTTCACCCGTGAGCGCCAGTTCACCCCAATGCGGCCCTTGTCGCTATATTCGTACAAGCCGCCAAGGACAAAACCATACCCGACATCATCGGCTGCCAGTTCAACATCGCCGCCAACTTGCGGGCTTGCCTTTCTGGTTAGCAGGCCATTTAAATATTGTACCTGAATCCCTGCACCAACAGAAGCACCCGGCGCAAATTCGAAAGATGCAGAAGGTGTTGCCGTGATGGTTTCGATCGAACTTTTGAGGTTATACTGCGCACCGACCCAATCATCATCATAATTTGTAGACAGACCAAACGGTGTATTAATACTCAAGCCCAGCTTTACCTGATCGTTCAACTCGTAAATACCATACATGGACGGTACCAACGCATTCACGCCGCCCTCATCTTTTGTCCCATTGAACAAAGTACCGGCCTGACGCGAAGAACTTTCATGTTGAAAAGACGCTGTCGGGGAAATCACAGCCCCGTTGAACTGAAACTTGTTTCCCTTGATGCGGGCCATCCCTGCCGGGTTGAAGAAAATGGTACTTGCATCATAAGCTTTGGCTGTCGAACCGGCATAGGAGTTACCCTGACCTTCAGCACTTTGCTCTTTTAATTGAAACCCGGCAGCATGTGCCGTTTGCGTACCAGCAAGCAGCGCAGCGGCTGCAACAAATGCGGACAGATACTGTCCTTTAGAGAACTTTGGCATTTTGCCTCCCGTTTACTTCACTTTGACCGGTTTATTTTTTTATGTACCCGGCCCATCTTTCCACTAGAAATGATCCAACCAGCTTTCCCAAGGCTGGCCAAACCGTTTATTTGCGCACGAACTCGATTAAAAAGCCCTTACGCTTGAAAGCTGCCTTTTGCAGATAGCCATCATCGGCGAACCACAGTTCCCGGTTCACATCACCATCAATTTTGAAATGATTATCACCAAGTGCTGATATTTTCACCTTGTAGGGTTGAGCATCAATTACGCTCAACAAAACAGTTTTATCCAGAACTGCCTTGCTCCAGAGAGTAAGAGGCAATGCCCCTTTTTCCGCATGGACCTGTTTACCGTCCACTTCTAAAGCAATATTGTCATCTTGCGCATCCAGTACATAAGCATGATGGTCCCCATCATCATTGGTTTTCGCGTCCATGAAAACCATACGCCCATTTTTCCAGATTTCTTTACGCTGGTGGTCATAAACAAAGTTCAAAAACAGAACATTGACCCGTGTATTCGTCACAACATCGACTTCAGTTGTCCCCCCCTTATCTTGCAGGGTGACAACTTCCTTGCCAATGGGTTCACCTTCTTTCAGGATGTCGTATTCCAGCGTTTTTGCCGCCATTGCAGATGACGCCATGGACAGAACACAAAAAACAGCCGTCATTAAAATATATATTTTTTTCACCGTTCAAGCTCTCAATGCAAAAGACCTGTCAGTTTCATCGCGGTTCCCATGGAGCCCTTGACTTTCAGCTTTCCCATTGTATAAGCCAGCATCGGGTCCAGTTTACCGTTGAGCAGCTTGTCAAGATTCTTGGTTGAAATCCTGATCGTGCAATCTGCCATATCGTCTTCTCGGCTCAACAAAGCCGGACATTCGGTTGCATCCAGAAAAAGAATACCTTCTTCCTTGCAATCAAACTTGACGGTTGCATTTAAACTTTCCAGATCGCTCAGCATTGTTGCCATGCGTTCTTCAATTTCTTCTAAAGACATTGCTGCCTCCCTAACCTTTTTTATTTTTACCATTAATAGATCAATGTGACGTATAGGTAAACAAAAAAACTGTATAAGTAGACTGTTTTGATTTTTTCAAAACAAATTCAATGCATTAGGTAAAGACTTATAACAAAAAGAGAACAAAAAAAGACGGACTATCTTCATCAATAGTCCGCATAATTTCATCTCCCCCTCTAAACGCGAGAGAAACAAAATTTCATTTCCGCCTTTCAGAGAATAGGCATACTAAATTGTTTTTATTTATTTTTTAGCATTGAAGCAAACTTTTCCACCAAGAAGAAAATATATCCTTTGATTTATCCCACCAGATTCTCTTCAATCAAAGCTTACAGCGTCAAAAGGGTCATCTCATCCTGTTTTACAGAAAGAAAAACCGTTGCGTTGATATCTACATGACATTCTGAATAAAGCTTGGCTGTTTCGCCTTCCAGCTCCACCGTCATTTCATAGCGGTCATCAATATAGATGCAGTTGAGCACATTCGCCTCCAGCCCACTTCCAGTATCGCTCAGATATAAAGAACCTCGTGGTACCAGCACATGGTGATGAGGCTCTTCACAGCCCTCAACAAGCCCCTTTGCAGGCAGGATATTACCTGCATCAAGAAATTCAGCTGCCCATTTATCTTTGGGTTGACGAAATAAATCCTCCGGTCGCCCGAATTGATGAAAGACGCCATGCTTCATAAGCGCCACATAGTCAGACAGGATTTGTGCCTCACGCCTGTCATGGGTCACGTTGATACAGGTTAACCCCAGCCGTTTTGAGAGCATGCGGATTTCCTGGCCCAGCTCCTCCCTCAAGTTCGCATCCAGATTTGAGAGCGGTTCATCAAACAAAATCAGACGGGGATGTCCCGCCAAAGCACGCGCAATAGAAACCCGTTGTTTTTGCCCGCCCGACAATTGTTCCGGCAATTTTTCAGCATGGGTTTCGAGTTGTACATTAGAGAGAACGTCCTTCACCCGTTTGGCAATTTCAAACGATGGCGTTTTGGACATTTTAAGGGGAAAGGCAACGTTTTCTGCCACAGTCAAATGCGGCCACAAACCATAATCCTGAAAAACAAAACCCAGTTTGCGATCTTGCGGGTCGGCTACAACCCCCTTGTCCATATCCACAAAAACATTGTCGCCAGATTGCACAAGCCCGGTGTCCGGCCTTTCCAACCCCGCAATAATCCGAAGCAACGTGGTTTTTCCGCAACCTGACGGGCCCAACAGCGTTACAAAATCCCCTTGCTGAACTTCGAGATTAATATCACGCAAGACCTGCGTGCCGTTAAAAGATTTTGAAACCTGTTCCACACGCACAGAACTTGAAAACGCTTCACTCTTCATTGCTTCGCCTCTTTCTTTGAACGCCGTTGCAAACGTTGCCCTAAAACAATAATGGACCCGGACACCAGAATGGTCACGAGACTCATCGCCATGCCGACATTGATTGATCCCTGATCAAACTGATGAAAAACAAAGGTGGCAACCGTTTCTACCCCCGGCGGTGCCAGCATGATGGAACTGACCAATTCACGTGTGGAAACCGCAAAAACGATGAAACCTGCCGCCAAGGCAACATTTCCCAACAAAGGGGCCATAATTTTAAAAATCACCGTCACCTCACGCGCCCCGGAAATATAAGCGGCTTCATCCAAAGACTGCGGCAATTGGCGCAAGGCAGATGTCAGCATACGAATGGGATAAGGCAGCATCAGGCACAAATAAGCCATCAGCAAGATGACAGGCGTATTATAAGGCGTTATCGGCCAAATGGTCTGGTTCCATGCCAGAATCAAGCCCACAGCCACCGCCATGCCCGGCACCGAATTGGGCAAAACAGACAGGAAATCCAGAAAGACAGTGGCTTTTGAACGTAACCGCACCACAGTGAAAGCAACAATCGTAGCAATCAGAACGGTAAAGACAGCAGCCATAATAGCCAGACTCAAGCTTGTTAAAATCGCTTGCCACGCATCAGAATCATGCTCAAACAACCCGGCAATATTGCGAAAGGTCATATTATCCAGATTTACCCCACCCGACAGCGTATCCATCAAAGCGCTGATGGTAATCGTCACAAGGGGCAGCACAACGCCAACAATCAACAAGAGAGTGAAGAAAATCGTCACCAAAACCTTATGGCTTTTTGACATAACAGCCCCGCCGCCATTGATGGTTTGATGATCCACAGCCGTTTGAAATTTATCAGACAAGCGCTGATGCGCCCGAAAAGCCAGAAAAGCCAAAACAATCAGAATAAGCGACAGAACTGAGGCACCGGGCAAATCAATCGGCCAGTCGGAAAATTTCTGATGAATGGCTGTGACAATAACCTCATAACCGAAACGGCTGCCTAAAATCTCCGGCGTACCGAACTCTTCAATGGTCAGAATGAAAACAATCAGACAACTGGATAACAAGGCGGGAAGAACCATCGGCAGGTAAATCCGGAAAAAAACCTGCAAGGAACGCCCGCCAAAAACCCGCGCCACATCGCCATAACGCGAACCGATGATACTAAAAGCACTGGACGTTGAAAAATAGATCAACGGAAACAAATGCAGTGCCATCACCGTGACGATACCGGGAAAGGAAAACAAAAATCCGGAAAGGTTAAAACCCACCGCCTGTTCCACAAAACCATTGCGCTGTAACAACTGCATCCATGCAAGGGAGCCGATATAGGGCGGAATGAGAAACGGTACGAGAAAGCCTGCATCCCATATTTGACCAACCCGCAAGGACATCCGGGCACGCAGATAAGCAGCGGGTAGCGCAATCAGGCCAGCAACAAAGGTGACGCAAAATGCAAGCCGTAAGGTATTCAGTGTTGCCCCAATCAGCCGTTCATCAGCCAAATTCGGCAACAAGGCACTCAACGGCTGGGCAAATGAAAGCTCATTGATGTGAGGAAACAAGGCATAAAGAACAATTGCCAGCACCGGAAAGCCGACAATCACACCCAGCAAAAAGACAGAAAAGCTGAAAAGGGCCGGTCGTAAAAACCGGCCCCACCCGGGTGCCCTGCCCTCCAACGTCAGTTCAACAGAGGACATGGAATGCTCTATTTCACAATCTCGGTGAATTTCTGTTTCGTTTTGGATGCTTCTTCAGCCGCTTTGACAAAATCGAAATTGATGATGTTCAACTCGTTCCAGCCTGCGCGTTTGGCCTTGATGTCCGTACGGGCGGGCAGGATCAAACGTTTGGCAACCAGTTCCTGCCCTTCTTTGGATAAAACATAATCCACAAATTTTTTCGCCGCGTCCTGATTTTTGGACTTTTTGGCAATCATGATCGGGCGCGGGGCCAGAACCGTCCCACTTTTCGGGTGAACGACCTCAAGATATTCACCTTTCGCCTTCAGCCCCAGTGCAATGTAGTCAACTGCACCAAAAACAACACCGCGTGCACCTTGCAACACCGGGTTCAAGGCCGCCTTGTTGGCACCGGGCACAATCATGCCGTTTTGATGTAAATTGCCAAGCAGCTTCCATGCCTCATCCCCACGCTGACTGACCAGCCCTTGCACCAAAGAAAGAGCTGAACCGGATTTTGCCGGGTCCGGCATGGTGATTTGATCTTTATACGCAGGCTTTGCCAGATCAGCCCATTCTTTCGGTGCAGGTAGGCCGGATTTCGTATTGTAGGCAATTGCCAAGGCAGCAGCCCCTTGCGCAGCGTAGCTTCCGGTTTTCAGGTTAGCCGGAATGGTTGCTGCATTTGGTGAGCTATAAGCCAGCAAATCACCAGACTTTGCCAGCGTAATGGCATGGCCCCAGGATGCAGAAATGATCACGTCAACTTGCGGGTTAGACTTTTCTGCCTGATAGCGCGCCATCACCTTGCCCGAATTGGACTGAAACAGATCAACCGTGATACCGGTTTGTTTCGTAAAGCCTTTTGCCAGATCGGCAGAAAGAGGTTTCGGGCCGGCACTATAGACCACAAGGTCTGCGGCCTGTACAGATGCTGTGGCAAGTAAAGCGGCTGAAATTACCGCAAAAAAGGTTTTCATGAGATCATTCCTGATTTTTAAACAGAGATTGACCTTCAGCTTTAACGCATTTATGTGAACCTAATATGACACCCTACTTCAAGGGGTATTGCAGCCCGACTTTGACGCGATCTGAAACAATGTTGGTGTTGTAGCGATAAACATTTGGGTTATCGGCAAAATATTCTTTCGCAAACGCATCATAGTGCGGCAGGCTATCAACAGATAGAATAACGAAAAAATCCACATCGCCTGAAATAAAATAACATTGCTGCACTTCATCCAGCTCCAACATGATTTTGCGAAATTCCTGCAAATGCTCGCTTTTGACACTTTCCAGTTTGACGCTGACAATCGCAGTAATTTTCTTATCCGTCACAGCTTTGGATAAAACGGAAATATCGCTGTGAATAGCCCCGGCTTGGCGCAAGCGTTTGACCCGGCGTTGCACTGAAGAGCGCGATGACCCTACCTTTTCAGCCAACACTTCGGCAGACAGACGATTGTCCTTTTGCATCAGATTCAAAAGCTGCTTGTCTATCTTATCCATCTCTATGGGCAAATTGCTCATTCCCGGTTCAAAAATGAAGTAAAAAACCTGCGCGCTCCCGCAACATTGGGCAACATTACCACGCACCTTCATGCACATTAAATACATAACTTATTTCATTCAGCCAAGAGGCGAAGGAGAGACATAGTGAAAATCGTGGTTCTAGGTGGTGGCGTTGTTGGTGTCACAAGTGCATGGTATCTGACACAGGCCGGTCATAAGGTGACCGTGATCGAGCGACAGGAAAATGTCGCCCTTGAAACCAGCTATGCCAATGCAGGCCAGATTTCACCGGGATATTCCGCGCCCTGGGCAGCCCCCGGCATTCCGCTTAAAGCGGCCAAATGGCTGATGCAGGACCTTGCCCCCCTTGCGATTGACGGCAAGGAACTGGATAAGGAAACCATGATCTGGATGTCCAAAATGCTGGCTAACTGCACCGAAAGCGCCTATCACAAAAACAAGGCCCGCATGATGCGTCTGGCTGAATACAGCCGCGATTGTTTCAAGGATCTGCGCGCGAACATCGACATTCACTATGATGGCCGCAGCAAAGGCACCTTGCAGCTCTTTCGTAACCAGAAACAGGTTGATGCCACAAAAAAGGATATAGCCGTCCTTGAAGAATGCGGTGTTGATTTCCAGTCACTAGACCGTGAAGGCTGCATCTCTTACGAACCCGCACTGGAAGATGTGAAAGAAAAATTCGTCGGTGGCCTGCGCCTGCCCGGTGATGAAACAGGTGATTGCTTCAAATTCACCAACGCGCTGGCTGAAGAATGCAAAAAACAGGGCGTGGAATTTGTATTGGATACGGAAATCATCGAACTTGTTAAATCCAAGGGGCAGATTGAACGTGTTGTCACAAACAAGGGCAACTTCACCGCAGATGCCTATCTGGTTGCCCTCGGCAGCTTTTCCAAAAAAATGCTCAATCAGGTGGGGCTTGATATTCCGGTCTATCCGGTTAAAGGCTATTCCCTGACCTTGCCCATCAAAGACCCGGCCAAGGCACCGACTTCCACCATCATGGATGAAACCTATAAAGTAGCAGTCACCCGTTTTGATGATCGCATTCGCGTAGGCGGAACGGCTGAAATTGCCTCCTACAACACAGAATTGCATGAAAAACGCCGTGCCAATGTGGAATTTGTCGTCCAAGACCTGTTTCCCAACGGGGGCGATATAGAAAAGGCGGAATTCTGGACCGGCCTGCGCCCGATGACACCGGACGGCACCCCTGTTCTGGGTGAAACCCAAATCGACAACCTGTTCCTGAACACAGGCCATGGCACACTGGGCTGGACCATGTCTTTGGGTTCAGGCAAATATGTTGCAGATATCATTAGCAACACCCAACCGGATATTGACCGCGAAGGCCTTTCCATGGCCCGTTACAACTAATTGAAAAACTTAAGGATAAAAAGACTATGGCAACTAAAACCGTTCTCAATACTGATAAAGCCCCGGCTGCAATCGGCACCTATTCACAGGCTGTGAAAGTCGGTGACCTTCTCTTTATTTCCGGTCAAATCCCGCTGGACCCGGCAACCATGGAAATGGTCACCAGTTCTTTTGATAATCAGGCCGTGCGGGTGTTTGAAAACCTGAAAGCCATTGCCGAAGAAGCTGGTGGTACATTAAACGATATTGCCAAGCTCACCATTTTACTTTCCGACCTCAAATATTTTGCTCAAGTGAACGAGATTATGGGCACATATTTTGAAGCCCCCTACCCTGCGCGCGCGGCCTATGCAGTCAAGGCACTGCCCAAAGATGCCGATATCGAAGTTGAAGCCATCATGGCTGTTTAAGGACGCGACACAATCATGAGCCGCGCCGCAACTGCGACAATCGACTTAAGTGCGATCCGGCACAATTATGCCCTCGCACAAAAACTCAGTCCCTTCAGCCGAAACATGGCGATCATTAAAGCCAATGCCTATGGCCACGGTGCAATACCCGTGGCCCGCGCCTTGCCCAATGCAGACGCCTTTGGTGTGGCCTGCATTGAAGAAGCCATTGAGCTGCGCGAAGCAGGCATCACAAAGCCGATCCTGCTTCTCGAAGGGTTCTTCACCCCCGATGAACTTGACTATATCAGCGAAAATAACATCTGGTGTGCCATTCATGATGTCGCCCAGATAGATATTCTGGCTTCTCGTTCCTTGCCCAATCCCATCAATATCTGGCTGAAGATGGACAGTGGCATGCATCGGCTCGGCATTGCGCCTTCGCAATATGTTGCAGCATATCATCGCTTGCAGGAGCTTGATTGCGTTAAGAAAATCGTTTTGATGAGTCATTTTTCATCAGCCGATGATTTAACAAAGCCGAAAACACATGCTCAGATTTCCATCTTCGATGCGACAGTCAAAAGGCTGGATGCCCCGGTGAGTATGGCAAATTCGGCAGGATTACTGGCACACCCCCAATCCAGAAGAAACTGCCAACGTTGCGGGATCATGCTCTATGGAGCCTCCCCTTTTACAGAAGAACTTGCCTGCGCAAAAGAATTACGCCCGGCCATGAGCCTGACATCCGAAATTATTGCCGTACGTGACATTCAAGCCGGTGAGTGCGTTGGCTATGGAGAAACATGGACCGCGTCAAAAGACATGCGCATTGGTACAGTGGCCATGGGCTATGCAGACGGCTACCCCCGACATGCCAAAAACGGAACACCCGTGCTTGTCAACAACGTACGAACACAGCTCGTCGGGCGTGTTTCCATGGATATGCTGAGCGTTGATCTGACAGAAATGGACGATGTAAAAATCGGCAGCCCTGTCGAGCTTTGGGGCAAGAACATATCCGCAAACGAAGTTGCTGCATGTGCAGACACAATCCCCTATACCCTTTTCACCGGCATTACAAACCGGGTCCATAAAAAATATCTATAACGGAGACTATGATGAGCATTGAACGCATCCATTCTACGGATCGCATGAGCCGGATCGTCAAACATAATTCCACCGTCTACCTGTGTGGTCAAACTGCTGGCGAAGCCCAGTGGGACGTTCAGGAACAGACCCGGCGCTGTCTGGAAAAAATTGACAGCCTGCTTGTTGAAGCGGGCAGCAGCCGCAATCAAATGCTGTCTGTTACCATTTACATCCGCGATATGAAAGACTTCGCTGCCATGAACGAAATCTGGGATTCCTGGGTAGCAGATATTGAAAAACCGGCCCGCGCCTGTGTAGAAGCCCGCATGGCCAGCCCGGAAATACTGGTGGAATTTTCCGTCACAGCAGCCTATTAAACTTTTGACAAAAAAGCAAAAAGCCCCGCTTTAGCGGGGCTTTTCTTTTAGACGCAGATAATTCGAAAAGACTTACATGCGTTGGGAGCCTGTACCGAATTCCGGATATGCTTCCATACCGAGTTCCGCTTTATCAAGACCTTCCATTTCTTCTTCAGCACTGACACGGATGCCGATAGTCATCTTGATGATGTACCAGACAACCAGGCTGACGATGAAGACAAACGCACCGATGGAAACAACACCGATCAACTGTGTGACAAAGCTTGTGCCACTGTTGGACAGCGGAACAGCCAGTGTGCCCCAGATACCGGCAACAAGGTGAACGGAAAGCGCACCGACAACGTCATCGATTTTAAGTTTATCAAACATTGGAACAGCGAATGTACACAGCAGGCCACCGATTGCACCGATGAATGCAGCTTGCGGCAGAGATGGTGCAAGCGGTTCAGCAGTGATGGCAACCAGACCAGCCAGCGCCCCGTTCAGCGCCATTGTAAGGTCGATTTTCTTGTACAACAGTTGAGTTGCGATTACGGCAACAGCAACACCGGCAGCAGCCGCAATGTTTGTGTTGATGTAGATTGTAGCAATATCGCGAATATCAGCAGCAGAACCCATGGCAAGTTGTGAACCACCATTAAAGCCGAACCAGCCCATCCACAGGATGAATGTACCGATTGTTGCCAACGGCAAGTTACAACCCGGGATCGGGTGTACACGACCTTCTGAGTCATATTTGCCAATACGCGGACCAAGGACGATGGCACCAGCCAAAGCAGCCCAACCACCAACAGAGTGCACGATTGTAGAACCGGCAAAGTCAGAAAAGCCCATTTCAGACAGCCAACCGCCGCCCCACTGCCAGGAACCCTCGATCGGGTAGATGATTGCAGTCAGTACGATAGAGAAGACGATGAATGCCCAGAATTTGACACGTTCAGCCAAAGTACCGGAAACGATAGAAGCGGTTGCAGCAACGAACACCATTTGGAAGAACCAGTCAGAAGCAGCAGCATAGTCACCTTCACCTGCTTTGAAGCCCGCTTCAGTGATACCCGGGTCAGCAGCAGACCAGATAGAGAAGCTGCCAATGAAGCCACCGTCAACACCATCATACATCAGGTTGTAACCCACCAGCCAGAACATCAGGCCGGCGAAAGAATATACAGCAACGTTTTTCAACATCTGCATGGAGGTGTTTTTGGTACGTACCAAGCCGCCTTCAAGCATTGCAAAGCCAGCAGCCATCCACATAACCAAGAAGCCATGCATCAAGAATGACAAGGTATTAAAGATAAATGTGGTTTCCCCGTCAGGAGCTGCAAAAGCAGGGCCTGCGAACAATACAGTGACGGCAAGCGCCAATGTTAATTTCTTTAATAAATTCGACATTAATCCAAATCCCCTTACAAAGCTTCGTCGTCTGTTTCACCAGTACGGATGCGTACTGCTTTTTCAACGTCGTACACGAAAATCTTACCATCGCCGATGCGGCCGGTTTCAGCGGAAGAACGAATTGTTTCAACAACGCTTTCAACCAGATCGTCAGAGGTAACAACTTCAATTTTGACTTTAGGAAGGAAGTTCACGACATATTCAGCGCCACGGTAAATTTCGGTTTGCCCTTTTTGACGGCCGAAGCCCTTCACTTCACTCACCGTCAAACCGTGTACACCAAGCTGCGTTAGAGCTTCGCGAACATCATCCAATTTGAACGGCTTTAAAACTGCCATAACAAGTTTCATTTATCTTAATCCTTGCGAGTTCATTTATTCTTTTACGAATGCAAACCTGTAAAAGCAAACAGCATGCCAAGAACGCACGGAACCACACGGAAATATTTTATCGTTTATTTACAACGCACTAATAAATCACACCTTTACATATGCATATTTTTCGACCACAGCATATAGCACTGCACAAATGATAAGCAGCCACATGATCAAAAAATAACCATGTGAATCAAATATTCACAAAAGGAAAAACCCCGCTATTTTCATAGCGGGGTTTCCAAAACTCGGGCCCGGAGAGTGTGTGTAACGAGGCCCTCGTAATTCCTTGAAAAGATGTTTATCCGATCTGACGATTCCTACCCGGAAGCGGAATGCCGGTTGCTTTTGATGTGGCAATCGTAACAGCGCGCAAATCTTCAGGTTCCAGGTTGTGAATACTGGTTTTTCCCGTACATTTCGCCATCATCGACACCTCTGCATCCAAAGCCTTGAACAACTGAACACCTACCTCTTTGCGTTCCTCTGACGTCATTGAGGTTGGATAAAGGAAATCATCCTTTTCCTTATTCGGATGACCTTCCAACGCAAAGGCATATGCAGAACCGATTACGGCTGCATCAGCCCCCATCGCTTTCAATTTTGCAACATCTGTGCCAGTTCTCACACCACCAAACCAGATGATTTGCAGGGTTTCTTCAGCGTTCCTTGAACGAAGTGCTGCGATGACATCTTTGAGCAATTGCAACTCAGGTGCCCCATTGAGTTCCCCTTTCAGAGAACAGTCACCCGTACCATCAAGGAAAAGGAAATCCAGCCCCTGATCCAACGCATAATTCACGCCTTCTTCTGCCGTTTGGGCAACAACTCGAATACCTAGTGCTTTGCCCCCACCCTTTGTAACAGATGCGTTAAAATCCGGATTAACCAGCACGACAGCATCCGCCGAAGGGTCTATTTCCCCTTGATCACTCAATTGAATCCAACCCGCATTCTTCAATGGTTTGCGCCCGACATAAGCGCCTTGACGCCCAGCAAACAAGGCACTGGCCCCTTCACGGATAATATCGGGCGCATTATCCAGCCCAAATAAAGCCACCGGACCATCCATCTCAATCCCGGCCAAAGACAGAGCCGTTTTGCAATCTTCGCGGTACGGGTCAATCACAAGACGCGTCAAATTGGCAGGCAGAAAAGTCAATTCATCCAGACGACCGCCTTGGCTTTCTTCAAACGGATTTGCCCGGTTCCCAAGCTTCGGTTTCAGCAGTTCGATATTCTTTGCGACATCGCCCTCTTGAACACGCGCCATTTCAAAAATGCTTTCACGCGTTCTGACCGTATAGTCCGCCGATGCCGTTTCCACATCACAGCGGAAACAACGTGCCGCCTCACATTTAGCCTGCTGGTCCGTATACGTCACTTCCACTTCATTAAAGGCCAGCGGGTCATCACCTAAGCCCAAAAATTCTGTTTCTTCGCGCGGGTTGATTTCCCAGTTGGCATCCTGTGCCAACAACACATTGCGGGTATGCATGGGGGTTTGATAGGGCAACACATCTGTTTGCTTATTAATGTATGCCTTCACGTAATAAGCCACACGATGCCCATGCTGAATGGCTTCAATAATGGAAGAACCGCCAAAGGCGCCATCCCCTGCCGCAAAAACACCTTCCTCTTTGGTTTGCATGGTTTCCCAGTCGCTTTCCACACGGTCCCAATTCATCAGGCCTTTTTCTTCAAGGTCTGTATTTTCCGCCTTCTGGCCGACAGCGGCAATGACCATACCGCAAGCAACATCTTCTTCACTGCCTGCAATCACAACAGGGCGGCGGCGCCCATCTTCATCCGGTTCCCCCAGTTCTGTACGTACACAACGCAGGGCGATGGAACCGCCTTGCTTGGTCACCACCTCTGTGGGCTGAATGTTATAGACAATTTCAATCTCTTCTGCCAAAGCACCTTTCAGTTCATCACGGCGCGCCGGCATTTCATCCGGCCCCCGACGATACAGCACTTTAACATCTTTCACGCCCGGCATACGTTTTGCGGCCCGACAGGCATCCATGGCCACATCACCGCCACCAATCACCAGAACGGTTTCGGGCAGAGACGGGCGTTCTCCCCCATTGATGCGGCGCAGGAAACCCACACCGTCAATCACATTTTCATGGTCTTCACCGGGCACTCCCACAGTTTTGCCATAGGTTGCCCCAATGGTCAGCACAACCGCCTGATGACGTTCTTTGAGTTCATCCAACGTGATCGCAGAACCAAGCGGGCTGTTATAATGCACCGTAATGCCGGGGCAATGAGCCAACAGGCGTTCCACATCCTGCGCAATGGTGCCTTCAGGCAGGCGGAACCGTGGAATGCCCCACACCGCCATCCCACCAAGTTTGTCGCTGGCTTCATAGATCTCCACCTTGAAACCAGCTTCGGCCAGATCTTGCGCAGCCGCCATACCCGCCGGGCCACCACCAACTACGCCCACGCTTTCTTCGCGAGAAACCGCAACAGGCGGAAGGTGATGCCCCTCTCCCAGCTTTTCCATGACATAACGTTTGAGGTTACGGATGGCAACTGCCCCATCACTGTCTTCACGGCGACATTTCGGCTCACAAGGGGCATCGCAAACATGCCCGCAAATGCTGGAAAGCGGATTGGTTGCTGTAATGGCTTCAAAAGCCTCTTCGTATTTTCCTTCCCAGATATAGGCGATATAGGACGGAACATCGGTTCCCACCGGGCAGGCCACCTGACAAGGTGCCGGGACATAATGCAACTGGTCGCGATCATCTTTGAGATCGGGTGTTGCGGTAATCGAATTTTTTCTAAGCATGTTCTTTACCCTGCCTTGCGTAACGGGGAATTTTGCAAATCTTTTTGTTCAGGCTCATAAGGAAGACCCGTCAATGCAGCCGCTTCCGGTGTAAGCGCCACAAGGTCATCACGTGAAAGCTGATGCACATCATCATAGCCAAGTTCATGGGTGATCGCGGCTAATTGCCAACGCATTCCTTCAAAGAAACGATGGATATTTTGGGCTTCCACATCTGTTTCATAACGCGCCTCATGGCCTTCATCCTGCGTGGCGATGCCAACCGGGCATGTGCCTGCGTGACATTGCATACAGGCGATACAGCCCCCGGCAATAATCGCTGCCGTCCCCACAGCCACGGCATCGGCGCCCAAAGCCAATGCTTTAGCTGCATCAATGCCGTCCTTAATACCACCCATAATAACCAGTTGCATGTCATCATCAGCTTCAATATCTGCCAGCCCATCCAAGGCTTCCTGCAAGGCCGCCAAGGTTGGCACCCCGACATTTTCAAGCACTTCGGTACTGGCCGCCCCGGTTGAACCCTGCATGCCATCCAAAGAGACGTAATCAAAACCATCCTTGTAAGCGATCTTGATATCATCGCGTACACGGCCCGCCCCCATCTTGATGGAAACCGGCACCTTATGGCCTACAGCTTCACGAAATTCTTCCAGTTTAATCACCAGATCATCCGCGCCCATCACATCGGGGTGGCGAGAGGGGGAGCGCAAATCAATCCCTTCTGGGATACCGCGCACACGAGCCAGTTCCTTGGTGACTTTTTTTGCCATTAACTGACCACCCAAGCCCGGTTTTGCCCCTTGGGAAATATAAATCTCAATCCCGTCAGCACGCTGCATATCCTTGATATTCCAGCCCAAACGGCCTGACAAACACTGATAAACCAGTTGGTCGGCTTCGGAACGCTGTTCATCCAGCATGCCGCCTTCGCCGGTATTTTCAGAAATTCCAGAAAGAGCGGAGGCTTTTGCCAACGCAATTTTGGTGGATTTAGAAAGCGCACCGTAGCTCATAGGGGCAACCTGAACCGGCATGGAAAGTTCCAGCGGTTTGGCCCCAAAACGCCCACCGATTTTGGTTTTCAGATTAACCTTTTTCAAAGCGTCACTGTCCGTACCCGCCTTGCTCAAGTCTTTACGAAAGGCGATGTCTGAGAAATGCGGGACGGCACGTGACGCCCCATAGCCACGGATGCGATAGCGCCCGGTCTGGCCTTTGATCCAGATATCTTCACAGACCTTATCATTCCAGTAATCGGCTTCGCGGGAATGCAGAAAATAAGGCTGCGGGCGTGAGCGTGGTTCGCTTTTGCCATAGCGCAGCTTTGTCCCGGCATTGACAATTTTTGTCAGACTACCGTTAAACGGAATTTCATATTTATCCAGAAATTCACGAATTTCATCCAGCTCACCTGAACCCATATCTTCGGTTTTGGCATCAACCCCCATAGAATTGATTTTACCGGCCACATAAATAGACCCACCGGTCATATCCTGACCGACATTTTCACCGGACTCACCCAAAATAATAATGCGCCCGCCATACATCATATAGCCAGCCATGAAATTTGCATTGCCTGCACAACAGAGCGTGCCCGCCTTCATCACCTGACCACCGCGCGAACCCATATTACCTTTGATCACCACATCGGCCCCGCGAATGGCAACCCCGGCAATGGCACCGGCATTCCCGCCCACAACGATGGAACCGGAATACATATTGTCACCCACAGCCCAGCCAACGTTATGATCGACGTAAAATTCGGCGCTATCGGTCAAACCGCCGCAAAAATACCCGCCGGAGCCTTTGACATGTACCTTAATGGGGGATGTCAGACCAACGCCTACATGGTGCTTCGCATCCGGGTTGATAATCTCGACATTTTCACCCTGTTCGCCAAATTCACGCAAACGGGCATTGGCTTCTGTGATGGAAAGTTTGCTTAAATCTATCGTTGCCATGTTTTAAAAGTCCCCGGTGCTGGTTCAGTTGTGTTAAGCGCAATGCCCGGAAAGAGGCGATTGAGTGAAACTTCTTCCGAAGCCACGGCGATCAGGTCATCATTTTCAAAAAGGACCATCGGTTTGGCTGCGAGGTTATCCTTGGCGAAACCGATTTCATTCTCCGTGGAAACGAGGAAGGAAAAAGTCCCGTCCAGATCATCAATGGCTTCTTTCAACGCATCGTTCAGGGAAACCTGCTGGGAAAGCTTATCAGCCAGATAAACAGCACAAAGTTCGCTGTCATTATCTGTTCTGAATTCAAAGCCACGGCGTTCCAGACGGCGGCGCATCTTCCAGTAATTGGTAATCTGCCCATTATGGACGATGGCAATATCGGTAAATCCTGTTGCCAGAAATGGATGCGCGGCTTCCGGCTTGACCGCAGATTCCGTTGCCAGACGCACATGACCAATCCCATGTGAACCTTTGAAGGTAGAGACTTTATAAAGTTCATCCACCTCCAGCGAAGTGCCTTCATCCTTGATGATATCCAGCGTGCGCCCGGCTGAAATCAGCTTGGCCGCCCCTTCAAGGTCATAGGTAAATTTCTGCACATCGCCATCAAAGGCAACGGAAACAACATAATAACGTACATCAATGCGTTCCTGTTTAATTTCAGCGCCATAGTCAGCCAGAATTTCCTTGATCTGCTCAATGGCTTCTTGCTGGCCTTCATCGCCAACCAGAAAACGCAAATGCAAATAATCATCCGTTGCACCATATAGTGCAAAACCCGTGGAATCTTCACCACGATGCTGACAGCCGTCAAGCATGGAAACCAGAGCCTTACCTACGGTTTCATCGACAGCATTATTCTTAAACAAAATTCCTGCAATGCCACACATCTGTGCTTCTCACTTCTTTGTCTTGATCCTGAAGCGAAAATACGGGGCAGCTCAAATATTGTCAACCCTTATGAAATAAATTTTCTTTTAATGAAACAAAATCCTTAAAAAAGAACATGCAAACACACAACAAACCATCTAGTTCATTGTTTTTAAATTATTAAAATTTTTTCATTAGGTGAAATCTCAAAAGATCAAGTACTTTTGAGGCTCATCAGTCCCATGAAATCATCTCTTCCATCCAGGGGAATTCTTTATAGAGAGAGGGGAAAAGTTGCTGCTGGAGAATCGCGCGGGACTTTTTTGCCACCGCTGCCGATGGCTTTTCCATTCCGCCGGACCGGCTGATCAGATTGAACTTTCGTGAAAAACGCCCTCGTTTGATGGGGTGAACCTGCAACTTATCCAGTTGCGCCTTTTCCTGTAGCAAACACATAGGCGTTGTGATGGACCACCCTGCCCCCATACCCACCATGGAAAGCTGGG
The DNA here is from genome assembly GCA_050297075.1 of Terasakiella sp. GTDB lineage: Bacteria > Pseudomonadota > Alphaproteobacteria > Rhodospirillales > Terasakiellaceae > Terasakiella. The sequence continues at coordinate 48,551 of JBNKSC010000022.1, forward strand.
CCATGGCCGTATCAAATTCCGAATGAACCGGAAAATGCAACCGCATGCGGCTGATCTGGCGTTCCACCTGCCGCCCGATGGCAGAGCGCAAGGAATAACGGATAAAAGGCAAATCATCCACCACCGCAATGCCGTCTGTCGGGCCCACATAGTCTTTCGGGAACACCAGCACAAACTGTTCTTCCAATATCGGATGTAGCGTAAAGCCTTCGCGCGATTCAATATGATCACTGGTCGACACAATCATATCAACTTCATAATGGGTCAAGGCCTCATGCTGGTCCGGTGATGTTCCCGCCAGAACAGACCATTTCTTGGCAAGGTGGGGCAACTGCATGACCAGTTTCGGCCCAACCGTATTGGCGAAACTTTCCACTAGTCCCAAGGTCAGGCTTTCAAAGGCAATATTGTCGCTTTCCTGCGTATCACGAAACAGGTTACCGGCATTTTCCAGCAGTTCTTTGCTTCTTTCATAAAGCCTGTTGCCCGCAGGTGTCAGGGCCATGGGGCGCACGGAACGGTCAAACAACACCGTTCCCAGCGCGGCTTCCAGATTACCGATAGCCTGAGAGATGGACGACTGGGTCATATCCAGCGCCTGCGTTGCCTTTGTCATGCCACCTGTTTCAACGACACAGGTAAAAACAAAAAGCGCCTTGAGATCATAACCGGTTGGAAACATCGCTCACCTAACACGAAAAACAAGCCTCAAGTTAGGCGCGATTTTATGCCAAAGGTCAAGTGATGCGATAGCCAATATCTTTCGCGTTATGGGTCAGCCATTCAAAAAACGACACGGCAAACCCGCGAAAAACAAAGAGTTGAAACTCGTCTTCACTCTGACGATAACAGGTTACGCCCATGTGGGCGATACTGGATTGTTTCGCCTCTCTTTCAGGAAAAGCCACCAAAGAAAGATCAATCGCCAGACCTTTTTGCAGAAGTGAAACCGCGCCCTTTCCTTTTACGGAAAAACAGGTGCGCGAATGAGACAGGTCGGTTATGACCGCCACATCTTCGCCGAGAATTTCTTTGAGCTCTTTCACCATATCCTTTTCGAACGACACAACCAAATAGGTATCCGGTGCCGTGTTCATAAGGCAGGCATTCAGACCAAGCTTTTTCACAGTTTCCAGAAAGGCACCACTCATATTACGCCAGCAGTTCACCTGCACCATAGAGGCAATGGCAACTTCTGAAAGTTCAAGCCCCTGCTCACCTTGCGCATTTAAAAACTGCCCGGTTTCCATCGTTCCCTGAAGTGGTGAAATTGAAATGGAATTATACATGCATACGGCTCCCTTCCGGGTCAAAGAAATGAGGTTCGACAATTTTCACGCTCTGACTTTCATTTTTCAACGGATAGGTTGCGATCAAACTTTCCCCGATTTTATCACGCCCGTTTTTCACCATAGCCAAAGCGATATATTTTTCCAGCGCCGGGCTGTAGGTTGTAGACGTTACGTGCCCCAGACTTTCACCTTCCGCCACCTCAGACGTGGAAATCACAAGGTGGCTCCCTGAACGAATGGGTTTATGATCTTTTGAAACAAGCCCCACCAGCTTGGCCCGCCCTTGGTCTACAAACCCCTCACGGCCTGCCAGCACCTTGCCAATAAAATCTTTCTTCCCCCAGGCCCAGCCAAGGCCCAGATCATCGACCGTATTGCGCCCGTCCAGTTCCGGGCCGGAGACATGGCCTTTTTCAATCCGCAAGGTACCCAGTGCTTCCGTGCCGTAAGGGGTGATATCAAATTCTTCCCCAGCCTGATAAAGGGCATCCCACATGGCATAGCCGTAATGGGACGGGCACCAGACCTCATAAGCCAGCTCCCCGGAAAAGCTTAAACGAGCCACTTTCACCGGGATTTCCCCCAACATGGCATCTTTCACCGCCATAAAAGGAAAAGCTTCGTTTGACATATCAACATCACTCAAGGCTTTCGCCAGAACCGCACGGCTGTTCGGCCCGGCAATGGCTAACCCGGCCCATTGTTCGGTCACGGAAACAACCTTGACCTTCAACTCCGGCCAAATGACATCCAGCATAAATTCCAGATGGGTCAGCACATTGGCCGCATTGGCTGTCGTCGTTGTCATCAAAAAACGGTTTTCTTCAAGGCGCCATGTGGTGCCATCATCAAAAACAACCCCATCTTCGCGCAGCATGACGCCATAACGCGCCTTTCCTACAGGTAATTTCAGCCACGCATTGGTATAAACTCGGTTAAGAAATTCCGGTGCATCCGGGCCGATGACTTCAATCTTGCCCAGTGTGGTCACATCCACCATGCCGACACTTTTGCGCACCGCTGCGGCCTCACGAATATAGGCATCCGTCACAGTTTCCCCTGCTTTTTTATAGACCCGCGGGCGCACCCATGCCCCGGTATTAACCATCTCTGCACCGTGCTCAACATGCCAGTCATGCATGGGGGTACGCCGGGTCGGGCGGAAATGCGCGCCATATTCCCCGCCGCTGAGTGCCCCGATGCTGACCGGAGCATAAGGCGGGCGAAAACGTGTGGTGCCGACTTCCATCATCGGCAATTGGCGTTCTTTTGCCATGACACTCAAGGCATTCACGTTCGCTGTTTTGCCCTGATCATTCGCCATCCCCAATGTTGTATAGCGTTTTAAATGTTCAACGGATTGAAAACCTTCCTGATTGGCCAGCTTGATATCGCTTGTTTTGACATCATGTTGCAAATCAACAAACTTTTTGCCCTTAATCACCTCAATATCAAAAACTGGCAGAATGTTCCAAGGCGCACAGGCTTCCACATCAAAGTTCATGCTTCCATCAGGACAGTCAAACCCACAGGCAACTGCAACCGATGTTGCTGTGCGCGTGCCCTCCAACAAGCAACTCGCCAGATCAAAACTGCCGTTACAGCCCCCAATACTCACATAGTCTTCATGCGGGGTACCGGGCAGGAAAGAACACAAGGTTTCATCATAAACAGGTTTATCACCCTGCTGGCTTTGTAAGTGAATGGTGGGCGTCCAGCCACCACTAACGCCCAATGCATCACAACTGATTTTCTTGCCATTGGATAATTGCACAGCCTTAAGCGCCTTACTGCCCAACGCACGCACAACCGCTGTGCCGGGGTAGACATCCAGCCTATGTTTGGCAATCACCGCCTTGGCGTAATCAGACACCGTTTCGCGCAGATCAATCACCGCTTTGACCTGAATGCCCAGCTCGGCAATTTGATCAATTTCCTGATAGACGCTGTCGTTGTTGGTGAAAAAAACAATCTCACGCCCACAGGCAACCGCGTAACGTTTGGCATATTGAGCAATGGCAGAAGCCAGCATCACACCGGGGCGGTCATTATCACCAAACAGGATCGGGCGTTCCAGCGCACCAGTTGCCAGAATGACTTTTTGCGGGCGGATGACATAATGACGCTGACGAATTTTGTCGGTTGCCTCTTTTGTTGACAGATGGTCACTCACCCGTTCCACAGCCCCCAGCGTATTATCATCATAATAGCCGTAAACGGTGGTCCGGTTCAGGAGGGTCACATTGCCATAGGTGAGCAATTTTTCATATTGTGCCCGCGCCCAGTCATCAGCTGTCATGTTATCAATTTTTTGCGAAGACCCAATCAGGCTTCCCCCAAACTGTGACTTTTCATCAGCCAGCACAACACGTGCACCACTGGCAGCCGCATTCAGCGCCGCACTCAGCCCGGCCGGGCCTGCCCCGACAATCAGGATATCGCAAAACAGGTTTGTCTTTTCATAGCGGCTGCTGTCTGCCTGAACAGAAGCTTCCCCCATGCCAGCAGCTTTACGGATATGTTTTTCAAAAAACATCCAGTGCTTGTTCGATGTGCCCATAAAGGTTTTATAATAAAAACCTGCCACGAAAATCGGTGACAAAAGGGAATTGATCGCATTGATATCGAAGTCAACCGAAGGCCAGCAGTTTTGTGACTCAGCCACCAGCCCTTGATAAATTTCCTGTGTGGTTGCCAAGGTGTTTGGTTCGCGTTCATGGCCGCGCAACACGGTTACAGAAGCGTTGGGTTCTTCACTCCCAGCCGAAAAAATGCCGCGTGGGCGATGATATTTAAAGCTGCGACCAACCAGTGACACCCCATTGGCCAACAAGGCCGAGGCCAGCGTATCACCTTGCACACCATGATATCTTTTGCCATTAAAGCTGAAAGAAACTGTTTTTGTTCCATCATTGGGCGCTAAACGGTATCCGCTCATTCTTCATCGCCTTTTTGTAAATCCGTCACTAAATTTACGGATGAAATTTTATGGGTCAGTGTATTGCGTTGCACCACCAAAAACTGGCGACATCCATTGGTGTGATGCCAGTATTCCTGATGCGCCCCCTTAGGGTTTGAACGTTGATAAACATAGTCAAACCAGATTTTCGAATTTTGTTCATGTTGGTCCGGACGTTTGACAGTCGCATCACCGCTATAGGTAAATTCCGAATGGTCACGTTTTCCGCAAAATGGACAATTGATAATCACTGTTTTCACCCCCTCTTAATGCAAGCGCGGCACGGGACCGACGCCTTTTTCATCAATGGTGTATCCCTTTTCAAACCGGTCCAGCGTGAAACCGGCGTTGAGTTCATGCGGGCTTCCCGTTGCGATTGTGTGGGCAAAACACCAACCTGAAGCCGGAGTGGCCTTGAAGCCGCCATAACACCAGCCGCCATTGAGAAACAGGTTCTGCACAGGTGTTTCGCCAATAATCGGCGTGCCATCCATGGACATATCCATAATCCCACCCCAATGACGCAGCAGGCGGATTTTGCCGAGATTGGGAAACATGGTCATGGCACAGGACGCTACATCTTCAATCACCGGCATATTGCCGCGTTGGGCAAAGGAATTATAACCATCCATATCCCCACCAAAGACCAGACCGCCCTTGTTTGATTGGGAAATATACAAATGCCCGGCCCCGAAGGTGACGACCGTATCAATCAGGGGCTTTAGAGGTTCGCTGACAAAGGCCTGCAACAAATGGCTTTCAATCGGCAAACGGTTCAGCCCGGCCATTGCCATCACTTGGGAGGTATGCCCGGCTACACAGACCCCGACTTTGCCCGCCATGATATCCCCGCGCGAGGTCTGCACCCCGCAGATTTTATTATTTTCAATCTTGAAGCCCGTCACTTCGCAATTCTCGATAATATCTACCCCACGCAAGTCTGCCGCACGGGCATAGCCCCAGGCCACGGCATCATGGCGCGCCGTCCCGCCACGCGGCTGGCACAACCCACCCACAATCGGGAAACGCGCTGTTTCAGACATATCAAGACCGGGGCAGCGCCGTGCAATTTCGCTACGGTCCAACAGTTCAGCATCCACCCCGTTTAAGCGCATGGCATTGCCACGTTTGGCAAAACCGTCCAACTGCGCGGGTGTATGGGCCAGATTGATCACGCCACGCTGGGAAAACATGACGTTATAATTCAGGTCCTGACTCATTTCCTCCCACAGCTTCATGCCCCATTCATAAAAACGGGTATTTTGCGCCAACATATAGTTGGAACGCACAATGGTCGTATTTCGCCCCATATTGCCACCGCCAATCCACCCCTTTTCGATCACGGCGATATTGGTCAGCCCATGTTCCTTGGCAAGATAATGGGCGGTTGCCAGACCATGGCCGCCACCGCCAACAATAACAATGTCATAAGAAGGTTTTGGCTCCGGCGAACGCCAGGCCTGTTTCCAGTTTTTATGCCCTGACAACGCATTGCCCAGCAGGCTAAAGATCGAATAGCGCGACATCACAATCCAAACGGTTCAAGTTTAACTCTGGTTCGGATTGTCACTGATTTTTCAGCCTTGCGGTAAACAATCGGTTTTTCTAATAGTGATCATCAAAAAGCTTGATCATGTCATTTATCGCTTTTCTTTCTTGTTTTGCCTCCATAGCTTTGACAGCACTTTCAAACACGCGACATACAGGCAACATCGTAAGGAACAGACCATGCCCACCCTTCCAAGAACTTTCATTCTGAATATTTCCTGTATCGACCAGAAAGGGATTGTCGCGGCTGTCGCCAACAACATTTCCGCTCAAAACTGCAACATCGTTGAGAGCGGCCAACACTATGACCCGAAAACGAATATGTTCTTCATGCGCGTTGAAATAACACCGCCAGAAAGTCTTACATTAAAAGGGTTTAACGCCAGCTTTAAATCCGTTGCTTCAACTTATGACTTTAACTGGCACAGCTTTGACAGCACACAAAAAACCCGCGTGATGATTATGGTTTCCAAACTGGGCCATTGCCTGAACGACCTGCTTTACCGTGCCTCTATCGGCAACCTGCCTATGGACCTTGTCTGCGTTGTTTCCAATCATGAAACATGGAAAAAACGCGTGGAACATGAAGGCATCCCCTTTCACCATTTACCCATCACCAAAGACACAAAAGCCGAACAGGAAGCCCAGCTTCTGGAACTGGTGGATCACTATCATGTGGATCTGGTTATTCTTGCACGTTACATGCAGGTTCTTTCCAATGACCTGTCCAAAAAATTAATGGGACGTGTTATTAATATCCATCATTCATTCCTGCCCAGCTTTAAAGGCGCCAAGCCCTACCATCAGGCTCATGAACGTGGTGTTAAATTGATTGGGGCGACCGCCCATTATGTCACAGCAGACCTTGACGAAGGCCCGATTATCGAGCAAGACATAAAGCGGGTGAACCATAAATATTCCCCCGAAGAATTTGTGGCCATGGGACAGGATGTGGAAAGCCGAGTTCTCGCCCGTGCCGTTAAGGCCCAACTTGAACACCGCATATTACTGAACAATGACCGTACGGTCGTATTTGACTAGGATATAAAAGATGGCTCAGCTCATAGATGGCAAAAAAAGCGCAGACGAAATCGTTGAAAAAATCGCTGCCGAAGTTGAAAAACTGGATTTTCAGCCCGGCCTTGCCGTCATCATTGTGGGTGAAGATGACGCCAGTCAGGTCTATGTCAGAAACAAGGTTCTGAAAGCCCAGAAATGCGGCTTTAAATCCGTCAAGCATCACTTCGATGCTTCCATGTCCCAGACTGACCTGCTTTATATGATCGACAGTCTCAACAAGGATGACACGGTGCACGGTATTCTGGTACAACTTCCCCTGCCCGACCATATTGATGCAGGCGCGGTCATTCAGGCGATTTCCGTTGAAAAGGATGTTGATGGTTTTCATTATCTGAATGCGGGCATGCTGGCAACGGGCGCTTATGACAAGGCGCTGATCCCCTGCACACCATACGGGGTGATGTATATGCTCAAACAGGTTTTGGGCAATGACCTTGCCGGTAAAGAAGCCTGCATGATCGGCCATTCCAATATTGTCGGCAAACCCATGGTCCAGTTGTTGTTATCGGAAGAATGCACCGTTCATATCTGCCACAAGGCCACCAAAGACGTAAAAAAACACGCCCAACAAGCCGATATCCTGATCGTTGCCACAGGCGTTCCCCATCTGGTCAAAGGCGACTGGATCAAGGAAGGCGCGACCATCATTGATGTGGGCATCAACAGCGTTGAAATCGGCGATGGTAAAAGGCGTCTGGTCGGAGATGTGGACTTTGAAGCGGCCGAAAAAATCGCCGGTGCCATTACCCCGGTCCCCGGCGGCGTTGGCCCCATGACCATCGCCATGCTGATGATGAACACCCTAAAAGCCGCCTGTAACCTGCATCACATCGACATACCGGAAATTTAAGCGGAATTTCGTGTGCAACCCCGGGATTACGGACAGGCTCAATTTTTTGGATCGCGGTTATGTAAATCATGCTTATAAACGATGCATCCCTTAAGAGATAAGGGAGGACGGGCATTACTATCTATACTTGCCTTTAGTCTCTCTGCCACTTTAATAGAGGCTAGATTTTCCTTGTCGATATAACTCACGACATTTTTCCACCTTAGTGAGTTAGATAAATAATCCAAAACAATATGTGCCGATTCTGTAATGAAGCCATGGCCTTCTAAACCCTTTTCACAAAGAAACCATGACATTTCAGGCTCATCAAACTCAGCAGGATGAACAGGCCCAATCATACCGAGAGGTTTTTCGTTAATCTTTAACTTTATAACAAAAGGTCCGTAGCCTCTGAGCAACCATTGACCTGCATAATTGCACAATTTTTCCCATGCTTGCTTGTGCGTCATTGGCCCACCATAGAAACGGCTATATTTGCTTTGAAAGAACTCTAAGAGCGCATCCGTATCGTTTGGTGTAGGCGGAGCGAGCCTTAAACGGACTGACTTAAGAATTGGCATAAATTGAGTCATGTGATTACCTCTAATCAGATGTGTACTTGCCAACTCACTTCTTTGACAGCAAAGAAAATGGCAAACCAACAGCCCTTGGCTATTACGGATACTCCCGTTTTAGGGAACGAGTCCATTTCGTGTACGTCCCCGTTATCTGCTTTTGTATAAAGTAGCTGAACTGCTTTGCTGAGTGTACGGCCTAATAATTGGTTGCTGCAATTAAAGAATTGAACTGTTCTATGATGGCCTTGGCACGTTTGTTTTTCCTGTTTGTAATCAGGAAAATGGGATGCTGATCTATGATATGAAGCTGGAGGCTTCCATCGGCTAGTTTTTCTTTGCATCTTTGTTGCAGGGAATCAGAAAAACCGATCACGGCGTCCAACCTGTGATGCAGCAGCATACTTTGAACGCAGGATGACCCGGGAATACTTTGAAACAGAATGCCCCGACCGGAAAGCTCATTATCCAGATTATCCCCTCTGAGCGTGGCAACGTCATAATTTGCGAGGTCCCCATAAGAGTTGATTGTTCGCGTGCTGTCGTATCTTGTGATCGCGACAACGTTACGATTAAGGAAGCTTTTGCTTTTCAGGAATTGCTGGTCATGCCATCCGGCAATTTGAGTGGAAAATGTTGCGTCTACAGAGTTGTTTTGCAGGGCTGAAATAGCTCTTGTCCAAGGAAGAAAATCAAATTCTATTGAAATAGGCTGGTTCTGATACATTCTTTTGATAATTTGAACGACCTCCCCATCTTGGGTGGATTTCAAGTCTCCTGCGAAGAGAAATTGATGTTGCGGTACGGCTATTTTCAACACAACCTCTTGCGTATCCGCAGTCTTTATTATGAAAAAGAATGAAGACAAAAAAATCAGAACTGGAACAAAAAACCTCATAAGAAGTTTGCCCAAATTTATTTATATATCCCAACCATAATAACATATTTGCCTACAGCAATGGAATATGTTGATTTTTCTGCTAGTTTGCCTGTTTTTGGGTCTTCAAAAATATAATCTGTCCAGGCTGTTCCGCTTTTTTTCGTTGCGTTCATAATATCCTGACAGGCATACCGACCATTAGGGTTTTTCAACTTCCAGATGTTTTTCCCGATCAGTTTCGGGTTTAACCCATGTGCGTAGAACGTACATTCAAAGTCTTGTACAAAAACATACAGGTCTTTGTACCTAAATTGAGATTTAGGATCGTTAAAGGCTGGAAAGGCTTTTTCAGGACCTGCTTCTTTCAGGTAATCCGCAGCTTTTTGGGCAAGTTCTATGGCTTCTTGTCTTGTTCCTCTTTCATTTTCAGCATAAGCAAAACTGGAGAGAAGATAACAAAAGAAGCAGGCTATAATCGCAAATCGCATCTTCACACACCTTATAATATATATTTAATTCAACTTTTTAAATTATATATTGTATTGGGCGTTAATGCAACTCAGCGATCAGTTCCCTTTCGTTCTCAAAGGGAAGTCAAAGAAAGCCCCACCTGCACATGCTCCGTTTCTGCCCTCTCAATGGCTTTCGGAGAGACGTGCCATTTGAACCTCCAGATTTGTTATCTGAAAGACCATATGGAAAGCCTTGAAAGATAATTTCGTGTGCGTCCATGAAACTGCTTGAAACTGGGAACTCCTTCACCCAAACTCCTTTTCACGAGTTCGGGCGAGTTCGGGGGACAGTTACCGAATTATCCTCTTAGCCCTTTCATATCTCCTTCAGAAAGATGAAGGAGATTACTATGGCACGTTTAGCACGAGTAACAATACCGAATTTACCTCATCACGTAACCCAACGTGGAAACAGGCGGCAACAAACGTTTTTCTGTGATGCTGATTATCAAATGTATCTGGATTTGTTGGCGCAGTGGTGCCTTTTCTACGGCGTTGAAATTTGGGCCTACTGCTTGATGCCGAACCACACACACGTGATTGCGGTTCCAAAAACTGAGAAAGCTTTGGGTCGAGCGATGGCAGAAACGCACCGACGTTATACGCGCCATATCAATTTTGAGAAAAAATGGAAAGGCCATTTGTGGCAATCCCGTTTTGCATCATTTCCTATGGATGAAGCATATTTAAT
>JBNKSC010000023.1:0-255089 GCA_050297075.1 Terasakiella sp.
AGGGAGAAGATCAAACAACAGACCATCGCCAAAAGACGCTTGATCCATCAAAATCAAGCTGTTTAGAATTAACCCGAAATAAAGGCCAATCCTCCTTTAGAAATTAGACCTGCTGGTCTCTAATGTTTTGATGACGGACACAACGTATGCTCGGCCTGCAACAACAGGCGAGGGTCTTGACCCAAAAATGCAAAATTACGGCGCCTTTTTCCGGCAAAGTTGTGGAACGTCTGGCACAGGTACATGAAAGTGTCTCCCCCGGTGATCAGATTATTGAAATCATCAATCACGAAAAACTGGAAATAAGGCTGGTGGTTCCTTCAAGTTGGTTGAAATGGTTAAAGGTCGGGGCTTCTTTTCAGGTTAAAATTGATGAAACAGGCTATAAATTTACGGTCGCAGTTGAAAGGATCGGGGCGCGGATTAATCCGGTCAGTCAAACAATTAAGGTGATTGGGAAGGTAAAAGGCAATGGAGAACTCATCCCCGGTATGAGCGGCAACGCCCTTTTCAGTCCTCAAGTGCAGAATTGATATGTCTGATGTAAAAGCACAACGGCTTTTAAAACTGTTGGAAATAGAACGAGGAACCCGTCAGGCACAAACCAAGGCGGCATTGGGCTATCATATGGTGACGCGTAGCCGGGAAATTTTCCCCTATCTTCAGGCAGCCTTCGTCTCGATCAATCAACAGCAAAAATCCTCAATTGAAACGATCTCCGATGTTGCGGTTCCCGATCAGAATGGTCCCTTTTGTTTATGGTTAAAAGAGGTTGCGCAGGTTTTAGTCAAACAGAACAAGGGCCATCGCTTACACCGCATTGATGTCGCGGATTTACCTCGGGATATTCAGGACCAATGGGTGAACTGGGCCCCGCAAAATGTGATCTGGGCTCCTTTGCTTTTGGCGAATGGGCAATTGGTCGGTGCTTTATGGTTGACCCGTGAAGATGAATGGAAAGAGACGGAGATCGTTTTAATTGAACGGTTGTGCGATTGTTATGCGCATGCTTGGCAGGGCTTAAAAGGACGACCTGCATTATGGGGAGGCATTAATAAAAAGATAGTCGCAGGCGTTTTGGGGGCGTTTTTATTGCTGGGGTTTGTGCCTGTACAACAATCTACCCTGGCCCCGGCTGAGATTGTACCCGAAGACCCTTTTGTGATCAGCGCGCCGTTGGATGGGGTGATTTCACAAATCAATGTACTGCCCTATCATGAGGTGAAAAGGGGACAGGAACTGATCCGGTTCGACGAGACGGTTTTGCAAAACGAAGTCGCGGTTGCGCAAGAGGTTTTGGAAGTAAAGAAGGCAGAATTGCAAACCGCAAGGCAAAGTGCTTTTCATGATTTACAGAGCCAATCGAAACTTGCTGTATTGGAAGCACAGGTCGGTTTGAAGGAAGCGGAATTATCTTATGCTCAAAACCTGTTGGAGCGGAGCGTTATTCTCGCCCCTGATGACGGTGTCGTGGTTTTTCGTGATGTCAATGATTGGGTAGGCAGACCGACCCGGACCGGAGAGAAGATCATGCTTCTTGCCGATCCTATGCAGACCCAGCTCAAGGTCGATTTGCCTGCCGGCGATGCCATTGCTTTGGACGTGGGGGCTGCTGTGCGGTTGTTCTTGGATGTGGACCCTTTATCCTCCTATAAGGCTAAACTGGTTCGAAGCAGCTATGAAACACAACTATCCGCGGATGGGCAGGGCTTGAACTTTCAGATCATTGCTGATTTTATTGAAGCAGATGAAAGCCCCCGTATCGGTTTGCGCGGAACAGCCAAGCTTTATGGGGATAGGACCATGCTGGGGCTTTATATTTTCAGAAAGCCATTGGCTGCCGCGCGTAAGTGGTTGGGATGGTAATATGACTGGTGACACACTACCAGCCTTGCGCGAAGACTTGCAGTTGCAAGCAGGACCAACGGATTTTAACGGAGCGCCAACTTGGAGCATTTATGACCCGGTGCGCAACCGTTTTTTGCGTTTAAGCGCTTTTGGATTTGAAATTATCCGACAATGGCAACCCGGTTCATTGGCGGGTTTGACCGAACGGGTTGAGGCCGCCTGTGGACGCAAGCCTGAAGAAATAGAAGTCAAAGGATTGATCGACCTGTTGGGAAGAAATGAGCTGTTTCTCAAGTCCGGAACCCAAGGGGTGGAGCAACTGGAGAAACATAGCGCTCTCTTAAAAGTTTCGTGGTACAAAAAGCTGTTGCATCATTATCTTTTTTTCAGGGTTCCGTTGATCCATCCTGATCGTTTTTTACACAAAACAAAATATCTGGTCTCTTTTGCCTATCAACCGTCTTTTTATTTGGGCGTTGCCGTGCTGGGGCTTTTAGGGTTGTTTTTGCTGTTGCGCGAATGGACGCAGTTTACCCATACCGTACCCAATTTATTTTCAATGGAAAATCTCCTCTGGGGGATAGCGGCTTTGGGCTTGTCCAAGGTTACCCATGAATTTGCCCATGCCTATACGGCCGCTCGGTTGAATTGCCGCGTGCCGACCATGGGGGTGGCTTTTATGGTGCTGATTCCCATGCTCTATACAGATATGAGCGACACCTGGCGGCTGGTGAAAAGACGCGAACGTTTGTATGTTGCAAGTGCAGGCATGATATCGGAGCTGATCCTTGCCCTTTTAGCTACCTTGTTGTGGACGGTGTTGCCCGATGGTGGCTTAAAAGACGGAACTTTTATGTTGGCAACGGTCACCTGGGTGATGACGTTGGCGATTAATCTAAACCCCTTCATGCGTTTTGATGGATATTATATTTTTGCAGATGCCTTAGGGGTGGAAAATCTGCAAGACCGCTCTTTTGCCTTGGCAAAATGGCAGATGCGTGAATGGTTCTTGGGACTCAATGTGTCCAAGCCTGAATGGGTTGTCTCGCACAAAGAACGTCTGCTAATTGCCTATGCCTTTTGTACATGGATTTATCGCCTGTTCCTGTTTTTCGGAATTGCGGTACTAGTTTATTATATGTTCTTCAAGGCTCTGGGGGTTTTTCTTTTTTTTGTGGAACTGGGCTTTTTTATCCTGTTGCCGATTGGGAAGGAGCTTAAAATGTGGTGGTCCCTAAAAGGTCACATCAGCCTGTCCAGGCCGGCCCTGAGAAGTGTGGGGCTGTTGCTCGGATTGGTTCTGTTTTTAAGTATCCCCTGGCAGCATCATATCAATGTTCCGGCTGTGTTGCGTGGAGAAGGCTTTAGTCTTTTGTTTCCGCCCCTGCCTGCCCAGCTGGTTTCTCATGACTTGAAAGAAGGCAAAAAGGTCCAAAAGGGGGATGTTCTGTTCGTGTTAAAATCGTTGGAGTTGGACTATGAAATCGCCCAAAGCCAGCGCCGCCTTGCCGCAAAGCAAGTAATTTTAAAACGTCTGGGGGCCAGCCGGGAAGATACGGAACGTTGGCAGGTCATCCAACGTGAGGTGAGTGAGGAAGTCACCCGTCTGAACGGTTTTATAAAGCAGCACGATCAATTAACCGTACAGGCTCCCCATGATGGGGTGATCAGGGATGCGGAGGGCAACCTGCACCCGGGGCGTTGGCTATCGGACAAGCAGGTTATAGGGCGTTTGGTCAAAACGGACCATCTTGAGGTTTTGGCCTATGTGGGAGAACATGAATATCATCGTTTGCAAAAAGATAAAGAAGCGCGTTTTGTTTCCAACAACCTGTTTGATCCTTCTTTTGACCTGAGAATCATTGATGTGGCCAGAGTTAATACAGCCGTTGTCGAACACCCTGGCCTGATTGAAAAATTTGGCGGCAGTCTGGGTGCACATGAACAGGGTAAAGACATTTATGTCCCCGATGAAGGGATTTACAAGGTACGTCTTGTCCCTGTGGATGAGAACATACACTTGGACCAAATCCGGTTCGGCAGCGTTGCCCTCGCTGCCAGCCGTGAAAGTATGATCGAACGCTTTATCGAAACGCTGGGGGCCGTTCTCATTCGGGAAAGCGGTTTTTAATGTCTCTTGTTTGGTTAAATCCCCCGTCTTCAGACGGGAAGGGCTTTAGCCAGCATAGGAAGTCACACGAAATTTCATCATTGTTATCACATCGTCTGGGTTCCTAAATATCGCTATAAGGTGCTGCGCGGTCTTATTCGAGAACGTATTCGTGATATTGTCAGGAGAGATGGTCCCCTTTTGTTGGATAGTTTGGCAGCGAATTTAAGGTGGGATGCCTCTCTCCTCACTGGTATCAACTATGGGAGAGGAGCAAAGCCGCCAAGCTGTCGCTGGCTTGCTGGGTCAGGACGGTGGTGTTTGAGGGGGCGGTGTAATTAGCCAGAAATACGCATGGTATTCACTTCTCAGGAAAGCGAATACCATGTGCCTCTGCCAGCACCGTGTTTGGTCAGGTGGTTGTTATCAACCAAAGACTTGATGTGGTCTTTGATGGTGTTGCGGTTGGCTCCGGTTGCGTTGGCGGTTTCGCTGACGGTGACACGCCCGTGGTTGCGGGCAATTTCCAGAATTTGCACAGACAGTTCAGGCAGGTCGCCAAGGATTAACCGTTCGCGTTCAATCTTTCTTTCCAGCCGCTTTTTCTGTTGTTGCAGGGCTTTCAGAAAATAACTGATCCAAGGTTGCCAATCCGGGTTGTCTGTGCGGATTGTGCCTTGTGTCTGGCGCAGGGCGAGGTAATAGGCTTCCTTGCTTTGCTCGATGACGCTTTCCAGCGAGCCATAAGGCACATAGGCATAACCCGCCCGTAACAACAGCAAGGTTGTCAGAATACGCGACAAGCGACCATTGCCGTCTTGAAAGGGGTGAATTTCAAGAAAGACCACGGTGAAGATTGCCGTAATCAGCAGCGGGTGCAATTCGCCCTGTTCAAGGGCTTCGCGAGTCCAGCCAATCAACTCCGTCATGCGATGCGGCGTATCAAACGGCGAGGCGGTTTCAAAAACCACGCCAAGGCTTTTCCCGTCCGGGCCGAAGGCTTCCACATTATTGGACAGCTTTTTGTATTCGCCCCGGTGGCGTTCGTCCTTGTCGGAATATTTCAAAAGGTCGCGGTGAAATTGCTTGATGTGATTTTCGGTAAGTTCAATGGCATCCCAGTTGGAAAAAACCGTTTCCATCAGGTCGGCATATCCGGCAACTTCCTGTTCATCGCGCGAAGCAAAGGACTTGATGTCGATACTGGAAAGCAGGGCTTCAACCTCGCGATCCGATAACCTGGCCCCTTCGATACGGGTGGATGAGCCAATGCTTTCAATGGTCGCCACCCGGCGCAAGCTGGAAAGCCGCTCCGGCGCGATCCGTCCAATAGCTCGCCACGTTCCCTTGAATTCGTCAATTTCAGCAATCAAACCAAGAATGGCGTTGGTGATCTGCAATGTTGCGCTATTAATTCCGGTCTCCATGACGGCATCCAATTAAATATCCATTTCCATCCAATTAAAATGCCATCCCACCACCCATTTGTCCATCCATTTTCATCCGATTGGGTGGGGTGCTTGCGGTAAGGCGAAACAAACGCCATGTCTGTATTTTCGCTTCTTCATGGGCGAATCAGGCGGTTAAGGGCTTTTCGTTCGTTTTTGTTGCCCGCCCGTTACCTGAATGCAGCTTTTTTGGATAAGGTCTTGATATTATAAGCACTTAAAAGACGATTATTCTTTTGTTTTACTCAATTATTTATCCCACACCCCCGGCGTTAAACATACCACACCCGTCGCTACGGGTGTAGCTGAGAGGGGAAAGGCAGGGTTTGCATGAGCTCCTTTCTCGAGGCGCTGGCGCGGATGGGGGATTATTGCGCCTGGATTTACAGCTCGGTGTCCGATTTGATCATGCCGGAAGGAATGCCGGATTATATCTCAATCGCCAGCCAATATCTTGTACCCTTGAGCTGGCCTGTTTTTCTGAAAACACCCTTTGCGACTAAATCGGTTAAATCGCGTGTTGCGGTGGCCCTGGTCGTCCCTGTTATCTTGATGTATTTTTCCGCACTCATACCGCCTTCAAACCCTTCAGGGCCAGCTTTGAACATTTTCAGCAAAACCTTCTCTTGTCGCGCATTGAGTTTTCCTTGAAGGCGAGAAAGCATTTTCCCTTTGGAAATTGTGAAGTTAAGCAATCTTTGGGCACGGTCCTGTGCATCAAGAACCGTTTCTGAAAAATAGACCAACCAGTTTGTGACATCCAATGTCTTGTTATTGTCTTCCAGCGCGGGATAGTAGGCTTTTCGTTTTGCCTGTATCGCCTGAGACAGCGCAATCAAAGTCGGTTGACCAACGGCCTGAGCCAAAGCTTTTTCCGTTAAGGCGCGTGCAATCCGACCGTTACCGTCTTCATAAGGATGAATGGAGACAAAATATAAATGCGCCAACCCAGCATGGATCAAAGCTGGTAACAATTTTCCAGGCTGTGCACGATTATCGTTAAACCAGGAAATATAAGCATCCATTTCATCAGACATCGCGCCAGAGGGTGGTGCCTCGAAATGAATAGTCGGTTTGTGGATATAGCCGGAAACGACCTGCATGGCTTCCTTGTGCCGCCGGTAAGCACCCATAACGTCAAGGTCGGTCCGGCCTTTCATGATCATTGCGTGCCAACGATGCAACATTTCTGCCGATAACGGTTCCTGAAACGTCCGGTACAGGTCAACCATCATCTGCGCAATTCCCTCTTCGGTTTTTGAAACCTTCTGTTCGCTTGCTTGCAAACCGAATTGCCGACGAATGGAAGATTGAATACTTTCTCTGTTAAGATATTCACCTTCAATTTCAGACGTTTTAAGCGCCTCTTCTGAAATCATTGCGATGTAGAGAGCTTGCTGTTCATCTGCATCTACGTGCTGATAAGCACCAAGAAGCATTCCAGCCCTTTTATGAAACTCCCGTTCAAAAAGGGCCAGGTCCGCTTCCCGATATGTAAATTCGGGCCAATTATCCTGTTGCCAATTCCATTTCATGAGCTATAAACTACCCTATTGTAACTCATAAAACAAATGTATTCTGCGTTATATGTGGGAGGCGTATAACTCGAAAAAAGTTATTCAACGCAACAATCCTTTCTGCAATTTGGATGTAAATCTATAAACAGGGATCAAATCGTTGCCCAAATGGGCACTTTTAAACAGGACTTTTTGTGCCCGGGAATGATGGCGTTGGCATTAATTGACTTTAAGCGGCTGGAGGCGTGTCTGGGATAAAAGTAAGACGTATCCTGCGGTTAACGATTAAAAACGTTTTCCCCCAAGCAATCACATTTAGGTCGACGAAGCTTCGGGAGGCAGGGGCCGGAGGTTCGAATCCTCTCTTCCCGACCAACATAGCCCCTTGGGAAACCAAGGGGTTTTTTGTTTGTCTAATATACTTTCTAAAAGCCGTGTGTCCATTTTGGGTCCGGGCTATTTGGGCTGTAAATGGTGTTATATAGCTAAAGTGATCCCTGCCTTAATACGTAAGTTTTTTCGGCGCGCATTAGGGGCTGTTGACAATTACCTCCCTGCAATGAGGGAGACACCCTCCACTTTTTCCGTACAAGTCCATTTAAATCAGGCGGCAGTAAAAACCGTTGTGAGCGGTCATAATCACGAAAATTCCTCATACGCTTTTATAGCAAAACGAGGAGAAAACTGGAATCCCCGTTGTTCAATAAATCCGACAGGCTGCTAGGGGCTTGCCACGGCTAAAATCCGCTTTCACGAATAATCACGGCCCACACGCGGCGCAGGCCCCGCATTAGGAGGCTTTCAGGCTGGGCTTCAAGTTGTACAGTTCCGCGCAACACCATGTCAGAGGATGGCGAGCCATTCAGTAATTCTGCTGTCACCCGGTAAATACCTTTGAGCGGGATCAAACGCCTGTTGCTATCAGGTTCTACCGCAATTTCACCGCCATGAACGGAGGCTAAATAACTCAAATCCAGAACCGATGTATTGACATTTGCCACATCGCACACGCGCACTCTCTCACTGGGGAGAGAAGGGTTTTCTGCATAAAAAATTCCGTGTGTACCCGGTTTGATCATGCGAATTTCGTCGTCTTCAACATATCCCACAATGTGAGATACCCCCATGTTTACGATCTGCACAAGAGGTGTCTTATCATCAACCCATAAGCCGGGCCTGAGGAATTCCACCATATCACGCACTTTGCCATCAATGCGTGCACGAACCAAAAGTTGTATTTTCTGATCTGTCAATCCGATCAATACAGATTGTTCTTTTTCTAGTTTCCGGCGAAGTACCTGAATATTCGCGGCCACTTCGCGCCCGGCTGCCTCGCGCCGGATTTGAAGGTTCAGCAATGTGATTTTGCGTTGCGTTTGCCGGATTTGGTGATCCAGTTCAGGTGAAGAAAGTCTCATCACTTCATCCCCCTTTTTGACAAGTTGTCCCCTCTTGATGGATATGGACATGACTTGTGCAGGAAGCGGGGCAAAAACAAACGTATGATTCTGGAAAACCCGAACTGCTGGAATATTAACGGTTGAACGCCAGGGAAAGACAAAGATAAACGCGGCAAACAACGCACCTGTCCCCGTCATGATGATGTTTTTGTTCCACTGCAGCGACTGGCGGCGTTTTTTCCATTCCATCAACTCTTTTTGGATTGGCATCACAATGAACCATAAAATTTCAATTGCAAACAGCATCAGCCCAAGAAGTTTGAAAAAAAACGCATAGACGAGAACAGCGATTCCGAGAAACAGAAACAGGCGATAAATCCAGGTGGCAAAGGCATAGATAATCAGTCCTTGCCCGAGCCGCCGCCCAAACGGTTCGGGAGGAAGCTCGCCAAAAGAGAAAAGGCGCTCGCGTAGCCACCATTTGGCGTATGCAAAGGTACGATTTTGCAGATTTTCGACTTCAAGGTAGTCGGAAAACAAGTAGTACCCGTCAAAGCGCATAAAGGGGTTAAGGTTAACGCCCAAGGTCATTACCCACGTTAATGTGGCCGTAACAAAAGCAGCACTGCGCATCGGACCATCGGGGAGAAAGTTCCACAAAACCGTTGCAAGGACGGCCAGTCCCAGCTCGGCAATCATGCCTGCACCACCAATAGCCAGACGTTGCTTTTTATCCGCTAACCGCCAGGCATCGGATGTATCGGTATAGAGCACCGGCCACATCACTAAGAAAGCCACGCCCATGGTTGGCACCCGGCAGCCGAAATGCACGGCAGTGTAGGCGTGGCCCAATTCATGAATGATTTTTGCACCTATTAATGCGATAACGTACCACAACAGACCTTGTGGTGTGGTGAAGTGCAGAAAGGTTGCTAAAAATGTATCCCACTGTTCGACCAGAAGATACCCTCCGGCAATCAGCAACAGGCAGAAAATCCCAAATGCCTTTTTCGAGATAAAGGCGCTTCCAACAGCTTTGGTAGCCATTAGGAAACGCTGAGGGCTAACCAACGGAATGCGAAAAAATAGATAATTGTGAACTGCCCATTTGCCCCATGAGAGTTTTGAGGCCTTGCGAATAGTCTGGATTTCTTTAACGCTGCTGGCTGTTTCTCGTTTGATCAACATATTGATCTTTAGGAAGGAGAGCAGTTCGTCAAAGTCTTCTTCGCACGGGCGCATATGTATGGTCCGTTCCACAGCCTGCGTCATTTCAGCAACATTGCCCAATTCCCAATGGCTCAGGATGGTGAATGCTATATAATCAATGCGAAAGAAGCGATTGCGCACAGGATCGTAGATGGTCCATGTCGGCGCCCCTGTACGGGACCGGGGACCGGGGATCAATTCCAAATCATCACGTAATTGCGGCAATGCCCGAGAGGTCATGTTCTTTTCCTATAACCCGATCCATTGTCGCAAGGTTGAGAGGGGGCGGCGAAATAGATAGAGGAACAAGGCAACCTGTTCACCTTCAACTTTTGCCATACCGCGCAGTCCGATCCGGGGCAATGAACCGCCCGAAAAATCGGCAATCAGACGATAACTCAGCACACCTGAAGAAGACAGCTCGGCCTCATAGCCCGTGTAAGCCAAAACCGCATCAACAGGATGGAGAGGATCACGGTTTAAGAATAAGCGAACCGGTGCCCCCGTTTTCAAAACAATGGCATCACCGACAGGCAGTTCGATTTGTATTTTGGTGTCATATGGCTTGGCAATCAGCATGACGCGTTCGCCTGTACTTACCGGGCGACCTTCCAGACTGGCGGTATCGCGAAAGACGGCAACTCCATCTTGGTCGGCATATACGTCTTTAAGATTTACCTGTTGATTGATAAAATCTCGTTCTGCTTTACGCAAGGCAACGCGGGTTTCAAGCGAGGCTACTTCGGCATTGCGCTTGGCATCGCGAAAAGCCCCTTGCTGTGCAGTGCGCAAGGCTGCACGGGCCACCATCAATTCTTCCTCTGCAACACCCAACCTGCCGGTGAGTTGCGTATCATCCAAACTGAAAAGGATATCACCGGTTTTGATTTTGCTGTTGGGTTCTACATGAACGGTTTCAATGACACCTTCCATAGGGGCTGCCACCAAAACCGGATCGCGTGCCACAACCTCTGCCGGGGCCAGAGTTGTTTGTGTGACCGGGATGAATTGCGCCAAAATGGCGACAAGGGTTCCCAGTTGGAGCATTCGGTTTAATGGCCAGCGTTTTCGCCGCCCTCGCACTCCCAATTGTGCATTCCAGACATAGGCCCAGCTTTCCATAAGGGCTTGGAGTGCCTTTAATTGGACCTCTTGAAAAGCTTCATCTTTTGCAATCAAAACAGCGCCGCTAATGTGGCCTTCAGGCGCAACAAAAGGGCACCATAAAATATGTGGTGGCAACCAATGCAACGCCTCTTTCCGCTTGGAAGATTCCCATGCTTCAAGGTCCACCATATGGAAATGTTCGCCCTTTTCCTTTTTGGTCAGTTCACGCGCTATGGATTGCAACCAGCGCACCATAGGTGCGTTCGCATCAGGCATTACAACATCGGAAATTGTTTGCATCCTTGGTCCAGTGCGTGTTGCCATATTAAAGACAACGGCTTGGCGGATTGGAACAAGTTCACGCAAACGATTGGCAAATACATAACCGAGGGCCTCTATAGTGTCGGCGCCACGGGCTTCTTTCTCCAACTGAAGAAGTGTCAGGTATATGTTGTTTTGCCCCACTTCCATATTCATCACTTATGGCCTTTGAAAAGTGACTGCGCCGCTCATCCCCGCAACCAGTCGGACACTTGTCTCATCCAGCGTGCCATAAGCCGGGATGGATTGTCCGACTGCGTCAACCAACGCACCTAAACGTGTGACATGACCGGATAAGCTTTCGCCGGTTTCATCAATCTGGATGGTAAAACCAGCATCGACCTCCAACCAGGACAGCCAATGAGAAGGAACAACAATTTTCAGTTCCAAATTCTTGTCGTCAATGATGCTCATAATCGGTACATCTTGGGCAACGGTTTCATGCTGATGTGCGGCCAATTCAACAACGCGTCCGTCAAATGGTGCACGGATAAGGCATCGGTCTACAGGAAATTTGGCAGCCTCCAACTCACCTTGGGACTTGTTATAATCGGCCTCGGCAATGCCAACCTCATATACACCCGCAGAATCAAGTTTTGCCCGCTTGCGAACCGCTTCTAATGTCAAGCGGGCCACATCCAATTGTGCTTTTGCGACCTTGAACCTTGCCTTGAAGACATGACAATCAAAACGAATGAGTGTATCGCCTTTGGAAAACCTATTGCCTTCGCGTAAAGGTAATTCTGCCAAGCGTCCGGAGATTTCGCTGGTGAGGCTTAGCTCGGCGATGGATTGGATCAAGGCTCTGGCTGTATATGTTTGGGGCGCAGCAGGCTCTTTTTGTTCTTCACCAAGGGTTGCATTATTCAAGAAAAAAAACGCCATGCAGAGGAATGCACACAAGGGAGTGTATCCATTTTTTTGCAATATCAGTGTTGGTATAAAACACTTCCAAACATTCATCGCAGCTGCCTCAGAACAAGTTTGCGAAGAAGCCTGCTATGGGGCTTTCTTCGTTTTTTGGGGGAATTTTAGCCTCAACTTTCTGTTCTGGAGCCGGCAAAGTGAAGGTCCCGTCGAACCATGTGTCATTTACCTTTTTCAATGCTTCTGACAAGGTGGCCAAGTCATGTCTTTCAATGGTTTGTGGCAGAGGGTCTGCACCAACGGAAACATAAATACGCCCGACCGAATTGCGCATTTCTGCAAATGCCAGATCACGACGTAATTCAGATAACAAAGCATCCAGTTCGGCACTAATGACGTTGCGCATACCGCCTTGTCCGGACAGTGCATTGGACTGGACCTTTTTGAAAATGGATTGTTCAACCTTATTCAATTCGTTTGATGTCTTATATTCGTTGATAGCCTGATTGTAGCTGGCAACTGCGATGTGAACCTGACTCATCACTGCCATGCTTAAGGCCAGACGACGTACCTTGACAACCTCGGTTCGGGCCTTGGCAAGGGCAACATTTTGCGGGCCTGTAAACATGTCAAACAGGTTTGACGTAATTGTTGATCCCCAGGAAAACCATGTTTGTTCCCAGGCATATGAGTTGCTATCAAAATTCCAAGCTGCTTTGGCTTCAATCCCGGGAATCATATCCATGTAAGCAATGCGCACGTCCTTATGTGAAATACGGCCGCGATAGGCTTCTTCGCGCAGTTCCGGGCGATACAGTAATGCAGCCTTTTCAAGTTTGACAACATCCAGCTTCAACGGTGGTATTTCAGCTGGGATGGCGCGTGTATCAAGTTTGTAGTCAGTTCCGATTTTAAGGTTCATCAAGGCAGCCAGATTGTATTTTGCAGCGTTGAGTTCACGGCGCAGAATATTGAGTTGACGCAAGGCATCCAATAAATCACGGCGATAGCGTAAAGCCGAAAGCGGCTCTTCTGCACCGTTGCGCTGCGCTTTATAGGCAACGTTCAATGCATGATCGATCTTGTTCATCAAAGGGTCGATTTTAGCTAACAACCGTTCGGCTGAAACGGCATTCCAATAAGCGACACGTACGTTTTGGATAACATTCTGCAACACCTTGCGGCGGCGTTCCTGACTGATCAGCAGGCGGTCAGCCTGTTGTTGAGCCTTTACATAACTTATTCCAAAATCCAGAATGTTCCAGCTTAGCGTCAAGTCCGCTGTTTTCAAATCACGATCTGTTGATGTCGAACTCGTTAAAGATTCAGATCCATCTGCCAGTGACATACTGTTGGAACCGAGGTGATTGTTTCGTCCAGCGTATCCCGCACGGGCCGTCAGTGTAGGCAGCAAGCTCATGTTGGCTGATGTCAACTGTTGTGCAGACAAAGCATTTTCCATCACCTTCAGGCGATGATCCAAATTGTATTTTATGGCGCGTGCCATGGCTTCTTCCATGGTTATCATGCCTGTTACGGCTTCTTGGTCCTGGAATAATTCCTTGGTGTCCGTGTTTACGCGTGCTTGATGTTCCGATAGGTTTAGCGGGGAAGGATGGATCGAACATCCGGTAATGCCTAGCGTGACACCCAATAGTAAAGTTGTGCGAATCAAAGATGACCGAGAAGGTGAGAGGCCTATACATTCCCTCCGAACTCTTTGTTTGTTATTAAAAAATTTCGCTTGTGCGTAGCTGGAAGTCAAACCCCATTCCCCTTAAAAAATATCGAGGGCATACCTTGCCCCCTCTTATATAGATTTATTGCATCACGTGCCGGTCATCCGGCACTTATGCAAGTGTTCATAATGAAGCGGCTTGTTTTAGGCTTTCAACCAAACGATCCAAGCTGTTTGGCTGTGTTTGCCCCGCACCGGCCAGTTGGTCTGTAAAACTTGGACGATTGCCAAATTGAATGGGATCTTCCTCTTCATCGTCTTTCCCATTATCACTTCTCAGATTCCCTGCCCCCGGCGTTTCATTTTGCGCTCTATTTCCTCCTGTCTCTTCGCTTCCTTGGTCGCTGGCCCATCCGCCAAGGCTGCCCAAGTCATTCCCCAACACCCCATCAAGGGAGCCGCGTAAGGAATGCAGTATCCCTGTATCTCTCCCCGCGGCACCTAGCAGGCTTCCAACATCTGCTTGTGCCTCTGCATTCATTGGTGAGAGAGGGTCCAAAGCCCCATCATTGTCTGTGGGTGAATCCGGTGATGTAATTTGTGCAATATTCAAATTGTTATCGTTGGTGGCAGAACTCGTTACAGCGGGTTTGCTCACGGATATGGTTGAGGTCGGTGGACTGGCATCGTTTCCATCCCCATCATTCACGGTAATTGTTACCGTGCGCTCACCAACAGTAATGGCAGAAGCCGCTGTTGGATTTTGATAAACGATGCTTTCAATCACCGTTTGATAAGCAGCCTTGCTTGCAGAACCGGAAAGATTGATCTGCGTTGCAGAAGTATAGGTAATTGTGATGCCATTGCTGTTTGCCGGTGTACCACTAATCGTGATGGTTTCACCGGCATCTGAATTGCCTGTCAAAACAATGGTTGCACTTTCCATATTGGTGTCATCCAGATCTGTGATGACAAAATCTGTATCTGTTACAGTGACTCCAGTATCACCTCCGGTAAATGAAACATTGAAATTCCCACCGCTTGAACCGGATGAACTATTGTTCGCATCGCTCACGGCAGTTGGCAGGTCATTCACACCTGTCACATCAATGTTAATGGATGGATTGGAGGCCAAATTCCCACCGTTCCCATCACTTGCCGAAACGGTAATGGTAGCTTGATCTTGCCCGCTGACATTTGCAACCGGCGTATATTTGATGTTGCTTGCGGTATCCAGATAGGTGTTGATATCTGCTGCTGAACCGGACAGGGTTATGGTTGTTGCATTGACTAATGTTTCGGTTACGCCCGCACCGACACCTGCGCCATCGCTCGGCGTAGAAAATGTGCCTGCACTGACTGTCAAGGTTACCGTCATACTGTCACCGTCCGGATCAGCAAAACTCATGGCTGATAGATCGATGTTGGACTCCGTGTCTTCCGTGACGCTGATATCGCTTGGCACGCTGGATGCTGTTGGTGCGTCATTGACGCCCGAAATGGTGATATTCACCGTATCAGCCGTTCCGTTACCCGTGCCATCATTGGGCGTAACGCTCAAGACTGCCGTTGTCGTGTCGTTAGCTGCCGTTGTGTATGTGATTTTGGATGTGTCGTTCAGGTATGTGTTCAGGTTCGCTACCGACCCTTGCAAGGTCATGGAAGATGTGCCGGAATTTGCCACCGTCACTCCTGAGGTGGTTCCGTTTCCATCCGTGGAGGCAATGGTGCCTCGGTCCACCCCCAACGTCAGTGTAATCGTATCACCGTCAATATCTGAGACATTATAGGCCGAAAGGTCAATTGCCGTTGCAACGTCTTCGGTTGCGGTGTCATCCGCAGGCGTCCCGCCAAGGTCGGGCAGGGTATTTCCCGCAGTCGTTTGCCAAGCACGGAAAATAAAATCGTGCGTTTCCACAAAGCCAAATGCTTCCCCGTATATTTTACCACTGGATAAACCAAAGTTTCCACTTCCACCGGTTTCACCTTCGTAGTTATAGGTCGCTGCACCGGATCCTTTGCTGAATGTAAAGGTGTAGACATTGCCTGATGTAATGGAAATCGGTGTTGCAAATGTTATAGTTGACCAATCTGTATAGGTCGATGCTGTTGTAGACAAAACGGACTTATCCACAGTTATTGTCTGCAAAAGATTTCCCCCTGCAACTGATTCCCCTGAATAAACCTTGAGCGTTACATCAACCGTTGCAGGTGAGGCAACCAGAACGTCAAGCTTCGTCCATGTGCCTGTTTGTGTCGCGGTAAAGGATTGCCCCCAAATGTTTCCAACGCCTGTCGCGGTGAAACTGTTCGCATTAGCGTCATCGCCATGATTGTATTGTACAAGAACATCGGCCAAAACGCCTTCATAAGCCTGAATGGCATTGTCTTGTAAAACCATTCCGCTTTGGATTGTGCCGCTGCTGACCTCCAAATCCCAATCACCACCAAGGGACGCTGCACCTGTCAAATCATTGGAGGCTGCAATGTCCGCCCCGGTGGCATCTCCTAGTGCTGCGATGAAATCCTGCCCGGCATTATCCGCACCCACTTGACAGCCGTAAAGCAGCAAATCGCCATCCGCAGACAAAGCATTGCCAATGGTGACAAGCGCATCTTGACTGGCGGCGAGGTTATCAAGGGTTAAGGCTCCACCGGAAAAGTTCACTGCCCCGGTCGTGCCATGTGTAAATAAATGTAGCGTATCCAGGTTGTCATAGCCGGATAAAGCTTCAGCAAGACCGTGAACATCCGAACCGGATTGTAAAATAATGACGTCTACATCCGAAGATATGCCTTCCAACAGAGTTTCATAATTTTCAATCGCAGCGTCGATGACGACAACTTCCTTGTGAGGCGCGTTGCTGAGTTCAGCTTCAACCGCTTGTGCCGGGGTGTCACTTGAGTCAGTTGAACCTTGTGTGATTGTTTGCGTAGCCGCTTGTTCGGCCAATTGTGCCCCGGTTACACCCCCGGCGGCATCAAACATAAAACGCGGTTCCAATGCCAATGCCATAGGGGCTCGCACGGGCCATGCTGACGTTCGGGTAACTTTTTCCATCTTGTCATTTGATTGTGCACAGTTTAATTGACGCTGCCTTGATTTAACGATCTTTTTTACCCAGCTTTTCCTCTGATCCATCATCTCATTCCTCTCCATGCGGCATTGGCATTGCATAAAAAATCGACCTGCATAGCCTGAATGTTCACCACCCATAAGACAAAACGGATTAATCAGACGACCAATCCGTTTAAAGCCTCAAGAATATCAAGGGAATGTTCTCTTTTTCATTGCATTCCATTCAAGAAAATATACAGAACAGAAATGTCATGGTGAGGATAAAAAGTTATGGAAAGTTGTCTTTTTGTTATTCAAAAGTGCAAATTGTCCTGTTTTTTGAGCCTTACATCTTTTTGGCGAATTAGGAACATCGCGGGATCCTTTTCGAGGGGGCGGGAACGCCAAATAGTAATATTCGTGCAAAATCGAATAACAAAAAGGCAGCTTTCCATAACGTTTTATCCTCCTGACGACATTCTCATTATGTATCGTGGCAATGTGATTTTGCCTTGAATGGGGCAAAACTAAACCAGTGTCATGTTGACATTCAGGAGACTTCAACAAATGAAATATACCAAACAGGTCAAATCCATAGGTGCTGTCTTTACAATTCTAAGTGCAGGCTTTTTAGCCGATGCTCAGCTGCATGAGGCACAGGCCTCATGTGTGAAAGACCCCTATCTCGGATCTCTTTGTCTGACGGCAGCTTCATATTGCCCCCAAAAATATAAAGAAGCGAACGGCGACCTTCTACCAATACACTTATTTCAACAGCTGTTTGGCATTATCGGAACGACTTACGGGGGAGATGGTAATTTTGATTTTGCACTTCCCGATCTTCGCGGGCGAACCCCTGTCCATTATGGAAAAGGCCCGGGATTAGAGCCGGTTGAGCTTGGAGAACTACGCGGTCAGGAAAGTGTGACACAAACAGTTGAGCAAATGCCGGAACATACACATAGCGCAACTTTCACCCCTACAGGAAAGGATAGCAGTGTTGAGTCTGCTACCAATGCGCCCGATCTAAAAAACCCTGTAGATGGGGCTTATATCGGTACCAGTGGTTCAGGGATCAGCGTTCTCCCCTCTTTTGTCTCGCCGGATCAAGTGTCCGGAACCGTTAAGCTCGGTGGGGTGAGCGGCAACATTGGCGGTACGGTGAGCGTCACCAAGACAGGGGAAGGCAAAAAACAGACAAACATCCCGCCCCAACTTGGGCTGCGCTATTGCATTGCCTACCTCGGCGACTTCCCTCCTAGGAAATGACGCTAGAAGCCCCGCATCGAAAAAGTGCGGGGCATAGGGTACAACAAAAAAACGAGAAGTACTTGGCAAAGGTAGAGGCATCATACGTTACTGATGCATATCATTCCTTATCCATTTAAGGGCATCGTCAAACCTTTTTCGTTGATAGGTTGTGTCGGTTCAGTGGAAACGAAAAAGGGGGGCAAGCTGAAAAGCCATGCGAGTTGTCGCATGGCTTTTCTGTCGGGCGTCAGGGTGAGGAAAAAGGATTCAGGAGCGGTTCGGAAAAGTTCCCTGAATGGCAATGCAGGCTCGTATCGCTATTTGAGGTTCGAGTATAGTGAAAGGTCGCCCTGAAAAGACAGAGCTTGTATCGAGTATGCTTGGGGTGAAAGAAAGGGACAATTCAACTGAATCCTCTGCCATGTTTACATTGCCCGAGCTTGGAGCATAATAAGGTTTTCTTGTTTTGGGAGTTCCACCACTTGTCGGTCTGGAGGCGGGGAAGGCATTTTGTGGGCTGATGGTATCCCCTGTGTCGTTGACTCCCAAAAGAGTCCCTTCCACTGGAATCTCACCTATATTTAATGAATGGGTATGGGCAGGCATATTGGCTATGGTTAGTTGATATTGTTCCTGGCCAATCTGTTGACCCAGAGTGATGTTGCTTAAGCCCGGCCCTTGACCAGTGCCGACGATTGTGCGCCCGCGTAAATTCGGCAGGGCAAAAGTGGTTTTGCCGTCCCCGCCATATGTTGTGCCAAGCAGAGAAAATAGCGCCTGATTGTTGTTGATTGGTAAAATCTGACCATTTGCTTCGGCATAGCCTTTGGGGCAAAATTGCGCTATTGCTGTCCAACAGATGGTGCTCAGATACGGATTTGCGCCGCAACCTGCCTGTGCGGAAGGGGCGAGGGAAATCAATAGGGCAGATGTACCTAGTGATATATCTCCCCTTGATCGACTGGCGTATGTTGGTGCTGATGGCCTTGGGGCATTGGTCTATGAGCCTGATTTCAGCGAAGCAGAAAAAGGCGATATGTCCATTAATCTGGATAAATTGGCGCAGCAGACACAAGAGGTGCTCAAGGGCACATCCGAGGATGTTTTGAAAGAACTTCTTGCGCTAAATGGCTCATCTGCGGGGGCTAGGCCCAAAGCTCTGATTGGCGTGGACCATGATAAAACACATATTGTTCACGGCACTCAGGCCTTGTCTGAAAATTATGAGCCATGGATGGTGAAATTTGCCAACAGCCAGGACGGAAATGATGCGGGGGCAATTGAATATGTTTATGCATTGATGGCAAAACAGGCTGGTATTGATATGCCGGAAGTACATTTATTCCCGGCAGAAAACGGCCCCGGCTATTTTGCCATCAAGCGTTTTGACAGGCAGGGTAAAAAGCGTCTGCATATGCATACTGCTTGCGGCTTGCTACACTCTGATTTTAGAACCCTATCACTGGATTACGAGGACTTGCTCAACCTGACAGCTCATTTGACGCGCGATGTGCGTGAGGTTGAAAAAGTGTACCGTCTGGCGGTTTTCAATGTACTGGCACATAACCGTGATGATCACTCTAAGAATTTCAGCTTTTTGATGGACGAAACAGGGCAGTGGAAGTTGTCTCCAGCCTATGATTTGACCTTCTCTTCCGGCCCGAATGGTGAGCAAAGTACAATGGTGATGGGCGAAGGTCGTAACCCCGGTATTGAGCATCTGGTCAAGCTGGGGCAAGAGGCCAATATTCCCAAACGGAAGATTGGTGCAATATTGGATCAAACCCGTGTTGCTTTGGCTGGCTGGCAAAGTTTAGCGAAAAATCATTGGGTTAGTCAGGTTAGCTTTGAATTGATTTTAGATAAGATTGAAACACTTGATTGAAATGCATGTCTTTGATTTTGGACCAGTAAGCAAAAAGTGGAATTTCAAACAACACTATAAAAAGAAAAGGCGGCTTCAGCGGATAAATGCACGTCTTCCATACAGGTTCGTGGAGATAGTGTGACGTCACAACGGCGAAAAGAGCCAATGGATGTCCTGTTCATTCAATCCGGCAACAGGGCTGTCTTTGTCGTCCAGTAAGGCATCGGCAAGTTGGGATTTTCTGGACTGAAGGGCTTGAATGCGTTCTTCGACCGTATGGCGGGTAATCAGTTTGTAGACCAGAACGGGCTTTTCTTGCCCGATGCGGTGCGCCCGGTCTGTGGCTTGGCGTTCGACTGCCGGGTTCCACCACGGATCGAAATGGATCACCGTATCGGCTGCCGTCAGGTTTAGGCCCGTACCACCGGCTTTCAGGCTGATGAGGAACAGGGGAACCTTACCTTCCTGGAAAGCCTTCACCGGAGTTTTACGGTCTTTGGTCTGCCCGGTCAGTTGGACGTAAGGAATATCAAGGGCCTTTACCGCCTCTTCAATCAAAGCCAGCATGGAGGTGAATTGCGAGAACAACAGAATGCGCCGTCCGTCTTCGATCAGCTCCGGCAACATTTCTGACAGGCGCGACAGTTTGGCTGAAACTGTTATGTCTTTGGCCATGTCAAGTTTGACCAATCGGGGGTCGCAACAGGTCTGGCGCAGTTTCAGCAAGGCATCCAGCACCATGATATGACTGCGTGCCATGCCCTTGTCCTTCAAGGTTTCACGCACCCGTGCATCCATACTGAGCCGTACGGCTTCATATAAATCGCGCTGTTTGCCTTCCAGTTCGATATGTTCGATGATCTCCGTCTTTTGCGGCAATTCTGCGGCAACGGCATTTTTGGTCCGGCGCAGGATAAAGGGACGTACACGGCGGTTCAGAACCTCTTGACGCTCACTGTCCCCCACCTTCTCAATGGGGGTGCGGAAATTTTTGCGAAAGGTTTTCCTGTCGGATAAAAGGCCCGGGTTGACGCAATGAAACAGGGACCAAAGTTCTTCAAGATGGTTTTCAACCGGGGTGCCGCTGAGACATATTTTCTGCTTTGCCGTCAGGGCACTGGCAAATTTGGACAGGTTTGAGGTTGGGTTTTTAAGCGCTTGTGCCTCATCGAAAATACAGATGTGATAGTCGTGTGCCAACAGAATTTCCCGGTCACGGTGCGCCAGCGCATAGGTGGTCATAACCACATCATGCTGAGCGATCTTGTCGAAATCCTGTTTTCGCTCCGGCCCATGCAGGGTCAGCATCTCAAGGCCGGGGGTGAAGCGGGTGCATTCGATCTGCCAATTGGGTACAAGACTGGTCGGTACCACCAGAAGGCAGGGCTTGTTCAGTTTGCCATTTTCCTTTTCAACCAGAAGATAAGTGAGCGTCTGTAAGGTTTTACCCAGTCCCATGTCATCGGCCAGAACGCCGCCTACGCCGATTTCCCCAAGGAAGCAAAGCCAGTTCAATCCCTCCTGCTGATAGGGGCGCAGTTCTGCGTTCAACCCCTTGGGGAGGGGGACTGGATGCAGATGGACCCCAGCAGACAGTTTGTGTGCGGCTTCACGTAAGCTTTGCGCCCCGGCTATAATCGCTTCGGATTCAAGGGCTGCATCTTCAAGAACGGCAATGTCGCCAAGGTCGAATTGCCCGAAACGAAAGACCTTATTTCCCTTTACATTAAAAAGCTGAAACAGGATTTTAATCAGTGGGCGCAGGCGTTCAAGCGGCATGGAAACGAAATCTTTCTCCCCGATAGGAACAATCAGATTGTCCTCGTCTTCGAACAGAAGATACTCAAGGTCTTCTTCATTGGTATCGGGCGGCAAGCCTTCGAACAGGTTTAGCAGACCGGGTAGCAGATCCAGATTGCGGCCATTGATCTCGACACCGAGAGACAGGTCGAACCATTTGTTGTCGCTTTCTACAAAATCGAAGGACCAGTTTCCGGCGGGTTTGTGCAGTTGATAAGGAAAGCTCTCCTCAATGAAAATTTCCCAGCCTTCGTCCTGCAAGTCGGGACAAGTATGCGTCAGAAAGGACAACCAGTCTTCCATGCTTTCGTCCAGCAGGAAAACGCCGCTATGGTCGTTGTGATCCGGCATGATATCGGGTAAGTCCGCAACCGGGGACAAGTCGTAGTCTTCTGCATCCAGCAGAAATTCCTGCTCCTGTCGTCGGTTTCGGGGCGTGAGGGTCAAAACATCCTGACTGAGATTCTCGATCGTATCGTTCGGATCATTGGGATCAATGATCCTTTTCCCATAACGGAAGCTTACAACGGCGGTGGGAAAGGCCTGTTCCTTATGGGAGGAACGGTACCAACTGTAATCATATGTTTTAAATGTTCGTTCACACAATGTCAGGCGAGGAACGGGATTGTGTTTAACTTCCCTGATTTCGTGTGGCGCAACGGGTAGTGGCATTGCAAGGTTGCCATGGTGGGTCCTGACAGCTTTTTCGAAACTGGCGATATCCTGCATCCGCAGGGGCGGTCCGCTGAGCAAAGCCTCGCACAAGGGTGTGGCAAGGTCGCAGGCGAGCGGCCCGCATTGCCCGGTTTCCACATCCACATAGCACGGCGGGTCCAAGGGCAGGATGACCGCGTTTGGAGCACCCTCAATGTTCAGGACAAAGCGCATTTGGCCGTCACCTGTTGTTTGCCATTCTCCTTGTGCATCACGTTCAGCCCCTTCAGTCAGAACACGCGGGTTTTGGCGGTGGTCCTGCCAGAAGGCCCTTCTGGTCGAAACAATTTTGGCCAGAACGCTCGCCCCCTTTTGTCCGGTGAGGCACAGGTTCATAGGGGCGCTTGCCTGCTTCATATGGACCAGATCACCGCAAATTTCACGATCTGAAGGGCGCAGGAATTTGGCACCGCCCGTATGGGGCACCTGCTGGTAATTGTAATCGTTGCATTGGGCCCCCAGCGCACCGGATTTCAGGACAGATACACTCTTGCAGGCAAGACTGGTAAAGCGTGTGCCGATGGGGGTTTGCCGAAGATCGAGCCAGTAAAACAGCCTGTTTTTTACGTTTGAGGGATAGGTTTCAGGGTCAAATTCCGGATCGCATTTTGGCGCGGCCTCTTTAATCAGGTCGAGCAAATAGGAAACATTGGGTGAAAGCTTTTCAACTGGTGCTGTTTGTTTCGGCGTGGGCTGAAATTC
Organism: Terasakiella sp.; assembly: GCA_050297075.1. Taxonomy (GTDB): domain Bacteria; phylum Pseudomonadota; class Alphaproteobacteria; order Rhodospirillales; family Terasakiellaceae; genus Terasakiella. Next base: position 22,898 of record JBNKSC010000023.1, read on the forward strand.
CGTTTTGGCCACCCAATCCAAAAGCACAGCCCCGACATGTTTGCAGTTATGATGAACCGGGCAACTGCATCTGCCGTCAATGGACAGATAGTCTTTATGCCGGGTGACTGCGATCATCTGTTTGTAGTCTGATACGCGTGAACCTTTGACCTTTCCTTCAAGCACAAGAGCGTTCTCACTTTCCTCCTTGACCTCAAGGTCGCGTACCTTGCCCTGAGCATGATAGGTTTGTGCACGCTGAAAATAGCGTTGGTCCAGAAGGCGTTTGATTTCTGTTCGGGACAGGCGCATGGAAACTCAAGACTCTATTTGCCAGAAATTCTACAATCGGATTTATTCGTTTGTAAACGTTCATTCTTCCATAAAGACAATCTGCCATATGTACAAGCGCATCCTTGCAGAAAGTGGACCTGTTCCCTGAAACTGGAGCACCTGTTTCCGTTCGGCGGATGATTGGACAAAAGTCACGGTTGCCAAGAAGGTTGTCACGCACACGATGGGCTTCGACAGTATGGGATGTGAGGTGAAATATTTGTCTGGATTACTTTTCAGGGGCTACGTCAGAGGGGAAGATTCCATACCATATTGGTTGTGCAGGGCGTTTGAAACCTGATCGACAAACTTTGATGCAGCGACCGAAAGTGAACGTCCGCGTAACTGACCAAGAACCAAACGGGCAGGGGGGAGATCACGTCTATCAATTTCCCGGGCGACAAGAAGGCGGCTGTCTTTGGGAATGGCTGTGCGGATTTGAAAGGTGATGACATCATTGCGTCCGGCGTAACCACGCAAGATTTCAAAGGAATTGGACTCGACCACGATATTTACAGGCGAGGAAGCGCGAACAATGGCGCCATGGAGCAAATGCCGGATGGCCAATGACGGGCTTGGCATGGCGATGGGGTATTGCAGACAATCACGAAGCCTGACTGTATCTGACTTAGCAAGTGGATGTTCAGCATTCATCAATGCGCAAAGGGGTTGGTGGAGTTCCAGTACAGGTTCAAATTCTGGTGCAACGGGTGGCTCCAGGACCAGTGCGAAATCTGCTTCGAACGCACTTAGTGATTCTACGGCATATTTGTGATCACGAACCAGAACGGTGAAGGAAACCTGCGGGTGATGGGCATGATATGTGGCTATTTCATCCGGGATGAGCCCATGGGCAAATGCCTGACTGGTGGCCACTGTCACATGTCCTCGTCTGACACCGGAGAGGTCGGCGATTTGTGATTGTAACCGGCCAAAATCGGCGAATTGGGCGCGAATGTGGCGAAGAACCAGTTCTCCGGCTGGATTGAGGCGCATCCCTTGAGGAATGCGTTCGAAAATTGGCGTCCCCAGCTCCGCTTCAAAATCCTGAATTTTGCGAGTCAGCGCAGAGGGCGTGATCGCCAGGTTTTCTGCACTTCCGCGAATGGACCCGCTACGTGCCACATCATCAATGCAATACAGTGTTTTGAGGTGTTTCATGATTTGCCTCCAAGTTCTGGTGTTGCATAATAATCAACACTCTGGTCAAAAACAAGCAATAGACGTCAACACTGGAATGGTTACAGTGATGATGAAATTGCATTTGAAATAGCTGAGTAGGAGAACAGATCAATGATGAACAGACGCAAATTTCTGCTTACAGCAGCAGCAACGACAGCCTGTGCGACCACCGCCCTTCACGCCCCCTTTGTTCAGGCCAGTTCGAAAACCACAATCAAAATGGGCGCTTTGAGGCTGATCCATTCGATCGCACCGCATTTTTATGAGCAGTTTGTCCCCAAAGGTTATGCTGTTGAAGTCATTCCCTTTGAAAGCCCGACTGAAGGCAAGAATGCGGTGGTCACAAAATCCGTGGATTTTGGCATGTTCGGCATTGCCGCAGCGACCATGGGCGCGGCGGCCGGTGAGCCGATTGCCGTTATTGCCGGAGCATGTAACAAGGGAATGGGCGTGGTTGCAGGTAAAGGCAGCGAAATTAAGTCGATTAAAGATTTGAAAGGCAAGCGCGTGGCCATTTGGCCTGGTTCCACGCAGGAAGTCTTCATTCTGGAGCGCCTGCGTATGGAAGGTATGTCCGTTAAGGATATTACGCCTATGCGCATCTCTTTCAGCGAAATGCATCTGGCGCTTGCTCGCGGTGATGTGGATGCTTATGTGGGTGCAGAGCCGGGGCCGGGCGTTAGTCTTGCTTCAGGCATCGGTCAGATTGTCGAATATCCCTACGGCACTGCCATGGGCTCATTGAATATGATTTTCGGTGCGCATCAGGATACGGTGGCGAACAAACCGGAAGTGACCAAAGTCATCCTTGATATTCACCGCAAGGCTAGCGAATACGCCATGGCTAACCCTGACAAGATGGCTGAAATGGCTGTTGCCAAGCTGGGCCAGCCGCATGACGCTATTGAACTTTCGGTTCCAAATGTCGATCTGACCTGGTCTTTTGGTAAAAAAGAACGCACCCAGTCAGAAACCTATGCCAAACAGATGCTGGCACTTAAACAGATCCAGCAGCTGCCAGACTTTGACAAGCTTTTCCAAACCAGCATTGTTGAAAGCATGAAGGCGTAAAAATGAACGCTGTAACACAAACAAAGTCTGCTGTGCAGATGGTTCTCAAGGCCCCCACCCGCAAGCCTGCGGCTGCCGTGTGGGGGCGGTTGCGCCAGCCATCACTCGCTATTATCCTGCCTGCCATTCTGCTTGTTGGCTGGCATCTGGCGACCTCCGGTCGGCCCTATAGTCTGATACCAACACCTGCGACTGTCGCTTCGGCATTCTGGGATCTGGCGGTCGGCGGCATACGCAATGACCATTTCAGTGCCACGTTGCATACTCATGTCTTGGCGTCGATCAGCCGGGTCTATGGCGGTTTTACACTGGCGGTGATTGCGGCTTTACCTCTGGGGCTGATGATTGGCAGGAATGCTTTTATGCGACAAATCTGTGACCCGTTGCTTCAGATCATGCGTCCCATACCTGTAACAGCCTGGTTGCCGCTCGCAATGATCATCTTTGGCATAGGTCCCAAATCGGCGATATTTCTCGTTTTTCTAGGGGCGTTCTATCCGGTGCTTTTGAATACCATTTTTGGTGTCCGCTCAGTTGAACCGCGCCTTTTTGAAGCTGCGGATATGCTTGGCTGCACAGGATCAGCCCAGTTTGCAAAGGTTGTGCTGCCCGCTGCATTGCCTGCCATCTTTACCGGCTTGCGTCTTGGTCTTGGTTTTGCCTGGATGATTATCGTTATCGGTGAAATGACAGGTGTGCCAACGGGGTTAGGTGCCATCATCATGGAAGCGCGGCAATTGTCCCGCACAGAAATTGTCATTTGCGGCATGATCGCCATTGGCGTTGCAGGTTTCATTTCTGACCGCATTATCCTGATGATTGGCCATCGCTTTCTTTCCTGGAGTCCGAACCATGTCTAATACGTCCAAGCCCATTCTTTCATTGCGTAATGTCGGCAAGATCTATGATTCAAATGGCCGAAAAGTAGAGGCTCTGCGCGGGGCGAACCTTGAGGTTGAGCGTGGCGATTTTATCTGTCTGATTGGGGCTTCGGGATGTGGCAAATCCACTTTGCTCAGGATAGTTGCCGGTTTTGAAGAAGCAACAACGGGAGATGCCCGCATGTGGGGCATGCCAATCAAAGGTCCTGATCCTACGCGCGGTATGGTTTTTCAGGATTATGGTTTGTTCCCATGGTTGAGCGTGCGTGACAATATCGGCTTTGGCCCGGCGGCACGAGGTCGGCCAAAACGCGAAGTCAAGGAAACCGCAGAACATTTCCTTAATCTTGTCGGACTGGGTAAATTCGCCGATGTCTATCCACACCAACTATCAGGTGGCATGAAACAGCGTGTCGCGATTGCGCGGGTTCTGGCCAATGAAGCCGAAGTGGTGTTGATGGATGAGCCGTTCGGTGCACTTGATGCCATGACGCGCGAAAGGCTACAGCAGGAACTGCTTGAACTTTGGGAGAAGACCAAATTGACGGTTCTATTTGTCACGCATGCAATCGAGGAAGCCATATTTCTGGCTAACCGGGTGGTTGTGATGTCTCCCGGCCCGGGGCATATTGATGCCGATATCACGAACAATCTGGTACGGCCGCGTGATGTCGTCTCCTCAGATTTCAATGATATGCGACGTGTTCTTTCGGGCAAGTTGCACAGCCATCATTCAAAACAGGTTGCCTAATCAAATTTTCCTGACCTGATGAATATCCATTTTGGTGAGTAACGGATGTGGTTTGTACCACACCCTGACGCTCGAGTTATATGTAAAACCGGCTTTCAAGGAAGACAGGGCCATGACTGACGTCTCAAATCTGATAAAACCAACAAATCCTGCAATCTGGTGCGGTATGAACCGTAACCAGCTTGATCAGGCTTATGACAATAGCGCAGCGGTTGCGGAGAGTTCTGATTATCTTGCCCGATGGACAAAGCGAAGTAAGTCGCTAAAAAGGCATCAGCCTGAATTACTGGACCTTGCCTACGGGGCTGGCCAGCGCAACCGGATAGACATTTTTCGTTCAGGTACGCCCAACGCGCCTTTGTTTGTGTTTATTCACGGTGGTTATTGGCAAAGGAATTCCAAAGACATTTTCGCCTGTATGGCTGAAGGGCCACTTGCTGCGGGTATGGACGTTGCATTGCCGGGATACACATTGGCCCCCGATGCCACTTTGGGGGAAATTATTGAAGAGGTTCATCGCGCTATCAGGTGGTTGCGCCGTGAGGGGCCGGTGATGGGTATCGCAACAGGCAAATTGATTGTCTCCGGATGGTCGGCAGGGGGGCATCTGGCAGCGACCACGCTGAAAATGCCCGAAGTTGATGCAGGCCTTTGCATTTCGGGCATTTATGATCTGGAACCTATTCGCCTTGGTGTGCTCAATGATAAATTGCAATTACACGCTGACGATGTTGCGACCTATAGTCCGCTGTACAACCTCCCCGATGGGGCAGGAGAAATCGCGATTGTCTTCGGCACCAATGAGTTGCCGGAACTCCAGCGCCAGTCAAGGCAGTTTGCTGCAACTTGCACCAAAGCAAATATCAAGGCAGAACTTACACCTGTAGCCGGGGCAAATCATTTCTCAATTTTAGAACAATTAGCCAGTCCGGATGGCTGGCTTGTGAGATGTCTCAGCTCGCTTGTTTAATTGAAGTAAATAACTGTCCCGGTTCCCTAAAGCTGTTATGGGTTGGTATAATGGGAGCCTAATTCAGTTTATCTGCACGTAATTTGTCGCCCAACGATTTACCGAAAAAGCTTGAACCACGCAGGTAAAGGCCGCCGTCTACTTCAATGACCTGTCCGGTGACAAAAGCGGCCAGCTCAGAACTCAGCATCAAACACATGTTGGCGACATCTCTTTTTTGGCCAAAGCGTTGAAGGGGCGTATAGTCAATGCAGGTCTGTTTAAATTCCGCATCAGTGAGCAACCGCTTCACGCCTTCTGTATCTTCGATAAAACCTGGAACAATAGAATTGACCCGGACACCTTCAAAGCCCCATTCCAGAGCCAGAACACGTGTGATTTGGTCCACACCAGCTTTGGCTGCACCGACATGGCCTTGGGCCTCACTCGCCTGATAACCTTGAGGGGCGGAAATATTGATGATGGAGGCCCCCGGTTTTTTCAATAAAGGATAAGCCATTTTCATCACATGAATGGTGCCCATCAGATCAATTTCCACCACGCTGCGAAAGGCATTGATGGACATATCTGCAACAAGAGCCGGGAAATTCCCGGCCGCGCCGGAGACCAAAATATCGAAAGGTCCCAATTCATCATGGAATGTTTGAAGACCGGCGGCAACTGCTTCTGGATCACGCACGTCAAAAGCTGCTCCAAGTGCTTTTGAAGCACCGGCTTTGTTCAACGCAGTGACCGTGTCATCAACCTTGTCCTGATTTCGGCTGGCAACGGCAACAGCAGCCCCCTGAGCGGCGAATGTTTCTGCAATACCTCGGTTGATGCCGGATGTTCCACCGACAACGACAACGTTTTTATTTTTAAAATCCATTTCAATTGTCATGTTCTGTCCTCTTTTGAAACCTGTGCGTTTTTAAAGTTCTGGGTTATACATTCCATAATTATATGATAATGTATAATGAATATATATATGCATATGATAACTTGGAATTATCACGAATGGACTATGTAAGTGAGGTGCGCTTAGTCGCTGTGCTGGCAGCAGAGGGCTCTATCCATAAAGCTTCAGACGTTTTGGGCCTGTCGCAACCTGCTTTGACAAAGAAGCTTCAACGCCTTGAAACACGCTTGAAAATGAATCTGTTTGAACGTAGCCGTGCAGGGGCAAAACTCACCAAAGACGGGCAATATTTTCTTGAAAAAGGGCTGCCGCTTGCCAAGCATGCGCAGGAACTGGACCAAGCGCTTGCGCTCTACCGTGACGGACATCATGAAGTCATCCGCATAGGGATCGTCTCAGGGGCAGGCCAGCCAATTGTGAGAGAGGCTCTGCTCAGCTTTTTTAACGAATTTCCCAAAGCAACCATTATTGTCGAGATCGGGGATACGCTCAAACTTTGTGAGGACCTCAAGGCGGGGCGTCTGGATATGGCGATAACCCTAAAAGGGTATGAAGACCTTTCAGGTCATGACCCCGTTCTGGATGACGATTTCATTTTTACGTCAATCGCGCGTTTACCTATGAGTGTGGCTGTTCATAACAAACACCCCATTTTAAATGAAAAAAGCATATATCCGCATATTTTAAGCTACCCGCTTATTTCAATAAAGGTCCCAACGGCGGGGATCAATCTCTATCGGCGAACGGCGCAAAAATATAAGATCAAGTTTGAAGGTCCGCGCATTCTTGTTGATGATTTTGATCTGATTTTTGAATATCTTTTAGATACGCATTACTGGACCATGGTCTTTGACGAAGTTATTGATACTTTGGGAGATGTGAAGGATAAAATGGTTTTTTTCTCTGAAAAACGAATCATTCCTGACATGCATGTCGGATGTGTTATTAAAAAAAATACCATCCGGAACCGCCCTATATTGTCCATGCTTGAAAAAATTGAGAATGCTGCACATAAAATTGAAAGCAGACGAAAAAAAAGTCGAGGATAGGAAGCATTTGTCGAGCATCCTTGTTTCTGTGATGCGATGATATTGATATGAGGCGGCAGGGGGAATAAATTATGTTTGGGGTTGGCCCCGGACATCTTGAGAGAATGGAATTGCATGCACAATACGCATCGTGTGTTTGATATGTTTCAGTGGTTGCCCAAGGAGGTTGTCGAGGCGTTTTCGCAGCGCGTTTGTCGGCGGCGCTATCAGGCAGGCCAAACGATATATTTCCTTGGAGACTCAGGAAACGAGATGTACCGGATCGCGTCAGGCTCGGTCCGGATGCTTGCGAGCACCCCAGATGGGCGTGAGGTTGTGTTTTTGCGCTTTAATTCCAACGATTGCTTTGGGATCGCCAGCCTGATTGATGGTCAGCCACGTCCCCATACGGCGGAGGCGGCGACCGCAGTTGAACTGGATGTTCTGTCGAAAGAAGATTACGAGGAAATTCGCAAAACATATCGCGAGTTTGACCAGGCCTCGTTGAAGTTGATTTCACGTATGATGCGATATTCGAGCGGGCTATTTAAAGAACTCAGTCTGAATGCCCTCGAAGAGAGGATCGCCAGTCGAATTCTGCAAGGGGTTGAGAGAAGTGAGGCTGTTGCCTCTACGCAGGATCACAGAAAACTGGCGCTGTCTCAAACCGAGATCGCCTTGATGGTTGGCGCTTCACGACAGACCGTTAACCGGGTTTTGCAAAAAATGCAGGATGCAGGCATTATCGAGACGGAATATAACAGCATTATTGTGCAGGATATAAAGGGCCTCCGCGCGTTGGCGATGGGGGATTAGGCGCTAAACACCAAAAAGATCAAACTTTTTAGATCAATTGTAAACATTGTCTCCGAGGCGACAGAGTTACTGCATCGAACGTGTTATCCCAATTAAATAATCAATAAAATTAAGGGAGAAAATGCGCTCATGGTCGCTTTGTCGGATAAATTTACGAAACGAGACGGACGTATTTTAATTTCCGGTGTTCAGGCGCTTGTGCGTTTGATGTTGCTACAGGCCGAACGCGATCAGCAAGCCGGGATAAAGAGCCGTGGTTTCGTCAGCGGCTATCGTGGCTCCCCTCTCGGTACATTGGATAATGCTTTTGAGCGCGCGGGCGATTTGCCTGAAACAGCAGGTATTGTGGTAAAACCCGCTGTGAATGAGGAAATGGCGGCTACTGCCATTGCCGGGTCGCAACAGATTGAGCAATCTCCCGGGGCCAAGGTGGATGGTGTCTTCTCGCTTTGGTATGGCAAGGGGCCGGGGCTGGACCGTGCCGCAGATGCGGTGCGCCATGGCAACTATCAGGGGACATCGCCTAAAGGCGGGGTTGTCCTTGCCGTTGGCGATGATCATATCGCGAAATCTTCCAGTATCATTTGTTATAGTGACGAGACCGTTGCCAGCCTTCAGGTGCCGCTTCTTTACCCCGCTGACCCTTATGAGATTGTCGTCTATGGCATGCATGGTTTTGCCATGTCGCGCCATACCGGGTCTTGGGCCGCCTTGAAAATCGCAACGGAGGTCGCAGATTCCACCCGGGCCGTTTGCGCCAACGAGGCGGAGACTGAGATTGTTCTGCCGGAATTTGAAAAACCGCAGGCCGGTGTCCACAATCATTGGCCGGAAATGCCGGGTGATCAGGAAATCAAACAACAGAATTATCGCCTGCCAGCCGTACACGACTATGTGCGCGCCAACAATCTGGACCGCATTATCCAGAAAGGCCCCAATGCGAAGATTGGCATCATGTCTGCTGGCAAATCCTGGCAGGATCTTGTTGCGGCCATGGGCTTGCTTGATCTTGATGAGGGCGCGTTGGACCGCCTTGGTATTGCCCTTTATAAACCAGCGATGATCTGGCCTCTTGAACCGGAACGTTTGCGTGAATTTGCATCCAACCTTGAGCATTTGATTGTTGTTGAAGAGAAAAGCCCCTTCATGGAAGGGCAGGTCAAAGCAATCCTTTATGGGGAGCAAGGTGCACCGAAGGTTTTTGGGAAGACGCAAGAGGCAGGAGAGGTCCTGTTCCCGAAAACCGGCGACCTGACACCGGAATATATCGCGGCAGAGCTTGGTAATATTCTGGCGCGTGAGACACAAGATGCAACGCTGGCTGCTGCTGTGGATGAACGGCAAAAAGATTTGCAAACGCTGACGGATTTTGCCTTGCCCCCGATGAGCCGACGACCATTCTTCTGTTCCGGTTGTCCGCATAACCGATCGACGACGAATATTCCCGATGGCAGCAGGGCGCTGGCGGGGATCGGCTGTCACGGACTTGCCGCCTATAATCAGGCAGGGACCTCAACCTTCTCTCAAATGGGGGGCGAAGGGGTGCATTGGATGGGACTTTCCCCTTTCACCGATGAACCACATATCTTTGTCAATATCGGCGATGGAACCTATTTCCATTCCGGTATTCTGGCGATCCGTCAGGCCGTAGCGGCGAAGCTCTGTATAACTTACAAGCTCCTTTATAACAGCGCTGTGGCGATGACAGGGGGGCAGGGCGTTGATGGCGAGTTGTCGGTGGAGCAGGTTATTGATCAGGTCCGGGCGGAAGGGGTTGGCACGATCATCGTCTGTACGGACGATCCGGACCGTTATCCGGTGCGCGGTGTTGTGCGTTCCAAGGCAGACCGTATTGTACATCGCGACGATCTTGGTGCCTTGCAGGAGGAATTGCGTGCACTCAAAACGGTGAGTGTCATTGTGTACGAACAGATGTGCGCCACCGAAAAGCGGCGTTTGCGCAAGCGCGGAAAGCTGATTGACCCCACCACGCGGGTTATGATCAATGAGCGTGTTTGTGAAGATTGCGGCGATTGTTCGGCGGTTTCGAACTGTCTGTCGATTGAACCGATTGAAGCAGCATTTGAAACCAAGCGGCGGATCAATCAGTCATCTTGTAACAAGGATTATAGCTGTCTCAACGGCTTTTGCCCCAGTTTTGTGACGGTTAAGGGCGCGAAAATTCGTAAACCCGAGATGAAGACCCTTCACGGGGATGACAACTTCCCTGTTCCCCCAAAGAATGCTGCGGCTTTGGAATATGAGCGTATCCTGATTGCGGGTGTCGGCGGAACGGGTGTGGTAACGACCAGCGCCTTGCTGGCCATGGCCGGGCATATGGCGGGCCGGGAAACGGCGGTTCTGGATCAGGTCGGCATGGCGCAAAAAGGCGGCGCGGTGACCAGCCACGTCCATCTTGCCGATAAAGCATCAATCGGTGCGCTACGCATTCCAGTCAAAAGCGCCAGCATGGTGATCGTTTGTGACGAGATTGTCGGGAATGCCCGCGATGTGATTTCCGCCGTTGATCCAGAAACCAGCTTCGTTGTCGCGAACGCTGATGTCGCCATCACCGGTGATTTTACCCGGAATCGGTCCGCGCGACCGGATGGCGAAATGTTAGCGCGCCGTCTGGAACATCGTGCAGGCGAAGGCCGGTTTGCGGCTTATCCATTTACCCGCCTGTCTGAAAAACTATTTGGAGATGCCATCGCTTCCAACCTGATGATGATCGGGTTTGCCTATCAGAAAGGATGGCTCAATCTGGACAGGGACCTGTTCCTTGCGGCAGTGGACCTTAATGGAAGTGGCGCTGCTTTGAACAAGCTCAGCTTCGCCTGGGGACGGCAATTGGCGATGGACCCTCATGAGGTCTTCAAGGCTGCTGGTTTGTTGGCGAAGGAAGCGGAAACGCTGGATCAGCAGATAGAACGGCGCGCGGCATTTCTGATTGATTATCAAAACAGTGCCTATGCAGATCGTTACCGTCAGCGGATAGAAAACTTGCGCAAGGCGGAAAGCCGAATTTCGTCGAAGACAACGCTTACCGAGGTGGCTGCACATGCGCTGTTCAGGCTTATGTCCTACAAGGACGAATATGAAATCGCCCGTCTCTATACTGACGGTGCCTTTGCAAAAGCGATTTCTGAGCAATTTTCGGAGGTGGACACGCTTTCTTTCCATCTGGCACCAGCGATTTTGGGATGCCGGGACAAAAAAAGCGGGCACCTGAAGAAGCAGGAATTCGGTGCGTGGGTGCTGTCGGCCTTTAAATTATTAAGCCGTTTCAAAGGGCTGCGTGGTAGCAAATGGGACATTTTCGGCTATACCGAAGAAAGACGGATGGAGCGCGTGCTTGTTACTGAATTCGAGATGATCCTTGACAAGATCACCGCGAAAATCTCGCAAAACAACCTGAAAGCGGCAGAAGAATTGGTTCAATTGCCGTTGCTGGTACGTGGATACGGCCATGTCAAGGAACAGGCGATGGCTCAATACCGCACCAGACTTGATGCGGCCTTGGCGAAGTTCGACAGCATTTAAAGCAGGAGGAAAAGAGGGAAATATCGCCCCATTTCCAGAATGCCCTTCTAACGGGAGAGAGAGACTATTTACTAACTTATAAAATTTTTAATAACAGGGAAAAACAATGAAAATCGCAAACTTGAAATCCGATGTCGGCCCCAAACCCGCCGTTCAGTTGTCTAATGGCGTTTTGGTTGACCTAAACACCTTACAGAGTGCGGGACTATTAAAGTCGCCCGTTATTCATTCCACAAATGATTTGCTCGATATCAATTCAAAAACATCTTTGGCTGTCCAATCACTTATTGAGGCCCTTGAAAAAGGAAGTGGTGAAATCTGGGATAAAGCCACAGATGAAAATGCCCTAGTGCCACGCGATAAGGCAAACCTTGGTGCCCCGGTTTCGCCGCGTTTCATCCTTTCAACGGGCTCTGCCTATCGGGACCATATGGCGGAAATGAATGTGTCTCTTCCAGAAAAGCCTGCTGCTTTTCAGAAATATGTTCACGCGCTTACAGGCCCCGAGGACCCTATCTATTTACCGGTACAGGCCCCGGACATGATTGATTTTGAATGTGAATTCGCCTGTATCTTTGCCAAACCCTGTCATCATGTATCGGAGGCAGAGGCTTTGGATTATGTCGCCGGTTATACAATGATCAACGATGTATCAGACCGCTCTCCTGTGGCTGAATGGGTTCAGTCACTTGGCGGCAGTAACGGCAGAAAAAGTTGCGAGTTGTTTGAGGAGAATATCCATGGTAAGCAGTTTCCCGGTTTTTGCCCTGTGGGTCCCGTTGTTACGACGAAAGACGAATTGCCAGACCCCCACGATATAAACATCGGGACGATCCTTAACGGCACGCTTATGCAATCTGCCAATACCAGGGATCTCATTTTCAGATTGGCAAAAGTCATCTCTTATTTTTCTCATTGGTACAAGTTTATGCCTGGTGACATGTTGACGACAGGGTCACCTGCTGGCGTTGGTTATGCCCAAGACCCAAAAGTCTTTTTAAAGCCAGGTGATATTGTAGAAGTCTTTGGCGAGGGGATCGGCAGCCTAAAGAACCCTGTGCAAATGGCCCCCTAAACTTGTTTATGAGTTGGTGCCTTGGAAGGCAAACATTTCCTATAACTTAAAAAATGTGGGCACAGAGTTGAAGATTCTTGTGGATATAGCTAAAGCGCTTGCCATAAAGGACTTCAATTTTAAGCAACACGGGAGGTAAGGATTATAATGACATTTAAAGTTACTTTGAGGCCAAGTGGCCATTGTTTTGAGGTTCCTGAAGGGAAAAGTATTCTTAACGCGGGGTTGGCGGCAAACAAGATGATGCCATACAGCTGTAAGACAGGTGTTTGCAAAACCTGTCGCGGTCGAATTCTGGATGGTCAAGTTGATTATGGGATGGTTCACCCAACGTACCTTTCTGAAGAAGACAAAGCCAACGGACTGGCGCTGCTTTGTCAGGCCAAGCCATTGTCTGATGTTACTGTAGAAGTGGCAGAGCTTGAAGGGTTGGCGGGAATTGAGGTGCGTAAAGTTCCAAGCCGCATTGCCGAATTGGAGCGTGCCTGCGACGATGTCATGATTGTCAAGCTTCGCCTGCATCCAAACGAAAATATGAGATTTCTAGGCGGTCAATTTGTGAATATCATGCTGCCCGATGGGGACACGAGAAGTTACTCAATCGCAAGCAAGCCCTCCTCTGAAGGGGTTATTGCATTAGAGTTTCATATTCGCCATATGCCAGGCGGCAAGTTTACCGATCAACTTTTCTCAACGATGAAGGTACGTGACCTTTTGAAGTTTGAAGGGCCCTTGGGTACCTTTTATATTCGCGAAGAGATAGACAAGCCTATTGTTATGGTCGCAAGCGGTACCGGTTTTGCGCCGATTAAATCCATGTTGGAACATGCCTTTGACAAAGGGATTCAAAAGGGTCGTCCCATCACCCTTTACTGGGGATGCAGAAGTAAAAAAGACCTTTATATGCAAGATTTTGTTGAGGAATGGGCCCAAAATGTCGAGGGCTTCACTTTCCACCCTGTACTAAGCGAACCATCACCGGACTGTCATTGGACTGGGCGCACCGGTTTTGTCCATAGCGCTGCCTGTGAAGATTTTCCCGATATGTCCCATGTTCAAGCCTACGTTTCGGGCAATCCTGCAATGGTTGAGGCTGCCAGAAAAGATTTTATTTCGGGATGCGGTCTTGATGAATCCCTGTTTTTTGCAGACTCATTTTTGACGGCAAAAGAGAAAAACCCAAACCTTTAGAATAGAACGGAAACATTATGTCAGAAGCAAACCATCCAACCAGAGAACTTATTCAGGACGGCATTGTCGAACCGAATAACGCTCAATCGATTATTAAACCCTATATCCTGTCTCATGGGACTTTAGAGTGCCGCAGCCTGCAAAAATCGCGAAAATTCTACGAAGAATTTCTCGGACTGGAATGTGTACGCCATGCTGTTCCTTCAATGCTCTTTCGCTGTGGTCTGAAATTTCATGTCGTGTGTGTGGAAGTCGGCGACAACCTTCATCCGGTTAACTTGTTAAACCACTGGGGATTGGATGTTTTGAGCGATGAAGAGGTCGATGTGGCTTATCAGAATGCTCTCACATATAAAGACAAGTATAACATCCGTCAGATCCATGAACCCACTCGCCAACATGGTATCTATTCCTTCTATCTGGAAGACCTTGATCATAATTGGTGGGAAATTCAAAGTAGTGCCGCATTCATTCATGATGATGTTTACGATTTTGGTGATCGCTTTGACGAAAATGGTCAACAAATATAAGGGAGAATAGAAGTGGCCCCACATGTCAGATTGTTTGACAGCGGGGTTAAGAGGGAAGCCCTCGCATTTTTATGTTGCCATACCGTTCATCATAGGTAACTCTGATGAACGGTTGAAACCCAATCTGACGGGCTGACGTTAAAACGGATATGCGTCAGGTCAAGGCATAACTTTTGTATCAATGATGTTTCAGGTTTCAACTGAAGGTTTACGTTTGGTTTTGTGTATGTTTGTCTAATATGAAGCTTAAGATAAGTTATTAAAGGCATTTTAGGAAGCTTGTATTTGAAAATCAGGCGAGGTATATTATTCCCATGGAACGCATAAGTGTATAAAATGCGGCATATGGTTGAGTAACAATTTTGTTTCGCACTTAACGTAGTTATGTGAGCAGATGGGGGAAACCTAATGGCACAAGAAAGTCTTCCTCTTAAAAAAGAACCTTCTTTAAAAAAGAAGAGTAGTCTTTTTGTTAAGGCAATTATATCTATCAGTCTTGTACTCATTGTTATCATCACCGCAGTCAGTGCTTTTGTAACGGGCCGTCTGGTTAATGATGTTCGCATCGAAAAAACATCCGGTGCCCGCGTCATGCTTGCCTTGCAGGCACAAGCCGTTGCCGCCCCGCTTTGGAATTTCGAAGACGAAATTGTTATGGGCATTTTAAAAGGCCTTGAACAATGGCCGGACTTTCAAGCAGTCTGGATTGTAAACGCAGAAGGAAAAAAAGGCAAAAGTCTGGGGAAAGCATTGCCATCGGATCAAGTGATTGAGCTGACGGAAAAAATCACCTTCGTTGAAGATGGGGAAAAACAAAACGTTGGCGCAATTGTTCTGCAACTTTCCGAAGATTCAATTATACAAAAACGCCAGACCTTTATTCTGGCTGGTGTCATCATCGCCCTTGTGCTGCTCATCGCTGTCCAAGGACCGATTGTTCTGATTTTGCGTAACATTACACGCCCCCTTGTGCAAATGACCAATACAATGGAGGCACTGGCAAATGGCAAGCTGGATGTTGATGTGCCTGCACGCGAACGCAACGACGAAATCGGCCATATGGCACAAGCTGTTGATGTCTTTAAGGAAAATGCCCAAAAGCTTGAACAAAGTGACACCGAACGCAAAAAACGCGTAAAAGAGCGCGCTATTCAAAAGAGTGCGGAAATGCGCCAGTTGGCCGAGGCCTTCAATGCAAAAATCGGCAGCGCTGTTGAAAAATTCAGCCAGACAGCCGAATCACTTAAATCCGCAGCACAGACGATGAACGATGTTGTCCAGCGTGTGAATGAAAGTACAACGCATGTCAGCGATGCCTCCGGCAATGTGGCCAGCAATGTGGAAACGGTTGCTATGGCCTCATCCGAACTGTCGAATTCCATTAACGAAATCAGCTCTCAGGCGGCGACCTCCAATCAGGTAACGCAAAATGCTTCCGATGAAGTTCGCAATACCAATGCCAAAATTCAGGAGCTGGCAGAAGGGGCGGACAAAATCGGCAGTGTCGTTCAATTGATCTCGGATATTTCCGAACAAACCAACCTGCTGGCGCTGAATGCAACCATTGAGGCTGCGCGCGCCGGTGAAATGGGGAAAGGCTTTGCCGTTGTCGCCGGTGAGGTCAAAAACCTTGCCAACCAGACAGCCAAAGCCACAGACAGTATTTCCGAGCAAATTCAGAAAATTCAGGCAGAAACCGGCCATGCGGTTCATGCAATTCAGGGCATTGATCAAACAATTGCGCAAATTACACAGGTGACAGGGGCAATTGCTGCTGCGGTTGAAGAACAAGGCGCCGCGACCAACGAGATTACCAACAATATCGAGCGGATTTCTTCTGAAACCAATACGGTGACCGGCAGTATATCGGCTGTCAGCAGAGATATTGAAAATGCCGATATGGCATCTGCACAAGTCACAACTCTGGCGGAAGATCTGTCACAACGATCTGATGAGTTGAAACGTTCCGTTGCTGAATTTATCGAATCCATCACTTCGGGAGACGACTAACACACAAAGCCCTATTCATTAAGGAGAATGCAATATGAAAAAGCTTTTCACTTCCCTTGCCCTGTCTTTGGCTATCGGCATTGCCAGCGTATCCATCGCCAAGGCTGATACCTTTACCTTCTCCATTGGTGAGTGGTTGCCGCATTTGAGCGAGAGCCTGCCGGGTGGCGGCCCTGATGCCCAAAAAGTCAGCAGTATTTTTGAAAAAGCAGGTCATAAAGTTGAATATAAATTTATGAAATGGAACCGTGCTTACGAGCTTGTAAAACAAGGTAAAATCGACGGCAGTGTGGACTGGAGTAAAAACGCGCAACGTGAAAGCGAAGTCGTCTTTGCCAATGACCCGATTTTCGGTACAGAAAGCTATGCTTATTATTCCAAGAAGAAATTTCCCAACGGGCTTGGCGCCGTTTCTATCGCAGACCTGCATGCCAAAGGCTATAAATTTGTGGGCATTAAAGGCTACTGGTATGAAGCCACGTTCAACGAACTGGGGATCAAGGCTAAATTGGTTGGTGATTCCGAAAGCGTCTGGAAAATTCTGAAAGCAGGCCGTGCCGATGTTTTTCTGGAAAGTGGCGATGTTGCCGCCGTTGAAATGAAAAAGTTTCTGGGAGCTGACGCCAGTATGATCGGGCGTGAAGAAAAGCCGACAAACGTCAATTACTACTACCCGATTTTCTCTAAATCTGCGACCAAGGCACTGGAAATCTATAACGCGAATTCTGGCAAATAGGGTCTCACACCAAACAATAAGGCCTCATATCTTTTCGGGTATGAGGCCTTTGTTCTACCCGGTACGGAAGCCAGTGCAATGCCGTCTTCAAAGCGCGAATGTTTTTGTGTATTTGGCCGGTGAAACGCCGAATTTTTCTGTAAAAGCCGTGGTGAAGTTGGTCGTGTGTTGATAGCCAACGCTCCAGGCAATTTCCTTGATGGACATTTCTTGCTGCTCCAACAAATTGCGGGCCTCTTCAAGGCGTAGATTGCGCATGATTTCAAATACGGTGCCGCCGTAAACTTCTTTAAAGACATCGTTCAAACGCCGTTCCGACATACGGGCGCTGGCGGCAAATTCAGCCTGACTGGCCGGGTTACTCAATGTTGCGCTCAGTTCTGCATACACGTTTTCAACAGCTTTTATATCCCTTTGGGACAAAGTGCGCGGTGGCAGAGATTTGGCGTGACGCAAGGCATTGGAAAGCATGGCAATAAATTGAAGGACGAGACCTTCCATATAGATTTGTTGCAATGATCCGCTTAGTTCAAACCCGGCATCAAATCCGCTGACAAGGTGCGTGTGCATGGCCTTGGATACAGGAATAGGGGCGCAAACAAACTTGCCAGAGCCTTCCCCCAGAAATGGTTGCAAAACATCTGGAATTTTGTTGTCGAGATAGCGGATAAAGATTTCCGGCATCAAGGAGATGCCACAGGTCCGTATGGTTTTTCCCCCGGTGAGCTGATAGGTGGCTGTGCCGCCTGTGTAGCGAAAGATATTTCCTTGTGCCTGTGTGACGTCAAACTCTTTTGTGTCGGGAAAAGAAAAGCTTGTCTGCCCTTCCAGTGCAAACTGGGTAATAACCAGATGTTCGTCATCTTCACTTTGGGTCGTGATCGTCATATCTTCAGGTGGGGTAAGGTGAGCAGAGGTGATATGCCCACCATTTTTCAGCTCATAACTGAAAAACATCGACTCCCCCATATCCTCATTGAAGCGTTCTTGAGTTTTGACCTCATCAAGCTTCATATGGACCCTGTCCTGCGACCCGTTGTCCAGTTTTCCCTCAATATAATAAGGCGAATAGGTGAGGTTTTTATTTTCTGATTCAGGCATGTTTACAAATGGTTCGACGTTGTTCTTAAAAGTAATTCAATATGCATTTTACCTGAATAGCTGCAAATTGAGAGGGGATATTTAATCATTCTCCCATAAAAAAATGCAACTTTGCATAATTTCGCGATCACGGTCTTTGCTAGCATGACCATATTTTTCTGATCCCAAAGCCACATTAATATAATTAACTAAATTTACTTTATAGTTGACTATATCAACTATATGAGTTCATAGTGTAATTATATTCACCATTTTAGTTATCTATATGGATAACCCGTGTAAGCGGGACTGTAAAAATCAAACGACAGGTCAATGGCACCATGTCGAACCAAACAGAGAGGTAATAATGGGTAAGTTTGCTCGAAAACGAACAGGCGTATTTTGTGGTGCACCAGCTAAAATAAAGGCACTCGCGGTAGCGGCGGGATGCGCCTTACTTGCAGTGGCGCTATCTCCTGCGGCACAGGCTATGGACTATCCGCAAAAACCGGTGAAAATCGTGGTGCCATATGGGCCCGGTGGTGCAGTTGGTAATTTTGGGCAAATGCTTGCTGACAAACTCTCCAAACTTTGGGGTCAGCCTGTTGTTGTGGAAAACCGCCCGGGGGCCGCGTCAAATATCGGCAGTGCTTATGTCGCAAAGTCTGACCCGGATGGATATACACTTTTGTTGGCGACCAACACGGGATATGTGACCAACGAATTTATCTTTAAGAACCCGGGGTTTGACCCGCGTTACGATCTTGAACCTGTTTCACGTCTGGCGGACGTAAATTACGCCTTGGTCGTTTCATCGCGCACCGGGATAAAGAATTTTGACGATTTCATCAAGACGATGCGCGCAGATGGTGGAAAGTACAATTACGGCTCGCTCGGTGGTGGTGATTCAAGTCGTTTGGGTATGGAAACGCTAAAATCAGATGCGAAACTCGCCGATATTGTTGAAATTCCGTATCCGGGGATGGCCGCAGCAGTTCAGGGGCTTCTGTCGGGTGACCATGATATTTTGATGGTGTCCGTGCGCACAGGCCAACAGCATATTGACTCTGGCGCCGTTGTTCCTCTCGCTATTGCGGGGAATGTCCATGCACCAACATTACCGAATGTACCGACTTTTTCAGAAAAAGGATATTCGGGTGTCCGTGTCGGCTTCTTTTTAGGGGTTTCTGTTCGCGCCGGTACAGACCAGCAGATCGTTGAAAAAATCTCAAACTCGCTACAAGAAGTTCTCAAAGACCCGGAGGTTCGTGCAACCTACGTCGATAAGTTAGGTTATGAATTTATAGGAAGTTCACCGGCAGAGTTTAAGTCTTTCCTTGCAGAACAGCGGATGTCTGTTGAAAAGACCGTCAAAAAGATCGGTATCGAGAAGCAATAAGCAGATCACTATAACTGTTTCCAACTTGATGGCAGGCAAGAAATGAATTTGCAAACCAGAAAAGAGGGCCGATGGAAGTCGGCCTTCAACATGCAAGACGTGGTTTCAGGCAGTGTTGTGATGGCTTTGGGGCTATTTGCCGTTGTTGTTGCTCTCTTCTATCCGGTGGGGTCTGTGGCCAGAATGGGACCGGGGTTCTTCCCTCTTTTACTCGGTTCCCTTCTGCTTATCCTCGGTCTTGGCATTATCCTCTTTGATTCAAAGGCTCCTCATACTTCTAATGAAAGCCTCGTTTCCTCGGTTGTATCTCGGTTTCGAGCGTTAGCACTGTCAATAATTGCGCCCATTGTATTTGCATTACTGATAGAACCAGCCGGACTTGCGCCGTCCGTTTTTTTGGCAGTCTTTATCAGTACTTTCGCAGATAAGACGGCGACCTTAAAACGGGCAACGGTGCTGAGCGTTTTGATTACCGCACTGTGCGTCCTCGTTTTCAAAGTGGCGCTCAATCTATCAATTGATGTGATCGGTTAGGGGAGCGGAGTTTTTACAATGGATTTTCTTACTAATCTCGCTATTGGTTTTGATGCCGCACTGGCCCCCCTTACGCTGATGTATGGATTTGTCGGTGTCAGTCTCGGCACATTTGTCGGGGTGTTGCCCGGTGTTGGTATTCTTTCCGCCATTGCCATGCTTATGCCGCTGACATTTTACCTCGATCCCCTTTCCGGTTTGGTTATGCTTGCGGGCATTTATTATGGCGCGACCTACGGGGGCTCGACGGCTTCTATTTTGCTCAACATGCCGGGGACGCCAAATACGGCAGTGACTTGCCTTGATGGGTACCCGATGGCGCGGCAGGGGCGGGCAGGGGTTGCGCTTTTCATGACGACGATCGCATCCTTTTTCGGCAGTGTGTTCGGTGTCGCCATGCTGGCAGCTTTTGCACCGATGCTGGTTGATCTGGCATTACGTTTCGGCACGCAGGAATATTTCTCATTGATGGCCATGGGGTTGGTTGCAGGGTCGCTGATGGCGTCATCCTCTCCGCTCAAGTCTTTAAGTATGGTGATCCTGGGGGTGCTGTTGGGGTTGGTCGGAACAGACCTGACAAGCGGCGTTGCACGCTTTACGTTCGGTGTGTCGGAATTTTATGATGGGCTTCCCATCGTTGCCGTTGCACTTGGGCTGTTTGGCCTTGCCGAATTGATGCGTAACGCAGGTGTGCTGACCTCGTCTTCCTTGTTATCGAAATCGGTTGACCTGAAGTCAATGTGGCCTGAACGAAAAGACTGGCTTCGTTCTGCCATGCCAATGGTACGCGGTTCCGGCCTCGGGGCTGTTTTCGGAACCTTGCCCGGAACCGGCGGGATGATTGCCTCATTTATTTCTTATGCGATTGAAAAACGGATCAGTCGCCACCCGGAGCAGTTTGGCAAAGGCGCTGTGGAAGGGATTGCAGGCCCTGAAACGGCCAATAATTCAGCTGTGATAACCACCATGATCCCAACCCTTAGCCTCGGGATTCCCGGGGACCCCATATCGGCATTGTTATTGGGCGTCTTGATGATTCACGGCATTACACCGGGGGCAGAGGTGATTTCAAGCAATCCCACTTTGTTCTGGGGGCTGGTTGTAAGCTTTTTTATTGGCAATGTAATGCTGCTGATTTTGCATCTACCTTTGATCAATGTCTGGGTGAAAGTCCTGACGATACCCTATTCAATTCTTTT
This sequence comes from Terasakiella sp., assembly GCA_050297075.1. Classification (GTDB taxonomy): domain Bacteria; phylum Pseudomonadota; class Alphaproteobacteria; order Rhodospirillales; family Terasakiellaceae; genus Terasakiella. Next base: position 44,104 of record JBNKSC010000023.1, read on the forward strand.
TCCGCCTATTGTGGGGTTTCTGTGCATCGGCGTCTATTCGGTGAGATATTCCGTTGTTGACGTGTTTACACTGGTCGGTTTCGGCATGGTCGGGTTCATTATGTTCGTTTGGCGCTATCCGGTCGCACCTCTCATTCTAGGGTTGGTGCTTGGCCCGATGTTCGAAGAAAACTTCAGGCGCTCGTTAACCGTTTCGCGTGGCGATTATATGACGTTTTTTGAACGACCGATTAGCGGAGGTTTTACTGTCATTACTGTTGCGCTGATCGCATGGATGGTGTTCTCCACCTTACGACAGTGGATTAAAACGAGACGTATGGTCTCTGCGGAAGTAGCCTAATGACTGATTATACTGAAACATTGATAGAGGATGGCGTTTTACCTGTTCTGTGGGCAGATATGGCGGCTTATCGCATCGCATACAGAGATACGGGCGGTGAGGGTATTCCTGTTGTTTTTCTACATGCGCTGGCTGGGTCCAGTGCCAGTTGGATGCCCCAGTTGTCCGCATTTCATAATGCCGGGTATCGTGCCATCGCCCCAGATCGGCGCGGGTGGGGGGATAGCTCTCTTACAAATAACGATGCTACAGACATCGGAACTGCGGCACAAGATCTGGACGATTTTGTCAATATGTTGGGGATCGACCGGTTTCATCTTGTTGCGGTTGCGGGAGGCGGGTTTGTCGCACTTGATTACGCAGCCTGGCGCTCTGAGCGCCTCATAAATCTCGTGGTCGCAGCGAGTACTGGTGATGTGTCAGAGGCAGAAATAAGGGACTTCAGTCAAAGGATTAGTATACCGGGTGTCGTTTGGCCTTCTGTCCATCTCGAAGTTGGGGCCTCCTATATGGGCAGCAATCCTGAAGGGACGGCGAAATGGGAAGAAATCTATCACTTTGCCCGCCGCCAGCAGGCGCCCGTGCAGCCGTTGAGATCAAGCAACACGTATGACAAGATCCGCCATATTGATGTGCCAACGTTGGCCATTGCCGGTGGAGGGGACCTGTTGGCACCGCCCGCGCTCATGCGTTTATGGACGTCACACTTGCCACAATGTGTGTTAAAGACCATTGCGCCTGCGGGGCATTCCATAAACTGGGAGCACCCGCAAGACTTCAACCGGATGGTGTTGAACTTTATAAGCACAGTTTGAAGAAGTCTCTCAAGCAAAAGATATTTCCCCATTTTGTATCAACGGGGTTGTCTGTAAAGTTGGGGCATGGTCTAATCTGCGGAAATTCATGAACTTTCAAGAGGTCAGGGGTTTCCCTAATCACCATTATGCTTGATGAGCTTTCCTATTCTGCCATGACGGATGTGATTCTGGCTTGTTTGCAAGCTTTTGCAGCGGGCTTGATGATCCGCTGCGATGTTGAACGAAAATCGCCAGCATGGTTTTGGGCGATTACCCTGACACTGATTTCACTGACCTTTTTGTTAGGCGCGGTTGATCACGGTTTCTTTGAAACGGTGCAGCACTGGATGCATGAACCCTTGTTGATCGCAACAAGGGCTTGTGCGGCTATTTCGGCCTTTTTGATTTGTGTGACGGCGGCCAGGCAGTTTCTTGGCCCCCTTGGGCAAAAGGTTGTTTATACGCTCAGTGGGGGTGTGAACATCATTGTGATTGTTCTGCTTTTTGTCAGTGACAATTTTTTTATTGTGATGGGAAGCTATTCATCAGCCATGTTGTTCTTGCTGGTTCTAAGCTTGATCGGGCTTAAAAATGGCCGGGGCTCTTTCGCCATGGTCTGTGGGGTGGTGATCACGTTTGTTGCCTCTGCCTTCCCGCTGGTCGGCTATGAATTGTTTGCAGGTTTTGGAATTTACGCAACCTATCATGTTGTGTTGATGCCTGCTGTTTTGGCCTTTTATCTGGGCGGGTTAAAGCTGGAACGCAAGATGGCTTAAGGATTGGATAAAACAAGGATAAAATAATGAGCGATAACGCATCAGACTTCCAATTCGTCAGAGGGGATGAACTGGAAGAAAAGGGACAGGTTGCCCTTGAGGAAGTTGCCCGTATCCTGCCCGGTATTCAGGCAGAAACACTGGAAGGGTTGCATTCCATCATGCGCGTCTATAAGGCGCCTGCGGGAACGAAACTGATTACCGAAGGCGATATGACAGGCTCGCTTTATTTCATCCGTCAAGGCCATGTTGAAGTGTTTCGCGAAGCCCATCAAGGCATAGAGGAACGTCATTTAAGCGATCTTTATGACGGGTTGATTTTGGGGGAAATTTCTCTGCTGGATGGAAAACCGCGCTCGGCCTCTGCGCGCCTTCAGTCAGATACGCAACTGGTGGAGTTTAACCCTGAAGATATCCTCAAATTGAAAAACGGCAAGGAAGTGCTGGCGGACCTGCGCGGTAGTCTGGCAGTAGCCGTAACCAGCCGGATGCGGGCGCAGAATGATAAATATATTGCTGCTATGGAACGCGAAATGACGGCCATTAAGGAACGTCAATTGTTTGGACAATTCTTCCTCTATACCATGGGGGTTATGGCCATTGGCATGGTGGTCAACGATTTGCTGAGCAAGCATTTCATGTCGGTCAATATCTACACCCAGACCTTCGCCTGGCAATATCTGATTATCATTCTGGTGCCCAGCTTTTTTGTCATTCGCAAGATGGGAATTCCGCTCAAGGAACTGGGGTGGACGAGTGTCGGGTTCAAAAGATCGTTTTGGGAAGGGATTTTATTTTCCCTGATCGGCATCGGGCTTTGTTTTGGAGTTGCCTGGGTGCTTAAAATGCTCAACATCAAGGCCGGCACACCTGCGCCTTTTGAACTGGGCCCAACGATCAGTTATTTTTTCCACAGTCTGTTGCAGGAGATGATTGCACGCGGATTTTTGCAATCTTCTTTCCAACGCTTTCTCGATGATAAGGGCGGCATGCGATCCGTTGTGCTGGCATCACTTTTATTCGGGGTCTTCCACTTACACTTTGGCGTGATGGCTGTCGTTATGACGGCAGTATCCGGTATTCTGTTTGGCGCGCTTTATTTGCGCCATCGCAACCTTGTTGGCCCGACACTGGTTCACTTTTTTGCCGGGGTTGCTGCATTCTGGAGTGGGCTTATTTAGTCCTGTGAGGCGTTTAAAATATTCTGGATAACGTCAGGGATTTGGCGCGAGGCGATATTGGGGCGTGCCTCGGGCTGCGGGCCGCCCTTGGCAATTTGGCTGAGTAATGAATTCAGCCCGCTGATGAAATCCTTGCTTGCCTTGAACGAAGCACCACCACTGCGTTTGACCCATTTTAGTACCGGCTTTTCCTGCGGCAAGGCCATGGTCTGATCCAGCAACAGGTGAAGGCCGAAATGGACGGCTTCACTGACACTGCCCGGTCCCGGCTTGCCGACAAAAATATCGGATGCGGCAAGATAAAGGGGCACATTGTTGGTGAAGCCGATGGTTTTGCTGGCAAACGGCCATGGGTGGTTTTTCATGTCATGGGCCAGCTCTTCGTTACGCCCACAGAGGAAAAGAACTTGTATTTCGGGCGGCTGTTGTGAAAGGGCAAGGGCCATTTCCTTCATGCGCCAACTGCCTTGTGCGCCATAGAGCATGCAAATCACGGGCAGGTTCGGATCAAGACCAAGTTCGGCTTTGGCTTGAGATTTATCTGTTGCAGCACCGGTCTGAAAAGAAGGTTTTAATAGAATGCCCTGTGTCGCAAGGGCGCGCGGTGCAAGGCTCTTATAGGACTTTGCCCGCTTTAAGGATTCATCTGTGCCGCAGATGGCATAATAATCCCTGCCTTTGGGAAACCAGATATGGCGACCATATTCGGTCCAGTCGGTAATGAGGACGGCGCTTTTGGTATGTGCCCGTTCAGGGGCACTGGTGCGGTAATCTTCTACAGCATCAAAAATGACACGGTTCAGCATGGGCAGAACACTGATGACCAGATCAGGCTTTTGTTTCTTAAAATAGTTGCCAATGATTTGGCGCCCTTCCTTGTAGGCCAGTTTGAAGTTCAGCAAAATCCCGGCATAATAGGCCAAACAATAAAGGTCCGTTTTACCTTCCCTGATGATGGACTGATTGTAGATGTCTTCGCTGGCACGACCGCTCAGGCGTTTCCACAGGTCCAGATGGGGCATCAGTTCAACATAGGGGTTGAGCAATGTCACCCGATGTTTGCCGGTTGCTTCCAACGTTTCTTTCAGGGCTTGCGCTGCGGCCAGATGACCGCCTCCGGCCATTGTGTAAATCACGATGATATGTGTGCGCTCTGTCATGGGAAAGACTTTCAGGCTTCTAATAAATCAACGATGGATTGACAGACATTTGTCCAGTCATACCGTTGGCGGGCGATTTCAGGTTCTATTGTGGGGGCAAGGAGTGCTTTATTCAATGTATCTGCGATGTCGCTTGCGGTTTTGTAGATATGGACGTTGGGCAAATCGTAAAAAGGTGTATTGGCTGGACAGTCCGGGATGACAACATGACGCCCCGCTGCCAGGGCCTCGGCTGTGGTTGTACATAAAACTTCTGAGAGGGAGGGGTTGAAGAAAACCTTATATTTTGCAACACTTTCCCACGGATTGTACGCAGGACCCATGAAACGCACAGGCGACTGAAGGCGTTCGGTCATCTGTTCCATTTCTGCAAGATGCGGCCCTTCACCGTAAATATCGATGGGAAGATTAAGGGCATGGGCCGTTTCAATAACCACATCAAGGGCTTTGTCCCAGACAAGTCGGCCAATGAAGTAAACGGATTTATTGTCAGACGAGACAGGTTCAACCGTTTTGTAAGTATCCAGAACGCCGGTCACCTGTCGGGTGTCAATCGGATGATTGAGGTCTTGCAAATCAATGGCCGGGGAAAGAGGCGTGATCACGTCTGCATGTTTGCGCATTAAGCGTTTATTTCGCCATTCTACAATACGGGCCAGAAGCTCAAGGTCCGGTCTTGCCGGGCGGCGGATGTAATAGCCATAGTTGGTCATGACAATGCCCAACACTTTTTCGGCGGCAAGTTTTTTGCGAGGGGTAATATGGGGAAGCCAACCCAGATGTTCAGGTTCCTGAAGAACGTAATAACGCGCAGGTGGCCCAGCTTTAAAAGGGTCCTGCGTGATAAAAATGCTATAGACGGATTTGGAAAAGATGCTGCGGAAAAAGAAAATATCCGGTAAAGGCGGCACGCCCAGATGCTTGGCTTCCTGTCGGATCCTGTCTTCCTGCTCCTGCGGGGTTTTAAAGAGTTCCTTGCCCCACAAGCGGATTTGCGATGGGCGTTCCAGCCATGGTAGCCCCAAAGCAACTTTATACCCTAAACGCGCAAAGCCGCCAGCATGCCAGATGGAAAACATGGATGGCCCCGTGCGCCAGGGCAAGGCAGCTGTTGAGAGCACGACAATGTCATAAGGCCTATCTGCGCGAAAAGAGGAAACCATATATTGATGCACCGATGAGAAAACAATAAGAGTTGGAAGTGCTGGAAAAACATGAATTTACAATAGACTCTAAAACTATTTTGTGTTTCCCTGCAAGGGCTTAAATGCATGTTGGTGAAATCGTTTTTCGGCTCTGCCATGGGCGGGTCCAGACAAAGCCTGTGATATTGAAATGAAGCAAGATGATAGACAGACATTTTTTTGAGCCCGATCCCGTCATTTTTTTTCGGGACCTTTTTATTGCTCTGGCAATGTTTTTAGGGGGCTTTATTCTGGCATCTCATAACGATGGCTGGTTGTTTATCATTGGTTATGTATTTGCTGTGATCGGCTTGCACAGGGCGGGTGTTTTCGGCCATGAAATCGTTCATCGCCCCAACAGCAAAAAGATGAAACCCTTTTACTGGGTCTGGAATGCTATGGTCGGGGCGATTATTCTTGTTCCGTCAGCGCGTTTCTTTCAGCCCCATAAAATCCATCATCAGAACGGAACATTCCGGACCAAGGATGACCCACAATACCTGTTGATCCGAACTGATAAGCGACTGGCGTTTTTTGTCCTTGTCGTTCTGCCTTTTCTCACTCCCCTTTTCGGGCTGTTTCAGACAATTGTTGCCAGTATCGGCGGATTGCATCTTGAAGAAAAAGTCGATGCCTTTACACAAAAGCATCTGGGCTTTTCAGCCAGTACGCCGGTTGAGGAAGGCAAACGTGATGAGGTTGTCTGGCTGGCGAGGCTTTCGTTTTTCTACTTCATCTGTTTTGTGATGTTTTTGCCGCAATATCTTCTTCTTTATTATGCTGTCATGGTAGGAGCTTGGTGGTTGATCATTTTGCGCATTCCTCTGGAACACGAACTGGAAAAACATGCGGAAAGTTCCAGCAAGATTGATCAGATGTATGACAGTTTTACAGTGGAAACACCACTGGCAGTGATTGTGCAACCGCTTGGGTTTCGCTTTCATACGGCACATCACATGTATCCCGCTGTGCCCTACCATAACTTGCCCGGCTTACACGAACACTTAAAAGCAACAATTCCAGCTTATAACAATTCTGTTGTCTCCTACTGGGAGCTGATTAAAGGCCCGAAATATCAGAAACAGGCAACACAAACCACAGAACAAACGCAAAATGCACAAGAGGAACCCCAATGAAGAACGCCATTCAGGAAATAGCTCAGGCAATGCATCAAGCTGACCAGCAAAGCAGTTTTGCTGTTCGTTTTTGGGATGATGAAATTTACCAAATTGGTGACAGTCCTGCTTTTACCTTATGGTTTAAGGACAAAAAGGCGGCCTCACGTACGTTGGCAGATGGCTTTTTAGGCTTTGGTGAAGGCTATATGACAAAAGATATTGAAGTTGAGGGAGACCTTCAGCTTTTGTTCAAACTGGGTTTTCTTGTCGGCTATACCCAGCATAAAATGTCGCTTGGGGCGAAGCTGCGCATTTTGATCAATTATTTTATCAACCAGAACACCCTGACGGGCTCGCGCAAGAATATCAGCCACCACTATGATGTTGGGAATGATTTTTATGAACGTATTCTCGGTCCTTCCATGGCCTATACCTGTGCCTACTATAAAAATGAAAATGAGACATTGGAAGAGGCGCAAAACCATAAATTTGATCTCATTTGCCGCAAGCTTAGACTACAGGAAGGTGAAACTCTGGTTGACATTGGCTGCGGCTGGGCCAGTCTTTTAATCTATGCGGCACAAAATTACGGTATCACGGGCGTTGGCGTGACGCTTTCAAAGGAACAATATGAATATGGTAAAAGCAAAATTGCCCGCCTCGGCTTACAGGACCGTATTCGCGTTGAACTGAAAGATTACCGGGATCTGGAAGGACCGTTTGACAAGGTCGTTTCCGTTGGGATGCTGGAACATGTCGGGCTTAAATTCCTGCCGGTCTTTTTCAAAAAAGTGAAACAGATTCTAAAACCGGGTTCACTGGCAATGATTCATATGATGGGAAATGACGAACTGCACGATGCAGACCCCTGGACTGAAAAATACATGTTTCCCGGTGGGCAAATCCTCGATCTGACGAATATGATTGGGGGCATCTGCAAAGAAAAAATGAACGTGATTGATGTGGATAATCTGCGTTTAAATTACGAACAGACGATTTTTCATTGGATTGATAACCTAAATGCCAACATGGACTGGATTGTGCAAAACTACGGTGAAGAACTGGCCCGTAGTTATTTTCTCTATTTCCATGTCAGCGCTTCGTCGTTCCGATATGGCGACAACCGTTTATTCCACATCCTGTTTTCAAACGGGTTGAACAACGACATGCCGATCACGCGGGAGTATATCTATCCGGCTTGAGGGGGCGGGGTCGCTTATCGTTTTTTTGTGCCAGTTCAGGGCGGTTTTAACAATTGTATCAATCGTGCTGAACTGAGGCCTCCAGCCGAGTTGTGTCTGTGCCCGTTCGGAACAGGCATAAAGGGCAGCAGTATCACCAGCTTGCGGGGTAGTGAGCGTATAGGGAACTTTTCGCCCTGTCTGTTTTTCAACGCTCTTGATGATTTGGGCGATAGATGTACCGGTGCCCGTGCCAATGTTGAAAGCGCCGGGGGCACCACCTTGGGCAATATAGTCCATGGCTTTAAGGTGGGCGGCTGCCAGATCGTTGACATGCACGTAGTCGCGAACAGCTGTGCCATCCTTTGTATTAAATGTGTTGCCAAAAACCTGTAATTGCGGGGCAGTGCCCAAGGCAGCCTTGATGGTCAGCGGGATGATATGGGTTTCCGGCTCATGCTGTTCGCCGATTTCACTGTCCGGGTCGGCCCCTGCGGCATTAAAAAAGCGCAAGGATACCCAGTTCAGCCCTGAAGAGATTTCCAGGTCTTTCAAGGCTTCTTCCAGAAACAGTTTTGATTTTCCGTAAGGAGAGGTCGGGTTTTTAACCGTATCCTCCAGCAGAGGTAAGGGTTGGTCCGGGCTATAGACAGCGCAGGTGGATGCCACAATGATCTTGTTGATGTTGTGGCGCTGCATGGCTTCAAGCAAGCGGATGGAGCCGATGCAGTTGTTGACATAATATTTTAGCGGATCAAAGATTGATTCGCGCACATAGGCATTGGCGGCCAGATGCAGCACATATTCGGGTTTATAGCGTTGAAAGGCGGCATCCAGATCTTCGGGGTTCGTAATATCGCCTTTATGGAAAGGGCCCCATTTGACAAAATCGTGATGGCCGGTGCTGAGATTATCAAAAACAACAGGGGTATATCCCTGAAGGTGCAAGGCCTTGCAAACGTGGCTTCCCACGTATCCAGCACCGCCTGTAACCAGAATGTTTTGTTGTGCGCGCATCAGGATTTTACGTTTTTTAAAGTTATTCCAGTAAGTCGACAGCTCATTGTGTGGGGAAGTTCTTTAGGTTTCAAGTGCTTATTTTCATTCGGGCAATGTCTTTGGGGCAGCGAGTTTTGAAATGAAATGGTAACGCCGATCAATCAGGTAGCCCAACAGGCCGGGCCAATAGCGCAAGGCATTGCATCGTTCAGCCTCTTGAAGGCCGCTTTGTTGAAAAAGAACCTGCCATTCAGTGGGCGAGAGAAAACGATAGGGCAGGGGAACCCCGGTTCCTGCATTGCCCAGCCAGTCCAGACAGGTCAGCATGTAATGATCCCACCTGTTGCGCGCTTCGTGGTCTTTAACAACCACCCAATGTCGTGCAATACGTGCGGCTTCACTCAGAATGGCCTTCGGGTTGTCGCTATGGTGGAGCATGTCAAGGCAGAACACCACGTCAAAGGAATTATCCGCAAAGGGAATGTCCACGCCGTTGAAGAGAGAAACGGGAATGGGGCAGTTTGGTTGCAGGACCACATCAATCCCTTGAAATATCCAGCCCGGGTTGTCTTTCTGTAATCTTGCCGCAAGCTTCCCTGAGCCGCATCCCACATCCAGAATTGTCAAAGACGGTTTGTTCAGAATTTGTTTTAACGCCGTTATGATACCATTTTGGCGGGGCAGGTCTGTTTTCTGAATGAAGGAGCGGATCATATCAATCTATATTTGTTAAATCTGTTAAGAATTAACTTCAATGTAATAGGATCTGAGAGGGGATGACAGCTAATTTAACGCCAACTCGGGATAAGGAAAGCATTGTCATGCTGGCGAAGGCCAGCATCCAGAGTGTTATGGACACTGGCCTTCGCCAGTGTGACAAAATCTTCATCTGCTTGATTCACGTTAATTTATGATGGGATATTTGAAGTGTTCATAAGCAGAGTGTCGATAAAAAACAACAGGCCCCGCCAAAATGACGGGGCCTGTCGTTAATTTTATTTCTGTCACAAGGACAGTTACATATTCAGGTTATTTTTTGAGAACGTGAATATGTTCGTGCCTCAACCCCTTATACAGACTGATGCACATCACCAGAAGGACAACGGTGAAGGGAAGGCCGACAGAGATGGCGGCTGCCTGCAAGGCACCAAGGGCATCTGCGCCACCACCAAACAGCAGGGCACTTGCGACAACCCCCTCAATAACAGCCCAGAAAATGCGCTGGGGGACTGGTGCATCGATTTTACCGCCAGCGGTGATGCTGTCGATAACCAATGAACCGGAGTCTGAGGATGTGATAAAGAACACAAGGACCAGAACAATGGCAACAAAGGAAATGATACTTGTCAGCGGCAGGTTCTCAAACATCTGGAACATAGCAAGGGAAACTTCGCCCAAGCCACCGGCCAAAGCACCAACGTTATTTTGAACTTGTTCAAGAGCTGTACCGCCAAAAACACCCATCCAGACCAAGGTGACAATAGTTGGTACGAGCAGAACAGCAGTGATAAACTCACGAACTGTGCGGCCTTTTGAAATGCGCGCGATGAACATGCCGACAAACGGTGACCAGGAAATCCACCAAGCCCAGTAGAAGACTGTCCAGCCATGATAGAATTTCTCATCGCCACGGCCAATCCAGTTGCTCAGCGGGATAATGTTTTCAAGGTAGGCTGTGCCAGTGTTGAACATGGCGACAAGGATCGCAAGCGTCGGGCCAAAAATGAAAACAAATATCAGCAGGATTATGGCGATCCCCATATTGATGTTACTTAATAGTTTTACGCCGCCATCAAGGCCACGAACAACAGAAATAACGGCAACACCTGTTACGGCAAAGATGATTGCAATTTGGGTATTGATGTTGTTGGGAATATCGAAAAGAAAATGCAGACCACTTGCGGCTTGTTGTGCCCCAAAACCAAGCGATGTTGCCAGACCAAACAGGGTTGCAAGGACAGATATAATATCAACAAGGTGGCCTAAAAAGCCCCAGGATTTTTCGCCGACAATGGGGAAAAAAGCGGAGCGGAGTGTCAGGGGGAGGTTCTTGTTGTAGGTAAAGAAAGCAAGGGAAAGACCAACAACCGCATAAATAGCCCAAGGGTGCAAACCCCAGTGGAATAAGGTTGCGCCCATTGCAGCATCGGCGCCCGCAGGCGTTTTGGCAGCAGCATTAAGAGGGGTGCCCCACCAGTCGGTGTAGTAGGCAACGGGTTCGGCAACACTCCAGAACATCAGGCCGATCCCCATGCCAGCGGCAAAGAGCATGGCAAACCAGGACCAAAGAGAGAATTCAGGTTTGGCGTCCTGACCGCCAATGCGAATTTTGCTGAGGGGAGAAAAAATCAAATATAAGCAGAAAAGAACAAAAACGTTCCCCCCAACCATAAACAGCCAGTCAAAATTATTGATGGACCAGCCTTTGGCGCCGTCGAACACCTGTTTTGCTTCTGTGGGAGCAATCAGCGTTCCAATCACAAAGAGGAGGATGAGTGTTGCAGATACCCAGAAAACCGGGTTATGCATATCCATACCAAAGGACTGAACATTGTCTTGACCCACCTCATAATCGGTTTCGTATGATTTCGACATATAATACCTTTCATTTGGTTAGTATGTGAGCTGTTACATAGAAAAATCTTCAAACCGGGGCGGTTTCCCTGGCTAAACGATTGAAGGTTATAGCTCTCTTGAACCTTCAAAATTTTTTTATGCTCTTGTTCGGACAAACAGTCGGTGGCCCACCCCTCCCCAGGGGCTATCTTAGAGCAGCAAGTATTTTCACATTGCCTTATGAGCGAACGAGAAAAAACAGGATGCCGTCTATCTGTTCTTATAAAATCCAATTACATAAGCGTTTATTCCAATTGTTAGAGTTCAAGGGTTACGTTGCCTTTCGGATAAGAACAACATGCGAGAATATAACCTTCTTCAACCTCATCATCCATGATCCCACCGCTATGTGACATCTGGACTTCGCCCTCAAGTTTTTTGACTTTACAGGTTCCGCATACACCGAATGTACATCCGGAAGGTATGTTGATCCCTGCATCACGGGCAGCATTGAGGATTGTTTCTGTTTCCGCTGTTTCGATTTTGATGTTCGAATTGGCAAAAACGATTTCGGACATTTGGCTTTCCTGAAGAAGACTGTCGTCTTCCGCAGCATCATATTCGATTTCTTCTATGACCGCTTCGTCCGGTGCCTGGAAGCTTTCCTGATGGTAGCGCTCCATATCGTAACCCAGAATGTTCAGGGCTTCCTTGACGGCCTGCATAAAGGGTTCAGGGCCACAGCAGAAGACTTCGCGTTCCAGATAATCCGGGGCAATCAAGCCAAGCATAAGTTGGTTGAAAAGTCCTTCGTAGCCCGTCCATGGTCTGTAGGGGTCCGGTCCTTCCACAATCCATTTAATATCGAGCCCCTGAATACGTGTTGCCATGTATTCCAACTGTTCGCGGCAAATGATTTCGGATGGTCGACGCGCGCAGTTAATGAAGACAACGTCCATTTCCCGGCCATTGTCGTACATTTCTGTGACCATGGACATGGAGGGCGTAATGCCGCTCCCGGCAGAAATAAACAGGTGTTTATCTGCTGGGTTATTTTTTGAGGTAAACAACCCGGCAGGGCCAACAGCCTTCATCTTCATCCCGGGCTTCAGATTGTCGATCATCCAGCGTGTACCGATTGATTTCGGCCCCGCCTTGACCGTTAATGTGATCGACAAAGGACGCGAAGGCGAGGACGAGATCGTATATGTCCGGTAGACGGGGCTACCATCTACCGGGATTTCAAGTGTGATGAACTGACCTGCATCGAACTTGAACGGTCGTTTTGACTCGCTTTGGAAAGAAACGCTGATCACATCTTTCATTTCGGGAATGATGCTGACAACTTCCAAGAGTTCGTCATCTGTCCAGTATGGCTTGGTTATGTTGGTTGAGGGTGCCATATGTTTCTTACTCTGCTGCGTTTTTGAGTGTTTCAAGTGAAGCACTCAGTTGGTTCAGATACCAGTCCACGAATTGCATGACACCATCTTCGTGAGAAGTGGAGTAAGGACCGGGCTGGTAAGCGGGGGTATCAATGCCTTGCTGGTTTTCTTCGACCACACGGCGATCTTCGTCATTTGTGTTCGTCCAAACCCGAACCAGATTTTCAAGGTCATAATCAACGCCTTCAACAGCATCTTTGTGGACCAGCCAGGTTGTTGTTACTTCTGTTTCTTTCGGGCCGATCGGATTCACACGGAAAGTGATGGAATGATCTGGCAGGAAGTGGTTCCAGGTGGTTGGATAGTTGAACATAACTAATGCACCGCCATCGGCAAACGGGATGGAACCCAATGGTTTTTTTACGGCTGCTTTTTTGTTTATTGTATAGCTTTCAGCATCACCAAGAAGGGGCATACGGGCAACACGATATTTACCATCATCTGAAATCTGGAAACGCGATGGAATCTTTTCGTTTTCCATGCGGTTGAAATGATTTTCAACCAGTTCCGGGAACTTACCGTCAGTGGTGATGCCCGTGACGGCCGGGTCGGCAGAGTAGGTCAGTGTCAGGTCGGGGTGGTTCCCCGCACAGTGATAACATTCACGATTGTTTTCCCAAACCAGTTTCCAGTTGCCTTTTTCGACAATGGTGGTCTGCTGGGCAACCTTGGCGTTGGCAAGGTCATGGACGGCCAGATAGGGGCGAACCGTATTGGCAAAGGTGTCAAAATCTGGTGCTTCGTCGGCCAGACAGACAAAAACCATCCCTTCAACTTCACGACAATGAACTTTTTTTAACCCCAATTCGGCTTTGTCGAAGTTTTCACCGACATCGTTGGCCCATTGCAGTGTCCCGTCAAGGCCATATGTCCATTGGTGATAAGGACAGGTCAACTTTGCCTTGCGACCTTTTTCCGAGTTACAGATGATTGAACCACGGTGTCTGCATGAGTTATGGAAGGAACGTATATTGCCTTCCCCATCTTTGAGGATAATGATGTCATATGCACCGATTTTTGTGCGTTGGAAATCACCCGTTTTTTCAAGCGCGCAAGAAGGCAGGACAAAGAGCCACTGCCTGTAAAAAATACCTTCCATATCTGCATCATATATAGACGGATCAGTATAAAAAGGCTGTTCCAGTGAATATCCTGGTTTGCGGGAGCGTACCAGATTTGCAATTTGAGATTTTGTAAAGGTCATCATCAGGTCTCGATCATGGGCTTAGGTTGATTCTAAAAATTACACTTTGACTTTCTTTATATTATATATTCTTGACAAGTATGAAAAAAATAGCCCTAGTTTAGCTCAGCTAAACTGTTTGGGTCTGGGTATTCATCCTCCTGCCCTCAAAAAAGCTTGAGGTAAAAAATGATTAATCATTACAATCTTCCCGCCATTGGCAACCTGGTCTGCTTCGAGGTTGCCGCAAGGCATCTTAGTTTCAAGGTCGCTTCTCGAGAGCTCAATGTGACGCCGGCGGCGGTTAGCCATCGCATCAAGGCGCTCGAAGAGGAGCTTGGTCAAAATCTGTTCATCCGGGAAGCGCGTGGCGTAAGTCTCACGAATGCCGGATCGTTATTGTTTGTTGCCTGTCAGCGCGGTCTGGCAACAATTTCAGAAACCGTCTCGCGACTACCTACCTTACACGATCCAATCGTGGTTACGGTTTCTGCAACTTCTGCTGTCAGTGCTTTGTGGCTAACGCCCAGACTGGCAACCTTTCTTTCTCTTTACCCCGACATCCCTGTTTTTCAGATGGTTCACGATAATGATGTTGCGGCAGGCTGTGACCTAAGCATCAATTACGGTGACCCATCCAGTGAGGTCGACGAGGTTCTGCCTCTTTTTGCCGGGCGTATTCTTGCGCTTGGAACCCGGCAATTTGCAGAGAGATGGGAGATAAATTCTGTCACCGATCTCTTGAAAGCACCGTTGATACATACTGTGCAAGAAGAACAATACTGGACATCGTGGAATGACTGGTTTGAGCAAACAGGCCATGGGCGACCGGTCGGTTCAAGTTATGCCCTTAACAATTATCTCGTGTCCTTGCAGGCAGCTGAAAATCATATTGGTGCGGTTCTTGGTTGGGAGGGCCTCCTTGGTGAAACGATGATAAACGATAATCGCCTGATTCAATTGGTTGGCGAAGCAATGGAAGCACCTGATGAGTTCTATTTACGAATTCACAACGGCGCTTCCGAGAACGCGTTGCTTGTGGCAAAATGGCTTGCCTCAAGCGATGACCCCCTCCAACAACTTGACGTCCAAATCAATGGTGAGGTCATCTAATGTCAGCGGCTAACTTCGAGGTTTAATATTTTCCGGGTCATAAATCGGTTTATAGCCAACCCCGTAGATCTCCATTTCATAAATTTCATCCATGTAAGTGACGTGAAGAACCTTGCCTTCCTGGCAATATGCCCATGGCAGATAAGCCAGCCCGATGTTCTTTCCGATGCTTGGGCCGAAGGCGATGGATGTCAGGTAGGAACGCCGTCCCAGTTCATCTATCAATACCTTGCCGGTTTCAGGGTCCAATACCGGTAATGTGCCGACCGGATAACGTGCCGTCCCGGTGCTGTCCACGTTGTTATGCATGACCAGCGTACAGAGCATGGCAGGCTGGTGCTCGCGTTCTCTATATTCAACGTGCTTCGCCTTACCGACAAAGTCATCCCCTTTTACTTTCGGGCGGGCCAGATCTGCTTCCAGAAGGTTGTAATGGGTTAACAGGTCAGCGTTCTGCAAGCGCAGGGATTTTTCCATACGGCGGGTATTGGCATAGGTTTCAACGCCGACCGGTGTAATCCCGACTTCTCTCAGAGCATCCCAGACGGCAAGGCCATCTTCATATGCCATGTGCAGCTCACATCCCTGTTCACCAACGTAAGAAATGCGGAAGGCCGTAACGTCTTTTCCTGCGATTTTGAGTTGTTTCAGGCTCGCAAACGGGAAGTTTTCGTGCAGCAGTTCATCCGGGTTTTCGACGACCTTTTGCAGGTTGGTGCGTGCATTTGGCCCCCAGACACCGATGGTGATGATTTTTTCTGTTACATCTGTAATCGTAACATCAAAACCTTTGTCCTGAGCAACACGTTGCATGTAAAGGAAATCGCGCGGGCCTGCATCTGCACCATTGATCAGGCGGCAACGGTTTTCGGTTCTAAGAATGGTAAAGTCGGCACGCACGTTGCCTTGTTCGTCCAGAAAGTGGGTATAGATACCACGGTTGATATTACGTTCACCGCCAATCTTGGCTGCGCTGAGCCATTCCAGCAGGGCAACATGGTCCGGGCCTTCGATATCTGTCATGTGGAAGTGTGACAGGTTGATGAGCCCGCAATCTGCACTCATTTCCAGCTGTTCGGCGTTTGAGACGCGCCAGAAGTGGCGGTTATCCCATTCGTTTTCGCGCACAGGTACCTGATCAGCATATTTTTCCAGAAGGTGTTCGTTGGCGGCGTAGCCGTGGGCACGTTCCCAACCGCCAAGCTCCATGAAGTAGCCACCGAGTTCAACTTCACGCTCATAGAATGGTGAACGGCGAATGCCCCGGCCGTTGGCAAACGGCTCGCGTGGGTGCACCGGCGGATTGTAGATTTTACGTGCAGTTTCTTCACAGCGTTTGTAGATGAAGTCTTCTGTCAGCTGATAGTCGTTGAAACGTGAGTAATCGATAGAACTGTGGTCAATCGCTGTACGACCATCCGTCATCCAGTCAGCAATGAGTTTCCCCATGCCGGGGCCGTCCTTGACCCAGATGCCAACGGCATACCAGAGGCCACGCAGTTTACGGCTTTCACCCATGGCTGGCCCGCCATCGATAGAGGTTTGCAGCAGGCCGTTAAAGGAATATTTTTCGTTGTAGCCCAGTTCACCGAGGATCGGGGTTAATTCAATTGCGCGTTCCAGCGGTTCCAGGATTTGTTCTAGTTCCAGGTCACGTTGGGAAGGTGACAGGCGGGCTTCTTCTTTTTCCAGAATATCGCGTGGGTGAACAAGTCTTGGCTCGGTTTCTTCGTAGTAGCCCCATTCAATTTGGCCACCTTCACCGGTGGTGGGGTCACCCGTATCGCGCATGTAGGCAGAGTTGCCTTGGTCACGGAATAACGGATAGCCGATTTCTTTACCTGTGCCTGCAAATTCGTCGTATGGCCCGAAGAAAGTCAATGGGTGGTCAACAGGCATGACCGGCAGGTCTTCACCAGCCATTTCAGCAATCAGACGGCCCCAGAGCCCGGCGCATACAACAACGTGGTCTGCGTAGATTGTGCCGCGTTCTGTAACAACGCCTTTGACCACGCCATCTTCATAAATCAGTTCAAGTGCACTGGTGTTCGCATAGGCCTTGAGCTTTCCGGAAGCCACGCCCTCATCAATGAGGTTACCGGCAACGGTTTGGGAGCGAGGAACAACCAGACCTGCGTCAGGGTCCCACAGAGCACCTTGGATCAAGTCTTCTTCAAGAAGAGGAAATTTTTCTTTGGCTTCTGCTGCTGAAATGATGCGTGCGTTGGTGCCAAATGCCTTGGCTGAGTCGATACGGCGTTTCAGTTCCTGCATGCGTTCATCATCACCAACGCGGGCAACTTCCAGACCGCCAATGCGTTCGTAGTTTCCTCGTTTCTCGAAGAAATCCATGGAATACATGGTCGTCCAGCATGACAGCAAATCGTGGCTGGTCGCATAGCAGAAATCGGATGCATGAGCAGTTGAGCCGATATCGGTTGGTGCACCGGATTTGTCGATCCCGACAATATCATCCCAGCCGCGTTCAATGAGGTGGTGGGCAACAGAGGCTCCAACGATACCTCCCAAGCCTACAATAACAACTTTCGCATGTTCGGGGAAACCGGACATCTGCACGACTCCTTAACTGAATTCCGTAGGTACAATTCTTTGCTTGTCTGGCCTCCTGCTGACAAGTCCGATCAGGTCAAACAGGCAAAGTTAAATTTTCTAGGTTGAAAAATGGATGGCAGAATAATTTGGAAATATCAATATCAATAATTTGGGGAATAAGTTGGGAATTTCTGCCTCTGCAATTGTAAAAAAAAGCGCCGAGAGTTCATGAAATATGGCAGAAAATAGCGGGTTTTACCGCGTTTTCTGAAAAGAGTACAGAATTGCGTTTTGTAACAAATGAAGATTTGAATATGCGCATACTTGTTATGTAAATGACGCGAAACTGGTATTCGGACCGGGGGAAAAACGTGACTGTAGGGTGACATACTAACAGGGTGATCTGTCCCCCCTCCCCACATGGCAGGTTTCCCCCGGAACGAGGTTCAACTTGTTCACATCCATTATTTGGCATTTTGCCAAAATGAAGATAACTGTTGTTCCCCTGATCGCTTTATGCCTGTGATCAGGGGGCGCTTTTTAGAAGGTGATTGATCGTGAAGCAAGAGGAATTGTTAAAGAAACTAGATGATTTAGGCATTCCGTTTTCTGCAATTGAACACCCTGCGGTCAGAACAGTTGATGAAGCAATGCAATATTGGCAGGCGTTGGATGGCGTGCATACCAAAAATCTGTTTTTCAGAGATGCCAAAAAGCAATACTGGCTTGTTTCAATGCCGATTGAGCGCGAAATCGAGATCAAGAGCCTGCATGGTAAAATCGGCTCAAAGCGGTTGTCATTTGCCAGTGCGGACCGACTGGATGAAGTTCTGAAACTGTTACCCGGCAGTGTCTCGCCACTAGCTGTCATTAATGATGAAGAATGCCAGGTCAATTTGGTGCTGGATCAGGAAATGATGTCGGCTGTGCAGGTTAACTTCCACCCCCTTACAAACACCTCGACAATCGGTATGCGACCTGCTGATCTTGAGAAATTCCTCAAGGATGTCGACTATCCTTATCAGATCGTGGATTTGTCTTGATTGGCTGATAGTCGATAGGACACGGGCGTTGAGCCGGTATGTTCCTTGAATATTTTGATAAAATGCGACGAATTGCAAAAACCAACGTCCAGTGCAATTGAAGCAACGGATTGGCTGGAGTGGGACAACAGGCGTTTGGCCTGATTTATTCTGATTGTTTTATCGGCCGTTGTGGGGCTGACACCGATTGCATTTTTAAAACGCCTTTCCAGTTGTCTGCGCCCCACATTGACGTGATCGGCAATTTTCTTCACTGACAAAGGTGTGCTCATGTTCTGCTGCATAAGGAGCAGGCAACGGCGCACGATTTGGTCATTACTTTCAAAGCCCAGAGGAATACCCGGCTGAGCCTTGTCGCCTGTACGTGCTTCCCCGACAATCATAATTTGCAGGCTTTTCTTTGCGCGTGAAATTCCCAGATGCCGTTCGACGATGTAAGCCGCCAGATGTGCCGAACTTGTTCCGCCTGAACAGGTCAGGCGATCTTTATCGACAACAAAAATTTGGTCGGATATGGGTTCCAACCCATTAAAATGGTTTTGAAAATCTTTATGGTGGAACCAGCTGACGCAGCATTTATATCCGTTCATCAAGCCTGCACGGTGTAAAATAAACCCTCCTGTACACAGACCAACGAGTTTTACCCCCTTTGCGGCGGCTTTTTTTAGGTAGGCCACATATTCCGGTGCCAGTTCTTCTTCATTGTCCAACAGTCCACCGACCACAACGATGTAGTGATAATCAAGAGAATCGCTAAGTGTACTATTGGGGAAAATCGATATGCCACAGCTGGACGGGATAGGCTTCTGTGTCGCGGACAGGACATCCCATTTACATAGAATTTGCCGACTGCGATCCCCCTCATCGGCAGAAAGGCGCAGCACATCAACAAAACAGGCAAAGGCCGTCAACGTAAACTTTTCCGCTAGGATAAAGGCGACTCTCAGTCGGGGAGCCTGGGGAGTTTGACTGGCTGGTGGCATCGTTATTTTTCTTTTGAGTTGAGAAAATATAAAATTTTATGTCGTGAAATTGCACTGGATGTGTCGCAAACATAATATACGAATTTTTTAAGAAACGTCAACATGCCTGACTGAAACAAGACCCCCCTCCATTTCGGTAAAATCAACAATAAGGCGAATGATATGTTTGATAAAAGCACCACGATCAAGGATTACGATGATGTCCTTTGGGAAGCAATCCAGTCGGAAACATCTCGGCAGGAAGAACATATCGAGTTAATTGCATCGGAAAACTATACCAGCCCGCTTGTTATGGAAGCTCAGGGTTCGGCTTTGACCAATAAATACGCTGAAGGCTACCCTGCAAAACGCTATTATGGCGGGTGTGAGTATGTTGACGTTGTCGAACAGCTTGCCATTGACCGTGCCAAGGAACTTTTTGGCGCTGATTATGCAAATGTTCAACCCCATTCCGGGTCTCAGGCGAACGCTGCCGTTTACATGGCTCTCGTTAATCCGGGTGATACCGTTCTCGGGATGAGTTTGGCGCATGGTGGTCACCTGACTCATGGTGCGCATGTTAATTTCTCCGGTAAAATCTATCATGCTGTTCAATACGGTCTGACTGAGGAAGGCCAGATTGATTATGATCAGGTGGAAGAACTGGCAAAAGAACATCAGCCCAAGATGATCGTTGCCGGTTTCTCGGCTTATTCCCAGATTGTGGATTGGGCACGTTTTCGCGAAATTGCGGATGCGGTTGGCGCTTACCTGTTTGTTGATATGGCCCATGTCGCCGGTTTGGTGGCGGCTGGCCTGTATCCAAGCCCAATGGAATATGCGGATGTTGTAACAACGACAACGCATAAAACACTGCGTGGCCCGCGTGGTGGCCTCATCCTTGCCAAATCCAACCCCGACTTGGAGAAAAAGCTGAACTCGGCCGTCTTCCCGGGAGGTCAAGGTGGCCCGTTGATGCATGTGATCGCAGCCAAAGCCGTCGCTTTCAAGGAAGCTCTGTCTCCGTCTTTCAAGGAATATCAGGCGCAGGTTCTCAAAAATGCGAATGAAATGGCAGATGTGTTTATTGAGCGTGGTTATGATGTCGTTTCCGGTGGCACGAAAAACCACCTTTTCCTGTTGAGCCTCATCAAGCAGGGCTTGACCGGGAAAGCTGCCGATGCAGCATTGGGGGCTGCAAACATTACGGTGAACAAAAATGCGGTACCGAACGATCCTCAGTCTCCGTTCGTGACGTCTGGTTTGCGCATCGGTTCTCCGGTGGTGACAACCCGTGGGTTCAAGGAAGCCGAATGTCGTGAACTGGCGGGCTGGATTGCAGATATTCTGGACGCCATGCAGGCCGGTGATGCGGACGGTGTCATTGCTGAGGTCAAGGGAAAGGTTCTTGCTGTTTGCAAGCGCCTTCCGGTTTACAGATAAAATATAGCTATAAGGTTCCTAAAAATGGCGATCAGTCTGTTTGATCTCTTTAAAATCGGTATTGGACCATCCAGCTCCCATACTGTCGGGCCGATGGTTGCTGCTGGCCGGTTTGTGGAAATTCTGGAAGAACGAAACTTTCTCGACAGGGTGTTTCGTATTCAGATCGATCTTTTCGGTTCTTTGGCGGAAACGGGTGAAGGCCACGCCACGGACAAAGCGGTTTTGCTAGGGCTGGAACGCTATCTGCCTCATTCGATTAAGCCTGAAGAGGTGAGCAATCGTGTTGATGAAATTCTTTCGACGGGTACGCTCAAACTGGATGAAACCCACGAAATCGAATTTGATAAAAAACGTGATTTGAATTTCCGTTATGGGGAATTCCTTCCTGCGCACTCTAACGGCATGACTTTTGCGGCATATGATCGCGAAAATGCAATGTATTTCTTCAAAACCTTCTACTCAATCGGTGGTGGTTTTGTTGTAGATGCACATGATGCGGAACGTGATGAGTTGAACGATGATGAAACGGTTCAGCCCTATCCCTTTACAACCGCAGATGAACTTTTGGCTCTCTGTCAAAGGCACAACCTTTCAATTTCTGACATTATGCTGGAAAATGAAAAAGTCTGGCGCAGTGAGGAAGAGGTGCGTGCCGGTATTCTTGAGATATGGAATACAATGCGTGAATGTGTTCAGCAAGGGATCAAGAATGAAGGCATCTTGCCGGGAACTTTGAAGGTTCGCAGGCGTGCTGCCTTGTTGCATAATGAACTGAAAAATCGCACCCGCATGGATACCATTACTCCGTCAATGGGGGCGATGGACTGGGTGAACCTTTATGCCTTGGCTGTGAATGAAGAAAACGCGGCAGGCGGGCGCATTGTAACCGCCCCGACGAACGGGGCAGCAGGTATTATCCCGGCGGTTTTGCATTATTATGATAATTTCTGCCCCAACTCTGATGAGGAAGGCAAGATTCGCTTCCTTTTGGTGGCGGCAGCAATCGGAATAATCATCAAGACAAATGCCTCTATTTCCGGTGCGGAAATCGGCTGTCAGGGTGAGGTCGGTTCTGCTTGTGCCATGGCCGCAGCCGGATTGGCGGAAGTAACAGGCGGCACCCCGGCGCAAGTTGAAAATGCAGCAGAGATTGCGATTGAGCATAATCTGGGTCTGACATGTGATCCCATTGCAGGCCTTGTGCAAGTTCCCTGTATCGAGAGAAATGCCATGGCCTCCATCAAGGCGATCAATGCGGCCACCATGGCACTTCGCGGTGATGGGACACATTTTGTCTCCCTTGACAAGGTGGTCTTGACCATGCGCGACACGGGCCGGGATATGCTGGATAAATATAAGGAAACATCTCGCGGTGGCTTGGCTGTCAATGTCATTGAATGCTGAATATGGCTTAAATTAAGGAAGAAATCATTATGTCTTATATTCTTACAGTACGCTGTCCTTCACGGCGCGGCATTGTATCTGCCGTATCTTCTTATCTGGCAGATCACGGCTGCAATATTTCCGATGCTGCCCAGTTTGACGATACAGAGACAGGCCAGTTTTTTACCAGAATGAGTTGTTTGCCTGAAACAGGTGCGACTCTTGAAGATCTGCGTGCCGGTTTTAGCGCAATTGCAGAAGAGTTCCAGATGGACTGGAGCCTTCAGGACAGCACAGAACGCATGAAGGTTCTGATCATGGTTTCCAACTACGATCATTGCCTGAATGATTTGCTGTGGCGTTGGAAAAATGGTGCCCTGCGTGTGGATATCGTCGGGGTTGTTTCCAACCATATGACCCACCAGAAAACGGTTGTGAACCATGACCTGCCATTCCATCATGTCAAAGTGACAGCGGATAACAAGCCGAAAGCGGAAGCCCGCCTTTTGGAAATTGTTGAAGAATCCGAAGCTGATCTGGTTGTTCTGGCGCGTTACATGCAAATCCTGTCCGACAGTTTATGTCAGAAAATGTCTGGTCGGATTATCAACATCCACCACTCCTTCCTGCCCTCATTCAAAGGCGCTAATCCTTATCGTCAGGCTTATCAGCGCGGTGTCAAACTGATTGGTGCAACTGCCCACTATGTCACGGCTGATCTGGATGAAGGCCCCATCATCGGGCAGGATGTGGTTACGATTACACATGCGCAAAGTGCGGCTGATTATGTGGCGTTGGGGCGTGATGTGGAAGCACGCGTTCTCGCCGCAGCAGTTCATGCGCATATTGACCGCCGTGCGTTCCTGAGCGGTGAGCGGGTGATCGTCTTTCCGGCAGGCCCGGGGTCTTTTGCCTCAAGCTAATCCTGCTATAGGTGCCCAAGATATCTGTCGTACTGTTTATGAGATTTGGGAACAGATGACGTAGAATTTACAAGAATTGTCGCAATCATGGTATACGAAATTTCCAATATACTCATGATGGGACAATGCAAAGGACTAAACCGTCATATCCGCGACACGAAAAAAACACGTCACTAGATTAAAGTGAGGATGAACTCATGCAAAAATATTCAGGCTTCGGGTTATTCAAACATTCCCTGAGTTACCATGAAAACTGGCAACGCGTTTGGCGCAACCCCAAGCCCAAGAAGAAATATGATGTCATTATTGTGGGCGGCGGCGGTCATGGTCTGGCAACGGCCTATTATCTGGCGAAGGAACATAACATCACCAATGTGGCCGTTATTGAAAAAGGCTATCTCGGTGGTGGTAACACGGCGCGAAATACAACAATCGTGCGTTCAAACTATTTGTGGGATGAAGCCGCCCATTTATATGAACATGCCATGAAATTGTGGGAAGGTCTGTCTCAGGACTTGAACTACAACGTTATGTTCTCCCAGCGTGGTGTCTTGAACCTTGGCCATACCTTGCAGGATATGCGTGATATTGAACGCCGTGTGAACGCCAACCGCCTCAATGGAATTGATGGTGAAGTCCTTGATGCCAAAGGGGTTAAGGAAATCGTTCCCATTCTGGATTGTTCTGAAAATACCCGTTATCCGGTGATGGGGGCATCCTGGCAGCCCCGTGGCGGTGTGGCGCGTCACGATGCGGTTGCGTGGGGGTTTGCACGCGGTGCCGATATGCGTGGTGTTGATCTGATCCAACAATGTGAGGTGATCGACCTTCTTATCGAAGATGGTGCAATTGTCGGCGTTGAAACAAAACAGCACGGTACGATTAAGGCTGACAGAGTTGGTTGTGTCGTTGCCGGTAATTCCGGTGTTCTGGCTAAAATGGCAGGTTTCCGGTTGCCTTTGGAATCCCACCCGTTGCAAGCGCTGGTTTCTGAACCGATCAAGCCGATTTTGGATACGGTTGTTATGTCCAATCAGGTGCATGGATATGCGTCTCAATCCGATAAGGGTGACCTTGTTATTGGTGCCGGGATTGACGGTTACAACGGTTACGGTCAGCGCGGGTCTTAC
The DNA here is from genome assembly GCA_050297075.1 of Terasakiella sp. Classification (GTDB taxonomy): domain Bacteria; phylum Pseudomonadota; class Alphaproteobacteria; order Rhodospirillales; family Terasakiellaceae; genus Terasakiella. Next base: position 68,577 of record JBNKSC010000023.1, read on the forward strand.
CCGACGATTGAACATACTGTGCAGGCGATTGTCGAAATGTTCCCCATCTTTAGCCGTGTGCGCATGAACCGCCAGTGGGGCGGGATTGTGGATACGTGCCCTGATGCCTGTCCTATCATCAGTGAAACACCGGTTGAAAACCTGTTCTTCAACTGTGGTTGGGGGACTGGCGGGTTTAAAGCTACACCGGGGTCAGGCAACGTTTTTGCCGCGACACTGGCAAAGGGGGAAGCCCATGAACTGGCAAAACCGTTCTCCATGTACCGCTTTAATGATGGCAGTTTGATTGACGAACACGGCGCAGCCGGCGTTGCGCACTAAGGAGCAGGATCATGTTTTATATTTATTGTCCGCATTGCGAAGAACATCGTGAGGAAGAAGAATTTCATGCTTCTGGTGAGGCCCATATCGCACGTCCAACAGACCCGGAAAGTTGCACGGATGAGGAATGGGGCCAGTATTTGTATTTCCGCAAGAACCCGCGCGGCATCCATCATGAATTGTGGGTGCACGCCGCAGGTTGTCGCAAGTTTTTCAATATGACGCGCAATACGCAAACCTATGAAATCTTGGAAACCTATAAAGTTGGCGAAAAGCCGAGTGTAAAAACGGAAGACTAGTCGAATAGCGTCTTCGCAAATATATGCGGATACAGAACGCAGCGAAGTCATAAAAAGGTGACGATGTGAAACAGGTAAATCGAATTGATGGTAAAGGTCGCTTGGATCGTAGCAAACAACTGACCTTCAAATATAACGGCAAAACCTACACCGGGTTTCAAGGCGATACGGTGGCTTCGGCCTTGCTCGCCAATGGTATTGATATTGTTGGGCGCAGTTTTAAATACAGCCGCCCGCGTGGCATTATTGCCGCTGGTGCGGAAGAACCCAATGCCGTTTTGCAATTGGGTGCAACAGAAGAAACGCAAGTGCCCAATGTCCGGGCGACACAACAGGAATTGTTTGACGGTCTTGTCTGTGAAGCGACAAATGGTTGGCCGAATGCCGATTTCGACTTGGTGAATAAGGTTGTTGGGCTGGGTAGTTCAATGATGCCACCGGGCTTTTACTATAAAACCTTTATGTTCCCGCAAACCATGTGGGAAACATATGAAAAATATATTCGCAAAGCTGCCGGTTTGGGGCGCTCTCCGCGTGCAATTGACCCTGATAAATACGATCACATGAACCAGCATGCAGACGTGATGGTTGTCGGGGCGGGCCCGGCAGGACTTTCTGCTGCCCTGAGTGCTGCACGTGCTGGTGCGCGTGTTATCCTTGCTGATGAACAGGCGGAGTTTGGCGGTTCCTTGCTTCATAGCAAACAAACCATCAATTCAATGGCTGCTGGCGAATGGGTCAAATCTGTCGTTGATGAATTGAGCGGCCTTGACAATGTGTTGCTGTTGCCGCGTTCAACCGTGAACGGCTATCACGATCAGAACTTTCTTACCATTCATGAACGCAAGAGCGACCATATTTCGGATAAAGCGCCTGATGGTGCTGTGCGTCAGCGTATGCATCGCGTGCGCGCAAAATGGGTGGTTCTGGCAACAGGCGCCCATGAACGCCCGTTGGTCTTTGCCAACAATGATGTACCGGGCTGTATGCTGGCATCTGCTGTGTCAACTTACATTAATCGATACGGTGTTGTTCCCGGTAACAAGCTGGTCGTTATGACAACCAATGACTCAGGGTATCAGGCAGCTCTTGACTGGAAGGCAGCGGGTCGTGAGGTTGTGGCGATTGTGGATACACGCGCAAGTGCAGATGGTGAGCTGATTGAAAAAGCCAAAGCTGGCGGTCTGAACATCATTTTTGGCTCTGCTGTCATTGAGGCGCATGGCACAAAACGCGTTGCTTCTGTCTCTGTAGCACCGATTGATGCTGATGGTGACAAGGTCACCGGAAAAGTCACTTCGTTTAAATGTGATACGCTTGCCAGTTCCGGTGGTTGGAGCCCGGTTATTCATTTGTCTTGCCATACAGCCAGCCGTCCGGTCTGGCGTGAAGATGCCATTGGCTTTGTGCCCGGCCCGACCATTCAAAAACAACTGACGGCAGGTGGGGTTAACGCAACCTATGAGCTGAAGGGATGTTTGGTTGAAGGCTGGCGCGCAGGCGTTCAGGCGGCAGAAAACGCCGGTTTCTCCGGTGGGCCGGGGATGTTTGAGGCAACGGTGAATGAGGGTAAGGCCTCAAAACCGATGGCGCTGTTCCATGTTCCGCATACAAAAACGACCAGTCGCGCGCCGAAACAGTTTGTTGATTTCCAAAATGATGTAACGGCCGCCGGTATCGAACTGGCAACCCGTGAAGGTTTTGAATCCATTGAACATGTCAAACGTTATACGGCTATGGGCTTTGGCACGGATCAGGGGAAACTGGGGAACATTAACGGCATGGCGATTGCGGCCAAGTCGTTGAACCAGTCCATTCCGGCAACCGGAACGACCGTTTATCGCCCCAATTACACCCCGGTCACGTTCGGTGCGATTGCGGGCAGCAACCGCCGGGAACTGTTTGACCCCAAACGTTTTACCGCCATGCACCGCTGGCATGTGGAAAATGGTGCCAAGTTTGAGGATGTTGGACAATGGAAACGTCCTTGGTACTATCCTAAAGCTGGGGAAAGCATGCAGGACGCCCTGAATCGCGAATGTCAGGCAACGCGTGAAAGCGTTGGTATTCTGGATGCATCGACCCTTGGTAAAATTGATATTCAGGGTAAGGATGCCCGTGAATTCATCGGTCGTATTTACACGAACCCTTGGGCCAAGCTTGCGATTGGCAAATGCCGCTATGGTTTGATGTGCGGTGAAGACGGCATGGTCTTTGATGATGGTGTCACGTCATGTCTGGCGGAAAATCACTTCCTGATGACGACAACAACCGGTGGTGCCGCACGTGTACTGGAATGGCTGGAAATCTATCATCAAACAGAATGGCCGGAACTGGAGGTTTATTTCAACACGGTGACGGACCATTGGTCGACCATGACGATTTCCGGGCCGAACAGCCGCAAGCTTTTAGAAGAAGTCTGTGACGATATCGACCTGTCCAACGAAAACTTTAAATTCATGGATTGGCGTGAAGGTACGGTCGCAGGTGTTCCTGCACGGGTCTTCCGTATTTCCTTTACTGGCGAGCTTTCGTTTGAGGTCAACGTTCAGGCAAACTACGGTTTGTTCGTCTGGGAAAAAATCTTTGAAGCCGGCAAAAAATACAATCTGACCCCATATGGGACGGAAACAATGCATATCCTGCGGGCTGAAAAAGGCTTTATCATTGCCGGTCAGGATACGGACGGTTCCGTTCACCCCTATGATCTGGGGATGGGCTGGTGTGTCGGCATGAAGAAACCTTATAGCTGGATCGGTAAACGCGGCATGGCACGGGCCGACTGCGTTAAGGAAAACCGCAAGCAGCTTGTCGGTCTGTTGAATAAGTCAAACCCGCAACAGGTTATTCCTGAAGGTTCTCAGGCGGTTGCCGATCCGAAAGAAGCCATTCCGATGACCATGCTCGGCCATGTCACCTCCAGCTATTACAGCGCTTGTTTAGGCCACAGCATTGCCATGGGTTTTGTGCGTGATGGCTTGAATAAAATGGGCGAAAGCGTCTTTTACCCGCAGGTAGATGGCAGTGTGATTGAAGCTGAAATCTGTAGTCCTATTTTCCTGGATCCCAAGGGAGAACGTCAAAATGTCTGAGCAAATGAATACGAATACTGTGAAACAGGTTGAAATGATGGATCAGCTTCCAAAAGGGATCGACCCGCGCGCCGAAAGCCCGCTTTATCACGCCGGTTTTGCAGAAATTGCAAAAAGTGCACCGCAAAAAGCCGGTGTTTGCTTGAAAGAGGAAGCTTTGCACGGACATTTGGTCATTCGCGGGAATGCCGAAGAGGGCAACTTCAAGGCCACTATCTTGAAAGTTCTGGGGCTTGAACTTCCCGGCAAACTGCAAAGCAGCGTAAATGATACGATGCGATTGTGCTGGATTTCTCCGGATGAATGGCTGCTTCTTTTACCCGGTGACGAATGTTTCAATATTGAAGCGGCATTGCGCAAAGAACTGGACGGACATTTTGCGATTGTAAATGTGTCCGGTGGTCAAACTGTGCTGAAGCTCAGCGGGGAACATGTTGTAGATGTTCTCAAAAAATCCACGCCTTATGATGTTCATGATACAAACTTTCCCATCAATAAGGTGGTGACATCCGTTTTTGCAAAAACACAGGCCGTCATCCTGCGCGAGACGCAAAACGACTGGGCGCTTGTTGTGCGCCGAAGCTTTGCTGATTACGTCTGGCTTTGGTTGCAGGAAGCGGCCCATGATGAATATGGCTTGAAAATTGAAGCCTGAGTTTATGTTTTTCTTATAATTTTCCTGTTTCAACAGACCTCTAATCTCGTGACAAGAGAGATGTGGGGGGAGCTCTTCCTTGGCAATGAGGGGCTCCAATTTTAGGGGACGGCCCCACGGGGCTGTCTCAATGGATACTCCCGTGAATTCAGAGAAGGGGCGTTATCTCTGATTGAATAGTGGTGCCTGATGCTGAGACTGTATCAAGAAAATAACGATTCGCAGAATAAAAACAAAATAGAACCTTATAATTTATTTTATTTTATACACATCACGTAGTTAGTTATTTTTGTGTACTACACAATAATTTGATGAAAAAACTAAATAATTGAATAAAAGAAAATACTGTAAATTACGAGGATAATTTACGAGAATGTATATTTTTTAGATTTTTCTAATTATATGTTTATATTATTGAAATATAAAAGATTTTATATCCAACCTTAATAAGGTGGAGATTGTACCTGGCTTTTGGGGAATTAAGTAAAACACATAGACCGAAAGTATTAGATTCCTCAGAATGAAATATATTGCAAAAAACGTGATTGCCGTAAAGTGACATACTTTGATATGCCTAGGTTGTACCTAATATTCATATCACTTTCACATGCAAGATTATTATTCTATGTCAGCAAGCGGGAAAAGGCGCCTAAAAGACCCTCTGGCCAAGTATTCAAGTCTTGGCTCAGCCATGATGGAAATCATCATCGCCTCGTTGGTCATGAATATTCTTTCGCTTGCGCTGCCTTTGTCTCTTCTTCAGGTTTATGATCGCATTATTCCCAATACCTCATTCGGGACGTTGATTGTTCTTGTCATGGGGGTTCTGTTTGCTGTCAGCCTTGAAACCCTCCTTAGGGTTGCGCGTGGCAATATCATTAGCTGGGTAGGGACGAAGTTTGAACATCGTCTGAGTTGCGCAGCCTTTGAACGTGTTCTCAACGCTCAGAACCAGGGTGAAAACAAAGAAGGTATTGGTGATACACTGGAACGGCTGTCCAGTATGCGTTCTTCCCGGGAATATTACAGTGGGCAAATGGTGGCTTCGCTGGTGGACATACCGTTTGTATTTGTGTTTCTGGGCATGGTGTATGTGTTGGGTGGTCCTATTGTTCTGGTCCCGCTAATCGTTTTAACGCTTTTCAGTATCACATCCTATTTTTACGGCATTAATCTGGGCAAGGCTTTAAGACGGTATAATCTCTGGAAAGATCGTCGGCTGAATTTCCAGATTGAAATCTTGAACGGTATCCACACCATCAAGTCCATGGGCATGGAGTCCCAAATGGAGCAACGCTATTCACGCCTTCAAGATAGCGTTGCCGATGCAGATCAGGAAATGGTGCGCCAAGATACGGCAAGCCAGCATATCAACTTCATTTTCTCCCAGATTACCATGGTCGGGGTTGCTGCATATGGCAGTACATATGTGATCAGTCACGATATTACGGTCGGTGTCCTGGCGGCCTGCACATTGCTGTCCGGGCGGGCCATGCAACCTTTTCAAAGGCTGACAGGTTTATGGAGCCGCTTACAAAGTGTGCTTCTGGCACGCGAAAAAATAACGGGTATCTTTGATTTGCCTGTTCGGGAGGACAAGCCTGATTGTTTTCATAAAATTCGAAAAGGACACATCTGCCTGAAAGATGTGTCATTCGGTTTTGGGGAATCTCCGGCGCTATTTGAAAACCTCAATCTGGAGGTTCAGGCAGGTGAATGTGTTGGCGTTTCCGGTGGTAACGGTGTCGGTAAATCAACATTTCTGGGCCTTATGCGAGGGACACTGGAACCAACAAGTGGACAAGTTACGATTAATGACATCCCTCTGAGCCATTATGCCAGTGCTGCGCTGAAAGGAAGTGGCATTGCCTACCTGCCGCAAAACGGGGTGGTCTTTAATGGCACCATTCTTGAAAACTTGACGATGTTTGATCGTTCTTATCGCAAGAATGCTCTGGTTTTGGCGGAAGGTCTGGGCTTGAACGAAGTCGTTGCCAAAATGTCCAGAGGGTATGAAACAATGATTGGCAACAGTGGTATGGATGCCTTGCCCCGTGGTATTCGCCAACGCATAGCGATTGCACGGGCGTTGGTGTTTCAGCCACGCATTATTTTGTTTGATGAGGCCAATGCCTCCATTGATGGACCGGGTGATGTTTTTCTGCGTGAATATTTGATCAAGCTGAGGGGGGAGAGCACACTTGTTCTGGTCTCACCGAGGCCGTCCCTGTTGCGAATTGCGGATAGAACGTTTGAAATCAGTGATCGCAAATTAATAAAACGTGAGCTTGGCCCGGTTCCAACGGCCATTTCCAATTCAACACCCAAACCGGCGACAAGCCGGAGCGAGACCCCGGATGACTCACAAGCTTCCCAAAAAATGGCGGGAGAATAGTCATGTCGGTTAAAGCAGATGTCAGCACTATAGAATGGGGGATTGCCGCGGAACGCGATAATCTGTCGCAAGACCAGATTATGTCCGGCAAACTTGGTGGTTTCAAAGCATTAACGGACATGGCTGCCTGCCTTTTGCCCTTGTTGACGGCCCTTGATTGGGAAGGTTCGCAGCGTTCCCTTTCGGAAGCTCTGCCACATTTTGCCGATGAACTTGATTTGACCGACTTGTTGAATGTTGTTGGCAAGCTGGGCTTTAGAAGCGAGCGTATAGAAATTCGCCTTCATGAACTTGACCCCCGCATTCTGCCCTGCCTGTTCTTACCTAAGAAGGGAAAAGCCTTTGTCGTGATGGGGCGCGAAGGCAATATGCTGGACATTTTTAATACGGAAACAGAGGCAGCAGAAAAGCTGGAAGCCAGCAAACTTTCCGGTGATGCCTATGTCTTTTTGCCGTTAGGCTCTGATGAAAACGTCAAACAAAACATCTCAAAGGGCTATATCAGCAATATTTTCTCGCGCTTCAGGGGGCTGATCCTGAGAACATTGATGATCAGTATGGTCGGCAATATTCTGGCCCTTGCGACACCGTTATTCATTATGGCGGTTTACGACAAATATGTTGCCACCGGCTCCAACAGCATGTTGTGGATGATGATTGCCGGTGTAGCCATTGCCTTGCTGGGCGATTTCTTTTTGAAAGGTCTGAAGTCCAAAACGATTGCCTATATTGGCGGGCGGCTGGACCATATCATTGGGCGGGCCATCTTTAGGAAATTGATGTTCCTGCCGCCGTCCTACACTGAAATGTCCAATACCAGTTCACAGATTTCGCGATTGCGTGACTTTGAAACGGTACGTGACTTTTTCGCAGGCCCGATAGCATCGACTGTTTTCGAAGCTCCTTTCGCCATCATATTTGTCATTACAATGACATTTCTTGGGGGCACACTTGTTCTTGTGCCCCTCGGCACTTTGATCATTTTTGCCATCATGTTGCGTATCATGCTGCCGATCCTGCGTGAACGTGTCGCAGAGGCTTCACGTGCCTCTACCAAGAAGCATGAATTTATTACGGAAGCCATTTCCAAACGCAATGCCTTGCAGGATTGCGGGGCAGAAGGTGTTTGGGCGGAACGCTATCGCCATATGTCGGCAGAGGCCAGTATGAAGAATTTCCGCTCTGCCCAGTTTTCTTCCGTATGCATGTCGGTTGCACAGGGGGTGATTGTCGCTTCAGGTCTGGCAACCCTGACCTGTGGGGTGTTTAAAGTCATTGGCGGCAGTATGTCAGTGGGGGGGCTGCTGGCCTCCATGATTATGGTCTGGTGGATTTTGCGTCCTATCCAAATTGCCTTTGTCGGAATGACCCAATTGGAACAGGTGCGTTCTTCCATGAAGCAAATTGACGCATTGATGGGATTAAAGGCCGAACGTGATGAAGGCCAAATGGAAGGCTATTTTCCACGTCTTAAAGGCCATATTGTCTTTAACCGGGTTTCTATGCGTTACACCGCAGATACGGACCCGGCTGTTGTTGGCGTTAACTTTGAAGCCAAACCGGGCGAGATCGTGGCGTTGATCGGTCCAAACGGTTGCGGGAAATCCAGTTTGCTTAAAATGCTTTTGGGCATGTATGGGCCACAGGCGGGTTCCATCACGGTTGATGATGTGGATATTCGCCAAATGGACCCCATTTTGTTGCGCCAATCCATTGCATATGTTCCGCAAAGTAACGAAGTCTTTTTTGGGACGATTGCGCAAAACATGCGTTTGTCAGACCCAACTGCCAGTGACGAAGAACTGGAATGGGCTTTACGCGAAGCCAATGCCTGGGACGACATGCAGGCTTTACCGGAAAAACTCATGACCCGTATTGGGGATGCGCGGACAGATTTGATATCGGATAATCTGATACAGCGTATGTCTCTGGCCAGAGCCTATCTCAGGCGCCCCCCCATTTTGTTGCTGGATGAACCGGCGAACGGGCTGGATTTTGAAAGTGATAGTGCTTTCATGGACACACTGAAGCGGATCAAGGGGCATTCAACAGTTCTGATGGTGACACACCGTCCCAGTCACCTCAAGATTGCAGACAAAATTATCTATCTGGATGGCGGCGTGGTGCGTATGGCCGGGCCTGCGCAACAGGTTCTGGAACGACTTCCTCAAGGGGTTTTCTAAAAGGCATATTATGGTTGAAGCAGTACAAGAAAATGGCATCAAGAAAAAAACCGCTTCGCGTCAGATCCGGTTTATGGCCCAGTATGTTCAGTTGGAAGAACAGGGTGTTTCCGGTCTGTCGAAAATGGCTGTTTACATTGTGACCCTGATTTTGGTCGCTTTTGTTGTCTGGTCGAATTTTATGGAAGTTGAAGAAGTCGCCGTTACGTTTGGGTCAGTTGTTCCTAAAGGGTCTGTGCGCTCTGTACAGCATCTTGAAGGGGGGATTGTCAAAGCAACGCATGTTGAAGAACGCGAAGTGGTTCAGGCCGGACAATTGCTTGTTGAACTGGATGAAAAACAGGTGGGTGCGGAACTGCAACAAAACCAGCAGCGACTATTGGTTCTGGAACTGCGTGAAGAACGTTTGCGCGCCATTGCAGAAGGCCGGGAACCCGATTTCTCCAAATGGAAAGGCACGGCATATGCCATGATCCACGATCAGCAAAATATCTACACTTCTTTTGTTGAGCGTGTTGAATCTCAGAAACAGGTCTTCCTGCAACAACAGGAACAGAAAAATGAAGAAATTAAGGCCGCGCAGGAACAACAGAATGCGGTTATGCGTCAACTTAATCTGATTAGTGAAGAAGTTGGGATGCGTTTACAGCTCTTTGAAAAAGGTCATGGGAGCAAGGTCGCATATCTGGAAGTCAAAAGAACATACGCAGCCATGGAAAGCGAGTTCAGCCGACTGGTCGGTCAGGAACAGGCTGCAATAGAAGCTCTTGGCGAGATCGAAGAACGTATTCTTGATCTCGATAAGACAGAAAGAAAAAATACCTTGGGGGAACTGGATGTTGTCACGGCTGAAATCGTACAAGTCCGTGAGTTGATCCATAGACTTGAAGATCGGGTCACGCGATTGAACATTGTTGCGCCGGTCCACGGGTTTGTGAAGGACATCAAGGTGCGCAGTGAAGGAGGGGTGATTGCACCCGGCGGCATTTTGATGGACATCGTCCCCATTGATGATGAATTGCGCATTGAAACACGCATCAGTACTAAAGATGTAGGGCATGTTAATCTGGGGCAGAATGTGACTGTCAAGGTCACAAGTTTTGATTTTGCCCGCTATGGCTCGGTGAGCGGTGAGCTGGAGAATATTTCGGCGACCACCTACATCGATGAAAAGGACGGAACACCGTACTATAAGGGGATTGTCACACTTGATCTGCCTTATGTCGGTTCCGATTCTTCAGAAAACCGAATTTTACCGGGGATGACGGTTCAGGCCGACATTTTGACCGGTCATAAAACTCTTTTTCAATATTTGCTGAAACCAATTTACGTCTCGCTACAGCAATCTTTCAGAGAACGCTAAGGAATTAGGTGGAGTAATCATTATGGTTGATGAATACGGTCAAGATCAAGATATTCAGGAACAGGGCGGTGACAGCGCCTATGACGAATTGTCACTGGCTGGAAAAGGCTTTAACTCCCTTGATGATGCACAGGACAACACGCTGGTAAATGGGAGTGACCCTTCACAGGAAGATGCTGTTCAAAATGCCAACGTGCAAAGTACAAACCGTGAAACCTATGAAACGACTCTTGCTGGTGCCCGCGCACCGGAAGAAGTGATTATTGATGAAGCAGAAGTCGAACGTGAAGACCACAACGTAGAACGTGTTGATGATTCCGTTGGTGTCGCCTTTGATAATGTGACCCCCTCCTTTGTACCAGAAAGAGAGGGTGGCGCTGAAGAAGAAGCCGCCCCCCAAGAGGAAGTAAACCAGCCTGTTGATGAACGTATTGTGCCGCAAGATGAACCTCCGGTTTTTCCTGAAGAAGCAGAAGACAACGGTGTGCAGGCCGCTGCCGCACCTGAGGAAATCCTTCCTCAGGAAGAGGACAGCCCGGAAGACCCTGAAGAAGAAATTATTGAAGACCCTGTTTATAATGCCGATGAACGTGAACTGGATATTTCCTTCAACAACGGTGTGGAAGACACACGCCTGAAAATTGATCTGGAACTTAGTGGTGATGATCTGGATGGCGGCTCTGAAACCGTGACGGTACAAATCGAGGGTGTGCCGAATGGCTTCAGCTTTCAAGATAGTGCCGGTGACCCTATTGGTACCCTGTCCAGTGGAGTCTGGACATTTAGCGAGGATGAAATCGAAGACGTTTATGCGATCCCAAAGGAACATTATAGCGGTGATGCAGACTGGACTTTCCGAATAAATGTCAGAGAAGCCGGTGGCGATACATTTAGCAGAGAATACGACGAAACGGTTCATTTCGAGGCCGTTGCCGATGCACCAACGCTGGCGGCAGATGATGTTGCGGGTATGGAAAATACCTGGATCGATATGGATATCACCACCGCGCTGGTGGATGCGGATGGTTCTGAAAGCCTGTCTGTCTATATCGCCGATGTGCCGGATGGGGTCAGTTTCAATGCGGGCACCAAATTGACAAGTTCGGTCACTCTGGCTGATGGGACCACCCTGCCTGCCGGGACATGGGTTGTGGATCAGGGCGATGTTGCATCCCTTCAGGTACGTCAGGATACCAATGTCAGTGATGATTTCGATGTGCGTATTTTCAGTCAGACAACAGAAGGGGCAAACAACGATCAGGCCGTGACAGGGCCGCAAAGTGTGCATGTGGATGTAGGGATTGTTGACCCCAGTGTTTCAGGAACGGGCGCAGGCAATGAAGACAGCTGGATTACCCTTGACCTGGATGCAAATGTAAATGCGGCAGACGGCACGGAAAGTCTGGCGGTTTATATTGAAAACCTGCCAAGTGGTGTCGAGGTCCGATATGCTGATAGTCACAATGCAGTGGCTCAGGTCAATGGCCGTTATGACGTGAGCGGCAATCTGGACAATATTCAAATTCGCTGGAACCAAACCACCAATCAACACAGCGAAAGCGATATTTCCTTCCAGTTGCGTGCGGTAGCGGCAGATGTGGATGCGGGAACGGCATCGGACACCCCGATTACAGACAGCGTTGCGCCGGATACATCCGATAGTGTGAGTGCGGTGAATGTCACCGTCAAGGCTGTTGCCGATAATGCCGCGATCACGGCATCCAGTGTGGGGGTGGAAGATCAGTGGTTTGATCTGGACGTTGGGGTTTCCCTGACAGATACAGACGGATCAGAAACCATAACATCCATTGTTCTGGAAGGTATTCCAACCGATGCCCAGCTTAATCAGGGCACAGCCATTCTGGATGGAAGCGGTCAACCGACCGGGGCATATTCCTTTACGCAAAATGAACTCTCCGGCCTGCAAATCAAAATGGCCGAAGACAGCAACGACAACTTCCAATTGACCGTAAAAGTCACAACGGAAGAATCTGCAACGGGCAATCAGGTGGCTGTCAAAACAACCACAGCCACCAAAACCGTTGAGGTTCAAGTCTTTGGGGATGCAGATCTGCCAACGGTGGATGTGGTTTCTGAAACGCAGTTCATTGTTGAAGATACCATGTATAACCTGCGCACATCGGTTGCAGGCGGGTTTGCTGTGGATGGTGATTTGACGGAAGCCAATTCTGCGGATCAGGCAACAAGTGATGACGGGTCAGAAACACTGATGTTTCGGATTTCCCCGCAAGAGAATGGAACGCGTCTTGCCATTTCCGATGATGCGACCATTTCATCGAATGAATATGTCGACCTTCCGGCAGAAGGCTACTGGACAGTTTCGGCTGCCGACCTGTTTGCCGGCAAGGTTTATGTAGGCGGGGCTGAAAACTGGTCAAGTTCAGCCAGTGGAGATGCCATTCATTTCGATATCAAGGCTGTTTCAACAGAAGATGATGCAAATCTGGATGATAGCGCTTTGAATGGAACGGGACTGAGCCGGGACGGTACAGCGATCAGTTCTGCTGAAACATTGACCCTTGAAATTTCTCCAACTGTGGATGGTGTGCGTTTTACGGCAGCTGAAACAGGAAATGAAGATCAGGTTGGCGGTATTGAATATTCACCTGTCATTCGACTGGTTGATACAGACGGTTCTGAATCCTTTACGGGTAATGTGGTTATTACCTCATCTGATGCTGATATGCTTGCCGGGCATCTTGAACTGGGGGGCGCAACGCTGGCCCCAACTGATAATGGTGATGGCAGCTACAGCTGGACCATCCCGGTCAGTAATCTGAGCGCAACCGGAACGGCCGGGGAATATCAACTGGATAACGTTGTGTTCTTCCCGGAACAGCATAATGCAGACGATATTGACCTGACCTTGACGGTTACAACCATTGAGGCGCGTTCGGGTGATACAAACACAGTCACCGGGAACGGAACAATCACCGTCAAGTCCGTTGCGGATGCGCCAGTTATTGATGTCGGCCAAGCTGATGTAAACGGCGTGGTGACAGGTACGGAAGATACCTACATTGAGTTGGGGCTGGATGCCCAGTTGGTGGATACGGATGGTTCGGAAGCCCTGACAAATTTCCGGCTGTATGATGTTCCCAGTGACTGGGAAGTCGGTTATCTGGATGATCTGGGGAATTATTCCACGGCAACGAAATATAGTTCCTTCTGGAGCTTGAATGGAAGCCGATTGGACGAAGTCGTTCTGAAACCGCCAGCAGAAACCCATAATACAGATGGTATTGATTTAAGATACACTGTCTTTACCAAAGAACTGGAAAGCAATGGGCAGGTCAAGACTCGCTGGGCTGCTACGACTGAGAACTTTACGGTAAAAGTGAACGCCGATGCCGATACGCCTTCGGTCATTACCAAGAATGCGGTAGGAGACGAAGATACAAATATCGCCCTTGATATTCGCCCGGCACTGGGCAGCGATACCGATGGTTCTGAAAGCCTGAGCGTGTTGATGGGGGATATCCCGGAAGGTTCAGCCTTCTACAACGGGGCTGGCAATGCAATCGGTCAACGTGTCAATATTGGACCTGATGGCAGCATTACTGCGGATGCCAATGGGACGCACTGGTATTTCACCAATGATGAGTGGGGGGACCTGTATGTTCGCCCCCCCGAAGATTCAAATGAAGACTTCACCATTGACCTGAAAGTCCGTTCAACAGAAGCCAGTAACGGTGATTTCGAAGAAATTACATCGGCGATTGAGGTCAATGTCATCGGTGTTGCTGATGCGCCGCAAGTGCCGGCAGGAACGGTTGTCATCAACGGGGATGAAGATACAGTTATCGACCCGAACTTTATTCAGTATGCGTCCAAGGATAACACGGACGGTTCTGAAACCCTGTCTATTGTCATTTCCGATATTCCAAGTGGCGTGGATGTTGCCATGACATCGGGGAATGAGGATTATCTGAAATATATCGGCAACGGTAAATGGGCGGTAGAAGCCGACCATATCGGTGATGTACGGGTGACAACATCACATAACTTTGCCGGTACCAAGGAAATGACCGTCAAATTCATCTCCACTGAAAATGATGGGGATGTCAACGCGGTGACGCGTACTGTGCAGTTTGTCATTGAAGCTGAAGCCGACCAGCCCACGGCGTCTATTTCTGCAAGTGTGATTGAAGATACGCAAAGCGTTAATCTCAGTATCAATGCGGTTCCGTCTGACAGAACAGCAGAAAGCCAGGAAACCATTACGGAAATTCGCATCAATGTGGATGATAGTGGCCTGCCCGGGGGCACAAACCTGCAACTGGTTTATGATGGCCAGACCTATAATCTGGGTGCGGGGGATGATCTGGTCATTGCAGTAGACAGCAACACAGCGGGCTATGATGCGGAAAGCGGTACCCTGAGTGGTGTTGTGCTGGAAGGTGTGCCCTTAAACTGGTCCGCAGATATTCCTGTCAGTATGACAGTGACATCCACCGATGTTGATGGTTCAACAGCGCAAAATACGGTCAATGGTTCGGTCAAGATCAGTGCGGATGCTGATCCGCTTTCGACCTTTAGTGCCAATGCGAATGTCTCTGGTGATGCAGGTGATACTTTGGCGTTGGGTGTGGATGTGGCCTTTGCCGATACGGACGGCAGTGAAAGTGCCTACTATGTTGTGAGCAATGTACCTGATGGGGTCAGTTTGTCTGATGGTTTCAGTGCCGGGGGGGGAACCTGGTTTGTCCCGTCAAGCGTTGATGTCTCCACTTTGTCAATCAGCTCGCCATACAGTGGGTCCGCAACCATTCAAATCCGTGCGGTTGTCGAAGATAACGACCCGGATGGCGGTCTGGACCGCCACACCATGGACCCGATTGACATCAATATAAATTTTGACGGTACCAACGGAGGCGGCGGTGACTGGAATACCGACCCGTGGGGATCTCCGACAGGACCGGGGGTATCTTCCTCCATCACCGGCGATGAGGATGTCAGTTTCAACCTGTCCGGCATGACCATGACCGTTAATCAGGCGGGCGCGACACCCTCTGCCATTGTTATTACCAACCTGCCGAATGGGGCATCCATCAGTGGGGCATATCTGAACCCGGTTGATGGGTCATGGGTTGTTCCTTATGCTGAGCGTGGTGATGTGACAATCAAACCGCCCGCAGATTATGCCGGTGAAATTCAAATTGATGTGACTGTTATCAGTATTGATGCAAACGGGGTGACCTCCTCTACAACGACGAATGACTTTGTTGTGGCTGATTTGTCACCGGTGACAGATGGCGGTAGCTTCAGCGGCGGTGCTGCGAGCGGGGCAAACCTGGCGGAAGATGGTGGGTTGATCCCGCTTGATTTGACCTTGTCACAATTGGATGATGATTTGTCCGAAGGGATGACCGTGGATCAAGTCAAGATTTCCAATCTGCCGACAGGGGCAAAACTCTATCAAAACGGTGTGGAACTGACGGCAAACGGGGATGGCGATTTCGTCATTGCAACCGGCAGCATTGACGGTGTTTCATCAATTGATATCACAGGGCTGAGCCTTGAAGCCCCTGCCAATTTTGACGGGACCATCAATTTGCAGCTTGAAACGGAATTTCAGGATCAAACAGGGGCTGCGAAAACCGTTACAGGCAGTATATCTGTTGGCATTGAAGGTGTGGCTGATGGGGCACAACTATCTGCAACAAATGCAAGCGGTGCAGAAGATAGTGTGATTGATCTGGACTTACAGGCCTTTAATCCGGATGTGGTCGGCACCTATGCTTCTGAGCGCATGACGGTTATGGTAACCGGTGTGCCGGATGGGGCCGTTGTGCGCGGGGCATCCAATAATGGTGATGGCACATGGACGATTAAAAATGCCAATATTGATACCAGTACGGGCGATATTTCCAATGTGTCCATTTTGCCGCCCCGCAACTTCAGCGGTACCATGAATCTGGAACTGAAAACGTTCAGTATTGAAAAATCCAACGACGATATCGAAGAAACGACACAAAGCTTTACCGTGTCTGTATCCGGTGTTGCCGATACCCCGGATATTGACCCGGTTGCTGCATTCGGGTCGGAAGATCTGGAAGTCGCGCTCAGCATCAATGCTGCATTGACTGATACGGATGAAAACATGATCGTGACCATCTCTGATGTACCCGATGGGGCACATTTCACAGATGGGTCCGGTAACACAATTGGTGTTGAAATACAGATTGACGGAAATGGCAAACCGGTTCTGGATGCTAACAATGACCCGGTTCCGGTCAGCGGGGGGGCGCACAGTGGGGCCTGGTACTTCACAGCGGCACAAATTACAATTGTTCATTTTGTCGGTCCGGCCAATGCCTCTGGCGGCTATGACATGAAAGCCGTTGCCACCACCATTGATGGAGATAGCGTTGCTCATAGTCTGGTTGAAAACTTCAACGTCAGTCTGACGGGGGTACCGGATGCGGTTAATCTGGTGATCAACGATCTCAGTGGTGCACAGGATGCGTTTCAGGCGGTCGGCAGTGAAGATCAATCTGGGGGGATTGCGCTGGATATCGACGCCAGCCTGAGCGATACAGATGGTTCTGAAAGCCTGCAACTGGTTATTACCGATGCCCCGGCTGGCAGTGTATTTGTTTCCGGTGGAACCACAATCAGTGCGGATGGAAACGGTCAGTGGATTATTGACCAGACGCAGATTTCAGACCTGAAGATTGTGCCACCTGAAAATTATAATGGTTCCTTCCAGCTTCAGATTGATGCGCAATCTCTGGAAAACGGACAAACACACAGCACCATAGGGACATTGGATGTCAATGTGGAAGCTGTTAATGATGCTGCTGTGGTCTCTGTTCCGGTTGCAGATCAGGCCGTTTCTGGTCTGATTGTTGATCCTTTGACCGTTGTTCCCGATGCAACCGACCCCGGTTTGCAGATTGGCATTTCCGATGTGGACGGCAGCGAGTTGACGGGGATGGACTTCCAAATCACCAGCGGGGTTTCCCTTGGGGATGCGCTTGGGCTGCACGGTGTGGATATTTCCATGAACAACGCCGGTGCAATTGTGGTTGATGGAACCGACATTACGGTTACCTATGATCAATCCACATCAACGCTGTCGTTTCAGGGGACTGCGGACCATGCCACTTATGCAGATCTGGCCGAAAAGGTCGTTTTGACCAATTCCACAGGTGATTTTTCCACCGGTATGCGTGAGATTCAAATTACATCTTATGACGAAAGCGGCAAAGCCGGGAGTGTTGAAACCACAACCAATATTGGTGGTTCTGGCGCGTCACTTTCTGATGATGCGATGGCTGATGTGATGTGGGGAACCAACGGCGTGATGCTGAGCGGTGGCGATGGAGATGAACAGTTCGTCATTAATCTGGGTGATGTGCATTCCGTTCAGGGCGGGCAGGGCGAAGATATGCTCTTCCTGCGCGGCAGTGCTGGCGGTGAGGGAGACTGGTTGTTCAATGTTGATGCGAATGGCACAGCTACCATGACTTCTGCTGCTGATCCGAACCTGTCAGGGATCGTTTCACTGGACCATGGCAGCATTGACAGCAATCATTCAACCTCAAGCGAACTTGTTTTCGATGGTGATGCGAGTGGTCAGATTGAACTGGATAACGGTGAGATCATTGAATTTACAGATCTGGACCAAATTATTGTCTAAGGCATAAACTCATAAACTGGACATGTTTGGCAGAAATGGATTTGGCGTGAGGAACTCCCGATCCATTTTTGCGGATAAAGACCAATGAACTCAGCGTTTGATTTTCGTACGGTGTGTTCGATTTTCAGACGCTGTTGTCCGCAAATCAAACCATGTTTTCTTCCGATATGGGGTAAAACCTTATGTTGTCGGCTGGCATGAAATTTGTATTTAATGATAGATCACCAAAAGGTAAGGCAGGAAGGAATAAAAGCTTAAAAACATCGGGAACAAGGGCAAAAGGCAAGATAATGTCGAAGGCATAATTTAAGTTGCCCTGAAGTTTAAAATAGAAATAGAATAAACAAAAAATACGAAAAGGGGAAAGCTTCAACCTCTCACAGGGAGAGAATAGATGAGCGACCTGGAAATGAAACATGAACCGGGTCACGGCGGTGAAAAATCGGTCATGCATGCTTGGGAACGCTTTGTTTCCGGGGATGGCGTTCCTGAGGATGCAATCAGGCGAATGATTGAGGATTCATGGATGCGATGTGTCGATCAGGGTGTCAATCCGGTTCGTCATGCAGCCCCCATTGCCGTGAAAAATGACGAATTATATGGTTTACAAGACCGCCATGCAGACTTGATTGAAGCCGCGCGGCCGGTCATGGTGCAAGCGCGGGAGTTCCTGATTGAATCCGGCACCATGATGATTTTGACGGACCCACAAGGAATTATCCTGTCTGTGGAAGGCGACCCCCACGCAAAAGATGACGGCCAAGCGGTTAGCCTTGTTCCCGGGGCGCTTTGGAATGAAAGCGGTGGGGGAACCAATGCCATCGGAACGGCCCTTGTAACGGGAACGCCTGTTCAAATAAGTGCTGCGGAACATTTCTGCGAAGGGATCAAGCAATGGACCTGTTCAGCCAGTGTTATTCGCGATCCCTTTGATGAATCTATTATTGGCATTCTTGATATTTCAGGTTTAAGCGGGGCGCATAATACCCATTGTCTTGCCTTGGCCGTTTCAGGTGCAGGGCGGATTGAGTCCCGTTTAGGCAAAATGGAAATGGAAAAACGTTCCCGCCTGTTGGATGTCACGCTCTCCCACGGGAAACGCTGGGGTAACAGCGGCATGATGATTTTTGATCGCCGTGGCCGGATGGTGCGGGCTAATGAAAGTGCCAGTCTTTTTCTCAACAGCAAGGGGTTGGATTTAGGCGATTGCAGCAACTGGCGTGTCACACCCCGGCGTCCCCAAAAAAATGGGCATGAAACGGACCTCCCTGAATGGCTTAGTCCGGATTGGCTGGAGCCCGTCATTGATCGCAACGAAGCTCTGGGAACCATTCTTGCTTTGCCTGTTGCTCAAAGCCATTCCCGTATTTTTTCTTTGGAGAAAAAGACTCATCAACAGGAACAACCTATTCTCAATGAAATTGTCGGTGATAGTCCTTCAATCATTCAACTGAAGTCCAAAATCCAGCACCTTGCCCAATTACATGTTCCAGTCCTTTTACTCGGCCCTACAGGCAGTGGGAAAGAACTGTTTGCCCGCTCTTTGCATAATGCCGGTCCGCAGGCGAAAGGGCCGCTTGTTCCTTTAAATTGCGGCAGCATGACCCGCGATCTGCTGGCCAGTGAATTATTCGGATATGTTGAGGGTGCTTTTACCGGTGCAAAAAAAGGCGGTATGGCTGGCAAGTTCGAAGCCGCAGATGGAGGGACCCTATTTCTGGATGAAATCGGTGAAATGCCTCTGGACTTGCAAGCCCATCTCTTGCGCGTTCTGGAAGATGGAGAGGTTTATCGTCTGGGGGAACATACACCCAGAAAAGTAAACGTCCGTATTGTTGCGGCAACAAACCGTGAGCTGCGTGCAGAAATCAATGCGGGCAATTTCCGGATGGATTTATTTTATCGCTTGGCGGTGACTGTCTTGCATATCCCAGCCTTGAAAGAAAGGCCACATGATATTCCCCGATTGGTCCAACATTTTTTGAAACTCGCGTCTGAACGTTTCAATGTTCCCCTGAAACATCCGACAATCGAAACCATGGAAATCCTGCAAGGTTATAGTTGGCCGGGTAACGTACGTGAATTGCGCAATGTTGTGGAAGGTATGCTTTTACTCGCACAAGGAAACGCGTTGGAGGTTATGGATTTACCGCCTGAAATGCTTTCTCCGCCAATTGTTCATAATTCGCTAAGTCCTCCAGCTTCTGCACAGGGGACCTTTGAGGCAAACAGTCTGGCTGAAAATGAGCGACAAGCTATTTTAAACATGCTGGTCACAACGAACGGCAATTGTACGCGTGCTGCCAAAAAGCTCGGCATTGCCAAAAGCACCCTCTATGAAAAAATGAAACGCTATGCAATTGACCGCGATGTGGCAAATAAAATGTTTTTTTCGAGGTAAGTTATTTCCAGAAACAGGGTGTTCCTGCCTCATTTTTCTTAAATACCGCTTGGTTAAATCAAGCGGTATTTTTCGTTTTAGCGTTCGATAGCGTCCGGTTTGCAAACGCGAACCGGTCAAGGTGCAGTCGCGAAAACCAGTAAGACCTAATTTAAAAATATAATAAAAACAATTATTTATATTTTATTTTTGTCTGGCATATCTGTTGCAATTCCTTGTTTGAAGGGGCTCTTCCCTTCCACAAAAGATTGACCCTAACAAGGAGGTAAGAATGGAAAACCAGGATTTTCCGATACAGGTAATGGGCATTGATGCCGGTGGCACAATGACTGATACCTTTTTTGTGCGGTCCGATGGGCGCTTTGTTGTCGGAAAGGCACAAAGTAACCCAGAAGATGAATCGCTTGCAATTTACAATTCATCCGAAGACGCACTGGCGCATTGGCAGCGTGGTGTGAATGATGTTTATCCGGAACTGCTCACCTGCGTTTATTCCGGTACAGCCATGTTGAACCGGACGCTGATGCGCAAAGGACTGGATGTTGGCCTGATTTGTAACAAGGGGTTTGAACAAATCCATTCCATGGGGCGCGCGATTCAAAGTTATCTCGGCTATGCCCTTGAAGATAGGCTTCACCTGAACACCCACCGATATGATGAACCGCTGGTTCCCGTATCGCGCACACGTGGGGTAACGGAACGCACAGATGTTCAAGGCACAGTTGTTATTCCGCTACGCGAGGATGAAGTGCGCCAAGTTACACGTGAACTTGTTGAAGTCGGTTCTCAGGCCATTGTTATTTGTCTTCTTCAATCTCACAAGAATGAAGTTAGTGAAAAACGTTGCCGTGACATTGTGAAGGAAGAGCTGGCAAAACTGGGAAGTGATATTCCGGTTTTTGCTTCTGTTGACTATTACCCTTCGCGTAAGGAAAGCCACCGGATGAATACCACCATTCTGGAAGCCTACGGTGCAGAACCTTCACGTCAAACCTTGCAAAAAGTCAGCGACCGTTTCAAAAAGCATGGCGGGAAATTTGATCTGCGTGTCATGGCAACCCATGGCGGGACCATTAGCTGGAAAGCCAAGGAACTGGCAAGAACCATTGTTTCCGGCCCCATCGGTGGGGTTATTGGCTCCAAACTGCTTGGGGAAGCACTGGGGCATGAAAATATCGCCTGTTCAGATATTGGTGGCACAAGTTTCGATGTTGCCTTGATCACTAAAGGTAATTTCGCCATCAAGTCTGATCCGGACATGGCCCGTCTTGTCCTGTCCCTGCCATTGGTCGCTATGGACTCTGTAGGAGCGGGAGCCGGTAGCTTCGTTCGCCTTGATCCCTATAGCAAGTCCATTAAATTGGGACCGGACAGCGCAGGCTATCGTGTAGGCACCTGTTGGGCCGATAGTGGTCTGGATACGGTTTCTGTTACCGATTGTCATGTTGTTCTTGGATATTTGAATCCGCAAAATTTCCTTGGCGGGGCCATCAAGCTCGATATTGAACGGGCCCGCCAACATATCAAGGATCAAATTGCGGACCCGCTGGGCCTTTCCATTGAAGATGCAGCGGCCGGTGTTATCGAACTGCTGGATCTGACCCTGTCTGAATACCTAAGGGCCAATATCAGTGCCAAGGGGTACAACCCGGCGGACTTCACCTGTTTCTCTTACGGTGGTGCCGGTCCTGTCCATACCTACGGCTATACGGAAGGTGTGGGCTTTAAGGATGTTATTGTCCCGGCATGGGCCGCAGGTTTTTCTGCCTTCGGTTGCGCCTGCGCCGATTTCGAATATCGCTACGATAAATCCGTGGATATCGGTGTTGCCCAGTTCGGCAGCGATGAAGAAAAGAGTACAGCTTGTGCAACCCTACAGGAAGCATGGGCAGAACTCGCAGACAAGGTGATTGATGAGTTTGTCATCAATGGTTTCAAACCCGAAGATGTGATGCTGATCCCCGGTTTTAAAATGCAATATATGGGGCAGTTGAACGATCTGGAAATCGTTTCTCCCGTTACCAATCCGCAAACCGCAGCGGACTGGAATAAAATTGTGGAAGAATATGAAGAAACTTACAGTCGCGTTTATGCCACTTCGGCACGTTCACCGGAACTTGGTTTCTCCATTACAGGTGCCATCCTGCGTGGAACGGTCACAACACAGAAACCGGTTCTTCCCGAAGACCTGGACGAAGGCCCGACCCCGCCCGCAGAGGCTCATCTGGGCAGGCGTCCGTTCTACCGTCACAAACAGTGGGTTGAAGCCGAAGTTCTGCAAATGGAAGCATTGAAAGCCGGCAACCATATCGTCGGTCCGGCCATTATTGAATCTGATTCAACAACATTCGTTGTGCCGGACGGATTTGAAACGACCCTTGATAAGCATCGTCTGTTCCACCTCAAGGAAGTGAAAAGAGGAAAATAATCATGAACCATATGAACATTGAAAAAGGGGTCGGCCAATCAGGATTTGCCGATCTGTTGAAAAACGGTCAAACGTTGAAACAATTCCGTGATGCGATTATCGCCCGTACAGAAGAAACGGGGCATTATAACGGTCTGGAAAATCTTACATTTCGTGACAGCGACCCTATCGGATACGAAAAACTGTTTTCAAAACTGCGTGGTGGTCTTGTCCATTCACGTGAAACCGCGAAAAAAATTGCGGCCAGCCCGATTGTAGAACAGGAAGGCGAATTATGTTTCACTCTCTACAATGCGGCGGGTGACTGTGTGCTGACTTCTACAGGGATTATCATCCATGTGGGCACCATGGGGGCTGCGATCAAATATATGATCGAGAACGACTGGGAAAGCAATCCGGGCATCAATCCCGGGGATATGTTTACCACAAACGACTGTAGCATCGGTAATGTGCACCCCTGTGATATCGCCACCATTGTGCCTATTTTCTGGGAAGGCAAGCTCATCGGTTGGGTCGGTGGCGTGACACACGTTATTGATACCGGGGCGGTCACGCCGGGTTCCATGTCTACCGGGCAGGTTCAGCGGTTTGGTGATGGCTATCAGGTGACATGCCGTAAAACGGGGGCAAACGACACCCCGTTTCGGGACTGGCTGCATGAATCCCAACGTTCTGTGCGGACACCAAAATACTGGATCTTGGATGAAAAGACCCGCATTGCCGGTTGCCATATGATCCGCGATCTTGTGGAAGAAGTTATTCAGGCCGATGGTCTGGAAGCATATGAAAAATTCGCGTATGAAGTCATTGAAGAAGGCCGCCGTGGGTTGATGAGCCGTATCAAAGCGATGACCCTACCGGGGAAATATCGCAAGGTTTCCTTTGTCGACGTTCCTTATAACCATGAAGATGTTCAGGTTTCTTCGGCTTTTGCCAAACTTGACTCTATCATGCATTCCCCGTGTGAGATGACCATTCGCAATGATGGCAGCTGGAAGCTGGATTTCGAAGGTGCAAGCCGTTGGGGCTGGCATACCTACAATGCCCATCAGGTTGCCTTTACCTCCGGGATTTGGGTGATGATGTGTCAAACGGTTGTACCGACACAACGTATCAATGACGGGGCCTATTTCGCGACCGATTTCCGTCTCCCCAAAGGGACATGGTGTAACCCGGATGATCGGCGCACGGGTCATGCCTATGCCTGGCACTTCCTTGTTTCCGGCTGGGCGGCATTATGGCGTGGTCTGGGACAGGCCTATTTCAGCCGTGGCTATCTTGAAGAAGTCAACGCAGGCAATGCCAATACATCCAACTGGTTGCAAGGTGGCGGCATTAATCAGGATGGCGACATCCATGCTGTTAACAGCTTTGAAGCCTCTGCCTGCGGGACAGGTGCCTGTGCTGTCAAGGATGGTCTCAACCATGCCGCAGCTATCTGGAACCCGGAAGGAGATATGGGCGATATTGAAATATGGGAAATGGCCGAGCCACTCCTCTATATGGGCCGTAATGTGAAAAGCAATTCCGGTGGTTATGGTAAATATCGTGGCGGTTGCGGTTTTGAAACCCTGCGTATGGTCTGGAACGCACAGGACTGGACCATGTTCTTTATGGGCAATGGCTTCATGAACAGTGACTGGGGCATGATGGGCGGTTATCCATCTGCAACAGGGTATCGTTTCGAAGCTCATAAAACGGGCCTGAAAGATCGCATTTCCTTAGGGGATACCCTGCCAATGGGGGGGGACCTTGATCCGACCTCACCTGAATATGAAAAACATATTAATGCTGAAGCCGAAGTCAAACGTGACAAGCAATGTATGACGACAGAAGATTGTTATGACAATTATGATCTTTATCTGAACTACTTGCGTGGTGGACCGGGCTTTGGGGACCCGCTTGATCGTGAACCGGATGCCATTCAAAAAGACATGAATGAAAAATTCCTGTTGCCGGAATATGCAGAAAAAGTTTACGGGGCGGTCTTTACACAAGACGATGAGGGTTTCTTCCATGTTGATGCGGAAAAAACCAAAGCGCGCCGTGCAGAAATCCGCAAGGAACGTCTGGCACGTTCTCTGCCGACAACCGAATGGATGAAGGAAGAGCGTGAACGCATCATCAACAAACATGCCTCAACTCAGGTTCAGCACATGTTTGCCACCAGCTTTGATCTGTCTGAAAAGTTCACCAAGGAATTCAAGGATTTCTGGTCTCTCCCTGAAAGCTGGGAACTGAGAGAAGACGAGCTTGAAGTGCCGACTTACGGTTCAAATCATCGCATGGACCTCTCTTTGATGCCCGATGTTACAACCGTTGTGCAGGTGGAAGAATAATCCCATTCCTCTTTTAGAATAAGGAAAATATATATGTCTTATACAGATGAACAAATTAACCATCTTGTTGATGGTTCGCTGGATTGGGATACAACATTTCGTATGTTGTCCATGCCCAAGGATCTCAGCCGTTTTGAACAATATGTGAAAGTTCTGCAATCGAAAGTATCTTTCGAGGACCGTATCATTCTGCCCTTGGGCCCGCATCTTTTTATCGTACAGAAAAAAGAAACCAAGCAATGGGTTACCAAGTGCGATTGTGGTCATGAATTTTGCGACTATCAGGAAAACTGGAAACTTCACGCCAACGTTTATGTTCGTGATACGGAAGAAGCCATGGTGGAGGTCTATCCCAAATTGATGGCGCCTGATACCCAGTGGCAAGTCTATCGGGAATATTATTGCCCGAAATGTGCGACCATGCATGACGTGGAAGCGCCCACACCATGGTATCCGGTCGTTCATGATTTTGAACCTGATATCGAGGCTTTTTACAAGGACTGGTTAAACTTGCCAGTACCTGAACGGGCTTAATGCACACATTCACCCAAGAGCGGAAGGCACCATTAAACCTTCGGCTCTTGGGTGATGTTTTGAAAGAAGGGGCTCTTTCTTTTTATATTTTCCCGAAAGGAAGCGAGGGGCTGCTGGCGGCGTTCTACTGAGGCACGTGCAGGGACATCCTGAATGGAGGGGCTTCTTTGGCGCAGGGGTATATTGGTAACCCCCAGGAAACGGACAAACGTTTTATTACCCTGCGGTCTGCTGACAGGTCTGCGTGTTTTTATCGCACAGGTGATCTTGGCTGGATGGATGAAACGGGCTTGTTGCGTTTTGCCGGTCGGCTGGATCATCAGGTCAAGATTAGCGGTTATCGTGTTGAACCCGATGAAATCACGCAGCGGCTTTCCCTGCTGTCGGATGTTATGGATGCCTTTGTTTGTGCAGCCCCGAAAGCGGATGGGGAAGGGGTGGAATTACTGGCTGATGTTATTTTAAAGCCGAATAGCACCACCGCTCGCCTGGAGCTGAAACGACATCTTGAGAGCAGCTTGCCACCCCCCTTGCGCCCATCGGCCTATATTATTATCGATCGTTTCCCAATGACAACAAACGGCAAGGTGGATCGCAAGGCCCTTGTACCTGCGACAGCAGAAGACCGCTTTGAAGGCATGTGGCAGGGACCATCTGCGCTGAAGTTTGCACATGAGACCGAGCTGGAGGAAATGATTTTGAAATTTTGGGAGCAGGCGTTGGGGCAGTCTGATCTTACCCCTTTTGACAACTTCTTTGACCTTGGGGGGCATTCCTTGCTGGCGTTCCAGATCGTGGGCAGAATTGAGGAGGCGCTGGGAGTACATCTGCCTGCCAATATTTTCTATCGGGCCCCGAGTGTGCGTGAATTGGCCGAAGAGGTTGCACGCCTTTCTGCACAACAAAAATCAGGACTGATGGTTAAGGGAAGAGCCCACGCGTTCTCGCCGCGTTAAAGCAAAGGATTCGACCCACGGGTGATCGGCTGTAGGGCAGCTTTTCTGAAAACGGGGGAGCAGGGCAATCTTTAATGGTGTAGCGATTTCGGCTTTTTAAAAATTGATCAACGTTATATAGTTGCGTTTGTAAACGGGTTGATTGCCAATAAAATCTATTTTATGTATCTTCTCGACTAAATCAAACAGGGTGCAAGAGGGGTATATTGTGGCTGAAAAACAAATCGAACAACTTGACGGAATTGGGGATGAAGATTCCGATATCAGGCACCTCTTTTCATATAACCTGCAACGGTTGGCCTCCATTTCGTCGCGGATTGCGACAAATTATATGCTTGATCAGTTCGATTTAACGGTGCAGGAATGGCGGGCTCTTGCCGTGCTGGATTTCTTGGACAGCACGCCCCCTATTCTTCTGGCGGAACGCGCAGGTTTACAAAAAAGCCAAGTCAGCAGGCTCATCGCGGAGATGGAAGAAAGAGGGTATATCAGGCGCGCGGCGCATCCGACCGACAAGCGTAGCACGCTGCTCTCCCTGACCGAAAAGGGCAAGGAAACTGTGAAGCGTATTTTAAAGCAATCTCGCCTTCGCAACGCCCATATGCTGGAAGATTTTACGGATGCCGAAAGGTGTGAGCTGATGCGTTTGATGGGCAAAGCCATCGCCGGTTCCAAACGCTATTTGAATGAAATGAAATCAGCCAATGACCAGAACTTCGAAATCAAGGATGAACCAGCCTCCTTTTTCGAAGGGGATTAGGGCGTAAACCCAGTATAAGATGAACCGGGTCCGGCCATCTTGTCTCTCTTGCTGCGATCACAGCATTCTTTGTCAAAGTAAATCAACGTCTGTCCTGAAAGGGGCAGCGTTTTTTTGTGCGTGTTGTTTGATAGGCGATTAAGCCGCAGGGTGCGTTGTTTTGAGCAGGCTTACATATAATTGTTCTCGATGAAAATAAAGTAGTTGACATGATCAACTATATAGTTGATCTTCTGTCTGTATTTTCAAGAGGAGAAAGAAGCTGATGAAAGCAGCAGAAATGTACATCGCTGGTGAATGGTGCGCTGGAAGTGATGGTTATGAAGATGTTGTCGACCCTGCAACAGGAAGTGTGATCGGCACTGTCCCTCTTGCAGGAACCAAGGATTTGGATCGTGCCCTCCAGTCAGCCGATGTTGCGTTCAAAAAATGGGCCGATGTTTCTGCCTATGAAAGGTCGGGAATTTTACGCAAGGCTGGTGAATTGTTGCGTGAGCGTTCGGCAAATATCGCCGAGCTTATGGTGCGTGAACAAGGAAAGCCTCTTGCGGAAGCCTTGGGTGAGGTTATTGGTTCGGCTGACCATATTGATTGGGCGGCAGAAGAAGGCCGGCGCATTTATGGCAGGGTGATTCCGTCACGCGCAGCCAATGTCAGACAGACTGCTTATAAAGTGCCACTGGGCACTGTTGCAGGGTTTTCACCGTGGAATTTCCCTGTCAGTCAGGCGGTGAGAAAGATTGCCGGGGCTTTGGGTGCAGGTTGTTCCATCATTATCAAGTGCCCTGAAGAAACGCCTTACAGCTGTGCAGAACTTGTGCGTTGCTTTGTTGATGCCGGTGTGCCGAAAGGGGCACTGAATCTGGTTTACGGGGTGCCAAGCCATATTTCGGAATATTTGATCCCTGCCGAAACTGTTCGCATGGTGTCCTTTACCGGTTCCATCCCTGTCGGTAAGCATTTGGGTGAGATTGCAGCACGCCATGTGAAACGCTGTACGCTGGAACTGGGCGGTCATTCACCGTTTATTGTCGCTGAAGATGGAGATGCTGATGCAGCGGTTAAGTTAGCTACAGCTCTGAAATATCGCAATGCGGGCCAGGTTTGTGCCGCGCCGTCACGTTTTTATATTCATGATCGCCATTACAAGAAGTTCCTTGAGGACTTTGTCGCAGCCTCCAAGGCATTGAAGGTTGGTGCGGGCTTTGAAAAGGGGGTCGAAATGGGGCCTCTTGCCAATGCACGCCGTCTGGATGCGATGGAAGGTTTTGTGGCTGATGCCGTGAAACGCGGTGCAAAAGTGGTTAGCGGTGGCAAACGGATTGGCAATGCAGGCAATTTCTTTGAGCCCACGGTACTGACCGAGGTGCCGGAAGATGCAAGCATTATGGTTGATGAACCGTTTGGTCCCATCGCCCCGATCCTGCCGTTTTCATCACTGGATGACGCCATTGAAAAAGCCAATGCCTTGCCTTACGCCCTTGCGGCCTTTGCGTTTGGCACATCTGCAAAGACAGTTGATAAATTCAGCCGCGAACTGGAGGCAGGCATGGTGTCTATCAATCATTTCGGCATTGCAAGCCCTGAAACGCCATTTGGCGGGGTGAAAGAAAGTGGCTACGGCAGTGAAGGCGGTATTGAAGGCATGGATGCATTCGTGACCACCAAATTCGTCAGTGCACAAGTGTAAGGGGAGTTTAAAAATGACACTTAAAACCAAGGCAGCGCTCCTGCTGAAACAGGGCGTGCAAGGCCCGTATGCCAAAAGCCGACCGATTGAAGTTACAGAGATTGATTTGAGCCCTCCCGGTGCGGAAGAGGTGCTGGTAAAGGTTACGGCAGCTGCGCTTTGCCATACGGACCTCAGTTTTGTAAACGGGGATCGACCCAAAGGCATGCCCATGGTGCTTGGGCATGAAGCCTGCGGTGAAGTCCTTGAATGCGGGGCGCGGGTGGCAGACCTTAAAGCCGGTGATCAGGTGGTTTTTTCTTTTGTTCCACGCTGTGGTCATTGCCCTGAATGTACAGATGGCCGCCCTGTGCTGTGTGAAAACGGCACCAAGGCGAATGTTGAAGGCACGTTGCTTTCCGGTGAACGGCGCATGCATTACAAAGGTCAGGATGTGCACCATCAGGCTGGTTTGTCGGCATTTTCCGAAATGGTTGTGGTGTCCCGCCATTCACTGATCAAGATTGATGAACCGATTGCGCCAACGCACGCGGCCCTGTTTGGCTGTGCTGTTTTGACAGGTGGCGGGGCTGTTGCCAATACCGCCGGTGTTGGCGTGGGTGATACGGTGGCTGTTGTTGGCCTTGGTGGTGTCGGCCTTGCTGCGGTGATGATGGCACGCGCGGCTGGGGCACGGGAGATCATCGGGATTGATGTCAACGAAGACAAGCTGAAAAAAGCACAGGAACTGGGGGCAACGGCAACGTTTAATGCCCGCGAAGAAGGCTGTGTCGAGGCCGTGCAGGAACATACCAAAGGCGGGGTGCAATTTGCTTTTGAGATGGCCGGTGTGCCTTCAACCATTGAAATGGCATATGCCATTACCAGACGTGGTGGCACGACTGTTACCGCAGCCCTTGCCCGCAATGACACGATCTGGAATTTACCCCCGGTTTCGCTTGTTGCCGGTGAACGCACGGTGAAGGGCAGTTATTTCGGCTCCAGTATTCCCACACGTGATGTGCCCAATTTTGTCGAATTGTTCCGCCAAGGCCGCTTGCCTGTTGAAAAGCTGTTATCGGGAACATTGCGTTTGGAAGAGATCAACGAAGGGTTTGACCAACTTGCTGCGGGTGCTGTGACCCGGCAGGTCATTACGTTTGACTGATAAACACAGCTTTTTCTGGGAGGAATGAATGAAAAAACTAATCATAGCAGGCCTGTTGCCCTTTGTCTTTGCCGTTTCGGCACAGGCTCAGGATCTTACAATTGCGGGCTTTGGCGGTAAAGTTCAAGAAGATCTGGCGAAAACACTTTGGCTTCCGGCCGCAAAAGCCAACGGCATTACCCTGCGTCAGGAAAGCCATGATGGCACAGCCGGGGTGCGCGTGCAGGTGCAATCCGGTAGCCCGGGGTGGGATATTGTCCATTTGGGGGCAGACCAATGTGCCGTTGGTGCCAAGGAAGGTTTATATGAACCGTTGGATTACAGTGTGATCAGTGCTGACGGTGTGCCCGATGCCGCCCATGGCAAGAACTGGATTGGCATCAATTCCTACTCGGTCGTGCTGGCGTATCGTACCGACAAATTTGGCGACCATCCGCCGCAAAACTGGAAAGATTTCTGGAATGTGAAAGACTTTCCGGGCCGCAGAGCTTTAGGCGTTTATCCGCAGGAAATGATGGAAATCGGCCTTCTGGCGGACGGTGCAAGTAAAGACAAGCTGTACCCTCTTGATGTTGATCGTGCGTTGGCTTCCTTGAAGAAAATCCAGCCGAATGTTGACGTCTGGTGGACCTCTGGTGCGCAATCTGCACAGCTGATCGCGGATGGGGAAGTGGACATGCTTGCGATCTGGGGAAGCCGTGTGAATGGCGTCATCAAAAATGGCGCACCTGTGGCTTATACCTATCAGGATGGTATTTTGGGGAACGGCTGTCTGGCGATCCTTAAAGGGTCTAAAAATGTTGCTGCTGCGCAAAAGTTTATTGCCTCTGTCATCTCACCGGAAATGCAGGCGCGCATTCCTGAAATGATGCCTTACTACGGCCCGACGAACCAGAAAGCATTCGAGCATGCAAAAGTATCTGATGCGGTTCTGAAAAGCTCCAACACTTCACCTGAAAATGCGGCAAAGCAGGTAGTCGTAGATGTGAGCTGGTGGGCTGACCATGCCTCGGAAGTGCAGGAAGAATACAAAATGATGATGGTTGAATAACAGCCGCGATAAGTCGCCTTTGGGGGCTCGGCGTTCAATTTGGATGCCGGGTTCCAATGGGGCGCTGGAAAATATGTTGAATAAGCAGGGATTTTGAGGAGAGCGTTTGTGGTTGGGCAAGTGAAAATTAGTCAGGTTCAGAAAAGTTATGGTTCTTTTGTTGCACTTGATGAAGTCAGTTTTGATATTGAGGAAGGGGAATTCGTAACCCTTTTAGGGCCGTCCGGTTCGGGGAAAACGACCTTGCTGAATGTACTTGCCGGGTTTACACGCCCGACAAGCGGCAGTGTTCAGGTTGATGGTAAAGAGTTTTTGACTTTGCCACCGCACCGCCGTGATGTGGGGATGGTTTTCCAAAGTTATGCATTGTTCCCGCATATGAGTGTTCTGGACAATGTTGCCTATCCGCTGAAGCTGCGCAAGGTTTCAAAGGACGAACAAAAAAAGCGGTCTCATAAAGCGCTGGAAACGGTCAAAATGGATCATCTGGCTGATCGTTCGATACAGGCCCTTTCCGGCGGGCAACGCCAACGTGTAGCGCTGGCGCGTGCAATGGTGTTTGAACCACGCATGATGTTGATGGATGAACCGCTGTCCGCTCTGGATAAGAACCTGCGGGAACATATGCAGATTGAGTTAAAGCACCTGCATGAAATGTTGGGAACAACGACTGTTTATGTCACCCATGATCAGCGTGAGGCTTTGACCATGTCTGATCGGATTGCGGTTATCAATCATGGTCAACTGATGCAACTGGATTCACCCAGCCGTTTGTATGACTTCCCAGCCAACCGTTTTGTCGCTGAATTTATTGGTGAATCATCCTTTCTGCCGGTTAAGGTCGTAGAGGGGGTGGCCTCCCTTTATGGCAACGTCATCGCCACGCGCGATGAACAGACAGGCACGCACGATACCTGGCTTTTGATCCGCCCGGAAAAGCTTGCATGGAAAGCCCCGCAACAAGGGGCAGTCAACGAAGTGCAAGGCGTTGTACGAGATGTGATTTATCAAGGGGATAGTTACCTGCTGGATATGGAATTGCCCGATGGAGAGGCAATTGAGGTGCGCTGCAATCCCAATACGGCCGGTATTGATGTGCCGGAACGGGGACGGCCGATTTCCTTTTGGATCACGCAGGCAAATACCGTTCTCGTTGAGGATGAGCAATGACATACGCCGTATCCTGTGAGAAAAAATCCGGCGAGATGCCTCTGAATGCAGCTATGTTGCGCTGGGATGAACGTAAGGAAAAATTGGCTGCAACCGGGCTAAGCCTGCCCGGGATGTTATTGATTGCAATTGTTCTTCTTGTACCGATCCTTTGGCTGTTCTGGCTTTCTTTATATGATGCATCCGGTGCCTTTTCATTTGAAAACTATGCACGTATGGGGCGCAGCATTTATTTGCGCACCTTTATGACGACGTTCAAGATTGCAGCCATTGCGACCTTGGCCTGCGCTGTGATGGGATATCCGGTTGCCTATTTAATGGCGCAATCCAGACGCACAACGGGAACGATTATTCTTGTCGGTGTCCTGCTTCCATTTTGGACATCCGTGTTGGTGCGTACCTATGCCTGGCTTGTTCTGCTTCAGCGTACTGGTCTCATCAACACGTGGCTGCAAAACTGGGGAATCATAGATACGCCGCTAGCGTTGGTGCATAACGAACTGGGCACCATCATCGGTATGATCCACGTTATGTTGCCGTTTATGATTTTGCCGCTTTATGCCTCCATGAAAGCGGTTGATCCGTCCCTTCTTTTAGCGGCTGCAAATTGTGGTGCCACGCCCACGCAGGCCTTCTGGCAGGTTTATTTCCCGCAAACCGTGAGCGGGCTAGGGTCCGGCGCTGCCTTGATTTTCGTTTTGTGCCTTGGCTTCTTTGTGACGCCTGTTCTGCTGGGCGGAGGGCGCACCTATATGTGGGCCATGCAAATTGCCGATAATATTTCTTTATACGGCAACTGGGGGGCTGCATCGGCGCTGGGGGTTGTGTTGGTGCTGGCAACGGCTGTTGTGCTGGTGGTTACCAATTTCGTCTTGCGCCGTGCAGGAGGGAAGAAGTG
The DNA here is from genome assembly GCA_050297075.1 of Terasakiella sp. Classification (GTDB taxonomy): domain Bacteria; phylum Pseudomonadota; class Alphaproteobacteria; order Rhodospirillales; family Terasakiellaceae; genus Terasakiella. The sequence continues at coordinate 101,925 of JBNKSC010000023.1, forward strand.
ATGTTAGATCAACCTGTTACAAAAACACAAATTACCTACGGCCAACGTCTTTGGCTCTATGCCACGGTTACAATGGTATTGCTGTTTCTTGTCATTCCCTGTTTGTTGGTTGTACCCATGTCGTTTTCAGCCGGGGAGTATCTGGAGTTTCCACCGCGTGAGTTAAGCCTGCGCTGGTATCAGGAGTTTTTAGGCTCAACGGAATGGCTCAACGCGTTGTGGGTTTCCATCCGGGTGGCGGTGGCAACAACCCTGATTGCCACGGTGTTGGGAACGGCTGCCGCTTGGGGGCTGCATCGAAGAACCGGCGTATTTGTCAATCTGGTTCGGGGGCTTTTTGTTTTGCCGATGCTGGTGCCTCTCATTCTGGTTGCGGTTGGTGTCTTTTTTGTTTACGCAAAACTTGGCATGAACGGCACGATTACAGGCTTGGTATTTGCGCATACAATGCTTGCCTTGCCGTTTGTTTTGATTGCTGTCGGCAACGGGCTTGTCAGCTTCGATATGGCTTTGCATGAGGCTGCACGCAGCCTTGGGGCATCTGAATTGCGTGCTTTTCTTACCATTACGCTGCCTCAAATAAAAATCTCTGTTCTTTCAGGGGCGGTTTTTGCTTTCGTGACATCCTTTGATGAGGTTGTGGTTGCCTTGTATGTGTCATCCGGGCCAACGGAAACCCTGACCCGGCGCATGTTTGCCAACATCAGGGATCAGGTTGACCCCACGGTCGCCGCCATTTCGTCGCTGTTGGTAGGCATGGTGATTGTCGGCATGATCGTTTTTCTTCTCATTGGCCGTGACAAAACAGAGGTGCGTTAAAGATGTCAAATCCTGTTGTTATTTGCGAATGTTTTGCCCGTGATGGATTGCAGCATGAACCTGCGCAAATCAGCACTGATGAAAAGGTTGCCCTGATTGATGCGATGAGCGAGGCTGGTTTTGCCCGCATTGAAGCGACAAGTTACAGCCACCCCAAGCGCGTGCCGGGCTTTGCCGATGCCAGTGAGGTCTTGCGCCGGATCAATCGTGCTGATGGCGTGCATTATAAGGCAACTTGCCCCAACCCGCGTGCAATCGAAAGAGCATTGGTGGATCAGGGGGCCGGATACGGTGCAACGGAACTGAGCCTGCTTGTTTCCGCCACGGACTCTCATTCTCAACGTAACTTGCGCAGTACAAGGGCGGAACAATGGGCGCGGGTTGAAGAAATGGTTCGTCTGGCAGATGGCAAGTTTCGACTGGTCGGTGTGATTTCTGTTGCGCTGGGCTGTCCCTTTGAGGGGGAAGTTGACCAAGGGGTTATCCTTGAAGATGTCGCCCGTTTTGCAGAGCTTGGTGCCGAGCTGGTCACCATTGGGGATACGGTTGGAACAGCCACACCATCAAAGGTGGGTAAGCTGTGGCAACGTTTTGTAAACGAAGTCCCCGCTGTGCAGTGTGTCGCCCATTTTCATGACACCCGCGGCAGTGCCATTGCCAATTGCTGGGGGGCACTTGAAGCTGGTTGTACCCACTTTGACAGCGCCTTTGGCGGTGTGGGCGGTCACCCTTCTGAAATTAAATATGGCAAAGGCCGCACAGGCAATGTTGCGACCGAAGATCTGGTCTCGCTTTTTGATGCCGCAGGTGTTGAGACGGGGATAGACCTTGATCGGATGATGGCTGTTTCGCAACAGTGTGAACAAGTGCTTGGACGTTCACTGGATAGTAAAGTTGCACGCGCAGGCTTACTGCCGCGCGCTGTCGCCTAATCATCGTAAGTATGAAAAAAGGAAAAAAAGATGACTGATGATCTCGTACGTATAGAGGACCGTGAAAGTGTTCGTATTATTACCATGAACCGTCCGGATAAACTGAACGCGTTAAATACGGCTTTAACCCAACAGATTTTGGATGCGCTGATGGGGCTGGCAAAGGACAAAACAATCCGCGCGGCTGTGTTGCGCGGTGAAGGAAGAGGTTTTTGTGCCGGGGCGGATTTATCGGAATTTGCCGGGTTTACAGCAGATCAGTCTGAGAAAATTCTTGAACGTGCGGAACTCACCTGCCAGTTGCAGTCTGTCATTAGTACCTTGCCTGTGCCCGTGGTTGCTGCGGTCCATGGCCCTGCCGTTGGCGGTGGGGCTGGTTTGGCAATAGGGTGTGATCTGGTGGTTGCTGCACGGGGAATGAAATTTGGATACCCGGAGACAAAGCATGGCATCGTACCCGCCCTTGTCATGACGGGGTTGCAACGCGCACTTGGGCGTAAGGCCGCGTTTGAAATGATTTCCCTTGGTCGCCTGATTGATGCAGATGAGGCTTTTGCGCTGGGCATCGTCAACCGGGTTGTTGATGGTGACCCGATGGACGAAGCACTTGAGATTGCCATGAAACTGGCACAAACAACACCGAATGCCATGGCCGCAACCAAACAGTTATTTTACCGCGTAGGGGAACTTTCCTTTAATGCGGCAATGGATGCCGGGCGCGATATGAATGCGCTGATGCGTTCATTTCGGAGTGAGCACGCATGAGACCGCTTGATGGGATCAAGGTTGTCGATTTTTCACGCGTTCTTGCCGGGCCGATGGCAACCCAGATTTTAGCGGATCAGGGCGCAGACGTCATCAAAATCGAACGTCCCGGCACAGGTGATGAATCACGAGTGTTCGAACCTTTTTTTGAGGGGGGGCAAAGTGCGTATTTCAGTGCTTTTAACCGTGGCAAACGATCTGTTGCAATAGATTTAAAAAGCGAACGTGGTCGAGAGCTGGCCTTATCCATCGTCGAAGACGCTGATGTCGTCGTCGAAAACTTTCTTCCCGGTGTGATGGATAAGCTGGGTCTTGGCTACGCAGCTGTGAAAGCGCGTAACTCAAAGGTGATATACGTTTCCAATACTGGTTTCGGACAAACGGGGCCTTACAAAGACAGAAAAGGCTATGACACCGTTTTTCAGGCCTTGTCCGGTGTGGTGGATATTACGGGACACCCTGACGGGCCGCCTGCCAAAGTCGGTGTGCCGATTGCGGACATGACTTCCGGGCTGTGGATCACGATTGCAACGTTGATGGGGCTTGTGGGGCGAAGCAGCTCCGGCAAAGGCTGTCATGTTGATCTCTCGATGATGGATGTTCAGGTCAGCCTGTTGGGCTTGCCCTCCATGTGGTGGTTTGCCCAGAACCGTCAACCAACGCGCACAGGCACGCAGCATATGGGGCGTGTTCCCAGTGCAGCTTTTGAATGTTTAAACGAACAATGGTTGTTTGTCTCAGCGAGTGATCAGCATTGGCAGGCTTTATGCCGGGTGCTGGAGATCGATGCACCGGCATGGATGAAAGACAATGTTGAAAGAGTGACGAACCGCGATGAAGTGATGGACTTGCTTAGCTCGGCATTTGCAAAGCGTGAACGCAGTGTTGTTGCCGATGCATTGAGAAAAGCCGGTGTTCCGGTGGGCGAAGTGAATACGGTTCCTGAAATTCTGGCAGATCAACACATGCAGGCACGCGGCATGCTTGCCAGTTTTGATGACCCGGATAGAGGCAAAACCCCTTGTCTTGCAACGCCCGGGCGTTTTTCCGGCTATGATCCGATAGAGTTTCGTGCCCCGCCAAAACTGGGGGCTGATACGGATGAAATATTACAAGGGCTTGGCTTTGAACCGTCCGCGATAGAACAACTTAAAAAAGGAGGAACCGTGTCGTGAATGATGATCTTGTGCGCGTAGAGCATAATAGTGGCGTTTGCGAGGTGGTCATCAACCGACCCGAGGCACGCAATGCAGTTAATCTCCCCCTTTGCGAGGCATTGCTGGATGTCTTTCATGGTTTTGCAAGGGGCGAGGAAACAAGGGCCATTCTTGTGCGTTCTGAAGGCCCGGTGTTCTGTGCCGGTGCGGACCTGAAAGAACGTACAGGTAAAGACGAAGCATGGGTTGTTGCCCGGCGCCAAGCTGCCTTTAAAGCATATGCTGCTATTGAAAACTGTCCTTTGCCGGTGATCTGTGCCGTGCAAGGGCCGCTTGTGGGCTCAGGTGGTGAAATTGCGATGGCAGCGGATTTTATTGTGGCTTCTGAAAACGCAACATTCCTGTTTCCCGAGCCGCAATGGGGCACTGTTGGGGCAACGCAAAGATTGCAGCGTGTTATTGGGCAGGGCTGTGCCAAGGAGTTATTGTTTACAGGTCGAAAAATGCTGGTGGAAGAGGCCCATGCACGCGGGCTTGTTTCGCACGTTTTTTCGGCCGAAAAACTTTTAGAGGCCGCGCGCGAGATTGCGCTAAAGGTTGCTTCTGCGCCATACTTGGCCATGCAGTTGACGAAGAAGGCCATTGATGAAGGTGGCCGCACGGGCTTAGCGGAAGGTGTTGAAATTGAATTGAGCGCAATCCGCGAGGTTTTGGGTGAAAGTGATTGGCGCGCCGGTATCGAAAAGTTCAATAGCGAGGTTGGGAATGGTTGAGCAATCGGAGATTAAAAACGGGCTTTTGTGCCCTGTTACAGTCGCTGATGCCATGGCGCGCACTGTTGCCTTGGCACCGGACATTGAAGCGATTGTTGCATCCGATGGGCGTCTTACCTACGCTGAACTGGCTGAAGAGGTTACGCGTTTAAGACATGCGTTGACACATCACGGTGTTCGACGTGGGGACCATGTCGGGATTTGCCTTGGCAATAGTGTACGTTTTCAGGCTCTTTTTATGGCCTTGGCTACGATTGGGGCTGTCAGTGTTCCGATCAACACAAGATTACGTGCACCGGAAATCGCCTATTGTTTACAACAGGCAAAAGTCAAGGTGCTGTTTGCTGCGCAACGTGTGTTAAGCAGTGACTTTACCTCCATTCTGGATGAAGTTTTTGAAGCGCAAGCTTTGCCGAATAAAAGCTTTCCGCATTTGACATCCGTGGTGCTTGCGGGGGAAACCATGCCGGTTTGGGCTTCGCCTTGGCAAGAATTCGCCGCCCATCATGGGGGGGAACAGCCTGATACATCCTCAGCGGAAGATATTATTTTAATTCAGTATACATCCGGCAGCACGGGTTTTCCCAAAGGGGTGCAGTTGCGCCAACATAGTTTGTTGACCAATGGTTTTGTCTCCGCCCAACGAATTGGTTTGCATGTGGGGGACCGCTTTCATTCTGCGCGACCTTTTTTTCATGTGGCGGGCACCTCCTTATCAATTATGGCCTGTCTTCAACACGGGGTCACCCTTGTCACGATGGACAGGTTTGAACCGGCTGAGGCCTTGGCCTTGATGGAACAGGAACAATGCACGCATTTTTCTGGCAACGATACGATGGCGCTCATGCTGCTTAATCACCCAGATAGGGCCAAACGCACGTTATCGCTGCGCGGCGGATGGGTTGCCGGGTCGGAAGCCGTTTTAAAGCGGGTCGTCTCAGACCTTGGGGCACGTGAGTGCGTGGCCGGATACGGTCTGTCAGAGGCCTCACCGAATGTTGCCCAATCCTGTTATTGGGAAGATGAAGACCTGCGCACAAAGGGGCTGATGCGCCCGCAACCGGGGATTGAGGTGCGTATTATTGACCCTGAAAATGGGAAACCCGTTGCCCCCGGTGTTGCAGGTGAAATTTGCGTGCGCGGGTGGTCTGTTATGAGTGGCTATTTCGATATGGCGCAAGAAACGGCTAAAACCCTGTCGCAAGATGGATGGCTAAGTACCGGTGATTTAGGAAAACTTGATGAAAATGGGCGTTTGTCTTTTCAGGGACGGCTGAAAAATATGATCCGTGTTGGCGGGGAGAACGTTTCGCAGGAAGATGTAGAAAATTTATTGCATCGTCACCCCGCCATCCGCCATGCACAGGTTGTCGGTGTGCCGGATGATCGCCTTGTTGAAGTCTGTGCTGCCTTTATCATTCTGAATGAAGGGCAAAAACTGGATAGTGAAGAGCTGCTTACTTGGTCCAAATCGAATATGGCCGGGTTCAAGATCCCGCGTCATGTCTGGTTTGTTGAGTCATTTGAATCCATTGGCATGACGGCCAGCTCAAAGATTCAAAAATCAAAACTGACAGACCATGCTTTATCTTTGTTGGAAGGGGCTTCCCATGCGCATTGAAACGGATATCACCCGCATGCTGGGGATTGACCTGCCGATCTTTCAAGGCGGGATGTCGTGGGCCTCTTCATCCTCTGCTTTACCGCTGGCGGTCAGTCAGGCTGGTGGGCTTGGCGCACTTGCCGTGGGGCCAATGTATGTGGAGGCTGCGGAAGAAGCCATTGATGGTATTCGTGCTGGCACAGATAAACCCTTTGCCGTCAATATGCCGCTCTATCGCAAAGGGGCCGATGAGATCCTTGATTTGTTGGAAGCCAAGAAAATTCCTGTCATTATTGCCTCACAAGGGGGCCCGGCCAAATATCTGGATCGATTCAAAGCAATCGGAACCCGCTGTTTTCATGTGGTTGCCAGTGAGGAACATGCCCTTAAAGCCATGAAGGCAGGGGTTGACGGCCTGATTGTGGTGGGTGGAGAGGCCGGTGGCCATCCGCCACCAAGTTTGGTTTCCACCCTTGTGCTGGTGCGCGCTGTTGCCAAGGCGGTGGAAGGTCAAATTCCCATTGTGGCCTCCGGTGGTTTTGCGGATGGTCATGGCCTTCTGGCAGCCTTGTCTTTGGGGGCGAGTGCGGCAAACTTTGGCACACGCTTTCTGGCATGCCCGGAAGCCAATGTTGTGCAATCTTATAAAGAACTTGTTCTGCAAGCCGGTGCTTCTGACACAGAAACGGTTGGAAAAGAGGTCGGTATGATCCGCGCCATACGCAACCCTTTTACACAACGCATGATGGCGCTGGAAGGCGCTGGGGCTTCGATTGAGGAACGCAAGGCCGTTTTTGCCAAATCGACCCTGAAAATGGCTGCGTTTGACGGTGATATGGCAGAAGGCAAAGTGGAAGCCGGGCAAAGCGCCGGGCTGGTGGATGCAATGATGCCGGCCTCTGACATTGTTGTAGAGATTGCGAAAGAATATGCGTCTGCCCTGAAGGGGCTTCCTTGCCCCGCTTGATATAAACCGAATTTGCCTCAGGACGGGTAGCGTGGTGTCCTGAGGCTAAAGTGGTCTAGACGCAAGTTTGATTTTGTTGTCCCAAGCCATCAATCCCGAGTGACATCTTGTCTCCTTTTTTCAAATAAACTTGGGGGGATTGCCCCAGGCCGACACCGGGAGGGGTCCCGGTTGAGATAACATCTCCGGGCTGCAACGACATGAACTGGCTGAGATAGGAGACAACTTTGGCAACACCGAAGATCATGGTGTTGGTGCTGCCGTTTTGCCAGCGGTGGCCATTGACTTCGAGCCACATTTTAAGGTTTTGCGGGTCTGCAACTTCATCACGTGTAACCAGCCATGGGCCGATCGGGCCAAAGGTATCGCAGGATTTACCCTTTACCCATTGGCCTTCATGTTCCAGCTGAAAGGCACGTTCGGAAAGGTCGTTGATCACACAATAACCGGCAACATGGTCCAAAGCGTCTTCTTCGCTGATATATTTGGCTTCCTTACCAATCACAACACCCAGTTCAACTTCCCAGTCGGTTTTTTCCGAACCCCGGGGGATTTCGATATCATCATTGGGGCCGCAAATGGCACTGGTTGCTTTCATGAAAAGGACGGGTTCTGACGGAATTGCCATATTGGATTCAGCGGCATGATCTGAATAGTTCAACCCGATACACATAAATTTTCCGACATTGCCGACACAGGGACCAATACGTTCGCTGCTTGACAGTTCCGGGAGGCTTTGCAGGTCCAGATTTCTGAGTTTCGCGAGTGCCTCATCACCGAGAACAGAACCGTCAATATCGCTGACGATTGAGGAAATATCGCGAATGATGTTCTGGCTGTCCAGAATGGCCGGTTTTTCCTGCCCTTTGGGGCCAACACGCATAAGTTTCATTTTTTTACCTTCCTAAATTAATAAGTGGCTCGCCCGCCACTAAGGTCAAATGTCGATGCTGTGGTGAATGAGTTGTCTTCTGACACCAGCCAGCTGATCATGGCGGCGGCTTCCTTGACTTCCAGAAAACGATTTCGCGGAATTTTGGACAGCATGTAACCGATATGTTCTTCACTCATCTGGTCGAAAATACGTGTGCGCGCTGCTGCGGGTGTAACGCAGTTTACGGCAATATTTTTGTCTGCCACTTCTTTGCCCAAAGATTTGGTCATAGCGATAACGGCTGCCTTGGAACTGCTGTAAGCAGAGGCATTAGGGTTGCCTTCCTTGCCAGCAACAGAGGCAATATTGACGATGCGACCATAATTCTGTTCCACCATGGCCGGGATGACAACGCGGTTGACATTAAAGGTGCCGATAACATTGATATCAATAACCGACTTGAAGGCATCAACGGGATAATCCGCCAAGGGCGCATTCGGCCCGGCAATGCCTGCACTATGGACAAGGATGTCAACCGTGCCTTGTGCCGCGCATGTTTCCTTATAAACTGTTTCAACGGCCCCGGTATCGGTCACATCTATTTTATGGGCTGTGACTTTGCCAAGGTTCATGGCAGAAAGCGTTTCCTGCGCTTTTGTCATGACCGCGTCATCCATATCCCACAACGCAACATTGGCACCGGATTGAAGAAGGCGTTCTGCAACTGCATAGCCAATCCCTTGTGCGCCCCCCGTTACAACGGCATTCTTGCCCTTAAGATTAATAGAATTCATAACGTGTTACTCCAGACTCTATTGTTGGTAAGTATATGGTTTTAGCTTGGCATTTTCTGACAGGGTCATCCCGAAGCCGGGTGCCTCATGGACAGAAAGTTTGCCATTGATTGGAATTTGTTCGTCCTTAAACAGGTTGCCAAAGACAGGAACAATGCTTTTCCCATCTGCACTGTTGGCAATATATTCACAGAAGGGGGAATGGGGTTGGGAGATGACAAAATGGTAACTGTAAGGGCCGCTTCCATGCGGGATAACGGGAATATCGTAAGCTGCCGCCATTGCTGAAACGCGCAGACATTCCGTTAAGCCGCCCAGCCACATGACATCGGGTTGGATAATATCGAGATAACGCCCTTCAATGAGCTTGCGAAAACCGTAACGGCTGTATTCATGTTCGCCTGTGGTCCATTTTTTATCGGGGTGGGCCTGCTTGATTTGTTTGTAGCCATCAAAATCATCCGGATGAAGAACCTCTTCCCACCAGTGGATGTTCAGATGCTCACAGCGTGTTGCCAGTTCAATGGCGTAAGGCACATTCAAGGACATGTAGCAATCGACCATAATCGGATAATCTGGGCCGACAGATTCACGATGTTTTTCCAGAAATTCGACGTTTTTTTTCATGCCCTCATGGGCATCACCGGGGCCATAAGGCAGCGGGACCTTGCTGCCCCAAAAACCCATTTCCTTAACCGCAACCGGTTCCGGCCCTGTGCAATAGAACGGGATTTCTTCGCGCGCCTTGCCGCCGATCAGGTTATAGACGGGTTCTTCACGCAATTTGCCCAAAAGGTCCCAGAGCGCCAGATCAACCACGCTAATGGCCGCTGTAGCAATACCTTTTCGGCCATAATACATGCTGGCACGAAACATCTGGTCCCATAGAAGGTTCAGGTTACGCGGGTTAGCACCGATCAAAAAGCGTTTGAAATGTTGTTCAATCAAAAAGCAGGCAGGCACGCCGCCAAACCCGGTACTTAAACCGATTGTTCCGTCTGCATATTCAATTTCAACCAGAATGCTGCCCAGAACGTTAATTCCCCAGCTGGTGCGCGAAGCCTTGTATTTTTCATATGGGGACATGGGATTGGCAATATAGGTATCGACAATCCAGTGTCCCTGCTTCTGGTTATGATAATCGCCACCATCACCTTGCCCATCAATGAGATAAGCGCGTACGTCTACAATTGAATTTTTCATGTTCATTCTCGTTTGTTCTTATTTTAAGAAATTCGGAAACCACAAGGCTATCTCGGGAAAAACCATGACCAGTCCCAATGCGATGATCTGCATGGCAATAAAGGGCAGCACACCTTTGAAAATATCCATCAGGGAAACCGAGGACGGTGCAACACTTTTAAGATAGAAACAGGCGGGACCAAAAGGTGGAGAGATGAAGGAAATTTGCATGTTCATGCAAAACAGAACGCCAAACCAGACAGGATCAAGCCCCATCGATTGAATGATGGGAATGAAAATGGGCATGGTCAGAATAAGAATGCCGATCCAGTCCATAAACATGCCAAGTATGGCTAAAATAACCATCATCAGAATGACAATACCCAGAACCGGCCAGTCCAGACCGTTCATCAATCCGCTCAGGTAACGCGAGCCCCCCATGATATTGAAGATGCCGATTAGGGCCGTTGCTCCCATACTGAGCCAGAACAGTTTGCCGCAGGTTTGCAGGGTTTCCTTCAAGGCACTGACCATTGTTTCCAGTGTCAACAGGCCCCGGTAGATAATCATGGCTAAAGACGCAATACAGCCAACCGCCGCAGCTTCTGAGACCGAGCAAATACCGCCATAGATGCTGCCCAGGACCGTGACAGCGATAATGCCCGGGGCGAGCAATTTTTTTAACGAGAGAAGTTTCTCTTTGAAGCTTGATCTTTCGCCTTCGGGTATGCCCGGGCCTGCTTCGGGGTTGATTTTGCAATAGATGAAAATATAGCCCATATAGAGGCCGGACAGTAATAGCCCCGGTAAAAGTGTCGCCTTGAACAAGTCGCCTGTGGAAACACCCGCAGTCAGGCCATACATAATGAGCACGATGCTGGGGGGGATCATGGTGCCCAATGCACCACCGGCTGCAATTGTGCCTGATGCCAGCCGTTTATCGTAATTCAGGCGCAGCAATTGGGGCAGGGCAACAAGGCCGAGCATAACGGTTTCGCCGCCAACGATGCCGGTAATGGAAGCCAGCATGACGGCAACAAACATGGTCTGAATGGCAACACCGCCGCGCAAACGACCAGACCAGACATACATGGCATTGAACAGGTCTTTTGCCACGCCGGAACGTTCCATGAAAGAGGCCATCAACACAAACATGGGCACAGCAATCAGGCTGGGTTCCATGACAAAGGTGTACATTCTGGCGCCGATCAGGGTAATGCCGTCCGGACCGATGACAAGTAAGGTCGCCACAATGGCAATCGCCATTGTAATAAAGGCCAGTGGAACCCCCAGCGTCATCAGGGAAACCATGGCTACCAGAATGGATAAAGTTGCATATTGTACTGGCATATCAGGTTTCCTCTTCCTCTACACCGTGGAAGTCTTCAATCGTATTGCAAAAAATTTGAAGCCCCATGAGCAAGGCACTCAAGGAAATAAGAGGTTTGACCAAAGCCGGTATGGGTGCATCCCAGCCACTGCCGGATGTTTCCCAGTCTGCCAGCGCTGTATAGCCGAACTGATACCCTGCCCAGGCAATGCACAGGCATACGACACCACTGAACAGGCTGACAAAGACACGCAGATACTTTTTCGATTTGGGAGAGCAGATATCCAAGAGCGTGGTGATGGCAATGTGGTCTCTTTTTTGAGCAACATATGAGCCGGACATGATGATTGCAGAAGCCGATAGGGCAAGGCTGGTTTCAAACCCCCATAATGTCGGCGCGTTGAAGAGGTAACGCATCACGACTTCATATCCGGTTATTAAAACGCTCAAGAGGAAAAACCAGCCGAAAAGCTGCCCGCACAGCTTCGAAAGAAAGTTGATTATTCGCATGACACTCCTTCTTTGCCTGAGGTCCCGATGCAATAGGGATGCACCGGGACCTTTTAAAGGCATAAGCTGAATTGAGAGGGTTTAAAGGAGACCCAAACGTTTCATGAAGGCGACATGGGAGTCATAGGCTTCTTTGGCCAGAGGGGATGCTTCAGCGGCTTCCTTCCATGATTCACGGGCAATTTTACGCATTTTTGCACGTTCTTCGGCAGACCAATAAACAGGTTCAACACCTTTGGCTTTGTCGGATGCCATGACTTCACCGCGTGCAACCATATCTGAGAGGTTGATCTGCATGGTCAGGTCACGAAATGCGGTGGTAATGATTTGCTTGATGTCTTTGGGTTGAGCGTCCCATTTTTTCTGATTGACAGACATGGACAGAACCGGAAGAGAGTGGAAGTCAACAATCGGATATTTCGCAATATCGTGGAACCCGGCAGCGCTGTTCATCACGTAGCTGCTGGCATCAGCGGCATCAATGACGCCTTTTTCCAATGCCGGGAAGATATCAGCCATGCCCATATTGACCGGCGATGCCCCCATTTTTTGCAACATGCTGGAGGCCAGACCGGAAGGGGCGCGCACTTTTACGCCTTTAAAATCTTCAACCGTGCGAACGGGTTTTTTGGAAATGAGAGATTCAATGCCCGCATTAGAACATCCTACAAAATGGATTTTGTATTTATTGTAGGCCTTTTGGAAGAGTTGCTTGCCGCCGCCAAATTCACACCAGGCAAAAGCCTGCGTCCAGTCGGTATACCCGCCAACGAGGTCGGCCAGCATGGCAAAGCCTTTATCACGCCCGGCAAAATAGGCCGGAGACGTGATATCGCCATCAATTGCGCCGTAACCAATGGCATCAATGGTTTCGTTCGCCGGAACAACAGCCCCACCAGAATAGAGTTTCAATGTTAATCGGCCACCCAGCATTTCATTAACATTGTCGACCCATGCGGCTTCGGCTTTATAGACCAGATGCCCTGTCGGCAGGTGGCTTTGAATTTTCCAGACTTCTTCAGCATTTGCCGCAGATGAATAGTTCACAAATGTCGCAGCCAGCATAAAAATGCCGGAGATCTTCGTTACAGCTTTCATTTTTTGCTCCCTGTATGTAACTTATATAACTTGTCTGACAAGTTAGCGAGGATGATTATATAGCCTATTAGACTTGTCAACCCATTTTATAGTATTCTATTCTCAATCGAATGAGTTTCGATTACTGGTAGAGTTCAGAAACAAAATAATCTCGAAAGTTTACGCCATGAAACAAGACCCCAGACCAATAAATATTGAACCGATTTCACGGGAGTCCATTGCAGAAAAAGTAGTGCAAAGAATGCTTGGTTTGGTTAAGGCAGGTAACCTGAAAGCAAATGACAAGTTGCCTTCGGAAAAAGAATTGATGGAGGTTTTCAGTGTCAGCCGCCCTACGCTGCGCGAAGCTTTGCGTGCCTTGTCGATCCTTGGCATTATCACAACGCGCAAGGGCGGCGGCAGTTATATATCTGATTTAAGCGCCAAAAACATATTGGGCCCCTTGGAATTTTTTGTTTCCATTGATGAAAACAATCTGGATGATATTTTCGAATGCCGCCGGATTGTAGAGTGCCAAATGATTGCCAAAGCAGCGGAAAGGGTGACATCTTCGCAGCTTCATGAACTGCAATCACTTGTGAACGGGCAGAAGGAAAAGGTGGAGGACTCGATTGCTTTTCGTATTTCCGATCAGCAGTTTCATGGCCTGCTGGCCGAAATTTCAGGAAATGCCGTTATGGCCCGCATTGCTGACGGTTTGTACAATATGGGGATGGAAATTCGCCGTAAAGCAACCGAAATTAAAGGCGTGCTGCAACAAAGTATTCTGGACCATCAGGCGATCGTGGATGCCCTGTCGAAAAAGGATACGGCAGCGGCCTATCATGCCATGGAAACCCATTTGCAAAATATTGAAAAATCGACCCGATGTGCCCAGTCAGGACAGGTAGGTTAGCTTGAGGCTAAAGTGGTCTGGGCCTGCTTACAGTTCAAAAAGAAAGGGACTTGGAGGTGAAACTTTCCAAGTCCTTTTCTTTTGGGGTGTTGTATTAATTTTGTCGCATATACGCCAAAAAGAATGTTTAAAATATGACAAAGTAGGACGGGGTGCATTACTGTGATCTATCTAATATATTGAATTTACATAATTTATTTTTCTGGCATGGCGTTTGCCTATGTAGCTTGTCATTCAGGCCAAGCGATATGAAGTCAAACTGCATAACGGAATTTAAACCATATGAGCATCAATAAACCATTTCTGGCTCCCACCCCCACTCTGGCCTTTACCGGTGCTGACGGTGCGTGGGCGGGGGATGAGCGCTTCGCACTTTTGGATGCCATAGATCGACTGGGGTCAATCTCGGCGGCGGCAAAAGAAGTTGGCCTCAGTTATCGGGCCGCATGGGATGCGGTTAATGCACTTAATAACCTGTTCCCCAAGTTGCTGGTGGTGAAACAGCCGGGCGGCAAGCGTGGTGGTGGTGCTTTGGTCACAGCTGAAGGCCGTCACGCCTTGGCGGCACATCACCGTCTTAGCCAGTCCCTTACCGATATGTTGGCTGATTTCACAGCATCTCTTGGTGATGACTCGACTGTTAGTTTTTCCGCGACCCCCTGGATTTGGAGTCTACTCATGAAAACCAGTGCCCGTAATACGTTTTTTGGTGTGATCAGTAATGTCAAAAGTGGCCCGATCAATGCTGAAGTGACGATCCGTATTTCAGAAGAAACGGAAATCACCGCCATTACGACGAATAAAAGTGCGCTGAGGCTCGGCATTTATCCCGGGCGTGAAGCCTTTGCCCTGATCAAGGCGAATATACCGATCCTGATGCCCGAAGAGGCAATGGTGCGTACGTCTGCGCGCAATCGCATTTGTGGTGAAATTCTTTCTGTGGAAAAGGGGGAGGTAAATGCCGATGTGGTGCTTGATATCGGTGGAGGCAAGACGCTTAGCGCCATTGTTACTGATGATAGCGTAGAGGAACTGGACCTTAAGCCGGGTCAACGCATGTGTGCGCTGATCAAGGCCTCGCAGATTATTATCGGCATTGAATAACGCCGAACTCTCTTTCCTTTTCTTTAATGTTCAAAACAAGGATTATAGAAATGAAAACAAGACTATATCGCTCGTTCGCTTCCCTGATTGTATCGGCTGTTGTTGGCCTTTGTACAAATGTTGCACTGGCTGGGGAAACCACAGTTGCTGTAGCTGCCAACTTTACCGCTGCGGCCAAGGATATTGCGAAAGCCTTTGAAAAGGAAACCGGACACAAGGCTGTATTGGCCTTTGGGTCAACTGGCAAGCTTTATGCGCAGATCGCCCATGGTGCGCCGTTTGAAGTGTTTTTAGCAGCAGATCAGAAACGGCCGAAAAAGACAGAAAGTGAGGGATTGGCGGTGCCGGGGTCTCGCTTTACCTATGCCAAGGGCAAGATCGTGCTTTACAGCAGCGATGCATCTTTGGTGGACGGTGCGGGGAAGGTTCTGGCTATGACGACCAAGTTTGCCAAACTCGCCATCGCCAACCCCAAGACGGCACCTTACGGGGCTGCGGCAACACAGGCGATGCAGAAACTTGGTGTGTATGAAGGCGTGAAAGACAAAATTGTGCAAGGGGACAGTATCGCCCAGACCCACCAGTTTGTCGTAACCGGCAATGCGCAACTCGGCTTTGTCGCTTTTTCGCAGGTGGTCAAAACCTCGGGCGGTTCACAATGGGTGGTGCCCGATAACCTCTATACACCCATTCGTCAGGATGCAGTGCTGTTGAAAACAGGGGTGCAAAATGATGTCGCTCAGGCCTTTCTGGCTTTTCTAAAGGGCGAGACGGCGCACGCCATTATCGAAAGCTATGGCTACGGTCTGGAATAAAGACAGCAAGCGGAGAATAAAGCCATGTGGGACGATGCCATCCTCATTACATTTAAACTGGCGACTGTCGTCACTGTTGTGTTGATGGTGGTTGGCACGCCCATCGCGTGGTGGCTGGCACGTTCCAAAGCATGGTGGAAAGAAGGTGTGGGGGCGCTGGTGGCTTTGCCGTTGGTGTTGCCACCCACCGTGTTGGGTTTTTATCTGCTGATTGCTTTGGGGCCATCCAGTCCCATCGGGCAAGCGACACAGGCCCTGTTTGGCAGGGGGCTTCCCTTTACGTTTGGGGGGCTGGTGGTGGGGTCTGTTATCTATTCCCTGCCGTTTGTGGTGCAACCTATCCGCAATGCATTTGAAGCCTTTGGGGATAAGCCGCTGGAAGCGGCGGCAACACTACGCGCTTCCCCATTGGATATATTTTTTTCCGTAGCTTTGCCGCTGGCACGCCCGGGCCTTCTTACCGGTGCGGTATTGGGATTTGCCCACACGGTAGGTGAATTTGGCGTGGTGCTGATGATCGGCGGCAATATTCCCGGTGAGACCAAGGTGCTTTCGGTCGCGATCTACGATTATGTGGAGACGCTGGAATGGAACAAGGCGCATATGCTTTCCGCAGGGATGCTGGTGTTCTCTTTCATGGTGATTTTGATCATGATGCTGATTGAGAAACGCATGAAAAATCGCCTGCAATAGGAAAATAGAGATCATGACGCTCAGCGCACATTTTGCAGGAAGCCAGGGAAGTTTTACCCTTGATGCCCGTTTCAGTTTCCCCGCCCAAGGGGTGACGGCCTTGTTCGGCCCATCGGGGTGTGGCAAGACAACCTTGTTAAGGTGTATTGCCGGGTTGAATCATCTGGACTTTGGTGAATTTAGCATCGCCGGGGAAGTCTGGCAGGACCGGCGCAGCTTTCTGGCCTTGCATAAGCGTGCGGTGGGGTATGTCTTTCAGGATGCAAACCTGTTTCCCCATATGAATATAAAAGACAATCTGCTTTATGGGGCATCGCGTGTTGCGCATAAAAAAGGTAAGGACACATCCGGTGTGGTGGATTTTGAAAATTTGGTCAACTTACTCGGTATCGAACATTTGTTGGAACGTGCCCCGGTCAACCTGTCAGGGGGGGAACGCCAGCGTGTTGCTATTGGTCGTGCGCTGTTGAGCCGACCCAAAATTCTGTTGATGGATGAACCGTTATCCGCACTTGATCACAGAAACAAGAGCGAGATCTTGCCTTATCTGGAACGTTTGCACGATACGCTTTCCATCCCCGTCATATATGTTACCCATGCTGTTGAGGAAGTGGCACGTCTGGCGGACCATCTGGTTCTTCTGGAAGCGGGCCGCGTGTTGGCAAGCGGGCCACTGACGGAAACCATGGCACGCCTGAATTTGCCCATCCGACATGACGAAAATGCAGGGGTCGCCATCAATGCGGTAATTACAGAACGTGATGAGCGCTGGCATCTGGCACGTGCTGAATTTATGGGCGGGTCAATTTGGGTGCGCGACCCGGACTTGCCCATCGGGCGGCGTGTGCGTTTGCGTGTGTTGGCGCGTGATGTCAGTCTTGCGCGGGAACAGCAGGAAGGCAGTTCCATCGTCAACCATTTACCTTGTAGAGTTAGCGGTATGGCAAGCAATAGTCATCCGGGGGTGGCTTTGGTGCGTGTGGATGTGGGAGGCACGCCGCTGATTGCACGTTTAACGGCGCGCTCTGCTCATGAGTTGGGGTTGAAAGAAGGTAAATCCGTCTGGGCACAAATTAAATCTGTGGCCGTACTGGAATGATTTTGTGGCCTTTCAAAGTTTTGATGGAAAATAAATAATATATATTCAACTGATTAGATGTATTGTTGAAGTTATTGAAAAGTCATGGTTATTTGTAAAATAAAACAAATAACATGCACGCAGGGCGAAAAAGTCTTGTTTGGACACATCAAGCGTTTCTATAATCGGGCACATCAACATTCACAGTAGGACAATATTATTTTGTGTTGTTCGACGTGAAGATAGCCGAAACGGAGTTTGGTGTTCTCCTGTTTTGGGCAATGTGCTTGCAAAATAAATATAATAAAAACACTGTCCCAAAATTAAAAATAATATGAAGAAAGAAGGATAATGAGTAATAGTCTTTTAGATGTAAAAACGCTGGCAATTGTGCTTGGGTTCAATATTTGCATCTCTGCCATTATCCTAACCCTGACTTCTGTAGGGTATAAAGAGTTAAAAAGTACAAAATATTGGGCTGCTGGTGAGACGCTGATTGCTCTTGGGTTTATTCTATTCTTTTTACGTGGTGCTATTCCTCCTTATATTTCTATTTCCATTGCCAATGGTGTGTTTCTGCTTGGTAATCTTTTTATTTTAAACGGGATGAAAACGTTCTTTGGGAAGCCATGGACCTGGGGAGGCGGGCTTATCTTTGTTGCCTGCGTCTGGATGCCGTTCAATTTTACCTATGACTGTCTGGAATGTCTGGACCTGAGGATCATACTGAGTGATTTCGGCCATACGACATTTGATGTCTGGATTATTTCTCTGTGCTGGAAGGAGTGGTTACAACATAAGGGGCAAATTAAGCTGCTGGTTATTGCATCCTTTATGATTCATGGCGCCATCAGCATGAGCCGGTCTGGCTGGATTATCCTTTCAGGACAGTTTTCCTCGGGTGCCATGCCTTTTGGCTATAGTTCCAAGCTGTTTTTCATCGGGCATAATGTTAGTGTGATTATTTTGACGCTTTCCTTTATTTTGTTAATGGCAGAACGGTTTCACAACAATTTACAGAAGGCCCTTGAGAAAGAGCAAAAACTGCTTAAAGAACAAAATAGTTTTTGGGCGATGGTTTCCCATGAATTCAGGGGGCCTTTGGCGACAATCATGGCATCTGCTGAATTGATGCAGCTCAAAGCCGGGACGCAAAATCCGCTGGTTGCAAACGAAAGCAAGAGGCTTGAAAACATAACCTCGCGTTTGTCCCGCCTGATTGATCAAAGTATGGTCCATACTTGGCTTGATGACCGTTTGGCACCGGCCGTTTTTGCCCCCTTTGACCTTAATGAGGCTGTGCGTGAAATTGCCTTTGAATATAAAGTAAAGATTGAGGTTGAAGCCAATGGGCCTGTCATCTGTAACGGCAACAGGAATTTGTTTTCCTTATGCGTTTCTTCATTGGTTGATAATGCATTGAAATATGGTGAAAATAAAGAGGCTGTAGCGATCAGACTGACAATGCCCAGCGAGAAACAGGCTGTTATAGATATTCAGGATGATGGTCCCGGCGTCCTGCCAAATGAGAAAGATGCAATATTTGAAAAATATTATCGTTCTTCTCGTTTCGAACAGAAAGGTGGTTCGGGCTTGGGCTTATATAGCGTCAAGAAAATTGTTGATTTACACAACGCGCAGATAGATATAATCGACGGACCTGAGAATATTTTCAGAATAACTTTGCCACTGGATGACACATGTCTTCAATCCGCATCTGCCTAATTGATGATGATCACGTATTTGCAGAACCGTTTGCCGAATTGTTGGCTGCGTATGGTTTTGATGTATTCTATTCTGCGGATTTGGCTGGTGCGAAAACGTTTATTCAAGAAAAACAGCCCGATATTGTGATCCTTGATTTATATTTTGAGGATCAAAAAAGCTTGGACCTTCTTGCTCAACTTCGCCAGCACACGCCTTTCGGCCTTATTCAGATTACAGGAAGTGATCTGGAAACGGACCGGTTTGCAGCGTTGGAAAATGGGGCGGATGCCTATTTGACGAAACCGGTTAAGGCACGCGAAATTGTTGCGATTATCAATTCGTTGTGTGACCGCTTGAGGGGAAGTTCTAAACCCGCATCTTCTTGGCTGCTGGATGAAACTCTGTTGGTTTTAAAAAGTCCGGATCAGGTAGATATCAAATTAACAACATCGGAATTTGAAACGATTAAACTGATGTCTTTGCGGTTTAATGAGCCGATCAGTCGTGAAGAATTATTACAAAATGTCGGTAAGAGCACAGAAAGTGTTCAGGACCGAACCGTTGATATTTTGATACATCGCTTACGGCAAAAAGCACCGGGGTTGTCCATACAGGCTGTTCGGCATGTGGGTTATAAACTGGTTTCACCCGTTAAATACAAACAATTATAAATTAATGCGATAAAATTAAATAACGTTCATCAACTCCGTGGTTAAGGTTAGCCCGAAGGTGAGGTGGCTTGCGCCATTTGTTTCATGAGTTTCGCCATTAATGAAATATTTTTTAACAATTCCAAGCTTAGGCAAAGGGAGGAAGGAAGCTATGATTCGAGGCAAATTGGTATAAAAATTCAAACTTGGCGGAATAACAAATGGGCACGGGAAACTGGTTCAAACTATGCCTGATGGCAACATCGGCATTATCTTATGTCTATTCACCGGTCGTTTTGGCCGAAGATATCTCGCCAGCAGATGTGAATACAACGCGCTATACGGCACCGAACGGTGTGACGGTTGTTAATATTGCCAAGCCGAACATCACTGGTTTGTCTCATAACCGATATAATAATTTCAATGTGACCAGCACGGGCGCGGTTTTAAACAATACAAATCAGGTGCTTCAGTCAAAGCTGGCAGGGGCGATCAGGGGCAACCCCAATATCGCAGCCGGGCATGAAGCAAGTGTTATTTTGAACGAAGTGACTTCGGCAAACCGCAGCACCCTGAGGGGTTTTCTGGAAGTCCACGGCAAGAAGGCGGATGTCATTATTTCCAACCCCTGGGGCATTATGGCAAACGGGGTTGGCTTCATCAATACGGGCCGTGCGACCTTAACCACAGGAACCCCGAATATAGATGCAAACGGAAAGCTGAATGGGTTCAACGTTCGCACTGGTGATATCCGGGTTGAAGGAAACGGAATTAACGCCACATCGCAAAACTATCTGGATTTGGTGGCCAGAAGTGTTCAGGTTGGCTCTGATACAGATGGTAAAGGGGATATCAATGCCCAGAACCTTTATGTTGCCGCCGGTTCCAATGAATGGAATTACGACACGCGCGAGACCCGGAAAATAAGCGGGACGGGGTCGGTTCCCACCTATGCAATTGATACAAGGGCTTTGGGCGGGATGTATGCCAACCGTATTCAGATGGTGGCGACTGAAAGTGGCGTTGGTGTTCGCGCATTGGGGGATATGGCGGCCAGTGCAGAAGACCTGATTATTACATCGTCGGGGTCATTGGAACTGCGCAACAAGATCAGTTCAGAGAAAAATGTAACCATCACATACGATGGTGATAATACAGGCAACGTGACCCTTACAGATGCTTCCGTTTCGGCGAAAAAGGATGTCACGATGACCTCCAATATGGGGGCAGTGAATATAAGTGGCGGTCTGGTGCGCGGCGATGAGAAGCTGAGCATTACAGCCGCGAGCCTGAGTGACAGCGGGACGACATCCAATACCCGTTCTGCCGGTACGGATGTGAACGTGACCACAACGGGGGCCACGTCTGTTAACGGCACGAAATGGAGTGCGGGAAACAACGCGACCTACAATGTTGCCAGTTTTTCTGTTGGGGCGAACGGTGCGGAAATTTACGCCGGGCTGGATAGTGCTGCATCTAACAAGACGTTGGATATTACCGCCACAAGCGGTGATGTGAACCTGAAAACGGCCAAACTGGGCAGTTCAAAAGACATTAACATCAAGGCCACAAGTGGCGGGATTTCCGTGACGAGTGGCGGTTCGCAGGAAATTGAGGCACAGAACGACATAACGCTGAGTGCCAAAACGACCTTGACGAACAGTGGCGAGATTATAAGCAACAAGCAAATGACCATCCGCGGGACGGATGGCGCAACGGACCTCGCCCTTACCAACACAGGAACAATTCAGGCCGGAACCACCCTTGATATGGCCGGGGCCGGCGGTGGTGACGCCTTGAGTGTTGCCAATAACGATGCTGGTAAAATGATTGCGGGCAAACTGGCTTTGCGTGCCAAAAGCCTGAGCATTGGCGCATCAACAGCAAAAGTTCAGGGCGGGGTTGATAGTGCCCTGAACCTGAGTGGTACCCTGATAAACAATGGCTCGATCTTGGGAACCGGGAATTATACCATTAATGCGGGGCAGGTCAGTAACTCTTCTACAGCTGGTATTGCCTCAACCGCCGGGTTGACGCTGACCTTTGCAGGTGCCTTTAGCAATGATGGCTCCCTTTATGCCGGGACGGACCTGACGCTGAATGGCAGTGGACAGACCTTTACCAACAGCGCAACTGGAACAATTGATACAGGCAATGACCTTTCTATCTCCGTGGCGACCCTGAATAACTATAATGACATTCGTGCAGGCCATGATGCAACCATCAGCACAACGGTTGCTTTTAACAACATCATGAATGTGCTGAACGGCACGATGACGGATGAGGCCATTACCTATAAGGGAATGACGCAGGCCCAGATGGCTGCTTTCGATGACGAAGCAGCCCATAATGATGTAATTTTCTGGGATGATGCATCCGGGAATTACAAGTTCAAGACAGGAATTAATCATGGCGATAATGTTGGCCAAAGAGTGGGGGCATCCGTAGCAACTTCTGATGATAACTGGTCCGTTTATCAATATTTCGGTAATTACACTGAAGAAGGTGGCCTTTTGGCTTGTGCCGATGGCTGTGGTCAATGGACCTATAAAATGGTTCGTGGACAGGCTAAATATACGGAAACCAATATTCTATCCTCTGGTGCATCGGTCGATAAATCCCTGATTAGTGCCGGGGGCACCTTGACGATTGACTATGGCAGCGGCACGGGACTTAATGATGGCTCGGTGCTGACAGCCGGGACGATTAATATTAAGGGTAGCGGCAGCTTCACCAATAATGCGCGTGCGCATGAAAAGAAGACGGAATATGCGATGTATAAATATTTCGTCTATGCCGCAGATGATAGTGATGACCCCGATGTTAACCAGTTTAGCCGCATCATCACCAATACAGGTACAATTGAAAATAATGGGCAACTCTATTATAAATTGGCCGGGTTTGCTGATGATGCGAATTGGGTGAATACAGGGGATGAAGCAAGTGCGCGCACATATGCGCTTGATCACCTGATTTATAACAAGACGGACCTGCTCGGCTCTGTGGGGGCAGGGGTTTTTGCGACCAACCTAAATATCGAGACAGAGGGGCAATTTAATAATATTAGTGCAACGGTTGCGAAAACGGCCGGGGCGTCAAAAAATGAAAACCCCGATACCAGCAAGGCCGGGAGCACGGTAGCTTTTGCGGGGCTTAATCTGTCCTTGCCGACGAACCCGAATGGATATTTTGTTGCGACTAAAGACCCGAATGCAGCTTATCTTATCGAAACAAACCCTAGTTTTGGTTTGGATGCAGACTATCTGGGGTCTGATTATCTCCTCGAAAAATTGAACCTTGCAGGTCAAACCACGAAGGTTATCCGCCGTCTTGGCGATGCCAATTATGAAAATCAGTCGATTCAAAACCAGATCAAGAATCAAACCGGGCGCACTATTCTTTCAAAATATAAGCAAAATGCCGCAGCCCAAACAAAAGGATTGTTGGATAACGCTGTAAAGGCTGCATCTGATTTGAAATTGGCCTACGGGGTTGCCCTGTCCAAGGCACAAATCAACAATTTGAAGCATGATATCGTCTGGATGGTGAAAACCGTGGTTCAGGGGAAAACTGTCGTTGCACCGGTTGTATACCTTGCCAAGGCGACATTGAATGCCAATAACCCGCGCAGTGCCGTTCTGGTGGCGGAAAATACCAACATCAAGGTTGATGCCTTCACCAACAGAGGCGGAACGGTTGCAGGGTCCGAGAATTTAACCATTACGGCAAAGAATGATATCCGCAATACTGCCGGGACCATTCGTGGCGGGAACGTCAGCTTGGCTGCGCAAAATATTATTAACGAAACCACGGCGGCTGATCAAGGTGGGGCAACAGGCGGTACGCAGGTTTCCAAAACGGCGAGCATTGAAGCGACCAAATCTTTACAAATGGCAGCAGTTGAAGACATTCAGATTACCGGTGCCAAAGTATCTTCAAAAGGTTCAGCCAGTCTGAATGCCGGTGGCGATGTCGTTCTGGCTGGGCTGGAAACGAAAGCGCGCAGTCAGGAAAAATCATATTCTTCCTCGGGTAAAACAACATCCTATAGCGCAACACAGACGGTGACGACCAAGAACATCGGGTCCACGCTGGATGTTGGTGGGGACCTGAAGGTCAATGCCGGAAATGACATTACCCTTCAGGGAAGTCAGGTGAATGTGAAAGGTGATGGTGACCTCAAGGCAGGCAATGACATCAACCTTTTGGCCGCGCAGGAAGGCACGAAAACCACAACACAATCTGGCAGTGAAACAAAGGCAAGCTCGTTTGGCTTTATTAAAGGGTCTTCTTCTTCCACCAAGACCACAGCGGTTGACGAAGTGGTCACAGCTGCTGTTTCCGGCCTGAATATCGGTGGTAACCTGAAGGCTGACGCCGGAAATAATATTGTGGCGGAAGGGGCAAATATCAGTGCAGGTAAAAGTGCATCGCTTAAAGCAGAAGGTGATGTTCAGTTACTGGCCGCACGGGAATCTCGCACCCGGACCAGCGAAACGACATCCTCGGCGAATTCTGGCGGGATCGGCGCATTGTCTGTGGATGCCTTCTCCAACAAGTCAAGCTGGGATACGGCGCAGACAGCCAAGGGAACCAATCTGTCTGTCGGGCAAAACCTGAATGTTGAGGCCGGGCAGGACGCTGTGTTTGAAGGGGCCAAGGTAGATGTGGCAGGCAATGCGGACCTGAAAGCCGGGCGTGACATTGTCACAACCACGGCAGAAGAAGTTTATTCCAGCGGCACACAACGTTCATCCGGGGCAAGTATCGGGCTTGTTTCATCTGTGATGAAGGCAAACTTTAGCAAGGAAAACAGTGTTAGCGAACTGAAAAACAAAGGCAGTGAACTTAACATTGGTGGAAACCTGAATGCGAAAAGTGGTCGTGATTTCATTGTAAAAGGCAGTGATGTCAATGTTGAAGGTAGCGGGACCATTGATGCGGGGCGTGACCAACTGGTGCTGGCCGCGCAGGACCGTAAGCTAACAGTTGATAAATCCAGTCAGGATTTTGGGCTGATCGGCTCTTTGGTTGGCGGGTTGAACAAATCGAAAGAGATGACAGTCGATGACCTTAAGAACAGAGGCTCAACCGAGAACGTGGGTGGCAGCCTGAATATTTCAGCAAAACGCGATATCATTACACAAGGTAGCCAAATTAAAGGGGATGGTGATGTATCCGTAAATGCCGGGCGAAACCTTATGAGTGTGGCAGCCGAAGACAAGACAGTGACCACCACCGTTGAAAAAGTGGATAAAGGCTTTAGCCTCTTTGCCGAAGCCAACAGCAGCAATGACCTTTCCAGTGCCAACGGCGGGGCAGGGGCCGGTGTGCAACAGGTGGGCAACAATGCCTATAGCGCATCTGTTGGCATTGGTATTCAAAGGGAACTGGAAACCAAGACAACCCAGCGTACGCAAACAACAGCCGTGACATCCGCCATCAGCGCAGGTGGGAATCTGACACGTACAGCGGGTGAAACGCTGGTGGACCAAGGCACAGAAATTAAGGCTGGTGGGAACTATACCCAGTCTGCCAAAACCATTAAACAACTGGCTGCTAAAAATACAGATACCACCACAACAACGACCAATACCCAGAATATCCGATATGGCCTTTATGCCGAAGCTTCAGGGCAGGAAAACCTGACAACAAATACCAAGGCTTTGGTGGACAAAGGGAAATCCATGGTTGGTAAGGCCGGAACTGTTGTGGATGGCGACAGCTCTGCCACCAATAAAACCCTGGCCGCAGCCGGTGCCAGAGCGCAGGCGTCAACCATTGGTCAGGATATTATGAATTTGGCCAATTCGGAAGGTGAAGGCAGTGTTGCAGCAGGTATAGAGACACGCATCACCAATAAAACCGTTACTCAAACCGATTCAACCTCAAGCGCTGTTGTGACCAATATTCAGGTTGGCGGCAACTTTAACAGCAAGTCCCAGAATGAAACCGTCTGGGAAGGGACAAAAGTTAATGTGGGGGGCGATACAAATATTGCAGCCTCGAAACTGGATGTTAAAGCCGCTCAAAACACACACACAACAACCGAGACGACAAATACCCAACAGGCTTATGTCCGTCTGGGCGCGGAAGTCGGCGCTTCGGGCAGCTTGCAGGGTGAAGGCAATGCTTCGGCTGCGTTGGCCGGGGAAGCCGGTTTCCTTCAATCCAATACGGCGGATTCAGAAAGAAATACCACTGCGGTGGTTGCCCAACTTAATTCCGGTGGGAAATTGAATATTCAAACCACGGGTGATACGAACTTGGAAGGCACGAAACTTTCTGCCAAAAACGGTATTGATATCAAAGCTGGTGGCAATGTGAATGTCACGGCAGCCGAAAATACAACGCAAAAAACAAGTGATGCCCAATCCGAAGGGGCTTATGGGAAAGTCACCTTCGGTGCGCAAGGCACGGTTGCCGGTGGCGGTGCCGGGGCCAACTTTAACAAATCAAACAGTAATGAAACATCTTCCAATGCCGTTGTCGCCAGCTTGAATGCGGGGCAGGGTGGTCTTTCCATCTCCTCTGGCAACAATGTAACCTTGGAAGGTACGAAAGCAAGCGGTCAGGGTGCGCTGAATATCAATGCGAAGAACAATATAAATATTACGGCTGCCACCAGCACGACCAGTTCAAACAGTTCAAGTCTGGCGACAAGTCTGGATGTTTCTGTTGACGGGAAAAAGAAAGGACTGGAGGCCGCAGCGGCGATTTCCGGTGAAATCGGCTCTTCACAAACACAACAAGGCGCTTCTTTGAATTTCGGTTCGTCCATCAATACCAAGGCAGGTGGCGATACGACCTTGCAAGGAACGCAGGTTCAGACGAACGAGAATGTGAATATTCAATCCGGCGGGCAGGTTAACCTTACAGCTGCGACAAATTCCTCAAGTTCAGTCAGTGGCGGGGCTTCCGGCAAGCTTTCGCTCGCATCCGGTGAAGATATGGATGGCGGTCTGGAAGCAACAGGTTCCATCAGTTCCAGCCAGAAGCAGACAGGGGTGAGCCTGAATGCCGATAATCTGAATATCCAAAGCGGTGGCAAGACGGTTCTTGAAGGCACGCAAGCCAGCTTGACAGGCAAGGCGGATATTGATGCCACCGGAGGCGTTGAAACAAAAAGCACGGTGAATTATTCCGCAGAAGCCTCAGGCAGCGTCAGTCTGGAAGGCGCAACCCTTCACGAAGCAGATGCCAATGTGAGTACCCAAGGGGTGAATATACAGGAAGGCGTTCAGAAAAAAACGAAAGCGCCTAAGAAAATTGCGGCACAAATGACAAAAGTAGCTGCCTTGATGAAAGACGGGCAATCCCGTGAAAGCGCGCTGCAATCCATTGGTGTTGACGCAAAAACCTACAAGGGGTGGGTGGAAAAATACGAACTTCCCAAATCCAAGTAATCCGCCTAACCCATTATTTAAATAAGAAAATTCTATTTCGATGAAAAAAAGTGATCCTTTCTGCCGTCATTGGAACAAAATCGTGCGTGCCAAACCTGTGCGTCAAAGTTTGTTGTTGCCTTTTGTGGTCGCACTGGGGTTGCAGCCCTATGTGGTTGTTGCGCAAACACAAAATGATATCAAACGTGCAAATGATGCCGCCAATGAAGTCAATCGCTTGCGAGAGCAAAAAAAACGCGAAGAAGAAAGACAACGCAGACTGAATAAACCCAAAACACAACAAAAAGTCGCGCCAGAATTACGTAATGAAAATATCAGTAATGAGAAATGTTTCGATATTGACAAGCTGATCCTGATAGGCATTACGGTTATTAGTAAACGAGAACAACAAGAGATAATCGATAAATACGAAAAACAATGCCTTAAGCTTGGCGATATCAATGCCATTCTCAATGATATAACAACCCTTTATTTTGATCACGGCTACATCACAAGCCGGGCCTATATCGAACCGAAGCAGGATTTAAACAAGGGTGTTTTGAAAATTCGGGTTGTTGAAGGCATTCTGGAAAAAATTATTTTGAAGGATAACCGGGGTGGGAAATCCGTTGCCGTTGGTATGATTTTTCCTGATGTCGAAGGTAAAATCTTTCAATTGCGTGATATTGAGCAGGGGTTGGACCAGATCAACCGGTTGGGGTCCAATGATGCCTCATTTACCATTGAACCGGGGGAAGAACCCGGTGGGTCCATTCTGGTGATTACCAATAAAGCCGCTGCGGAAAATACATATACGCTCAGCCGTTCGACCACGGGGTCTAAAACCACCGGGCGTGTCCAGTACAGTGGAACGGTCAGCATGGATAATGTGTTCGGTCTATCGGACAATCTGACGATCAGTAAAACACGGACCATGCCGATCAAATCCAAAGAATTCAACAAATCCGTCACTGCCGGCTATTCCGTGCCTTACGGCAAATATACCGGTAGCGTTAACCTGAGCCATAGCGAGTTTTCCAGCCCTATTCCCTTGGATAGTGGGAAAATTTCCTCAAGCAACGGGACAAGTACTTCTGCCGAGCTTGGGCTGAACAGGATGCTCTATCGCAATCAGACAAGTACAATTTCAGCCAATGTTGGTTTGAATGTCGGGGAAACCAAAACCTATATTGATGATGATTTGCAGAACGTTGGTAGTTACGAACTGGCGAAAATGCATATCGGGCTTGATTTTGATACAACGTTTCTTTCCGGTCTTCTTTACGGTTCCTATATCCAGTCGCGCGGTGTTTCCTTTTTAGGCATAGCGGGAGATAACGCAGAAAGTGGCCCCACATCGCCCACAGCCGAGTTTTTAAAACATGAAGCAACGCTGGGCTATTTGCGGGACTTCAATTTAGGCGATCTCGGAAACTTTTCCTTTTCAACAAACTGGACCGGTCAATATTCCAGTGATGTGTTTTATGGGGGGGATCAAATATCAATCGGCGGATATTATTCCGTGCGGGGGTTCCCCAATGTGTCGATTGGCGGGGATAAAGGCTTTTATGTTCAGAACAATCTTGCCCGGGATTTTACGTTCAAACTTCCCTACTTTGATACCACAGCAACACTGAGCCCCTATGTCGGCTATGATTATGGCCGAATTTATCAGCATTTTGATGGGGAAGCCGGGGTTCTTTCCAGTTATGCCTATGGTCTGAGTTTAAACAGTGGTCCGTTTAGTTTTGATATTATGCATGCCCAGCCGATTTCGTATCCGGATGATCTTCTTGAACGGCCCAAACCTGAAGTCCAAATCGTCATGAGCCTCACAAGCCATGGGTTGTTTGATGCCAGTGAAGAGACGGAGGAAAAAGACAAACCTTTCTTGCTGCAAAACAGGGGCATAGGGATTGATCTTCTGGATAGCTGGTTTATCGGTGCTGAAAAAAGCAACATGCGCTATACCATGACCAAGAATTTCTCCGCTGGCGCCTCATATGTGGATGCGGATACGGCCAAGTTTGACAGTTTTGTTGTCGGCAAAAGCATCCGTAAGGCCAAACTATACGCCAAATATGACGGGTATTCCGGCCCGAATGACACTAGCATGGCACGGGCGAGCCTGAATGCCGATATCAAACTGTTTGATGTGGCTATTTCTCCTTTTATTGGTTTATCGGCAGGGTATTATCGTTATACGGAAGAAAATCTGGATAGTAAAAATCCTCTCGTCGTGATCAGAAACAGGGATAACGACTTCACCGACAAGATAGAGCTGCGCGGCCCCTACGTGGGCGGGAAGGTTGGTTTGATTTATGACGGGCCGGGCTTTGCGCTTTCCTTCTACCATGAAATGACAAGGCTAAGCGGCAGCCAGTATCTCAACTTTGACGGTGTCGGTCAGGAAGTGAAAATGAAAGACATGACAACGACAGGCGTGCGCCTCTCTCTCAAGTTCTAGGCGTAAACGGCTTGCTGATGAGGCGCAACAGCAGTAAGCGCTGGATTCGCGCGCCTTTAAATCTATCAGAAATATATAATGGAATAATGTCGAAGGGCATATGTATTATTTGGTTTTTATGAGCATTTTATAGCTACTTATATGAAAATGCTTACTCTTTTTATTCTCTTAAGCACAAAAATAGAATACTAGGCCGTAGACTCATAAAGTTCTCATCCAAATACGAACTGATGCCAGTTTAACGGCGGCGAGGAAATTCTCAGGGTTCTTATCATAACGTGTCGCAATGCTCTGAATTGCTTGAGTTTATTGAAGAAACGTTCGACAAGATTTCGATACCGGTAGAGGAACTTGCTGAAAGCAAAAGATTTGCGGCGGTTGCTCTTTGGGGGAATATTGGCCCATGCCTTTTTACTTTCAGCCAGTTGACGGATCGCATCACTATCATAGGCTTTATCCGCCAGCAGGATCGCTCCTTCCTGTATAGTTTCCAGCATGTCAGGGGCAGGTTGACTGTCATGGGTTTGTCCTGCGGTCAGCTCAAGCCGGACAGGCCGACCTTCGGCATCAACAAGAGCATGTATTTTGGTCGTCAACCCGCCACGGGAACGTCCCATGCAACCATCGTCTTCATCCCCTTTTTTGCCGTTGCACCATGTTGGTGAACGCGAACACAAGAACCGTCAATCATAATCAGGTCTCCATCATAACCTTTTGAAATTTCATCAAGAAGGTGATCCCAAATTCCTGCTTTACGCCAGCGAACAAAACGATTGTAGCATGTCGTATAGGGACCATAACGCTCTGGTACATCTGCCCAAGGCGAGCCAGTGCGAAATCTCCAAAGAATACCGTTCAACACACGGCGGTCATCAACCCGAGAAACACCGCGACTGTTTTGCGGCAAAAGTGGTTCAAGGATAGACCATTCAAAATCAGTAAGTTCGAAACGGCGACGGCTCATAATTACCTCCAAATCTGCTGGAGGTTTGAAGCATATTAAGCACGAGACGGAAAGAGATTTTATGAGTTTACGGCCTACTTTCCTCAAAATACTCTTGAGAATGTTGTCGTTATAAAAATGCTTTGTTTAAGAAAAAAATTACTGGAAAGCGTATCTGCGCTGGTTTTGGCTAGCTTTGCGGCAGGCGGTGCGCAAGCTGCCGAGTTTATTGCAGACCTCGAAGCCGGCACGGCGATTAGTATTGATGGTTCCAATACTTTGACCCCTACAACAGCAAATGATGGTGTGGGACAAGCGACAGCCATTACGTTTACAAATGATGCGACCAACGCAAATGATACGTTGACCATCACGCCAGCTGATGATGGAACCGCAGGGTTAATCGACACAGATCTTGAAATTGGCTCCATTACGGTTCTGGACAACAATGGTACAAATAAGCTGATTATCAATGATGCTGCTGATGATGAAAATACTTTTGTGACGATCAGGGGTGACGTTAACGGCAATGTTGCAACAGACGCCAATGACCTGAATATTACACTTGATGCCACTGTCGGAAATGCTGACGCTGATACCGTGCTTGTTTTTCAGGGCAATGTGAATCTGGGAAGCGGTAGCATTACCATGACAGGTAATTCTGGCTCAAGTGATAATAATGTTGTCTCTTTTGACCAAAGCAGCAGTGCATCTATGAGCGGGCGGATTCTAAGTACAACAAACGATTCAGGCTCTTTGATTCTTATTAACAATACGGGCGGCACGCTGACGTTCAATGATTCCATTGGGGCTGTTGGAACAAGCGGGATTGCGTATATGCGTATTGGCTGGGGCCGGGATGCCAATGTGAATGCCCAGAATACCATTGCAGGTGTTGCGTTTGATACTGTTGTGTTTAACAGTTCTGTTGATGTTAATGCCATTGATATTGATGCAGACGGCGGCGGTAACAGCATCGCTGATTTTAATGGCACTCTCACTGGCGCGACAATGAATCTTGAAGGTGGTGCAACCGATGGGGAAGTTGCGACAGCTAAAATATCAGGCAATGTTTCCCTGACTTCAATTACGCTGGATGATGAAATTGGAACGGCAACGGATGATGCCTTACTGATATTTGATGGTACATCCAGCCAGACAATCACAGGGACGATCAGCGGTGTGTCTGCCGGTGAAGGTAAAATCCAAATCGGCAATAGTGGCTCGGCGAGTGATGTAACCTTCAATAGCGTGATTGGTGGTACTGCTATCGACAATATACACATTCAATCCGGTGCAACAGCGACTTTCAAGAACAATGTCACAAGTACACAGGATGCGGCAACGGACATTGGTTTGAATGTTGATGGGACGATGAAGCTGAATACGTCCGGCAATACGGTTACTGTTTCCGATACCGTGGGCGATATTGATATTGACGGCACCCTGAATGTGACGGGTTCCAATAATGCGACCTTAAGTGCAGGCAGTGACCTGTTGATTGACGGTACGTTTCTGAGTGAACTTTCAGGGACGTCCAAAACCCTGACGCTGGCCGGGGCTTCTTCAATCCTGATTGGGGGGACTTCCAATACATCTGTGACACTTGGAAACCAGGTTATTACCAATAATAATCTGACGATCGGTGCGGGGGGACGGAGCAACACGCTGACGATCAAAAAGACAGCGGATTTTAACCCTGATACGACGACAGTCATTGATGCATCGGGCGATAATGTTACCCTGAACGGGTCGTTGACAATTAATCTGGCAACAGCATCTGGCCAGACATGGAGCAACGGAGAGACCATTACTGTTATTGGTTCAACGGCTGGTGGTACGGACTTCACAGGTTTGAACAATATTACCTTAACTGATCTCTCTCTGTTTGATTTGCAGGACGATGGTTCTGATGCCAATAACCTGAAAATCAAAATTGTGACCTCTTCTACACCGCAAGGCACAACGGGAAATGCGACAAATGCCTTGTCTCAGGCTTTGGGGGCAACCGGCAGTGACCAGACTGCCCAGTCTGCTATTCAAGGGGTGACGGTGGCTCAAGCCAACACGGTTGGTGAAATGCTGCTCAATGATCCTACGGGCGGAGCGTCCGGCAACCAGACGGCTGCGGCCAATACAGTGACCGGTTTTAATCTGGTCAGTGAGCGCTTGGCCTCGTTGCGAGATGGATCGCTACGGTCTCACACCGGGATGTCGGCCGGGGATGACATGTTAAGCCGGAGAGTTTGGGGGCGCGCTTTTGGCGTGAGCGTTGATCAGGGAACACATGATGGCATCGCAGGTTTTGATGCCGATACAATAGGTTTCATGGTAGGGATGGATAAACAGACTCAGGATGATTGGCGCTACGGTGTCAGCCTGGCCTACTCCAAAACGAATGTTGATGGCAACGGTGTCGGAAACAATCAGACCGACTTTGACAGTTATCGTATTGGTCTTTACGGCGATGTGGATATGGGGGCTTATTATCTGGAAGGTCAGGTTAACTTTGCCTATAACGACATTTCATCCTCACGGCGGATGAGTTTCAACGGGCTGGACCGAATTGCTTCAGGTGAAACCTATGGCTATGAAGCCGGTATTCGTTTAGGAGGCGGCACCTCATTACAGTTGGATAATGGCCATCAACTGATACCAAATGGTTATTTCCACTTCGTCCAAGCCGGAAACGATGATTATACCGAGACGGGGGCCGGGGCCTTAAACCTCAAGGTGGATGATGAAGATACAACCATTGCCGAACTCGTTTTGGGAACCAAATACTCTTTTCAAACACAGTTGAACGGTGGTGGTCTGTTGACCCCTGAATTTAAGTTAATGGCAGCTTATGACTTTGCCGATGATCGTGCTGTTTCCCATCAGCAATTTGTTGGAGGGGGGGATGCCTTTCAGGTCAAAGGTGCCAGTGCGACCCCATTCAGTGTCATTTACGGGGCTGGGGTGACATGGCAGTCTGAAAGTAGTTTGTGGGAAGTAAGTGCGGACTATGATGGCCGAAAAAAATCCGATTACATTAGCCATGGTGCTCGTCTCGAAGTGCGTTATAATTTCTGAGATGACCATAAAACCTCTTCTGATTGTTGCATGCCTTATATTTCCTTTATCGGTTCTGGCCGCAGAGGGAAAAAACAATTGGAAAATGATCTGTTCCGATCTTGATCCTCAAAAATGCCGTCTCACCCAAAATGTGTTGGTGAAAGACAATAAAGGTCATGTGTCCAAGATATTAAGTCTTATGGTGCAATATGTGGAAGATGCCAGAACCCGAAAGCGCGGGCCGTTTTTAAGTGTTCGTTTCCCGCTGGGTGTTGATCTGCGTTCCGGTGCCATCATTAAAATTGATGGTTTCAAACAACATCAACTTACGTTCCTGCAATGTGTGCAGCAAGGTTGTGATGCCGGGCTTAGAGTAAAGGGAAAGGTATTGGATGATTTTCTGCAAGGCAGGGATGTTATGAAAGTTGGATTTCGGCCATGGAACAGCAAAAAAACAGTCGTCGTGAAAACCTCGCTTAAAGGTTTTCTGGGACAATTTAAAAAATTGAAATAAATTCCAATATCACCTTCCTTGCTCCATCTTTCCGGGAGCAGGGGAACCCCGGAAAGATGAAGGCAGGATCGTAACCAATAACGGGTTACAGATAGGAAGGGATAGGGTTACGATTGTAACTCCGGCAGGTTTCTATAGAGTTCAAGCGCTTCTGCATTTGCAAGGGCAGCCTGATTTTTGACCTCCCGGCCATGAATGATATCACGGACAGCCAGTTCTGTTATTTTGCCGGATTTTGTACGGGGGATATCGGTGACAGCAATGATTTTTTCAGGAACATGGCGGGGGGAACAGCCTTTGCGAATTCGGTCGCGAATGCGTTCAATCAAACTGTCGTTTAAGGGGGCCTCATCTTTCATAATGACGAATAGCACAACACGCACATCGCCTTTCCAGCTTTGCCCAATCACGATACTTTCCTGAATTTCATCCAGTGTTTCCACCTGACGGTAAATTTCTGCGGTACCGATGCGAACACCGCCGGGGTTGAGGGTTGCATCTGAGCGTCCATGGATTGTGTAACCTCCCGTTTTCGGGTCTCGTTCAATGAAATCACCATGGCACCAGATATTGGGGTATTTATCGAAGTAAGCTGCCTTGTAGCGAACATTGTCGGGGTCATTCCAAAACATGACAGGCATGGACGGGAAAGGTTTGGTGCAGACAAGTTCCCCTTTGTCTTCCTGAACGGGCGTTCCGTCATCATCGAAAATCTCGACCGCCATGCCTAAGGCAGGACTTTGGATTTGTCCACGATAGACAGGTAAGGTAGGGGTGCCGAGAACGAAGCAGCCCAGAAGGTCCGTCCCTCCGGACATGGAGGCCAGATGAACATCCTTTTTAATATCGCGATAAACGTAATCGAAGCTTTCTTCAATTAAGGGAGAGCCTGTTGAGCCGATATATTCGATGCTGGATAGATCGTGGGTTTGTGCGGGTTTCAGTTCTGCCTTATTGAGGGCATCTATAAATTTGGCGGATGTTCCGAATAGGGTCATCTTTTCTGCATCTGCATAATCAAACAAAACTTCAGCACTTGGGTAGAAAGGGGAACCGTCATAAAGCAACAGGGTGGAGCCACAGGCTAAACCGGATACCAGCCAGTTCCACATTGCCCAGCCGCATGTTGTGAAATAAAACATGCGTGAGTCAGGCCCGGCATTAAAATGCAGGAGGTGTTCACTGATATGTTTCAACAATGTCCCGCCTGTGCCGTGAACGATACATTTGGGCTTACCTGTGGTGCCGGATGAATACATGATATAGAGGGGGTGGTTGAATTCGACTTGTTCAAACTCAATGTCGCCAGAGCTATATCCTGCGATGAAGTCATCCAGCATTTGAGCTTTGGGGATTGCTGTAATATCCGGCGTTTCCTGTGTATAAGGAACGATCACACAATGGGTTAAAGACGGAAGCTGAGAAGCCATGCCTTTAACTTTTTCAAGGCAGTTATGGATTTTGCCGTTGTAATAGTATCCATCAGTAGCGATGAGGACTTTGGGAGCGATTTGACCAAAACGGTCCAGAACACCGTTGACGCCAAAATCAGGTGAGGTTGAAGACCATAGTGCGCCGATGGAAGTGGCAGCGAGCATTGCGATAATCGTTTCCGGAATATTTGGCATAAAGGCACAAACGCAATCGCCTTTGCGAACACCTTTTTCCCGTAGCGACTGTGCAAAAACGGAAACTTTTCCCTGCAATTCTTTCCAACTGAGGGTCCGTTTTGCCTTGTCTTCCGCCCAGAAAACAAGTGCATCGCTCTGGTCATTTTTTGAGAGCAGGTTTTGTGCAAAATTCAGTTTTGCTTGCGGGTAAAAGCTGGCGCCGGGCATTTGGTTTTCATTGATGAGAATTTTTTCGCCCCAGGTTTGTGCTTTCAAATTCGAAAAATCCTTTAAGGCATCCCAGAAGTCTGCGATTTCACTGACCGAAAAAGCATGTAAATCTTCATAGGAAGCCAAATTCAGGGAGTAGCGCCTGTTCAGATATTGGGTAAATTTGAAAATGTTTGATGCGTTAATCTGCTCTGTTGACGGGGACCATAAACAGGTTGGCATAATTTTGTCTCCTCATTTTTTGATGTGATGTTCATTCGAGCCGGCTCAGGGGCGTTATGGAATTAGATAATGTGGGGAAAGAGAATGATCAGGCTAACGACAACCAAATCAGCAATTAAATAGACACCGACACCACGAAAAATATCAACAAGGCTTGCATATTCACTGGCGACGGCACGAATAACGAAAATGTTCATTCCTACGGGGGGCGTAATCATGCCGATTTCGAGAAGTTTAACCAGCAGGACCCCAAACCAGACCAGACTGAGGTTATAGCTTTCAAAAATCGGGATCAGAACAGGAAGAGTCACCAGCATTGCCCCAAAGGGTTCCATAAACAGCCCGAGCAAAAGGTAGGTCAACACCACGATGACCATTAACTGAAGATAGCTCAATTCCCAGGTGGTCACGGCCGAGGTGATAAAACCGGCCAAACCGCTCAGGCTGAGGAAAAGGGTAAACATGGTTGCGCCGATCCCGATGATCAAAAGCATGCTTGTCGTGCTCAGGGTATCAAAGAAGGCTTCAAGCAATTTTTTCAGATCAAGGCGTTTCAAGGCAAAGGCTAATAGAATAGAGACGACAGCCCCGACAGCACCTGCTTCTGTTGCCGTGAATATTCCGCTGAACAAGCCACCGAAAACGACGAAGGCAAGCAGAATAACCGGCCAGACATCCATCAAGGCATCGCGTTTGTTCAAATCCTCTGAACCTATGGCAATACGTGGGCAGATGTCAGGTTTAAGCCAGGCCATGAATAAAATGATGAGGCAGTAGCTGAGTGTTGTCATAAGCCCGATCGTGACACCACCCAGAAAAATTTTTGTAATGGATTCCTGCACGAAAACGCCATAAATGATCATTAAAATACTGGGTGGGATCAAAGCGCCGATCGTGCCGCCCGCTGCAATCGTGCCACAGGCAAAACTTGGCTTGTAGCCCCCCTTGACCATTTCGGGAATGGCAATGCGCCCCATGGCAGCGGCACAGGCAACACTTGAGCCACTGACAGCAGCAAAGCCTGCACTGGCAAAAATACTTGAAATGGCAATGCCGCCAGGCAGCCATCTGAAAAAGACCTTTGCGGCATTGAACAGGCCCGTTGTCAAGCCGGCGTGAAAGCAAACAAACCCCATCAGGAGAAACATGGGGACGGCACTCAGCGTCCATTTCGATACAAATTCGTATGGCTTTGATGCCAGAAGGGGTAAGGCTGTGTCCCAGCCAAGTATTGCTGTGATGCCCCCAAGAGAGACGGTGATCAATGCAATGGCGATGGGAACACGCAAAACCAGCAGGAAAAGTAAAATCAACAAGCCATAAAAGCCAATATCAACTGCCATAATTTCTTTCTCTCTTTAATCGCGTTTCCAGTCGCGAGGTATTCTTAGCAGGACAATCAATGTCGCCAGAAAAAATGCAGCCGGGACTGCAAAGTAGGTCGGCCAAACAGGCATGGGGAAATTCAAAGACATCACAAAAGAGCCAATGTTGTATTGCTCTACGGCTTGAAGCCCTGTTCCGTATGCAAGTGCCGAATAAATGGCTGCACAAAGCAAGTTACAAAACAGGTTGGACAATTTGAGTATTTTGCCATGAAAAAAACTGTTGGCAATTTCAACGGAAATCATCTGTTTTTTCCATTCAACCCATCCCAGAGGCAGCAGGGCAAGAGTGACCATATAATAACGGGTCACCAGTTCTTCTGTTGCAGGGATGGATATATTTGCCGTTGATCTGATAGAGACATCGGCAAATATATGAACAGCCATTGCTAAAATTGCCAATATGCCAAGGCAGCTAAAAACCCGCACAAGTTTTTCGATATATGAATCCAGACGTTGCATATTCTATATCCCCCGGACAAACGCCGGTATGGGGTTAGAGGCCCCATACCTAAACATCAGCGCCTTATAGGCCGTATGTGTTAAAGTCGATCGCTGACCAAATCTCTTTTTCCATCGCATCGCCAAGCTTGACAGGGTCATTGTTATTGTCGGCTGCAATTTTCTCCCATTTGGAAACCAACTGGCGGAAACGTTCGATTTTGGCCGCCGCATTGGCAATTTTGTCACGTTCCTGTGCCGTGTTGGCAACCTGTTTCAAGTCATCGCTAACAAACTTGGCGGTTGCATCAAGAAGGGATTGATCCGGCTCAACGATCTTAAGACCGCTGTCTTTGGCAATTTTCAACCCTTTGTTGGCGATGTCGGTCCAGCGTTGGGCTGTCAGGGCACTGGTGCGTGAAGACGTTACGACGATTGCTTTGCGATCAGCCGGCGACATGGATTTCCATTTGTCCAGGCGTACGGCATGGGAAAGAACGGAGTGATAGGTGCCAAGCTTGATGGCTGTGACATTGCCTACAACTTCATTGAGGCGGAATGAGACGATATCTGCGGCGGAAGCAACCGTTCCGTCAATAACCCCTTGGGAGAGAGACTGGAATGTTTCACCTACCGGAGTACTGACGGGTGTGCCGCCAAGGGCCTCTACCCAGCGTGAAAACTGCGGCCCGCCGACACGCAGGCGCTTGCCTTTGATGTCATCGAGACTTTTGATAGGGGCTTTGCTCAAGACGTTATAGGGGTTGGTAGAATGGGTACTCGCAAAAACGATCCCCAGCTTTTTGAGTTCCGCCTGACATTCTGCACAGGTGGCAATATATTCAGTCATGGCAGCCCCCATGGCCTGTGGGTTTTTACCAAGGAATGACAAATCTCCAACGAGGTTGGCTTCAGGCAGGTCGGCTGGAAAATAAGACGTCAGGAACAAACCGACATCAACCAGACCGCTTTTGATACCATCGCGCATACTTGATAACTTGACGATTTCAGGGCCTAAAATTGTTGCGTTGAGGCGACCTTCGGAAACTTTCGGTAAAAGCGTCTGGAATTCTGTGTAGAGAGGATTATGGCCCGGGTGTTTTGGCGGGACACCAGAGGCAATGCGTAAAGTGTCCGCCGAAGCGGAAGCTGCCATGCCCATAACCCCTGCGCAGAGCATGATTCCTGTGAGCAAATTTTTGAATGTCATGAAAGGTCTCCTTGTTAAAACGTTTATCTATTTTGTTTTTGAAAGAACTGGATGGTGGGCAAAAGCCCTGTCGCTAGAGTTTTTCAACGATCATGGCGATACCTTGCCCACCGCCAATGCACATTGTCATCAGGCCATAACGTCCGTTAATGCGTTCAAGTTCATAAAGGGTTTTCAAGGTGAGGATTGAGCCTGTTGCGCCGACCGGGTGGCCGAGGCTGATGCCGCTGCCATTTGGGTTAACTTTGGCGGGGTCAAAGCCCAATTCTTTTGAAACAGCCATTGCCTGAGCAGCAAATGCCTCGTTTGATTCAATGACATCCATGTCATCAAGTGTCAGGCCTGCGCGTTCAAGCGCAACCGGCACAGCACCAATCGGGCCAAGCCCCATGACTTCCGGTGCGACCCCGCAAAAGCCGTATGATAAAATGCGTGCACGCGGTTTAAGACCGCGTTTTTCAGCTTCTTTCTGTGTCGTTAAGACCATGGCGCAGGCGGCATCATTAAGGCCGGAGGCATTCCCCGCCGTCACCACACCATCTTTTTTAAAGACAGGTTTAAGCTTGGCCATATCACTTAAGAGGGGATCGTGGCGGACATGTTCATCTGTATCAAAACTAAAGGACTTTCTGCCTTTCTTTACTTCAACCGGTGCAATCTGGCTTTTGAAATATCCGTTCTTAATGGCATTGCTGGCACGCGTATGGCTTTCCACCGCATATGCATCCAGCTCTTCACGGCTAAAGTTATAGCGTTCGGCAACACGTTCTGCTGTAACACCCATATGACCACTGCCAAACGGGTCGGTCAGGGCACCTGTTGTCATGTCAATCATTTTGCCATCACCCATGCGCTGGCCGAAACGGGCATTGTCAAAATAATAAACCCCGCCGCTCATAACTTCTGCGCCACCGGCAAGTGCCAGTTTACAGTCTCCGAGCACCAGCATCTGGGCGGCCGAGATCAAAGACTGAATAGAGGAACCGCATAAACGATTAAGGTGAAAGGCAACGGAACTTTCCTTCATGCCAATCCCCAATGCAATTTCACGGGACAAATAGGCGTCAGCGGTGCCTGTCGGGATAATATGGC
Source organism: Terasakiella sp. (assembly GCA_050297075.1). Taxonomy (GTDB): domain Bacteria; phylum Pseudomonadota; class Alphaproteobacteria; order Rhodospirillales; family Terasakiellaceae; genus Terasakiella. The sequence goes on from JBNKSC010000023.1 coordinate 142,228, forward strand.
CAAAAACGCTATGTTCTATTTCAGCAGGTTCGATGCCTGAACGCTTGGCAGCTTCCTGTGCAGCAATAATGCCGAGTTCGGCAGGTCTGAAGCTACTCAGGCTTCCCCCAAAGGTGCCGATGGCTGTTCTTGCTCCATCAAGAATGACAACGTCTGAAATGTTTGACATTTAAAATCTCCAAATATTTGTATTGTATTAAGCTGACTGCATCACCACATGAGATGACACTCACAACGTGCGTGAATGTTGTGAAGGCGTTTTGTTTTGAGGTCTGGAATTGCTGAAATACACATCGGGCATTTGGTTTTAATTTTATTTTCATTGCATGTTGGGGATGTCTCGGCAAAAGGGATCGGCAGCGGGCATTCGTTGTCCCATTGCTTTTAACCCCTGAGGCGATGCAGACAGGGCAACCGATTTTTTAAACACTTTTTCAGCTCTCTCGTTTCATCTGATTGAACCGTAACGGATATTGTAATTATATTGTCCGATTATCATATTGTCCTATTGTCGGACAATTGGACTTTGTTTATTTCTCTCTAAGATAGCAAGTGTTTTTTTGAAATTTCGTATATGCGATGCAGCAACGCCTTGTATTTCACGCAATAGGAAGCTTTGAAGGGTTTGGAAAAATCAACGTGCTTGGAGAAAAAGCAAAAGACAACAGCCATAGACTCGACAAAAAAAGCCTCAAATCTTTCTTTTGAGGCAAGTTGGCTCCTTGGGAGAATAAAGGGCAGTGTGCGCACTTAAAAAAGCAGTTCGCCTTGAAACTATGGATTCAGGCAAACCATGGTTTCAAGGCGGTAGGGTTAACGCTTAATAAGCTCCTCGAACCCGCGTGATGAAAGCTTGTGCTTCCGTTTGCAAGTACTGTGACTGGGAGGAAAGATGGCTGGCGGCTTCCTGCATGCCGTTTGCTGATTTTTCAGTGTTGTGGGCCGCATTGTTGAGTGTATGCATATTGTCATGCACCATGGCAGTGACTGCGGTTGTTTCTTCAACATGGCAGGAAATTTTTTCAATTGCCGTATTTTGCAATTCGACAGAGCTCACAACTCCGCCTGTGATGTTGTTCATTTCTTCTATGATTGCGTTAATATCAGTAATGGCATCTACGGCGCCTTGGGTTGCTTGACGGATATCTTCAATCTGGCCTGAAATATCCTTGGTTGCCTGACTGGTCTGGTTTGCGAGATTTTTGACTTCGGCCGCCACCACGGCAAAACCTTTGCCTGCTTCTCCGGCTCGTGCGGCTTCTATTGTTGCATTCAGGGCCAGTAAGTTGGTTTTATCGGCAATATCGTTGATCAAATTGATGACTTCGCCGATCCGTTGGGCCGATTGTGACAAACCAAGGATCATTTTATTGCTGCGCTCGGCTTCACAGGTTGCACGATGGGCAATTGTGGTTGATTGGCTGACCTGTTCCCGGATGTCACATATGGAGTGCGACAGTTCTTCTGTTGTAAAAGCAACTTCGTTTACATTTTGAGATGCCTTTTCAGAAGCGCCGACTGCATCATTAACAGATGTTTTGGAATGGTCAGCCTGATCAACCAGAAAGGCTGCGGCCCCCTGCACCTGTGTGGAAGCCGATGCAACGCTTTGTACGATGGTGCCGATTGTGGCTTCAAAGCTGTTTGCCAGTTCATCCATTTCCTGTTTACGGTGTTGGATATTTTTAGCTTCATCCTGTTTGCGTTCTTCTTCCAAACGTTTCATGGCGATGGCATTTTCTTTGAAAACTTTAACCGCAGCAATGATATCACCGACTTCATCTGTCCGGTTGATGTCAGGAATTTCTGTCTCCAAATCGTTATTGGCCAGACGCAACATGGATTTGGTAATATTGTTTAAAGGCTTGATAGAGTTGATGTTCCACCAGGCAAATGAAATGCCGATAACCAGAGCGCCACCCAGTACGATGAACATAACAAATAGGAAGTCGCTTGCTGTTGTGCGGGCCTGATCTGCAATCTTTCTGTTGATGTTTTCCTGCAAATCAATAAAGGCGTTGATGGCAGCCAGCCAGTCGACAAAGGTCGGGCGCAATTCATCCAGAAGGAGTTTCTGTGCGGCTGCAAGATTGCCATTTTGGCGCAGTTCGATGGTCTTTTGAATCAAAGGGGTGGCATGTGCCTGTATCTTTTGAATCTCAGCCAGCAGACGTTGGTCTTTTTCACTGACCAGAGCCCTGTTTTGAAACATGACATTCATTTGCTTTGCCGTTTCCTGATAGAAACCTTTAAGGCGCTGGATGTCTGCCACGACCTGCGAGAGAGCCAGGTCGTCACGTACAAGAACCACATCGCGCAGTGCAATGGCACGGTCATGCACGCTGCCTCTGAAGTTGATGGCATAACGCTGTTTAACACTGTTTACATCAATGATGTTGCTCAGATTGTTTTCAATCTTTTTGACCTGCCAGACTGCACTGAAGGTCAGAACGAGCATCAAGAAAAGAAGGGTACCAAACCCAAGGATCTGGCGGCTGGTGAGGCGAATGTTTTTCATCGGCATGGTGGGTCTCGCTTGTTGTTGAAAGCTGATGAAAGAGACTCTATTACCAGTTTAAAAAGTTATCCAATTAATTAGTTTTTATTTTTTTATAGTTTTTTTCTATGAATTAGCGGCCGCTTTCAATGTTCTCTGTTAGAGCGGGTCGCGTTTAGGTGGTTGGCAACATATATGCCTGCTTTTTGTGCCGGGGTAGTGCTGGAAAGCTTTGCCCTCAATAAGTCCCTTTTTTACCGGTGCCGATAAAAACAAAGTTCATTTCAACAGCGAAGGGTTGCCACCAGTTCGGTACACCTGTTTCTTTGTCCGTATGGCGATGGATACCTTGGGGAGCACTAACGATAAACTCAATCGAATATTTTCCCGGACCATCCAGTTGAATGTTATTTCCGTAATGCGGGCCATCTGAAGCGAGCATCGGCATTAAATGACCGGATGAGTGATAGGTGTCGCCCAGCTTTTTAACATTGTAGCAAACGCGCAGATAAGGGATAAAGGCCCCGTCCTGAAAAGCATGTTTATTCTTCGAATTCGCATTAATGTAAGTGCTCAGGTGGATATTGTTCATGGTGTCACTGGCTGAAGGCATACGGTCCATTTTTGTCATGTCCGGTCCCTTGACCTCCATAGAAGGCATTTCCGGCATGTTTGGCATTGCAGTTTTTTTCGTCCCAAAGCTTTCTACTGAACAGCTCATGGCATCATTTGAAGTCATGGACATGCCAATCATCATGCTGCCTGACATATCCATGGTAATGGATTGTAAATAAACGGCTTTGAGTGACAAGCCATTATCTAGATCCTTTTGTCCGATTTCAATGGTTGCAGCCTGACCTTGTGATACTGCACACCCAAAAGCAATCGCTAGATAAATCCCCCAAAATGACCAACGTGTTGATATCATTTTATCTCTCCCCATTCATAGGCTTTAAAATATTGCCAATCCCCAACATATCGCGATGATAACTGTTCCCAGATAAGTCGGTAAAAGTTTGTAAATTCTAATATAAGAATTTTCTTCAAATGGAAAGCTGATTTTCCAGCCAAGGCATAGGCTCCATAATAATCCAATAAGGAAAAGTCCGGATTTCACGAACAGGGCTATTTCAAAAGAGGATTGGGCAATATGCACAAACAGATCGTTGCCCAACCCGACAATCAGACTGACCATGGCAATTGGTGCGTATTGATAGCCTAACTCCAAAAATAAACGGAAGTGACTTTTGGTATTCTTAAAAAACAAATGGCTGCTGGTTATGGTTAAAAGGGATAAAAGAACAATAAATATCACCATCAAGCCAGACATAAACAAACTGATAGAAAGAAAGTCCAGCCACACAAACACTTCCCTCTCTTGCGGGAAGACAGCCATAAGCCATATAGGTCCGGGCCTTCCGACCCAATAGGCTCCCTGCTCCAGTAACCATGTTCCGATAGCCTGTCTAAAAAGCTGATATTGCGGTAATAACAACCATAAAAAACCACCCAATGACAAACCGGTCGCGCTAAACAGAAAAAAAACTTCGGAAAAGTTTGCGTTTCTTTTACCTATTTCTTCAATTTCCTGCCCCGGTTTTCTTACTTCAAGGACAATTCCTTTTCCGGTGGTTGGCTGAACACATTTGAAACAGGTAATGCAATGGCGTGATTCTGATTTGTTTTTTAAATCAATATACGTCGGGCATACGCCTTTTTCACTGTAGCCTTCCGATTGTAATGGTTGTTTGAGTGGAGAAAAAGACACTGCTCCCAAACGGGAAAAAACACCAAGCAACAACCCGATTGGACAACAATGGCGACACCAGGAACGTTTATTGCGACCAAACAGAAAACCGACCAACAAGGCAAGAATAAATAATTCAATAAATAAAAGGGTCATACTATAGGCATGATCACGCACACCCATCGTCTGCCCCAATATGGTGACGATGATAAAACAGAAAATAGGGGTTCCTTCCCAGCGCAACCAGACTGGGTTTTGTCTCTTTAAACCGATCTTACTAACCCATTGCGAAGCAGCACCCATGGGGCAGAACAGACCGCACCAACTGCGTCCCGTAAAAAGGACAGACAGGAAAACCAGAGGAAACCACAATCCCCAGACAAGAAAGGTACTCATCTCCTGAAAATATGTATAGCCCGGTTGGATGGGGTCACTCCACAGCAGAGATGCACCCATCAGCACAACAAAAAAAACAGCCGTTCCTATATGCATATAGAAAATAAGACGTTGCTTTTGATTGAAAAAAGTTTCGGTCAGGCGAACAACGTGCGAAAGGCAGTCTATTTTCGGAGAAGAAATGTTCATAAAAAAGATGCGATTGGATAAAATGGTTTCAACTTTTTGTTGGGCTCTGTATGACTATAGCATACCCAGCCATATGCAAACAATTCAGAGGCTTTTTATCAAATGGTGAAGTCGGTAAACAAAGGATTTAGGATGGTGCCCGAGGCCATTGTTTCCCCTTGGGTTGATTTCTGGTGTGTCGGTGGATTATCGGTTCTTTTGATGATTGGTATAACTGCCTATATATTGAGCCAGCAACTTACTGTTGGCTATATAGAAGGGGACATCAACGTCATTGACCTGTTTCTTTTTCAGCTTTTACTGAATTGGCCGCATTTTGTTATTTCCTATAAAATTCTTTATTCCAAGAAAGATAATTTTAAAAAATATCCAATGGCAACAACTTACGTTCCTGTTGTCTTGCTCAGCATTTGTCTGCTCAGCTTCTTGTTTGTAGATGAAAATAATCTTCCTTCTTTTGCGGTTCATCAACAGACAGCCCATTATTTCTGGCTTCTGGCAGCATTTTATTTAGCTTGGCATTATACCGGGCAGGCTTGGGGAATGATTGCGGTTTTTACCAATATAGCGAATATAAAATTTCTGGACTGGGAAGCCAAAGCCTTACGACTCAGCACCAAATCCATGATTATTTGGCATGTCGTCTGGGGAATTCAAGGCGTTGATGTTGGTTCAGAACTGGCTTTTTTGCGTTTGGATTGGGCCATGCCGACAATAAATACTATGGCGTTTGTCACATTTTGTCTCGGCCTTTATACCTTTTTAAACATCTATAAACGTGTCGGTTATATTGAGGCTCGAATGATGATTCCCTGGCTGGCTTTGTATCTGTGGTATCTGGTTCTGTACCTTGACCCAAGTAGCTTTATGCTTGTTCAGTTATCCCATTGTCTCCAATATATGATTTTTCCGGTTCGTGTCGAAGTGAACACCTTGGTCACTTCTCAAAAGAAAAGCCAGTCGGTTACCTTCAAGCAATGGTTCAAAGGCATTCGTCTTTATGTCGTAACCGTTATTCTTGGTGCTGTGATTTTTTATTTTCCTGAACTTTGGATGAGCAACTCAAAAGGGCTTGCCTCTATTGCAACGATGCTTGCCCTTGCTGTAAATATTCACCATTATTATACAGATAGTGCCATATGGAAGATAAGAGACAAGGCCGTTTTTAACATGCTGTTTGCTCATATCAAAGGCCGCTAGGGTTAAGGGCCTATGATAAAAAGCTATTCTTTGCCTTAAAACTATACTCAACGAAATAACAAAGCCAAAGTCGATGAAGTTCTTTACATTTTTGTTCCTGTTCTACGTTTCACTTTACGCTACCTTTGCCAACGCTCAGGAGGCACCAAATGCACGGGCTGAATACACAGAAGGAACAGCTTATGCGCAAGGTATTGGACGAAATGTTGATATAGCTAAAGCAAGAGCTCATTTTGCCATTTCAGCCCAAGGCAATTTTGTACCGGCTTTTTATGCCTTGGGTGTTCTTGCTTTAAACGAAAAAAAGAATGAAGAAGCTTTCAAACTTTTCTTTGAATCCGCCATTAAAGGCTACGACCGTGGGCAATATCAAGTCGGCACCATGTATGCCGGAGGGCTGGGCGTTGAAAAAAATCTTGAAGAAGCCTTTCAATGGTTTAACAAGGCTGCTCAACAAGGGCATGCAATTGCCCAGTATTTTGCCGCGCAAATGCTGATGAAAGGTGATGGAACGAGCAAAGACCTGTCTCAAGCGCTGCACTGGTTCATAAAAGCGGCCCTGCAAGGATACAGTCGTTCCCAATACAGTGCCGGTTTTATGTATTATACAGGTCAGGGAGCACAGAAAAACTACGCAGAAGCATTCAAATGGTTCAGCAAGGCAGCGCGCCAGTGGCATATGCAGTCTCAGGTCAACCTCGGTATTATGTATTTTAAAGGAGAAGGCGTTAAAACCAACTTCTCAAAAGCATATAAATGGTGGGATATCGCTTCATCCATGGGGCACGTTGAATCCCATAAATATCGTGCCATGTGTGCAAGTAAAATGACACAAGATGAAATTACCAAGGCACATCAGGCTTCAAAGGACTGGATACTTGAATATCATGCAGTCCCGCATGAACATGCCTGGTTCAGCCACTTACATGGGGCCAATATACCCAATTCGTCTCAACAACCGCCTGCAACCTCGAAAAATGACAAATAAAAAACTGGTTTTCATTTTATGTTCATGTGCCGTTTTTCTCACCTTGGGAGGCTGTGGTGTTACATTCAAGGAACGCTTGGAAAAGGCCAATAACATCAGCCGTCAGGCCAATTGGAATACAACGCTTATTCCAACCGGCTTATTCGATCTGGCTTTGTTTTCTCCAGGATTACTTTCGCCACATGGCCATCTTGTTGTCTATATTGAAGGAGATGGCTTTGCCTGGGCGACAAGACGAAAACCATCTAGCAATCCAACTCCGCGTAATCCGCTCGGTCTTGAACTCGCATTGCGTCATCCTCAACCCAATGCAGTCTACCTTGGCCGACCATGCCAGTATGTCAGTGGCTCGCATTTTAAAAATTGTACAACAACCTATTGGACAGATGGCCGCTTTGGAAAAGAGGTCATAGCGAGCTATCAAGAAGCTTTTCAGTTTTTAAAACAACGATACAACGTTCAGAATTTTTCAGTTGTCGGCTTTTCCGGTGGGGCCGCGATTGCCCTTTTGTTGGCCGAACAGCGTCACGATATCAAAAAAGTCATTACTGTTGCAGGTAACCTTGACCATCATGCATGGACAACCTATCACAGGATCTCTCCCCTCAGCCGTTCCCTGAACCCGTTTGAGCATACAGACACACTGGCACATATTGAACAGGTGCACTTAAGCGGACAGGATGACAGAACCATCCCACTTGAACTAACCCGGCAAATTTTCAGAAATGTCCCGCAACATGCAAATATGTATTTTGCTGTCCTTAAAGGTTTCTCTCACCATTGTTGCTGGGTGGAACACTGGACTAAGCTCTGGTCTTTTGCCGCTCAAGAAAGACATTTATCCAAACCTGAATTCAAAATTTTGATGGCGAATTGACCTGCGTGTCAGTCTTGTTGGCGCAGCATGTGTTCACAAGCTCTAAGGCTAAGAGCCTGAATTGTCAGCCCCGGAGATTCCCCTCCACCTGAACTCGGGAAAATACTGCCATCCATCACATACAGGTTTTTCCATAAATGACTTCGGCAATTGGGATCAACAACGCTATTATTTTTTTCAAGCCCCATTCGGCATGTCCCAAAAACATGTGTGGAACTGAAGATATCGTAAGAACTGAATTCTTCTATAATCTCGCGAACTCCAGCCGTTTTTAAGACTTGTCGGCATATCTTGGCCATAAAGGCGATCCGCTTAATCGCCATTTCATCAAGATGGCTGGAAATCTTCGCCAGCGGTATGCCGAATTCATCCTTACGTTCGCGATCCAAAGAAATAAATGTCCCCTCATTGGGGAGGCTTTCCCCGATTCCGCTTACAGACAACATGTGCCCAAAGCTCTGTTTCATCTTTCTTTTATGATCATATCCCCAACCGCCAACAACGCGCGTGGCATATGCGACAGGACCAACCAGATCTGATTCAGCCAATGATGGAGAAAAACGGCAGCCGCCAATAACCCCTTCGATGGCATCTGGTGCATTATAATCCCAACAAATACCATCAACCGGTAGCCCCCGATGGCTGCCTAGTTTTTCCGGATGTAAGCCACTGCTGGTCCATAAAATGGTTTCCATAAAATTTTTACCGACTTGGCCTGACTCATTAGCAAGACCTTGTGGGGCTTGTTCGCTTGCTGAATGAAGTAAAAGGCGTGGTGTTTCAACAGCACCGCAAGCCATAATCAGCCGGGGGGTTTTAATAAAAAAGCGCTTTCCTTTTTGTAAACATTCCACCCCTTTGATTGTTTGAGACGGGCCGCTGATAATCCGTATCACAACCGTTTCAGCTTGAACGACACATCTTCCTGTTTGTTCAGCAAGGCGCAAATAGCTAACGTCCATGCTGCCTTTATCTCCACGTGGGCACCCCCGTAGACAGCCACCACAATAATTACAGTTTTCACGTTCTTCCTTTGGGGCCGATAAAACAGCCAGACTGTTTGCAACATAAGAAAGGCTGTTTTTTGTAAACCCGTTTCTTAGCTTTTGGCTGGCATAACTGAATGCATGAGGCGCTTGAGGGTAGGGGTGTGAGCGTGGTCGTGTCAGTTCATTATCAGGTCCGGCAACACCGACGATTTTTTCTGCACGGCTGTAATAAGGTTCCAGATCATCGTAAGAAAGGGGCCAGTCTGCTGCCACACCGAAACGACTATGCATCTTCATCGATAAAGGATTTAGGCGATGGGCTTCCCCTGTAAAATGCAATGAGCTGCCACCAACGCCGATAACGCGGTGGTAATTGTAATAGATGCGATGGTCTGTCTTGTTGTAGCGTCCATGTAGATGATTCCATGAACGTAAGTCATTATATTCCTGAGAAAGAGACTGGCCTTTTCCAAAGCTATATCTGTTTTCCGGAGAAACCTTGTGTGGAAAAGGTTGTTCCCATTTTTCGAGGGAAAGTTTGTAATCTTGTTTGGGGGCATATCGTGGGCCAGCCTCCAGAACCAGCACACGTTTTCCTGCCTGCGCCAGAGCCCAGGCTGCGGTTGAACCACCAACGCCGGAACCGACAATTACCACATCATATTCTTGTGTTAACGTCATACCTGTCTTCCTTTGTTTTCATGGTTCTTGTGAAAAATCCAAGAAACCATCAGGTTGCGGAGGTCCGGCAAAGTTCAGGTCTTTCCAACTTCCGGCATGCGCATAATAAAACCGCTGACAATCTTCTAAAACCCGATCAAAAAACACACGTTCACCACTGCCTACTTGCGCCTTCTCCATATGGGACAGAATTTTCACCTGTTGGGCCATATGCAACTGCCAGAAGCCTTTTTGAAACGACTGAAGTGCAACCTTTTCCAGCCACCCTAGTCCATAATCCAATAAAGCTGGATAATTTTCAATGCCGCGCGCATGACGATAGATTTCAAAATGAACCATTAATTCGGAAGCCGAGGGAGTATCCGTTTGCGGAATAAGACAATCAATGAAGGCAATAAAGTTTTTTCTTTTTGAAAACTCCTCTGTCTTGGCCTCTACAGGGCTCATTTTACCAAGTAAGCAAAGAGAGAGAACAACAGATGCTTTCAGGGTAAAACGGCGAGAGCAGACAAAAGAAAACGCACTGGAACGGTTTTTCCATTCCAGTGCGTTTTGCATTTCATGTGCTTTATAATAAAGACCGAACATCTTTGTCCGTTAAAAGGCAACGGTATATTGAAGTTCGCCCCCATAGCCTTTGTAGGTGTTACTTTCTTCCCCGGTCACTTTCATATTAAAGCTCCCGAAATCGTCTGGAAGTTCTACGCCCAAATTGAGAAAGACCCCAAATTTATGACTGTCCAGTTCCTGACCGGCACTGGAGAATGCATCCCCGCCGCCTGTAAATTGGCTGGTCGTCGTACCGCCGTTACGTCTGTATTCACGTGTCCAGCTCACACCTGTTGACGGGGTTATTTGAAAACCGTCAACCTCGAAGCTATACTGCGTATCCAACCCGACAATACTGCGCAAACGGTTTGATGCTTCAGAGGCAACATCAAGGTTTAAAACGCCCGCTCCGCTCTCCGTATAGGCAGAGGTATAGTTCCGGTCATATTCAGCCGCCAGATTGGGACGTAAAATCCAACCTTTAGTAACCTGATAATTATAGTCAACCTGTCCATGGACAGAGGCTTGCAGACCGTAGAATGACCCATAGGCAATACCTGTGGTGTTGGTGTTGCGGTTGGAATCATAGGAATGTCGTGCAAAGGTTGCCATCAACTGATAATCGAAATCCCCCTTGTCGAATGCCAAATATGGCGTGATGAAATGGGATTCAATATCAACACCGTCCCCGGCCTTAAAAGCACGCAGGTCAACATTGGCTTTTGAAAAGCTGTAAGCCGCACCAAGTAACAAGCCGTTATCAAGTTTCGTGTCAAAACCGAAGGACGTGCCAAAAACATCCGACTCGTAGCCCGCATAGGCTTCCTGATTATCCTTCAAACCATGCGAGAAGAAACCTTTTGCCCAGAAATATTTGTTCATGGGATTATCACCTGAGGACATCCCGATATTCTGTACATGGAGATTGCTGGCTATGTCCGGTGCAGTCGTTTTACCAAAGGACTGGGAAATCCGCACCTGTACCGTGCCAACACCGCCTTGCACCATTGCTGTGGATGCCTGTTGCGCAGCGCCACTGGTATCCGGTATCAGTTGTTTCATCCGTGTTGATTTTTCACCAGAACTCAAATTGTTCAGCCGTGTCACCACGGTCGACATTTCACCACTGGCTGTGCTGACCAGATTATCCAGTGTCGTTGCCACCCCTCCGGTCGTTGTGACAGAGGATGAAGGCTTAAAGTTGCCGCTCCCCCCTAATGAACCGCCGGGCGCACCTGTCCCGTTCAACTTCCCGGTTGCACCGGAAATACGGTAACCGTACCAGGTGAAATCCCCGCTGACGGATTCAATCGACCACGTTGAAACGGCCGTCATATCAATGTTGGCCGTAGCCAAAGTTGCCGAAACACCGCTCAACGTTGTTAAGCTGATATTTGATCCATTATAAACGGCATTATCACTACTGGCCGTAATGCTACCGCCCGTCAATTCGGCGGCGATATTGTTGTACGTGAACGTCTCGGAATAACTTCCAATTGTCAGTTTGAAGGAATCGCCTGCGTTAAAATCGCTATCGGCGAAATACATTAAGACCTGACCGTTTGTTCCAGCCGTTTCCGTGGTGTTCTGGGTTACTGTCACACTTTGCCCGTTGCTGAAACTCACTGGTCCGTTCCCCGAAGTCTGGGTAAACAAATGCCCTGCTTGCGCGGGCTTACTTGCTATTAAGAAAACCAGCAAGAAGCCCGTCAAAAGAGTTCCTAACAACCTCAACATTTATCCCTCAAATTCATTTTATACCTTTAGTTATGCTCTTCTCAGCATCTTTTTTGTTCGTTAGAATATATTATATGAGTAATAATAGATTAGATGGCATGCTGCAAGTGCAAACCCAACTTTTAATACTTCAGTATGTTTTTGTTCCAAGCTTAGAATTCTTCAAAAATTCATCCAAATGGTTATGTTTCGTAAATCAGGAGTGTCTTTCTGTTAAACTTAGGGTTGGTATAACCTGTTTACATCATTTTGCAGTAGGGATTTTACCTGCCAAAACATCGATAAACTGGTCTGTATCAATATTGCCACCGCTTACAATGACGGCAATTTTCTTGCCTTTGTTGCGTTCTTTTTCCTGTAAGGCCGCTGCCAGAGAAGCAGCACCGGCCCCTTCAACCACATTATGTGTACATTTGAAATACAGGCGCATGGCATGTGCCACTTCTTCATCGCTGACATCAACAATCCTTTCTGCGCCTGTCGAATAGATATCAAAGGCTTCTTTGACCGGAACCCGAACGGCCATGCCGTCGGCAAACGTCTGTGCGCTTTCAGAGACTTCAATGATGCCCGTTTCAAATGATTTTTTTGCCGCATTGGCTTGGGAGGATACAACACCGACGATTTTGGTTTTTAGCCCCAATGCATCACGCGTGGTAATCAGGCTGCAAATGCCGGACCCGCAGCCGATGGGCACATAGACGGTGTCCAAATCTTGCGCGGTTGAAAATAATTCCAGTGCATAGGAAGAAACACCGCGGATGATTTCCTTATGAAACGGGGGAACAACAAAAAGGTTTTCATCCCGGGCAACCCGGTTGGCTTCATCAACCGCTTCGTTAAAATCCTTGCCATGCTTGATCACTTCCCCGCCAAAGGAAGCCATGGCAGCGTTTTTTTCGACCGAATTAGTCACAGGCACAATGATTTTTGTTTTCAATCCCTGCGCACTAGCTGCACGTGCCTGACTTTGCCCATGGTTGCCCCGTGTGGCTGTAACAATGCCATTGATATCCGGGCGTGTTTTCACAAGCCAGTCCATAAACGTAATGCCACCTCTGACCTTGAAAGCCCCTGTCGGCGTATGATTTTCATGTTTCACCCAGACTTCCGTCCCCACGTGGTCACTGATTTGCGGCCAGACATATTGCGCGGTAGGTGGCATGAACTGATAAACCCGTTCGGCGGCCTGTTCGATTTCTTCCTTATTAAAAAGCATGTCATTTCTCCTGATATCTCTGGACATGACAATGGGCTAAAGTGTTTTACGTTTCTTCCAGAAAAGTGACATAATGTCTTCTTCACGAGCCTGAGGATAAAATGGACGCTTATCATCGCTTATGGATTGAAGAACCCGTTCGCACCCAGAAAGTCGGCAATTGCATCCTGACGCTTTATCCGCGCAAAAGCTATGAGGCTGGCTATGTCAACAAGGGGGAAACCATTGAGTTTTGCTTTGAAAGGCAATCCGGTTTTCATGCCTTTGGTTGCGACAAGGTTGAAGCCTTTCAAACATTGCCCAATAGTCTGGCCTATATTCCCGATGGTATGGATGTTTATTCGACCTCCAAAACAGGGGGGGAATATCTATCCATTCATTTTGAAGGAGAGAGAAATCAGGCGGAATTGACTGATAGAAACATCAACGGCATCATCGACAGGCAAGCCATCAAAATCTGCAACAGCTTCAGAAATCATTTATTGTGTAAAAAGATGGTCTCATTATCGGAGCTTGACAGGCAGGTTTCTATCCTGCTTGAGACGATCCGGGGAAATCAGGATAGGACAAAGCCGCACCTTGTGTTTAATCAGGCCAAACTCTCAAGCATCTTGGCGCATATCGAAGAAAATCTATCTGAAAATATCAATGTCAGGGATATGTCGAAACATTTTGCCATGTCACGGGAACATATGATCCGTTCCTTCAAGAAGGCATTGGGCAAAACCCCTTACGATTATATTATCGATAGACGGTTGTATCGGGCCAGAAGCCTGATGAATAAGGAAAAATCCCTGTCCGACATTGCCTATCAATGCGGGTTTTCCTCACAGGCGCATATGTGCGATGTCTTTCGCACACGTTTGGGCGTCTCTCCCGGGAAAATCGGGCGTGCATTCATCAAATAGGCTTGTTTTCCAGCAGTGAAATGCCCTTGAAAAAAACGCCCGCGTTTTTGTTTTATCGTGACTGGCGCGTGGTGACTGTTTGAGGCCTGCCTGCAATGGAGAGAATAGCATTATTTTTGTTTTTACGTGAAATGATTTTCCCTTTGGAAATCACACAGAGGCGTTCCGGGCGCAGCCTGATGGCTTCGATGGCAGAGCCTGCATTGAGGATCACGACAGAGGCCGGTTTTCCAACCTCAAGCCCATAATCATCCAGCCCCATGATGCGGGCGTTTTCCGTTGTGACCATATCCAGACAACATGCCATTTCTTCCGGGCTGGTCATTTGCGCCACATGCAGGCCCATAAAGGCAGCGTCCAGCATATCGCCGGTGCCCAGTGAATACCATGGGTCCATCACACAGTCCTGCCCAAAGCCGACGGTGATGCCAAGGGCCTGCATTTCCTTTACCCGGGTCATGCCGCGTCTTTTAGGGAAGGTGTCATGTCGGCCCTGAAGCATGATGTTGATCAGTGGGTTTGCAATAGCGTTTACCCCAGATTCAGCCATCAAGGGGAGAAGTTTGGAAACATAATAGTTGTCCATGGAATGCATGGAGGTCAGATGAGACCCCGTGACCCGGCCTTGCAGCCCCAGCCTTTGTGTCTGATAGGCAAGGCTTTCGATATGACGGCTTAAGGGGTCGTCGCTTTCATCACAATGCATATCCACCATCAGGCCGCGTTCGGCGGCGACTTCGCACAGTTCCTGAACGGAGCGTGCGCCATCTTCCATGGTGCGTTCAAAGTGGGGAATGCCGCCCACCACATCCACGCCCATATCCAGGGCTTTGAGCGTGTTTGCACGCGCTGTCGGGTCGCGAAAATATCCATCTTGGGGGAAGGCAACCAGTTGCAGGTCAATATAGTCTTTGACCTTGTTGCGCACCTCCAGCATGGCTTGAACGCCCAAGAGGCGGTCATCACAGGTATCCACATGGGAACGAATGGCAAGCAGGCCCTGCGAGGCGGCAAGGTCACAGTAGGTCAAGGCCCGCTGGATCATGTCTTCGACAGAGGTGATGTCCTTCAATTCCCCCCACAGGGCAATGCCTTCCAGCAAGGTCCCGGACGCATTGATGCGGGGAAGGCCGTAAGACAGGGTGGCATCCATATGAAAATGCGGGTCCACAAAAGGGGCGATGACCAGATCGCCCGATGCATCAATGATTTCACCGGCGACAACATTATCCGGCAATGTCTCTATGGCAGAAATTTTGTCACCCTTGATGGCGATATCCTTTTGGGTGCCGTCACGCAGCACGCCGCCCTTGATGATCAAATCAAACATGTTAGCGCTCTCCCTTGTTATAAGGTGTCATCAAGGCAGCCGGAACTTCGGCTTTTCTGGACATTAAAATCAAGGCCAGAATGGAAAGAAGATAAGGGATCATCAGAAAAAGCTGATAGGGCAGGTCCGCCCCGAGAGACGTTTGCTGCAAGCGTATTTGAAAGGCGTCAAAGGCGGCAAACAACAAGGCCCCGAGAACGGCCTTGCCCGGTTTCCATGCGCCGAAAACCACAAGGGCAATGCAAATCCAGCCACGCCCGTTGACCATTTCAAAAAAGAAGGAATTAAAAGCGGACATGGTTAAAAAAGACCCGCCAACCGCCATCAGGCCGCTGCCGACCATGACTGCCCCCATGCGCAAACCGGTAACGGAAAGACCTTGGGCTTCCACTGCCGCCGGGCTTTCGCCAACGGCACGCACCGCTAGCCCCAAAGGGGTGCGATAGAGGATAAATGCCACAAGTCCTGCGATTGCAAAAGCAAAATAGGTTAAGGGTGTTTGTGCAAAAAGGGCAGGCCCCAGCAGCGGGATTTTGGACAGCAGGGGGATTTCTAGAACCTGAAAGGGTTCGATCCTCGGTGGGCTGGTGACTTCGGGCAGGGTCAGGCGATAGCTGAAATAGGTCACTGATGTGGCCAGCAAGGTGATGCCCAGCCCAACCACATGCTGGGACAGACCGAAAGGAACGGTGAGGGTGGCATGGATCAATCCAAAGGCCATACCGGCGAGCATGGCAACAAAAACGCCAAACCACAGGTCTCCGCCTAAATAGACGGTTACCCAACCGCTAAAGGCACCAACAACCATGATGCCTTCAATACCGAGGTTCAGTACACCGGCGCGTTCGCAAATCAGTTCTCCCATGGTCGCAAGGATCAGGGGGGAGGCGATGCGCACGGCGGCAGCCCAGAAGCTGGCGGTGAGGAGAATATCCAGAATTTCCATGTCCCTTTATCCTCTCACAATCCGGTAGCGGGTCAGCATGATACCTAACACCATGAATAAAAGCGATGTTGCTAGCAAGATATTGGCAATATAGGTCGGTACGCCAACGGCGCGGCTCATGGAATCTGCCCCGACAAACACACCGGCAACAAACAGGGCGGAAACAACCACACCAAGGGGGTTGAGCAAAGCCAGCATGGCAACGATAATGCCGGAATATCCAAAGCCGGGGCTGAGGTCCAGCGTCAGGCTGCCTTTGAGGCCTGCAACTTCCGAATAACCGGCAAGAGCGGCCAGTCCACCGGAAAGAATGGCTGTTTTGACAATCACAAAATTAACCGGAATACCGGCAAAACGGGCAGCTTGCAGGTTTTGCCCCACAGCACGCATTTCATAGCCCAGTGTTGTGCGGGTCTGAATAAGCCAGACAATTACCGCTGAAATAAGGGCAATGCCAAAGCCCCAGTGCAGGCGCAAGCCATCTATAATGCGCGGGAGTCTGGCATCACCAATCAGGCGTTCCGATTTGGGCCATCCCATGCCCATGGGGTCTTTCATCGGTCCTTCCAGCAGCAGGGAGACAAAAAGAAGCATGATGAAATTAAACAGCAAGGTGGTGACAACCTCATCCACGCCCAGTCGTGTTTTCAGCAGGGCAGGGCCTAGCAGAACCAGCGCACCTGTAAGCATGACAACAAGGATGGAAACCGGGATGATGATAGGGGCGGGGATAAAGGTTCCCTTGGCCCCCAGCAGGACGGCAACGATTGCACCGGCGTAAAGCTGGGCTTCTGCACCAATGTTCCAGAGCTTGGCCTTGAAAGCCATGGCAACGGCAAGGCCGGTGAAAATCAGCGGTGTGGCCCGGTTCAGGGTTTCAAGAAGGGCAAATTTCGACCCCACAGCCCCTTTGACAATAAGCCATAATGCAGAAAAAGGGTCAGCCCCTGCAATTGAAGACAGGATCGCACCGACAAGGATGGTCATCGCCAAGGCGGCCCCGAGAAAAGCGATGGTGCGGTGCCAGCTTGGGGTGGTTACAGGTTCAAGCCGCATGTTCCGGTTCCTTATGTCCGTGTCCTGCCATCCAGATGCCAAGCTCTGTTGGTGTTTTACTGCCGCGCGGGAAAGCCGGAGACAGCTTTCCTTCGGAAATAACATGGATGGCATCTGACAAGGACATGATTTCATCAAGGTCTTCCGAGATCAGAAGTACAGCCGCCCCTCTGGCGCGGGCTGCCAGCAATTGGTTGTGTACGTAGGTCACCGCACCGATATCCAGCCCCCTGACGGGTTGATTGGCCAGAATGATGAGCGGATTTTTTTCAAGGACGCGCCCGAGAATGAGCTTTTGCATGTTGCCGCCGGAAAGCAGGCGGATCGGGCTATCCGGGCCGGGGCATCTGACATCGTATGTTTTGATGATATATTTGGTGAATTTCCTTGCGCTGGCCCAGTTCATCCAGCCTTTGCGGGAAAACTTTGAGGTCGTATAAGTTTCCAGAATGGCATTTTCTGTCAGGGTGAAATCTGAAATGGTGCCTGTTTTATGGCGGTCTTCGGGAATGCGCGCAATACCTGCACTAAGAGCATGACGAGGAGACCATTCAAACACCGCGTTATCCCCGAGGTAGAGGTCCCCTGTTTCAGGGTGCATCAGGCCGCCAATGATTTCTGCAATGGCTGATTGCCCATTGCCGGAAACGCCAGCTAGACCTGTTATCTGCCCTGCGCGCAAGGTCAAATTAACATTCTTCAGGCCCGGTGTGTTGCCTTGGTCGGGGGTGGAAATGCCATCCAGTATCAATAAAGGTTCCCCCGGCGTTTTTTCTGCTACATCGGGTGGGGTGATTTCAGCGCCGACCATCATTTCGGCAAGCTGGTGATGATCCGTGTCTTTGGTTGCAACTTCACCAATGAGTTGGCCGTGGCGCAGGACAAGGACGCGCGAGGAAATATCCATCACCTCATGCAACTTATGTGAAATGAAAATGATGGAAAGCCCCATGGCAACGGCCTTGCGCAGCGTTGCAAACAGGGCGTCTGTTTCAACAGGTGTTAAAACGGCTGTCGGTTCATCCAAAATCAGGATACGGGCATCCCTATAAAGGGCTTTTAGAATTTCAACACGTTGGCGTTCGCCCACCGAAAGGCTGCCCACACGGGCATCCAGATGAACAGAGAGGCCAAAATCGGCAGAGAGCTTTTCAAGCTTTGTACGGGCTTTCGTGCGTGACGATTTGAAACGCCAGACAGGTTCTGTCCCCAGAGTAATGTTTTCAAGAACGCTCAGGTTGTCAGCCAGGGTGAAATGCTGGTGGACCATTCCCACACCGGCTTCAAGGGCTGCACTGGGGTTCCCCGGTGGCAGTTCCTCGCCAAAAACCGTGACCGAACCCTCATCAGCCGTATAATGGCCGAAAAGAATATTCATCAATGTGGTTTTACCCGCCCCGTTTTCCCCAAGAAGCGCAATCACCTCTCCTTCCTTGAGGGAGAAGGTGATTGCGTCATTGGCGGTGAGGGGGCCAAACCTTTTGGTAATGTTCTGGAGGGCCAGAACGGTCCGGTCCGCAGCCATATCAGTCATCAGGATGATTTCGGTTCTTCATCGTTGATGGCAACTGTGAATTCACCTGCCTTGATGGCAGCTTCGCGTTCTTTCACAAGTTTCAGGGCTTTTTCAGGCACCTTGCCTTCAAAATTGCCCAGCGGTGCAAGAGAGCAGCCGCCTTCTTTCATGAAGGAATACATCCCGTAATCCTTGGCTGTGAATTTGCCAGCCTGAACAGCCTTAATGCAGGACTGAAGCGTGGGTTCGAAATGCCAAAGGGCTGAGGCTACAACCGTGTTGGGGTAGTCCGGTTGAGTATCAATTACGTTACCAATGGCCAGAACGCCTTTTTCCTTGGCAGCATCGGATACACCAAAGCGTTCCGCATAAAGCAGGTCTGCGCCGTTGTCGATCATGGCGAAGGCTGTTTCCTTGGCTTTGGGTGGATCGAACCATGAACCGATGAAGCTGACCTGGAATTTGATATCCGGATTGATTTCCCGACACCCGGCCATAAAGGCATGCATCAGTCTGTTGACTTCCGGAATGGGAAAGCCGCCAACCATGCCGATGTTGCCGGATTTGGTCATGGCACCGGCAAAGATTCCGGACAGGTAAGAAGCATCCTGAATGTAGTTGTCAAAAACAGAAAAGTTCGGTAATGCCGGGTCTTCTTTAAAGCTGGAACCCATCATGAAGGCGACATCGGGGTATTCCGCGGCGACTTCGCGTGCTTCCTGTTCCACTGCAAATGTTTCACCGATCATCAGCTTGACACCGCTTTCGGCATATTCGCGCATCACGCGTGGGTAGTCCGTATTGGCGACTTTTTCCGTAAAGCTATAGGATATCTGCCCGGCTTTCTGGGCAGCTTCAGCTGCAATATGAATACGATTAACCCATTGTTGTTCAACGGGAACTGTGTAAATAGCAGCCGTTTTGATCGGTTCTGCCGCCAGAAGACGCCCGGGTGCCCCCAACGCGCTGAGTGCTGCAACGCTGCCGACCCCGCCAAGGAATTTACGGCGCGATAAACCGTTAGCCAGAAAAGTTTTCATATCACCTTCATCTTTCGTTTTACTGTGGAAGTAGGTTAACTGTTTTAATTCCAAGTCAGCAACTTCACTTCAGGGTCATTTTATTGTCAATAACAATCTTAATAAAGGTGATTAATTTAAGAGCAATGCGATCAAGAGTCTGTTTTTTAGGCAATTAAGAGCAAGGCTGTATATAAAATTTGCAGGCGTTTAGTTGAGGTGGTGAGATGTACACATTTTTAGATTGTTCTGATGGGGTGGCCGAATCAAAAGGAAAACTCTTTTTATAAGCAGTGGAGTACTTTGTATCTATTATGCCGTTATTCTTTAGCCTTAGGCGTTAGGGGCTGTGTTTTATGGGCAACAGCCCCTAATTTCCTTTCGTAAGAGAACCGTATACATATTTGGCTCTATTTAATATCAATGGTTGTGCTGATCTCCGCACATTAAAGGGAAAAGTATGCTGAGACCGTTTTCCTCAAATCTTATATGTCATTAAAAACGGCCTTTGCTTTCATGGCGAGTGCACCATCAGAACGTCTGGCCCATAAATCCATTTCAGTTTCATTGGTGTTTCCTTCAATCCAAAAGGGGATGTTATCAGCAATAGGGGCTAGTCCTTTGAAAGAGAAACTCTTCGGTTGTTTGTTGAAAGTTCGTGCGGCTAAGTCCACCAGTAATGTTGCCGTTAAGGGGCCATGGAAGACAAGACCGTCATAGCCTTCAACAGTACGGGCATAGTCCACATCGTAATGGATGCGGTGTCCATTGAAGGTTAATGCCGAATACCTAAACAGCATCACCTGGGTTGGCTCAATTTTCTCGGAAAATTCCGCATATTCGGGCGCTTTGTTCGGTGTGGGTTTGGGGGCATCCGGTGCCGGGTCCTCCCGATAAACGATGTCATGTTCTTCCGTTAAGGCAAGGCCTTCGGGGTCAGATATTTTGTGTTCAACCGTTACAAAACACAGTTTGCCTGTACGTCCTTCTTTTTCTGTGATGCTTTTTATGGTGGATTTTTTCTCCACATGGCTGCCCATTTTGAGGGGACGCAGAAATTCAAAACGTCCACCTGCCCACATTCTTCTTGGTAATTCTACAGGGGGCAGGAACCCGCCTTTTTCAGGATGACCATCACGCCCCAGTTCCTGTGCGGATTTAGCTTCGAGAAAATATAGCCAATGCCATAAGGGGGGCAGGGGATCACCCGTTTCAATGTCGCTTTCTCTGCCCAGTGTTGCCTGCATGAAGCGGGCTGGTTGTTCGCGAAGTACATCGGTGTGCACTTCAGAACGGCCGATCCAGTCATTTACATTGTTGTTCATCGTTTTTCCTTTTTATTGGCTGCATATTAAAGCTGTTCAGCAAATTCTTTTTGAATGTTTTTATTGTGTTCGCCGATTGCGGGGGCGGGAGATGGCGTTTTTCTGCCTGTCCCATCCAACCAGCGAATGGGGGGCGCCGGAATTTCAATTGTTTGCCCTTTGTCCGTTGTCACGGGAATAAGGCGAAGGGCTGGGTGTTGGCTAACCTCAGCCACGCTATTAACGCCCCCAAAGGCAATATCTGCGTTCGCAAGGCGGTGGCGAAACTCTTGCTGGGTGATTTTTGTGGTGACAGAGGTAATGAGCTCTTCCAAAGCATTGCGGTTTTTCACCCTGTCATTATTTGAGGTGAAACGGGCATCACAACTGATTGTTTCTTGTTGCAAGACCAACTGACAAAATCTTTTCCATTCACGCTCGTTTTGAATGGAGATCAGCGTCAATGCTCCTTCAGATGTTTCAAATGCCCCGTAAGGGGCCATACTCGGGTGACGCAGACCAACTCTTTCTGGTGGTCTCCCCCCATATTCGCCATGAATGAGCGGTACGCTCATCCAATCTGCCGCAACATCGAATAAAGAGACAGCCAAGGACGCACCAACGCCTGTTTCTTTGCGCAAAAGCAGGGCTTCGACAATAGCGGCATGGCAGGTCATGCCTGCGCCGATATCGCAAATCGAAACACCAATCCGGCCCATTTCATTGACGCCGCCGCTGATGCCTGTCAGGCCGGATTCAGCCTGAATGAGGAAGTCATATGCTTTTAAATGACGCACTTCCTCGCTTTCGCCGTAGCCTGTAATATCCATGGTCACCAGCTTGGGGTAATCCTTTCGCAACCTCTGAGAACCAAAGCCGGACCTTGCCATCGCCCCCGGTGCCAGATTTTGAATAAAAACATCTGCCTGCGCAATTAAACTCTCAAGGATTTGAGCATCTTCAGGTTCCCGAAAATTTAACGTGACCGACTCTTTTCCCTGATTGGTCCATGTGAAATAGGAACTGCTGCCACAGGCGGCTTTATCGTATCCTCGTGCAAAATCACCTTCTGCTCGTTCTATTTTGATAACCCGTGCACCGGCATCGACTAAACGTGCCGTGCATAAAGGTGCAGCTAATGCCTGTTCGATTGAAATGACGAGAATGTCTTCAAGGGGACGCATTTTTTTGCCTTTTGTCGTTAAACGGGAATGGGATGGATCTCGCTTAGGTTCTAAAATGAACGTGGCATGCCCAAAACATGCTCCCCAATAAATGAAAGAATTAAGTTGGTTGAGATGGGGGCGATTTGATAAAGGCGCGTTTCACGCAATTTTCGTTCAACGTCATATTCTTTCGCCATGCCAAAACCGCCATGTGTTTGTAAACAGGTATCTCCTGCGTTCCATGAAGCTTCGGAGGCCAGAAGTTTGGCCAGATTAGCTTCTTCTCCGCAGGGCTGTGCATCATCAAATTTTGCTGCGGCCTCATGGGTCATTAACTCTGCGGCACGCATTTGTGCATAGGCGCGCGCAATAGGAAACTGTACGCCTTGGTTTTTGCCGATAGGGCGGTCAAAGACGATGCGTTCATTGGCATATTTCGTCGCTTTGTTAATGAAAAATTTCGCATCCCCGATACATTCATATGATATTAAAATCCGCTCTGCATTCATGCCGTCCAAGATGTATTTGAAGCCTTTTCCTTCTTCACCAATGAGGGAAGAAGCCGGGATCTTTAAGTCTTCAAAAAACAATTCGGTGGCATGATGGTTCACCATCGCTTCAATGGGGTGAATGCTCAGGCCCTTGCCTTGTGCTTCGCGAATATCAATGAGAAAAACGCTTAAACCGTCCGTCTTTTTTTTGACTTGATCTTTTGGGGTCGTTCTTGCCAGTAAAAGCATCAAATCGGAATGTTCAGCCCGACTAATCCACACTTTTTGTCCATTGACGATATATGAATCCCCCTCTTTTTTAGCGAATGTTCGAATGGAGGTCGTATCCGTACCGGCAATGGGTTCTGTAACACCAAAGGCCTGCAAACGCAGTTCGCCACTTGCGATTTTAGGTAGGTAATGCGCTTTCTGTTCTGTGGAACCATGGCGCAGAAGGGTTCCCATTGTGTACATTTGCGCATGGAAGGCACCGGGATGCCCTCCTGACTCAGAAATGACTTCTAAAATGGCACCTGCGGCTTGTATGCCAAGGCCTGCACCACCGTATTCCTCAGGGATCAAGGCCGATAAATAACCGGCTTGCGTGATTACTTTAATGAATTCATCTGGATATTGATTGTTCTTTTCCAGGTTTCGCCAGTACTCATTCGGAAAGCCCTCACATATGCGAGACACGTTATCGCGAATGTCATCATAATTATTCATGAACTATACCTTTTTAGGTTCCCTGTGCCGGGGCGTGTGAACCTTCTTTCGTTTACTCAATTCGATTAAACAGTGTTTTGCGGTTATCTAAACATTTGATCCGCCAAAACTTTTTTCGCGCGTTCAAGGATGGGCTTGTCAATCATTTGATCGCGAAATTGAAAACTGCTTTTCTCATTTTTTGCCATTTCCAAAACCGCTTGAGCCCATTCGATTTCCTGTTCATCCGGAGAAAAGACTGCATTCACAACATTCACTTGAGAGGGATGAATGCACATCATTCCTCCCATACCGGATGCACGGGCATGCAGAGCAGCCTTTTTTAAACCTTCAGCATTTTGCAATTCAGGAAAAACACCATCCACGGGCTGAGGTAAGTTTGAGAGTGTGGAATTCAAAATCAAGGAAAAGCGGGCATGGTCCATCATGGTCTGCCCCGCAGGGTGTTGTAAATCCAGCCCTAATTGCAAAGATAAATCAATCGTGCCCAACAAGAAACGAGTGACTTGAGGCGTATTTGAAATCGCTTTAATTTCATCTACCCCTTGGGCTGTTTCAACCAATGGCCATATGGGATGGACTGATTGTGCAGATAAAGTCAGCACATCATCCTGATGGGCTTTGGGTAAGATGATGCCCGCAACGTCTAATTTTTTGATAAGTGCCACATCATCGCCGAAAAACGTACTTTGGGCATCATTGATACGTATCAGAACATTCTTATTATCCGTTTCAGATAAAGCGGCTTCAATGAATTTGCGGGCAGCCGGTTTATCTTCAGGTGCAACAGCATCTTCAAGGTCAATAATCACAGCATGAGCCCCTGCTGCTCGCGCTTTTTCAAACCTTTCCGGCCTGTCCCCCGGTACAAATAAAAAGCTTTTCGCTACGTTTAGATTGTGCACGTATTCACCCTGTTTGTTTTATGTGAGCAAAGGCATGGCGAGCCATGTCAAATTCTTTGAACGTACGGTGCCATATTTTTTGAATTCTGCAAATTCGTGTTTTAATAACACCGTGTTCGTGATAGACGAATACAAATGAATATTGAAATTGTTGATTTAAAGCTTTTTGTTAAGGTGGCTGAATGCGGCAACCTGACGCATGGGGCAAGTAAGGCCTTTCTGTCGCCACCGGCTGCAAGTGCGCGCATCAAATCCCTTGAACAGGAAACAGGGCAGCAATTACTGATCCGGCGCAATAAAGGCGTCAGTTTAACACCGTCAGGAGAAGCTTTTTTACGGCAAGCCCGGTTGGTTCTCAGACAATTGGAATTCCTCTCTGACGAGATGATGAACGTTGAAACCGGTCACATTCGTTTATTTGCCAATACAACAGCGGTGACAGAATTTTTGCCGGAAATTCTGGCGCGTTTTCTTTCCGAAAGACCCGAAGTCACAGTAGATTTGCAGGAAAGGTTAACGCACGATATTGTGCGTTCGGTTGTGGATGGAACTGCCGATCTCGGCATCATTTCAGGGGAAGTGAACAATTCAGGCTTAGAGGCTATTTGCTTTTCAACAGATCGTCTGATGCTGGCCGTTCCGGCAGACCACCCCTTGGTTGACCGTAAAACTATCCGATTTAAAAAAACGTTCGATTTTGAACATATCGCCTTGCATGATGGCAGCACGCTGCTGGATTTTTTGCGCCGACAATTCAGGCGTGGCGGATATGATCGGAATTTACGAATTCAGGTAAGAAGTTTTGAGGCAATGTGCCGTGTTATTGAGGCCGGTGTCGGCATTGGTGTTGTTCCGGAATCTGCGGCCAAAAGACATATTCAGACAATGGATATCAAATTACTTGAAATCGAAGATAAATGGGCCGTGCGTGAGCGCTCTGTTCTTGTTCGAAACAGACAGGCCTTGCCCCGTTCGGCACAAACTCTCATCAACATGTTGATACAGGCAGGAGCCGGAGGGCAACAGATTATACAGTCTTCAGAATAAGGCGACGAATGAAAATGGTGTACCCAAGGGGAGGCGAACCTCTGTCTTTGCGCAAAATGTGAAAAGTTGAGAGCCAGCAAGGTGATCAAAGCGTAAATAATCAGAGAGTTCCGGTTGATGGCTAACCTTCCTGTTTCAATATGCCCTGAGCGTACCCCCTTTGGTTTGCGGCTGAATTGCGTAAAGTTTCGATGACCATTTCCACGTTCAGGTCTAGGTTTTCTATTTGTTGTGCGGTATTGCCTGAGGCGTCACGGACTTGGCCGGACAGACTTTTTGTTTTTTCGGCATCTGAATAGACCGTATTAATCTCCTGATGTACCTCATGTGTTTTATCAGCTGCCGTTCTCATGTTTTCCGAGATTTCATTTGTCGCCAAGCCTTGTTCTTCAATGGTTTGGCTGATCGTGACACCTATCTCATTAATTTGTTTGATGGTCTCTGAAATGCTGCGAATACTGCCTGCGGCATCTTGCGTGGCGCTTTGAATATGGTTGATATGCTGTGAAATTTGATTGGTTGCCTTCGCTGTTTGATCGGCAAGAGATTTTACTTCTGAGGCTACAACAGCAAAGCCTTTCCCATGCTCACCTGCACGTGCCGCCTCAATGGTGGCGTTGAGTGCGAGTAAATTGGTCTGTTCAGCAATTTCGGAAATGAGCCCTGCGACTTGGCCAATGCTGTTGGCGGCTTGTGTGAGACTTTCTACTTTTTGGTTGGCGTCATCGCTCTGGCGTTGTGCCTCAATTGAAATTTGCGAGGAATGATGTGCTTGGCGCTGGATTTCGGCACTTGTTGCAGCAAATTCTTCCACGGCGGTGGCAACCGTACCAACCGCATTAGACGTTTCTTGAGATGCGGTTTCAGCAGCATGACTCCTCGTGCGTGTATCTCCTGCAACGCTGTCAAGGTCGTCAGCTGCAAAAATCAAAACGGAGGACTGGTCTTTTACTGCACGGGCCATGCTTTGGACATCTTCGGACAAGACTGTGGCAATACGGGCGAGTTCGTCTGAAAGTTCAATTTTCTGATTGTACTCTTTTACGCGTTCTTCAGCTTTCATGTCCTCGATTTGCCGCGCATTGGTTTTAAAGACTTCGACTGCAACAGCCATTTTGGATATTTCATCGGTTCCGCTTGTGTCGACGTTGATGCTCAGGTCCCCTCGAGAAAGGGAACGCATGGTTTGGTGCAGGCGGTTCAGCCGGACGCCAACGTTTTTGATAACGTAAAACCAAACGGTGAGCACGGATACAAGCAAACTGGTAATTGTTGCTGCTGCGACGGCCAGCAACATTTGGTGGTTGACATGTTTTGCTTTTTTGCTGGCAAGCTGGATGTCATTGTTTAATTGATGCTTCAATGTACCTACGGCATGTCTCAGCTTGTCCAAGCTGACATAGAGGGCAGAAATTTGATCTTGTGCTTGTTGTTCCGTGTTTAAGACATCTGTTCTTAGGGCAATAACGGAGGGGGTTGTTTCAGAACCTTCAGCGTATACGGCGAGTTTGGCAATGATTTCTTCAAAGACTTCGCGCATCTGAGGGTTGAAATGGGCTGTGATCTCACGGGCATTATCCAGTAAAACGGATGTTTGAATGCCTGTGAGAGCTAATTTTGAGGGGACCTGAACCTTTAAAATATTTTTTAAGGCACTTTCATATTCGAAACTCAAGCGTTCGACTTCTGAGTATTTTAAGCGATCCTCTGTTGCTGAAATAACGTCTGTGAGCAAGGATTGAGCTGTTTCAAATTGAGCCAATTGATGAGGTTGTTCCTCTAGAATAAATTTGCCGTTTTCAATTTGACCACGTGTGAACGAATAGGCCGGTGCAAGGTTATCACTAATGCGTTTGCGCTCATGTTCCAATGAGTCGAATTTTTGGTATAACCTGTCAGTCGCATTTAACTTTTGGGTGAGTGTTGCTGTGATCTCGGCAAAGCCGTTTTCAATTTCCTTCACAATAGATTTGGCATTCGAAACTTGTTTGTTTTGCGGAAATGCTTTTACAAGCTCATTCAGGTTTTCTCTTACAATGGTAAATGTTTTGTCGATTTTAAGTTTCGTCTCGCCCAATTTTTCCGAGGCTCTGATATTGGCGTAGGCGCGAATATCAGAAGCAAGGCGCTCACTATTCAATAAGAGATTGCCGGCTGTAATCATGGGCGGGATTTGTTCATCCGTAATCTCGTGCAGGGCAATACCGGCTGTTTCAAAAGCGAAAAATGCAACAATTCCGGAAATGACGGCCAAAGCTGAGACAGCGCTGAAAGCACCGATCAGCTTTTGGCGTAGCCCCAGTTTGATTTTTCCGTACTTAAAGTAACTAAGAGGTGACTTCCAAGCAATCATCTTGAATTCCTCATCATTATATTAATGTTTTATTGATAATTTATCAATGTTACATCAAAAAAATATTTTTATAAATATCAAAAAAGTGTCATTTTCTTGTTTTTTAAGGAAAATACTTTATATAAGAGTGAATCTGTAAGATTATTCTCTTTTTGAGAGCTGTGGTGCAGCAGGGTAAAGGTGATACCAGACATGTGCTTAGACGGCACAGTTCTCGCAAGCTCTTGGTTGTGTCTTGTGTTTACGCCAGATTCATTTTGTCGAGGGGTAATATGGAGATTCCGTTTTTGATCAGGCCGTCACGTATAAAAGCAGCACTTGTGCTGGCCTGAGGGGTGTCGCCATGAACACAAATACTATGGATTTCGGTTTTTAAGACTTTGCCAGCTTGTGTAACCAAGCCACCTTTATCAACCATATCAAGTGTACGATTGAGGCATGTTTCTGCATCGTGAATGACGGCACCGCCAATTTTTCGGCTCACTAAAGTGCCTTTGTCCGTATAGGCCCGATCCGCGAAAATTTCTTCAGCAACACTTAAGCCTTTACGTTTTCCCGCAAGGGAGAGTTTGGATAAGGCGGGGGCAAGGAAAATGAGATCGCGATTTACCTCATAGACCGCTGTTGCCAAGGTGGCAGCCAGATCTTCATCATCACAGGCAAGCGTATTGAGTGCGCCATGTGGTTTTACGTGGGTGACCCGTGCACCAAAGGTGGCGGCAAAAGCCTGTAGGGCACCGATCTGATAAACGGTCATACTATAAACTTCGTCGAGGGAGAGTTGCATGGCGCGTCGACCAAATCCTTGAAGATCTGGAAAGCCGGGATGGGCCCCCAAAGATACGCCGTTTTCAAGTGCATATTTAACGGTCTTACGCATAACGAGAGGGTCGCCAGCGTGATATCCGCAGGCGATATTGGCAGATGATATGGTTTTTAACAGTGTTTCGTCGTCACCAATTTTATAGGTGCCGAAACTTTCACCGAGATCTGCATTGAGATTGAGTGTCTGCATTGTGCTAGTCCTCCAGATGGCCGGGGAAGTGATTTGGGGCTTTCATGTCAACAACACCACCGATCAGGTTGGTTTCATAGAGTGCTTTCAAATTCACAAAGCCATTTGCAGAGGCAGCGACTACGTCTTTTTTCATGCGCTCAATCATATCCTGTTCACGTCGGGTAATTAGGCAAGCTTCATGGACATCTACTGCCTCAAAGCGAATGAGTGTGCCGGGCAAAGCATTGGCAATTTTGTGGAGGTCACAGGAAATGACTGTGGCGATCTTAGGGTAGCCACCAACGGTCTGTCCGTCATTCAGCAGAACAATCGGGTGGCCGTTACCGGGCACTTGAATGGCGCCGGGAGCAACGCCGTCAGAGATAATCTCGCTGCCGAGTTTCTGTTTATGCTGGATCGTAGGGCCGTCAAGGCGTGCGCCCATGCGATCGCTTGCTTTGGATATTCCAAAATCATGAGTAAAAAAATCATGATGTGCTTTTTCATCAAAATAGTCGTCTTGCGGGCCCAGAACAACACGCACAGTATGACCGTCTTGTGCAGGAGGAGAGGGGTGGACTTTATCTGCATCACAGGCCAGTTTGGCAGCTGTTTCATTCAGGGGGATCAGGTCACCGCAGTCCAGAGTACGTCCTTTAAGGCCGCCAAATTCAGAACGTACGTATGTGGAAAAACTTGCCATGACAGGCGCAATGTCTATACCGCCTGAAATCGCAACGAAACCGGAAATTGAATTTTCCAAAGAACCGACCTTGAGTTCTTCATCGGGGTTTAGGGTAAAGCTGCGCCAACCTGCGAGGCGACGCACTTGTGTGCCCGCATTGGATTTGCTGACGACTTCAACAGGGGCATCGCCACATATGGCCAGCTTAACTGGCGCATCCACTGCTCTGAGCGTTGGGCCGAATGCGCGAAATTCAATACCAGCGACCTCTGGTCCATTACCGACTAGATTGTTGCCCAATTCCATCCAATGGGGCACAACTGTACCGCTGATGGGAACACCTAACTCCTGAAAACCCCAGCGGCCCCGGTCTTGAATTGTTGATTGAAAGCCCGGTGAAATGATTTCTAGGTATCCAGCCATTAAGCGGCCTCTTGAATTTGGCATTGCCTCTGATAGGAATAGTCTCCCGTATCGACGGTGCGCCTGATTTTTTCGAATTCATTTCTGTTGACGCGGCGAAAGCCAACGCGATCACCGGCCTTTAAAAGGGCCGATCGATTCTCTGTAGCGTCGAATAAGCGCACGGGTGTTTGACCAATCAGGTGCCATCCACCGGGGCTGACAGATGGGTAAATGGCTGTTAACTGGTCGGCAATAGCAACCGAACCCTGAGGGACTGCCGTACGCGGCTCATCGCGGCGAGGCAGGCGCAGTTTGTCGTCCAGCATCCCCATAAAGGCGAACCCCGGTAAAAAACCAAGCATAAAGACGTCATAAAATTGTTTGAGATGAGTCTCGATGACTTCCTGAGTTGTGAGGTTTGTTGCTCTGGCGACATCATCAAGGTCAGGGGCGTATTCAGGATCGTAGCACACAGGAAAAGACCAGTGTGTGGAGGGCATCGTTTCGGCGTGCCCCTCTTTAATATAAGGAGAAATCAGTGTTTCCACTTCTTCCGGGAACAGCTTTAACGGATCAAAATGAACGGTCAGAGAACGAAAGGTTGGGACACTTTCGATCAATCCTCCAGCCATTTTTTGTGCAATGAGTTCTTTGATCTGTGCGTGAACGCCCAATACATGATGGCTTACTTTTCGAGAAATATCAGTGCCAAACTCAAAAGTAATGGCCCTGTCTCCTATATTTAATACGCGGTATTCCATGAAGGCCTCGTTACCGAAAAATTGTGATCATTTAATGACATTACGTTAAAAAGTCTTTGACAAATTGTCAATGTTTTATCATTGTGAAATGCATATTAAAGCTTGGAGGTAACTTATAATGTTGAAAATTTCGAAGTTTGTGTTTGCTGCTGCGGCCCTGTTTTCAGTGAGTGGTCAGGCAAGTGCGGCTGATGTCTGGAATATGCCCACTCCCTATCCGGATGGGAATTTCCATACTGTAAATATTAAAGCGTTTGCCGATGAGGTGCGTGCAGCAACGAAAGGCGAACTCGATATCAAGATTCACAGTGCTGGTTCGCTGGTCAAACATCCTGAAATCAAGAATGCGGTTCGTAAAGGGCTGGTGCCAATTGGTGAATTTTTCCTGTCCCGCCTTAGTAATGAGGATCCGGTTTTCGGAGTCGATTCCATTCCTTTTCTTGCAACCAATTATGATGATGCAATGAAACTTTGGACAACGTCCCGCCCGGCGATTGAAAAGGAATTGAAAAAGCAACGCCTCAAAGTTCTTTTCTCTGTTCCTTGGCCTCCGCAAGGCTTGTACGCGAAAAAAGCAGTCAACTCGATGGATGATCTTAAGGGCGTAAAAATGCGTGCCTACAATGCGCTGACTGAACGTCTTGCCCGTTTGTCCGGTGCGGTTCCGACACAAGTGGAAGTGCCGGATATTCCGCAGGCCTTTGCAACAGGTCAGGTTGATGCCATGATTACGTCACCGTCTACGGGGGCAAACTCCAAAGCCTGGGATTTTGTGACAAACTTTGTTGACGTTCAGGCCTGGATTCCGAAAAACATTGTGGTCGTGAACCAAAAAGCATACGACAAGCTGTCTGCTTCCGAAAAAGCAGCTGTTGATACTGCTGCTAAAGCAGCAGAAATGCGTGGATGGGAAGCAAGTAAGGCTGAAACGGCAGCCAAAATCAAAATCCTGAAAGACAACGGCATGAATGTTTCTACACCATCGGATGCGTTGCTCAGCGGCCTGAAAGCGGCGGGTAAGGACATGACGGCAAATTGGGTCAAGTCTTCCGGTGCGGAAGGCGAGGCGATATTGTCGGCATTCCAGAAGTAAGACATCATATGGCGAGGTTGCTTTCAGGCACCTCGCCATTATTCTTAAGTGGAGACGTCTAAATGAGGGCATTGTTGGACAGGGTTTATCTTGCAGGGGGCATATTGGCAGCCGCCTTTCTCGCAGGTATTTTCCTCATCGTTCTGTTGCAGGTTGGGGTCAACCTGATTGATTTTATTGCCAAAGCCGTTACGGGAGAGGCCTTTGGTCTGGTTATTCCGTCTTATGCCGAGATTGCGGGCTTCATGTTGGCAGGAGCTTCTTTTCTGGGATTGCCATACGCTTTGCAGCATGGGACACACATCCGCGTGAGTCTGTTTTTGCAACGCATGGGGCCGGGGGCGCAACGCGCAGCTGATGTCTGGTCCTATTTGGTCGGCGCTGGCTTGGTGAGTTGGTTGAGTTATTATGCTTGGGAACTGGTGTTTGAGTCTTTTGAATATGGGGACTTGTCTCCCGGTTTGATCGCTGTACCAATCTGGATACCGCAAATTGCTCTGTCATTGGGGACCAGCCTTTTGGCTCTGTCTATGATTGATGGCTTTGTTTCCACCTTGTTGAATAAGTCGTTTATGAGCGCCACTGATGGCGGCTCAGGGGGTGAATGATGACTGAAATTCTTCTTCCCGCCTTTGTCATTCTTTTTGTTCTTTTCTTTTTACTGGGGAGTGGTGTTTGGGTTGCAATTTCCCTGTTGGTGGTTGCTGCTGTCGCGATGGAAGTTTTTACCTCTTCCCCGACAGGAGCGATTATGGCATCAACCATTTGGGGGGCAAGCAATTTGTGGTCGTTGGCCGCCTTGCCACTCTTTATCTGGATGGGCGACATTCTATTTCGTTCACGCCTGTCAGATGACATGTTTGACGGCTTGCACCCTTGGATGGGCAAACTGCCGGGTAAGCTTTTGCATGTAAATATTGTCGGTTGCGGCATTTTTGCTGCGGTTTCGGGGTCATCTGCTGCAACTGCGGCGACGATTGGCAAAATTTCCATCCCGGAATTAAAGCGCCGCGGCTATGACGAAAAGATGATCTTAGGAACACTTGCTGGCTCTGCGACTTTGGGGCTGCTGATTCCGCCTTCCATTATTTTGATTGTTTACGGTGTTGCAACGGAGCAATCCATCGCGCGCCTGTTTGTTGCTGGCGTTGGCCCGGGGATTATGCTGGTCATTATGTTTATGGCTTATGTGATGATCTGGTCATGGCTGAACCGTTCGCGTATGCCGGGAGGCGATGAAACATTCACCTGGAAGCAACGCTTTAAGAGCATCAAGAGCCTAGGCCCGGTTGTGATTTTGATCTCCGGGGTGATTGGTTCGATTTACACCGGTATTGCGTCACCTACCGATGCGGCAGCTGTCGGGGTATTTCTGGCTTTGTGTTTGACGAAGATGCGCGGGGATTTGACCAGAGAAACCTTTATTGATGGTATTTTGAGTGCCACACGGACTTCATGCATGATTGCCTTTATTCTGGCAGGTGCGGCATTCCTTACGACTGCCATGGGGTTTACCGGCATTCCTGCCAGTCTGGCTTCGTGGCTTGGTGGTATGAACCTGTCACACTATCAGCTTCTTGCCGCCCTAACGCTGTTTTTCATTGTTATGGGGTGCTTTCTGGACGGGATTTCAGTTGTGGTGCTGACGACGGCTGTGATTCTTCCCATGATTGAAGCCGCAGGAATTGATCCGTTGTGGTTTGGGGTGTTCATCGTGATTGTTGTGGAGATGTCACAGATTACACCACCGGTAGGGTTCAATTTGTTTGTGATACAGTCGCTGTCCGGTCGTAACATTTTGACTGTTGCAAAGGCTGCTCTTCCCTTTTTTCTTATTTTGATTGTTGCGGTTGCTGCGATTACGATTTTCCCGGAAATTGTAACCTGGCTTCCCAACAATATGTCTTGATGTGCATTGGAGTATTTTAACTATGCAGCCTAAACAGATTATGGTCTATCAAGATGATAATGCTCATTGTACCAACTGGACACGCTATGGTGCCGTTCTGTCCAAGAAAAATGATGCGCATCTCTCCGGCGTGTTTATCGAACCCGATCAATCCGGTTTGAAATATTTTGATGATGCACTTGTTAAAACCATTAAGCACTGTGTCGATCATGAAAATTCTCCAGCCACTCTGGCTAAAAAGAAGTTTGAGCAAATAGCGAATGAGCTGGAAGTCGACGCGGCTTTTAAGGTGATTACGGAACCTGCTGAAGTTTCTTTGCGAAGAGAGGCACGTTTTTACAATCTCATTGTTACCGGGCAACCTGATATGGACAGTCGAGCTTTGCAAGATGAACAAAGTGCGTTGTCTCATTTGTTGATTGGCGGTGGTCGCCCGGTCATCATTGTGCCGAAAAACCACCAGTCCGAGCCAAACTGGAAACGGGTTACAATTGCTTGGGATGGCGGGCGCGAAAGTGCACGGGCATTTTTTGATTTTCTGCCCTTCATGAATGCTGAGCAATCGATTGATCTGGTTACGGTTCGCTCGTCCAATAGCAGTCGTCCTTTTGAAATTGCACGTACCGGTGAAGTCACGCAGTTGCTTAAAAGTATGGGTGTGAATGCTTCACACCGCATATTGGACGGGAATGAAAAACGTTCTGGTCGACAGATTTTAGATGCCGCGGCAAATACGTGTAGCGGATTGATCGTGATGGGGGCATACGGCCATTCCCGTTTGCGTGAACTTGCGCTGGGGAGCGCGACGAGAACCGTCATACGTGAAACGTCTATCCCCGTCTTTATGTCCCATTAACTACCCGTATCAGACAGAAAGTAGTCTCATGTTGCGAAAAGAATTTGCCTTTGATGTGTTTAACAAGGATGTGCGTGAGTATTTACAGCGCAATTGTGAGCATCCTGAGTATAATGATTTTTGGGGTGTGCGTCGCTCTTTCACAGTTGAGGCGCGAAACCGTGAAGAAGCACAAGAGAAAATTGATCAAAAATATCCCCAAGATAAAGGATTTGTCGTTACACTCAAATCGTAACAACCTTGCATTGTTGATAATTTAGCTATAAAATTCAGGTAAATTATCAACAAAAGAGGTTGTTATGAGCGAGACACAAGACAAATACCCTTATGCCCGACATATTGTTTCTTCTGAACATCTTGCGTCAGAAGAAGGCTGGCAGCTCAGTGAATTTGAATATGGGCTTATCGTTTCTTTTAACGCCTTCAGCCGTTGGATGACCCGATGCATTGGGGCTGTAGGCTATCATGGTGAGTTTAGTCCGCTTGACGTATTGGTGTTGCATAACACCAATCACCGCAGCAAGGAAAAGCGCCTGGTGGACATTTGTTTCGTACTCAATATAGAAGATCAGCACACCGTCAATTACTCCCTGAAAAAGCTGATCGCTGCTGGTCTGGTTCAAGGCGAAAAGCGTGGAAAAGAACGCTTTTATAGCACGACTGAACAGGGCCAGCATGTTTGTTCGGAGTATCGACGTATCCGTGAACGCTGTCTTGTAAGTGCCTTTAAGGCCGTTGAGCATGGTAGCTTGGATCTTTCTGACGTGGCGACTTTACTACGTGGAATGTCCGGCCTTTACGACCAAGCCTCCAGAACAGCAAGCGCCCTGTGAGGTTGTTGAGGGTATAGGGACGGGCCCAGCACGAAGCTATGATACTTTGCGGAAAGCCGCTGGCGAAGTATGCAGCCTCTTTAAAGAGAGTGAATGCCTAAATTTTTTTGAAGCAGCTGGATATGAAATCACTTAAACGCGACACGCTTTAGATCATATGGAGGCGGATGAACTCTCATTGAGTTTCCGTTAGGATAAACGAGAAAAGGTCGCTATATTCAGTTTTGATTTATTTTAATCTGAGCAGATCTACCGGTATAAATGACTAGAATTCTGATTGCTGATGACCATCCTCTTTTCAGGCGTGCTTTGAAAGATACGTTGTCGTTTCTGGATGACGAATTTTCGGTGATCGAAGCCAGTGATTTTGATGAAGCCCAGGAACTGGTGGATGAAGACCTTGACCTTATTTTGCTTGATCTGGCCATGCCGGGTACAAGTGGCTTCTCTGGGCTTGTCGTTATGCGCTCCAAAGTGCCGCCGGTTCCGATTGTGATTATTTCGGCTTCTGAAGACCTCAATACCGTGCGCAGTTCCGCTCAGTATGGTGCGGCAGGTTTTATTCCCAAAACATCTTCCCCGGAAAAGATGGCGGAAGCCATTCAAACCGTTTTGGAGGGGGGGCGTTACTGGCCGACAAACGATGCGATGAAACCGCGTGCAGAAGAAGACCGTCAGCGCCGTTCCGAATTTGAGGCCAAACTGTCGCGTTTGACGCCCAGCGAGTTACGGGTGCTGGAACTGATGTCGGAAGGTATGTCCAATAAAATGATTGCCTATGAACTCAACATCAAGGAATCAACCGTGAAAACACACGTGACTTCCCTGTTGCGCAAGCTGGATGTCTTTAACCGCACACAGGCGGTTCTGGTTGCCAATGATATGGATTTCAAAGTTCGGACTTAGACAGGTTTTGCTTAAGCGCCGATGGATTGGCGAACCTGTCGTGTGAGGTGCTCTTCATGGTTGACAAGATGTGACATCAGGGCTCGCATTTTGGCAGGCCGAATAGGTTTGCTAAGGAATTGATATCCTGCACCTGCCAGTGATTTCCTACGTTCCTCGCTATGATTGGCGGAAATCAAAATAGCGGGTAAATCGTGCCCGTATATCCTGCGCACCCGTTCAACGACATCGGTGCCGATGAGGCCTGCATCAAGTTGGTAGTCTGCCAGAATAATGTCTGGTGAAAATGAAGACCAGCTTAACTGTTCAATCAGGTCATCACCGGTTGTGCCTGCCAGAACGCTGCATCCCCATTCTTGCAGATATGTCGTCAGCGCCATCAGGACACTTTCATCATTATCCACAATGGCAACAACAACGCCTGCCAGATCACCTATTTCAAGTCTTTGCGCATCTCTTAAATGAGTGATTTGTGTCCCGAGAGGAACATCAATGGAAAAGACGGAGCCTTTCCCCTGACGTGAGCGTACGTTGATTTTATGGTCCAGAATATGTGCGATACGATCCACGATCGCCAAGCCGAGCCCGGCGCCTTTTTCGTTACGCGGTCTTTCTGTTTTATGAGGCTCCAAGCGGTGGAATTCGTCGAAAATTCTGTTGAGTTGATCTTCGGGAATGCCGTTGCCTGTATCCCACACTTCAATGCGAATGTGTTTGCCTCTGTTGCGTGCAGCCAGCAGAACGCCACCGTCATGAGTATAGCGAATGGCATTGCTCAAGAAATTACGCAAGACGCGGCTGAGTAACTGGTAATCGGATTTTGCATAAATATCGGGGCAATGGCAGCGCAGTTTTAAACGGTTTTTACGGGCAGCTGCCTGAAATTCGCTTTCCAGTCCCTGCAATAATTGCTGGACCGGAAAATCTGTTACTTTCGGTTCTATGGTACTTGCGCCAAGGCTGGAGATATCCAGCAAGTCCGTCAGCAGGTTTTCCGTGCCCCGCAAGAAATGGTGAACCTGTTCGACAATTTCATGGTTTTCATTTTTCAGCTCGCGCATGCGCAATGTTGCAATCATCAAACGGGCTGCGGTCAGGGGTTGCAGCAGATCATGACTTGCCGTTGCCAAAAATTTGTCTTTGGAAAGGTTGGCTTGTTCGGCAATTTCCTTGGCGATTTTCAGGGCATCTTCAATGTGTCTGCGTTCTTCAATTTCAGCGGCCAGCTTCTGGTTGGTTGCGCTGAGTTCCCCGGTGCGTTGCTGAACTTCATATTCCAGAATTTCCTTGGCTTCCAGAAGCTTGCGGGCATTTTCACGCACACCAACGGCAATGAGGTAGACGTTGCCGACAATCAGGCCGGTCAATGTCAGGGCGGAAAAAGAATGCATCAACTGGAACAGCTGCATCTGGCGCACTTCGTTGCCTTCATTGGGGATCAGCAAGGTGGCGCCGGAATAGGCGACAATCAACGTACCGGCTACGGCAAACCAGAAGAGCACCTTTTCGCTTATACCCGTCTGGGCCCATTGCATCGCGGATTTACGCGAAACGCGTTGGCGCACAAAGCCGGGCAGGTATTCTCGCGCGCGTAGAACCAACACAAGGGCAATGGAGGCCATAAAAAGCCAGCTCGCCTGATTGTGTATAGCTTTGGCAACAAAAGAAAATTCAGAAAAAATAACCCGTCCCATCATAGGGGCCAGAACCTGTTTGCCATAGAGAATGTTTAAGCCGGTTGCGCCCAATAAAACAAAACAGAGGGCTGCGACCCAATGGGCGATTTTCTGAAATGGTACAAGCTTGTCTATAGCCCATCCCACAGGTCGGCTTAGAATGCGGATATGGCCTGAGAAAAAGAGAAAAACCAGCGTTAACAGTAAACCCACAGCGATGATCTGGCGGCCATAGTTTGCCACAACGTTTGAGCGGGTATTCAGCCAGTCATTGCCTCCTTGCTGAATAAGGATGCCTTTTTCCTTATCTGGAATATTGACACGCCCGGGCATGCCATCACGCACTTGGCGCCAGAAATCGGCACGGGGGTTACTGAGGTTATGGCCCTTTGTTTCTTCGTAAGGCCCGGTGTCATAAGATGGTGATGTCGGTGTTTGAGCAAAAGCGACATGTGCCATCGTTAAAAACGACAGCAGGCAGCAAAAAATCAAAAGCCGCAGTGCAAACATCAAGTGTCCTTCAGGAAAATGGACACGTAGTATACAGACTATTCAGCGACTTGAACAGTTTCTTCAATGAGGTCAAAAATAATGCGTTGCATGCCGCTTAAGGCAATGAAGCGTTTGCCGCGTGCCCGGCTGATTAACGTCAGGCCAGCTTTTTGGGCCAGCTCCACCCCCCATCGGGTTGAACCTGAACGAGAAATCAGCACGCTGATCCCCATTGAAACGGCTTTCATAACCATTTCAGACGTCATGCGCCCGGTGGTGTACATGTAATAATCCTCCCCCTTTAGTTTATTGAGGTAGAGGTATCCGGCAATCTTGTCCAACGCATTGTGGCGACCAACATCTTCCATATAAATCAATGGTCTTTCCCCCTGGCAAAGGACGCAGCCGTGAATGGAACCGGCTTTGCGGTACAGGCTGGGGGTGGTTTTGATTTTTTTGAGAAGTGGTTCTATCCATGAAGCGCGTACATGGACATTTTCACCAAGAACGACATCATCAAGCTTATCCATAATGTCGCCAAATACGGTACCCATGCCGCAGCCTGAGGTCAGGACTTTGCGTTTGAGCTTTTCTTCATAATTTGTCACCCGTTCGGTGCGCACCACAATGACCTCAAGGTCATCATGATATTCAATGCCTGTAATGACATCATCATCCTTGAGCATATTCTGGTTTACAAGGTAACCAACACCCAACAATTCAGGATAATCACCAACGGTCATCAGGGTGACGATTTCACGGTTATTGAGGAAGAGCGTCAGGGGACGCTCTTCCACAAGGGGAACCTCAAGGGGGTTGCCAAAGCTGTCTACCCCTTCAACAGCAGAAGTTGTTGAAGGACAATTTGGGTCGGGTTTGATGATATAATCATCGTATTCCAACTCTATGTCAGGGGTTATGACATTCATTCAGCAACACCTCCTTGTGTAATGTGTTCTTCGTCGGATGGGTTGTGGTCCACAGTGATCCCGTGGCTTTCAGCCCATGCCGCATGATGTTCTTTGGCCCATGTTTCATCCACATAACCGGTTTTCATACCATCAATCGCCCCTTCCATACCAACGGTACCGATATATATATGGCCGAAAATGGCAATTACCATCAATAAAGCCAAGCTTGAGTGAATGATTTGCATGATCTGCATGGTTGGAAGACTACCAAACTGGTAGGGGAACAACAATGTCAAACCGGTATAGCTGACGCAGGCACCGCCCAGAACAACAAGCCAGAACATGGTTTTTTCACCAAAGTTGAATTTGGCAGAAGGTGGATGAACCCCTTTGGAGAACAAGCCGCCGCCTTTCAAAATCCAGTTTAGATCATAACGGTCCCACAGGTTGTCTTTGGTCCAGAAGATTGTGGTCAGGCTCAGAGAAACCATAAACAGCCAGGCAATGTTGTTATGAATAAACTTGCCAAAGCTGGTTATTGCTGAAAAAGCCTCCGGTCCAACCACAGGCAACAGGACTGTACGGCCAAACAACATATTCATTCCGGTCAAGCCGAGTAGAATAAAGCTGGTTGCCATTGTCCAGTGGTTATAGCGTTCAATTGCCTTGAAACGCAAAACCTTGCGCCCGGTCATCTCGCCATCAAGATTGATACGCCCACGCACCAGATAGAACAAAGCCAGAGCACACAGCATCCCTGCAATGCCAATGGCGCCATATTTGAACACCATATGATTGCGGATATTGCGCCAGTCTTCACCGCGGTTGCGGATCAAAAAGCCCCTGTCCTTGTCCGGCAAAGAGGTATTGCCCTGTTTGCCCTGTTTGATTTCACGCCAGATATCGGCAGAACTGCCGAGCCCCGACGTGCCGGGGTTGACGCTGACATTTTGTGCCTGCACATCACTGATCGGGGCATAGGAGATGCCCGTTAGCATGACGACAGCCAAAAACGTCCAAAAGAATGTTTTCAAAAGTTTGGACCTCATGTGAGAGCCTCTCTTTTTTGTAGAAAGCAATGTTGAAGCGGGGATGGAAGCCGCAATAGCTTCCATCCTTGAACCGCGTTCCTCATCAACCTTCTTTGTTTTTCAAACCATAGGCGGTTCCCCAGCCCCATGCACCGGAGCCGAAACCGCGTTCTGCTGCACGGTTGCGGTAGATGTCGGAAACCTTGTTCCCGTCACCTGCCAACAGCGCCTTGGTCGAACACATCTCCGCACATGCCGGGAGTTTGCCTTCAGCCATTCTGTTGCTGCCGTACTTTTTGTATTCCTCTTCGGAGTTATCCGCTTCGGGACCACCGGAACAGAAGGTACATTTGTCCATCTTTCCACGTGTGCCGAAGAAACCGTCCTGCGGGAATTGCGGTGCGCCAAACGGACAGGCGAACAGGCAATAGCCACAACCGATACAGATATCCTTGGAGTGCAGAACCACACCGTCTTTGGTTTGATAGAATGCATCCACCGGACAAACTGCCATACAGGGGGCATCCGAACAATGCATGCAGGAAACAGACAGGCTACGCTCGCCCGGTTCCCCATCATTGAGGGTCACCACCCGGCGGCGGTTGATGCCCCAGGGAACCTCGTTTTCGTTTTTACATGCTGTGACGCAGCCGTTACATTCGGTGCAACGTTCCGTATCACAAAGAAACTTCATTCTTGCCATGGTCTACGCTCCTCAAGCCCTTTCAATACGACACAAGGTGACTTTGGTTTCCTGCATTTGGGTAACCGAGTCATAGCCGTAGGTGCCAACAGTGTTAGAAGATTCCCCGACCACATAAGGGTCGGTGTGTTCCGGATATTTGCCACGCAGGTCAACGCCCTGGAAGACCCCGCCAAAGTGGAACGGCATAAAGACAACGCCTTTGCCGACCCGTTCGGTGATCATGGCTTTCACCTTGACCTTGCCGCCTTCCGGCGAATGGACCCAGACCATTTCATCGGCCCGGATGTTCGCGTTATTGGCGTCATAGGGGTTGATTTCCACAAACATGTCCTGCTGCAATTCAGCCAGCCACGGGTTGGAACGGGTTTCATCCCCACCGCCTTCGTATTCCACCAGACGCCCGGTTGTCAGAATGATCGGGAAGTCTTTGGAGAAGTCATTCTTCTGAATGGATTCATACATGGTGGGCAGACGATAGGCCTGTTTATCCGCATAGGTCGGATAGTCGTTGACCAGATCGCGGTTCGGGGCATAAAGCGGTTCGCGATGCAGCGGAACCGGGTCCGGGAAGGTCCAGACAAGAGCACGGGCCTTCGCGTTCCCGAAGGGTGAACAGCCATGTTTGATGGCAACACGCTGAATACCGCCTGTGAGGTCGGTTTTCCAGTTTGTTTTGTCACCGGCAACCTTTTCGATGGAAGCACGTTCTTCTGCCGTCAGGTCTTTATCCCAGCCCAGCTTTTTCAGCATGGCCATGGTGAATTCCGGATAACCATCCTTGATTTCGGAATTAACCGGATAAGACCCTTCTGCCAGAATGTTATGGCCGTTATGTTCCACACCGTAACGGGCACGGAAGTTCAGGCCGCCTTCGGCAACAGGTTTGCTCGGGTCATAAAGGATAGGTGTACCCGGGTGGCCCATTTCAGCGGTACC
This sequence comes from Terasakiella sp., assembly GCA_050297075.1. Lineage (GTDB taxonomy): Bacteria > Pseudomonadota > Alphaproteobacteria > Rhodospirillales > Terasakiellaceae > Terasakiella. The sequence goes on from JBNKSC010000023.1 coordinate 184,261, forward strand.
CCAGCACGGCCAGGGCAAACCGAAATATTCACCATCACAAGGTCCGCCATTGGCTTTCAAGGTCGTTTTGTCAAACGTATGACGATACTTCATGTGCTTGCGGATACGTTCCGGGGACTGCCCGGTGTAACCGATGGTCCACATGCCGCCGTTATATTCGCGTGTGACATCTTCGATCAAGGGTTCGTTGTTGTTGACCTTGACCTTTTTGAACATTTCCTTTTCGAAACCGAATTTCTTCGCGAACAGGTACATGATCTCATGGTCAGGTTTGGATTCAAACAGCGGTTCAACAACTTTTTCGCGCCACTGGAAGGAACGGTTGGAAGCTGTGACCGAGCCGTAAGTCTCAAACTGAGTCGCCGCAGGCAACAGGTAAACGCCGTCTTTACGGTCAGAAAGAACCGCAGAAACAGTTGGATACGGATCAACCACCACCATGGTGTCGAGCTGTTCCATCGCCTTCTTCATTTCCGGCAAACGGGTTTGTGAGTTCGGGGCATGACCCCAGAAGACCATGCCTTTAACGTTTTCGGGCTGGTCGATCTTGTCTTTCGGGATCAGGACACCGTCAATCCAGCGAGAAACCGGAATCCCTTTTGATTCCATCAGTTTCTTGGATTTAAAGCGGCCGAGCATGTAGTCGTAGTCCACATCCCAAACGCGGCACCAATGTTTCCATGAACCGGTTTTCAGGCCGTAATAGCCGGGCAGGGAGTGTGACAGGACACACATATCGGTTGCGCCCTGAACGTTGTCGTGACCACGGAAAATGTTGGTTCCGCCACCGGCAACGCCCATGTTACCCAGCACCAGTTGCAGGATACAATAAGCACGGGTGTTGTTGTTACCATTGGTGTGCTGGGTTCCACCCATACACCAGATAACAGTACCGGGACGGTTTTTCGCCATCAAACGCGCTACACGTTCCAACTGCTTACCGGGGACGCCGGTTACACGTTCGGTTTCTTCCGGTGTCCATTTGGCGACTTCCTTGCGGATATCGTCAATACCGTAGACACGCTGCTGGATGAACTGGGTGTCTTCCCATTTATTTTGGAAAATATGCCAGATGATGCCCCAAATCAGGGCCACGTCCGAACCGGAACGGAAACGAACAAATTCGTCGGCATGGGCCGCTGTGCGCGTGAAGCGCGGGTCACAGACAATCAACGGCGCGTTGTTCTTTTCCTTGGCTTTCAGGATATGCTGAACAGCAACCGGATGCGCTTCAGCCGGGTTGGAGCCAATCAGGAACATCGCTTTTGAATTGTGGATGTCGTTGAAACTGTTGGTCATCGCACCGTAGCCCCAGGTGTTGGCAACACCGGCTACAGTGGTGGAGTGACAGATACGTGCCTGGTGGTCAACGTTGTTGGTTCCCCAGAAGGCAGCGAATTTACGGAAGAGATAAGCCTGTTCGTTGTTGTGCTTGGCACTGCCGAGCCAGTAAACGGAATCAGGGCCGAAGCTTTCGCGGATTTTGCCGAGGCGATCACCAACTTCATTGATGGCATCATCCCATGACATGCGTTTCCATTTTCCGCCTTCAAGCTTCATCGGATATTTCAGACGACGTTCGCCAATGGCATGTTCGCGCACAGAGGCCCCTTTGGCACAGTGTCCGCCAAGGTTAATCGGGCTGTCGAAGTCAGGTTCCTGACCGACCCATACGCCATTTTTGACTTCCGCAATAACGCCGCAACCCACGGAACAGTGGGTACAAACAGAAGTTATTTTCTTAATCCCTTCGCCCGCACTGACCGCAGCTTGCGCTTTTTTGGTGCGAACCAAAGAGACTGTCGAAGCAGCTGCAATTCCGGCAGCTGTCAGACCGGTGCGTTTAAAGAAGGTACGACGATTGATCGCCTCCCCGATAACGCCGGACAATGCTTTCGACAGACGGGGGCCATTCGCTACCCCGCTGTTCACTTTTTTAAGCATCGTTTTCTCCCTGTAAAGGTTGACTTAACTTAGACACGTAAATTCCCCGCAAGTGCGATGCACTTAGCAGGGGCAACCAATTAGAAATTGGCCAGTTCGTAGTATTTGGTGACATGGTCCGTTTCGGCATAACCACCGGCAGAGGCACCTTTCGGTGACAAATCCGCAGCTTCTGCCTTAGCGGACGTGGCAACAACAGCAGCACCGGCAACGGCACCGACTGTGGCAACCTTCAGGAAGTCACGCCGCCCCAAAGAGGCTTTATCTTCCTTATGGTCCATCTAATAGACTCCCAAACAAAAAAGGACCGCATATGGCCAATTACTTGGCGATACGAAATCCTTTGGTTTCAACATCAAGAAAACGCTGCCCCAATTTGCCAACCGGCACGTAAAAGGTTGCGTTTTCTGCTTTTTCCAGATCGCTGAAAAACTTTTCGGCCCAAGGGCTGATATGTTTTTCAAAAAAGGCCTGCTCTTCTTCATCGTCGTTTTGATCACCAAATTGTTTGGTGATCAGCCCGACCATAACATCGAACAGAAAAGCGATATGGTCTTCCGGTTCCTTGATGTCATCCACCCGTTCGATGCCCAGACGCTTGAGGTCTTCACGGACATCGGCCAGTGGTTTTTCATTTAAGAAACCCGTTAGGTAATGAGAGGCAAAAGGAGTCAACTCACCTTGTGTGACCCCGATAAACAAAGCGTTATATTCCTCTTCGCATTTTTGCTCGGTCACATTGCCCGCCACCTCGGCCAGTTCACCCAAGGCTGAGCCAATGGGGGTGTCATCACCGGGGTAGGATGCGATCTCTTTGAGGGAATCATCACCGGGATAATTGCTTAACAAACGGGCAAGCAAGCCATATATACCGGCACGCGCCCGCTGTTCCTCACCAAGAGAACAAGTCGCTACAACACTTTCTGTCATTCATTTCCTCCCAAAATCCGGTCTTTCCGGATTGTTACATGATACGTTTAAGCTATTCAAAAAAGTATCCACCTATAGTCGGAGAACCAAGCAATATTATTTCAATATTGGTGCGTAGGGAGAACTTTCAAGCTTCGTTTTCCGCTTCTGCGACATCAAATTCTGCGTCATCTGCCATCAGTTCGGGTTCTGGCGGGGCATCATCCTGTATTTCTTCTTGTGGTGCTGAACCACTGTTTTCTTTCATCAATTTCATCAGTTCATCGGCAACACCGGCGACCAATGGTTTGATGACGCTGAAGTCTTCATCATAGTCGTTGAGCCCGTCAATATTGGCAAAAACAGGGTTGCTGCCCCAAAGCTTGCGAAGCGCCAGTTTTTGCAGTTCTTCCGGCACGCCTTTCTGCATAAAGGCGGAAAAATCAGATTCTTCTGTCAGGCTGTTGATGTCGGGGAGGTCAATAACCGGGGCGGCTTCCTCAATTTCTTCCGCTTGGGGGAGTGTCTCACCAAGGGGCTCTGCTATTTCCTGTTGTTGTTCTTCCTCAATTACCTGAACGGGGGGGAGGGGAGATGGCTCATTTGTTTCCAGCTTGCGCCTGGACCAGCGACTGAGAAAACCGGTGCTCATGCATTGCCTCCCACGCGTACACGCCGGGCCAGACCGTCTTCCTGACGGCGCAGTTTACGTTTCTTGAATTTTTCTTCGACATGGTGTGCTTTGACAAAGCTTTCCACCCAGATGCGCACACCATCGGGCATGGGAACGGATTCAACAATCTCTTCGCCGCTTTCCAGATAATCTGCCGCTTCATAGGGGCAGGCGGTCATTAAAAAGGGTTCGACATCGTGGTCTTCTGCCTCTTCACCCTGTCGCAGGACGACAAAAATAACGGGTTGCTGGCTTTCCAGATTGTTTTTGTACCCTTCTGTTTCACGTTGATAAAGCTCAACTTCCATTGTACAGGCAAGGTAAATCGTCTGTACATCATCCTGGCTGACCAGTTCCCAATCTGCATCATCACGTGCACCGGGCAACACTGCGTAAACATGCCATGCATATTCCTGCCATGGGTGGTCTATTTTACGTTTTTCCAGCAAGAGCCCAAGTGACATGGTTTCTTTTACTTGCATTGTTTTAAGTCCTGCCTGCTTCAAAATTTATTGATTCAACCCCATCTTTGCAGTGTACGATAGTCCATCTTTAGTCGGAGGGGGTGAGGAAATACTCGAACCTGCCAGTAGGGCATTATATAAAATCCATCCGCACGTCATTATATAAAATAAGAACAAAATTCGGGAGTTTAAGAGATGAAAATAAATGAAAAGCGCGTTCTGCTGTGTTCTTGTGAGAATACAATGGATTTGGATGGTGAAGCGATTGCCAAATCCTTTGATCAGGATGCGCCCTTTGTTTTCTCTCAGCTGTGCCGTTCCCAGCAGGAAGACTTTCAACAGGCACTGAAAGAAGGTGATTTGATTGTCGCCTGTGGGCGCGAGGCTCCCTTGTTTGAGGAACTGCGTGCAGAACTAGGGGAAGAGGCACCGGATGTCACGTATGTGGATATCCGTGAAAAAGCCGGGTGGGGCAAGGAGGGGGCCAAGGCTGCACCCAAAATTGCCGCCATGCTGGCAGAATCCGTTCTGCCTGCCAATATGGTGGAAAGTCTTGCACTTTCTTCACAAGGCACCGTGCTGGTCTATGGCGATGCAGACGTGGCGCTGGAGGCTGCCGGGCAGCTTCAGGGGCGTCTTTCCCCGGTGGTTGTGTTGAGTGAAAGCAGCCATGGTCTTGTCCCGCAAATTTCCGACCTGCCGATCTTTCAGGGCAAATACGTCAAGGCGGAAGGCCATATGGGGGCTTTTTCTGTAACCTTTAACCAGTTTGCGCCAATGGAACCTTCCTCGCGCAACGGTTTGCATTTTACCGCCCCCCAGAACAACATCACCGAACAGTTTGACCTGATCTTAGATGTCAGTGACGAAAGCGGCTTTTTTGCAGCCAACCAGTCCCTCGATGGCTATGTGAAAGTGTCCTCAACAGATAAGGCCGGTCTTTTCAAAGCCTTGTTTAACCTGTCCGATATGGTAGGGGAGTTTTCCAAAGCCCGCTACGCACTGGTGAGCGAGAGCAAATGTGCCCATTCCCGAAACCGGATTACGGGCTGTACTCGATGTCTGGATGCCTGTGGGGCTTCAGCCATTTTTTCTGAGGGGGACCATGTCAAAATTGATCCCTATCTCTGTCAGGGCTGTGGGGATTGTTCCGCCGTCTGCCCAACAGGGGCGATTGAATATGCCATGCCGTCACTGGATCATACCCATCGGCGTATGCAAAAGCTATTATCCACATATCTGAATGCGGGCGGTAAGGAAGCTGTTTTACTGGTTCATGACGGTGAAACAGGCGAACAGGCGTTGAACGTTTTAGGGCAGGTTGGCAATGGTCTTCCGGCACATGTCTTGCCGTTTGCGTTGAACAGTATTTCCATTTTGGATCATGGCCTGCTTTTGGCTGCGCTTGCCTATGGGGCGAAGGGGGTGGTCGTTTTGGCGCCATCGTCTCATTATGAGGCCGCGCAAACAACAAAGGCGGAAATTGAGTTGGCACAAAAGCTGTTGATTGGCTTTGCGCAAGACAGCAACCGTTTCCATATGATCGACCATGTTACACCTGATTATATTGAGGATGAGCTGGGCAAGCTGTCGTTTGCCAAGGCGCTTGACCCGATGGCGGGCTTGGCAGTTGGTCATAAACGCCAACGGGCCTTTGATGTTTTCGCTCATTTGAACCACAGTTCAGAAAATATTCTGGAACTGGAAAAGGGTATGCCTTACGGGCAGGTTGAGATTGATGTAGAAGCCTGTTCCATGTGTATGTCCTGCGTTGGGGCATGCCCGACACAGTCCTTGCGCGCCAATCCGGATGCGCCGATCCTATCCTTTATTGAAAAGGACTGCGTGCAATGTGGAATTTGTAAATCCACCTGCCCGGAAAAAGCCATGACGCTGGTTGCCCGGTTGAATTTATCATCATCGCTTGGTGGTAGCGTTGTTTTGAAAGAAGACCAGCCCGCAGTCTGTCCGGACTGTGGCAAGGCATTCGGGACGCAAAGTTCGGTCGATAAGGTGGTGGAGAAGCTTTCCAAGCTGCCGCAATTCTCCAACCCGCAACAGCTTGATACATTGCGCAAGTGCGAAGACTGTCGCGTGATTGCCATGGCCAAGCAGAAAGACCCGTTTTTTGCGGGGTCCCGCCCCAAACCGCGTACAACGGATGACTATTTGAACTGAACTTAAAACTATTTGATCAGTTTCATGTCGATTCTGACCATATCTCCCCGATAGACGCCATTGGCGACCAAGACCAGTTCGCCGTCCTCATTCATGGCGATGCGCTGAACTTTGGCAATCGGTGCGGAGAGCGGGATGTCAAGTTGTGTTGCCGTTTCCAGATCCGCCGTGTCAATGGTCAGGGTCTGGCGGGCATCGACGATATTGACACCCTGCAAGTCTGTAACCAGCCGCATGGCTGTCTTGCTGGTATAGGAACTTTCCTCAATTTGTGCGCATAAACGTTGGTCTATATAGACATCGGCCAGCAGGAAAGGGACGTCTTCACGCACATGGAGCCTAGTGAGATGGCGATAGGCCGGAGCAGCAGAACCTATTGTGAAGCTGTCCTGATTAAGGACGACATCGCTACGGTCCGACAAAACATTGATGGTGGCATTTGTCCGGGAAATCAGCAGGCCGTTCCAGTCGGTCTGTACTTCACACCACAGGTCCCGGCTGGGCTTTTCTTTAACAAAGGTGCCTTTTGCGCGAAAGCGTTCGATAAGACCGTCTTTTTCAAGTTGGTCGAGAGCCTGACGAATGGTCATGCCTGCGACCCCGCAATCCTTTGCCAGTTGTTCAACCGTTGGGATGCGCCCGCCAACAGCCCATTCTCCGTTTTCTATGCGTTTACGAAACAGGGAAGCCAATTGGATGTATCGGGCAACGGCACTTTTTTCCAATGCGGTGACGGTCGCGTTTGTTTCTTTAGAAGTCATTATGATGAATTACCCGAAAATAAATTGTTTAAAAAATGAAGAATGAAGACGAGGGATCGCTTTTGTTATAAATTACAATAAAGCTATATTATAGCATCAAGGGTCAAGTTGCAATCAATCCACACTTGTACACGGCAAGAAAGTATTTTGCAAAGCGGATTTATGTTTCTCTCAAGGGCAAAATCTGATCTGATTAAGTGTTTGATTTACTTTGTTAAAGTTAAGAATCTAAAAAATTTTCTAAAATTATTGTGAATAAAAAATTAATGTGCTAGGTATATAGCATAAACAAATTTTATTTGCCTGGGAGGCTTTATATGTTTCGACGAATGCTTAAACATTCAACTCTTGTTGTAATGGCTCTTGTTGCTGGGGCTGTCGCGCCTGCGCATGGAGCAAGTTGCCCGGCGGGTTATCCTTCCGGCCCTATTGCAATGGAAGTTGGTTATGCCGCCGGTGGGGGAACGGATTCTGTTGCCCGTCAGGTTGCTGCTTTGTTGCAGGAAAAGAAGGGATGGACCGTTTATGTCGAAAACCGTCCGGGGGCCAGTGGCGGCGTGATGGCGAAAGGTCTATTGGCTGGTGAAGCAAATGGGCTTCGTATCGGTGTCGGTTCCACAACAACACTTGCGCTGAACCCATATAAGTCCAAGGATATTGGCTATACTTATGAGAGTTTCAAATATCTGGGGACAGGCATGCTGCTCAACTACGGTCTGGTTGCACTGGCAGACAAGCCTTATGATACATTGGATGAATTCGTTGCTTACGCAAAGAAAAAGGGGCGGGCAACAATTTCCGTTGGGGCGCTGAGCTATGAAATTATCGCCAAAAAAATAGCAGAGCACTACGGTGTCAACCTTGTGCCGATCCCAACCAAAGGGTCCTCACGTGCGCTGAAAGATGCGTTGGGCGGGCATGTTGATGCCACAATGCAGGGCACGGCGCATGTTTCTCAAATTCGTGCAGGGAAAATGGTTCAACTGGCAACGTTGACAAATAACCGTGCCGCCTATGCGCCGGACACAAAAACGCTGAAAGAATACGGTGTCGATATGGCCTTTGACGGTCACATCATCTTCTTCCTTCCCAAAGCTACGGATGATGCTGTTCATGCCTGTTTGACGGAAGCTTTGGCAGAAGTAACAGCCTCACCCGCATATACGCAACTAATGGATAAGCTGCGTACCACTGCTTCCAACCTCGGCCCGCAGGGAACGGTTGATTATTTGGCTGAAATGTCCGTCTTTTATCAAAAGGCCCTGCAAAAATGATTGCAGTGGATCGTGTTTTGGGGGGCGTCGTTTGTGCGTTCGGCGTCCTCCTTCTGACCTATTTGATACCGCAATATGTAACGGGTGAGCCGACTGCGGGGGCGGACCCCAAGCTCTTCCCGCAGATTGCCGGGTGGCTTTTTGTCGTCCTCGGCGCTGTTCAGATGCTTTTTGTTGCTTCTGACAAGACTTTGCCGTCTTTGCGGGAGGTCGTGCGTTTAACCTTGTTTGTTGGCGCAATGGTTGTTGCCACTCTTTTGATGCCCGTTGTCGGTTTTCTCCCCTATGCAATAGGCCTGATGGCTGTGGTGATCTGGCAGGTTTATGAGAGAAGAGTGATGTGGGTTGCTGTTTCGGTGATTGCCGTTCCGCTCTGTACATGGTTGCTGTTTGAGCAAGTGCTGGGTCGCCCCCTGCCGTAATGTTTGAAGGATAGTTTAAGATAATGTTTGACCTTAGTCTTATTACAAACGGCTTGTTGGATGCCTTCACTTTGGTGAATTTGGCTTACATCATTGGCGGTGTTGTGATCGGCCAGATTGTCGGGGCAACGCCGGGCCTGAGTATTATTATGGCGTTGGCAGTTGCCATTCCCATCACCTTTGCACTGGACCCGCTGACGGCCGTTTCCTTTTTGATCAGTGTGAACAAGGGGGGGACCGTAGGCGGGGCCGTTCCTTCTATTTTGATTAATGTACCGGGAACACCTGAATCTGCGGCAACAGCGCTGGATGGGCACCCGATGGCGAAAAAAGGCCAGCCGCTGAAAGCGATGAAATATGGTTTATATTATTCATTCTTCGGTGACCTTTCAAGTGATCTGGTCCTGATTTTGATCTCTGCCCCGCTTGCAATTGTGGCCCTGCAAATGGGGCCGGTTGAGATTTTGGCACTTATGATTTTGGCCTTTACGGTGATTAGCGGCCTTGTCGGTGATTCAATGGTCAAGGGGCTTATTGCTGCTGCATTCGGTTTCCTGTTGGCCTCTGTCGGGTTGGACCCGGCTTCGGCTTCACCAAGATTCACCTTTGGAATGCTTGAACTCTATGACGGCATTCATTTGACCGCGTTGAGCATTGGGGCCTTGGCGATGAGCGAATTGCTTTCGGGCATGATCGAGGCTCGCAAGGGGGAAAAGGTGGCACCTCCGATTGAAATCCGTTCAAAGAACAAAGAGGACCGCACGGTTACTTTGGCAGAGTTGCTTGCCAACAAATATGTTGCCTTGCGCGCATTCTTGATCGGAACTGTCATTGGGGCCATTCCCGGACTTGGCTCTACAACAGCCGGTTTTCTGAGTTATTCAATCGCGCGTCAAAGTGCCAATGACCCTGAAAAATTCGGCACAGGGGACCCGCGCGGTATTGCGGCAACAGAAACGGCAAATAGTGCGGTGGTCGGGGCGAACCTTATTCCTCTGCTGACTTTAGGTATTCCGGGCAACATTGCGGCTGCCTTGCTGGTCTCCGCCCTGATGATCCATGGCATTCAACCGGGGCCGCTTCTTTTTGAAGAGCAAGGGGACCTTGTATACGGAATGTTTGGCGCCATGCTGATTGCCAACTTCTGTAATCTGGGCGTTGCCCAGTTTGGGATGCGGTTTTGGGCGTTCGTTATTTCTGCACCGAGGTCGGTTGTTTTTTCTGCGGCACTCCTGTTATGCCTGACCGGGGCCTATGTGACGGATGGTGGCTTGTTTGCTGCCTTTATCGCCATCGTTATGGCTGTTGTGGGCTACTTTATGCGACAGTTCGGCTATTCCATTGTCGCCTTCATCGTTGCCTTTATTTTGACGCCGCAATTGGAAGCTTCAATTATTCAGGCGCAATTGATCACCGGTGGGGAGCTTTCAGCCATTTGGGATTATCCGATTGCGATTGTCCTTCTTCTGCTTTCTGTCGTTTCTCTCTTTTATCTGGGGGTACGCGGAAAAACAAAAGACAAGGGTGTTTCTGTTGATGGCGCTACGGAAACGGGGAACGCATAAGATGAGCGCCATGTTCGAACACAGGATTGCACAACAAAATGACGTTCGGATCGCCTATCGTATCGGCGGTGAGGGGCAGGCCATTTGCCTGCTGCCTTCCGTCGGGCGTGGCTGTGATGATCTGGTGGAATTGGCTGAAAACCTTATAAGTAAAGGTTTTAAAACCATTCTGCCGGAACCGAGGGGAATGTATGGAAGCACAGGGCCGCTGATGGGCCTGTCTATGGAGGACCTTGCACAGGATGTGTTAGGGGTACTGGAACAGGAAAAGACCCCTGCCGTGATTGCCGGGCATGCCTTTGGTAATATGGTTGCGAGAACCTGTGCGGCAACAGGTTCCAAAATGGTGAAGGCCGTTGTCCTGTTGGCGACCGCTGGTGGGAAAATTCCTGCCCATCTTGAAACGGCTATTGATCTTGTATCTTCTGAAAAACGCCCTGAACAGGAACGTCTGGATGCTTTGGCGCTGGCTTTTTTTGCAGATTCCAGCGGTGTTAAAAAGTCATGGTTGACCGGCTGGCATAAGCCTGTGATTGAGGCGCAACGTCAGGCAAGGCTGAATTCAAAACGTGAAAGTTGGTGGCCCGGTGGAACAGTCCCGATACTGGACGTTATAGGCAGTGAAGACCCTTTTCGCCCCGCAGATCAGAGAAATTCCTTACGTGATGAATTCGGGGAACGCATTCAACCCGTTGTGATTTCGAATGTAAGCCATGCCTTACCGGAAGAAAAGCCGGAAGAGGTTGCTCAAGTCATTACTGAATTTGTGCGATCTTTGGAACGTAACCCATAAAGGAAATCAAAATTCGATAATACGTCATGTTATCTGCGATAGTGGTGTTTAAATCATAAAGCTAGCTAATTTATAATCATTCCATTCAAATGATGGTCGAAGAACAAAATAATGACAGAAAATATATTACAAATGAAAAAAACAAAGCAAAGCCAGACTGTTAGCCTTTCTGTTGAAGAGGGGGGCGGTATTATTTCCATTGATAATCCCCCCGTAAATGCCGGTTCACATTCAGTGCGGTCAGGGATTGTATCGGCATTGAATGCGTTAAAGAACATGCCTGTTCAGGGGGCTGTTGTGATCGGTGTCGGGCGTGGGTTTTCAGGTGGGTCCGATGTCAAGGAATTCGGTGCCAAGCTGCAATCTCCCGAAGTGCCGGATGTTATTCGCGCCCTTGAAGATAGCCCTTTTCCTGTTGTTGCTGCCATTCATGGAATGGCACTGGGAGGCGGGCTGGAACTTGCTTTGGGGTGTGATTATCGAATAGCAGATCAGAAGGCTTTTCTTGCTTTGCCCGAAGTCCAGTTGGGAATGATCCCGGGGGCTGGTGGAACCCAGCGCTTACCTCGTTTGACGGGGATAAAGGCTGCTTTGGAAATGATCTGTAGCGGTGATCGTATCCCGGCCGACAAAGCGTTCGAACTGGGTTTTATTGATCAGGTTTGCCAAGGTGACCTTCTGGAATGTGCCAAGCGTTTCATTGACCAAAAGGCGCCTTTAAATAAACGAATTGCAATTGAGCAGGCTGTTCCACAGGAACCGGTTCAATTGATAGAAGGAACTGTTGCCAAAATTCTGAAAAGACATAAAGGGCGTAAAAATATTGTTGAGGCAATCCGCCTTGTTCAGGACAGCAAGAAAGAAAACTACGCAGATGCATTGAAAGATGAGAGACAGACTTTCAATGACCTGCGCATGGGGGATGATGCCTTTGCCTTGCGTCATTTGTTTTTTGCGGAAAAGAAAGCGCCGCAAATTGAAGGGCTGGATAAAGCGCAGCAAACAGAAATTACATCTGTCGGTATTATTGGCGGGGGCACAATGGGCCAAGGGATTGCCAAGGCCGTCTTGAATGCAGGTTTGCCCGTTGTTCTTGTTGAACGTGATGGCGAAGCCTGTGCAAAAGCCGTGGAAAGTATTTCTGAGAGTTACCAGATATTGGTGAAAAAAGGGATTTTAGAGCAGGGCGAAGCCGATGTACTCAAAAGCCGGATCGCCAGCACGCCGCAACTCAGTGCTCTGAAAGATTGCCAACTGGTTATTGAAGCCGTGTTTGAAGATATGGCTGTGAAGAAGCAATTGCTTTGTGACCTGGAAGAATGTTTGAGTGAACAAACTGTGCTGGCAACCAATACATCCTATCTTGATATTAATGAGATGGTGGAAGGGCTAAAGCAGCCGGAACGGGTTTTAGGTTTGCATTTCTTCAGCCCGGCAGACCGGATGAAATTGTTGGAGATTGTCAGAGCCGAAAAAACCTCTGACGGGGCACTGGCAACAGGTCTTTCTTTCGGTAAGAAGCTCGGTAAACAAATTGTCGTATCAGCTGTATCGGAAGGCTTTATCGGGAACCGGATTTATGCAGCTTATCGTCGCTGTGCCGAACTTCTGGTACTGGATGGGGCCAGCCCTTATGAAATTGATAAAGCGCTCAAGGCTTTTGGTTTTGCCATGGGGCCTTTTGAGGTGTCTGATTTATCCGGCCTTGATATTGCCTGGGCGATGCGCAAGCGTAAAGCCGCCGATAGAGACCCGAAAGAACGATATGTCACCATTGCAGATCAGTTGTGCGAAGCCGGGATGTTCGGCCGAAAAACGGGGCAGGGCTGGTATCATTATGAAAAAGGTCAAGCAGGACCTTCCCCTGTTGTTGCAGAGATTATTGAACAAACCCGCAAGGCTGAAAATATTACCCCGCGCTCATTTGATGAACAGACCATTCAGCAACAGCTTTTGTTGGCCATGGTTAATGAAGCGGCCTGCCTGATTGAGGAAGGCGTTTCCCAAAGGGCTGCGGATGTCGATGTGGTTTTGACCAATGGATACGGGTTTCCACGTTGGCGTGGGGGGCCTTTGTATTGGGCATCACAACAGGGGCAGGGCGATGTTAACAATGCCTTGAGCGATCTGGCAGCTATGGTTGGTCATGGTTTTAAAGCCGGTCCTGTTGAAAAAATCCTTAAAAATTATGCCGAAAGGCCTACGGAGAATTCTCATGCGTGATGTTTTTATTTGCGATTATGTTCGCACCCCTGTTGGCCGCTATGGTGGAGGGCTGTCTTCCGTACGGGCTGATGACCTTGCTGCCAAGCCTTTACAGGCCTTGCTGGAAAGACATGCCAAAATAGATTGGGAAGAGTTGAGTGATGTGATCTTGGGATGTGCCAATCAGGCCGGGGAAGATAACCGTTCTGTTGCGCGCATGGCTGTGTTGCTGGCTGGGTTCCCGACAAGTGTTTCAGGCACAACCATTAACCGCCTCTGCGGTTCGGGGATGGATGCGGTGCTGGCAGCATGGCGTCAACTGGTTGTTGGGGAGGGTGATATCGCCATTGCCGGTGGGGTGGAAAGCATGAGCCGTTCCCCTTTTGTGATGCCCAAGGCGACAACACCCTTTTCGCGCCAGGCATCGGTTGAAGATACCACCATCGGCTGGCGTTTTGTTAACCCTTTGATGAAAAAGCAATATGGTGTCGATTCAATGCCGCAAACGGCTGAAAATGTGGCAACCGCTTTTAACATTTCGCGTGTCGATCAGGATGCCTATGCGCTGAGAAGTCAACAAAGAGCGGCGAAAGCTATAAAGGCGGGTTGGTTTGAGGATGAGATTATTCCTGTCTCTATTCCCCAGCGAAAAGGCGAGCCGAAAATTGTTTCTCAAGATGAGCACCCCCGAGAAACGACAGCCGAAGCCCTTGCCAAACTACCGACACCGTTTAAAGAAAACGGCAGTGTGACAGCGGGCAATGCTTCGGGTGTAAACGATGGCGCGGCGGCCTTGATTCTGGCAACAGAACAAGGCATTGCCAAATACGGTTTGAAACCGTTGGCGCGTATTGTCGGCGGAGCAACCGCCGGTGTGGAACCACGCATTATGGGCTTTGGGCCAGCACCTGCGACATTGAAACTTTGTAACCGACTGGGCATGAACCCAAGCGACTTTGATTTGATTGAGCTGAATGAAGCCTTTGCCAGTCAGGTGCTGGCCGTTGTGCGTCACTTGGGTTTGCCAGATGACGGGGAACATATTAATCCAAATGGCGGCGGGATTGCACTGGGCCACCCGTTGGGGATGTCCGGGGCACGTATTACCGGTACGTTGGCGCGTTCCATTGCAGCAGGTAAAGGTCAGAAAGGGCTGGCGACAATGTGTATCGGGGTCGGGCAGGGCATTGCAATTGCGCTGGAGGCCGCGTCATGAGTGAGAAAGTGCAGCTCAACCAAACAGAGCTGAATGTCTCTGTCGCGTTAAAGGATGAAAGCGCGCCTTGGCTTGTTTTCAGCAATTCCTTGCTGACAGACCTGAGTATTTTTGATGCGCAGATTACCGCTTTTGCGAAGGACTATAATTGCTTGCGTTATGACCAGCGCGGCCATGGTGGTTCGGCTGTGTCTCAACAGGCAGTGAATTTTGATGTTTTGTCTGATGACCTACTTGGCCTGATCAATCATTTCAACATCAGCCGTTGTATCTTCGTTGGGCTTTCCATGGGCGTGCCGACAGGTTTTGCAGCCTATCAGAAACAGCCGGAATTGTTTAACGGGCTGGTTTTGATAGACGGACAGGCCAAGTCTGCACCAGCGGCGGCAGAGCAATGGCAGGCACGCATTGATTTAGCCAAAGAAAAAGGCTTGGAAGAATTTTGTCAGGCCACGGTTCAGAGATGGATTACCCCGGCTAATCATGATGCAAAAATTCCTGCGCTGGTGAAGATGATGGCCTCAACGCCCTGGGCAGGTTTTGAAGCCGGTGCAACGGCCCTTAAAGGGTATGATTTTTACGATGTGCTGCCTTCTATTACCTGCCCGGCATTGCTTCTTGCAGGCAAGCAGGATGGGAACATGCCGCTTACCATGCAAGCCATGGCCGAGCAAATTGAAAAGGCGCGCTTTTGTGAAATTGAAGAAGCCGGACATGTTCCTTGTTATGAGCAACCTGAAAAGGTGAATGCCGCCATGTTTGAATTTTTGAATGAAGTTCAGAAAGGCTGAAACATGATGGAACTTCTTTGGTCACCTCGCTCACCGTTTGTTCGCAAAGTCATGATCTCTTTACATGAACTTGGTTTGCAAAATCAGGTGACGTTGACACCCCATGATGTCGCGCTGACAAAGCCGCCGTCTCTGGATGTATTGTCTGTGAACCCGTTGGGCAAAATTCCGGCTTTGATTTTGGAAGACAAGACGGTTTTGTTCGATAGCAGGGTCATTTGTGAATATTTGAACCACTTGGGCAAAGGGAGCCTTTTTCCTGAAAAACTTGAAGACAGGGCTCAACATTTGGTTTGGCAGGCTTTGGGCGATGGGCTCACAGATATTCTCTTGTTGTGGCGCACGGAAATCGGGCGGGCAGAGAAAGCTTCTGATGATATTTCTGCCGGTTTTCAAAGCAAGGTCTGTGCATCCATGAAACGGCTGGAAAGTTTTGTCCCAACCTTGAGAGAGCAGGCTTTCGGCATCGGTCATATTGCGATTATTTGTGCCCTTGGGCAGATGGATTTTCGTTGGGAACAGAGCCGGTGGCGGGACTTCTTCCCCCAATTGGCAGACTGGTGTGGCGAAATGGCAAAACGTCCATCTGTAGAAGAAAACCTCGCCCCTCGTGATGAAACACCAATTGCATCTCAACTTGAGGTGCCAACAATAAATTTTGAAAAGGAATAAGTATGTCAGGACCACTTTCTAACATTCGAGTACTGGATCTCAGCCGGATTATGGCCGGTCCGTGGGCCGGGCAAATTCTGGCAGACCTTGGGGCTGATGTGATCAAGGTTGAACGCGCCGGTGTTGGTGATGACACACGGCGTTGGGGCCCCCCTTATTTAAAGGATAAAGAGGGTAATGAAACGCAGGAAGCCGGATATTACCTGTCCGTCAACCGGGGCAAGCGTTCCATTGAACTGGACCTTGCCAGCGAGGAAGGCCAGAACATTGTTAAAGAACTGGCTAAGACATCCGATATCGTTCTGGAAAACTTTAAAGTTGGCACATTGGAACGCTACGGTCTTTCTGCAAAAGACCTTCAGGCGGTTAACCCAGAGCTGATTTATTGCTCCATCACCGGGTTTGGGCAGGATGGCCCCAAAGCAAAAGACGTTGCTTATGACTTCATGATTCAAGCTATGGGCGGGTTGATGAGTGTCACCGGCGGGCCGGATGGTGAACCCGGTGCTGGCCCGCAAAAGGTTGGCGTGCCGATTATTGATATTATGACCGGGATGTATGCGGCCATTTCTGTTTTGGCAGCTCTTTCCAATCGTGCAGAAGAAAAGAAAGGCGAAAAGATTGATATTGCCATGCTGGATGTGGCAACCGCCATGCTGGCCAATCAGGGCATGAACTATCTTGTTTCCGGCAATGTGCCTGAACGCAAAGGCAACAAACACCCCAACATTCAGCCGCAGGATGTCTTTGCGGTTAAAGACGGCCATATTGTCATTGCCGTAGGTAATGATGAACAGTTTGGCCGCTTTGCCGAAGCCTTGGGCAATGCGCAATGGGCAACGGATGAACGTTTTTCAACCAACAAGGAACGTGTGCGCCATCTGGATATTTTACATCCCATGATTTGCGATGCGTTGAAACAGAAGGAACTGGCCTACTGGCTTGAAACATTCAATACCCTGAAAGTGCCTTGCGGGCCGATTAATACGGTGCCCATGGTGCTGGATGAACCGCAAGTCAAACATAGACAAATGGTACAGGAATTGCCTCACCCCCTATCGGGAACGGTTTCGCAGATTGTCTCGCCAATGAAGTTTGAACGGGCCAGCCTTTCCTTTGACAAAGCCCCGCCGTTATTGGGGGAAAATACCGATGAAATTCTTTCTGAATTAAAAGGGGTGGGAGAATAAAAATGGGACGTATCAATCTACCTAAGCCCGAGGACATGACGATAGCGCAGAAAGCTGTTTACGATGCGGTTGTTGCGGGCCCGCGTGGAACGGTTGTCGGCCCGTTGCGTGCGGCCATTCATAATCCGTCCCTGGCGGATAAATGGCAGCAGTTTGGGCAGGTGCTGCGTTATGAAACATCATTGCCAAAATCACTAAACGAACTGGCAATCCTGTTGGCGGCAAGGCGGTGGAACAGCCATGTTGAATGGGCCATCCATGCCAAAGAGGCAGAGAAAGCCGGTTTGCCTAAAGATATTATTGCCTCTGTCTGTGTGGGGGAGTTGCCTGACTTTGCAAAGGATGAAGCGGCAAGAGAGGTGTATGAATATGCACGCCAGCTACTGCTGAATGGAAATGTTGATGATGCTTGTTATGCAGCCCTTCTGGCGCGTTGGGGGGAAGCCGGGGTTGTGGAATTAACCGCAGTCGTGGGCTATTATTCCATGGTCGCCATGACGTTGAATGTCCATCAAATTCCCATGCCGGATGGATGTGAATGCAGCTTTCCCTTTCCCGAAGAGGGGCTGTTTGTTTCCCCTAAATCTCAGGCTTAAAATAGAAATATAGGATTTACCATGGCGTCTGATTACGAATGTTTTAAGGTTACAGTAGAAAATTACATTGGTCTTGTTGAGATCAACCGTCCGCCGGTCAATGCGCAGAACAATCAATTGCGTGAAGAAATTGCGCAAGTGTTTGATGAACTAGGCGACCGTCAGGATGTGCGCGCCATTGTGATTACCGGGGCGGGCAAGACATTTTCCGCCGGGGCGGACTTAAGTGAACGCCCGACAGATGACCCCGGGGTTTATGCCCGCCATAACCGGCGGGTGCGCGCGAGCTTTGACTGCGTGTATGATTGTAAAAAACCGGTTATTGCTGCTGTCAATGGGGCGGCAATCGGTGCGGGCTGTGTGTTGGCATTATGCTGCGATATTATTATCACATCCGAAAAGGGCTTTCTGGCCATGACCGAAGTGAATGTCGGTTTGGCGGGTGGCGTTGCACATGTGCGCAGACATTTCGGGGAGTCCAATGCGCGATTAATGATTTTCACAGCACGCAGGATTTACGGTGAGGAACTGGTGCGGATGAACGTGGCTTCTGCCTGTGTACCGGGTGAAGAACTCATGTCGGTTGCAATGGAAATTGCAGGTGAAATCGCAACCAAAAGCCCTTCTGCTGTCAGGGCTGCGAAGAAGTCTTTCTTAACTACGGAAAATCTTTCGTTACATGAGGGCTATATGTTTGAACAATCCCAAACAGAAGCTTTGGCATCAAGCGAAGATACGAAAGAGGCGCTTCTGGCATTCAAGGAAAAAAGACCCCCTGTTTTTTCTTAAGTATTTAGGGGGAAAGATAAAAAAAGCCTGCAAGCCATCTGGGAGTATGCTTGCAGGCAAGTTTTTCTAGAGTGTTATCCCCTCATTATTATTCGGCAGCCTTTTAAACACTGTGGATGCTGACCTTCGCCAGCATGAGGTGTTTCCTTATCCCAAATTCACGTTATGTTAGGTTAATGTTAGACTGCTGCTTGACCTTAAGATATCCCCATATGGTGATGGTTAACCAAAAGATTGGCTTGAAGATGGGGGAAGACGAAGGATCGTCGCGCACACTATAGATATGTTTTTTCGATAAAGTTTTTTACGTACTCGAATTGGCTGATGATATGGGGCAGTAAGGACTTTACTTCTTCTTCTTTTGCGCATTGGCCCGCCAATTCAATTTTTTGGCATGATTGGGCAAGGTCAGTGGCACCGACCATATGGCATGATGATTTCAGTTTATGACCCAGTTCTCCAACATGTTTTATATTCTGTTCCTGTAATGCGGTTTTCATCTCGTCAATAATCGTGATGGCTTGCGGAATAAACGCCATGAGAAATTCCTTGTGTTGAGCAAGGTCATTCCCAATGAATTTATTCAGGGCTTCAGGGTTGAGAGGGGGCAGGGAGGTATTCATGATCATTCCTCCTGATCGGGTGGAGAAACAGAAACTTCCGTTTTCTCGACAGGGGTGACAAGACTAAGAAAATCTATGAGTTTTTGTTTCAGGTCTTCCAGTTTTACCGGTTTTGACAGGTATCCATTCATCCCCAGAGAAAGGCATTTATCCTCTTCTCCCTTCAAGGCATTGGCCGTCAGTGCAACAATGGGGATGGGGGGCGTGCCTGTGTTTTTTTCTTCTTCTCTGATCCGGATTGTTAAATCGTAGCCATCCATTTCTGGCATATGGAGGTCCGTGAGCAGCAAGTCGTAATGATTTGATTGCCATTTCTCAAGGGCCGCGACACCATCTTCGCACAGCTCGGCCTTGAACCCGAGGAGTTGCATTTGTCTTTCAATGACATCCCTGTTTGTTGCGTTATCTTCGGCAACAAGGATGAGCTTGTCCGCATACGGATTATCTGTTTTAGCGGCTGTCGATTGAGATGTTTTTTGCGGCGCTTTTTGCCCCCCTAACGGGCCTGTATCAAGGCGCCCAACGGCCTGTGCAACTGCATCCAGAAGAGTGCGACGTGACAAGGCTTCACGGTCAATTTCATAAACGTTATGGGTGAGTTCCCGCAGTGTTCTGCGTTTGCCTTCCTCAACGCTTAAATAGGACAATTGGACAATCAGGCGGATGTCCTTATGGGGTTCCTTGGCGATGAGGCGGTCAACAACTTCCTGCGCAGATTTCAACCCCGGTTTGCCCAGAACCAGCATACAGATGGGTTCTATCAGTGAATGTTCCCTGATCAATTCCCAGGCTGCTTCCATCTCTGTGGCCGAGTATGCATTGGCACCGGCAGCTGTAAGATAACAGGTGTAGTCTTTGATGAAATCAAGATCATCCCCGACAATAACAGCTTCCAGGCCTTCCAGCTGTCTTTTATTAGGCGTGCCCGAGGGTTCTTTGCCTCGGGCAAAGGGAATGGAGAAGGAGAATGTCGTGCCGACACCGACGGCACTTTCCAGCTGAATCTTGCCGCCCATCAGGGTTGCCAAACTTTGTGAGATAACCAGCCCCAACCCTGTGCCACCATATTTGCGCGTGGTGCCGCCATCAGCCTGTTCAAAAGAATTGAAGAGCCGGGCTTGACCTTTTTCATCAATGCCAATGCCATTATCGGCTATGGAAAAACGCACCCAGGTTGTTTTTTCATCCTGCTTGATCCGTTCCGCCCGGATATATACCCGCCCGACATGCTTTAAACCGGATGAAAATTTAATGGCGTTGCCTGTCAGGTTGGTCATGATTTGTCTGATGCGAAGGCCATCGCCAATCAGGGCTGTTGGAATTGTCGGGTCAAAGAATGTTGTCAGTTGCACGCCTTTTTCCAGTGCAACGCGGTCCAGCAATTTAATGACAGCATCAAAGCTGTCTTCAAGAAATATGTCTTCATTACACAAGGCAAGTTTGCCGGCTTCAATTTTTGAAAAATCAAGGATATCGTTAATGATTTCCAGCAAGGTAAAGGCGGATTGACGTACCGTCTCAACCATTTTTTGGTCGTCTTGAGATAGCTCGCTATGGGCAAGAACATCCATCATACCGACAATGCCGTTCATCGGTGTGCGGATTTCATGGCTCATATTGGCCAGAAACTGTGACTTTGCTTTATTGGCGGCTTCGGCTTCCTTGGCGGCCTGAATGGCTTTTTCTGCTGCAATGCGTTCAGAAACGTCCTGCACTGTGCCGACAATGCCAATGCGGTGTGCGTGTTTGTCTTTTTCCAGACGACCCTGAGAGTAGACCCATCTCATGGTTCCGTCCTTGCGGATAATTCGATATTGCAGGGCTGCTTGTTTCAGTCCTCGCTGCATTTGCACGATCAAACCGTAAACAGTATCCAAATCTTCCGGGTGGATCATTTCACGATGGTTTTCCAAAGTCAGTTCCATTTCACCGGGGGAGTAGCCGAAAATCCGGTAAAGTTCGTCAGACCACTTCATGGAACCATCTTTGAAGTCTATGGAAAAGCTGCCGAGGCTTGCAATCTTTTCGGCTTCTTCTAGGAGTTTCTTGTTAGCTATTGAGAGGTTCGTTTCACGTTTGATGATAAATCTGTTTAACAAGACATATAGGGTGCCGAAAAAGGCAGTTATGGCAATGAGGATAATGTTTATGATCCCGAAAATCTGAAGGTGCCTGTGTTCTTCTTTCGCCTTATTTCTGCTTCGGGTATCAAGCCGATGAAAGAATTCATTAATTGACCCCATGATATTTTGTTTGGCCTTGTGGTATTGGGGGCCAAAAAGTAACCGCACCGCCATATCGTGATTATTTTCACCGGGCTGTCTGTATTTTTCATCTTCAGGTGTGAGCTGGTCTTTGGTTGCCCTGATGGCGACATCTTCCAGCGTTACAAGAGCATCCGATGCTTCGTGGGCTTGCTGAAGAAGGTGAAGTTCATTGTGGGGAAGGTCCTGATTTTTCAGCAATTGCATCAGTGAAATTGTAGCACCAGATTTGTCCCCCGATTGGCTGTTGTCATTGGGAAGCCAGTTCCAGTTTGACTGGTTATAGTGTTGGGGGCGCGCAGATGTGCCGTTTCTGATGGCGAGAATGTCGCGGAATTCCTCTTCAAAGCGTGGGTTGCCGGTGACGGCAAAGGTTCGAACCATACGTGTCAGGTCATCTGAACTTTGCCTGAGTTCCATCGCCAACAGGTGGGACGCATAGTTTTTTTGGTTTATTTGGATGATGTCCAGATAATGGTCATATGTAACGTATGTGGATATGATAAATGCAGCCGCAACTGCCGTTAAGACAGTCAATAACAGATGACGCCATTTGTAATAATAAGTTGGCATGACCTTCGCCCTTCTGCCCCCTCTGGCTGCGAGAAAAAGCGGTTTACGTTTGTTTTAAAACGTCAAACCGAACTTGTTCCCTTTTACGTCAATACTAACAGAAGCTTCTAATTTACGAAACAAAAACCACCTTTATGCATCGCTAGTAATAACCCTGAGTTGATATAATGGACGTAACCATTTAAAAAAGAAAGTGATCAAGGTTTCAAATGATCTGTGGGGGATCCGGGGAAAGGTTGAACAAAATGTATTCTTCTTTTCGTATTATCGCTGTTGATGATGATGAATTGACGCTGCTATCTTTGCAAAACCAGCTTGCAAGCTTGGGGGTGGAATCAATCTACTGTATTGATGATGTTGAGCAGGGTATGAAACTTTTAGGGGATCAAAGTTTCGATATTTTGTTTCTGGACCTCAATATGCCTAAAATGACGGGGATCGAAGTGATCAATGCTTTGGCCAAGGCAAACTATGCGGGATGCATTGTTTTGCTCAGTTGTGTCGATCAATCGTTAATTGAAAC
Source organism: Terasakiella sp. (assembly GCA_050297075.1). Lineage (GTDB taxonomy): Bacteria > Pseudomonadota > Alphaproteobacteria > Rhodospirillales > Terasakiellaceae > Terasakiella. Next base: position 206,686 of record JBNKSC010000023.1, read on the forward strand.
CTCCAAAGAAATCGCGCAGAGTCAGGGCCTGAATGTGATTGCCACTTTCCACAAACCGATTGAACGAAAGGTTTTGCAGGAAATGATGAACTTAATTCTGGAGTGATGATTTTAGCGGATTGAACTTCCCGCAGAGGGTGCATTGTGATATGGTTTCAAGTCAATACTCAGATTGTCAGGCTCACCTGAATACCGTCTAAATGCTGAAGGATAATGTGATGAAAAAAGGGATGAATGAACGCTTTGATGTTTTTCCCTGGGATGTCAATTTTGAAACCAGCATAGCGATTATTGACGAACAGCATTTTAAGCTTGTTTCCTTGCTTAATGAATTGGCCGATCATATCGTTCACAATGATGCGGTTGAGCTCAAACGCGTGTTTGATGAGCTGGCGGCATATGCCGATTATCATTTTAAAACGGAAGAAGGAGTTTGGGCACCTTATTTTAAGGATGATCCGCTATTTCTAAAACATAAACAGAGCCATGATTCTTTTCTTCCGCAGGTCGAGAGTCTTATGCAGGAGGCTAAAAACAAATCTTTGCCTCAGGCAGTGGAAGATGTCCTTGGTTTTTTGGTTAACTGGTTAACTTTTCATATTCTGGATTCTGATAAACGTATGTCGATTGTCGTGCGTGAAATGGATGCCGGGCATGATCTGGCAAAAGCAAAAAATCTTGCAGATGCAGAGATGAGCGATGCTGTCATGCTGTTGGTAAAAACTGTCCTCAATATGTATGAGTCTCTTTCTGCTCGAACTTTGGATATGTTGAAAGAGCGTGAGGAACGTAAACATGTTGAAGCGGCGTTGAGAGTGCAAAAAACAGAGCTGGAAACAGAAAAACAAAAGGCTGAAGCTGCAAGTAAATCTAAAAGCACGTTTCTGGCAAATATGAGCCATGAAATCCGCACGCCGATGAACGGTGTTGTTGGCATGCTGGATGTTTTGTCTCATAGCAACCTGAGTCGTGATGATCACAAAATGGTGGAAACCATCCGACAATCTGCAAACTCTCTTCTGGGCATCATTAATGATATTCTGGATTTCTCTAAAATTGAGGCTGGCAAGTTTCAATTATCGCCTCATAGAATGCATATTGAGGATGAATTCAATGTCGTCGTGAATTTGTTAGACCGCGTTGCAATGGAAAAAGTGGTTGAACTAACGCTGTTTTCGGATCCGAAAATTCCGGATGTATTAATCGGTGATGCATTACGTTTTCGACAAATCCTCACAAACTTGATCGGAAACGCAATTAAATTTTCAGCGGGGCTGGAACATACTGGTCGCGTGCACGTGCGCATGGAGTTTCTGCGCAGGGAAGGTACACGTGTCTGGGTTTGCTGTCGCATACAGGATAATGGCATAGGAATAAATCAGAAAACGTTGGATCGGCTGTTTCATTCATTTGAACAGGCAAGTGAAGGCACAACCCGGACCTATGGCGGAACAGGTTTGGGCTTGGTGATTTCAAAAAGTCTGACGCATATGATGGGAGGGGAAATTGAGGTTGAGAGTGAAGTCGGTGCCGGTTCGCAATTTACATTCCACCTTCCTTTTTCAGTTGATGAAACAGTGGAAGTCCAGAAGGCTGTATGTGATATCAGGCTCTCGGATGTAAATATCATGCTGGTGGGGAACCAAAGCAATCACATAGAAGATTATATGTGTTATTTGAGAGATGTTGGTGCCACTGTTTCTTGCGAACCAACACTTGAACAAGCATGGGACAATCTTGCAGGCTGTTCAACAACAGGTTCTTGGGGGATGATTATTTTTGGGGAACCGGGAACCAAATCAGTTCAGGAGGTGGTGGATCGTTTGACTCAATATCCCAAAGAGAAAGGGATCTCTTACTCGCAAGAACTTTCCTTTTTGAGTATTGCCAAAGGCAAGAGACGTAAAGTACGTAAAATCGGTCAAAATGTTTTTGAAATCGACCGGGAAGTTTTAACCCGTGAACGTTTTCTGGATGCCGTTGGACACATGATGGGGCGTGCTTCTTTTGAAGAACAGTCGCAACGTGAAACGGACAGTGTAAAAACAACGGAAAAACTACAATCAAGAGCACAGGCTATTGCCGCAGGACGGTTGATTCTGGTTGCCGAAGATAATGAAACCAACCGTGATGTGATTGCACGTCAATTAAGCTTGCTTGGTTTTACAGGCGATATTGTGGAAGACGGTGCTTTAGCTTATGAACGATGGCAAACAGGGGAATATGGACTTTTGTTAACGGATCTTCATATGCCCAAGATGGATGGCTACGAGTTAACAAAACAGATTAGGTCTGATGAAGCGGTAAAAGGCATGGAAACCATCTCAATTGTTGCACTGACAGCCAATGCTCTGAAGGGGGAGGAAGAGCATTGCCTCGAACTTGGAATGAATGGCTATTTGTCCAAACCGGTTGAATTGAAAATCTTAAAGGCAATGATTTTACAAAACTTACCAGATATGGATGACGGGGCTTTACCGCAGGAAAATACTCAGGCCTCTTTTTCTGAAGGTCAGAACGATGCATCTGATGCAAAGCCCGTTGATCCACAGGCTTTAACTGAGATCATCGGAGACAACCCGGTGTTACACAGGAAGTTTCTGACAAAATTCATCCCTCAGGCTTCAGAGATTATTGCTGAAATTGATCAGGCGTTTACAGAAAAGAATACAACTTTGATCGGCGATCTGGGGCATAAGCTCAAGTCATCTTCACGGACGATTGGTGCCCATTCGCTTGCAGATTTATGTTCTGATCTGGAAAAAGCAGGCAAAGCCGACCAGTGGGGGGAAATCGTCAAACTGTACCCTGAACTGGCTAAAAGATTTGCAGCGGTTAAGTCTTTCATCGAAGCGATGACGGAATAAACGCTCTAACGATAAAGGGCGCCAACATCAAAACCATCTTCCTCAATGGTCTGGGCATCGTTATTGATGATATATCTGATCCCGAAAGCAATGGCGGCCTGGGTTGTTTTCATGTCCGGGGTGTCGCGCATATAGGCTTTCAAGGAATACTTGTTTGCCAGACTTGAAAAGTTTGTCAGGGCATCCAAGAGTTCGTTTTCCTTGAGATCATAATCTTTCATGGAAAAGCCGACCCATTGCACATGCAAGTGCTTGAGAATGTCAACTTGGGGGTGAAGCAAGTCAAGGCACAAGGCAAGCTCACTCACATGATTTCCAAGAGAGGTGATATATTGGATTTTCGAGATATTTGTTTCGTTTTTCCCAACACCAACAATTTCCAGAATTCTTCTGGATTGATAGGAGGTTTGCAGTGTTCCCCAGGCTTGTAAAAGCGGGTATCTGAATTTGGACTTTTCATATGATCCGATATGGGTTTGAAACCATGTTTTCTGGTTCTTATAAAGATTTTTTTCTTCGGTATTTTTGGCATTGTTTAACGAAACTGCATCCAGTGCCATGGTCAGGGACCCACCTGCCCATTCTGTCAAAACACTGCCGTGCCGTCCAAGGCTTTTGGGGGTAGGGTCATGGGGGAGAAGCGCGCTGGCAATGACTTGCCGTGTTTCGGTATCCCATATGTCGCAGTCATGAAAGCTCAGACCGGTGAGTTCTTTATTTGCAGCATCGATGCTGTCATCATGATAGACGAAATGCCCATCGCTTTCGTTTGTTTCTTCTGTTTTTTGCTTTTCTTTTGGCGCTTTTTTATTTTCCTTATCCAGCATTTTATTGACGAGCTCATTGAGCTCATCCACATCTCGCAGGGAAATGTTGCCGTCTGCGCTGGCGACAGCGGTTTGAATTTGGATGCCGCTTTCAAATGTGCCGTTTTTATTTACCGTTTTTTCAATTTGGCCTTTGATCAGGTTACATTTGACTTTGGCTTGTTCAGTTGTAAGGGCCTGAAAAATAATAACATAGCCGTGTTTGCCTATTCTCCAGTGCAAATCGTAAGGGGATAGATTTTGACGAATTCTTTTTTCAACAACATGGTCAAGCTTTTCGCTGTTTTTGCTCCAGTATTCACTTAAATTCTTTTTGAAGTCATCCAGCCTGATGATGTTGATGCAACCAACCGATGAGATGGATTTGTTGCTTTTTATGCCATTGAGCTTTTTCTCCAGATCGTCGAAGACAGTCTTTACGGCCTTACGGTCCTTTCTGGAATATTCTTCAGGTTCGCGCTTGTCGTTCAGGCGTTCATCCATTTTATCGAAGAAATCGGCAAGCTTGGAAAAAATATTATGAAGAGCCATGATAATCCCTTTCCTCAGTGACGTGAACGTTCAATCGGTTTTGAGCGTAGACTGGTTTTATCTTTCATTATTGTCCTAAGGTTTTGAAACGTCTGACCAAGATCTAAACGATCTGTTTATTTTATATATTACATCTTGTTTTTATAGGATGCAAAAGGCAAAATTACCCATATGAGGCAGAGCAAAAAGAGAGAGACAATAATCTCTGTGCAAGCTGAATATCGGCGGGGAAGAGAACAAATTTCATTCTCGAAGTCTTGAGAAGGAAAGATGGGGATTTGTACGATATGCGCCTCTTTAGCGGATTGAACATAAGACATTGGTGTATTGTGTTTAGCACATGCCTGGGGGTGGTCTATCTGTCCCTTTTCCAATCTGTTCCCGCGTTGGCTGCTTCCTCTCAAAACCTCAATATTCTTGTTCTGAGCATATGGAACCAAAATATTCCATGGCAGAAAGATGTGGAACGCGGCATGAAGGCAGAGTTCGCGCAATCATCTGTAAAGGCAGAGCTTTTTTTATTTGTTGCTTTTTACTGACGGAGCCGGAGGAAGGCTTATTCCCTATGAGGGGGTAAAGGTTTTGTCTCAAAAAGCATCTGTAGCGGTTTTTAGTCATTGGAACACTTTGATGGGAAGCGGGGTGTTGGGGGCCAATCCTTTGGCGGATTTGTGTCAGGAATTGGAAAATGGAGGAAAAACAGGAAACTGGCAGGAAATTGCAAAGACCTATGCGCATTTGCACCCGCTCTTTGAAGCGATGGTGCGCTTTATTGATGCGGGTCATTGTTAAATTAACTGCTTTGGTGATATGCTGTTTTTTAACGTAAAACCAAAACGCTACAGCTTATTTTTCTGTTTTACAGGGCAGATTTTGTATAAGCTTGGTGTAATGAGGACAGACCTATTAAACTGAAGAGAGGATGGAGGGAAAATGGAAAAAAATATCTTCGAAAGTAAAAATGTCTTGCTTGTGGATGATGACCTGTTCATCAGGCAGATTTTACATAGGCAATTGACCGATATTGGCTTCAATACAGTTGTATCTGCAAAAGATGTTCCCGATGCCCTTAACCAGATGCATGATTCCGTAAATCTGGATGTTATTGTTCTGGACCTTGAAATGCCGGAAATTTCAGGCTTGACCCTTTTGAAGGCAATCCGCGAAGGGAAGACAAGATATTCCACTAACATTCCGGTGCTGATTTTGACCGGGCATACGGAACGCGAAACGGTTCAGAAAGCCATCGAGATTGGCATTAACGGCTATATCGCCAAACCGACTTCGACGAACGTCCTGAGAAGCCATTTGCTCAAAGCCATCGGAAGCTGACAGGGCTGGAGCTGTAGGAGGATTCATGAATATGCAAAATATTACTGTTGGGTCCAAGCGCAAACCTATGGCTCAATGGTTGTGGAAGTCTTATTTGCGCGCGGCATTGATCCCCTTGCTGGTTGTAGAAATTACATTTCTGGGATTGTACTGGGCTTCCAATCAATTCATTTACGAACGCAAAGTTGATTTAATTAAAGATATTTCTGCTGAAACAATGGCAGATGTTGCCTCATCGCAAGCAGATGTCATTGCGCAAAAACTGATGGCTGTTTCACAGTTGACAGACGTTTATGCCAAGCAAACCGGTCTGGCACTGGATACGCCTGACGTTGTTGATGATGCAGAGCGTCTGCGCCATGGCTTTAGTCCCGAAGGTGTATTCTACACAACAAAGGATAATGGGGGCTCTGCGGTCTATTACAGTGCGATTACCGATATTGGTGAAAAAGAGAAAGACAAAGTCTGGCGAACCGTGCGGCTGGACCCCTTGATGAAATCCATCAAGGACAGCAATCCGTTAATTGCGCAAATCTATTTCAATACAAAGGATTCCTATAACCGGATTTATCCATATTTTGATGTTTTACCTGTATATCCGCCCAAAATGGATATTCCCTCTTATAACTTTTATTATGAAGCCGATGCCAAGCACAACCCGACACGCAAGGTGGTCTGGACGGATGCCTACGTTGACCCGGCCGGTTCCGGCTGGATGGTTTCGGCCATTGCTCCGGTTTATGTGCATGACAAACTGGAAGCAGTGGCTGGTATAGATGTGACGATTCAGGCGATTGTCACACAGGTTTTGAACCTTGAAATCCCCTGGAAGGGATATGCCTTGCTTGTCGGGCGTGAAGGAACCATCCTTGCATTGCCGCCTCAGGGGGAAAAGGACTGGGGGTTAACGGAACTCACAAATTACAGTTATCAGGAAGCCGTGTTAAGCGATACGTTCAAGCCTGACCATTTCAATATTTATAAACGTTCGGATGTTGATGATCTGGTGAAAGCTTTTTCAACAGGATCAAAAGGTGTCTTTAGCCTGGAGCTGAAGGAAAAAATGGTGGCCAGCTGGTCGCAAATTCCCGGGGCGGACTGGAAGCTTGTGGTTTTGGCACCGGAGCGGGAAATCATGGCAGAGGCAACAAGCCTTCGGGCCTTGCTGGACAAAGTCGCCTGGTTGATGTTGGCGGGGCTTTTGATCTTTTACATGATGTTTTTTGCCTTCCTGTGGAGACGGGCCAATCAAGTTGGTAAGCGCCTGACGGAACCTTTATCGGAGATTGTGGAAAACTTCTCAAAGGTTACGGAAAATGAATATACACCTCCCGTTCCTGATTATGAATTTACAGAATTGCAGCAAGTTGGTGAAAATCTGGTCAAGACAAGTAACCAGATTGCCGTTGCAAGCAAGGCAAAAACACAGTTTCTGGCGAATATGAGCCATGAAATCCGCACGCCGATGAACGGTGTCATTGGTATGCTGGAGGTTTTGTCCCATAGTGACCTGTCTGGTGAAGACAGAAAAATAGTGCAGACAATCCGCCAATCCGCTGTGGCGTTGTTGGGCATTATTAACGATGTTCTGGATTTTTCAAAAATTGAGGCCGGGAAGCTCGAACTTTCCACCTCGGTTTTCCAGCTGGAAGATGAATTTGATGCAATTGCGGGGTTACTGGACCGTAGTGCACAGGAAAGAAAGGTGGAACTGACACTGTTCTTTGCGCCAACAATTCCGCAAAGCGTTATGGGGGACGAACTTCGCCTGAGACAAATTCTGACCAATTTGACAGACAACGCCCTTAAGTTTTCTTCCGGGTTGGAACGTCCCGGAAAAGTTCATTTGCGTGCTGAACTGGAAAAATGCGAAGCAGGTCAGGCATGGGTACGTTTTAGCGTTATCGATAACGGAATAGGCATTGACCAACAGACACTGGATCGCCTGTTTAATTCCTTTGAACAGGCGGACGGGGGCACAACACGGACTTATGGGGGAACGGGGCTGGGACTGGCCATTTCCCAAAGTCTGGCGAAACTGATGGGGGGCCATATTGAGGTGGAAAGCCAGCCGGGAGAAGGGGCAACCTTTTCCTTCTGTATCCCCCTTGCCATCGAAAACGATGAAGAGGCGAACGATTATAACCTGTCGGATGTGGAAGTGGTCCTGGTCAGCGAGGAAAGCAGATATATTGATGATTATAAACGCTACCTTTCTCATGCAGGGGCCCGTGTTCATGCGGTGCAGAAACTGGATGCGGGCTGGGGTTTGATCAGCAAGAAGGATTTAAAAGAACCGGTCTGTATGTTTGTGATGGAGGAACCGGGCATGCAATCATCCAGCGAGATTGTGGAACGCCTCAGTCACAAAAAATCAGACAAGGATATACGTGTTGTTATTGAAATTTCATATCTCAGCATTGAAAAGGGCAAACGCCGCAAGCCACGTATCTTAAGTAACAACGTTTTACAGATTGACCGGGAAGTCCTGACACGCCGGAGCTTGCTGGAAGCTATGGCGCAGGCCGTTGGGCGCCTTTCTTCAAACCATGAAACGACAAAAGAAGCTTTATCCGGCGCGAAGGTCGATGTTTCCCTTCAAGATAAGGAAAGCCACGTTGAAGGGACAATTCTTGTTGCTGAAGATAATGAAACAAACCGGGATGTCATTGAACGCCAATTAGCCCTGCTTGGTTTTGACGCAGAGCTGTGCGAAGACGGACAGATTGCATATGAAAAATGGCAATCCGGTGAGTATGCTCTTTTGTTGACGGACCTTCATATGCCAAGGCTGGACGGCTATGACCTGACAACCCAAATCAGGCAGGCTGAAGCTGAACAGGGGAAGGCCCGTCTTCCCATTGTGGCTTTGACAGCCAATGCATTGAAAGGGGAAATGGACAAATGTCTGGAAATTGGAATGGATGGGTATTTGACCAAGCCGGTTGAGTTGCAGTTGATGAAAGAGGAAATTTTAAAACATTTTTCTGCTGTTACCTCTGAACAGGATTTGAGTGAAGATGTTACTGCCTCAAACGGGAAGGCGCAGCAAGATGTCGCGCCAGTAGATCCCACTGCCTTAAATGCCATTGTGGGGGATGACCCAGAGGTCCATCGGGAGTTTTTAGAGGCTTTTATCCCGCAGGCTGTACAGATCATAGAAGAAATTAACGAAGCTTACGGCAAGCATAATGGCCATCGCATCAGCGAGCTTGGGCACAAGCTGAAATCCTCTTCTCGAACCATTGGGGCAAACCCTTTGGCCGATTTGTGTCAAGAACTTGAAAAACAAGGTAAAGAGGGTAATTGGCAAGCTGTTGAGGCCTCTTACGCACAGTTGCAATCGTGCTTTGATGCTGTTGTCAGCTTTATTGAAACCGAAGTAGCCTGAGGTGATGAGATATGACTTTGAAGGATATCGAAGAGACAAACGGTGCTAAAAAAATGTTAAATGCCCCGTCTATACTTGTCATTGATGATGATGAATATATTTTGTCCATGCTCAAGGCATCTCTGAATCAATTGGGTGTGAGCGACATTATAACCGAGAGCAACAGCAAACGGATTTTTGAAATACTGGATGACCGGGAAAAGGACTTCGATATCATTTTGCTGGACCTTAATATGCCGGATATTGACGGATTGACCATTCTTCACCATTTGGCAAGGCGGAATTTTGAGGGCAATTTGATTCTCATGAGTGGGGAAGATCGGCGTATTTTGAATGCGGCGACAACCTTGTCTCTGGCAGCAAAGTTAAAATTGATTGGGGCGGTTGCAAAGCCGGTCACGTTAAGTGATCTGGAGAAACTGTTGCATAAAACACAGGAAATGACCTCTCAGGATGACACGGATGGTTTACATTCCGAAGTGAGTGAGGACCAGCTCCGCCAAGCTATTTTGAATAACGAGATTGAAGTCTACTATCAGCCGAAAGTTTCTGCTAAAGATCGCAAAATTATCGGGGCAGAGGCATTGGTTAGATGGATCTCTCCTTCTGATGGTGTGATCCGGCCCGACCATTTTATTCCTGTTTCTGAAGAAAGCGGCCTTGTTTCCGATATTCTGTATATTGTTCTTGAACGCGCGATTTGCGATTTAGGGAAATGGCAGAAACAGGGCTATGATTTGCAAGTCGCGGTCAATCTGTCTGTCAGGTCACTGGATCAAGTGGACTTGCCCGATGTTATTTTAGCCATGCTTCAGGAAGAGGGGCTGGAGCCGAGGCAATTGATTCTGGAATTGACGGAAAATCAGGTCATGTCGGAAATTCTTGGCCCGCTGGAAGTACTCTGTCGTCTGGCGATGATGGGGTGCCGCCTGTCGATTGATGATTTCGGGACCGGTTATTCCTCAATGTTGAAGCTAACAACGTTTCCCTTCCATGAACTGAAAATAGACAAGGCCTTTGTTCATGATGCCGGGGTTGATGATATCGCCCATTCCATTTTAACGACAAGTTCCTATCTGGGGCATGAACTGGATATGAAGGTGACAGCCGAAGGCGTGGAAAACGAAGATGATTGGGAGGTGGCGGTGGCTGCCGGTACAGATGTTATACAGGGTTATTTAATCGCAAAACCTATGCCGGCCAGTGAATTTGCTGAATTTTTGGCTGAATATATGCCATCGGGTAAGGCGCTTAGTTGATGATGGCAGCGGGGGAGGTGAGGATCAGTTTCACCAGTTCGGCTTGCCGATTGGTGTTGGTTTTGGCAAAAACCTGTTTCAAATAGGTGCGCGCTGTGCTGATGGTTAAGCCGATATGTTCGGCTGATATTTCAAGAGAGTAGCCTTTGGAAAGTTCTGCGGCCAGTTTTGCTTCCGAATTGCTGAGGCTGAAAAGCTGAGACAGGATGGCAAAATCAATATTGGGTGGGCTTTCCGGGTCTCCGATAAAAAGCAGAATTTGTGAGTTGGAATCACGATTGACGGGCAGGCAGCGTACAGACAGGTCTCTTTTCCCGGAAAGGCGCGGCAGGGAAATCGCATCGCTTTCCTCAATATTGAGCACGTTTCCTGCATTTTTGATGGCCTGAAGCAGGGCAGCAGAATGGCTGGGGCTTTCAGCTTTCAAAAGTTGATTTTGATTGATGAAAAGGCCTTCGCGTTTTTCCAGAATACTTTGGGCTGCACTGTTGCTGAACAGGAGCCTTGCGTTTGAATCGACCATGCAAATGCCAACGGGGATTTTGTTGAGTGCCAGATTCCCCAAGGTTTTATGGCGTTCTGTTTCCAAATCTGCCAATGCCTCTTCGATCCCCTGGCAAAGTTCATCGACTGGGCAGGGTTTGGTGAAAAAACGAAAGACGTTGGTTTCATTGATGGATGTGATTGCTGTTTCCAGATCAGCCGTTCCAGTCAGGAAAATGATACGACAAGTGTTGTTTCGTTCATTGATTTTGCGTGCCAGTTCCAAACCATTGACTTCAGGCATTCTAAGGTCAGCGACAATAACATCAATCTGTTCGGTCTTAAGATGATTCAGGGCATCAAGGGGATGGTCGAAATAGACCATATCCCAATCCTGACTTTTGTAGTGTAAACCACGCTGCAAGGATTTGAGGATATAGGCATCATCATCAACAAACAGAATACGTTTCAATGTCATTGGTACATCACTTTTTGCTGCCCCCCCTCATACGGGGGTTTCTGCATATAATATACATTCTTTATATTGTAATAATATAATAGTTTTTTTAGTATTGTAAGGAATGAGGAAGGGGAGAATGATGTCCATATTAAACGGTCTTCAAAAGCCTCGTACGTTACTGTTTGTCAGTGCTGTTTGTTTGATGTCGGCACAAGTTAAAGCAGAGGGTCCGGTTCAGGAAAAAACATACCTTTTCGGGATCGTTCCTCAACAGGCGGCAACACGTCTGGCAAAAATGTGGTTGCCGTTGATGAGCCAGCTTTCCATGAAAACAGGCTTGTCGATCAACTTTGCAACAACCAAGGATATTCCTACATTTGAAACCTGTCTGGCGAAGGGAGCCTATGAGTTTGCCTATATGAACCCGTACCACTATACGGTTTTTCATAAACAATCCGGCTATCAGGCTTTTGCCAATCAGGCAGAGAAAAAACTGAAAGGTATTGTGGTTGTCAGAAAAGACAGCAAGGCTCAAAAACTGGAAGACCTTGACGGCGCAAGCTTTGCCTTTCCTTCACCGGCAGCTTTTGGTGCATCGGTGTTACCACGTGCTGAAATGCGACAAAAGGGGATGGCGTTTACATCCCAGTATGTGAAGTCTCATGATTCCGTTTATCGTTCTGTTGCCGGTGGCTTTCATGCGGCCGGTGGCGGGGTAACCCGCACCTATAAGGCTGCTTCTGCCGATATTAAAAATGATTTACGCATCATTTATGAAACAAAGGCATATACACCGCATGCCTTTACAGCACATGGTTCTGTTCCACAGGAGGATGTGCAAAAGGTGTTTAAAGCCATGATGGAACTGGCGAAAGAGCGCCCTGAGCTTGTTCAGAAAATAGGTATGGCAGGCTTCCAGAAAGCCAAGGATTCAGATTGGGATGATGTTCGCGCCTTGAACCTGACGCAAAAAGCGACAGGAATTGTTCGTGAGGGCAAAATAGTATGTCGTTCAGACTAAAAACAATTCTGGGGATTGCCCTTATCGAGCTTATTTTATTGAGTATCTTGGTCTATAGCAGTCTCCAGTATCTTAGAACCTCAAACGAAAACCAATTCTATCAGAGAGCGGAGACAACAGCGCGTCTGATTGCCACCATGACAAGCGATGCACTTGTTGCGTTGGACCTTGCCACGCTGGATACTCTTGTGAACCAAACCTTGTTGAACAAGGATGTGGTCTACCTTCGAATTTTTAATAAAAATGACACCGTGGTTGCCAAGGGAGGTAAGGAAAATGCCTTACTGAAGCCTTTTCAAGTCGAAACATCTCTTGATCATGCGCTTACGGATGGTCTGTTTCATGCCCAGTCTGACATTTTAATCGCAGGCAGTTATATCGGGAAAGTGCAGTTGGGGCTCGACATTGCTGTTTATGCAACACTGATGAAAGAAGCCCGCCAGCGTATGCTCAGTGTTGCCATAACGGAGATTGTGCTTGTTGCTTTGTTCGGTTTCCTTTTAGGCCATGTTTTGACGAAACGTCTGGCTGCCTTGCAAGTCGGGGCAAAAGCCGTTGCCAAAGGGGATTTCGGTCATCTGATTACAGTCAGGGGCAAGGATGAACTGGCGGATACGGCAATTAGCTTTAACCAGATGTCGGTCTCTTTGGAAAAATTTGCAAGGGAGTTGCAGGAAGCCAAGCTCAAGGCCGAAGAAGGCCAGGAACGTGCCGAAAGTATTCTTCAAAGTGCGATCAACAGCATTGATTCCGGCATGGTTATTGTGGGGGAAGATGGTGAGGTCGAGCTGGTCAACCACGCGTTTGAACCCCTGTGGGCTGAGATGGGGCAGGAGGTCAAGGAACTGGTGTCCATGCACCCGCAAGCAGAGGAACTGAAGGAAAAAAGACATGTTATTTCCATCTCGTCCGGGGAAAAAGATTACCTGCAATGGACGGAAGAACATGAAAATAACAGATATGTTCTGATTTCACGCCATGTGATGGATATTGGTGGGCACGCCATTATTACAACCGATGTCTCTTCCATTTATGAGGCCGAAGAACGCGAACGAAAACTACAAAGGGATCTCTTGCAGAGCCAGAAACTGGAAGCCTTGGGAACACTGGCCGGGGGGATTGCCCATGAGATCAATACGCCGATCCAATATATTGGTGATAACTTGCGTTTTCTGGAAGATTCGGCAAAACAGATTGGGGAGGTTTTCCAACTTTATCAGAAACTGGCAGAACAAAATAAGGAAGGCGAACATCACCAACTGGCAGCGCAATGTCTGGAAAAGTTCGAAGAGGCCGAAGTCGATTACTTGCTTGAAGAAAGCGCTGTTGCAGCAAGTGAGTCGATTGCAGGGGTAAAGCAGGTTTCAAATATTGTGATTGCGATGAAGGAATTTTCCCATCCCTCCAATAAAACAAAAGTTGCCGTTGATGTGAATAAGGTGATTGAACGAAGTGCCATCGTTTGTCGCAATGAATGGAAGCATGCCGCAGAACTTTCTTTTGACTTTGATGAGGGGATGCCGGCCATTCCCGCTTTTGAAGGCGAATTAAATCAGGTCATTCTTAATTTGATTGTCAATGCAGCACATGCGATTGGTGAAAAAGGCGGCACTGGAAACAAGATTTCCATCTCGACATCCTTTGATGAGAAAAATGCCTTTATTGAAGTTTCCGATACGGGAACGGGGATTGCGGAAAAAATTCGCGAACGTATTTTTGAGCCGTTTTTTACCACAAAAGATGTTGGAAAAGGCAGCGGGCAAGGTTTGGCGATTTGTCATGATGCGATTGTTAATAAGCATCAGGGCAGTCTGGAAGTTATTTCAGAGGAAAATGAAGGAACAACATTCAAAATCACCCTGCCGCGAACACAACAGGAAGAATGATTTACACCAACTCGGGATAAGAAAAGTACCCTCATGCTGGAGAAGGCCAGCATCCACAGTGTTTAGGACGGTGACTGAAGGACACTGGCTTTCGTCAGTGTGACAAAATCTTTATCTGCTTGAAGGCTTGGATAAGGAAATATGTGAAATCAAGTAACCTGTTAATAGGTTCTCTCAACAAAGTTTTTATTGCAGGTCGATTGGTTGTGTCATGCTTTCATCGAAGGCATCAATTTGTTGCAAAAAGTCCATGTCCAGTTTTCTTTCGGAAACATCATGTGTTGCACAGTGGGGGGACAGGCTCCAGGCAATATGAAGGCAGGATAACAAGGCAGCCTCTTCTCCCTTAAAAAGTCCCGGCGTTTCGTGATAGGCAACCAGTTCCAGAATTTGATAGTTGAAGCCCCATAAGCCGAGCAAATAGGCACTCACTTCGGCGTGGGTTGCTCCGAAGGCTTTTGTTTCGGCTTCTGCCAGATCCATTCCTTCTGTCAAGAGGCGGCGGCAATATGTAAAGTCATCCGGGCATTGGTCCAGTAAAACAATCGTGCCGATGTTGCAAAGAATGGAAGCGGTCATCAATTGGATTTTTTCTTCAGAGGTCATTTCGTATTGTTCTGCAATCCGGCTTGAAATCTTATTCATGGACATGCTGCATTTGTTGGCTGCAATGAGTGTTTCCCTGAGTCTTTGATTTCCCTGATATTGTCTGAAAATTCCAACTTTAAAGATAAGGGCACGGATTGTCTCAAAGCCAATCATGCTGACTGCTTCCATGATATCCAGAATTGTCTGGGGGCGTGAGAAATAGGAAGAGTTGGCCAATTTCAGGAGTTCTGAAGTCATTGCAACATCTTTTGAAATGATATGCGCAATTTCCTTTCCAGAGGTATGGGGGTTTTCCAGTGCATCAATGATTGCTGTGTAATTTTCGGGCAGACTGGGTAGACTTTCCAGATAGGCAATCCGCTTTCTCAGAGATTGGGATGACAGATAGCTGTGTAAACTCAGCGCTCTTTCAATTGTGGAAACGAAAAGTTCAGAGCTACAGGGTTTGCCAAGAAACTGGTGGGCAGGGCCGATGGTTCGGAACAGGCTATCCTGTTCAGCATAGCCGGAAAGAATGATCCGCACAGTTTCCGGCTGTATTCTTCGTGCCTCACTGAGCAATTGCGCACCATCCATGCCCGGCATCCTCATATCGGATATCAGAACATCGACTTTTTGCGTTTTCAGAACCTCAAGCGCTTCTTGTGGGGTTGAAAGGAACTGCATATCCCATGACGTTCTTTTGGGGTGCAGCATACGCTTTAACCCCTTTAAAATATTAAGTTCGTCATCGACAAAGACAATCTTCGTTTTTGTTATGTCGTTTTCCATTTCTCGTTCCTGAAGTTACGAGTTCGTTGATTGGTGTATGTGGGCCAGTTGCAATCGGTACAGTTTTTCTCAATATAAAGATGGGAGAAACGAATTTTTCACCCTCCCCGTATAGGGGTGGTGAGAGAGTAAAGGAAAAGATAAGCTTGAGGGTAGAAAATTGTGCGGGATATTTCTCCTGTAGGATTGTTGTACACCTTGTTTATTTTAGCGGCAAAGGCATTCCTTCATGAATATGGTACAATATTTTGAGAAAATGGAAATGGATATTGGGCGTGCAGCGCATACTGTGACGAAAGCGCTTGATTATGTCGGGATTGATGACAGAAGCCATGGTCGCCGTGTCGGGCTGATTTGTCACCGGATAGCCCATCACCTGAACTGGAACAGGGATAAAAGGCATTTCATTTTGTTATGCGGTATGCTTCATGACTGCGGTGTGTCTTCAACAGCGGTGCACCAAAAGCTGGTTGATGAAATGGAATGGGCCGGGGCGGATGAGCACTGCACGCGAGGTGAATTTTTTCTTCGCAGTTTTATTCCCTTTGCTCCTTTTGCTGAACCAATCCGTTATCACCATACCCGATGGGAGAATTTTTCGGATACGGTGCAACAAGATACGAAAGAATATGCCAATCTTGTCTTCTTGGCGGATCGTCTGGATGTTGCGCAGGCGGCCTTCCAATTGAAGCACTCTACCTCTGAGCTCTTGATAGATAAGGACCAAATTCTTGCTGAGCTTGAACCATATGTCGGCAAACTGTTTGCTCCGCATCTTTTTGCCGCCGCCAAGCAGGCAACGAAAAAGGATAGTTTTTGGCTGGAGTTGCGTGAAGAATATCTTGATGATGCGATTTTTGAGACACTGGATTTTTCTGACCATAAAATGAATTTGGGTTTTGATGAAATCGAGTCACTGGGAGAGCTTATTTCCCTGATTGTCGATGCCAAAAGTCCGTTTACACATTATCACAGTTTGAGGGTTGCCGATCTGGCTTATACGCTTTCAGGCTATTTGGGATATAAAGAACGCGAAAGAAGAATTCTCAGAATTTCCGGGTTGTTGCATGATGTCGGCAAACTGCGCACGCCAGATGAAATTCTGGAGAAACCGGGCAAATTAAGCCCGGCTGAATTTGCACAAATGCGGGCTCACCCTTTGGATAGCAAAAGAGTTCTCAAAGCGATTTTCCCGGATACACCCATTGCCAAATGGGCATCCGAACATCATGAAAAACTGGATGGTTCCGGTTATCCCTTCGGATGGTCGGGGGACCAAATTGACCAACCCACCAGAGTTTTGTCCATTGCGGATATCTTTCAGGCACTTTCGCAGAAACGTCCTTATCGGGGGCGTTTAGGCGTGGATGAAGTTTTGCACATAATGGATCAAATGTGTGATGCGGGCCAAATCGATGCAGAAATTTATTCTTTGGTAAAGGTTAACAAGGAAGAGCTTTATAAAACGGCAATCAGGGAAGGAAGGAGGCTTGAATTTTCGCTTCATTCCTGAAGTTTACATCCATGACAGGAAAGGTTCTGGCACATTCGTATCTTGTGATTGGCATAAGTTATTGCTAGTTACTATTGTAGGCAGTTATTTTTAAGTTGTTGTCATGTTTTGCAACAGGTAAACTATTAGGTAAAGCTTATATCTCTTGAAGAGGGGGGCGAAGATGCGCGTTCTATTTGTTGATGATGATGCTTTCCTCCTAAAGGCATTGGCAAGGGCAATCCGTAACAAGGCAAGAGAGTGGGATGTGTCTTTTGCCAACAGCGGGAAAGAGGCAATCGCCCTGTTCGAACAAGAGCCTTTTGATGTCATCGTGTCAGATATGATGATGCCGGAGATGTCTGGCGAACAGCTCCTGGATTATATTTCAAAGGAATATCCGCTAACGGCACGGGTGGTTTTATCTGGCCAGTGTTCTCAGGAAAAAGCGTTCAGACTTGTCGGCTCCAAGCATTTGTATTTGTCCAAGCCTTGCCCGGCAGATTTGCTTGTTCAGACGATCAAAGATGCAAAAGAGCTGGTTGATCATCTGGCACATCACACCGCCACTCTAACCTTCGAGGAACTGGAAGACAGCATTAGCCACTTTCTGACAGAACTTATGCTGGAAGGTAAAATTTCCAAGCAGGAAGTTCCGATTAATCTGCGCTATCTTCTCAGTCGTCGCTTGCTGGAATCCTACGGGCCTGCCCTAAGTCAGGAAGAAGCGTTTAATGGGTCGGTTGATGATGAAGTGTCCGAATATCTGGATTGGACAAATTCCTCCTATTAAAAGCGCTGCTCTATTTTAAGATGAAAGCTGCAAAACAACTTTGCCAAACCTGTCCGGGTTTTCCAGCCTGTCCAAAGCTTCATGGGCTTGATCAATCGTATAGACACGATCAATGACAGGCTTTAACAAACCGTCTTCAAAGACATTGACCAGTCGTTGAAATTCGCTCAGGTCGCCCATGGTGGAACCGTGGATGGAGAGTTGACGGATGAACAGGCGTTGCAGGTCCGCAGAAGGGTGTGACCCGGTTGTCGCCCCGCAGGTGACGATGTCTCCACCACGTTTGATGCTTTTCAGGGTGCTGGACCATGTGCTTTCCCCAACATTGTCGATGGCAAAATCCACGCCCTTTTTTTCTGTCAGTGCCATCACCCGTTTGGCGACATCTTCCTGTTTATAGTCAATCACGTGGTCTGCACCGGCTTCGCGGACTTTAGCGATTTTTTCACTTCCTGTTGTGGTGGCAATAACCCGGCATCCCGCAAGTTTTGCCAGTTGCACACTGGCGCAGCCCACCCCGCCGCCTGCACCGATGACAAGGGCGCTCATGCCCGCAGAAGCCCGGGCCTTGCTATAAACCATCCGCCAGGCGGTGAGATAGGCAACACCGATACAGGCTGCCTGCATCGCATCGCATTCTGGGGAAAGAGGCAACAGGCTCTTAATCGGCATACAGATATATTGACTGAAGGTTCCGTCAATATGTTCACCAATGATTTTGGCGCTCAGGCACAGGGGCTGGTCGCCTTGAATGCAGTGTTCACAAGTTCCGCAATATTCGTAAGGGTAAACAATGACCCGCTGGCCGACTGTAAAAGGTGAGGGGCCGTTGATTTCTTCAATATACCCGATGCCGTCCACGCCCATGATTTGGGGCAGGGTATGGGTAATGCCAGCCCCGTTATCGCGCATGTAAAGATCAACACGGTTGAGGGATGCAGCTTCCATGCGCAGCAGTGCTTCGCCTTCCTTTGGGACAGGTTTGGCAATTTCCTTCACGACAACACCATCACGCCCGCGGTTTTGCAGAACGACAGCTTTCATATTGTTTTACTCCCAAACATTTTCTTTACTTTAAGGGGAAATTTTACCTGTTTCAATGACCAACAAACTGGGGCGTTTTCTTGGCAAGGAAAGAGGAAATGCCTTCTTTGGCATCGTCTGAGATAAAGAGGCGTTGTTGCAGTTCACGTTCCAGCGCAAGGCCGCTTTCCAGTGGCAGCTCAACCCCGCTTTGGACGGATCGTTTGATATGGCCAACGGCCATGGCCGGTTTATTGGGCGGGCAGAATTTTTCTGCATAGGCCAGAATATCGTCCATGAAGGTTTCGGACGGATAAATGGCATTGATGATACCCAGTTCAAGGGCGGTTTTTTCATCAAAGGTATCGCCCTGAATCATTAATTCAATCGCCTTGGATTTTCCAAGAATGCGGCCTAGACGTTGCGTGCCACCGGTTCCGGCCAGAACGCCCAGCGCGACTTCGGGCAGGCCTAGTTTTCCACAGCCTTCACGCGCAATGCGGATGTCGGCAGCCATGGCAATTTCCAGCCCGCCGCCCACGCAATGGCCGTTGATGGCGGCAATGACCAGTTTGGGGGTATGTTCCAGACGCAGCAGTGTTTCGTTGGCATGCAGGCAGAAGTTATATTTAAAATGCGGGTCCACCCCTTTGAGCATTTCAATATCGGCCCCTGCGCAAAAGAACTTCTCACCGGCCCCTTTAATGACAATGACATGAACATCTTTATCAAAGCGTGCCTGAATGACCGCTTCGTCAATCTGTTTGAACATGTCAAAGGAGTATCCATTGACCGGCGGGTTGAAGAGTTCAATCAGGGAAATGCCGTTTTGGGTGGTGTATTTTACAAGTTCCTTCGTCATTTTGGTCTCTTTAATTTGTTTTGAGAGGGGGGGGGGTAAATGCGGCTTTCACCGTGCGTTAGGTAATATAATGCATAAAATTTAAAATTAGTAGGAAATATTTTGCATATTCCTCTTGCTGTTTAGAACTGGTTTAAATATACTGTGCAAAATAGACAAACATGGAGGTCCGCGTGTCGGCGCAAATAGATAAATTGCAGGGGCTGATTTCTGAGATCACAGTAAAACTGCAAGACAAGCCGGTGACAAAAGAGTTGGCGTCTTTGCTGAATGAGGAATTTTCACCCGAAAGTGATGTGTTTCAACAAATTCAGGCCCTCTGTCACCTTGGTATGGAAGAAGGTTGGCTGGGAAAATACGAAGCTGGCGGATTGCGCTATGGCCGTGTGATCAAGCCTAGTGAAGAGACCCATGGCTTCAGTGTGGATGTGGTTTTGATGAAAGACATTAAAGGGCCTTATCATGTGCATCCGAGCGGGGAAATTGACATGGTTTTTCCGGTTGACGAAACAGCAGTATTTGATGGTCAGGGCTTGGGCTGGAAAGTCTATGGGCCGGGCAGTGCGCATTTTCCGACAGTGCGCAACGGTGAAGCGATCGTTCTTTATCTTTTACCCAATGGGGAAATTGAATTTACCAAGCCTGAATAAAGGCTAATGTGCACTATAAAGCTGGTCAAAACCGGCAGCAAAAAACAAAGAATTTGAAAACAGGAATTGGTTTTAATCCTAATACTGGGAGAATATGTGAATGCCATCTTTAAGTACGGCCTGTCACGATGGGGGGATTCCACGCGTTGTGATCCCCCGGCAATATAATGCGGCCTATGATCTTTTGCAGCGAAACATTCAGGCGGGACGTTCGGATAAAACGGCTTTCGTTGATGATTATTGTACCTGCACATATGGTGAGCTGGATGCACAGACTTCGCGTTTTGCGAATGTCCTGAAAGGAATGGGCCTTCGTATGGAAGACCGCATTCTCATGTGTGTGCATGATACGGTGGAGTTTCCAACAGTCTTTTTAGGGGCGATCAAGGCGGGGGTTGTGCCGATTGCGGTCAATACACTGCTGACCCAGAAAGATTATGAATATATGCTTTGTGACAGTCGTGCGCGTATTGCTGTTGTGTCCGAAGCCTTGCTACCGCTGTTTCAGCCGCTTCTGGAACGCGTGCCTTCTCTTGAAAAAATTCTTGTCGCAGACCCGAACGGAACACATCCGCTGGCAATCGCGCCTTTGATGGCAGAGGCGGATACAGAATGCGAGATTGCCCGAACCACGTCGGATGACATCTGTTTCTGGCTTTATTCTTCAGGGTCGACAGGCTCACCAAAGGGCACGGCACATGTGCATTCCAGTTTGATCCAGACTGCGGAATATTTTGCGATCCCCACATTGGGTATAAAAGAAGACGATGTGGTTTTCTCGGCAGCCAAACTGTTTTTTGCCTATGGTCTGGGCAATGGTTTGACTTTTCCCATGTCTGTGGGCGCAACGACTATTTTGATGGCGGAACGCCCGACCCCTGAATCGGTCTGTGAGCGTTTGGTTAAACATAAACCAACCATTTTTTACGGGGTGCCGACCCTTTACGCCTTCATGTTGGCAAGCCCGGATTTACCAGAAGCAAAAGATTTTAATTTCCGGGTCTGTACATCCGCCGGTGAAGCTTTGCCGGAAGAACTGGGCAAGCGCTGGTTTGAACGCTTCGGGGTCCATATTCTGGATGGGATCGGTTCAACGGAAATGCTGCATGTGTTTCTTTCCAACAATCCTGATGATGTACGTTACGGGACAACAGGCAAGCCGGTCCCCGGCTATGAGCTGAAACTGCTTGGTGATGATGGTGAGGAAGTGTCGGTTGGTGAGGCCGGGGAACTTGTCATCAAAGGGCCGACAAGTGCGGCTTTTTATTGGAACAACCGGGCCAAAACCCGTGGAACTTTCCAAGGTGAATGGACACGGAGCGGGGATAAATACATCCTTGATGAAGATGGCTACTACATCTATTCGGGGCGCAGTGATGATATGCTGAAAGTCAGCGGCATTTATGTTTCTCCCATCGAGGTGGAAGCGGCTTTGATCAAACACGAAGCCGTTCTGGAAGCAGCCGTTGTAGGCCATCGCGATGAGGACGACTTGATCAAACCCAAGGCTTTTGTCGTTTTGAAAAACGGTTTCAGCGCAGATGATGCTATGGCTGATGAACTCAAAGTTCATGTCAAGGCCTTGCTGGCCCCTTACAAGTATCCGCGCTGGTTTGAATTTATGGATGAGTTGCCCAAAACGGCAACCGGTAAAATTCAGCGTTTTAAGCTGCGTTGAACCCCTTGTTCTGATTAATAGTTTTGTCATTGGAAAGAAAAATGCAGGATGCAATATCAATAATAAAGGACGAACATATTTCGATCAGTTCCGTCCTTAAGGGTATGGTTGAACATGTCGCAGATGCGCAGGCCGGTAAGCGCGAAGCCGACCCCTTTCTGTTGGCGGCCATGCTGGATTATGTGGAAACCGTGCCGGAACGGGTGCATCACCCCAAGGAAGACCAGTACCTCTTTCGCCTTCTGCGCAAAAGAACAGATGCGGCCGATGCTGTGTTGGATGAACTGGAAAGTGAACATAAAAAAACGCACGATCTGTTAAAGACCATGCGTGCAGCCTTGGCGGATTTTAAAAAAGAGGGTGACCTGGACAAGCTTGCCAAAGCTATTGATGACTATTCACGTTTTCATTTTGCCCATATGCGCAAGGAAGAAAAAGATATCATCCCGCTGGCGCTGGAGCATTTGACGGCGCAGGACTGGCAGGAAATCCATGCTGCCTTCCGGCTGAACATGAAAGACGATATGGTCTGATGGTGGGGCGGCACTTTATCACCGTTGAGGATAAGCGCCTTGAAACGGCTTATTGGGGGGACGGCGATAAACTGGCCCCCACTCTGGTGATGTTGCATGAAGGTTTGGGCTGCGTTGAGCTGTGGAAAGATTTTCCTCAACGTTTGCATGAGGCGACAGGCTGTAATGTTTTTTTATACAGCCGCGCTGGCTATGGTCACTCCGACCCGGTGAACCTGCCAAGACCTCTGACTTACATGCATGAGGAAGGGCTTAACGTTTTACCCAAAGTGCTGGATGAAACGGGGCTGAAGAACGTTGTGTTGTTCGGCCATAGCGATGGCGGGTCCATTGCGCTGATCAACGCCGGTGGTGTGCGCGATGCTCGGGTTAAAGGTGTTATCACACTTGCAGCCCATGTTTTTAATGAAGAGATTTGTGTTCAAAGTATTGGCGAAGCCAAGCTTGCCTATGAAGCAGGCAAGTTGCGTCCCGGGCTTGAAAAATATCATGGAAGCAATGTGGATAATGCTTTTTGGGGTTGGAATACTGCCTGGCTTGACCCGGATTTTATCAATTGGAACTTGGAAGAATTTTTGCCGGGGATCAACGTTCCCTTGCTGGTGATGCAGGGCAGGCAGGACCAATACGGTAATGAACATCAGGTTCACGCCATTTGCGAAGGGGCGAAGGACTGGGCACAGCCTTTGTTTATCGAGGGATGCCGTCATTCCCCGCACTTTGATCAATCCGAAAAGGTTTTGGCGGCCACACAGGAATTTATTGAACAAGTCTGGGGGCTTGCCCATCAGATCAAGCAAACCATGCGATAGGAATTAAAATGCAGATAGAAAGTTATCTTTGTGGCGGCTGGCAAAAAGGCAGCGGCAATGAAACGCAACTCGTCAATCCCGTGACAAACGAAGTGATAGCAACAGCCTGTGGGGATGGTCTTGATGTCAAGGCTGCCCTTGCCTTTGCCCGTGAAAAAGGCGGTCCGGCCTTACGTGCGTTGGGTTATGGCAAGCGCGCCCAGTTGTTGCGTGAAATTGCCGATGTACTGGTTGCAAACCGGGACCGCTATAATCAGATTGCGCTGGAAAATTCCGGCAATACGCTCGGCGATGCCGCGTTCGACGTGGATGGCGGCATTGGCACGTTGAAATATTACGCGTCACTGGGCAAAAAATTGGGGGATCAAACCTATTTGGTGGAAGGCCCGGCGGAACAGCTTACCCGCGATGAAGGCTTTCGTGCCATCCACATCCTGACCCCGCTTAAAGGGGTGGCGGTTCACATTAATGCCTTTAATTTCCCGTCATGGGGCATGTGGGAAAAGGTTTCTGTTGCTTTGCTGGCCGGGGTGCCCTGTTTTGTCAAACCAGCAACAACAACCTGCCTGTTGTCCTATGAAATGGTTAAAGATGTTGTGGCAGCCGATATTTTGCCAGCAGGGGCCTTGTCCCTGTTGTGTGGTGGCGGGCGTGACTTGATGGACCATTTGTGCAGTGATGATTTGGTTGCTTTTACTGGTTCTGCCGATACGGCCAATATGTTGCGCAGTCATGCAAATGTTATTGCCTCCAACGTGCGTTTTGCGGTGGAAGCCGATAGCCTGAATGCCTGTATCCTTGGCCCTGATGTTTCTGAAAGTGATGCGGAATTTGTCTTGTTCATCAAGGAAATTGTACGTGAGTTGACGGTTAGGGCCGGGCAGAAATGCACGGCCATTCGCCGCATCATTGTGCCCAAAGGCCGTGAAGAAAGCGTGATTTCTGCCTTGAAAGAAAGTCTGGCGAAAGTTGTGATCGGGGACCCGCGCGATGAAAATGTGCGCATGGGACCGTTGGTCAACATGGCGCAGAAAGAGGCCGCGCAGGCTGGCTTGGAGGTTTTAAAAGGTGAGGCCGAAGTGGTTGTGGGGGAAAAGGATGCCAACTTTGCGCTTGACCCGGCACAAGGTGCGTTTTTTGCCCCGCATATTTTGTGGTGCAAAGACCCGATGGCGGCAAGCAAGGTGCATGAAGTGGAAGTCTTCGGCCCGGTTGCAACTGTCATGGCCTATGAAGATGCAGAACAAGCCTTGCGTCTTGGTGCCATGGGCGGTGGCTCACTGGCTTGTTCCGTCTTTAGCGCAGATGACGGTTTTGCCAATAAGGCAGCCCTTGAACTGGGGGCAAGCCATGGCCGTGTCCTGATTGTTAATGAACAGATTGGCAAGGGCCATTCCGGCCATGGGGTGGTGATGCCGCAATGTATTCACGGTGGGCCGGGGCGCGCCGGTGGCGGGGAAGAGATGGGCGGTTTGCGCGGCCTGTATTTCTATCATCGCCGCAGTGCCATCCAGACCACGGCGGAGCGTGCCCAAGCCTTGCTGGATCAAGGGCTGGCGCTGGGCTAGGGGAAAAGAAGATGACTTTTTCCCTGATTGAATTTTTATGTGACGGCCCGGTTGCACGTTTGACGTTCAATCGGCCGGACGTGATGAACGCCCTGAACCGGGAGATGCACGGCGAAATTGCCAAGGCGTTGGAAATCCTGCAAAACAGGGAAGATATCAAATGTCTGATCCTCACCGGGGCGGGGCGCGGGTTTTGCAGCGGGCAGGATCTGGAAGAACGCCGTGTGCAGGAAGGTCAGCCCATGCCCGACTTGGGGGAGTCCCTGCAACAGCGCTATAATCCATTGATTGAGGCTTTAAGGAATTTCCCTTTTCCGGTGATCTGTGCGCTGAACGGCCCGGCATTAGGCGCTGGTGCCGGGATTGCACTGGCCTGTGATATTGTGGTGGCTGCGCAGTCTGCTTCATTGGTGATGCCGTTTAACCGCTTGGGTTTGATCCCGGATTCAGGGGTGACATGGTCTTTACCACGTGTTGCGGGCTCAGCGCGCGCCATGGCCAGTATTTTGTTGTGTGAGCCCATCAGTGCAGAACAGGCCGTTGAATGGGGCATCATCTGGAAAGTGGTTGGCGCTGAAGAGCTTATGACCACAGTTGAGGCCATGGCCGAGAAACTGATTGCCCAACCCGCAACGGGAATGGCCCTGACAAAACAGGCCCTGAACCAGAGTTTATCAAATGAACTAAGCCAGCAGCTTGCCCTTGAAAGCATTTTGCAAAGCAAGGCGGGGGCTCACCCTGAATATCGTGAACGGGTTCTGGCTTTTCTTAACAGAAAAAAATAGGTGAAATATGACGGAGTTATCTCCTTCTGACATGGTCGGTGTCATTGGTGCCGGAACCATGGGGGCAGGTATTGCGCAAGTTGCAGCGAAAGCGGGACATCAGGTTTTACTTTATGATGTTGCTGAAGGTGCGGCACAAAAAGGCATTGAGCAGGTTTCCAGCGGGCTGGACAAGCTGGTCGGGCGTGGGAAAATGGCACAAGGGGATAAAGATGCCCTTGTGGAGCGTTTGCGCCCGGTGTCTGATTTACAGACGTTTAGTGATTGTTCCTTGATTGTTGAAGTCATTGTTGAAAATCTGGAGGTTAAAAAGAACCTCTTTGCCCAGTTGGAAGATATTTGTGGGGAAGAGACAATTCTGGCAACCAATACCTCGTCAATCTCGGTAACCTCCATTGCGGCAGATTTAAAAAAGCCGGAACGTGTTGTCGGTATGCATTTCTTCAATCCGGCCCCGATCATGAAACTGGTGGAAGTGGTCAGCGGACTGGCAACATCACCGGATGTGGCCCGGTGTATCTATGAAACGGCAACGGCTTGGGGCAAGAACGCGGTTTATGCAAAATCGACCCCCGGCTTTATCGTTAACCGGGTAGCGCGCCCTTTCTACGGCGAAGCTTTGAGAGTTTTGCAGGAAGGCGGGGCCGATATTGCCACCATTGATGCAGCCATGCGCGAATGCGGCGGGTTTCGTATGGGACCGTTTGAACTGATGGACCTGATCGGACATGACGTGAATTATGCGGTGACCAACTCGGTTTATAATGCCTATTACAATGATGCGCGCTTTTTACCCTCTCTCCTCCAAAAGGAACTGGTTGAAGGCGGGCGTCTGGGGCGCAAGAGTGCTATCGGATTTTATGATTATCGCGAAGGTGCGCATAATCCGTCTGCGGCTGTTGCTGAGCCTGTGACAGCTTCTTTCAATAAAGTCTCTTTGTCGGGCAACCTGAAACCGATCAAGGGATTGGTTGAGTTGTTGGAAAAAAGCAGCCTGAGCCCTGATGTGCAGGAAGATGCAACCAAGCCGGGGGTGATTTCGGCTGGGCAGGCAAACCTGATGTTGAGCGATGGGCGCTTTGCCAGTGTTCGCAGCCGCGATGATGCGGTGGAGGACTTGATCCATTTTGACCTTTGCCTTGATTATGGGACGGCAAAGCACATGGTGCTGGCCAAAGCCTTGCAGGCATCGGATCAAGCCCTGAATGATGCCATTGCCCTGTTCCAGATGTTGGGCAAAGAAGTCAGTGTCATTCAAGATGTCCCGGGGCTGATTGTTATGCGTAGCCTTGCCATGCTCGCCAACGAAGGCGCGGATGCGGTTTATCAGAACGTATGCAGCGTGCAGGATGTGGATATCGCCATGAAGGGTGGGGTGAACTACCCGAAAGGCCCGCTGGAATGGGCCGATGAGGTTGGCATGACGACCATCCTGTCGGTGCTGCGCGGCCTTGGCGAAGCTTACGGGGAAGACCGCTATCGTGTTTCTCCTTTCATTTTGAAGGCAGAAGCCGCCGGTTGCGGTTTTTATGACATGTCGGATAAGGAATAACGTAATGAAAAATGCCTATATTTGTGATGCCGTGCGCACACCCATCGGCCGTTTTGCGCGACCTTGGGCTGGCAGATGATGACCCGCGCGTCAACCCGCAAGGGGGCGCCATTGCCATCGGCCACCCGTTGGGCATGAGTGGTGCGCGCTTTGTGACAACGGCAACCTATCAGTTGATGCGCCAGAAGAAACGATATGCGCTCTGCTCCATGTGTATTGGTGTGGGGCAAGGCATCGCCATGGTGATTGAGCGGGTTTAGTTTCCCGAATTAGCTATTGCAATATAATTCATGCTGCATCGCAAGGTGCAGCATTTTTTTATGACTTTTAGATGAGATGTATATGGAATCACATGCAGGCAATGAACAAAAAAATGTCATGTGAAAGTTTGTTAAAAAGTCAGAATAAATCTTTTTAATCAATAATATATATGTAACTCAAGGCTAGAGGTATGAAAATAAACAGTTTTTAGGAATTATAAAAATATGCATTAAAATGCACCTTATGTCTTGCGGTGTGAAATATGATGCATTATAGTTCCTTCAGCTTTTAAAGAAATAACCTTACCTAGGAGTTTTTCCGTTGATCGATTTTCAGACCTCCCCCCAGCAGTATAAACACTGGAAGCTGGAATTTGATGGCCCGGTTGCTTACCTGACGATGGACGTCAATGCAGAGGCAACCCTGAAGCCCGGTTATGAGTTGAAGATGAACTCATATGACTTGGGTGTTGATATTGAATTATATGATGCCGTTCAGCGTCTGCGCTTTGAACACCCTGAGGTCAAAAGCGTTGTGATGCGTTCGGCCAAAGATCGTATTTTCTGCGCCGGTGCAAATATTCGCATGCTGGGTAAATCTGCCCATGCCCATAAAGTGAATTTCTGTAAGTTCACCAACGAAACACGTAATTCCATTGAGGATGCGACCGAGTTTTCCCGTCAGCGCTATATCTGCGCGGTAAATGGAACGGCTGCGGGTGGTGGTTATGAACTGGCACTGGCGACCGATTATATCATGCTGATTGACGATGGCAGTGCGTCCGTTTCCCTGCCGGAAGTTCCGCTGCTGGCGGTTTTGCCGGGTACAGGTGGCTTGACCCGTGTGGTTGATAAACGCAAGGTCCGCCGTGACCGTGCAGATATCTTCTGTAGTATTGAAGAAGGCGCACGCGGTCAGCGCGCTGTAGACTGGCGCCTTGTCGATGAAAGCATTAAAGGGTCTCTCTTTAACGATGAAGTCAGCAAACGCGCCCATGAATTTGCACAAGGTTCAGACCGTCCTTCCGATGCCAAGGGGGTTGAACTGAAACCGTTGAACCGCACCGTCAGCGACAACAAGGTTCAGTATGACAACCTCACAGTCGAGATTGACCATGAAGGCCGCATTGCGACTTTGACCCTACATGGCCCGAAAACGGCTGCGCCTGCCGATTTGGACGCTGTGGAAGCGCAAGGGGCTGATTTCTGGTCACTGGCGCTGGTGCGTGAACTGGATGATGCCATCTTGCATCTGCGTACCAACGAAACCGAAGTCGGCACATTGGTCTTCAAAACACAAGGCGATGCATCCCTGATTGAAGGCTACGAAAAACTGTTGGCTGACAATGGCGATAACTGGCTCATCCGTGAAATCGTTCTTTACTGGAAACGTACACTCAAGCGCGTTGATATGACGTCTCGCACGCTGGTGACACTGGTTGAACCGGGTAGTTGTTTTGTCGGTATCTTGGCAGAACTGATTTTTGCGGCAGACCGCAGTTATATGCTGGAAGGTCAGTTTGAAGGCGATGATACGCCGCAAGCTGTTGTGCGTTTGTCTACCTTTAATTTCGGCCCGATGTTGATGAGCAATGACCTGTCGCGTCTGGAAACCCGCTTTCTTGGGGAACCGGAAAGTGTTGAAAAAGCCAAAGATAAAATCGGCAGCGACATTTTGGCGACAGAAGCCGATGCCATGGGGCTGATTACCGAAGCTTATGACGATATCGACTGGGAAGAAGATATCCGCCTGTTTATGGAAGAGCGTGTGAGCTATTCGCCCGACGCCCTGACAGGTATGGAAGCGAACTTGCGTTTTGCTGGCCCGGAAACGATGGAAACCAAAATTTTCGGTCGCTTGACGGCGTGGCAAAACTGGATTTTTCAGCGGCCCAATGCGGTTGCTGATGGGGGGGCTCTGAAGTTGTATGGCACAGGCACACGTCCTTCCTACGACTACAACAGAGTGTAATTGAACAGTACTTCAAACTGGGAGAAGTTTTATGAGTGAAGCAGTGGTCGAAGTCAACTATGACGACCTTATTCCGAATAACGTCGATCTTTCGAGCGATCGTCGTCTGAAAAAAGCGCTTGAAGCGTGGCAGCCGAATTATATCGACTGGTGGAAAGATATGGGACCGGAGGGTTTTCAGGAATCCGAAGTCTATCTGCGAACCGCCGTTGGTGTGGACCCGAAAGGTTGGGCCGTTTTTGACCATGTTAAAATGCCGGAATATCGCTGGGGCATTTTGCTGGCCCCGCAAGAAGAGGGCCGCAAAATCAATTTCGGCAAACATAAAGGGGAACCGGCCTGGCAGGAAGTCCCGGCTGAATACCGCTCTCTCTTGCGCCGTCTGGTTGTTATTCAGGGTGATACCGAACCGGCTTCTGTGGAACAGCAACGCTACCTCGGTAAAACCGCACCGTCCCTTTATGACATGCGCAACCTTTTTCAGGTGAATGTGGAAGAAGGCCGTCACCTTTGGGCCATGGTTTACCTGCTGCAAAAATATTTCGGCAAGGAAGGCCGTCAGGATGCGGAAGAACTGTTGCAACGCCGTTCCGGTGATGCGGACCGTCCGCGCATGCTGGGGGCCTTTAACGAAGAAACACCGGATTGGTTGTCTTTCTTCATGTTCACATACTTTACCGACCGTGATGGCAAGATGCAGCTGGCCTCTTTGGCGGAAAGTGGTTTTGACCCGCTGTCACGCACTTGCCGCTTTATGCTGACCGAAGAAGCCCACCATATGTTTGTGGGAGAAAGCGGTGTGTCACGTGTTGTTGAGAAAACCTGTCAGGCGATGAACGATGCAGGCATTACGGACCCTTACGACATTGAAGCGGTTCGTGCCCTGGGTGTGATTGACCTGCCGACCATTCAGAAGAAACTGAACTTCCATGTTTCTGTAACCGAAGATCTGTTTGGTGCAGAAGTTTCAACAAACGGTGCAGCCTTTTATGAAGCCGGTCTGAAAGGCCGTTTTGAAGAAACAAAGCTGGAAGATGACCATCAGCTTCATAACGCAACATTCGATGTCTGGCGTGTGGTTGACGGCCAAATCGTTCAGGAATCAGAACCGGCTCTGAACGCTGTAAATGCCCGTTTGCTTTATGATTATATCAATGATGCCAACGGTGGTGTGAAGCGTTGGAACAAGCTGATCACGAAAATGGGTGTGGATTTCGACCTCACTATGCCGCACATGGGCTTTAACCGCAAGATCGGTGAATTTGCCGAACAGTGGATCACCCCGGAAGGTGACCTTGTGGATGAAGCAAGCTGGATGGCCAAGGAATTTGATTATCTGCCCAATGACGCGGACCTCGAATTCCTCAAGGATTTGATGAAACCTGTCTATGAGGTGGGTGAATACGCAAGCTGGATTGCGGCCCCGAAAGTCGGCATCAACGCGCAACCGGGTGATTTTGAATACGTCAAAATTTACGGTAGCGCCAACTAAGTACCTCCCGAGAGAAGAGGGTGACCCCTGAACGACCGGGTCGCCCTCTTTTATCCAAAAAGAACTTTAATAATTTTAATTACCAGGAGCCCAAGATGAGTGCAATTCGACAGCACCTGATTGATCCCGAGGTCTGTATTCGCTGCAACACATGCGAAGAAAATTGCCCGATTGATGGGGCGGTGACCCACAACGAAGACAATTATGTGGTGAATGCGGAACTCTGTAATTACTGTATGAATTGTATTGCGCCCTGCCCGACAGGGGCTATTGACCACTGGCGCATGGTTTCAACACCCTACTCATTGGAAGAACAATTCTCCTGGGATGAATTACCCGATGAAGAAGAACAGGTTGCCACCGATACCCCGGTGAACAATGCCGATCATGAGGCTTTGGAAGATGAAGCCAGCGAAATTCTGGATGTAGCCCATCAGGGCCAGCAGGGCAAAGTCTTGCCTCCGTTTTCCGCAGCTCATCCCTTTATCAATATTTATACCCGTGAAACCCCTGCCATCGCCAAGGTTGCGGGCAATTACCGCATCACTTCGGAAGAAAGCGATTCAGATATTCACCATATCGTTCTGGATTTTGGGACAACGGCCTTTCCTGTGCTGGAAGGCCAAAGCATTGGCATTATCCCCCCGGGCACGGATGAACGTGGCAAAGCCTATAATGTGCGCCTTTATTCCGTTGCCAGCCCGCGTGACGGGGAACGCCCGAACCATAACAACCTGTCCCTTACTGTAAAACGCGTTATCTATGACGAAGACGGTGAGGTGAAGAAAGGCGTTGGCTCCAACTATGTATGTGACCTGAAAAAAGGTGATGAAGTTCAGGTCACAGGGGCGTTCGGTTCCACCTTCCTGATGCCCAATAACCCGGAAGCCAACATCATGATGATCTGTACCGGCACCGGGTCAGCCCCGTTTCGCGCCATGACAGAACGGCGCAGGCGTAAACGCCAGCCGGGCGACCCGGGGAAAATGATGTTGTTTTTCGGTGCCCGTACCAAAGGAGATTTGCCGTATTTCGGCCCGTTGCAAAAACTGCCGGATAGTTTGATCCGCAAGGAGCTCTGTTTTTCACGTGAGGTGGACCAGCCCAAGGAATATGTGCAGGACCGAATTTTGAAATGTGGTTTCGATGTGGCGGAATGGCTGAAAGACGATAATACTTTCATCTATCTCTGTGGTCTGAAAGGCATGGAAATTGGCGTTGAAGAGGCTTTTACAAAAATCTGTGAGGGCAATGGTCTGAACTGGCCTGAACTCAGAAGCCGGATGCGCGAAAGCGGGCGCTACCATGTTGAAACATATTAAGGGACGGGGATGAATATGACAGTTCCCTTTATTCATTCACGCCCCATCAACTGGGGGGATACGGATGCAGCCGCCATTGCCTATACGGCACGTTTTCTGGATTTTTGTCTTGAAGCGATTGAGGACTGGTTTCGCCATGTCTGCGAAACAGACTGGTACGTGCTTAATCTGGACCGTTCTACAGGCACACCCTTTGTAAAAGCTTATATTGATTTTCACGCCCCTTTAACGCCGCGCCATCGTCTGGACACGCATGTCCGGATTGAGAAGCTGGGCAATGCGTCCCTGTCGTTTGATCTACAGGGGGTGCGCAATGATGAGGTGACATCTTTTTCGGCCAGTTTGACCTGTTGTTTCGTCAACAACAAGAAAATGGTGCCGGTCTCAATTCCCGATGACATTCGCCAAAAAATTGAAAGTTATATTCAGGCTGGCGGTGGCGTTGCGGAAGGTCGTTCGCAATAACAAAAACAAAAGCGAATTTTCTTTTTAACATGGAGGTACTTTGGGTATGAAACATACTCTTAACAACAAACTATTTTCCCGCATGTTCCGCAAGGCGGCTCTTGGTGGTGCAGCAGCGGTACTGGTTTCAGGCGCAGCCCTTGCGGCAGAACCCGTGAAAATCGGCGTGATGTTGCCTTATACCGGCACATTTGCCGCACTGGGTGAAGCCATCACCAACGGGATGGAACTGGCCATCAGTCAGAATGGTGACAAGCTGGGTGGCCGTGAGGTGGAATATATCACGGTTGATTCCGAAGCTAACCCGGGCAAGGCCCCGCAGAATATGAACCGCCTTG
This sequence comes from Terasakiella sp., assembly GCA_050297075.1. Classification (GTDB taxonomy): domain Bacteria; phylum Pseudomonadota; class Alphaproteobacteria; order Rhodospirillales; family Terasakiellaceae; genus Terasakiella. The sequence continues at coordinate 239,720 of JBNKSC010000023.1, forward strand.
TCAATGGTGAAGGCGCCGATGTTATCATCGGCCCGGTGCATTCCGGTGTTGCCATGGGGATGATCAAGATTGCCCGTCAGGAAGGGGCGATTACCATTATCCCCAATGCGGGTTTGAATGCGGCCACACGACAGTTCTGTGCACCGAACATTTTCCGTACTTCTTTCAGCGCCTGGCAAACCTCTTACCCCATGGGTAAAATGGCTTATGAAATGGGCTATCGCAAAATTGCAACCATCGCGTGGAACTATAGTTTCGGGAAAGAGTCTCTCAGTGCCTTTGAAGAAGGTTTCAAAGCTGCTGGTGGTGAGGTTGTAAAACAATTCCTGACACCTTTCCCCAAAGTGGAATTCCAGTCCTACCTGACTGAAATCGCTTCACTTAAGCCTGATGCCGTCTTTAGTTTTTATGCCGGTGGTGGTGCTGTGAAGTTCGTCAAAGACTATGATGCAGCCGGTTTGAAAAATACCATTCCGCTGTTGGGTTCCGGTTTTGTGACCGATGGTACCCTGAAGGCACAAGGCCCGGCTGCCGAAGGTGTTAAAACCACCCTTCATTACGCAGCCACACTGGATAACCCCACCAACAAGGCATTCCAGAAAGCCTATCAGGAAGCCTATGGTAAAGCGGCAGATATCTATGCCGTTCAAGGCTACGATGCCGGGCAGATGCTGGTGCAGGCCCTTGATGCGGTCAAAGGCAATACAAAAGACCGCGAAGGCCTGATCAAGGCAATGGAAGCTGTTAAAATTGAGAGCCCGCGTGGGGCTTGGCATTTCTCCAAAGCACATAACCCGGTTCAAAACATGTACCTCCGTGAAGTGAAGAACGGGAAGAACGTTGTTGTCAAAGTGGCTGCACAAGCCGTCGAAGACCCGGCAACAGGTTGTTCTATGGCGAAATAAGCCAAAACTGGCGGGAAGCCCTGTGTTTGGGCACGGGCTTCCCGTTTTTTTAATCTTCGGAGGGAAAAATGGACCTTGCCACCATCCTGATTCAGCTTCTGAACAGTGTGCAATACGGCTTGTTGCTGTTTTTGATTTCAAGCGGCCTGACTCTTGTATTCGGCATTATGGGGGTGATCAACCTTGCCCATGGGGCGATGTATATGATCGGGGCTTTTCTGGCTTATGCACTGACGGACTGGAGCGGTAGCCTGAGTGTTGCCATTGTGCTGGGGATTCCGGTGATGCTGGTTCTGGGAATTGTGATTGAACGTTTTTTGATCGACCGGCTTTATATGCGTGATCATCTGTTTCAGGTGTTGCTGACATTTGGCCTGATTTTGATCTTGAATGATATTCAGAGCATCCTTTGGGGTAATGATACCCATGGGGTGGCTGTACCCGAAGCGCTTTCCGGTTCCATTACCCTGACTGAAACCATGCAATATCCGGTTTATCGCTTGGCTGTTTCAGCCATTTGTCTGGTTCTGGCGGTGGGCATGTATTGGGTGATCCAGAAAACCCGCCTTGGCATGACGATCCGCGCAGGGGCCAGCAACCGTGAAATGGTTGAGGCGTTGGGCATTAACGTACGCACGCTTTTCACCATTATCTTTGCCGCCGGTGTGGCGTTGGCTGGTCTGGGGGGCATGATTTCTGCCCCGTTGAGTTCGGTTTATCCGGGCATGGGGGACAATGTTTTAATCATCTGTCTGGTGGTTGTGGTGATTGGCGGCATTGGTTCCATCAAAGGGGCCTTCTGGGGTGCCATGCTGGTTGGGCTGGTCAGTACGTTCGGTCCGGTTCTGTTCCCGTCTTTGGCAAGTGTGATGGTGTATCTGGTGATGGCCGTTGTTCTGCTGGTGAAACCCCGCGGTTTGTTCGCTTAGAAGTTAAGAGGCTGTTTTTATGTATCACACCCCACGTTCCATTACTTTTCTTCTGGGCTTTTTGTTTCTTCTGATGCTGTGCTATCCGCTTTACGGGGATATGGTTTTCGCCACCAAGGCCAGCTTTTATATGCAAAAGCTGACATCTATTATTATCTTTGCCATTCTGGCGATGAGCCTTGACCTGCTGGTCGGCGTCACCGGTCTGGTCAGTATGGGCCATGCCTTGTTTTTCGGGGTAGCCGGATATGTTCTGGCCCTGATTTCCCCGGAATATGAAGCGGCCAATATCTGGATTGTTTTGCCTATCGTACTGGCAAGCTGTGCGGTGCTTGGGGCTGTGGTCGCTTATCTGACCATCAAGACATCGGGCATCTATTTTATTATGGTGACACTCGCCTTCGGGCAGATGGCCTTTTATTTTTTCAACGATGCGGATTTTGCCGGTGGCTCGGACGGCATGTACATTATGCTGAAACCGGCTGTCATGCTGGGCAGTTTGCAAGTGATTGATCTGGAAAGCAAAGAGACGATTTTTTATGTCAGTCTTGCCTGTCTTGCCCTTGTCTATCTGATCTTGCGTATGCTGCTGCGTTCACCCTTCGGCCAAGTGCTGGTCGGTATTCATGCCAATGAACACCGGGTCCGGGCAATCGGCTATAACACCAACCATTATAAAATCGTCAGTTTCGTGATTGCGGCGACTTTGGCCGGGCTGGCGGGCTTTTTGGCTGCGACACAATATGGTTTCGTCAACCCTACACAACTGGGCTGGCATACTTCGGGCTATGCGCTGATGATGGTGATCATGGGCGGGGCGGGGACAATCTTTGGTCCGGCCATTGGTGCTTTTGTTTTTGAAATTCTGCACTTCACGTTTGAAAGCTTTACCGACCATTGGCTGATGCTGATGGGAACAGTGATGATTGCGGTTGTGCTTTTCCTGCCCAACGGGATTGGGGGAGCTTTGCTTGATCTTGTCAAAAAGAAAGAACAAACGCCTGTGAAGGCTGAAGGACAGGAGGAAACCCATGGCTGACGTCATTTTAAAAACACAGGATTTGACCAAACGGTTTGGCGGTCTGGTGGCTGTGGATAATGTGAACCTTGAGCTGCTCAAGGGGGAAGTCCATGCGATTTTAGGCCCCAATGGGGCGGGCAAAAGCACTCTTGTAAACCTGTTATCCGGTGACCTTGTGCCTTCGGATGGAACCGTCACTTTTGAAGGTAAGGATCTAACCGGTCTGGAGCCTTATGTGATTTCACATTTCGGGGTCGGGCGCAGTTTTCAGAAGACCAATATTTTCCCGAAACTGAGCTGCTTTGAAAATGTCTGGTTGGCAGCGCAGTCACGCCAAAAGACCTCCATGCGATTTTTTAAGCCCGCACGTTCTATGAATGAGGTGGAACAACTGACGCTTGGTAGTTTGCAAAAATGTGGCCTGATACATCAAAAAGATACGGTTGCAGCCTCTATGAGCTATGGCGAACAGCGCCAGCTTGAAATCGGCATGATGCTGGCCACACAGCCGCGCCTGTTGTTGATGGATGAACCCATGGCCGGTATGGGCAAGGAAGAGTCCGAAATGCTGGTGGAACTGATCAAGGAACTGGCGCAGGAATATAGCCTGTTGTTGATTGAACACGATATGGATGCGGTCTTTGCTGTGGCTGATAGGTTGACGGTGATGGTCAATGGCCGGGTTCTGGAAACCGGAACGCCTGAACAAATTCGTTCCAGTCAGCAGGTGCAGGAAGCTTACCTCGGCAGTGAAGGAGGGTTTTAAAGATGACACAGGATTACATCGTTAAAGCCGAAGGGCTACAGGTCTATTATGGTGCCTCCCATATTCTGCACGGGGTTGATTTTTCTGTGCGCAAAGGCGAAACCGTCAGCCTGATGGGGCGCAACGGGATGGGTAAAACAACCACCTTGCGTTCCATTCTCGGTTTTGTACCACCCAAAGAGGGACGGGTTGAAATCTTTGGGCAGGATATGACGGGCGCGCGACCCTATAATGTCATTAAACGCCATATTGCTTATGTGCCGGAAGGACGCGGTATGTTCCATAACCTGAGCGTGCGTGAACATCTGCAAATGCCGGCACGTCCCGGTATGGATGGGCAAAGCCGCTGGACGTTTGAGCGGGTGATGGAAACCTTTCCCCGGCTTTCCGAACGGCTGGACAATATGGGCAGCCAGCTTTCCGGTGGCGAACAGCAGATGCTGGCCATTGGCCGCGCCTTGATGACCAACCCGGAACTGTTGATTCTGGATGAGGCAACGGAAGGTCTGGCACCACTGATCCGTGAAGAGATTTGGCGCATTATCCAAATTATCAGGAATGATGGTATTTCAACCATTATTGTCGATAAAAACATCGGCCCCATTCTGGATATGGCAGACCGCAATATCATTCTGGTCAAAGGCAATATCGTGTTTGAAGGGACAAGCGATGAACTGCGCGCAGACCCAGACATTCTTGCACGTAACATCGGGGTGTAGAAAAGGATAAAGAAATGCGTAGAACCATCACGATTATTCGAACCGAACACCGCCGTCTGGCTGCCATTATCAACTGTTTTATCGGGGTTCTTGACGATCTTGCTCAGGCCCGGATTGAGCCGGATTTTGATTTACTGGAAAGCGTGCATGAATACTGTCGTTCTTTCCTTTACAAGTTCCACCATCCCAAGGAAGACGGCTATCTGTTCCCCGCCTTATGTAAAGCCAGCCCTGAAATCAGGGAAAAAGTGGAACAGCTGGAAGGCGAACATGAAAAAGGGGTCGGTCTGCTGGATGAACTGGATCAAGCCTTGGCGGATTTTAGGCAAAACCCGAAGGAAAACCTGCCTTCGTACGTGAAGGTGGCTAAAGCCTACCGGGATTTTGAATGGCAGCATATGGGGCTGGAAGAAAAAGAAATCCTGCCTTTGGCCGATAAAGTGATTGGTGATGAGGTCTGGGAAGAACTGGACCGGGTGTTTCAGGATCATGATGATCCCGTTTTCGGGGACAAGCCGCAGGGTAAATATGAAAACCTCCTGAGCAAAATTGTCAACACGGCCCCGGCCCCTCACGGGCTGGGATAAGCTCAAAAGAACGACAGAAGGTTATTGCGAAGGCGTTAGCGTCTGGTATAAGGATAGGAAGTATAGTGCACTAAAGGGCGAGTTGATTGGCCAACGAATGACTGAAAGACAAAACAAGGCAAAGAAAGACAGCGCTGCGGTTTCGGATGATCCGGAACTGGAGAAGTATATTGCCCGGATTGGCGAACAGATTAAGGTTATTCGCTCACGCCGTGGGATGATCCGTAAGGACCTATCGCGCCATTCCGATGTGTCGGAAAGGTATCTTGCGCAAGCCGAAACGGGAAAGGCCAATATTTCCATTGCTTTGCTATGGCGTATTGCCCATGCACTGGATGTGGAAATCTCGGACCTTTTGCCGGAAACCACAGCGCGCTCGCTCAATTCAACCTTGCTTAATTTCTTGCGTAACCTTGAGGATGAAGACCAAAAGTCTGCATTTTCAGTATTGAAAGAGCATTTTGGTGAAAAAATAGAAAGAGGTCATGGCATTGCCTTGATCGGTTTGCGCGGTGCAGGAAAAACCCGTTTGGGTAGCCTGTTGGCCGATGAATTTCGCATTCCGTTTATTCGCCTTGGTGAAGTGATTGAAAAGAAAGCCCAGATGGATATCGGCGAGTTGATTTCCTTGGGGGGACAAATCGCGTTTCGGCGCTATGAAAAGCAGGCCCTTGATAGCGTTTTGCGCGATCACCAGACCGTGGTTCTGGAAGTTGGCGGCAGTCTGGTTTCGCAATCCGATACGTTCAATCATCTTTTGGATAACTTTTATACCATCTGGCTGAAAGCATCGCCGGAAGAACATATGCAGCGTGTACTGGACCAGGGGGACCTGCGCCCCATGGCGGGCAATAAGGAAGCGCTGGATGATCTTCGCCTTATTCTTGGGGAACGCGAAGCAGAATATAAACTGGCGAACTATACACTGGATACATCCGGGCGGAGCCTTACTGACTGCTTGATGGAACTGGTGAATACGGCGCGTCCTTTCCTGCAAAAATAATCCTCTTATTCTTCGCTTGGTGGAAAATCGAACCTTTCAACAAGGGCTTCATTAAGCTGGTTGGCAAAACGGGCCACGGCAACGGGAAGAGTGCGCCCTTTGAGTTGACCAAAATAAAGGTAGCCCGGCGGAACATCGCGTTCATCCAAGGGCTTGGTCACTGTTTGGGAGGATGAAAACAGGGGGGGCAGGCCGATTGAGATCTGAAAAGAGATCATGTTTTCAGCAATGGCATGATGGCGTAAAAACTCAAAACTGTCTGACTCGACAGCTACGTTCATAGTCAGGTTGGAACGATTAACAGCATTTTCCAGAAGGTGACGTACTCCGTAAGACGGTGTTGGCAGGGCAACCGGGTAGCGCAGACATTCGCGCAGGCGTAGAACGCCTTTGTTGGCAAGGGGATGGTCGGCGCCCATCATGGCGTAGACAGGTTGTTTGATGGTTAAAATATGGTGAAATTCCTGTAAGCGCACGGGTTCAAAGACAAGGGCAATATCGGCAGACATATCGACCAGTGCCTGTTCGGCTGCTTGTCTGTCGCGCAACAGAACTTCGAAGGTGACAGCAGGGTGTTCTGCACGGTATTTTGAAATCTGTTCGGGCAGGAAATAGGGCAGCAGAGCCTGACTGCACGCAATGGCAATATGACCGCGGCGTTCGCCTGATAAATCCGCAATCTGTCCCTTGACCCGTTCCATATCGGAAAGTTGGTTACGAATATGATGGATGAGAATTTCGCCGGCTGCTGACAAGCGCACACCACGGGGCAGGCGTTCGAAAATTCTCACGCCCAGTTCTTCTTCCATGGCAAGAATTCGTCTGTTCAAAGCAGTTGATGTGATTGAAAGCATGTCTGCCGCCTTGCGAATGGAACCTGATTTCGCAACTGCATCAATGTATTTTATGGGTAATAAGTGTTTCATAACAATATCTTAATTTCATTGATGCAAAAAATGCATCGCTCTGAGTTGAAAATAGCAGCATAACGAAGCGGGCACAACTGCTCTAATGGTAAAACCATGAAACAACGGTGTGCCTATGTTAAATAATTTGTCTTTCGATATTTCCTCCATTCGTCAGGCCTATCTGGATGGTCTGTCCCCTGAAGAGTTGGTCAAAGAGGTTTTTCGTCGCATCTATGAAATTGATGATGAGGGAATTTTCATTACTCTTCTCCCTGAACAGGATGTTCTTAAATCTGTTGAGAAACTTGGAACGTTTCATCCTGAGGGCAAACCTTTGTGGGGGATTCCTTTTGCGGTAAAGGATAACATTGATGTGGCGGGATTGCCGACAACAGCAGCTTGCCCGGATTATGAATATATGCCGCAAGCCAATGCTTTTGTTGTGCAAAAGTTGCTTGATGCCGGAGCACTGGTGATTGGTAAAACAAATCTGGACCAGTTTGCCACCGGGCTTGTGGGGGTGCGCACACCCTATCCTGTGCCGAAAAATGCGCTTGATCCTGAAATTGTACCGGGGGGGTCCAGTTCCGGTTCTGCCGTGGCTGTGGCCCATGGGATTGTCAGTTTTGCGCTGGGCACAGATACCGCCGGCTCCGGTCGTGTACCTGCCGCCTTGAACAATATTGTCGGCTTGAAACCGTCATTGGGCAGCTTGTCGGCCAGCGGTGTGGTCCCGGCTTGTCGCACCCTTGATACCATTTCGGTTTTTGCCATGAGTGTGGATGACGCCTATCAGGCTTTTGAGGTTGCATGCGGTTATGATGAAGCTGATGCCTATTCCAAGAATATCTCCATTGGTAGTTTGGGCGAGCTTGCGAACTCTTTTAGCGTTGGTATTCCTGACGAAAAGACCATCGACTTTAAGGGGGATGACGTTCAACGTGAAAACTTTGCAGCCAGTGTAAAGCAAATTCAGGACTTGGGCGGTAAGATCGTCGAACTTGATTTCAAGCCTTTTTACGATGTGGCAGCCATGCTGTATGAAGGGGCGTGGGTGGCCGAACGCTATGCAGCCATTGAAGAGATGCTGGTGAACAAAGCGGATAAAATTTTTCCCGTGACCCGTCAGATCATCGAAGGGGCCGAGCAATATAGCGCTGCTGATGCCTTTAAGGGATATTATAAATTACAGTCCTTGAAACGTGTTGCTGCCAAGGCAATGAAAAGTGTGGACCTGTTGTGTGTGCCGACGATCCCGACCTTCTATTCGTTGGTTGATCTGGAAAATGACGCTATAAGTTTTAATTCCTATTTAGGATTATACACCAATTTTGTCAATTTAATGGACCTCTGCGCGATTGCGGTTCCCACGCAGCCACGTAGCGATAACCGCCCGGGTTCTGTCACATTGCTGGCAGGTTCAGGTGAAGATGGCAAAGTCGCATCACTGGCCCGCCAAATCCATCAAATGGCTGGCGTGAAACTGGGCGCAACCGGGCATGTCCTTGACGCTCTGCCTCCTGTAAAAGCAGCGGTGCATGATGATGAAATTGTGCTTTGTGCTGTTGGGGCTCATATGTCGGGACTGCCATTAAATCATGAGCTGACGGGGCTTGGCGGACGTTTCTTATATCGCGCCCAAACAGCACCACAATACAAGCTTTATAAGCTTGCCGGGGACTTGCCGTTACGCCCAGGGTTGATCCGTCAGGAAGAGGGCGGGCATTCCATTGATCTGGAAGTCTGGGCGTTGCCTAAAAAAGCCTTTGGTGAATTTATGAGTGCCATTCCTCATCCTCTCGGGATTGGGACGCTTAGCCTTGCCAATGGGGAAAATATCAAAGGTTTTATCTGTGAACCGATTGCCCTTAACGGGGCAACGGATGTTTCTGAATACGGCGGTTGGCGTTCGTATTTGTCTTCTCTGTCTTAACTCAATTTAATATCCTTTCAGGAGTACTCTTATGCATAGACGTGACTTTTTAAAAACTTTCGGGGCCGCAGCCGGTGCTTCGGTGATTCCATTCCTGCGTTTTCTGCCTGCCGAAGCCGCCGGGCGCAAGGATACACTGGTCGTTGTGGCCGGAAACAGCATCAACAGCCTTGACTTGCACCGCAAAGGCACAAACCGCCCGAGCTATCAGGTAACCGTCAATATCTATGACCGCTTGGTCCGTTTTGGTGTAAAGACGTTGCCGGATGGGTCCATGTCTTATGATTCCACCAAGATAGAACCGGAAGTCGCAGAAAGCTGGAGCGTTGCAGAAGACGGTAAATCCCTGACGTTTAAAATCAGCCCGAAAGCAAAATTCTGGGATGGCTCGCAGGTTACAGCCGAAGATGTCAAATGGTCCTTTGACCGTGCTGTCACTCTGGGTGGTTTCCCGGCGGTGCAAATGAAAGCCGGTTCCATGACCAAACCGGAACAGTTTGTTGTGGTTGACAAGATGACCTTCCGTATCGATTTACCGGCCCCGTCCAAATTGACCTTGCCTGACCTGGCGGTGCCGATCCCGTTTATCATCAATTCCAAGGTTGCCAAGGCGCACGCAACGGCGGAAGATCCGTGGGCAACGGAATACCTGCATAAAACACCGGCCGGTTCCGGTGCCTATAAAATCGTGCGCTGGGACCCGGGCCAGCAGTTCGTTTATGAGCGCAATGATGATTGGGCTTTGGGGGAATTGCCGGGCGTAAAACGCGTGATTGTGCGTGAAGTGCCTTCTGCATCCACGCGCCGGGCCTTGATTGAACGCGGTGATGCAGACCTCTATGTGAACATCCCGGCCAAGGATTCAAAAGAATTGGAAGGCAAGGGCAATGTTAAAATTTCCGGTGCGCCGATTGACAACTGCATGCATGTGCTGGGGCTGAACCTGAACCATAAGCCGTTTGACAATGTGAAAGTCCGTCAAGCCATTGCCTATGCGGTGCCTTATAAAGATATTATGGCGGCTGCTGCTTATGGCCGGGCAAAACCGATGTTTGGCGGCAAGGAGATGAAACCGACCTCAATTGAATGGCCGCAACCCTTTCCTTACGATACTGACTATGACAAGGCAAAGGCCCTGTTGAAAGAAGCCGGTTTTGAAAATGGCTTTGAAAGCACCCTGTCTTTCAACCTTGGCCTTGCCGCTTGGCAGGAACCGACTGCTCTTTTGATTCAGGAATCTCTGGCGAAAATCGGCATCAAGGTAAAACTGGATAAAATTCCGGGTGCCAATTGGCGCACAGCCTGCCTTGTTGAAAAACGTCTGCCCATGCACCTGGATAACTTTGGCGGTTGGTTGAACTATCCGGATTATTATTTCTTCTGGGCGTATAAATACGGCCACCTGTTCAATTCTTCCAATTACAAGAATGAAGAAATTGAAAAGCTGGTGGATGAAACGCTGCATATGGAAGTGTCTGATTCGCAATATGATGCAAACGTTAAACGCATGATGGAAATTGCCTTTACGGATGTACCGCGGATCCCGATGTATCAGCCCTATCTGGATGCAGCCATGCAAAAGAATGTTGAAGGCTATGCATCATGGTTCCACCGTCAGCTTGATGTGCACAATATTTCAAAAGCATAAAATCAATAAGAAGAAAGACTTAAATAAATGCGGACCAAACTCATTCAGATCGGAAAACGGTTGTTACAGGCGCTTCCTTCTGTTTTCGGTATCATTGTCATTTCCTTTGCGCTGACCCGGGCTTTGCCCGGGGACCCGGCGGTTTATTTTGCCGGAGCCATGGCGGATGAAAACTCGATTGCCGAGGTCCGCAAATCCCTTGGTCTGGATAGAAGCTGGATTGAACAGTTCTTCATCTATGTCGAAAATCTCATGAAAGGGGATTGGGGCATGTCGCTGGGCACCGGGCAACCGGTGTTGGAAGAACTGTTCACCCGCTTGCCTGCATCGCTTGAACTCACCTTTACCGGGTTGGGTTTGGCTGTGTTGGTTGCCGTACCCCTTGGGGTTCTGGCAGCCACCAAGCCGGGCACATGGATGGACCACTTATGCCGGGTTCTGGTCACCGCCGGTGTGTCTTTGCCGACCTTTTTTACCGGCTTGTTCCTGATTTACATTTTTTATTATCTGCTGGGCTGGGCCCCGTCTCCGCTCGGCAGGCTTGATATCATTTATTTTGCACCGCCCCATGTCAGTGGCTTTTACATTATCGACAGTATCATTGCCGGGGATATGGAAACACTGGGGGCAACCTTGCGCCAACTGGTTTTACCTGCGATTACACTGGGGTTGTTTGCCTTGGCCCCGATTGCACGCATGACGCGGGCTTCCATGCTTAATGCATTGGCAAGTGATTATGTGCGTACCGCACGGGCCAATGGTCTATCACGCAGTAAAGTGTTGATCAGCTATGCTTTCAAAAATGCTTCCCTGCCGGTTTTGACCACGCTGGGCATGGTGTTTTCTTTTCTGTTGGGGGCTAATGTGTTGGTGGAAAAGGTTTTTTCATGGCCTGGCATCGGTTCTTTCGCCATTGAAGCCCTCATTGCATCGGATTATGCGGCTGTGCAGGGGTTCGTTCTTTCCATGGCGCTTTTATTTGTTGTTGTAAACCTGATGATTGACGTTGTGTTGACCCTGATCGACCCACGTGTCGCTTTGGAATAGGGGAAAGACCAATGAAACAATTTTTCAAACATTTCCGTTATGTCATGGGGGAAAACCCCGTTACCGTTTTTTCCTTTTCTCTTTTTATCCTGATTGTTCTGATGGCACTTCTGGGGCCTTGGCTGGCACCTTACGACCCGTTGGCAACACAGGCCACCAACGCCTTGCAACCGCCTTCATGGGTGCATCTGTTCGGCACGGACCATCTGGGCAGAGATGTCTTTAGCCGCGTGATTGTGGCAACGCGCCTTGATCTGGGCATTGCTTTATCTGCCGTCATCCTGTCCTTTTTTATCGGCAGTGCATTGGGCTGTGCGGCCGGGTTCTGGGGCGGCTGGACGGATCGTATCATCGGGCGTGTGTCCGATACCATCATGGCTTTCCCGCTGTTTGTTCTGGCGATGGGCATAGTGGCTGCCCTTGGCAATACGGTTGAAAATATCATTTATGCCACCGCCATTATTAACCTGCCGTTTTATGCCCGCGTGGCACGTGCAGAAACCAGCTTGCGCAGAAATGCCGGCTTTGTGGATGCCGCGCGTTTATGCGGCAGCTCAGATACACGCATTTTAGCAACGCAGGTATTTCCCAACATTCTGCCGCCGATGATGGTGCAGATTTCGCTGAACTTGGGCTGGGCGATCCTGAATGCTGCCGGGCTTTCGTTCATTGGCCTTGGCGTGCGCCCGCCCGCTGCCGAATGGGGCATTATGGTGGCTGAAGGCGCAACCTACATTGTTTCCGGTGAATGGTGGCTGGCCCTGTTCCCCGGTGCAGCACTTATGCTGGCTGTTTTTTGTTTTAATCTGTTGGGTGACGGTCTGCGTGATCTGGTCGACCCGCAACGCCGTACATAATAAAGGAATTCGGTTATGTCTGCTGTCCCTATGTTAGATGTTGTTGACCTCAGCGTCGAATTCAAAACCCGCAACGGGATGGTCCGTGCGCTGGATGAAGTTTCGCTGAAAGTCGAAAAAGGTGAAATCCTCGGTGTTGTGGGCGAAAGTGGCTCGGGAAAATCCGTCACCGCCTACACCGTCATCGGTTTGCTGGACCCGGCGGGGAAGGCCGTTAACGGCACTGCGACCTTTGACGGTATGAGCCTGAGCTCTGCCAAGGAAAGCGACTTGCGCGATTTACGCGGGCGTGAAATTTCCATGATCTTTCAAAACCCGCGCGCAGCATTGAACCCCATTCGTCCGGTGGGTAAACAGATTGAAGATGTCTTGCTGCGCCATGCACAGGCAGATCGCCAAAACGCCAAGGCCAAGGCAATTGAGATGCTGGAAAAGGTCAAGATCGTAGAACCGGAATTGCGCTATTGGTCTTATCCCTTTGAACTGTCCGGCGGTATGTGTCAACGCGTGATGATTGCCATTGCCATTGCCTGTGATCCGCGCCTGTTGATTGCCGATGAACCGACAACCGGGCTGGATGTGACAACCCAGAAAGCAACCATGGATCTGGTGCGTGATTTGGCACGCGAACAAAATATGTCTGCGGTGTTGATTACCCATGATCTGGGCATGGCGGCGGAATATTGCGACCGGCTGGTGGTGATGCAAAAAGGCAAGGTGGTGGAAAATGCGTCAGTTCATGAGCTGTTTACCAACCCGCAACATGCCTATACGAAAAAGCTGATTGCCGCTTCACCCGGGCCAAACTCCAAACTGGAAGATCTGACGGCTGTGCCGGATGAACTGGAGGCCGCCCCCGTCATCAAACCGCAGGCGGAGAAAAAAAATATTGCCCCTTCGTTTGACGAAAACCTGATGGAAGTGATCAATCTGGTGAAGGAATATCCGCGCCGCGATGTGGAAACCTCCATCTGGCCATGGGCAAAAAAGAAAGACCCTTCGGAACTTGTTTTCCGGGCGGTCAATGATATTTCCTTTTCCTTGAAGCAAGGCGAAAGTCTGGGGCTGGTGGGGGAGTCCGGTTGTGGCAAGTCCACCACCTCCAGCATCATCACTCGCTTGCAGGACCCGACATCGGGGGATGTGATTTTCGATAATGAAAACATCACCGCTTATTCTTCCGGTCTGTTCTCACGCTTGCCACAGCGCACGAAAATCCAGATGGTGTTTCAGGACCCGACCGATAGTCTGAACCCGCGCTTTACATCGTTGGCAGCGATTGCCGAACCTTTAAAACGTTTGAAGGGCATGACCAGCCAGAAGGAAATTACCGCCAAGGTCGAAGAACTGGCCGATATGGTTGGCTTGCCGCGCAAGCTTCTCTCGCGTTTTCCCCATCAGATGTCTGGTGGACAAAAGGCGCGTGTCGGCATTGCACGTGCCATTGCGGTGGACCCGAAATTGCTCATCCTAGATGAACCGACCTCAGCCCTTGATGTGTCCGTTCAGGCGGTTGTTCTACAATTGCTGGATCGTCTAAAACGGGATTTGAACATGAGCTACATTTTCGTATCCCACGACCTCAACGTTGTGCGCCTGTTATGCGAACGGGTTATGGTGATGAACAAGGGCAAGATTGTGGAGACCGGAACGGCAGATGAAGTGCTTGCCAACCCGAAAGAGGACTACACCAAAACCCTGATCTCCGCGATCCCGCATTTTCAGCCGGATAAAATGTTAGGGTCGGATTGAAAAATACTCTAAGAGGGAGGAGAGAAAGATTATTTCGTGGCTGACCCCGGAACTGGACCCCGGAACTGCATAGAAAAGGCACCACTGCGCCAACAAATCTAGATACAATTGATAATCGCCATCACAGAAAAACGTTTGTTGCCGCCTGTTTCCACGTTGGGTTACGTGATAAGGTAAATTCGGTATTGTTACTCGTGCTAAACGTGCCATAGTAATCTCCTTCATTTTTCTGAAGGAAATATGAAAGGGCTAAGAGGATAATTCGGTAACTGTCCCCCGAACTCCAAGCTGCATATGATGCTATCTTTGTTGGCTCTGCTATTGTAGTTGGTGCAGGTTCAGCTATACTTATCAATAAGAAAAAAGGAAATAAAGAGCACAAGAAAAATATGCGTCCAAGCACAAAAGGAAAACACCAAAAAGGGCGTACAAGAAACAAAAAAGATCGTGGCGGAGAAAAAGGTGATTCCCATCGTCCATACCAAAGATAAGGAACATCTATTGAGTGTTGAAATGAAAAAAGAATTAGCTCATGCACAAAAAAGAGGGATTATTGTCTCTTTATACGATGATTATGATGATCGTGATGTTTTTTCCGTAGGGTATGTTGATCAAATTTCTGATACCCATGTTCGACTTAAAGCAGTAAATGAGAATTGTGAATTTTCAGGTTACGAAATACGTGCATTATCTGACATCTATAAGCTTGAATATAATGGGAAATATGAGAAAAAAATACAAAAAATAAATAACAATATCTATAAGGTTTTTAAAGAAATTGAACCCATTATGGATATTAAGAATAACTTAGTGTTGTCCGCTTTAATGCAATCCCAGAAAGAAAAAATTTTTTTGTGTATCTGGGGTAACGACCCTGACGATTTTCAGGAAGGATATGTTGAAAAGGTCAGCAAAAAGACAATAAAGTTCAGACTAGTTAATCAACATGGAGAAGATGATGGGGTTGTGGTAATGAAAATCGACGAAATTACTAATGTCAATTTCAATTCCAAACGTGCTCAGATATCATCTTACTTACATTCATTACAAAATTGAAAGTTTGAGTTCCGGGGTCAGCCACTCCAGTTCCAGTTCGGGGGACAGGTGGGGGGACAGGTGTCAGTTGTCAGTTCCAGTTCGGGGGACAGTTACCGATCTTTTGGTTTAGGGCCGGGTTTTTTCGGCAACAGGGGACGGCCAATCTGATCCTCTAAGCGTTGAACAAAACTGTCATCACCCAAAGGCCGTCCCGTTCTTTCATGTTGTTGTAATTTCAGATGATCTCTTTCTGTCAA